>NZ_VIVE01000003.1:0-563236 GCF_007828995.1 Arthrobacter sp. AG367
ACCACGGGGTGGCGGCACAGCACAATCAACCAATTACATACATAATCGGTATCAACAAACTTGGCACACTATTGAGTTCTCAAACAACAGACACATTCGAATATTCCCGGAAACAATTCGAAAGAATTTCTTTTCCGTATTTCTTCGCTGCGATGTTTCCATCTTATTTCATTCATATTCACTTTCGCAAATCCGGATTTTCTTCCGGAATTCACTCGGTGGAATGAATCCGCCCAGCACAACGGGAAGCAATTTCTCCAATTCCACGCGGTGCGCGGCAAGAATTGCTTCTCATAAGTTGGGGGTTTGTCACCACTCAGCGGCGGCGACTCAGAAAACAATACACGCCCCCCAGCGGCCGTGCAAATCGGCCGCCGAAGGGCGTGCATACGGACCGTGAAGGTGCTAGGGAACCAGCACCTCAACAGTGGCCAGGTTCTTCTTGCCCCGGCGCAGGAGCAGGTACTGGCCGTGCAACAGTTCAGACTCGGAGATCACGGCCTCCGGATCTGACACCTTCGCGTTGTTCACGTAGGCACCTCCTTCACCAACGGTGCGCCGGGCGGCGGACTTGCTTTCCGATAGACCGGACGCCACCAGCAGGTCGACGATCCCCATCCCGTCCACCTGCACCGTGGCCGAAGGAAGTTCGGAGGTAGCCGCCTGGAGCGTTGCCTTGTCCAATGCGGCCAGGTCGCCGTTGCCGAAAAGCGCCGCTGAAGCGGCGATGACTTTTTCGGTGGCGTCCACGCCGTGCACCAGTGAGGTCACTTCGAAGGCCAGCTTCCGCTGTCCTTCCCTGGCAAAGGGACGCTCGGCCACGGAAACCGCGATCTCTTCGATCTCGGCCCGGGTGAGGAACGTGAACACCTTGAGCCGGTCCACAACGTCGGCGTCGGCGGTGTTGAGCCAGAACTGGTAGAAGGCGTACGGGCTGCACATGCCCGCGTCCAGCCAGATGGCGTTGCCCTCGCTCTTGCCGAACTTGGTTCCGTCGGAGTTGGTGATGAGGGGAGTTCCCAGGGCGTGGACGCTCTTGCCCTCCACCTTGCGGATCAGGTCGGTACCGCTGGTGAGGTTGCCCCACTGGTCCGAACCACCGGTCTGCAGCACACAGCCGTAGTCGCGGTAGAGCTGCAGGTAGTCCATGCCCTGCAGGATCTGGTAGCTGAACTCGGTGTAGCTGATGCCCTCGTCGGAGTTGAGGCGGGATGCCACGGCGTCCTTGCGCAGCATCGTTCCAACCCTGAAGTGCTTGCCCACTTCACGCAGGAAGTCGATGGCGCTCAAGGGCGCCGTCCAGTCCAGGTTGTTTACGATCCTGGCAGCGTTGTCACCCTCAAAGCTGAGGAAGCGGCTGACCTGGGCCTGCAGGTAGCCCACCCACTCCGCCACCGTGTCCTTGGTGTTCAGGGTTCGTTCAGCGGTGGGGCGGGGATCGCCGATCATACCCGTGGAGCCGCCAACGAGTCCCAGTGGCTTGTGCCCGGCCAGCTGCAGCCGCCGCATGACCAGGAGCTGGACGAGGTTTCCCAGGTGCAGGCTCGGGGCGGTGGGGTCGAAACCGCAATAGTATGTGACCGGCCCGTCGGCGAGGAGCTTCTCAAGCTCTGCTTCGTCGGTGGACACATGGACCAGCCCACGCCACTTCAGTTCCTGCCAAATGTTGGCGAAAGTGGGATCGTTGCGCTGCGGTTCGAGGTTGTTCAGTTCTGGCACGCTTCCTAAGTTAGCAGTAACGCCCGGCGCCGGGTCAGCCGGCAATCCCGGCAGGCACGGGTTGCGAGGCAATCAGCCGCAGGCGCTGTGTTGCACGTGTCATGGCTACGTACAGGTCCCCCACCTTGCCGTGCTCATGGTTGAGCATGACGGATGGTTCCAGGACCACCACGCCGTCGAACTCCAGGCCCTTGGCCTCGCGCGGGCTGATCACCACGATGTCCTGCTCGTAGCTGCCGGCGCCGGTGCCGATCCGTCGCCCATACACGGCTCGCAGTGCTGCTGTGGCCTGGGGCAGGAGGTCACCATCGGCGATCACGGCGAGCAGGCCGCCGTCGAGCGCGTCAAGTTCTTCCGGGAGGACCTCCACGAGCCGGCCGACCACCGCGCCGTTCCCTACTTCGTCGATGATGGGCGCCCAGCGCCCCTCACGAACGGCCTTCGGCGCGGAAACCACCAGGCCAGCCGCGTTGGCCATCCTGACGGCGGCTTCGGCGATCTGCGAGGGCGTGCGGTAGTTGACGGTCAGCTCCTCCAGCTGCCAGCGGTCACCGAACAGCGGAGCAAGCGCCCCCTGCCACGAGTTGGCTCCGGCCACAGAGCTGGTCTGCGCGATGTCGCCCACGATGGTGAAGGACTTCAGGGGGCAGCGCCGGACCAGGAGCCGCCACTGCATGGGTGAGAGTTCCTGTGCCTCATCCACCACGATGTGCCCGAAGGCCCAGGTGCGGTCGCTCGTTGCGCGTTCGGCAGCGGTTTGCCGCCCTTCCTGTTCCTGGTTCTGCTCGGCCAGTTCCTCCGCGGACATCAGGGGGTCCACGCCGGCGGCCTGCATGTTGACCAGGGTCTGCTTGGCGTTGGCAAGGTCGCGGGCACGGTCATGCTCCTGCTGGGCCAGTCCGCGCCCGGCGGCCGGGTCCAGCTCGCCGAGCAGTTCGGCGGCCTCGTCCAGCAGCGGCACGTCCGATTCCGTCCACGGGGCATCCGCGGGACGCTGCAGCAGCGCCCGCTGGGCCGGGGTCAGGTTGGGGGTGCAGAATTCCAGCACCTCCGGCTTGCTGAACAGATCCGAGATCAGCTTCTCCGGCGTCATGGGCATCCAGCACAGGTTCAGCGCAATCCGCACATCGCGGGCCGTCCGGACATCTTCGGCAAGGTACGAGCGGTCCGCGTTGTTGCCGAGGTTGCCGGCTTCGACGAGCTCGGTCATCTGTTCGGTCAGCTCGCGCAGCAGGATCTTCACGAACGTCACGCGTGCCTCGTTGTACGGCTTTCCGGTGGCGCGGGCACGTTCCCTTGCACGCCGGACCTGCCGGGGTGTGAGGGTGAGCTTGCGGCCGTCCACTTCAAGGATCCGGTTCTGCGCGGGGACGCGCATGCGGTTGGACACGGCGTTGGCCACGATCGCGGCCATGTCCAGGCGGCCCTTCAGGGCTGCCACGTCCGCATCAGTTTCGGGCACGGCATTGATGCCGGGCATCAGGCGGCCCACGCTGGCCATGACGACACCGGTTTCCCCGAGCGAGGGCAGCACCCGTTCGATGTACTTCATGAACGACGACGACGGCCCCACCAGGAGCACGCCGGCACTTTTGAGGCGGTCACGGTGGGTGTACAGCAGGTAGGCGGCCCGGTGCAGGGCCACGGCGGTTTTGCCGGTGCCCGGCCCGCCCTGGACCACGACGGCGCCGGAAATGGAGGACCGGATGATGCGGTCCTGTTCCGACTGGATGGTGCTGACGATGTCCGACATGCGGCCGGTCCGCTTGGAGTTCAGGGCCGCGAGCAGGGCCCCTTCGCCCTGCAGCGATTCGTCGTCGGTAAGCATCCCCGCGTCCAGGACGTCGTCCTCGATCGCCTTGACGTCCCGCCCCTGCAGGATCAGGTGCCGGCGGCGGCGGACGCCCTGCCGGTCGAAGGCCGTGGCCTGGTAGAAGTGCCCGGCCTCGGGCGCACGCCAGTCCACCATCAGCCGCTGCAGGTCCTCGGTGGTAAGCCCGATGCGGCCAATGTACTGGGCTTCACCGGAGTCCAGGTCCAGGCGGCCGAACACCAGCCGGTCATCGACGGCGTCCAGCTGGGCCAGGCGGTCCTCATACAGTGCAGCGAACGCATCACGTTCCGAAACGTTCTGCATGGTGCCCACGGCTCCGGCGCGCCGGACCTGCGCCAGCTGGCGGCGCTTTTCCTCCCGGAGTTCCTCCAGCCGGGCATACAGGCCGGCTACATACTCCCGTTCGTGGGCCAATTCGGCGTCGTGCATTAACGTTCCCCTATCGCGAAAGACAGACCGTCCATTCTACAACCATTTCCGTTAACGCTTGTGAAACGTTGCAGCCGGCAGTCAACGTGCCGGCTGCTTCCGGATCCGGGGCTTGGCAGCCTTGTATTTGGAGACGGTGGGGTCGCCGGTGAGCCAGAATCGCCAGGCGTATTCCGCCGATCCCCCGGCGCCGGCCACGCCCACCCGCGGGCCCGTACTTACCGGACCGCCGGTGCAGGAGGGAAGCTCCAGGCCGAAGGGTGGAGCCAGCGCGTCCCGGCCACTGTCCGCCGTCGTCAATCCAAGCGCTTTGGCCAGGCGGGCCGGACCGCTGGCCAGGTCGGCGGGCGTTCTCGACGTCGGACGGCGCCGTTGCGCCAGTTCAAGTCCGTCCACCACCTCCCCTGCCCGCAGCAACAGGGCGGACGCAACGCCTGCCGGGCCGCAGACAATGTTGGTGCAGTGGTGCATGCCGTAGGTGAAGTAGACGTAGAGGTGCCCGGCGGGGCCGAACATTGGCGCATTGCGGGGTGTCGGGCCCCGGTAGGTATGCGAGCCCGGGTCCGGATGGAGCGAATCCTCGGGCCCAAGGTAGGCCTCCACCTCGGTGAGCCGGATGGACACCGCGCCGTCCCGGGACTGGTGCGTCAGTACGGCGCCAAGCAGCTGCGGGGCGAGCTCGCGGGCATCTCCGGACAGGAAACTCCGGAGCGTCCCGGCGTCCGGAGCACTTTCGTTCATTGCTCGACTTTACCCGGATGCCGCCCGTTTCATCCGCCCGGCAGCCGCCCCGGCGCCGGATTCCCGCCCTCCACGGCCATGTCCGATTTCCGCTAGTACCGGCCGGGGTGGGCTGGCAGGATGGAGGAATGGACTTCTGGCAGCGCTACCGGGCAATCGATGCCCGCGACCCCCGGTTCGACGGCCAGTTCTATACCGCCGTCCGCACAACCGGGATCTACTGCCGCCCCTCCTGCCCGGCCCGCACCCCCAAGGCGTCCAACGTGACGTTTTACGAGACGTCCGCCGCGGCACACGAGGCGGGCTACCGGGCCTGCAAGCGCTGCCTGCCGGAGGCGGTGCCGGGAACCCCTGCCTGGAACGTGCGGCAGGACGTTGCGGGCCGGGCCATGCGGCTGATCAACGACGGCGTGATCAACCGGGACGGGGTGGCAGGCCTTGCGTCCCGCCTGGGGTACTCGCCGCGCCAGCTTAACCGGATCCTGGGGCAGGAACTGGGTGCCGGTCCCCTGTCGCTGGCCCGCGCTGCGAGGGCGCAGACCGCACGTACGCTGCTGGTGTCCACCTCCATGAAGCTGGCCGACATCGCCTTCGCGGCCGGCTTCAGCAGCGTGCGGCAGTTCAACGAGACCATCGCCGAGGTGTTCGACATGACCCCCACCGCACTTCGCAGGACAGTCCGGCACCCGGCCCCCGGTGGCGGCACGACGGCGCTGACCCTTGGCCTGCCCTACCGTCCGCCGTTCGATCCAAGCATCTTCTCCTTCCTTGCGGTCCGTGCCATCCCCGGCATCGAGGAGGGCACGGCCACCTCCTACGCACGGACCCTGCGGCTCCCCCACGGCGATGCGCGCTTCCAGGTGGCGTACGACGGCGGCACGCGGGCACGGCAGCTCACCCTCACCGTGGGTGCGGTGGACCTGCGGGACCTTCCGGCACTGCTGAGCCGCGTGCGGAGGCTGTTCGACCTGGACGCAGACCCCGAAGCGATCGACGGTGCCCTCACGGCCGACCCCAGGCTTGCCGCCTCCGTTGCCGGCGCTCCCGGAATGAGGATGCCGGGGGCGCTGGACCCGCAGGAACTGCTGGTGCGGGCCATGGTGGGCCAGCAGATCACGGTGGCGGCGGCCCGGACCGCACTGACCCAACTGTCCGCCGCCGGCAGTCCCAGCAGCACGGCCGGCGACGGCCTGGACAGGCTCTTCCCGACGCCGGCCCAAATAGCCGCGGCCGGCCACCTGCTGCGCGGGCCCAGGAGACGGACCGAATCGCTCCTCCAGGCGGCCTCGGCCATGGCCGCCGGAGAACTGGAGTTCGGCTATGGGGACGACCTAACCGGCCTGGGCGCCAAACTGCTGCCCTTGCCGGGGGTGGGACCATGGACCGTGGGGTACGTGGCCATGCGGGTCCTGGGCGCCCCGGACGTCTTCCTCGCCAACGACGCCGCCGTTCGGAACGGAATCCGCGCCATCGATAATGGTGACAGCGCCCTGAGCCCGGACTTCCGGGAGACCAGCCCGTGGCGCTCCTACGCCACCATGCACCTGTGGCGCGCCGCAGCACGGCCCGCACCGACAACAACCGTTCCCGCGAAAGGGATGCCATGAAAGCGCAACTGATGCAGCTGTCCACGCCTGACGGGCCCTTCACCATCCTTGCCCGGGACGGTGTGGTCCTCGCTTCGGGCTGGACGGCAGGCCTTGCAGAACTCACCGGACAGGTCCATCCCACGCTGCGGCCCGACGCCGTGGAAGAGGTGGCAAGCCTTGGCGGGATCTCGTCCGCCGTTGAAGCCTTCTACGACGGCGACCCCGCTCCCGCCATGTCAGTCCGGGTCCTGCAGCAGTCGGGCCCGTTCCGCGCCCACGCCTGGGACGTGCTGCGCCAGGTCAAACCCGGCTCACCCGTTACATACACCGAGTATGCGGCCCTCGCGGGCAACCCGCGTGCGGTCAGGGCGGCGGCCAGCGCCTGTGCCTTCAATGCAGCGGCGTTGTTCGTTCCCTGCCACCGGGTGATCCGGACCGATGGCTCGCTGGGCGGCTTCCGCTGGGGCCTGCCCATCAAGGAAAGCCTGCTGGCCCGCGAGGCTGGCCAGGACTGCTTCAGTTGAGGACGACTACTTTGGGTCGGGCATCGCCGAAGGCCAGGGCAGCAGGGCGGGAAGGTCGGTGCCGTCCCCGGCGGCGGTGGCCCGCAGGCTGTCCAGCGACGGCTTGCGCCCAGCGAGCCAGGCGGCGATATCCGTGACCATGCCGCTGACGACGACGGTGCTGCCGCCGGCGCCAAGGGCCAGCGGCGGAAGTGCTACCGGCTGCAGGACAAGCCGGGTACCGGCCGGGACGCGGGCGGCCAGGAAGTCGAAGAGGTGGGAGCAGAATTCCCTGTTCCAGGTTTCGGGTCCCGTGCCGGCATCCAGGTCCGCGGTGTGGATGACGAGCTCGCGCCATAGCGCCAGCCCCGCATCGAAGATGACGCCGTCGCGGAACGCGATGGGCGTCTGCCACTCATCCCCGTCCAGTGCGTCAAAAGCCGCCAGCGCGCGGCGCAGCGCAGCATGGACGTCCTCCCTGTGCTGCCCAAGGCTGTGCCCCGCGGCCAGATCGATGGCGCGGTTGCGGCCTTCCACGCCGCCGTCGTAAAGCTCCACCGTTTCACCGCGGCGGCCGTACTCCACCTGACGGGCCAGGGCGTCGCAGATTCCGGCGAGGTGGGCCAAAAGGTGCCCGCGGCTCCAGCCGGGAAGCGTGGACGGAGCACGTTCGCCGCCGTCGGGAATCCGGTCCAGCCCGGCAGTCAGCGCGGCGCCGGCCGTGTGCAGTTCGGCCAGGAGGCCGGCAGGAGAAGGAGAGGTCATGCGGCCAGCCTAGCCGAGCACCCAGGCGCGCCAGCTACTTATTCCAGCGGCGATCCGTCCGGCCCGACACGGTGCCGGACATGGTTGCCGTCGTTGCTGGCCTGCCAGAACTCGATCTCGACGGGCTGGAGGGCGTAGAGCTGCCAATGGGGATTGTCGCTTCCGTCGGCCCGGGGCCGCTCGTGCCAGTCCACCGCGGAAGCCTCGGCAGAAAGCTCGGCCACAGCGCCGGCCACCCGGACCTGGCGGCCCAGGCCCGGCCAGTAGAAGTTCATGGCGGCACGTGGTTCAGCGGCCAGCTCCCGGCCCTTGCGGGAGGTGCGTGACGTGGCGAAGTGCCAGCCGTCGTCGTCAATGTTCTTCAGGATCAGCATCCGCGAGGACGGCTGCTGCCCACCGCCGGATGCCGCGCCCACCGTGGCCAGGCTGAACGCGTGCGGCTGCTGCTCCCCCGCGTCCAGCGCCTCATCCAGCCACTGCTTGAACAGCAGCGCCGGGTCCTGCGGGGCGTTGTCCGGGTCGAAACCGGGCAGGCCGGAGGGGATATCGGGAAGGGTGCGAAGGAACTTGCGGAAGGTTTCGCTCATGGCTCCACCCTAGCCACAATCAGCAAGGGGCCCCGCGGAAAAACCACGGCGCCCCTTGCAGATCCGGTATTTAGCCTGCGTACGCCCGGACGTCGGCGAGCTCGGCTTCCAGTGCGGCGAGCTGGCGTTCGACGGCGGCCGGCGCCGTTCCGCCCTGGGAGTTGCGGCTGTTCAGGGAGCCTTCCGTGGACAGGACCGTGCGGACCTCGGGGGTGAGATGCTCCGAGATGGCAGCGTACTCCCCGTCCGTAAGGTCCCACAGTTCCACACCACGGGATTCCGCCTGCTTGACCGCCGCGCCGGAGAGTTCGTGCGCCTCGCGGAACGGCACGCCCTGGCGGACCAGCCATTCGGCGATGTCCGTGGCCAACGCGAAGCCCTGCGGGGCCAGCGACTGCATCCGTTCAGTGTTGAACTTGAGGGTGGCGATCATGCCGGAGACGGCCGGAAGCAGCAGCTCCAGGGTGTCGGCGGCGTCGAATACCGGTTCCTTGTCCTCCTGCAGGTCGCGGTTGTACGCAAGCGGAAGGCCCTTGAGCGTGGCCAGCAGCCCGGTGAGGTTGCCGATCAGGCGCCCTGCCTTGCCGCGGGCCAGCTCTGCCACATCCGGGTTCTTCTTCTGCGGCATGATCGAGGACCCCGTGGAGTACGAATCATGCAGCGTGACGAAGGAGAACTCCTTGGTGGCCCAGAAGATGACTTCCTCTGAGATCCGGGAGAGGTCCACGCCGATCATCGAGCAGACCCAGGCGAACTCGGCGAAGACGTCGCGGGACGCGGTGCCGTCGATCGAGTTATGCGTGGCGGAGTAGAAGCCCAGCTCAGCGGCCACTGCTTCCGGGTCGAGCCCCAGCGAGGAGCCGGCCAGGGCACCCGAACCGTACGGCGAGACGCCGGCCCGCTTGTCCCAGTCCTGCAGCCGCTGCACGTCGCGCAGCAGCGCCCAGGCGTGGGCCAGCAGGTGGTGGCTGAGCAGGACCGGCTGGGCGTGCTGCAGGTGGGTGCGGCCCGGCATGGCAACACCGTGGTGTGCCTTTGCCTGCTCCACCAGGGCATCCACTGTGGCAAGGACGCCGCGCGCGATGATCCTGGCGTGGTCGCGCAGGAACATCCGGCCCAGGGTGGCCACTTGGTCGTTGCGGGACCGGCCGGCGCGGAGCTTGCCGCCCAGTTGGGTTCCGGCCCGCTCGATCAGTCCGCGTTCCAGGGAACCATGCACGTCCTCGTCGGATTCCGCCGGCAGGTATGCCCCGGACGCCACGTCCTCGTCCAGCTGCGTGAGGGCGGCCAGCATGCCTTCGAGCTCGGCATCGTCCAGCAGTCCTGCTTTGTGCAGGACGCGGGCGTGCGCCTTGGAGCCGGCGATGTCGTAACGGGCCAGGCGCCAGTCGAAGTGCGTGGACTTGCTCAGCGCCGCGAGGGCGTCCGCGGGGCCGCCGGCAAACCGGCCGCCCCACAACGCACCCGTGTTCGTGGCTTCGGACTTGAGCTCAGCCATCCGGGCTACTTTCCTGCGACGCGGATGTCGCGGCCGGAGGCAACCTTGGCGGACATGCCCCACAGCTCGATGAAGCCCTTGGCCTGGGACTGGTCGAAGGTGTCGCCGGTGTCGTAGGTGGCCAGCGAGAAGTCGTACAGCGAGGTGTCCGAGCGGCGGCCGTTGACGATGGCCTGGCCGCCGTGCAGGGTCATGCGGATGTCGCCGGAGACGTACTTCTGGGTGTCCTCGATGAAGGCGTCCAGGGAGCGCTTCAGCGGGGAGAACCACTGGCCGTCATAGACCAGCTCGGCCCAGCGCTGGCCAACGGTGGCCTTGAAGCGGGCCTGCTCGCGCTCCACGGT
The DNA here is from genome assembly GCF_007828995.1 of Arthrobacter sp. AG367. Taxonomy (NCBI): domain Bacteria; kingdom Bacillati; phylum Actinomycetota; class Actinomycetes; order Micrococcales; family Micrococcaceae; genus Arthrobacter; species Arthrobacter sp. AG367. Next base: position 10,010 of record NZ_VIVE01000003.1, read on the forward strand.
GATGTCCTCGAGGTGCTTGTGCGCGGTGATCAGGGCCATGGCACCGGGGGCTTCGTAGATTTCGCGGGACTTGATGCCCACCAGGCGGTCCTCGACGACGTCGATGCGGCCCACGCCCTGGGCGCCGGCGCGGCGGTTGAGTTCCTTGATGGCCTGCAGCGGGGTGACCTTGACGCCGTCGATCGCTACCGGGACGCCGGCTTCGAAGGAGATGATGACCTCATCCGGGGCCGGCGGGAACTCCGGGGTGGCGGTGTAGTCGTAGATGTCCTTGGTGGGGGCGTTCCAGATGTCCTCGAGGTAGCCGGTTTCCACGGCGCGTCCCCAGACGTTCTGGTCGATGGAGTACGGGTTCTTCTTGGTGGTCTCGATGGGCAGTCCCTTTTCCTCGGCGAAGGCGATGGCCTTGTCGCGGGTCAGGGCGAGGTCGCGGACCGGTGCGATGCACTTCAGGTCCGGGCCCAGGGTCTGGATGCCCACCTCGAAGCGGACCTGGTCGTTGCCCTTGCCGGTGCAGCCGTGGGCCACGGTGGTGGCGCCGAATTCGCGGGCTGCCTTCACCAGGTGCTTGACGATGACCGGGCGGGAGATGGCGGACACCAGCGGGTAGTGGCCCTGGTAGAGGGCGTTGGCCTTCAGGGTGGGCACGCAGTATTCGTTGGCGAACTCGTCCGAGGCGTCCGCGACGTAGGCCTCGACGGCGCCGCAGCCCAGGGCGCGCTGGCGGATGGTTTCCAGCGATTCGCCGCCCTGTCCGACGTCCACCGCCACGGCGATGACCTCGGCACCGGTGGCTTCACCGATCCAGCCGATGGCGACGGACGTGTCCAGGCCGCCGGAGTAGGCCAGCACAATGCGTTCAGTCACTTTAGATGCTCCTTGTTGGGGTTGGTTGGTTCGTTGTCTTCAAGCTTATTGCCCGGCTTCTTCTGCCATTTGCAGGAAGCGGGCTGCCAGGTCCGGTCCGCCCAGCGGGTCGCGGGAGACCAGCAGGACGGTGTCGTCCCCGGCGATGGTGCCCAGGATGGACGGCATTACCGAATGGTCGATGGCCAGGGCCAGGAAGTTCGCGGCGCCGGGCGGAGTGCGCAGGACCGCGATGTTGGCCGAGGCTTCGGCGGTGACCAGCAGTTCGCTGCACAGCCGGGCCAGCCGGGCATCCAGGATCTCCTGCGTCACGCCGCTTTTCGCGGCCCGCTCGCCGCCTTCGCCGGGAACGGCGTAGACCAGGACGCCTTCCTTGCCGCGGACGCGGACGGCGCCCAGTTCCACCAGGTCGCGGGACAGCGTGGCCTGGGTGACCTGCACGCCGTCGTCGGCCAGCAGCGCCGCAAGCTCGGCCTGGGAACGCACGGACTGCCCGGTGAGGATGGCGGTGATGCGCGCCTGCCGGGCGGTCTTGGTGGCCGGGCTGGTGCCCGGGGAGGACGGCTGGGCGGACACTAGAACGTGCTCTCTCCGGTGCCCTCGACGGGGGAAAGGCCGTCAACGAAGGCCAGGCCCGAGCGGTGCATCAGCCAGGCCATCAGCGCCTTCTGGGCGTGCAGCCGGTTTTCCGCCTCGTCCCAGACGATGGACTGCGGGCCGTCGATGACGTCGGCGGAGATTTCGTAGCCCCGGTAGGCCGGGAGGCAGTGCAGCACGACGGCGTCATCCGCGGCGAGTGCCATGGCGTCCGAATCGACGGAGTAGTCCCGGAACAGCTGGAGCCGTGCTTCCTTCTCGGCTTCCTGCCCCATGGAGACCCACGTGTCGGTGGCCACGACGTCGGCACCCTTCAGTGCTTCCTTGGCATCGGTGGTGATGAGCACGGAACCGCCGGTTTCAGCCGCGCGCTCCTCAGCCGCGGCCACGATGTCCGCGGCCGGCAGGTAGCCCTCCGGGCCGGCGATGCGGACGTGCATGCCGGCGGTGACTCCGGCCAGCAGGTAGGAGTTGGCCATGTTGTTGGCGGCGTCGCCGAGGTAGCTCATGGTGAGTCCCTTGAGGTCGCCCTTGTGTTCCTTGACGGCCAGCAGGTCCGCCAGGAGCTGGCACGGGTGGTAGTCATCGCACAGGGCGTTGATGACGGGAACCCGTGAGTTCTCCGCCATGGCCACCAGGCCGGCGTGGGCGCCGGTGCGCCACACAATGGTGGAGACCATCCGTTCGAGCACCTTGGCGGTGTCCTCCACGGATTCCTTGTGCCCGATCTGCGCCTCGCCGGGGTTGATGACCAGGGCATTGCCGCCCATGTCCGCGATTCCGGTGGCGAATGACACCCGGGTCCGGGTGGAGGTCTTGTCGAAGATCACGGCCACGGTCTTGCGGCCGCTGCCTTCAGCGGCGAACGGCTGGACGCTGTAGGGGGCCGCCTTCATGCGGGCGGCGAGCTCCAGGACTTCCGCCTGTTCGGCGGGGCTGAGGTCGGTGTCCTTGAGGAAGTGCCGGGTTGCGGTGGTCACTGGGCGTCCTTAGCGGTCTGGAGGATTGCCGGGAATGCGGCGAGGAACGTGTCGGCCTGTGCCGTGGCGAGGATCAGCGGCGGGGCCAGGCGGATGGTCCGCGGGCCCGGGCTGTTGACGATGAAGCCTGCGTCGAGTGCCGCCTGCACGACGGCCGGTGCTACGTCGGCGTCGAGGTCGAAGCCGATCAGCAGCCCTTCACCCCGGACCTCGGTGACGCCGGGGATCGCGGCCAGTGCGGAGCGCAGGTGTTCGCCCACGGCCGTGGCGTTGGCCAGGACGTTCTGGCTTTCGAGGGCGTGGAGGGTGGCGAGGGCGGCTGCCGTGGCCACCGGGTTTCCGCCGAAGGTGGTGCCGTGCTGGCCGGCTGACAGCAAAGACGACGTCTGCCCACCCATGGTGATCAGGGCACCGATGGGGAATCCGCCGCCCAGCCCTTTGGCCAGGGTGATGGCGTCAGGGACAATCCCCGCATCCTCGCTGGCGAGCCACTTGCCGGTGCGGCCGATGCCGGTCTGGACCTCGTCCAGGATCAGCAGGGCGCCGGCTTTGCTGGTGGCCTCCCGCGCGGCCTTCAGGTAGCCCGGCGGCAGGGGGCGCACACCTGCCTCGCCCTGGATGGGCTCCAGGAACACGGCGGCCACGGTTTCGTCCACTGCTGCCTCCAGCGCAGCAATGTCGCCGAACGGGATGTGCACCACGCCACCGGGCAGCGGCTCGAAGGGCGCCCGGTAGGCCTCTTTGGCGGTCAGGGCCAGGGCGCCCATGGTCCGGCCGTGGAACGCGCCCTCGAGGGCGATGATGGTGGTCCGCTTGACCGTACCGTCGCCGGTATTGCGGCGGGCAAGTTTGAAGGCGGCCTCGTTGGCTTCGGTGCCCGAGTTGCTGAAGAACACCTTGGAGCCGGCAGGAGCGTGGGCCAGTTCCAGCAGTTTTTCGGCCAGCGCCACCTGGGTGGGGCTGGTAAAGAAGTTGGAGACGTGGCCCAGTGTGGCCAGCTGGCTGGCGATGACTGACGTCACGAAGGGGTGGGCGTGGCCCAGGGCGTTAACGGCGATCCCGCCCAGCAGGTCCAGGTATTCCTTGCCGTCGGCGTCCCACACCAGGCAGCCGGCACCGCGGACCAGGACCCGTTGCGGCGTGCCGAACACGTTCATCAGCGAACTGGAGTAGCGGGAGAGCCACTCGGAGCCTGCGTGGCCCGTGGTTTCCACCAACTCGGTGACTGAAGGCTTTTCAACCGTGTTCATCCGTTGATCTCCTCGTCCGGGACGACCTGGGTGCCGATGCCCGCCGTCGTAAATGTTTCCAGAAGCATGGAGTGGGCCAGGCGCCCGTCCACGATGTGTGCCCGTTCCACGCCCTCGTCAACGGCCTTGAGGCAGGCCGCCATCTTGGGGATCATCCCGGACTCGAGCCTGGGCAGCATCTCCCGCAGCTCCGACGCCGTGAGGGAGGAGATCAGGGAAGTCTTGTCCGGCCAGTTGGCGTAGAGGCCTTCGACGTCGGTGAGGATCACCAGCTTCGAAGCGCCCAGCGCCGAGGCGACGGCGGCCGCTGCGGTGTCCGCGTTGACGTTCAGGACCTGGCCCGTGGGCTGGAACCGCGCGGTCCCCGCCACGCTTTCTCCGCCGTCGACAATTTCCGGGGCCACCGTGGAGATCACGGGGATGCGGCCGGCGTCGAGGATGTCCACGATGCCGGCGGGGTCGACGCCCACCACCTCGCCCACCAGCCCGAGGTCCACCTCTTCGCCGTCCACCACGGTGCCGGTGCGGACAGCGCGCAGCAGCCCGCCGTCTTCACCTGACATGCCCACGGCGTAGGGCCCGTGGGAGTTGATCAGGCCCACCAGTTCGCGTCCCACCTGGCCGGTGAGGACCATGCGGACCACATCCATGGCCTCGGGCGTGGTGACCCGGAGGCCGCCCTTGAACTCGGATTCGATGCCCAGCCGGCCCAGCATGGAGTTGATCTGCGGGCCGCCGCCGTGGACCACCACGGGGTGGATGCCCACATGGTGGAGGAAGACGATGTCTTCGGCGAAGGCGCGGCGGAGTTCGTCGTTCACCATGGCATTGCCGCCGTACTTGATCACCATGGTGGTGCCGGCAAACCGCTGGATCCAGGGCAGCGCCTCGATCAGGGTTGCCGCCTTGTCCTGGGCAGCGGACATGCTGGTGGTTTCACGCGTTTGGGTGTTCATGTTGTCACTTTCCGCAGCGGTTCATGCCTTGGCGGGCAATGGCTGGAGGGGCCCCTAGCTGGAGTAGGCGCTGTTCTCGTGCACGTAGTCATGGGTGAGGTCGTTGGTCCAGATGGTGGCCTCGGCATCGCCTGCCTGCAGGTCGATTTCCACCAGGACTTCGCGCGGCTCCAGGTCCACCAGGCTGCGGTCGTCGCCGATGCTGCCGTTGCGGCAGATCTGGACGCCGTTCATGGCCACGTTGAGCTGGTCCGGCTCAAAGGCGGCGTCCGTGGTGCCCACCGCGGAGAGCACGCGGCCCCAGTTGGGATCCTTGCCGAAAATGGCCGCTTTGAACAGGTTGGAGCGGGCCACGGAGCGGCTGACGGTTTCGGCGTCCGCTTCGCTGGCGGCGTTGAACGTGCGGATGGCGATGTCGTGGCTGGCGCCCTCGGCATCGGCGATCAGTTTGCGGGCCAGCTCGGCGCAGACCTTGGTCAGCCCGGCACCGAAATCCTCGGCCGAGGGCACAGCCGCGGAAGCGCCGGAAGCCAGCAGGACAACCGTGTCGTTGGTGGACATGCAGCCGTCGGAGTCGGCGCGGTCGAACGTAACCCGCGTGGCGTCGCGGAGGACGACGTCGAGCATTTCGGGCTGCACCACGGCATCCGTGGTGAGGACCACCAGCATGGTGGCCAGGCCGGGGGCCAGCATGCCGGCGCCCTTGGCGATGCCGCCGATGCTGAATTCCTGGCCGTCGGCGTCGGTGCCGATGAAGAGGGCCGACTTGGGCACGCTGTCGGTGGTCATGATGGCCGTGCCGGCGTCCGGTCCCCCGTCGGTGCTGAGTGCTGCTGCAGCGGCCTCGACGCCCGGCAGGATCTTGTCCATGGGCAGCTGCTCGCCAATCAGGCCGGTGGAGCAGACGAACACGTCGGTGGCTGAGATGCCCAGGACCTCGGCCACTTTCTCCGCGGTGCTGTGGGTGTTCTGGAAGCCCGTGGGACCGGTGCAGGCGTTGGCCCCGCCGGAGTTGAGGATGACGGCATCCACGCGGCCGTCCGAGACCACCTGGCGTGACCAGTGCACGGGGGCTGCGGCCACGCGGTTGCTGGTGAACACGGCGGCGGCGGCTTTGGATGGTCCGTCGTTGACGACCAGGGCGAGGTCCGGGTTGCCGGAGGCCTTGAGTCCGGCGGTGACGCCTGCTGCCCGGAATCCCTGGGGGGTGGTGATGGTCACGGAGCTACTCCCTGCAGGTTGAGGCCGGCGGTTTCGGGCAGGCCGAGTGCGATGTTCATGGACTGCACGGCTCCGCCGGCAGTGCCCTTGGTCAGGTTGTCGATCACGCAGGTGACGACCACCCGTCCCGTGTGGGCGTCGAAGGCCAGCTGCATGGCTGCGTGGTTGGAACCCTGGACCGATTTGGTCCCGGGCCACTGGCCCTCGGACAGCACGTGGACGAACGGCTCGTCGTCGTACGCTTCGGTCCATGCCTGCCGCAGCTGCGCTGCGGTGGTGCCGGCCTTGACCTTGGCAGTGGCGGTGGTCAGGATGCCGCGGCTCATGGGAGCAAGGGTGGGCGTGAAGGAAACGCTGACTTTTTCCCCTGCCGCGTTGGAGAGGCCCTGCTCGATCTCGGGGGTGTGCCGGTGTCCACCGCCCACGCCGTAGGGACTCATGGAGCCCATGACTTCAGCTCCGATCAGGTTGACCTTGGCGGCCTTGCCCGCGCCCGAGGTGCCGGAGGCGGAAACGATCACGACGTCGTCGGGCTCCAGCAGGTGCGCAGCGAAGCCGGGGGTCAGCGCCAGGAGGGCGGACGTTGGGTAGCAGCCGGGAACGGCGATGCGCTTGGCGCCCTTGAGGGCTTCCCGCTGGCCGGGCAGCTCCGGGAGTCCGTAGGGCCAGGTGCCGGCATGGGGCGAGCCGTAGAACTTCTCCCACGCGGCGGGGTCTTCAAGGCGATGGTCGGCGCCGGCGTCGATGACGACTGTCCCTTCGGGAAGCTGGGCGGCGATCTCGGCGGAAGCACCGTGCGGCAGCGCCAGGAAGACGACATCGTGGCCGGAGAGGTTCTCCACCGTGGTGTCTTCAAGGATGCGGCTGGCCAGTCCATGCAGGTGCGGCTGCAGTTCGCCGAGGCGGGACCCGGCATTGCTGTGCGCTGTGATGGCACCGATGGTCACACCGGGGTGTCCGGCCAGAAGGCGAAGGACCTCTCCCCCGGCGTAGCCGCTGGCACCCGAAACCGCAACAGAAATAGTCATGCTCCGACTATACAGCAATAGTTATGCATTGATGCCGATATTTATGCATGGCCGTCCTTGAGGCCTGCGGTGACGCCGGGACTTGCCGTGCCGGTCTGCGGTGTCCCTAGGATGGTCTCGGCAGCCGGGGCCGGAAACGCCGGGACCCGCGAAAGGAGAGCCATGACGCATGCAATCGTCGCACGGCAGGCAGGCGGACCGGAAGTCCTTGACTACGCCGAGGTTCAAACACCCGCTCCGGGGCCGGGCCAGGTGCTCTTCAAAGTCGGGGCGGCCGGCGTCAACTTCATCGACACCTACAAGCGCAGTCGGACCTACAAAGTCCAGTACCCCTTCACCCCCGGCACGGAAGCCGCAGGGACGGTGGAAGCCGTGGGCGAAGGCGTCACCGGCTTCTCCGTGGGCGACCGGATAGCCACGGCCGAGGGCCTGAACTGCTACGCGGACTACGCCCTGGTGGATGAGGACGCCGCACTGCCGGTACCGAAAGGCCTGGATGTCTTTACCGCCGCCGCCCTTCCCCTCCAGGGCATCACCGCGCACTACCTGGTCAATTCCACCTTCAAGGTGGAATCCGGGCACACCGTACTGCTGCACGCCGGGGCCGGCGGGGTTGGACTGCTGCTCATCCAGCTGCTCAAGGCAAAGGGCGCCCGGGTCATCACCACCGTGTCCAATGACGGGAAAAAGGCCCTCGCCCTTGAGGCCGGCGCGGACCATGTGCTGCGCTACGAAGGTTTTCCGCACCACGTGCGCGAGCTCACCGGTGGCAAGGGCGTGGACGTGGTGTACGACGGCGTGGGTAAGGATACGTTCGACGGCTCCCTTAACGCCCTTGGTGTCCGGGGAATGCTGGTGCTGTTCGGCGCAGCCTCCGGCCCGGTCCCGCCATTTGACCCGCAGCGCCTCAACGCCGGGGGTTCCCTGTTCCTCACCCGGCCCACCATGGGCCACTACCTGCGGGATGCCGCGGAGCGGCGCTGGCGCTCCGACGAGGTCTTTGCAGCGGCCGCCGGCGGGAGCCTGAAGGTCCGCATCGGGGCCCGCTACCCGTTGAGCCAGGCCTGGCAGGCACACCGCGACCTTGAGGGCCGGAAAACCACCGGAAAGGTTCTCCTGGTGCCGTAGGAAACCCCGCTTCGCCGGATAATGAAGAAGTCCCCGCGCCCATTCAAGGGTGCGGGGACTTCCGTGGTTCAGGAGTTTGTCCTGCTTAGCGCTGGACGGCTCCGAACCGTTCCGCGGCCAGGGCAACTGCCTGCTCACGCGCGGCCGAGGCTTCGTCAGCGGTGAGGGTGCGGTCAGCGGCGCGGAAGCGGAGGCCGAAGGCCAGCGACTTCTTGCCCTCCTCGATGCCCTTGCCTGCGTAGACATCGAACAGCGCGACGTCCTCCAGCAGCTCACCGGCGCCTTCACGCAGCGCACCAAGGACCTCGTCCGCGGGCACGTCGGCGGGAACAACGAGTGCAACGTCCTGCGTCGCCACCGGGAACGTGGAGATGTGGCGGGCCACGATCACATCCGGTGCCGCCTCAAACAGGGCGTCGGCATTGAGTTCAAGTGCCACCGAACGGGCCGGCATGTCCGAGGCCGCCAGCAGCTTGGGGTGCAGTTCGCCCGCGTACCCCACGGTCTCTCCCGTCCGCAGTGCGAGCCGGGCGGTGCGGCCGGGATGGAACGCCTGGTGGCTGCCCTGCGTGACCACAAGGTCGACGCCGAGGACGTCGCCCGCAAGGCGGGCAACATCCAGCGCGTCGGCCCAGTCCCACGTCCGCGGAGTATGGCCGGCAGCAGCCGGGGAATCGTGGCCGGTGAGGATGGCGGCCACATGGAACGGCTGGTCCGGGACGCCGTCGTACAGTGCGTCGAGCACCTCGTCGGCGGGCTTGGCGCCCAGCGGCGGGATGGAGGCAGTGCCCACGGTCCCGGCGGGAAGGAACACCAGGCCCGATTCGAACAGGGCGAGGTCGCGGAAGCCGCGCGAGTGGTTGCGCTTGGCCACCTCGATCAGCCCCGGCAGGATGGACGTGCGCAGGTAGCCCTGTTCCTCGCTGATGGGGTTGGCCAGCTTGACCGCGCTCCGCTGGGCACCCTGCTCGGCGACGCCAAAGGTGTCGTTGGCGGCCTTGGACACGAACGGGTAGGACAGCACCTCGGTCAGGCCGGCGTCGGCCAGCGACTGGATCAGGCGCCGGCGCTGCTGCTGGATCCGGGTGAGTCCGCGCCCCGGAGGGGCCACCGGCAGGGTGGCCGGGATCTTGTCGTAGCCCACCAGCCGTGCGATTTCCTCGGTCAGGTCTTCCTTGGTCTCCAGGTCGCTGCGCCACGTGGGCGGCGTAACGCTCCAGCCGCCGTCGTTCTTCTCCACGACGGCGCCCAGGTCCTCCAGGGAGGTGACGATCTGCTCTTCGGTGAAGTCAATGCCGATGCGGGCGGCGGCGAAGCCGGCGGGCAGCCCGATGGTGATGGTTTCCGGAGCCGTGCCCACGTCGGTTCCGGGTTCGTCGGCGGTGCCGCCGGCCAGTTCCACCAGGAGGTCCACCACGCGCTGGGCGGCGACGCCCGCCACCTGCCAGTCAACCCCGCGCTCGAAGCGCTTGGACGCCTCGGAGGGCAGCTTGTGCCGGCGACGCGACCGCCCAATGGACACCTCGTCGAAGTGCGCTGCTTCGACGAGGACGTTCGACGTCGAGTCACTCACCTCAGTGGCGGCGCCGCCCATGACGCCCGCAATGCCGATGGCGCCCGAATTGTCGGTGATCAGCAGGTCCTCGGCGTCAAGGGTGCGCTCCTTGCCGTCCAGCGTGGTGATCTTCTCGCCTGCGGAGGCACGCCGCACCACGATGTCGCCGGACAGCTTGTCCAGGTCGTAGCAGTGCGTGGGCTGGCCCAGCTCGAGCATGACGTAATTGGAGATGTCCACCGGCAGGGAGATGGAGCGGATGCCTGCCAGCCGGAGCCGGGACACCATCCACGGCGGGGTGGGGCGGGTAGCGTCAACGCCGCGCACGGTGCGTGCCACGAAGCGGTCGCAGCCGGGCTTGCCGTAAATGGGGGCGTCGTCGTTGAGTTTGACGCCGTAACCCCCGGACAGCTCTGCCGGGGCGTCGACCTTCGCGGCAGGGTCCGTGAAGGCGGTGCCGGTGGCGTGGGCGTACTCGCGGGCAACCCCGCGGATGGAGAAGGCGTACCCGCGGTCCGGGGTGACGTTGATTTCCGCGGCCTGGTCATAGAGGCCCAGCAGTTCCATGGCGTCGGTGCCCACTTCCGGGTCCAGCCCGATGCGGGACAGCACCAGGATGCCGTCGTGGTCCTCGCCGATGCCCAGTTCGCGGACTGAGGCGATCATGCCGGCGGACAGGTGGCCGTAGGTCTTGCGGGCCGAAATGTGGAAGTCGCCGGGCAGCACGGCACCCGGAAGCGTGACCACCACTTTGTCGCCCTCAACGAAGTTGTGGGCGCCGCAGATGATGCCCTGGACGCCGGAGGGGTCAATGCCGTCCCCGGTGAGGGTCTGCTCCTGCCCCTCGGGGACAACGCGGACCTGGCACCAGTTGATGGTCTTGCCGTTGGTCTGGGGTTCCTTGACCAGGCTCAGGACCTGGCCCACCACGACAGGGCCCCTCAGCGTGTCCGTGGGGCGGTGGACCGCTTCTTCCTCGAAGCCCACCTTGACCAGTTCGGCCATGACGTCTTCGGCCGTTGCATCGGCCGGTACGGCCGCGAATTCACGCAGCCAGGAAAGTGGGATACGCACTGTTAGATCTCCATCCCGAAGTGCTCGCTGAACCGTACATCGCCTTCGATCATGTCGCGCATGTCCCCCACCTCGTTGCGGAACATGAGGGTGCGCTCGATGCCCATGCCGAAGGCAAAACCTGAATAGACGTCCGGGTCGATGCCGGCGGCGCGCAGGACGTTGGGGTTGACCATGCCGCAGCCGCCCCACTCGATCCACGCCGGGCCGCCCTTGGCCCCGGGATGGAAGATGTCCAGTTCGGCGGACGGCTCCGTGAACGGGAAGTAGTTGGGGCGCAGCCGGATCTGGGCTTCATCGCCGAACATCTGCCGGGCGAAGTGCTCAAGGGTGCCGCGCAGGTCCGCCATGCTGAGGTTCCTGTCGATGGCCAGGCCCTCGAACTGGTGGAACACCGGGGTGTGGGTGGCGTCCAGTTCATCCGTGCGGAACACTTTGCCCGGGCACAGCACGTAGATGGGAACCTCGCGTTCCAGCATGGACCGGACCTGCACCGGGGAGGTGTGGGTCCGCATCAGCAGGTGGGCTTCAGGCGGTTCCACGAAGAAGGTGTCCTGCATTTCGCGGGCAGGGTGGTCCGGCTTGAAGTTCAGGGCGTCGAAGTTGAACCACTCGGATTCCACCTCGGGGCCTTCGGCGATTTCCCAGCCCATGCCCACGAAGATGTCCGCCACGCGGTCCTGCAGCGTGGAGAGCGGGTGGCGGGCACCTGCATGACGGCGGCGCGGAGCGGCGGTGACGTCCACAGTTTCCTCGACCAGGATCCTGGCGTCGTTCTCGGCTTCCAGTACCGCCGTGCGGTCGGCGAGCGCCTTGTTGACCCGGCCGCGGGAGGCGCCCATCAGCTTCCCGGCGAGCGCCTTCTGGTCCTTGGGCAGGCGGCCAATCTCACGGTTGGCTAGGCTCAGCGGGGACTTCTCGCCGCTGTGGGCAAGGCGCACCGCCTTCAGCTCGTCAAGGGTGGCCGCACCGGCGATGGCGGTGATGGCCTGATCTACAGCGGCGTTGATGGCGGCCTCATCCGTGGGGTTCGGGATGGCGGCGCCCGGCAAAGTTTCAGTCATCTACTGTTCTTAGCTACGAGTCGTGGCTGCCGGCGGCCGGGGCAGCCGTTGGCGGTTTCCCGCCCGGCGCGTCCGTCGCTGGCAGGTCATGGATGAATGCGCTGAACGTCAGTGTCATTCAATGACCAGGTCAGGGCTCGCCGGCAGGACCGGCGGCCACTGCCCTCCAGTCTAGTTGAACCCTCCGGCTACCATGGCCTCATGACTTTGCGGCAGCGCGCGGGTACCTTTCACGGCCGGACGACGGCCCAGCGGCTCAGGCGGGCAGCGAACCTCCTGAACGGGAGCACCCTGGCCGGGCTCGCCGTCGCGCTCGCCGCCAGGACGCAGATCAGCCGGGGCCCCCGCGGCCTGATCATAGCCGCAGGCTACCGCTGGCGGTTGCCGTTCGCGCACGCCTACACCCTTGGGAACGTCGTGCTGTGCCGGAGCACGGCCGGTGAACTGCTGTCCCGGCCCGCACTCCTGGGACACGAGGAAGGGCACTGCACCCAGTACGCGTGGTGCCTCGGATTGCCCTTCATCCCCCTGTACCTGGCAGCCGCCGGCTGGTCGGTGCTGCGCACCGGAAATCCGGGAACGGGCAACATCTTTGAGCGCCGGGCAGGGCTGGCGGCCGGCGGCTACCCGCCCACTGCGTCGAGGCGCGCGTGATGGGCCCGGAAGCCCCCGCGCACGGGAATGCGCGAACAGTCACCGCCACGGGCACGGGATGGGCGGAGGCACCCCCTGACCTGATGCTGGTTTCGGTGGGCGTCGAGTGCCGTGCCGGATCGGTGGAGGAGGCGTATGCGGCGGCCGCGGAAGGCCTGGCCATGATGGGCTCGGTCCTCCGCGGCCACGGTGTTGCACCGGCCGATATCCGCTCGGCGGGGATGAGCGTCCGCGCCGACCTCGCCTGGCGGGACGGCGAGGGCCAAAAGCTCGTGGGGTACGTGGCGGCCAGCAGCGTCACGGTCCGGCTCAGGGACATCGCCACCGCGTCCGCCACCATCTCCGCGGCCGTCGACGCGGCCGGGGATTCCGCCCGGCTGAACACCCTGCAATTGGTCCTTTCGGACGACACCGCCGTCCGGGCTGAGGCCCGGGAAGCCGCCTGGCACGACGCACTCCGCACTGCCGGGCAGTACGCAGCGTTGGCCTCCGCCGCCTGGGACCGGTGTTGTCCGTGACGGACCAGCGCCCGGCGCCGGGCCCGGTTCCCCTGGCGGGCATGCAGCGGGCCTCTGCTCCGGAGGGCATGACGGTGGAACCGGGCGCAAACCGGGTGGAGGCAACCGTGACCGCCACGTGGGCCCTGGAGCAGTAGGCCGCCCCTTCCACCGGCCGGTACCTCTGGGCGACCGGCTGGTATCAGCGCGCGGCGCCTTGACTTCCATTCGAACATGTTTTCGAATGGAGCCATGAGATGGGAAGCGCAGGCACTGGTACCCGATACGCCTGACACCGCGGGTGCCGCTGCTCCGGCGCTGCTTCCGCTGGCAGGACTGGTGCGTTCCGTCACCACCCCCGAGTTCGCCGGCATCACGTTCCACGAGGTCACCGCCAAATCGGTGCTCAACAGGGTCCCGGCAGGGTCAAAGATGCCTTTCGAATGGACCGTCAATCCCTACCGCGGCTGCAGCCATGCCTGTGTCTACTGCTTCGCCCGCAAGTCCCACACCTACCTGGATTTCGACGCCGGGATGGACTTTGACAGCCAGGTGGTGGTGAAGGTGAATGCCGCGGAGGTCCTCCGCAAGGAACTGAACAAGGCATCCTGGACACGCCAGCAGGTGGCGCTGGGTACCAATACGGACCCCTACCAGCGGGCCGAGGGCCGGTACCGGCTCATGCCCGGCATCATTGCCGCCTTGGCGGAATCCGGCACTCCCCTGTCCATCCTCACCAAGGGAACGCTGTTGGCACGGGACATCCCGTTGCTCAAAAGGGCTGCCACGCAGGTGCCCGTGGGGCTGGGCATTTCCCTGGCCATGACGGACGAGGCCCTCTCGGAGGCCATCGAACCCGGTACCCCAGGACCCAGGGCCCGGCTGAAACTCGTCTCCCGCTTACGTGAGGCCGGACTGCCATGCGGCGTCATGGCCATGCCCATCCTGCCGTGGTTGTCGGACAGCGACGAAGCACTTGATTCCCTCTTCGCTTCCCTGGCCACTGCCGGGGCCACCGGCGTTACGGCCGGCGCCCTCTACCTGAAACCTGGCACCCGGGAGTGGTTCATGCAGTGGATTGCCAAACACCACCCCGAATTGGCCGGCCGCTACCGGCGCCTGTACGGGACGGGTTCCTACGCCTCCAAGGAGTACCGCACCTGGCTCGCCGGCAGGGTCCGCTATTTCAAGGCACGCCATGGGTTTTCGCATTCGTCCGGCTTCAGCCACCGGGACCTGGACGATCCCCGTGCCGAGGAAGCGCAGTACCCGGCAGGAAGCATTCCGGCCGGCACGAATGCCGGGCCCCCCGGCGTCCCTTCTTCGTCCCGGCCCTCGCAGCAGGACGCGCTTTTCTAGCGGCTCCGGCCCAGCGACGATCCCACGGATTCCAGCAGCGCATGGACAATCGGATAGTCGGCGGGGATCCACGGCAAGGTGAGGACAGCTTCCCGGTCCCGCAGGTCCACCCAGCGCAGTTCGTCATGGTCTTCAAGGGGCAATGGTTCGCCGTGGGTCACGTCAGCGAACCACACCCTCATACTGGCCCGGTCATTGAGGGTCCAGCCAGCCGGTGTTTCCGCATGAAGTTCCAGTCCCAGGCGCACGCCGATTCCCAGTTCCTCAGCCAGCTCCCTCACCAGCGCCGTTTCGGGTTCCTCCCCGGGCTCCACCTTGCCGCCGGGGAACTCCCACAGCCCCGCCAGGTGCTCCGGCGCGCTTCGCCGTGCCACCAACAGGGCCGCCGGATTGGCCAGCCGGTCCACCACAGCTCCGCCCACAACCTGAATCAGTCCAGTCACCGGGTCATTCTATGGGCCACAATGGAGTGTCCGGGAACAGCATTCCCGCCTTAGGAACAGTTCCTGCCGGGAATACGTCCTGCCCAGCCGGGGTTTGCCACACTGTCCGGACCGTCCTGCCCCACTGCCGTGGCATCCGTCCCTTGCGAGTCCCACGTTTCAAGAAGCAGGAATATGAGCAGCGTTCTTTCCCCGTCCACGGCAACCCGCAGCACGACCCCCAACATCGGCATGGCGATTTTCGCCCTGGCCATGGGCGGCGTAGGCATCGGCGTCACCGAGTTCACCATGATGGGCCTGCTCAAGGAAGTGGAGCAGGGCCTGGCAATTACCACTCCGCAGGCCGGCAACCTGATCTCCGCCTATGCGCTGGGGGTAGTGGTAGGCGCTCCGCTGCTGGCCGCCGTCGGCGCCAGGCTCCCCCGCAAGAAACTGGCGCTGGGGCTGCTGCTGTTCTTTACCGTGGCCAACCTGGCGTCATTCGTTGCCCCCGACTATGGCTGGATGCTGGTGTCCCGCTTTGCCGCCGGCCTGCCGCACGGAGCGTTCTTCGGCGTTGCAGCCGTCATCGCGGCTTCCCTCGTTCCGCCCACACGGCGCGGTTGGGCCATCTCCATGGTCATGGCCGGGCTCAGCGTCTCCAACGTCGTGGGAGTACCGTTCGCCACCTGGCTGGGACAGACCTTCGGCTGGCGCCTGCTGTTTGTCCTGGTCGGTGCCATCGGCCTGCTGGCACTGGCCATGGTGTGGAAATTCGTCCCCTTCCAGCACGCCCACCCCGACGCGAGCATCCGGCGCGAGCTCGGGGCCCTCAAACGGCTCCAGGTATGGCTGGCACTCCTGGTGGGCATCGTGGGTTTCGGCGGCTTCTTCGCCACCTATACCTACATCGCCCACACCATGACCTCCGTGGCCGGCATCCCCTCCACCCTGATCCCCCTTGTGGTGGCGCTCTACGGTCTTGGCATGGTGGCCGGGAACGTCGTCGGCGGCAGGCTCGCTGACAAATCCGTCATGGGCACCCTGTACCGGGTCCTCCCTGCCATCGCCGTGGCTCTGGTGGTCTATGCGGTGGCGGCGCACTGGCAGTGGAGCGCCATGGTCATGGTGTTTGTGGTGGGAGCTTCCGGTTCCATGCTCATCCCCGCTCTGCAGACCCGGCTGCTGGACGCCTCGCCGGATGCCCCATCGCTGGCATCCTCCCTCAACCATGCCGCGCTGAACGTCGCCAACGCGCTGGGAGCCTTCCTCGGCGGCCTTGTCATCGCCCTCGGGTGGGGCTTTGTTGCCCCGGCGCTGGTCGGCGCCGTCCTCGCCGTCCTTGGTTTCGGCGTCGCGCTCCTCAGCGGCCTGCTCGAACGCAAGAGGCCGCTGGCTGCCTGAGGTTATGCGCACGGAGCCCCGAAAACGGGGGCCCGCGCTGTCCTAACGATGCAGCAACGCCGTCACCCGAGCTACTGACTTTGCAGGGGGCTTATGTTAGCTTGAGCCTCATCGGGACTATTAATCCCGGTCACAATAAGGAGGAGACATGGGTTTTCTTGCTTGGATTATTTTGGGCCTCATAGTCGGGGCCATCGTTAAGGCCGTTATGCCCGGACGGGTCGGCGGCGGCTGGGTCACCAGCCTCATCCTCGGTGTCGTCGGTGCCATTGTTGGCGGCTGGATTGGCAGCCTCCTGTTCAACAAGGGCGATCTTGCCTTCTTCGACCTCGGCACCTGGATTCTCGCTATCGTCGGCGGCCTGCTTGTCGCCGGCATCTACGGAGCAGTCACCGGACGCGGAAAAGCAACCCGCGCACCCTGATCACTCTGTCTACCAACACCCCATCGGCCCCGGACTTCCGGGGCCTTTCTTTTTTTAGAAGGTCCCTGGCCTTTCCCCGAAGTTCCCGGCCGTGGCGCGTCCCTATCCGGCCTGTTCCTGCCCCACTGCAGCTGCCGCACGGCGCTGGGAGCGGGCGCTGGCGTAGAGGCATACCGTGGCCGCCGTCCCAAGGTTGAGGCTCTCGGCGGCGCCGTAGACAGGAACGGCCACCCGGTGGTCGGCCAGTTCCAGCTCCTCCGCGGAGAGTCCCTGCGCCTCGTTCCCAAAGAACCAGGCCGTGGGACCGGCGAGGTCGTACACAGACTCCGGCCCTGTTCCGGTGAGCCGGCGCCGGGCGTTCTCGTCCTGCAGGACATCAAGGTCCAGCTGCCCGTAGCCGTCGGCGGCAAGGATGCCGATGCCGCGGGCCTTGCAGGCTGCAGCGAGTTCCGCGGGATCGGCGGCCAGCACCACCGGAAGGTGGAACAGCGAACCTGCGGTGGACCGGACGGCCTTGGGGTTGTAGATGTCCACGCTGGACGTCGTGAACACCACGGCGTCGGCACCGGCGGAATCGGCCGCACGCAGGACCGTTCCCGCGTTCCCCGGGTCCCGCACCTGGCACAGCACGGCAATCAGGCGGGGCCCGGCGTCGAGCACGTCCGCCAGAGCCACGTCCACAAACCTGCAGACCGCCACTATCCCCTGCGGGTTGACGGTGTCCGCCATGGCTGCCAGGACCTCATCCGTGGCCAGCCGTGCGCTGGTGCCCTCGGAGAGCTCTTCAAATTCGGGAAAACGGTCAAGGCAGCTTTCGCTGGCGAAGACCTCAGTCACTACTCCGGGACCTCCCGCCGCAAGACGCTGCTGGTGGAGCTTGAGTGCTTCACGGACGGCCTGCGGGCCCTCGGCCAGGAACTGCCCGCGCTTTAAACGGACCGGGCGCCCTGCAAGCTTTGCCACATCCCTGACCCGATCAGCTCGGGGGTTGGAAAGTGGAAGGTCTTGCGGGCGCCCGGTTTCGTTCATATAGAAAACTGTAGTAGCTGCTGCCACCAGTTCCTGAACGGGCCCCTCAGGCGAGGGGCGGAAGCTGCTTGCCTAGGCTGCGGCTGCCTTCTTGGCGGAGGTGTCTGCCGGAAGGGAGTCCTTGGCCACCTGGACCAGCGCGGCGAAGGCGTTGGCGTCAGAGACGGCAAGCTCGGCCAGCATACGGCGGTCAACCTCGACCTCGGCGGCCTTCAGGCCCTGGATGAGGCGGTTGTAGGTGAGGCCGTTGGCGCGGGACGCAGCGTTGATGCGCTGGATCCACAGGCGGCGGAAGTCACCCTTCTTCTTCTTGCGGTCGCCGTAGCTGTACACAAACGAGTGCAGCAGCTGCTCCTTGGCCTTGCGGTACAGGCGCGAACGCTGTCCGCGGTAACCCTTTGCGCGTTCAAGAACAACCCGGCGCTTCTTGTGGGCGTTGACCGCCCTCTTCACACGTGCCACGTGCGTACTCCTTCGAAAATCTGATCCCAAGCATCTACTGCCGGTGAACCGGCGGCCTGAGAATGCTGTTTGGCAGGTGACGGACCGCCAGGCGGCGGCCCCTCATAGAACTTGGAAATTAGATGCCGAGCATCTTCCGGATGACCTTGGCGTCGCCCTTGAAGACGATCCGGTCGCCGGCAAGGCGGCGGGTCAGGCGGGAGGACTTGTGCTCCAGGTAGTGGCGGCGGTTGGCCTGCTGGCGGCGCAGCTTGCCGCTGCCGGTCAGCTTGAAGCGCTTCTTAGCACCACTGTGGGTCTTCATCTTCGGCATGGGAACCGATCTCCTTACGTTTCTGCAGGCCCGGGGGCCGCAGTTCTATCGCGCAGCCACCCCTGCGGGCAGCATGCTGGTTGCTGACTGCCGGAGGCGTACCCCGGCAGCTGTGAACTAGTTGGTCTTCTTGCCGGCCGGCTTCGGCGCTGCCTTGGGGGCAGGGCGCGCAGCAGGCTTCGGCGCAGCAGGCCTGGCCACCGGCTTGGGTGGTGCAGGCACAGCGGCCGGTTTCGGTGCCGCCGGCGCGGCGGCTTCCGGCTTGGCGGCAGCTGCAGGCCTGGGAGCCGGAGCGGCCTTCGGCGCAGCAGCCTTGGGGGCTTCCTGCTTCGGAGCTTCCTGCTTCGGCGCAGCAGCCTTGGGGGCTTCCTGCTTCGGAGCTTCCTGCTTCGGCGCAGCAGCCTTGGGGGCTTCCTGCTTCGGAGCTTCCTGCTCAGGTGCCTCAACAGCGGGCGCCTCGGCGGGGGCGTTGTCCTCGGCTACAGCCTCCGGCTCCGTGGAGACGGTGAAACCTTCGGGCAGCAGGTCCGCCAGTGACTGCGTCAAGGGGGCCTGGTCCTCGCCGGACGTGTCAACGCGTCCGGAAGCCTTGGCTTCGTTCTGGGCCTTGGCCTCGGCCCGCTGCGTGGCGCGCCGTGCCTCAGCCTTGGCTTCAGCCTTGTTCTTCAGCGGCCCAACCACCATGACCATGTTGCGGCCGTCAATGCGGGGGCTGGACTCCACCACGCCAACTTCGGCGACGTCGTCCGCGAAGCGCTGGAGCAGGCGGATGCCCATCTCCGGACGCTGCTGCTCACGGCCACGGAACTGGATCATGGCCTTGACCTTGTCCCCGGCACCGAGGAAGCGCAGGGCGTGGCCGCGCTTGGTCTCGTAGTCGTGGGTGTCGATCTTCAACCGGAAACGGATTTCCTTCAGAACAGTGTTCGTCTGGTTCTTCCGGGCCTCACGTGCCTTGACCGCGGCCTCGTACTTGTACTTGCCGAAGTCCATCAGCTTGCACACCGGAGGCTTCGCCTGAGGTGCAACTTCAACGAGATCAAGGTCGGACTCGGCAGCCAGTCGCAGGGCATCCTCAATACGGACGATTCCTACCTGTTCACCTGCAGGGCCGACCAGCCGCACCTCGGGGACGCGGATACGCTCATTGATTCTTGGCTCGCTAATGTTAAAGCTCCTGTGTTTGTTGTTGAGTCCGGCAAATAGAGAAGGCCCCCAATTGCCGGAGCAATCGAAGGCCTCAGATAGGTTGGCTCGGCAACCCCGTCAGGGCTGCACGCACACAGTCCCGGCGTGTGCCGGTCCATGCCCAACCAGATACCCGGCAACCTTACGTCCCCTGCAGGTTCCAAAGGAACGCCTGGGACAGCGGCTGACGCGGGTGGGAGAGAACTCCGCTTGCAAACTGGAAGCCATTCTACAGAAAAAATTCCCGTCAACGCCGCAAAAGCGCTGTTGGGAACCTGATCGTTTGGGACAATCTCTGAAATAACGACATCCAGTCGGTCTGTGTCAAGCTTACCAGTATGAGCACCTCAGACAGTAATTCGTACGTCTTCGAGCCCGGTGACGCAGGCGCAGACGTTTCACAACAGATCCGGGACATCTCGGAAGTCCCCGCCATCGAGGTCATCACCACGGCCGCCGTGCACCTCATGAGCGCAGCCGCGGTAAAGCTTGGCCTGGCCGCAGAAGACAACGCGGCCGAGCTGAAGGACCTGGACGAGGCCCGGAAGCTGATCACCGCCCTGGCCGGTCTGGTGACGGCAGCTGCCCCCGAAATCGGCTCGCAGCACGCCGGACCGTTGCGCGATGGGCTGCGGTCCCTCCAGCTGGCGTTCCGTGAAGAGTCGCTGATTCCGGATGCACCGGGCAAGGGCCCGGGCGAAAAGTACACCGGCGCAGTGAACTAAGGAAGAACCCACCCAAGCAGCGTCCGACGGCGGGACGGCCTTTCAAGGTCGTCCCGCCGTCGTCGTTTCCAGGCAAAGCACCCGGGGCTTGACCGGCCACTCCGTACCTGCCGTTCAGCGCGGCGGACGGAAATATCAGGCGGCGGCTTTTCGGCGGCGCTGCTGGAGGGCCAGGCCCACCAGGCACAGCACGACGCCGGCGGCGCCAACCGAAACGAAACCCCCGGACGGTCCCATGAGGTCGATGAAGATGCCGGCCAGCGGCGAGCCGAGGGCAACACCGGCGGTCAGGGCTGAGCCGTACCAGCCCATCGCCTCCCCGCGCCGTTCCTCCGACACCAGGTCCGCGACCTTTTCGGAGGCTGCGGAGAGGACGGGAGCGCAGAGCATGCCGGGCAGGATGGAAACCAGTGCCAGCGTCCAGGTGTCGTGGGCGAAGGCCATGGGCAGCGTCAGCGCCGCCATTCCCAGCAGCAGGATGACAGGCGGGATGGGCCGGTGCATGGCGCCGTAGATGAGTCCGCCCACCACCGAGGCGGCGCACCAGAAGACGAACACGATGCCGATCTCGCTCTGGCGGCCTCCGGTTTCCAGCGCCGCAACGATGCCAACGTCGGTACCGCTCAGGACCATGCCGGCGCCGGCGGCAACGGCAAAGAGTGCCGCGACCGTTGCGGTGAACCATGCGAAGCCGCCCGCCAGCCTTCCGCGCAGTCCCTCTGCCGCACGGCCGGCCGTCCCGGCCGGTGACAATTCCGCGGCGGCTTCCTGGACGTGGGCCGGAGCTGTGGCGACCACGGCGGCTTCCGCGGCATGTTGCTCATCCCCGGCGCATTCGGCGGTTTGCGCCGGACTGCGGGTGGGCGGGTTGAACCACATGAGGGACAGCCCTGCCAGGGACGTGGCCACGCCCACCACGGTCAACCCGGCAACGGTAAATCCACTGGTGGCCACCACGGCGCCGGCGGCCGGCCCGATCATGAACACCATTTCGGTGGTGATGGCGTCCAGGGCGAACGCGGTGCGGCGCTGGTCGCCCTCCGCCAGGACGCCCAGGGACTGCCGGACCACGCTGAAAATGGGCAGCGTGAGCAGGCCGCCCACGAAGACCAGTGGGAGGAGCCACTGGTAGGACACGTGCGGCACCACAGACCAGATCAGCGTCTCCGAGATCACGGACGGGATGAGTGCGGTCCGCAACCCTACGGTGTCAACGCGCCTGCCGCGCCACGGGGCGCCCAGGGCAATACCGATGGTCATGACCGCTGCGGCGGCACCGGCCGCGGCATAGCCCTGGCCAAGGGTGAGGACGATGTGCAGGGTCAGGAGCACCCCGGCCGCTGAGTGCGGGATGCGGGCGATCATGCCAACCAGCAGCAGCCGGCGGATTGGCCGGACGGCGAGCAACTCCCGGTAGAGAGCGAAATTCACGAAACGGTCCTTCAGGGTATGCCGCAGCACTGGCGGGGATCACCCATCCGGCTGCGTCTAGTCGGGAGCGCGCCTCAGTTTGATTTCCAAGGAGTCGACGCGCTCCCCAAACAATACATTCCGCGACCACTCCGCCTGGAGGTTGGCCACCAGTTCCTGGACACCGGCGGCGTCCAGGCCGTCCTCAAGGTACAGCACCACCTGAAGTTCCGGCCCGGCACCCCCGCCAGGGACTACTGCGCCATCGGCAGCACTGGAAGCCACTCCCCTGCCCGGCATAAGCCCAATGCTGCGGATGGCGGCGAACCCGGAGGCTGCGCGCGCCATTTCATCGGCCAGCTGGGGGTCGTTGTAGGAGGGGGTCCAGTCGTGCTGCTTTGCCAATGCCCAGACCCCCGGACGGCGCACCACGAACGTCACGTCGGCGCCCGGGTCCAGGACCAGGAGCTCGGCGCCTTCGGCGACTGCCGAGAGGGCAGCCCGCGCGGCGTACACGGCGACGGGCCGGGCCTCGGGATGCCAGGCGGCCAGCGCGGCGGCCGAGGTGAAGGCGGGGAGGGCAGTCCTGCCGTCAGCCGCCTTCAGCGTTACCAGCGCCATGTCCGCCTGCTTGTCAGCGTGCAGTCCGTGGGCTGTTTCCGACTCTTCAGCCAGCTGCGCAACAATCGGAATGAAGACCCGGGCCGTTGCCAGGGCGGCCACGACGCCCGCTTCATCGCCTGCCCCTTGCCGGAGCGCGTCCAGGGCGGCGAGGTAGCCGGCGTCGGCCGTTCCGTCGTCGTCCTCGAAGTTGTGGATCCTGCCGTCGTCACCGGCCAGGCTGCGTCCTGCCCATGGCTGGCCCGCCGAATCCGTGGCGCCACCAGCGCCGGACAGGGCTGCCGCGATATGTCCGGGCAGCTGGCGTGCTGGCTGCCGCCCTGGCTCCTCGACGTTAGGCATGGGGTCGATGTCCGCCGGGTCAGCGCCGGCCGGCGACGTCGAGGGCTTCGGGCAGCGTGAAGGCTCCGGCGTACAGGGCCTTGCCCACAATCGCGCCTTCCACGCCCAGCGGGACCAGGGACCGGAGGACCTTCAGGTCGTCCAGGCTGGAGATGCCGCCGGAAGCCACAACCGGCTTGCCGGTCTTTTCCACCATCTGGCGGAGGAGTTCGACGTTGGGGCCCTGCAGAGTGCCGTCCTTGGTCACGTCGGTCACGACGTAGCGGGAGCAGCCGGCCTCTTCGAGACGGCCAAGGACCTCCCAGAGGTCCCCGCCTTCCTTGGTCCAGCCGCGGCCGGCGAGGGTTGTTCCGCGGACGTCGAGGCCCACGGCGATTTTGTCGCCAAAGCGTTCGATGGCCCGGCGGGTCCACTCCGGGTTCTCCAGTGCTGCCGTTCCCAGGTTGACCCGGGCCACGCCCAGGTCAAGGGCGGCTTCCAGTGTTTCGTCGTCGCGGAGGCCTCCGGAGAGCTCCACCTTGATGTCCAGCCGGCCCACGACTTCCCGGAGCAGGTCTGCGTTGGAGCCGCGGCCGAAGGCGGCGTCCAGGTCCACCAGGTGCACCCATTCGGCGCCTTGCTGCTGCCAGTTCAGCGCAGCTTCAAGGGGGGTGCCGTAGCTGGTTTCACTGCCCGCCTCGCCCTGGACCAGCCGGACGGCCTGGCCGTCGACGACGTCGACGGCTGGCAGCAGTTCAAGTACCGGCAGGTCATGTGCGGTGGTCATACTCATCCTCGGTGTCGATTTCGGTGCGGAAAGCAGGTCGCTGGGTCCGCGATGCTGTTGGGTGAAGTTGGCGGCCCTCGCGCTGTGGGCTGTGGTCAGTTTGCCGGCAGTGTCAGCAGGTAGGCCGCCACCAGTGACATGGCGGCCAGAACGTGGAACGCCACCTGTGTCCAGAGTGGCTTGCGCTGCTGCCGGAATGAGATGCCGCCACCGATGAGGATGCCGGCGAGGCCCATCAGGAGTACCGACCACATCTAGGCGTCACTGCCGGCGTCCGCCGGTGCTGCAGCGGATTGACCGCCGGCCGGTTTCCGCAGGCCTTCCACCCAGTTGCGCAGGAGCCGCGCACCGGCGTCGCCGGACTTTTCGGGGTGGAACTGGGTGGCGCAGAGGGGGCCGTTCTCGACGGCGGCGATGAAGGGGCCGCCGTGTTCGGACCAGGTGACCAGGGGCGGCGCCATCCGTGGCTGGATGACGTCGAAGTTCCATTCCTGCACGCCGTATGAGTGCACGAAGTAGAAGCGTTCGTTTTCGACCCCGGCAAAGAGTTTGGAGCCTTCCGGCACCTTGACCGTGTTCCAGCCCATGTGCGGAACCACCTCCGCGGGGAGGGCCTCTACCTTGCCGGGCCATTCGCCAATGCCTTCGGCTTCGGTGCCGTGTTCCACTCCGGCTTCAAAAAGGACCTGGAGGCCCACGCAGATTCCAAGCACGGGGCGTCCGCCTGCCACCCGCCTGCCGATCAGCCTGATGCCGTCCACGGCCTTGAGTTCGCGCATGACGGTCTCGAACGCACCTACGCCCGGAACCACCAGGCCGTCCGCGTTCAGTACATCCTCGGGCTTGGCGCTCAGGACTACTTCCGCGCCGGCACGTTCCAGTGCCCGGACTGCGGACCTGACGTTCCCGGAACCGTAATCGAGCACGGTGACCGTGGGTTTGCCCTCAGGTGAAGGCAGCTTGCCTGATGCTGACGGATCGATGATCGCCCCGTCTTTGAGGACCTGGCCGCTCACAGCGCCCCCTTGGTGGAGGGGATGCCTTCAACCCGGGGATCGGGTTCGACGGCGGCGCGGAGGGCGCGGGCGAAGGCTTTGAACTGTGCCTCGACGATGTGGTGCGGGTCCCGTCCGGCCAGCACGTTCATGTGCAGGCAGATGCCGGCGTGCAGTGTGATGGCTTCGAAGACGTGGCGGGTCAGGGAACCGGTGAAGTGGCCGCCGATCAGATGGTACTCCTGCCCGGCCGGCTCGCCCCCGTGCACCAGGTACGGGCGTCCGGACACGTCCACCACAGCGTTCGCAAGCGCTTCGTCCAGCGGAACGGTGGCCTCACCGAACCGGCGGATCCCGGCCTTGTTCCCGAGGGCGGTCCGCAGGACCTCGCCGAAGGTGATGGCCACGTCCTCAACAGTGTGGTGGACGTCGATGTGGGTGTCACCCGTGGCCTTGACCGTCATGTCGATCAGGGAGTGCTTGCACAGGGCCGTGAGCATGTGGTCGTAGAACGGCACGGAGGTATCGATGTCCGATACGCCGGTTCCATCGAGGTTGATCTCCACGAGCACGGAGGACTCGCTGGTGGCACGCTCCATGCGGGCGGTCCGGGCCGCAGCCGTATTCGATCCGGTGGGACTCATGGTGAAGGATCCTTTGTGGGAGAAGAAGTAGTTCAAGGCGCCCAGCGCCGCAGTATCAAGTCTAGGCGGGAAGCGCGGCCTGGCCCGCAAGGATGCGTTCCAGGGAGGTAAGGAAGGCTGTGGTTTCCGCCTCAGTGCCTGCGGTGACCCGAAGGTGGCCGGGGATGCCCACGTCGCGGATGAGCACTCCGGCGTCCAGCAGCTCCTGCCATACCTGGTGCGGATTTTCCAGGCCCCCGAAGAACACGTAGTTGGAGTCCGAGGCGGCAGGCTTGAGGCCCATCCTGGTCAGTTCGGCCACAATGCGGTCCCGCTGCGCCTTGATGTCCTGGACATCGGCCATCAGTGCCTCGCGGTGTTGGAGCGCGGCCAGTGCGGTTGCCTGGGTAATCGCGGACAGGTGGTACGGAAGGCGCACCAGCCGCAGGGCATCGGTGACCTCCGGGGCCGCGGCCATGTAGCCGAGGCGGGCGCCGGCGAGTGCGAAGGCCTTGCTCATGGTGCGGGAAACTATCAGCCGCTCCCGGCCGGGCAGCAGGGTCAGGGCGCTGGGCGTGCCGTCATGCGCGAACTCGTGGTAGGCCTCGTCGACGATCACCACGGTCTGGCTGTCCTCGCCGGCGTCATAGACAGCCTCCACAACGTCAAGCCCCAGGCCGGTCCCCGTGGGGTTGTTGGGCGAGCAGAGGAAGACGATGTTGGGCCGCAGCTCCTCGACCTGCCGGGCGGCGGATTCGGCGCTCAGGTCGTAGCCTTCCGAGCGCACTCCCGTGATGTATTGGGTGTCGGTTCCGCTGGCGAGCAGGGGGTACATGGAGTACGTGGGTGGAAAGCCCAGGGCGGTGCGGCCGGGGCCGCCGAAGGCCTGGAGGATCTGCTGCAGGACCTCGTTGGAGCCGTTGGCTGCCCAGAGGTTTGATTCGTCGAGCCCGTGCCCCAGGTATTCCGCGAGAGCTTTCCGCAGGTCGGTGAATTCCCTGTCCGGGTACCGGTTGAGGCCTGCAGCTGCTTCCGTGACCGCCGCGCTGATGGCGGCGCGCACGTCCGCCGGAACACCATGGGTGTTCTCATTGACGTTCAGCAAAATGGGAACGTCCAGTTGGGGTGCCCCGTAGGGGGTCAGCCCGCGAAGATTGCTGCGGAGGGGAAGTCGGTTCAGACGCTCTAGCTGGTCGTTCACCTGAACAGTTTAGTTGCCGCGGCAACTACCGGAAAATGTGACGGATTCTGTTCGCCACCGGCGTTGCTGTCCCGGTCATCTTTCTCAAAGGCCAACACCAGGTGCCGCTCAGTGCGTGGGGACGAACAGCTGCTGCCCCGGCAGCACAGCGGCGGCCGGAAGGTTGTTGAGCTGGACGATGTCCGCCACCACGTCCCGGGCATCGCGGTCCGGAGCAACAGCGCCTGCGATGCTCCACAACGACTGGCCCGCCTGCACCGTCACGGTGACCGTCGGCGTCACGGCCAAATCCGCAGCTGAATCGGATGCCTTGGCCGGTGCGTTGAAAAGTCCGGACAGGGACAGCAGGAGTACCGCGAGGAGCACAAGCGGAACTCCGATCAGGACGATCCGCCCCCGGCGGGTCAGCCGCAGGGGCGCTGCTGACGGCGTCCGGCGCTGCGAGGGCTTCCGGGTCTGCAGGGAAACGCGGTGCGTAGGTGAAACCTGGTGAAGAGATAAAGCTGACATGAACTAAGCCCTCCTGGACCTGCCGTGCTGCCCGGGTGTCCGCCCGCTGCCGCCCTGCCGTTCACACCGTGTCCGGAGCTCCTCCGGCCATGTTTTCGAACGGGGCAATCGCTGGTTAGAACACATGTTCGAACTTTGCTTGTTAAGTTTTAGCACCTATCAACGAACAATGTCGAGACTCGCTAGAACAAATGTTTGAAAAAGCAATGTGGCTGGCCTAGCTTTGAACCAAAGAACAACCACCACTGAAGTTGAACAGCAGGGTCTGACAATGACAGTGGGAGTCCTTCCGGCGGCGCTGTGGAACAGGCCGCAACGGAAGATCCGGCGGCAAGCGAAAGGCATTGGCGAATATGGCAGCAGCAGCCGCCGGGGGCAGGACCGCCCCGCAACCCAGGAAGACCGCCAAGGGCTTGACCCCCCGGCAGAAGAAGATCCTCGAAACCATCCAGCGCTCGGTCAATGACAACGGCTACCCGCCCTCCATGCGGGAGATCGGCGACACGGTTGGCCTGGCCAGCCTGTCCAGCGTGACCCACCAGCTCTCGCAGCTGGAGAAGCTGGGTTACCTGCGGCGCGACCCCAAACGGCCGCGGGCCATGGAGGTGCTGATGCCCCTCACGCTGGACAGCGGAAGCAATGCCGCCGGCGCCTCCCCCGCGCCGCAGGCCACGGGCGGCGGTGCCACGGTAACGGAGCTGCCCACCGCGCTGGATACGGCCATGGTTCCGCTGGTTGGCCGGATTGCTGCCGGCGGTCCCATCCTCGCTGAGCAGCTCGTGGAGGATGTCATGCCGCTCCCCCGCCAGCTGGTCGGCCAGGGCGAGCTCTTCATGCTTAGGGTGGCCGGCGACTCCATGGTGGATGCCGCCATCTGTGACGGTGACTGGGTGGTGGTGCGGCGCCAGGCGGACGCAGCCAACGGGGACATCGTTGCTGCCCTGCTGGATGACGAGGCAACCGTCAAGACATTCCGCCAGCGCGACGGCCACACCTGGCTGCTGCCCCAAAACACGCAGTACGAACCCATTCTGGGCGACCATGCCACCATCATGGGCAAGGTTGTCTCGGTCCTGCGTTCCCTCTGACCGGGTCTCCCGCGAAGGGACGGCCTGCCGGAAATTGCACGGCGGCTGCCCCCGCTGGCGTCGTTCGCCTGCCGGGCCCTACGTGGCCGCGTCCGCGCCCAGCCTGGCCAATGCCGCCAGCGCCTTGCTGCGGTCCGTGGTAGCCCAGAACGGCGGCAGAGCGCCGCGGAGGAATCCGGCGTAGCGCTCTGTTGCCAGCCGGGAATCCAGAACGGCCACCACGCCCTTGTCTCCCGTGGACCGGATCAGGCGGCCGGCACCCTGGGCCAGCCTGATGGCGGCATGCGTGGCCGAGACGGACATGAAGCCGTTTCCGCCGGCCTGGGCCACGGCACGCGAACGCGCGGTCATCAGCGGATCATCCGGCCTGGGGAACGGGATGCGGTCGATCACCACCAGGCGGCAGGAGCCTCCCGGAACGTCAACCCCCTGCCACAGGGACATAGTCCCGAAGAGGCAGGTGTCCGGTTCGTCGGCGAACTGCTTCACCAAAGCGGTCATGGTCGACTCGCCCTGGCAGAGGACAGTCACATCGAGCTTCGGCCGCAGGGCGTCGGCAGCCTCTTCGGCAGCCCGTCGGGATGAAAACAGGCAGAGGGCACCCCCGCCGGACGCTTTGATGAGCGCTTCCAGTTCCTCCAGCGCCTCCGGCGAAACGCCGCGGCCCGGCTTTGGCAGGTGGCCGGCCACGTAGAGGATGCCCTGTTTCGGGTAGTCGAAGGGCGAGCCGACATCCACACCCGTCCAGCTGGGTGCGCCGTCGCCGATAAGGCCCAGTCCCCCGGCCGCGGGTTCAAATGCCGAGCCAATGGCGAGGGTTGCGGACGTCAGCACGACGGTGTGCCCGGCGAAGAGTCCTTCCCGGAGCCTGCCTGCCACGGACAGCGGCGCGATGTTGACCAGCACCGGGGCATTGTCATCGGGCTGGGAATATCCCTGGCCGGGATCGAACGTGCCGGCCCGGGAAAACCACACGACCTCGCGGTTTTCACGGGCAGCAATAAGCCGCTCACACAATTCCAGGATGAGCATGAGGCGGGACCGGGCCAGCTGGCGGCCGCCGTCGGCCGTGGCGTTGCTGTCCCCCTTGGAATCGGACAACGCGGCCCGGCACGCCTCCCGCAACTGGTCCATGCAGTCCAGCTGTTCGTCGTTCAGCCCGTTGGGAAGCAGGCCGCTGGGCGCACCGGCGAGGGCCAGTTCAAGGTTTGCGGCTGCGGCGTTCAGCGCGTCCACCGTGATGGCGGTATGTTTGCGGGCGCCGGAAGCGGCAGCGTGGACCATGGCCACCGACAGCTGACCGGACACGGCTCCGGTGACCCGGTCCTGCAACTCGTGCGCTTCATCCACCACCACGACGTCGTACTCGGGCAGGACTGCAAGTCCTTCGAAGGCGCTGACGGCCAGCATGGCGTGATTCGTCACCACCACATCTGCCTCGGCTGCGTCCTGCCGGGCCAGCTCGCTGAAGCACTCGGCGGCCATGGGGCACTTTTGGGCCCCCAGGCACTCCATGGAAGTGACGGAGACCTGGCGCCAGGCACGGTCCGTCACACCCGGCAGGAGCTCATCCCGGTCCCCGGTGGCCGTCTTCTCCGCCCACTCGCGGAGCCGCACCACCTCCTTGCCAAGCTGGGACGAGGGTCCGCCCACGGAGGCGGCAAAGTGCGGGACGCTGGTGTCTTCGCCCAAAGAGAAAAGCTGACCCTCGGAAGGCTCCTCGGAGGGGAACCCGCCTTCCAGTTTGTGCCGGCAGACATAGTTTGACCGGCCTTTCACCAAGGCAACCTTGACCGGCCGTTCCAGGGCCGGGGTGATGTTCTTCAGCAGCCGCGGCAGGTCCCTGCCAACAATCTGGGTTTGCAGGGCCAGCGTGGCCGTGGACACCAGAGCGGGCTTGTTGCTCTCCAGGGCGTGGGCGATGAGCGGCACCAGGTAGGCCAGCGACTTGCCCGTGCCCGTGCCCGCCTGGACCAGCAGGTGGTTGCCGGTTTTGATGGCCCGGGCCACCTGCCGGGCCATCTCGTGTTGTCCGGTGCGGCTTTGTCCGCCCATGCCGGCGACGGCGCGGTCGAGCAGTTCGATGACGAACTGCTCGCCGGCCGTCTGCGCGGTTTCGCCGGCGGCGGGGTCACTCATTGACGATGAATGGTTCCAGTTCGGACGCCAGGCCCTCGCGGACCTTCACCGCAGCCCTGGTACCTGCCTCAACGTGGTCAACGCTGAGGATTTCAGCGTCGGACTCATGGAGCTTGCTGACCAGGTCTCCGCGGTCATACGGGATGAGGAGTTCCATCTTGACCGAAGGCCGGGGAATGGCTTCGCTGATGGCCTTCAGCAGTTCCGGGATGCCCTCACCCGTCCGGGCCGAGACCACCACATGCCGCGGTTCGCGCTGCTTCAGGCGCTCCACCACGAACGGGTCAGCTGCATCAGCCTTGTTCAGCACGATGATCTCCGGCACCTTGCGGGCATCAACTTCGCTGAAGACCTTCCGGACGGCGGCGATCTGCCCTTCGGGGTCCGGATGCGACACGTCCACCACGTGCAGGATCAGATCCGAGTCCGCCACTTCCTCGAGGGTCGAACGGAAGGCCTCCACCAGCTGGGTGGGCAGCGAACGGACGAATCCGACGGTGTCGGCCAGGGTGTATCCCAGGCCGTCCGCGGTTTCCGCCTTGCGGACGGTGGGATCCAGGGTGGCGAACAGTGCGTTCTCCACGAGGACTCCGGCGTCCGTAAGCCGGTTCAGCAGTGAGGACTTGCCGGCGTTGGTATACCCGGCAATCGCCACGGAGGGCACTTCATTACGACGGCGGTTGGCCCGCTTGGTCTCGCGTGCCGGCTTCATTGCGGCGATTTCACGCCGCAGCTTCGCCATGCGGGTACGGATCCGGCGCCGGTCCAACTCGATCTTGGTTTCACCAGGACCTCGGGAGCCCATGCCGGCGGCAGCGCCACCCACCTGGCCACCGGCCTGGCGGGACATCGACTCACCCCAGCCGCGGAGGCGCGGAAGCAGGTACTCGAGCTGCGCGAGCTCCACCTGCGCTTTGCCTTCACGGCTCTTGGCATGCTGGGCGAAGATGTCAAGGATCAGCGCCGTGCGGTCGATGACCTTGACCTTAACGATGTCCTCAAGTCCGCGGCGCTGGGAAGGCGCAAGTTCAGCGTCCACCACCACCGTGTCCGCGCCCGTGGACATGACGATGTCCTTGAGCTCCAGTGCCTTGCCTGACCCCAGGAAGGTTCCCGGGTCCGGCTTGTCACGGCGTTGCACCATGCCATCCAGGACCTCCGAACCGGCGGTCTCGGCGAGGGCTGCCAGCTCACGCAGCGAGTTTTCGGCGTCGGCAAGCGTTCCCTCGGACCAAATCCCGGCCAGGACCACGCGCTCCAGGCGCAGCTGGCGGTATTCAACCTCGGTGACGTCTTCGAGCTCGGTGGACAGGCCTGCCCTTCGGCGCAGCGCGCGCCGTTCCTCGAGGTCCTGCTGGTCGCCGTCGTATGTTGAGTGTTCTTCGTCGAGCCGGGAAATGGCCTGCGCCTTGCCGAGCACCGCTTTTCCATTGCCGCTGCTCTCACCGCCGGGCGTGCTGACAGTCTTGGCCGGGACGTCCTTGGCGAGGATCCGGTCGATAACAGCCTGGATTTCCTGCGGACTCATGTCCTGGGCGGCTGGATCGGAACCGGTGTTGGGCTGGCTGGTCATGGTCTCCTTTGAAGATTCGGCAATTCCAGAATAGTGCTGATTGCTTGGAAGTTGGAACGTATTCGCGCTGGGCTGACGGCCTGCGGTCATGCAATTCTCCTGGTTGTCTCGCGGCCGGCTGCGATGCCGGGGCCGGGATGCCGCGGCAGAAGGGCGGCAGGGCTAAAAAGGCCGGAAAAATAGCGGGAAGTGCAGCAGGAGGCTGACTTTCGAGTATCGTCCGGCGGCCGGGCAGAACAGATGCGTCTGGCCGGTGCACAAGCGGAAGGCTGAAAAACCTGCATCGCTGCGGGACGGGCTGTCGCTGGAGGACAGGCTGCGGGGACGGGCGTGGCCCGTGCCGGCTACTCGAAGATCAGGAACATGCCATCCAGCGTAGCAGAGGGGGTTCTGCACGGTTTCCCATTACGCTGCAAGGGGAACTACTCTGGCCAGTTATGGAGTCCGCACACTATTTCAGCACGTCCCCCGCCGGCCCCTTTACCCGTAAGCCACTCACGGTGGAGCTGGCCGGCGAGACCCGCAGGCTCCACACCTCCGCGGGAATCTTCAGCCCGGACGGGATCGACAAGGGCACCGCAGTGCTCCTCGCCGGTGTTCCGGCGCCGCACCCCCAGGGGAACCTGCTGGATATCGGATGCGGCTGGGGGCCCATCGCACTCACCATGGCGCTGCTGGCGCCCGGGTCGACGGTCTACGCCGTGGACGTCAACGAACGCTGCGTCGCCCTGACCAACGAAAACGCGGCCGCGCTGGGGCTGTCCAACGTCGTCGCCAGTACACCCCAGGAGGTGGACGCCGGCGTCAGGTTCGACACCATCTGGTCCAACCCGCCCATCCGGATTGGCAAGGAGGAACTGCACGCCCTGCTGAAGCTGTGGCTTCCGCGCCTCGCGGACGGCGGCACGGCATGGCTGGTGGTACAGAAGAACCTGGGCTCGGATTCGCTCCAGCGCTGGCTGGCCGCCGAACTGGACAGTTCCTATACCGTGACCCGCGAGTCAACGTCCAAGTCCTTCCGGATCCTGAAGGTTACGAAAGCGTCCCGCTCGCCACAATGACGGCGGGGCCGCTGAGTTCCACGTGCTCGTGGCCGGCGGGGCCGGCGAAGAACTTCACGCCCACCACACCTCCGGGAACGTTGACCCGCCAGGCATCAGGGGCTTCCGCGCCGGCCCAGTGCCGGATGGCGACGGCGGCAGCACAGGCCCCCGTTCCGCAGGACTGGGTCTCCCCCACGCCTCGCTCATGCACCCGCATGGTCACGGATCCGACGCCGTCATGGACCAGAGGCTCCGCAGGGACGACGAACTCCACATTGGTCCCATTCACGGGGACCGGATCGACCTTGGGAGCCGTGAAGAGGCGTGTGCCTTCGAGCTCGCTGAGTTCCGCGAGGGCCACTACGGTGTGTGGGTTGCCCATGCTCACGGAGAGGGCCGGCCGGGGAACTTCCAGGCCGTCGGCAGTAACCAGGGAATCCATCGCCTTGGCGCTGGCCTCCCCGGGGAATATGAACTCCCACGGGCCCATGTCCACCGCGTAACCGTTCCCTGTCCGGACCACGGTCTTGACCCCTCCGCGGGTGCCGATGGTGAGTGATCCGCCGTCGGGCAGGTCGATCAGGCCCTCGGACCGCAGGAAGTGGACGAAGACCCGCACGCCGTTGCCGCACATTTCAGACAGTGAGCCGTCGGCATTGCGGTAATCCATGAACCATTCCGCGTCCGGGGCATCGGTGAGCAGTTCCCGGCCTTCCGGCAGGAAACGGGACGGGACAGCCCTGATCAGGCCGTCGGCGCCGATTCCCCGGTGCCGGTCGCAGAGCGCTGCGGCCTGGTCTGCGCCGATGGCGTGCACCCCCTCGGGATCGGCCACCAGGACGAAGTCGTTGCCGGTGCC
This sequence comes from Arthrobacter sp. AG367, assembly GCF_007828995.1. Classification (NCBI taxonomy): domain Bacteria; kingdom Bacillati; phylum Actinomycetota; class Actinomycetes; order Micrococcales; family Micrococcaceae; genus Arthrobacter; species Arthrobacter sp. AG367. The sequence continues at coordinate 43,377 of NZ_VIVE01000003.1, forward strand.
ATGCCCCTTGGAAAAGCGGAGCCCGCTCAGTGCGTGCAAGGCGGTCCCAGTGGCTTCTGCGGGGGTTGCATTCATGGTCACAAGCGTAACGGCGGATGCCGCCGGTGCTGAAACCGCGGCTACCGGCCCGGATCCTGGACGCACACCTCGGCCGCCTTACCCGTCAGCTCCGGGTCCTGCCAGTCCAGCCAGGTGATGCGGGGGTCGGCGCGGAACCACGTCAACTGGCGGCGCGCGAACTGCCGGGTGGCCACGATTGTTTCCTCTGCGGCCTGCTCAACTGTTGACGTGCCGTCGATGACCCGCAGGAACTGTGAATAGCCCAGTGCACGGGATGCTGTTTTGCCCTGCCGAAGGCCCCGCGCGTCCAGCATCCGGACCTCCTCCAGCAGGCTGGACTCCACCATCCGGTGAACCCGTACCGCCAAGCGCTCCCGCAGGACCTCCCGGTCCACGCTCAGGCCCACCTGCACCGCAGGCTGGTAGTACTCGCGGCGCGGCATGAAGGAACTGAAGGGACGTCCGGTAAGTTCATGGACTTCCAGTGCGCGGATAATCCGCCGGGCGTCCGAGACCCTGTCCGCGGATACGGGATCCAGGGCCCTCAGCCTGTCCAGCAGCGCCGGGGTCCCCAGCCGTATGTGGTCCGCCTCAAGCCGTGCACGGAGCTTGGGGTCGGTCCCCGGGAACTCCAGGACGTCCAGGGCGGCCCGCACGTACAGGCCGGAGCCGCCCGCCAGGATTGCGCGCTTGCCGCGGGCATGGATATCCCCGATGAGGCTGCGGGCCTGTTGCTGGAAGTCGGAGACGCTGGCTTCCTGGGTCACGTCAAGGATGTCCAGGAGGTGGTGCGGCACTCCCCTGCGCTCGGCCGTCGTGATTTTGGCAGTGCCAATGTCCATGCCGCGGTAGAACTGCATGGCGTCAGCGTTGATGACCTCGCCGTCCAGTTCGAGGGCAAGGTTGACGGCCAGGTCGGATTTGCCGGAGCCGGTGGGACCGACGACGGCGATGACAGGCGGGGCAGTCACCTTCAGGGGGTGCGCAGCGGCAGCGCGGGCATGCCAAGGGAGACAGCCTTGGGTCCTGCGCCGGAGCCGGGGGCAGGCGCACCACAGGAGTCGGCCTGGGACCTGTCCCAGGCGTCCCCCGCCCGGGACCGGCGCAGGCTGTAGTCCTCCGGCGTGGGATCGGCCACCAGGTGGAAGGCCGCCGCCTCCGTAATGGTGACGGTGACGAGGTCTCCGGGCCTGGGTGCCGGGGCCCCTTCGGGGACTGAGAAGTGGACCAGCCGCTGGTCCTGGGAGCGGCCGGACAACCGGTGGGTTTCCTCCGACTTCCGTCCGGACTGGGCGGTGACCATGACTTCCAGCCTCCGGCCCAACTGCTTCCGGTTTTCCTCGGCGGCGATCCTGTCCTGCAGGGCGGTGAGGCGTTCGAAGCGTTCCTGGACCACGGCCTTCGGCAGCTGGTCCGGCAGGTCGGCAGCGGGCGTGCCGGGGCGCTTTGAATACTGGAAGGTGAAGGCGGTGGCAAAGCGTGACTTTTCCACCACGTCCAGCGTCGCCTGGAAGTCCTCTTCAGTTTCGCCCGGGAAGCCGACGATGATGTCGGTGGAGATGGCGGCGTGTGGAATCCTGTCCCGGACCTTGTCCAGGATGCCCAGGAACTTCGTGGAACGGTAGGAACGCTTCATGGCGCGGAGGATGCGGTCCGAACCGGACTGCAGGGGCATGTGCAGCTGCGGCATCACGTTGGGCGTCTCGGCCATGGCATCAATGACGTCATCGGTGAAGGCGGCCGGGTGCGGGCTGGTGAAGCGGACGCGTTCAAGGCCCTCGATTTCGCCGCAGGCGCGAAGGAGTTTGGAGAAGGCCTGGCGGTCGCCGAACTCGACACCGTAGGAGTTGACGTTCTGGCCCAGGAGGGTCACTTCGATGGCGCCGTCGTCCACGAGGGCCTGGATTTCGGCGAGGATGTCTCCGGGCCGGCGGTCCTTTTCCTTGCCGCGAAGGGCCGGCACGATGCAGAACGTGCACGTGTTGTTGCAGCCAACGGAGATGGATACCCAGCCGGAGTAGACGGAGTCGCGTTTGGTGGGGAGCGTGGAGGGGAAGACGTCCAGGGACTCCAGGATTTCCAGCTGGGCCTCGTTGTTGTGCCGTGCACGGTCCAAAAGTGCGGGCAGGGCGCCGACGTTGTGGGTGCCGAAGACAGCATCCACCCATGGTGCCTTCTTGAGAATGGTTTCGCGGTCCTTTTGGGCCAGGCACCCGCCCACGGCGATCTGCATGCCGGGGTTGGCGGCCTTCATGGGCGCCAGGATGCCGAGGTTGCCGTAGAGCTTGTTGTCCGCGTTCTCCCGGACTGCGCAGGTATTGAACACGACCACGTCAGCATGGTCGCCGGCTGCCGGTACGTAGCCCGCATCCTCCAGCATGCCGGCCATGCGTTCGGAGTCGTGCACGTTCATCTGGCAACCGAACGTGCGGACCTGGTAAGTACGCGGCTGCACTGCCCCGGATTGCGGAACAGCACCGGCTTGCGCATCAGCAGCAGGCTCAACGGACGCGGCAGCGCCGGAATGGGGGGAAGGAATGGTCAAACTCACCAGTTAAGGGTACCGGCTTTGGAGCATCCCGCTGTCGGGATCCTGCCGGGAATCCAGGACGTCGTTGACGATCCTGAACGCCTGGGACGGCTGGTAGCCCTTCCTGGCCAGCATGGAGGCGAGCCGCCGGACGGCTTTGTCCCGTTCCGACTGGTCAGGCAAAACCGTCCCGGGCCGGAGCTTGCGCTCCACCAGTGCGCGTGCCGCCGCTTCCTCGTCGGCGTCCGTCAGCTGCTCCAGGGCAGAAGCCGCCGTTTCCTGGTCGATGCCCTTCTCGGCCAGTTCGCGCCGGAGAGCGCCCTTGGCAAGCTTGCGGGACTGGGACCGGCTCCTGACCCACATATCGGCAAACTCGGCGTCATTGATCAGGCGCGCCTCCTGGAACTTGTCCAGCACCGCCTCGGCGACGTGTTCGGGGATATTCCGTTCCGCCAGTTTCCGGGCAAGCTGCAGCCTGCTCTTGGGAGCTGCCGTGAGCTGGCGGTACACGATGGCCTGCGCCACCGAGAACGGATCCGGTTCGGCGTCAACAGCCTGCGGATCCTCAGGGATGGAAAAGCCGTCCGGCGGCCCTGAAGAGGGGCCGCCGGACCGGGCCCGCCGTGAACGTGGTCCGGTCAAGGGCTAGAACCCGTCGACGGCTTTCAGCTTTGGCGCGTCCTTGGACTCGTCCTCGGCGGGCTTGACCCCTACGCCGAGCTTTTCCTTGATCAGGCGTTCCAGTTCAGCCGCGAGCTCGGGGTTGTCGCGCAGGAAGCGGCGCGAGTTCTCCATGCCCTGGCCCAGCTGGTCGCCGTCGTACGTGAACCAGGAACCGGACTTCTTGATGATGCCGTGCTCCACGCCCATGTCGATGATCCCGCCTTCGCGGGAGATGCCCTGGCCGTAGATGATGTCGAACTCAGCAACTTTGAAGGGCGGAGCCATCTTGTTCTTGACGATCTTGGCCTTGGTCCGGTTACCGACGGAATCGGCACCTTCCTTGAGGGTCTGGATCCGCCGGACATCGATGCGGACCGACGCGTAGAACTTCAGGGCCTTACCACCGGTGGTGGTTTCGGGGGAGCCGAAGAAGACACCGATCTTTTCGCGGAGCTGGTTGATGAAGATGGCGGTGGTCTTGGTCTGGCTCAAGCGTCCGGTGATCTTACGCAGGGCCTGGCTCATGAGCCGTGCCTGGAGGCCGACGTGGCTGTCGCCCATGTCACCTTCGATTTCGGCGCGCGGCACCAGGGCGGCGACGGAGTCGATGACGACAACGTCCAGCGATCCCGAGCCGACCAGCATGTCCATGATCTCGAGCGCCTGCTCACCTGTGTCCGGCTGCGACACGAGGAGGGCGTCGGTGTCCACACCCAGCTTGGCGGCGTAGTCGGGGTCCAGGGCGTGTTCTGCGTCGATGAATGCTGCGATGCCGCCGGCGCGCTGGGCATTGGCCACGGCGTGCAGGGCAACGGTGGTCTTACCCGAGGATTCAGGACCATAGATCTCGATGACACGGCCCCGCGGAAGGCCGCCAATCCCCAGAGCGACGTCCAGTGCGATGGAACCGGTGGGGATGACTTCGATCGGGGCGCGTACTTCGTCGCCCAGGCGCATGACCGACCCCTTGCCGAACTGCTTGTCAATCTGGGCAAGCGCTGCTTCCAGCGCTTTTGCACGATCCGGGGCTGCCGCCATGGTTGACACCTCTAATGCTTTCTCGATGGTGGCCTTCGCGGCCGTTTTATTGGTCATCTCTGACGCTACTGGGACCCACTGACATTCCGGCCTGAGGACAACGGCTATGTGGATAAGCCCAATAGAAAAAGCATAGCGTTATCCGAACAGGTATTCGAAGAGTGCCGGTCCTGCGGCGTGTCCGTCCAAGGGCGCTTCGGCTGCGGCAGGCTCACGAAGGACCACCCGGGAAGCCGTTGTTAGGCGCTGCTAGTCGCGGCGAGGGGCGATGTCCCGGCCCAGCCGCCGTTCGGCCGGGACGTCCTGGACATCGCAGACTGCCAGCCAGACTTTGCGCGGTTCGATGCCTGCAGCCAGCGCCTGGTCCGCAGTGCGCCCGCCGACGCCGGTCAGGACCAGGGTACTGCTCAGCACGCGGGAGTACCCCGCACCGAACTCGTCATCCATCAGACGCCAGTACTCGCTGATTCGCATCGGTAAATCCTCTCATGATTGCGGACCCTAGAATTGTTGCCATGAGCAACTCCCCGGATCTCCCGCCGCCGCCGGACGCAGGCGCTGATGCCGCCGATACCGCGCTGCAGAATGTTGAACACCAGATCAGCCTCTTCTGGCGGCGGGCCAGGGCCATCTCCAACCACCTCTCGCGCGAAGTCCACCCGGATATGGAGCCTGCCGCGTACGGGCTGTTAACGGTTATCCGCCGGGAAGGGCCCATCCGCCTGACGGAGCTTGCCATGAACATCGGGGTGGGCAAGCCGTCGGTCAGCCGGCAGATTGCCTTCCTGGAGAGCCTCGGACTGGTATCCAAGGAAGCCGATCCCCTGGACCGCCGGGCACAGTCCATCCGGCTGACGCCCAAGGGCGAAGAGAAGATGCACCAGGTCCAGGACGCCAGGCGCCAGGTTTTCCAGGAACGGCTGCGCGAGTGGCCCGTGCAGGACCTGCAGGAGCTGGCCCGCTACATGGCCAAGCTGAACTCCACCTACGAGCGTGACGGATTCCCCAGGGAAGGCGGAGGCGGCTCCCCCGCAGAAGAGGAATAGCCGCAGCGACGAACGGCCGGCAGGAGTACCACCAGCCGGGCACATCAATCGGGCGCCAACGCAGGAAGCCCCCGGCGCGGCCGGGGGCTTCCTGCGTTCCAAGGCCCACCTGTGGTGGGGCTGGCTTTACCGGGCGCCCGAGAGAAGGCCCGTGGAGAGTTCGTCGTTCAGTTCAGTGTTGAGGTCGCGCTCGAGGTCACGGCCGTAACGCTGGGAGAATTCCTGCGGAACTGTGTCCGGAACTGCGACGCCCTCGGCTACTGCCACACGGTCGCTGACTTCACGGAGCATGCTTGACAACGGAACATCCAGTGCCGAGCAGATTGAGGACAGAAGCTCTGACGAGGCTTCCTTCTGGCCGCGCTCCACTTCGCTGAGATACCCCAGGGAGACGCGGGCGCTGTGCGAAACTTCACGGAGCGTGCGTCCCTGACGCTGGCGGACATCGCGCAGCACATCACCGATTTCGTGACGAAGTACTACCATCTTGCGCTCCTTCTGTTCGCTCTTAGCCTGTTCGGCGAGGCCCACATCCTTCCAGCGGACAACGCCGTTTACGGATACGGGCTGCTTTACCATCTGTATCGCCTTGCTCCCTCATTGGTCAGGTTCACCGTGGGGCGAACCGTCGTGGTCATTTCATCCTAGGCGCCTCCACTATCCGGAAGCGACACAATGTAATAACTAATCGGTACCGGCTTTTGTTCCCGGCAACTTTACGCCCGGTAACTTGGGGTCCGGCAGGCGTCAGGCGGGCAGTGCCTCGAGGAGCCGTTCCAGGGCGGCGGCGCAGGCTGCGGCCCTGATGTCGGGCCTGCTGCCGGTGAAGGAGTATTCGAAAGCCGCCGTTCCGGCCGCTGTGGCAATTCCAATGTAGACGCGCCCCACGGGCTTGCCGTCATGGGCATCGGGACCTGCCACCCCCGTTGTGGAAATCCCGACGTCGGCGCCCAGGACCGTGCGTGCCCCGGCTGCCATGGCACGGGCAACGTCGGGGTCCACGGAGCCGGCACGGGCCAGGAGGTCGGCAGGAACGTGCAGCACCGCCTCCTTCACTGAGTTCTGGTAGGCGACCACACCGCCCTGCAGCATGCCGGAGGCCCCGGGAGTGTCGGCAAGGACAGCGGACACCATCCCCGCCGTCAACGACTCGGCGGTGGCGACGGTCTGCCCGGACTCGAGCGCCTGCTGGACGGCCTGCCCGGCCAAACGGTGGAGGTTGCTCATGCCTGGTCCTGGCCCGTCGCTGATTCCTGCCCGCTGGCTGTGTCCTGCCCCGTCACTGTGTCCTGCCCTGTGACAGTCCCTGCCTGCCGTTTCCCCTTCGCGCGCAGTCGCAGGGCCTCGATGACGTATTCGACGCCGGTCCACAGCGTGATCGCCACGGCAGCCATCATGACGGCAAACGCAACCCAGGACATCCAGGGCGCGAATGCCCCGAACGGCAGGAGATAGAGGAAGATCGCCGCGGTCTGCACCACGGTCTTGAGCTTCCCGCCCCGCGAGGCGGGAATGACCCCGTACCGGATCACGAAGAAGCGCAGGGCGGTGATGCCCCATTCCCGCACCAGGATCACCAGCGTGGCCCACCAGGGCAGCTCACCCAGCAAGGAGAGCATCACCAGCGCGGAGCCGATCAGGAGCTTGTCTGCGATGGGGTCCGCGATCTTGCCGAAGTCCGTGACCAGGTTCCGGCTCCTGGCGATGTCGCCGTCGAGCTTGTCCGTGTAGATGGCGACGGCGAAGGCCGCCACTGCCGCCCAGCGCCATGGTCCGGAAACACTGTGCAGGCCGGGCGCGTCCGCCACGAGGAACCACACAAAAAACGGGACCAGCGCGATGCGGATCATGGTCAGGACGTTGGGAAGGTTCCAGACCCCGGCACGGCCCTGGCCGGCGGCGGTTGCATCGGTGCTAGTCACGTTCCTAGGCTACCGGCCTAGCGCCCGGTGAGGGACCATGCGTCTTCGGAGCCGTCGTCGTCATCGCCGTACCCGCCGGGGGCGGAATCCGAGCCGTCGTAATATTCGACGTTCTGCTTCCGCTGGTCCAGGTCCGCCGCCACCAGGTCTTCGGCGTAGCCGCCCTGGGCGATGTTGGCGTTGGCATTGTCGCTGAGGGCAGCGGTCTGGGAATCGGCGGCGGCCGGCGCCTCCTGGCCCTTCATGGCGGCCAGGACGGCGGCGAGGTCATCAGGTTTGACCAGCACATCGCGCGCCTTGGAGCCCTCGGATGGTCCCACGACGCCGCGGGATTCGAGCAGGTCCATGAGCCGTCCGGCCTTGGCGAACCCGACGCGGAGCTTGCGCTGCAGCATGGAGGTGGAGCCGAACTGCGTGGTGACCACCAGCTCCGTCGCCTGCAGCAGGACCTCGAGGTCATCCCCGATGTCGTCGTCGATCTGCTTCTTGGGCGCTTCGGCAGCAACGTCGTCACGGTAGGAAGCCTGCAGTTGCCCCTTGACGTGTTCCACCACCTTGTGGATCTCCGACTCGGTAACCCAGGCGCCCTGGACGCGCATGGCCTTGGAGGCGCCCATGGGCAGGAAGAGCGCGTCACCCTGGCCAATGAGCTTCTCGGCGCCGGGCTGGTCCAGGACCACGCGGGAGTCGGTGACGGAGGACGTGGCGAAGGCCATGCGCGAGGGCACGTTGGCCTTGATGAGGCCGGTGACAACGTCCACGGACGGCCTCTGGGTGGCCAGCACCAGGTGGATGCCGGCGGCACGGGCAAGCTGGGTGATGCGGACGATCGAGTCCTCCACGTCGCGTGGTGCCACCATCATCAGGTCGGCAAGCTCGTCGACGATCACCAGCAGATACGGGTAGGGCCTGATGACGCGCTTGGAGTCCACCGGCGGCTGAACCTTTCCGGCCCGCACCGCCTTGTTGAAATCGTCGATGTGCTTGAAGCCGTAATTTGCGAGGTCGTCGTAGCGGGCGTCCATTTCGCGGACCACCCACTGCAGCGCCTCGGCGGCTTTTTTGGGGTTGGTGATAATGGGCGTGATCAGGTGCGGGACGCCCTCGTAGGCCGTCAGCTCCACGCGCTTGGGGTCCACCATGACCATGCGCACCTCGTCAGGGGTGGCCCGCATCAGGATGGAGGTGATCATGGAGTTCACGAAGGACGACTTACCGGCGCCGGTGGCCCCTGCCACCAGGAGGTGCGGCATCTTGGCCAGGTTGGCCACCACGTAGCCGCCCTCCACGTCCTTGCCCACACCCATGACCATGGGGTGGTCGGTGCGCCGCGCATTCTGGCTGCGCAGCACGTCGCCCAGTGACACGGTTTCGCGGTCGGTGTTGGGGATTTCGATGCCGATGGCGGACTTGCCGGGGATGGGGCTCAGGATGCGCACGTCGCTGGAGGCCACAGCGTAGGAGATGTTCTTGGACAGCGCGGTGACGCGCTCAACCTTGGTTCCGGGAGCAAGTTCGATTTCGTACCGGGTGACGGTGGGACCACGGCTGAAGCCGGTGACGGTGGCGTCGACGTTGAACTGCTGCAGGGTATCCGTCAGGGCAGCGACGACGGCGTCATTGGCTTCGGTGCGCTCCTTCGGGATCGAGCCGGGTGTCAGGTAGTCCGAGGCAGGGAGGGTGTACGTGACGTCCCCGGCGAGCGAGAGCTGTTCGGTCCGCTGCGGGATGGGAACGGGCGGCGGCGCGGGGGCCACCGGGTTGGAGGGCACGGTGGGCGCGGCGGCGGCTTTGGCGGGAGCGGCGGCACCGGGGATGACCAGGGGGATGGCCTCGGTGGCGTTTTCCGCCGGAGGTGCCTGGGCACCGGCACCCAATCCCTGGGCTGCCTTGATCTTTTCGACGGCGATCTCCGCCTGGGTGGGGCGCCGCACTCCGGGCGCGGGCCGCTCGGGTTCGGGCTCGTCGTCGTCAATGACGGCGTGCTCGAAGGCTTCGTCGCCCACGTAGCCCTCAAGGCCGGCGTCGGACTCCTGGTCCTTGCCGAAAAGCTTCCGCTTCTTCTTCTTGGGCGCAGCGGCAGCCGTGCGTTCGAGGTAGCTGCGGTCGTGGGTGTCCTGGTGTTCCTGGTCCATCAGGTCGATGCCCATGAGGTGTTCATAGGCGCCGCGGATGCGGCGCGGGATCGCCGTGAACGGGGTGGCGGTGATGATCAGTACCGACACAAAGGCCAGCAGGGCATACAGGGCTACAGGCACAGCCGGATGGATGGCGGCCAGCGGCGTGGCGGCCAGGAAGCCGAGCATCCCGCCGGCTTTGCGGAGGCCGTCGAAGCCGTCGGCCACGGTGGGCTGGCCGCCGAGGATATGAGCCAACCCGCACCCGGCGAAGGTCATGATCAGGAAACCGATGCCCACCCGGTTATTGCCCCGGCCGTCCGAGGGCCGGCGGAACAGCCGGAAGGCGCACACGAACAGCATGAGCGGGAGCAGCAGGGAGATCCAGCCGAAGGTGCCGTTCACCACGGCGTAGACGGCGTCCGGGAACCAGCCCGTCAGTCCCCACCATGCGAAGGTGGCGATGAAAATACCAAGGGCCAGGTTGAAGAGGGCGGCACCGTCGCGGCGTTCCTCCGTGGGGAGGTCGCTGACGTCGTGGCCGATGCGGCGCACTCCCCCGCCCACCAGGTGGCCCACTCCAAGCCACGCTCCGCCCACCACGCGCAGCAGCCAGGGCTGGTGGTGCTCGACGGCGGGAAGCTGGCGGGTGCGTGCAGTGCTGGTTGAGCCGCCGCGCCCTGTCCTGCTGGCGGTGGAGCCGGTTCCGCGGCCTGTGGAACTGCCCGCTTTGCTGCCGGAGCTCCCCCTGCCGGTACCTTTGGGCGCGGAAGTAGTACGTGTGGCCATAATAGCCACGGTACCGGAAGCATGCTGTGATTCCGGGGATATCGGGGCCGCCGGGCCACCCGCCGGGCGCCAGGTGCGGACCTGCCCGGACGCGCCCGGGGACCGTCCGGATGCGCCGAAGGGCCCGGTCCATGAAGAACCGGGCCCTTCCGGGTGTGCACCAGCGCGACGCCAGCCTGGTGTCAGGCCTCGAGCACCACGGGAATGATCATGGGCTTGCGGCGCAGCTTGCGGTTGACCCAGGTTCCCACGACGCGGCGTACCACCTGCTGGAGCTGGTGGCTGGTGTGGTCGGCGTGGTTCTGGACCGCTTCCTCCAGGGCTGCGTTGATCTTGGGGATGATGTCGTCGAAGACCGAATCGTCCTCGGCAACGCCGCGGGCGTGGATCTCGGGTCCGGACACCACCTTGCCGGTGGCGCGGTGGACAACGGTGATGATGGAGATGAAGCCTTCATCGCCCAGGATGCGGCGGTCCTTGAGGTCGGCGTCGGTGATCTCGCCCACGCTGGAGCCGTCCACGTAGACGAAGCCCACCTCGACCTGGCCGACGATGTCTGCCTGGTGGTCGCGGAGGTCGATGACCGTGCCGTTGTCAGCAAGGATCACGCTGGCATCCGGGACGCCGGATTCGATGGCGATCTTGCCGTTGGCGATCAGGTGCCGGGTTTCGCCGTGCACGGGCATGGCGTTCAGCGGCTCAAGGATGTTGTAGCAGTAGAGCAGCTCGCCGGCGGCGGCGTGGCCGGAGACGTGGACCTTGGCGTTGCCCTTGTGGATCACGTCGGCGCCGAGCTTCAGGAGGCCGTTGATGATGCGGAACACCGCGTTCTCGTTGCCCGGGATGAGGCTGGAGGCCAGGATGACGGTGTCGCCGTCCCCCACCACCACGCGGTGGTCGCCGTTGGCCATCCGGGACAGGGCCGCCATGGGCTCGCCCTGGGAGCCGGTAGACATGAGCACCACGCGGTTGTCCGGAAGGTTGTCGATGTTCTTGATGTCCACGATCAGTCCGGCGGGGACGTCAAGGTAGCCCAGCTTTTCGGCGATGGCCATATTGCGGACCATGGAGCGGCCCACGAAGGCCACCTTGCGGTTGTGCTTGGCCGCTGCATCCAGCACCTGCTGCACGCGGTGGACGTGGGAGGAGAAGGAGGCCACGATGATGCGCTTGGTGGCCTGGCCGAAAAGCCGCTCCAACGTGGGGCCGATTTCCTTCTCGGCCGTGGTGAATCCGGGGACGTCGGCGTTGGTGGAGTCGGACATGAAGAGGTCCACGCCTTCTTCACCCAGTTTGGCGAAGTGCCGGAGGTCAGTGATGCGTCCGTCCAGCGGCAGCTGGTCCATCTTGAAGTCGCCGGTATGCAGGACAGTGCCGCCCGCCGTGCGGATGAACACCGCCAGGGCATCCGGAATGGAGTGGTTCACAGCCACGAACTCGCATTCGAACGGCCCGAACTTCTCAACCTGACCCTCTTCCACTGTCAGCGTGTAGGGCCGGATGCGGTGCTCCTGCAGCTTCGCCTCGATCAGCGCGAGGGTCAGCTGAGATCCCACCAGGGGAATGTCGTTGCGCAGGCGCAGCAGGTACGGCACGGCGCCGATGTGGTCCTCGTGGCCGTGCGTGAGGATCACGGCCACGACGTCGTCCAGCCGGTCTTCGATGTAGGAGAAATCCGGCAGGATCAGGTCAACGCCGGGCTGGGTTTCCTCGGGAAAGAGGACGCCGCAGTCCACGATCAGCAGCTTGCCGTCGATTTCGAACACGGCCATATTCCGGCCGATCTCCCCGAGTCCGCCAAGCGGAACGATCCTGAGCGTGCCCTGGGGCAGGCGCGGAGGGGTGACAAGGCCGGTAAGGGCAGTTTGGGTCATAGTGCACTACTTTCCAGGCGGAAGGGTGCCGGTCTTAGCCTCAGGAGAAGACCAGCCCCGCTTCCGCCAAATCCCCGCGGATGGTTTCGATCTCGGTTTCGTCCGGCTCCACGAGGGGCAAACGGACGATCGAGTTGGGCAGGACTCCCTGCCATTTAAGAATCTGTTTGGCCGCCACGGCGCCCTGGACCCGGGTCATGGTGGCGCGTACCACCGGCTGCAGCTCGAAGTTGATCTTGCGCGCGGTGCCGAGGTCGTTGGCGTTGATGGCGTCGATGAGTTCGCGGAAGCGGCGGGTGGCGACGTGGGTGGTAACGCCCACCAGGCCGACGGCGCCCAGCGCCATCCAGGGAAGGGTCAGTCCGTCGTCGCCCGAGTAGAACAGGAGGTCCGTTTCCGCCATGACACGGGTGGCTGCCATGAAGTCGGCCTTGGCGTCCTTGACGGCCACGATGTTGGGGTGCTGCGCCAGCCGGATCATGGTGTCTGGCTCGATGGCGATGGAGGACCGGCCGGGAATGTCGTACAGCATGACGGGTACGTCCACGGCCGAGGCGATGGTCTCGAAGTGGGCGCGGACACCAGCCTGGCTGGGCTTGTTGTAGTAAGGAGTCACCAGGAGGAGGCCGTCGACGCCGAGGGCAGCAGCCTGCTGGGAAAGGTGGACCGAGTGCGCGGTGTCGTTGGTGCCGGTGCCGGCGATGATGGCCGCCCGGCCGCCGACGGCCTCCTTCACGGCGCGGAACATGCCGAGGTTCTCTTCGTCAGTCAGCGTGGAGGTTTCACCGGTGGTGCCGGTGACCACCAGGCCGTCACAGCCGTCGTCGACAAGCTTGCTGGCCAGCGCTGCCGCCTGGTCGTAGTCCACTGCGCCGTCCTTGGTGAACGGCGTGACCATGGCGGTCAGGAGGGTACCGAGGGCAGGGATATGCGCGGAAGAGTCAGCCATGGAAAAAACGTTACCCTGTCCCTGGCTGGTTAGGACAATGCCACGGGCGTGACAAGCGTCAAATACGGCTACGCCCGGATTTCGGAGTATCTGCTCCGGCGTGGCAATAGCGGCCGACGGCGGCCTGCCGGAGGTCCTCAGCCCAAGTGGCGAGCCGCTGCGCCGCCCGAACGTAGTGGAACAGCTCCGTGGGCGTCAGGGCGTCGATGTCTGTTTCCGCGAGTCGGCGGGCCAGCTCCGCTCCTTCCGGCTGGGCGGACAGGCTGATGCCTTCCCGTTCCCACTGGACGTCCTCGGCCGGACGCCCGGAGACAAGTTGGCGGAACAGGTAGTCCACCACGCCCGGGCTCATCGCCTTCAGCACTCCTGAACCCCGGCTTTCCTGCGGGGCAGGCTCAAATCCCTGCGGAGCAGGCTTAAATCCCTGCGGGGAAGCGGCTCCCAACGATGGCATCTCCATGGCCCCAATGCTATTCGAACATATATTCGAATACAAGAGCCCACACCTCCGCGTCTCCCCCTGCGGCAGCCAGCCCACGGACGCATGTGAGACGATCTGGTCATGACGTCCCGCACCCCGGCCACCCGGCCCCGGAAGACCGCAGACCGTCAACAACCGGGGCGTCTTAGGGGCATCGATGCGGCCCGTGGCCTGGCTTTGCTGGGCATGATGGCCACTCACCTGCTGCCGACGTTCGAATCGAACCCAAGCCTCACACCAACTTGGATCGGCCTCACGTTCTCGGGACGGGCCGCCGCCCTCTTCGCAGTGCTGGCGGGTGTCGGGCTTGCCCTGTCCACGGGAAAAAACAGGCCCTTGGAGGGCTCCGAACTCTCCGCGGCCCGCCGCGGGGTGGGGCTGCGCGCACTGGTGATTGCCGCCGTCGGACTGACCCTCGGCGGCCTGGACGTGAACGTGGCCATCATCCTGGTCCACTACGCCGTGCTGTTCCTGTGCGTCCTGCCCTTCCTGGGGCTGGGCGTGAAGCGCCTGTGTGCGTGGGCCGCCGGCTGGATCCTGGGCTCCCCGGTGCTGGCCTACCTGCTGCGGCCCTGGCTCCTTGCCCCGGAGCCGCCATTGAGGCTGGGCCACAACCCGGCATGGGGGGACCTCGGAACGCCGTCCCGGCTGCTCGCGGACCTGTTCCTCACGGGCTACTACCCGGTGCTGCAGTGGCTGTCCTACCTGCTGGTGGGGCTGGCCATCGGCCGCCTGGTGCTGACCAAGGCGCTGGTCCCCGCGCTGCTGCTGGTGGGCGGAACGGTAGTGGCCGTGGCGGCCAAGAGCCTGGGTGTCGCGGCCATGGAGGACTGGGGCGGCCGCGCAGCGCTGGAGAAGGTCCTCAACTCACCGGGCTACCCGCTGGGCAGCGTACTCCAGGTGAACCTGGCCGGACTCCCCCAGGAAGGTTCATGGTGGTGGCTGGCATCGGCCGCACCGCATTCGGGTACGCCGCTCGATTTGCTGCATACCTCGGCAGTTGCGGCGGCCGTCATCGGTGCCTGCCTGCTTCTGGGGCGGCTGGCCGAATGGGTGGACCTGGACCTGCTGCTGCCGCTGCGGGGACCCGGCGCCATGACGCTGACGCTGTACACCGTCCATGTCTGGGTGGTCTCCAGCTTCTACCTCAAACCGCTGCCCGCCGGCTGGACCGAGGACGGAATGTACTTTGCCCATGCCGCGGCTGCCATCGCCGTGGGCATCGTGTTTGCGCGGATGTCGTGGCGCGGCCCCCTGGAATGGGTGGGCCATACTGCAAGCCTGGTGGGGCGCGGCGGCTTCAAGGCCCTGTCCTGAACCCCTGCGGCAGCAGGGGCTAGGATGCCGTGGTGAAGAGCTTCACAGCGTCGCGCATGGAAGCCCGCGCGCGTTTGCGGTCCCCGGCGGCGTCATAGGCACAGCTGAGCCGGAACCAGGAACGCCAGTCATCAGGAGCGGCCTCGGCTTCGGCCCGGTACTTTTCGAACTCCGCGTCGGCTGCGGCGCGGACAATCCGGCCACCGGGCGTGCGGGGAAGCTCGTCCACCGGCAGCCCGCCTTCGGCTTCCAGGACCTTGGCCATCTGCTCGGTGCGGGCGCCAAACATCAGTTCGCGGATCAGGGCCCACGCGCCAACAATGGGCAGCACCAGGTAGGCGGCCCCGATGGCCTTGGCGGTGAGGTTGCTGTCTGCAAGGAGCAGGAGCGAGCGCTGGAAGGACACCACCAGGTAGAAGACCAGCAGCAGCGTCACCGCTCCCACCCAGATCTTGGTGCGGTTCTTAAGGAAACCGGCTGCGAACCCGTTCACCGCCTAGAGTCCCAGGTCCAGGTAACCGTCCAGGCCCACGGTCAGGCCGGGGTGGGCAGCAACGTTGCGCACGCCCAGAAGCACGCCGGGCATGAACGACGCGCGGTCGAAGGAATCGTGGCGGAAGGTCAGCTGCTCGCCGGGACCGCCCAGCAGGACTTCCTGGTGGGCCACGAGGCCACGGAGCCGGACGCTGTGGACGCGGACGCCGTCCACTTCGCAGCCGCGTGCGCCTGCGCGTTCTGAAGTGGTGGCATCCGGGCTGGGCGGCACCTGGGCAGCCTTGCGTTCAGCGGCGATGAGCTCTGCGGTGCGGACGGCGGTGCCGGAAGGGGCGTCCACCTTGTCCGGATGGTGGAGCTCGATGATTTCCACGGACTCGAAGTACTTTGACGCCTTCGCGGCGAACGCCGAAGCCAGCACAGAGCCCAAGGCAAAGTTGGGCGCGATGAGTACGCCCGTTTCCGGGTGCTCCGCCAAAAGGGATTCAAGCGCGGACAGGCGTCCCGCGTCCCAGCCGGTGGTGCCCACCACGGCGTGGATCCCATGCTCGACGGCGAAGCGGACGTTGGCTTCGGTGCTTTCGGGGACTGTGAGGTCCACCAGGTACTGGGCACCGGAGGCCGTCAGCTGCTCCAGCGAGTCACCCCGACCCAGGGCTGCGACGAGCTTCAGGTCGGGCGCGGCATCAATGGCCTTAACGGCCTCGGCGCCCATGCGTCCACTGGCGCCAAGGACGGCCACCAGTTTGGGGGCGGGGTGTTGTTCGGTCATGGGATTAACCCTACCGGCGGGACAGGTTGGGGCAGGAACCGGACGGCGTGCGTTACCTCGCAATTTGCGGAGCAACGCCGGCCGGCCCGGGCAGCGTGGAGGCGCGGCCCGGCGTGCCCCGGCGCGGCATCAGCTGCCGGCGCCGACCCATTCCACGGTGCCGTCCGAAAAGAACTGTTCCTTCCAGATGGGCACCTGGTCCTTGATCCGGTCCACCAGCTCGGAGCAGACGGCAAACGCCTGTCCGCGGTGTGCGGCGGATACCGCGCACACCAGCGCCGGGTCCCCGATCTCCAGCATCCCGATCCGGTGTGCGGCCCAGATCCTGACGGGTTGGGCTGCCTTTCCCGCGGGGGTCTCCCCGGCCGCGTCACCGGCCTCGGCGTCCTGCTCGGCAACCAGGCGCGCGACGACGTCGGCCATCACCTGGTGCGCCGTGGGGTGCGCACTGTAGCTGAGGCGCTCGACGGCCTTGCCGCCGTCGTGGTTGCGCACTACACCGCTGAAGCTGACCACCGCACCCGCAGTGTCGCTTTCCACCGCGGCAATAGCCTGGTCCACGGAGATGGGCTCCGCGCTCAGGACTGCCCGCACTACCTCGAATGCTGCTTCAGTGCCCATGTCCGCCTTCCAACTGGTCGCAAAGATGTCCGATCACCGGGTCCAGGACGCTCAGCCCATCCATGACACCCTTCGGTGACCCGGGCAGGTTCACAATGAACGTCTGCCCGGCAGCGCCCGCATAGCCCCTGCTCAGGGCCGCCAGCGGAGTCTTGGCAGCGCCGGCACGCCTGATCGCCTCCATGATGCCCGGGATTTCCCGGTCCAGCAGGGGCAGGGTGACGTCGGGTGTCCGGTCGTCCGGGCTGAGGCCGGTTCCGCCGCTGGTGATGACGACGGCGGGACGCTGGGTGAGGAGCGCCCGGATGGCAGCGCCCACGGGCTCGCCGTCGGGAACCACCATGGCCGGGAAGACGTCAAAGCCGTGTTCAGTGAGCCAGTCGGTGATCACGGGGCCGGTTTCGTCGTCGTAGATGCCCGCTGCGGCACGGGTGGACGCGATAACGACGCCGGCCTTCCGCCCCTGCACGTCGCCGTGGCGGTGGGGTTCGGAGACGTCCAGGATGTTGGGGTCGGTCACAGTGCCCAGTCTCCGCTCTTGCCGCCGCTCTTGGCCAGCACCTTGATGTCCGTCAGGACGGCATGCTTGTCCACGGCCTTGATCATGTCGTAAACGCTGAGGGCTGCCACGGAGGCAGCCGTCAGGGCCTCCATTTCAACTCCCGTGACGCCCCTGGTCTTCACGGTGGAGCTGATGGTGACGGCGGCCGCGCCGAGGTCGAAGTCAACGGTGACTTTCGAGAGGGGCAACGGATGGCACAGCGGAATCAGGTCCGGCGTCTTCTTGGCCGCCATGATGCCGGCCACCCGGGCAACGGCCAGGGCGTCGCCCTTGGGGAGCCCGCCGGAGCCCAGGAGCTGCATCACCTCGGGGGTGGTCCGGACGGTGGCGGTGGCGGTGGCCTCCCGCGTGGTCTCGGCCTTGGCGGAGACATCAACCATCTGGGCGCTGCCGTCCTGGCGCAGGTGCGTCAGTGCGGGGGTATGTTCTGCGTTCACAGCATCCATACTTCCACCTCGTCGCCGTCAGCGAGTTCCGTTACACCCACAGGGACATGAACCAGGACGTTCGACCCCGCGAGTGCGTGCATCAGGTGCGAACTCTCGCCGCCCTCCAGCTTCACGGTCCCGTCCGGCTGCAGGCTGCCGCGGCGGACCTGGTGCTTGTGCCCGGGAGAGGTGAGCGGACGGCCCGGGCCCCCAAGATCAAGGCGGGCGCGCAACGGCAGCCTCCGGCCCGGTGCCCCCAGCAAGGCTGACAAAGCGGGACGGAGGAACATCTCGAAGGACACCAGGCAGCTGACCGGATTGCCGGGAAACCCAAGGAATGGCACGCCGTCGAACGTTCCCAGTCCTTGGGGGCCGCCCGGCTGCATGGCCACGTGCACGAAGCGGACCGGCTGGTCCGCCATTGCCTGCCGCACTACCTCGTAGGCTCCCTTGCTGACCCCGCCGGTGGTGACGATCAGGTCAGCCCCCGGGCTTTCGGTCCGCAGCAGCGCCTGCAGTTCCGCCGGAGTGTCGGTGGAGATGCCGGTGCGGCGGACTGTGAGTCCCGCCTGCTTCATGGCGGCCTCAAGGAGCGTTCCGTTGGAGTCGTATATTTTGCCGGGAGGAAGCGGCAGGCCGGGTTCCACCACTTCGTCGCCCGTGGTGACGAGCAGGACGGTCACCGCCTTGTACACCGCCACCTCCGGGAGGCCCAAGGCAGCGAGCAGCCCCAACTGGGCCGGCCCCAGGCAGGTCCCCGAGGCCAGCGCCCGCTCCCCCGCTGCGATGTCGCTGCCCGGGAAGCGCACGAACGTTCCCGGCGCGGTGCCGGGCAGCCGCACGGTGGCGCCGCTGCCGTCCCCCGCTGTGTTTCCGGGGTCCAGGAAGTGATCGGGCACCGCCTTTTCAATGGGTACGACGGCGTCGGCCCCCGCCGGGATCATGGCACCGGTCATGATGGGTGCCGCGGTTCCTGGTTCGAGTGGCTCCGGGCTTGACCCGGCCGGAACCGGGGGCATGATGCGGAGGTCCCCGCCGCCGTCGGGAAGGTCGCCGGAACGGACGGCGTATCCGTCCATTTGGGAATTGGCGAAAGGAGGAAGGCTGAGTGGCGCGGCCACATCGTCCACCAGGGCCCGGCCCAGCGCCTGGCTAAGCGGGAGGGTTTCCATCCGGTCCATTGACAGGAGCGGCCGCAGGAGTTCCACGACTGCGGCGGCATGGCCAGCGACCGACCGGGAACCCTCCGCTGCATGGTGGACGTGGCCTTCCGGGGTGTGGTCTGCCAGGGCGTGCGGGGTGTGGCTGGTCATGGATACGCCTTTGGTCTGGGCCGTCAGGGTTTGGGCCGTCAGGGTTTGGGCCGTCAGGACTTCACGTCAACTCTAACCGTGTGGAATCCCGAGGCGCCGTCCGGTGCCGGCGGCCGCGCGGTTTCGTCCTGGGGTTCGCCCGCCAGGTTGGTGGCCCGGACCTGGACCTCGTACTGCCCCGGGGCAAGGTCCATGGCCAGCTTCCACTGGTACCAGGTGTCGGCGGAGATTCCCGTGGCCAGTTCCGCTTCCTGCCACGGTCCCCGGTTGATCCGCAGTTCCACGTTCCGGATGCCGGTGTGCTGGGCCCAGGCAACGCCGGCGAAGACAACTCTTCCCGCGTTGACCGGGCGGCCGCTGCGGGGGACGTCGATGCGGGACGAGGTCTTGATGGGGCCGCGCGCGGACCAGCCGCGCGGGGTCCAATATCCGGCGTCATCGGCGAACCGGGTGACCTTGAGCTCGGTGACCCATTTGGTGGCCGAGACATAGCCGTAGAGGCCGGGAACCACCAACCGGACCGGGAAGCCGTGCTCCAGCGGGAGCGGTTCACCGTTCATGCCCACGGCAAGCAGGGCGTCCCGGTTGTCGGTGAGGACATCCAGGGGCGTCCCGGCGGTCCAGCCGTCGGCACTGCGGGAGAGGACCATGTCTGCGCCCGGCTGGGGAACGGCCAGGGCCAGCAGTTCCCGGACCGGCCAGCCGAGCCAGCGGGCGTTGCCGATCAGGTCGCCGCCCACTCCGTTGGAGACGCAGGCAATGGTGATGTGCCGCTCGGTGAGGGGCTTCGCCATTAGGTCGGCGAAGGAGAGCAGGACTTCCCGGGCCACCATGCCGGTTACCTTGAGGACCCAGGTATCCGGGCTGACCGCCGGGACGGACAGCGCGGTGTCGATCCGGTAGAAATCCCGGTTCGGGGTCACCAGCGGCGGCATTCCGGCAACACCGGCTTCCGCAGCAGGGGGCACAGGTATTGCCGGCGATGCCGCTGCGGGCAGGGTGATGCGTGCCCTGGCCTCATTGACAGCCATGGTGGCCCCGCGCCAGATTCCCGCCAGTACTCCCCCTGCCGCAGCGGCCGCTGCGGTGATGCCCAGGGCCTGGAAGAAGCTGCGGCGCGATGGGGTGGCCGCGGAGTCCGGTGTGGCCTCGCCGGGGGCAGCGGGAAGGCTGTCCTCGGGATGATCTCCGGCTGCTTGGTGGGAGGCCGCTTGGTGGGAGGCCGCTTGGTGGGAGGCTGCTTGGCCGGCAATCGCGGCATCCCATGCCTGCAGCCTGCGCAGCAGGAACCGCAACAGCACGACGGCGGCCACCGCGGCCAGGAGCGGCGGCACGAGGGACAGGGGGGTCATCTGGGAACGCGTCAGGACGGCGGCCGCTCCGGCGAGTCCAAAGATTCCGATCACGGCAGCACCAGTGAACCGGCGGCGGCGCTCGAGTGCTCCGGCCAGTGCGGCCAGGGCGGCGATGACCAACGCCATTCCCACCAGGAGCGCTGCCTTGTCGGCCGTGCCGAAGACAGAGATCGCCCAGTCCTTGACGCCCGGAGGCACGGCATCGATCACGGCACCGCCAACGGCCGTCAACGGCGAAAGGGAGGGGCTGAGAACCCCCGCAGCCAACTCCCCTGCTGCAATACCGCCGCCTGCCGCGGCTATCCCGGCAGCCGCGGCCCAACCACCTCCGGCGCGCGGGACTGCCGGTAGTGGGAAGGGACTGTCCGCCCGCTCCCCAAGGCCGGCGCCGCCGTCGTACGCCGCATGCCCGCGCTGGGAACTCCTCACAACACCAGCATAGGTTTGCCGGTGGTCCCCGGCGCCGGTGCCGCCGGGATTCCTGCCCCGCGTCTCACAGCGGGGTCACGGGTGTGATGGGTGGCTCAACGTGGCGTAGCCTGATTTCATGACTGTCCAGCTAGGCATGCCGCAGCCGCGGGAGGAAGCAGCATCGGCGCTGCCAGGCGTTCCCGCGCGCCGGCCAGCGGATGCACCGGCCGGGCTGGCGGACCGCTACGGCCGCCGCGCCACCGACATGAGGCTGTCCCTGACGGACAAGTGCAACCTCCGCTGCACCTACTGCATGCCGGCGGAGGGCCTGGAATGGCTGGCAAAGCAGGCCGTCATGTCCGCCGAGGAGATCGTGCGGATCGTCAAGGTAGGCGTGGAGCAGCTGGGAGTGCGCGAACTGCGCCTCACGGGCGGTGAGCCGCTGGTGCGGCACGATCTGGTCCAGATCATCTCGGCACTGCGGGCCAACCACCCGGACCTGCCGATCTCCATGACCACCAACGGCGTTGGCCTGGCGAAGAAGGCAGCGGCCCTCAAGGACGCCGGCCTGACGCGCATCAATGTGTCGCTGGATTCCCTGCATGAGGAAACGTTCACCAAGCTGACCCGGCGTCCGTTCCTGGACCAGGTCCTGGCGGGTGTGGACGCCGCCTGGGCTGCCGGCCTGGGCCCTGTGAAACTGAACGCCGTCCTGATGCGCGGCATCAATGACCTCGAGTCGCCGCAGCTGCTCGCGTGGGCCTTGGAGCGCGGGTACGAACTGCGGTTCATCGAACAGATGCCGCTCGATGCGGACCACGGCTGGACGCGCCGCAACATGATCACGGCAGCCGAGATCCGCGGGCTGTTGTCCCGGGACTTTGCCCTCAGTCCGGATCCCCGCGCACGTGACGGCGCTCCTGCGGAGCGGTTTGAAGTACGACGGCGGGCGGCAGGTTCCGCGGACGCGGACGGACCGGTGCTGGGAACCGTGGGAATTATCGCCTCCGTCACCGAGCCGTTTTGCTCCGACTGCCGGCGCACCAGGATCACCGCCGAGGGCAAGATCATGAGCTGCCTGTTCTCCCGCGAGGAGTTCGACCTGCTGGGCCTGCTGCGGGCGGGCGCCACCGATGATGATCTGGCGCAGCGGTGGCAGGACGCCATGTGGATCAAACCGAAAGCCCACGGCATGGACCACGTGGGACTGGATGCTCCGGACTTCGTCCAGCCGGACCGCAGCATGAGTGCTATCGGGGGCTGACCGGGATGCTTGTACGTTATTTTGCTGCCGCACGCGCTGCGGCAGGTTTCGAGGAAGAAGAGTTCCACCTTCCCCAGGGCGCCACCGTGGCGGACCTGCTCGAGGCCGTGCTGGCCGTGGACCGCCCTGAACCCCCTGCCGGGACCCCGCCCCTTTCCCGGCTTCTTTCCCGCAGCAGCTTCCTGCTCAATGAGGTGGCCGTACGGGACCAGGCGGCAGTCCTAGGTCCGGACGACGTGGTGGACGTACTGCCTCCGTTCGCCGGCGGGTAAGTATTCGCGCACGTCCAGGCGAATGGGCAGCAGCCGCCCTGGCCTTGCCAAAGCTGCCGTGGCTTTGAATGTCGGTGCCTCGCTGGATGATGTGGGTATGGGAATCGGCACGGGTGTTGGGGTGGTTTTGGAGGGTGTTTCTGCCTCTATTGCTGCCCTTGGTGCGCTGGACCGTGAGGAACATTTCCTTGCCGCCGGGACCGGTGTTGGTGCTGACGTGGATGTGCTGCAGCGGCGGTATGAGCTCCGGCTGGAACGGCTGGAGGCAGTCTCCCGGGTCGAGGCTCAGCTCGCGGCGGTCAAAGCTCGTGATGCCGTGGAGTGCGTCGGTTTCCAGCAGGCACTGCTTGCCCCCGACGCCCCGGTGGATGAGCGCATGTTTTCGGAGATGTCCGCGGTGGAGGAGATCGCCGGTGTCCTGACAGTGAGTTCTGGGGCGGCGGGTGCTTTGGTGGAACAGTCCCGCCGGGTGTGTTCCCTGCCGCCGCTCCTGGGCGCCCTGTCAGCCGGTGCCGTGTCGTGGCAGCATGCCAGGATTGTCGCCGATGAAACCGAAGGGCTCACCCCGGACGGGGCTGCTGCCTTGGTGGCGCACTTCTTCGACCCCGACGCGCCCAACCCCGCCCGCGGCGCCGCGCCCGGTGAACTCGCCCCCGCCCGGTTCCGCGCCAAGGTCCGCGCCTGGCGGGAACGCCACCACCCCGAAACCCTCGAAAAACGCCACGCCAAAGGCGTCGCGGACCGGCGGATGGAATACACCCCGGACCGTGACGGCATGGCCTGGCTCTCGCTCTACCTCCCCGGCGACACCGCCTGCGCCATCTGGAACCGCACCACCGCCACCGCCCGCGGCCTGCAGGGACCTGACGAGCCCCGCACCCTCACCCAACTCCGCCCCGACATCGCAGCATCACTCCTCCTCGGCACCGGAAACGCCACGGCCACGGGTGATCCTGCGGGAACAACTACCGGGAGTAGCGGTGGTGTTGGAAAGGTTCCCACCCCGCGGGCCGATGTCCTGGTCACCGTCCCGTTCTTCGCCCTGCTCGGACTCACCGATGAGCCGGCCGTGCTCGACGGCCTTGGCCCCATCCCTGCCTCAATGGCGCGGACGCTTGTCGCGGACGGGGCGGAGTCGTTCTACCGCGTCCTGGTCGACCCCCGCGACGGGGCACCCCTGGAGATCGGACGCACCCGCTACCGGCTACCCGAAACCATCAAACAATGGATCCGCATGCGGGACCGGAAATGCACCTTCCCCGGCTGCAGCAACCACACCCCCGACAACCACACCGACCACCTCAACGCCTGGGAACACGGCGGCAGAACAGCCGTCCGGAACCTGGCGCAGCTGTGCCCCAAACATCACCGTTTGAAGCACGCCCGCGCCTGGACCCCCGACCCCGCCACCAACAACGGACCGCCCGGCTGGACCTCACCCACCGGCCGTCACTACAACCCCGAACACCACGACCCCCAACCAACCCACCGGCCGCCAGGGCTTCTGCGGAGGAACAGCACCGTGTCCGGGCAATCCGCAGCGGCAGTCTTGAACCCACCGGGAGGGTTGGGCACACCCCGGAAAGCGGACGAAGCGGGGCTACGGGAACCACCACCGCCTGAATTGCGGCGCGATCTGCCGTTTGGGCTGCCGCAATGGTGCCAGTTGCTGGCTGACATGCCGGAGTGGCTGGAGGTGCCAAGCGAGGAGCCGCCTGGCGGGAACTTGCTTGAGCCGGATCAACTCCCGCCAACAGATCCTTTGTGGGACGATTTCTACGCCATGCCGTTCTTCCTGCCGCCAGACCCGGCGGGGAATTGGGACGTGCTCTTGTCGTAGGACTTCCCCAGGGGCATGTGCGTCAACGCGTGGCTCCAGGAGACGACGGCCCACCGCTAGACCCGGGCCCCCGTTCCCAGGGCAATGGCCAGCAGTGACGCCCGGCTGTGGACTCCGCAAGCCTGGAAGAGTTGCTTGAATTGGTCCTGGACCGTGTACGGTGTCACGCCCTGGGCATCCGCCATGGCTGCCGTATCGGCCCCTGTTGCAGTGAGCCACAGCAGTTCCCCCTGCCGGGGTGTCAGGCCAAACGCCCGGGCAAACATGTCAAGCCGCGCGGCAGGCGTGCTGGCCTGAATCGTCACGGCCACCGGTGGAGTGGGTCCGGACACTCCCGACTCCATGCGGTTGGCCCGCAGGGAGGCCCAGCGGCCCGCCCCGACGTACACCCTGCATTCCGCGGCGTGGGTGTCCACCAGTGCTTCCCTTGCCGCCAGCTGGGCAGCAACGTTCAACACCTCAGCAGGCACATGATCGTGAGGGACCGGACCAGGCTGAAGCAGCTGCAGCCAGTCGTCCACGGACGCCGTTCGACCAGCTATCGCCAGATCGTCGTCCAGGGTGAGGACAGCCTGCTCCGGCAACCCGGGCTGCCCGGCTCCTGTCCCGGCGGCCGGGTCCGGGCCAGGTTCCGGTTCCAGTCGAGTCCGAAACTGCCTGGCCACGGACCTCCGCAGGCCGGCGGTCACTGCCGCTGCGGGCTCGCCCAGGTACGCAGTTTCCTCATCCGTGAAGGGGACCGAATCGCCCGTCCGCCACAAATCGAGCCAGGCCCAGCACCCATACTTGTCGGCAAACACGACGGACAGTACATCGCGGACCCCATAGCGTTGCAACACGCCACTCCACACCGGGCTGCGGGAGGGCTCTCCCTGCGTTGCCTTCAGGAGGGATGCCGCCGGCACCGGCGAATGCATCAGCTCGGTCCAGCGGCCGGCCCCGGAGAGGTACTTGAGGCGGATAAGTGTGGGCAATTCCTGAGGGCAGGGAATCCTGGCCCTCGGCGCCATCCCTACCGTCGTGACGGGATCACACAACGGCCAAACGAATGCATCGAAAGGCACCATGGTGGCCACTTCTGCCAGAATCGCTGTCCGGAGAGCTTGGTGATCCAGGTCCGAGCCTGCCAGGAGTCGGATGCGCTCCTGGCTCCGGTTTCCAGCCCAGCCCTTGGTCATGTTCCAAGTATGCTCCGGCCATCCCGGGCAACCCGGAGGCGCTGCCACCCAGAATTCTGGGATACCCGCCGCAGCCCGGACCGTCTAGCTTTAGCAGCGTGGAGCGTCCTCCAACCTGGCGGGACGAGTAAGGAGACTGGGATGTTCACCCTGCAGATCGAACACAGCATCACCGATTTCAGCACGTGGAAGGCGGCATTCGACCGGGATCCGGTGGGCCGGTCCGCGTCAGGGGTTCTCGCGCACCGGATAGGCCGGCCCGTGGGCGAACCGCAATACATTGTTGTGGAACTCGACTTCGCGGACTTGGCCCAGGCAGAGCAGCTGCTCACGAACCTTCGAACACAGGTATGGCGTTCGCCCGCCAACGCCCCTGCCCTCGCCGGTGCGCCGAAAACGCGCATTATCGAGGCGGCATCGTAGCCCCTGCCTCAGGCGCGGTGGAATTCCGAGCGCATGAATGGCCTGTAGGACAAAGCCTCGCCGTCCACACCGGCCTCCGGGGCGTCGCCGCCGTCGTCCCGCCCGGGCGAACGCAATTCGGTGACGTGTGTCAGGACACCGTTCGCCACCTCGATGGAGTGGCGCGTCCAGCCTCCGGCATTGCGGCGTTCAACACGGAGGACGCCGTCGCGCCAGGTGCAGCGGGCGGCGTTGCCGGGCGGCACGCCGGTGCTGTCAACGTAGTACCACAGCACGTCGTTGTGGACCGGATCGATCGTGAAGATGCCGTGGCCTTCGAAGTGGCTGCCGTCCGGTTCAATGTGCCGGTAGCTCTGCACCACGCCGAGGCCCCCGGCAACCTGCGTGTAAGACACCTGGGCGCTCACGCGGTGTTCCGGCCCCCAGGGACCGGCAGCCACGTGTGTGTAGCCCTGCCAGTGACCCAGCAGGTTCGTTAACGCCGGATGTCCGTGCTCCCCTCCTGGCCCGTTCACCGTTCCGCCTTCCCCTGCCGAAGAATCACTCCCCACTCAGGATGGACTCTGCAGAGCCGGGCCGCCAGCGTCTTCGCGGCATCTCCGCGGCGCGGGGTGTTACAGGCCGAAGGTTTCGGTCTCGTCGAACGGGCCAACCACGGTGACGGTCCGGGGCGCGGCGGCGAGTTCGGCGGCAAGTTCCTGGACCTGTTCCGTGGTGACGGCTTTGATCAGCCGCAGTGTTTCGTCAATGTCCTGGTACTCGCCGGACACCAGTTCGGCGCGGCCCAGCCGGGACATCCGGGAGCCGGTGTCCTCCAGTGCCAGGACGATTCCGCCGCCCAGTTGTCCCACGGCCTTGCGCAGTTCGTCGTCTGAAATCCCGTGTTCCGCGAGCTTGTCGAGCTCCACAGCCAGCAGGTCCAGCACCTGCCGGACCTTGGACGGCGTGCAGCCCGCGTACATCCCAAAGTAGCCGGCGTCGGCGTAGGACGAGGCAAAGGAGTAAGTGGAGTAAACCAGCCCGCGCTTCTCACGGACTTCCTGGAACAGCCGCGAGGACATGCCGCCGCCCAGGACCGCGTTCAGGACACTCATGACGTAGCGGCGTTCATCGGTGGCAACGATCGTGGGGCAGCCCATGATGATGTTCGCCTGCTCCACGGCCCGCTTGACCACATGCAGGCCCGCCGTTCCCGTGATCAGGGCACGTTCGGTGGAACGCCGCTGCACCGGCGCGGCGTCCGGCTTAAGCGACCAGCCCGCGGTCTGGAGGGCATCCACCACGAGTCCGCATACGACGTCGTGGTCCAGGCCGCCGGCGGCGGTAATGACCAGCTCTTCCGGCTTGTAGTACCTGCGGTAGTGCTCCCACACGGAATCGCGGGCTACGGCCTTGATGGCGGCGGGAGTGCCGCCGATGGGCCGTCCCAGCGGATGGCTGCCGAGGACCGCGGCGACGAAGTGCTCGTGCGCCACATCAGTGGGGTCATCACTGTCCATGGCAATTTCTTCCAGAATGACGTCCCGTTCCTGCTCCATCTCGTCAGGATCCAGCACGGCGCCGGTGATCATGTCAGCGATGACGTCGATGGCCATGGGAAGGTCCGAGTCCAGCACCCGCGCAAAGTAGCAGGTGCTTTCCTTGGCCGTTGCCGCGTTCGATTCGCCGCCCACCTCGTCAAACGCGGAAGCAATCTCCAAGGCCGTGCGGCGCTTGGTGCCCTTGAACAGCAGGTGTTCAAGGAAGTGGGTGGACCCGTGCTGGCCGGGTGCCTCGTCACGGGATCCGACGCCCACCCAGAAGCCGATGGTGGCAGACCGCTGTCCCGGCATCGCCTCGGTCAGTACCCGCACTCCCCCTGGCAGCACTGAACGCCGCACCTCGGACCCGCCGTCGGAGCCGTGGACCAGGGTGTCGCCGGCGTGGTTCTGCTCAAGCGGCAGGGGTACAACAGTCATTGATGCCTTTCAGGACGGGCAGCCGGATCTGGCTGCCATCGTAACAGCGGCGGGACCGGTGGATCATCCACCGGTCCCGCCGATTCATGCTTATGCCGGGAAGCCCCTGCTGTTAGACCTCAGCGCCTTCAGCAGGCTCCGTGGCGTGAACGCGCTCGGTGTCGTCGGCGCCTTCCTCTTCAGCCACGACCGGAGACAGGGACAGCTTTCCGCGGTCATCGATCTTGGTGATTTCCACCTGGATCTTCTGGCCCACGGAAACAACGTCGTCAACGTTGTCTACCCGCTTGCCGCCGGCGATCTTGCGCAGCTCGGAGATGTGCAGCAGGCCGTCCTTGCCCGGGGTCAGCGACACGAAGGCACCGAAGGTGGTGGTCTTGACCACCGTGCCCAGGTAACGCTCGCCGATCTCCGGGACCTGCGGGTTGGCGATGGCGTTGATGGCGGAGCGTGCTGCATCTGCAGACGGACCGTTCGTGGCGCCAATGTAGACCGTGCCGTCGTCCTCGATGGAGATGTCGGCGCCGGTGTCTTCCTGGATCTGGTTGATCATCTTGCCCTTGGGGCCGATGACCTCGCCGATCTTGTCCACGGGGATCTTGACGGCGATGACGCGCGGTGCGAACTCGGAGAGCTCGTCCGGGGTGTCGATGGCCGAGTTGATGACCTCGAGGATGTGCAGGCGCGCCTCGCGGGCCTGCTTCAGGGCTGCCGCGAGCACGGAAGCGGGGATGCCGTCGAGCTTGGTGTCCAGCTGGATGGCCGTGACGAACTCGGCGGTACCGGCAACCTTGAAGTCCATGTCACCGAAGGCGTCTTCGGCGCCGAGGATGTCGGTCAGTGCCGCGTAGCGGGTCTGGCCGTCAACCTGGTCGGACACCAGGCCCATGGCGATGCC
Source organism: Arthrobacter sp. AG367 (assembly GCF_007828995.1). Taxonomy (NCBI): domain Bacteria; kingdom Bacillati; phylum Actinomycetota; class Actinomycetes; order Micrococcales; family Micrococcaceae; genus Arthrobacter; species Arthrobacter sp. AG367. The sequence goes on from NZ_VIVE01000003.1 coordinate 71,953, forward strand.
GGCGACGGCGGCCTTCAGGGGCACACCGGCGTTCAGCAGGGACAGGGTGGAGGCGCAGACGGAACCCATCGACGTGGAGCCGTTGGAGCCGAGGGCCTCGGATACCTGGCGGATGGCGTACGGGAATTCCTCGCGGGACGGCAGCACGGGCACGATGGCGCGCTCTGCCAGGGCACCGTGGCCGATTTCGCGGCGCTTGGGTGAGCCCACGCGGCCGGTCTCACCGGTGGAGTACGGCGGGAAGTTGTAGTTGTGCATGTAGCGCTTGCGGGTGACGGGAGACAGCGAGTCGATCTGCTGTTCCATCTTGAGCATGTTCAGCGTGGTGACACCCATGATCTGGGTCTCGCCGCGCTCGAAGATGGCCGAACCGTGAACGCGGGGCAGAACCTCGACCTCTGCGGTGAGCTGGCGGATGTCCGTCAGGCCGCGGCCGTCAATGCGGATCTGGTCCTTGAGGATGCGCTGGCGCACAACGTGCTTGGTGACGGAGCGGAAAGCAGCGGACAGCTCCTTTTCGCGGCCTTCGAACTGGCCTGCCAGGCCGGCGAGGACCTCGTCCTTGAGCGCGTCGGAGGCGTTGTCGCGTTCCTGCTTGTCGGCGATCTGGAAGACAGCGGCGAGCTTTTCGGCGGCAGCGGATTCGACGGCGGCGTAAGCGTCGTCTTCGTAGTCCAGGAAGACCGGGAACTCGACCGTGGGCTTTGCAGCGCGTGCGGCGAGGTCGGCCTGGGCGTCGCAGAGTGCCTTGATGAACGGCTTGGCTGCCTCCAGGCCCTCGGCCACAACCTCTTCGGTGGGGGCGGTGGCGCCCTGTTCCTTGATGAGGTTCCAGGAGTTGTCGGTTGCTTCGGCCTCGACCATCATGATGGCGACGTCGTCACCGGCAACGCGGCCGGCAACCACCATGTTGAACACGGAGTTTTCCAGCTGCGAGTGCTTGGGGAAGGCAACCCACTGCGATCCGTTTTCGTCGTTGACCAGGGCAACGCGGACGCCGCCGATGGGGCCGGAGAACGGGAGGCCGGACAGCTGGGTGGACATCGAGGAAGCGTTGATGGCAACGACGTCGTACAGCTCATCGGGGTTGATGGCCAGGACGGTGACCACGATCTGGACCTCGTTGCGCAGGCCCTTGATGAAGGCGGGGCGCAGCGGGCGGTCCATCAGGCGGCAGGCCAGGATGGCTTCGGTGGACGGGCGGCCTTCGCGGCGGAAGAACGAGCCCGGGATACGGCCGGCAGCGTACATGCGCTCTTCGACGTCGACCGTGAGCGGGAAGAAGTCGAAGCCTTCACGCGGGTGCTTGCCGGCGGTGGTTGCGGACAGCAGGGCGGTGTCATCGTCGATGTACACCATTGCTGCGCCGGCTGCCTGCTTGGCGAGGCGGCCGGTTTCAAAGCGGATTACGCGCTTGCCGAAACGGCCATTGTCAATGACTGCTTCCGAGAACTGGATTTCGGGACCCTCCAAGAGAGTCACCTCCGTTTCTATTTACGGAAGTCCAGCCGCATCAACCCAGCCAGCATCTGTCTACTGGCCCTGCACCCGGTCATCGATCGAGACCCACGGGCCGCCGGCTTCAGTCAACGAAGCCGTTCCCGGGGATCACTACCGAGGACCGCGAATGCGTGATGCGGTTGATCCTCCTGTTTAGTTTTTGTTTGAAGAAGGCGGCCCGTTCCGGAGGGAAAGGGCCGCCCCAAAGTGTGACTAGCGGCGCAGGCCGAGACGCTCGATGAGCGAACGGTAGCGGGCGATGTCAGTCTTCTTGAGGTAGCTCAGCATGCGCTTGCGACGACCAACCATGGCCAGCAGACCGCGCTGGGTGTGGTAGTCGTGCTTGTGCTCCTTCATGTGCTCAGTCAGATCCTTGATCCGCTGGGTCAGGACAGCAACCTGGACCTCGGGTGAACCGGTGTCACCTTCGCCAGTTGCGTATTCCTTGATGATGGACTGCTTTACAGCGGCGTCAAGTGCCACAATATCTCCTTGGGATGTGCCGTGAGGGCCCAGGTCAGTAATTCACTGCCGGGTCTGCCGTGTTGGTCCTGAACCGGATAACCGGAGAAGGCCGACCACAACAGGAACCAGCCGCCACGGACTGCAGCCGGATCCATCGTCCAGTTTACCGGGCGCGGCCTAACCTTGTCGAAACAGTGCGCCGTCAGCCCTGCAGCCGGGCCCGGATCGCTGCCATGCCCTGGAGCACTTCCGCAAAACTGGTGCTCAACGGCGACAACCCCACCCGGATGCCATGGGGAGAGCGGAAGTCAGGGATCACGTCCCCTTCCCAGAGCGCTTCCACGGTGGCCTTGGTGAAGTTGGGATGGTCCACCGTGATATGCCCGCCCCGCTCCCCCGGGTTCCGCGGCGACGCCAGTTCGGCTCCCAGCGGGGCCAGCCAGGCATCGAAAACCTCCACGGCGAATGCGGTCAGGGCCAGGGACTTCTCCCGGATGGCAGCCATGGTGGCTTCCTCGATGAGGTCCAGGGTTCCCCGCATGGCGATCATGCCGAAAATGGCGGGGGTGCCGCTGAGGAAGCCCCGGATGCCGGCGGCAGGTTCATAGCCGGCGGCCATCTCGAAGGCGTCCTTCCGCCCCATCCAGCCCCAGATGGGCTGGTTCAACGAGGGCAGGTGCCGGGCATTGACGTAGGCGAAAGCAGGCGAGCCCGGGCCCCCGTTGAGGTACTTGTAGGTGCAGCCGGCTGCGAAGTCCACGTCGGCACCGTCCAGGTCGATCTCCACCGACCCCGCGGAATGGCACAGGTCCCACACCACCAGCGCGCCGGCGTCGTGCACTGCCGCGGTGATCCCCGGCAGGTCCGCGAGGTGGCCTGAGCGGTAGGCGATCTGGCTGAGGAGGACGACGGCGGTCCTCGGCCCGGTGGCCTGGCGCACCTGGTCAAGGGTCACCCCGGCGGCCGGGTCGGGCTCGATCCAGCGCAGGGTGAGGCCTTCCTCGAGGGCGATGCCCTCCACCAGGTAGCGGTCCGTGGGAAAGTTTTCCGTATCCAGCACCAGCTCGCTGCGGTCTGGATCCTGTACGGCGGCCAGGGCTGCGCGGATCAGCTTGTAGAGGACCACGGTGGTGGAATCGGCAATGATGGTCTGCCCCGGAGCAGCTCCGAGGACGGCGCGTCCGAGCTGGTCCCCGATGGCCTGCGGCATGCTGAGCCACTGTTCGTCCCAGCCACGGATGAGGCGTCCGCCCCACTCGTCCCGGATGAAGGCGGCGACGTCGTCGGCAGTGCGCGTCAGGGGCCGGCCCAGGGAGTTGCCGTCCAGGTAGGACAGCGGTGTGTCCGTTCCAATGAAAAGGTCCCGGTAGTGTGCCAGGGGGTCCCGGCGGTCCAGCTCTTCGGCGCGCCCGCGGAGCGCTTCGGCAGACACATCGAGGTGGTTTTCCTGATGGATGCTCATTGTCCGATCTCCGTCCTGACAGCGAATAATTCCGGGAAGAACGTCAGTTCAAGGGCCTTCTGCAGGAAGGTCACCCCGCTGGATCCCCCGGTGCCGGTCTTCATGCCGATGGTCCGCTGCACGGTGCGCAGGTGCCGGAACCGCCAGAGCTGGAAGTTGTCCTCCAGGTCCACCAGTTCCTCGCACGCCTCGTAGGCAGCCCAGTTGTCCGCCGCGTTTTCATAGATGTGCTTGAAAAGCGGGACCAGTTCCGGGGTGAACTCATGGGCCTGGGTCACATCCCGGTCCAGGACCGATCCCGGCACATCGAAGCCCTGCCGCGCGAGGTAGGCAAGGAACTCGTCGTAGATGCTGGGGGCGGCAAGCAGTTCGGCCAGCATGGCGTGGGCTTGCGGATCGGATTCGAAGACGGGCAGCATCTTGCTGTTCTTGTTCCCCAGGACGAATTCCACCGCCCGGTACTGGGCCGACTGGAACCCTGACGAGTTGCCCAGGAAGCCCCGGAACTGCGAGTACTCGGTGGGTGTCAGGGTGGCCAGGACAGACCATTGTTCGGTAAGGGTCTTCTGGATGTGCTTGACCCGGGCAATGCCCTTGAGCGCGGAACCGAGGTCGTCCCCGCGGAGCCACGCGGCCGCGCTGCGCAGCTCGTGCAGGACCAGCTTCAGCCACAGCTCCGTGGTCTGGTGCTGGATGATGAACAGCAGTTCATCGTGGTGCTCGGGCTGGCTGACCGGCTGCTGCGCGCTGAGCAGCGTGGGAAGCTGCAGGTAGGAGGCGTAGCTCATCCGCGAGCTGAAGTCGCGGACAATCCCCTCATCCAGCTTGCGGGTGTTCTTTTCGACGGACACGTGCTGCCTTTCGTTGTTGTCACCCCGTTGTTGCAGCCACGTTTTGCAACCGGCGGATGCTGCAGTCAGTGGTGGCTGAGGAGCTGGTGGGCCTGGGCCACATCCAGCCGCATTTGTTCCACCAGTGCCTCAGGGCCACGGTAGGCCACCATGCCGCGAAGCCGCGCCACGAATTCAACAATCACTGTCTGGCCGTACAGATCGAAGTCCTCCACGGCCTCCTTGGGCCTGTCGATGACGTGCGCCTCCACCTGGCGGCTCACGCCCTCGAACGTGGGATTGGACCCCACTGAGATCGCAGCAGGCCAGCGCGTGCCCGCCTGGTCCACCAGCCAGCCCGCATAGATGCCGTCCGCGGGGATCAGCCCCGTGGCGTTCGAGGAAAGGTTTGCCGTGGGGAAGCCGAGGGCGCGGCCGCGGGCTGCCCCGTGAACCACTTCGCCGCGCATTCTGTGCGGGCGGCCCAGGACCGAGGCGGCGGTGGCAACATCGCCTTCCTGCAAGGCTTCGCGCACCCAGGTGGAGGAGCAGCGCCGGTCCGTGCCGTCGTCGTCATGCAGGGGGTAGCCCTCGGCGCCGAACTCGCTGATGACCTGGACATCGAAGCCGAACTTGTCGCCCAGCGCCTTCATGGTGTCCAGGTCTCCGGAGTTGCCCCGTCCAAAGCGGGCGTCGTGGCCGATCACCACGTGGCTGGCGTGGAGGCAGTCCACCAGGTACTGCTCCACGAATTCCTCAGCCGTGAGGCTGGCCAGATCCAGTGAGTACTTGATCACCAAAATGGCGTCCAGTCCGAGTCCGCCCAGCGCGTCCAGTTTGTCGTCCAGGCCCATGATGAGCTCGGGCGCGGCCTCGGGCCGGTGAATTACCGCCGGGTGGGGATCGAAGGTCACGGCCACAGCCTTGGCGTGGGAAAGGCGGGCCGAGCGGATCAGCTGGGACAGCACCTGCTGGTGGCCGCGGTGAACACCGTCGAAGTTGCCGAAAGTGACAACAGATGGGCCGAAATCCGCCGGGACATCGGACGGATCGTTCCAGATGTAAACCATCACCCTCGCCTTAAGCTGCCTGCAAGCCACGTTCCGGAACCATGCCGGCCGCGGAACTCTTCAAGGTTACCCGGATTCACTGTGCTGCCTTTGACATCACTGCGCGGCTTTGGAACGCGCTTCAGCCGCCACCGAAGGCCGGCGCCGGTAGAGCCACACCAGTCCCAGGATGGGCAGCAGCAGCGGAATGAAGCCATAGCCGCGGCCAAACAGGGACCACACGGTCTCGTGCGGGAACTGCACGGAGTCCAGGATGCTCAGGGTACCCACCACCAGGACGCCCACGAGTTCAACCAGCACCGCGGCAACGGAGACCTTGAACCAGGTGGTTCCGGCTCTGGCCAGCGACACCGTGGCCACCACGTACACCAGCGCGGCGAAGGCGGAGAGCAGATAGGCCAGCGGAGCCTCGGAGAACTTGGTGAGGATCTGGTATCCGGCCCGGGCCGTGGCCGAGATCGCGAAAACGCCGTACACGGCAATCAGCAGGCGGCCTGGCCCGGTATTGCGGGTATTGCGGGTGGGTGCCTCGCCGGGAGCCGCCGGGGCTTGCTTGTCGTTCATTCCTGCTGCTTCTTCCACTTCAGTACCAGATCTGGTTCATTCGGGCGGCCATGACGAGTGCCGTGACGCCGACCGCGGCCAGGACAAAGTTGCTCCACCGGGTGCGCTCCAAAATGGACCAGTAGATTGCCGCCGGCGGCAGGAGCATGGCGGTGGCCATGTAGCCCCAAAACTCCCACGCCTCCCCGGCAATCGGTTCGCCGGCGATCACGCGCACGATGGACCCCACCAGGTACACCACCAGGGCCGCTTCCACGGCTGCGACGGAGAGGATGGTGACGTCGTTCGGCGCCTTCTTGAGGATGCCCGCACCCAGGCACACCAGCGTGGACACCAGGCCGACCACGAGGATGATCCAAAAATATGCGTCCACGTGTCAGGCCTCCGCGGCGGCGGTTGCGGCCGTCCCGGCGCCGGGGGCGAAGACGAGCACCGGCTTGGCGTAACTGCCTGCGTCGGCAAGAAGGGCCACGAGGCTGCCGTCGGGAGCGAAGGCGGCGGCCGGATGCTCCACAGTGGCGGCGCCGGGAGCGCCGGGGGCCGCGCCGGCAGCGATCCGCCGCCCGAAGGAGATCTCCGTGGTTTCCTCGGCGCTGAGTTCGCGGTTGGGCATCAGTGCCCGGGCAGCCTGCGACATTTCCAGGACGTTGAGCTCTTCGGCGAGCTGTTCGAGCGTGCGCGCCTGGTCCAGCGAATAGGGGCCCACATGGGTCCTGCGGAGGGCAGTGAGATGCCCTCCAACACCCAGCGCATTGCCAAGGTCCCGGGCCAGGGCACGGATGTATGTGCCCGAGGAGCATTCAACGGTGACGTCGAGGTCAATCACATCCGCCGCCGGATCCCGCCGGACGGCGTGCACCTCGAACCGGTGGATGGTGACAGGGCGTGCGGCCAGCTTCACATCCTCGCCGGACCGGACGCGCGCGTAGGCGCGTTCGCCGTTCACTTTGATGGCGCTGACGCTGCTGGGCACCTGCTCGATGTCGCCTGTGAGTGCCGCGACGCCGTCGTGAATTGCCTGCTCGGTGACACCGGAAGTGCCGGCCGTGGCCGTGACCTCCCCTTCCGCGTCGTCCGTGACGGTGGCCTGGCCCAGCCGGATGGTGGCGGTGTAGGTCTTTGAGGTGCCCACGATGTAGGTCAGCAGGCGCGTGGCCTTGTTGATGCCGACCACCAGGACGCCCGTGGCCATGGGATCCAGGGTTCCGGCGTGCCCTACTTTCCGGGTACCTGCGAGGCGCCGCATCCGGCCAACCACATCATGGCTGGTCCATCCCTGCGGCTTGTCCACTATCACCAGTCCAGAAAGCACGCCTCCCAGTATATCGGCGCTGGTTGGCCCGCCGGCCCACGCCACCACCCCGGTCCCGGACGCACCGCGGCAGCCCGACGGGGACGGCTAGGATGGCTGCCATGCCTGAGCTTGCCGCCCATGTCCGCGACGTGCCCGTCAACCAGATCCGCGAGATCACCGAGGCCGCGTGGCGTACTCCCGGCGCCATTGTGTTGAGTATCGGGGAGCCGGGTTTCCCGCTCCCCCGCCATGTCCTGGACGCAGGCATCGCCTGCCTGGACCGCGATGAAACCAACTACACACCCAACGCCGGGATTCCCGCCCTTCGGGAAGCGTTCGCTGCCAGGTTCCGGGAAGAACAAGGGGTGGACGTCAGTGCTGACCGCGTCTACGTGGTGTCCGGGGCGCAGCAGGGCCTGCATTTCGCCATGAGTCTGCTGCTGTCCCCCGGCGACGAAATCCTGATCCCCAACCCGGGCTACCCCACCTTTGCGATGACCAGCCGGTTGCTCGGTGCCGTGCCGGTGGGCTATCCGCTGCGCCCCGAACACAGCTTCCAGCCACAGGTTGCCGACGTGGAGGCCCTCATCACCAGCCGCACCCGGGTGCTGGTGCTCAATTCCCCGTCCAACCCCCTCGGAGCAGTGCTGGGTGAAGAAGTGGTCCGGGAACTGATGGACCTGGCCCGCCGGCATGACATTTGGGTGGTTTCGGACGAGTGCTACGAGGCGTTCACTTACGATGTTCCCCACGTCAGCCCGGCAAGGTTCGACGGCGGCACCCCGGCGGATGCACGCGTGTTCACTTCGCTGACACTGTCCAAGACGTACGGCCTGACGGGTCTGCGAATCGGCGCGCTCATCTGCCCGCCCGGCCTCAAACAGCAGATGGACAACGTGATGGAATCCATCGTGTCGTGCGTGGCGTCAGCGCCGCAGTACGCGGCGCTGGCTGCCCTGACCGGGCCGCAGGACTACGTCCGGCACGCCCACCAGCACTACCGGGAGAACCGGGATGCCGCCTCGGCAGTCCTCACCGCAAAAGGGATCCGCTATCTGCCGGCGCAGGGGGCGTTCTACCTTTGGGCCGATATGTCCCATGTGACCGGCGGGGACGTGCGGGCCTGGGTTCGGCGTTTCCTGGCGGATTCCGGTGTGGCGCTGGCCCCAGGGACCGCCTTCGGCTCCATCGGCGAAGGGTGGGTCCGGATCGCGCTGTGCGGCCGGAAGCAGGATCTGCTGGACGGGCTGTCCCGGCTTCCGGACGGCCGGCCCTGACGTCCTGGGTTGATACCTGGCTTGGCCGGCCGGCGAAGCTGCCTGCTCTGTTAGCTGCGGGCGCCGGCGAGGGCCTTGTCCAGCCAGGAACGGAGGACGCCCGCCGGTGCGGCGCCGGCCTGGCGGGCTGCGACCTTTCCGTCGACCAGAACCATGAGGGTTGGAATGGCCTGGACGTCGAACCGCCGCGACAGGCCCGGAGACGCGTCCACATCCACCTTCACCAGCTTGATCTTCCCGGGCCGCTCCCGGGCCAGCTGGTCCAGGACGGGGCTTACCATGCGGCAGGGCCCGCACCAGGCGGCCCAGAAATCCACCAGCACCGGAACCGGCGACTGCTCCGCCACGGCGGCGAAGTCGCTGTCGCCCGCGGACACGATCCAGGGCAGGTCCGCCTTGCAGTTGCCGCAGCGGGGATGTCCGGAGGCCTGGGCCGGCACCCGGTTGGTCTTACCGCAGGCGGGGCAGCGGAGTAGGGCGGATTCCATGGCTAGTATTCCTTCCTGCTGTCAAAGGCGCGCCACGCCTGGAAGGGGACGTCCGACGTCGGGATGTCACTCCTGGTGACGGGCATCAGCTCCGGGGCCGCGCCGCTGAAGTAGTCGTAGAAGAGGGCGTCGTCGAAGCCTGCCGCAGCGGCGCCGTGGCGGTCCGCGGCGAAGTAGACGTGGCCGATCCTGGCCCACAAGGCAGACGCCAGGCACATGGGGCACGGCTCGCAGCTTGCGTAAAGGACAGAGCCGGTGAGGTCGAAGTCCGCCGCAGCCGCGGCCGCTGCCCGGATGGCCACCACTTCCGCGTGGGCAGTGGGATCGTTGTCCCGGGTCACCCTGTTGACGCCGGCATGCACGCGCCCGTCGGGTGTTACCACCACAGCTCCGAAGGGGCCGCCGCCTTCACCAACATTTTGTGTGGCCAACTCCACGGCCTGTTCAAGGTACTGGGCAAATGCAGGGTGCCGTAAGCCCCGGTTGCCGTGTTCTGCGGAGGTCATAGCACGATCCTAGCCATGTGCACCCCATAGGGGGACGGAAAGGGGGCCAGGAAGGGGGCAGGCCCCCAGCGCCTACCCGCTGGTAGGAGCCTACGCTGACGCCCGGGGGATATATTTCGCCTCTACGGAGGCGCCACATCCAGCCCGCAAGGGCCTCGCACCCCGGAGTACCCCATGAAAAGAAAACTCACCTTTATCGCCTGCATGGCAGCCGCCATGATGGTCCAGGCATCACCGGCGTTTGCCTCCACTCACGACCCGGACTTTGAAGTCCTGGGTACAGGACTCCTCACCCCACTCCACCTTGCCGTTGGCAAGGGCGAATCAGTCCGTGTCAGCCAGGACTTCGCCGGCGTCCTTACCCGTGTGGAGCACGACGGATCGACAGAAGACGTCTACACCGCCAAGAAGGGTTGGGAAGTCGCCGGCGTGGAAATCCGCGATAGCACCACGTACTTCCTGGAAAGCATCGGAGCCGGGCAGGGTGATCCGGCCAAGCTCCAGGGCTACTTGAAGTCCATTGACTCCAGAGGCGATGTGGACACTATTGCCAACTTCGCGGAATACGAACGGAAGCACAATCCCGACGGGGACCAGCACTACGGCTTCGAGCCAGACGTCAGCGACAAGTGCCTGGCAGACTGGCCGGCCTTCCCACCCGCCCGATACACGGGCACGGTGGATTCCCACCCGTACGCCTTGGCAGTCAAGGACAGCACCGCCTACGTGGCTGACGCCGGCATGAACGCGATCCTCAAGGTAAATCTCAAATCGGGCGCCATTTCCACACTGACGGTCCTGCCGCCAAGGCCGGCCAAGGTCCCCGCTGGCCTGCAGATTCCACTTGACATGGAAGGCCACACGATGACGGTTCCTGACTGCGTTGTTGGCGAGAAGTACGCGTTCGAACCGGTTCCCACCGATGTTGAAATCGGTCCGGACGGCTGGTTGTACGTCACGTCACTGCCTGGTGGCCCGGAGGGACCGGAACTGGGTGCTCGCGGTGCCATATTCAAGGTGAATCCGTGGAACGGTGACACGACTGTTTGGGCGGACCATATCCTGAGTCCTACCGGTCTGGCCGTGGCCGACAACGGGGACATTTACGTGGCATCGCTGTTCGGCGGGGAAATCCTGAAGTTCAACTGCGACGCGGATCGCTCGCGTTTCCTGGAGGTGAACCTGCCCGCGGATGTTGAGTTCAAGGACGGAGATGTCTTCGCCACCGTGGATGCGCTGCCGGCGCAACCCGATCCGTCGATGCCTAACGCTCCCGCTCCCATGCCTGCCGGCAGGGTTATCGAAGTTGATCTTCGATAGGCGGCAGCCAAACACAGCAGCAGGACCCGGAGGTGCCTCCGGGTCCTGCTGCTGTGTTTGCGGAAGTCCGCTGCCTACTTGTTGGCGTCCTCGTCGAGGTCTTCGTCGTCGCTGAGGTCCAGGTCCTCTTCGTCGAAGTCGTCCTCGTCGATGTCAACGTCGGCGACCGCGTCGGACTTGTACGGATCCGCGTCGCCGGCGTGCCGGGCGTTGGCGGCAAGGGCGGCAACCTCGGCATCCCGCTTCTTGGCCTCCCGGAGCAGTTCCTCCAGGTTGGAGGCGTTGACCGGAATCTGGTCGGCCACGAACTCGAGGGTGGGGGTCAGCCGGACGGTGATGTTCCGGCCCACCTCCTGCCGGAGCACACCCTTGGCCTTCTCAAGGCCCTTGGCAGCGTCGGCCTGGACAGCCTGGTCCCCGAAGACGGTGTAGTAGACGGTGGCATGCTGCAGATCATTGGTCACGCGGGCATCGGTAACGGTAATGCCCTCAAGCCGGGGATCCTTGACCTTCCGGCCCAGGGCCTCAGCAACAACAACCTTAATCCGCTGCGCCAATTTGGCAGCACGTGCCGGATCAGCCATGAACAACTCCTAAAAGAAGAAAAATTTGGGACGTACGACGGCGGCGCAAACGTCAGCCAACGCGCCCAGGGTCTGGATGCCACGCACCCAAGCGAGCCGATGACGCACCCGTTGGATTTTTTCCGGCGGCCCGGGAGTGGCTTCTAAGGAAATAGCCGAGGGTCCCGACGCGAGCTTGCGAGTGTTGGGAAGGCCATTTCCGCTGCCGAAGCTGGGCGGCGCGGGATCGAAGATCCCAAGCCGCCCAGCGAAGGGGCGGGGCCGCCGGAAAAATCCAACGGCCCCGGCCACGGACTAACAAGAGTTAGACGCGCGGCTTCTCGCGCATCTCGAAGGTCTCGATGATGTCGCCTTCGGTGATGTCGTTGTACGACCCAAGGCCGATACCACATTCGAAGTCCGTGCGGACCTCGGTGGCGTCGTCCTTGAAGCGCTTGAGCGACTCAACGGTGAGGTTGTCACCGATGATCTTGCCGTCGCGGCTGACGCGTGCCTTGGCGTTGCGTCGGATGATGCCCGAGCGGACGATCGAGCCGGCGATGTTTCCGAACTTGGAGGAGCGGAAGACTTCGCGGACCTCGGCGGTGCCGAGCTGGACTTCTTCGTATTCCGGCTTGAGCATGCCCTTGAGCGCTGCCTCGATGTCATCGATTGCTGCGTAGATGACGGAGTAGAAGCGCATGTCCACGCCTTCACGGTCTGCCAGTTCGGCAACCCGCTCGGCGGGCTTGACGTTGAAGCCGATGATGACGGCGGAGTCGACCGTTGCCAGGTTGACGTCGTTCTGGGTGATGGCACCCACACCGCGGTGGATGACGCGCAGCTGCACGCCTTCGCCGACGTCGATCTTGAGCAGCGCGTCTTCGAGGGCTTCCACGGCACCGGACACGTCACCCTTGAGGATGAGGTTGAGGGTGTCGATCTTGCCTTCGGCGACGGCCTGGTCGAAGTCTTCCAGGCTGATGCGCTTGCGGCGCTTGGCCAGGGCGGCGTTGCGGTCGGCTGCTTCACGCTTCTCGGCGATCTGGCGGGCAGTGCGCTCGTCAGCAGTCACGAAGAAGGTGTCGCCGGCGCGCGGCACGTTGGACAGACCCAGCACCTGGACAGGGCGGGACGGACCGGCCTCGGTCAGGGCGCTGCCGTCGTCGTCGAACATCGCACGGACGCGGCCGTGGGCCGTGCCTGCCACGATGGTGTCGCCGACGCGCAAGGTACCGGACTGGACCAGGACGGTTGCAACAGCACCGCGGCCCTTATCCAGGTTGGCTTCGATCGCGATGCCGCGGGCGTCCTTGTTCGGGTTGGCGCGCATGTCCAGGGCAGCGTCCGCGGTGAGCAGGACCGCCTCGAGCAGCTCGTCGATGTTGAGGTTCTGGCGGGCAGAGACCTCCACGAACATGGTGTCGCCACCGTATTCCTCGGGAACCAGGCCGTACTCGGTCAGCTGGCCGCGGACCTTCTCCGGGTTGGCGCCTTCCTTGTCGATCTTGTTCACTGCCACGACGATCGGCACGTTGGCCGCCTGGGCGTGGTTGAGGGCTTCAACGGTCTGCGGCATCACGCCGTCGTCCGCTGCGACCACCAGGATGGCGATGTCGGTGACCTTCGCACCACGGGCACGCATGGCGGTGAACGCCTCGTGGCCCGGGGTATCGATGAACGTGATCTTGCGGTCGTTGCCGTCGTGGTTGTGCGTGACCTGGTAGGCACCGATGTGCTGGGTGATGCCGCCGTGCTCGCCCGCCATGACGTCGGACTTGCGGATGGCATCGAGCAGCCGGGTCTTACCGTGGTCGACGTGGCCCATGACGGTGACAACCGGGGGACGTGCTTCCAGTTCCTCGTCGCCTTCGGCTTCGAGTTCGGCATCAAAGTCGATGTCGAAGCTGGAGAGCAGCTCGCGCTCCTCGTCCTCAGGGGAAACGACCTGGAGCTTGTAGCCCAGTTCCTCGCCGAGCAGGGCGAAGGTGTCCTCGTCCAGCGACTGGGTGGCGGTGGCCATTTCACCAAGGTGGAACAGCACCGTCACCAGGGCGGCGGGGTTTGCCTCGATCTTGTCGGCAAAGTCCGTGATGGACGATCCACGGCGGAGCCGGATGACGGTGTTGCCGTCGCCGCGGGGTACGCTCACGCCACCCAGCGACGGGGCACTCATCTGCTCAAGTTCCTGGCGCTTTGCACGCTTCGACTTGCGCTGCTTGCCACGGCCTGCGCCGCCCTTGCCGAAGGCACCCTGGGTGCCGCCGCGGCCGCGGCCGCCCTTGCCGAAGCCACCGCCGGCGGGAGCACCGCCGCCGGCACCGGGACCACCGGTACCGGGAGCGCCACCAGGCCGTCCGGGACCGCGGCCGCCGCCGCCCGGACGGCCGGCACCTGCGGGTGCGGGACGCTCAGTGCGGTTGGGCATCATGCCGGGAGTAGGACGGGGACCGCCGGGACGGGGAGCGCCCGGACGGGGTCCGCCTGCGCCTGCTGCAGGACGGGGGCCACCGGCACCCGCTGCGGGACGCGGCCCACCCGGACGAGGTCCGCCTGCACCTGCTGCGGGACGGGGACCACCGGGGCGGTCGCCGTCGGTACGGCTGCCACCGGGGCGGGGCATACCCTGCGAAGTGGCGAAGGGGTTGTTGCCCGGACGGGGGGCGCGTTCACCGTCTCCGCCGCGGCCGCGGGGCATGCCCTGCGAGGTGGCGAAGGGGTTGTTGCCCGGACGGGGACCGCCGGGACGCGGGCCGGACCCGCCCGGCGTGGATCCACCCGGACGGGTGGAGGGAGCCGGGGTTTCGGCCTTGGGTGCCGGGCGTGCACCGGGCTTGGCGCCGGTGGACGGAGCACTCGAGGACGGAGCCGCGGGGGCGGCAGGCGTGGCGGCCGGCGCAGCCGGCGCTTCTGCCTGTGCAGGTGCGGTGGGGGCAGCGGGAGCCGGTGCCTGTGCCTTGGGGGCCGGAGCCTTGGGCGCAGCGGGGCCGGGAGCCGGTGCTGAAGGGCGTGATTCTGCCACGGGGGCAGGTGCCTTGGGTGCAGCGGCGGGCGCTGCGGCCGGGGCCGCTGACTTGGCAGCGGCGTCGGGGAAGGCGTTGCGCAGTTTCCGCACAACGGGGGCCTCAATGGTTGACGAGGCGGAGCGAACGAATTCGCCCAGTTCCTGCAGTTTTGTCACTGCATCTTTGGAAGTTATACCGAGCTCTTTGGCGAGCTCATGTACGCGGACCTTGGCCACATTTCTCCTGTCTCGGTCCGCACCGAGCCAGGCACGAACCGTCTACTTCTTACTGCGGACCCCAGCCGCTGTTGATGCGAAGGGGCCCATTGCAGAGCGCAACAAAGCTGTCATCGTTACGCACTCATCGCTGGGAACTCATCGGGTTTCCATCAGATTTCTGACCCGCTTTCAGGTTGGACGGTTGGTGTTGCAGCCACCGGGGCGGCGTCAACGTTCGGACCTGACATGATCCAGTGTTCGACGGCGGCTGTTCCGGTTGCGCCCGGAAGGGCACGTCCGAATGCTCGCCGCTTGATCGCCAGAGCCAGGCACGATTGGCTGGGGTGCAGCCATGCACCCCGGCCAGACATCCGGCGTCGTTCATCCACCAGGACAGCGGTTGACCCGCTGCCTTCGGCGACGAGCCGGAGCAACTGCGACCGCGGGCCTTTCTTCCGGCACCCGATGCAGGTACGTTCAGGTTGACTTCCGGTGGAAAGCACTTCTGCCACGGTCATCGTCCTGACGTTCATTCTGCTGGCCGAAGGTTTACCGGTTCCGCAGTTACGGAAACGAGCACGCCCAAGGCACACGGCTACCGGCCGTTAGGCGCGGTCCTATCTATTCTAGCCCCTTCGGGCCGTTCTGCCAGAAACCGGGTGGCTGCCGCGTCGCGCCAGCCACCGGTGCCTGGACGTTACTTGTCGCGGGAAACCGCGGCGTCGGAGACGATGTCGATGCGCCAGCCGGTCAGCTTCGCCGCCAGCCGGGCGTTCTGGCCTTCCTTGCCGATGGCCAGCGACAGCTGGTAGTCGGGAACGACAACCCGGGCGGAGCGCGTGGCTTCGTCCGTGATGGTGACGGAATTCACGCGCGACGGCGAGAGTGCGCTGGCGATGAAGGTGGCCGGGTTCTCGCTGAAGTCAACGATGTCGATCTTTTCATCGTTCAACTCGGTCATGACCGCGCGGACGCGTGAGCCCATCTCGCCGATGCAGGCACCCTTGGCGTTGATCCCCGGGGTGTTCGCCTTGACGGCGATCTTGGTGCGGTGGCCGGCTTCGCGGGCCAGGGCAACGATTTCCACGGAGTGGTCGGCGATCTCGGGTACTTCGAGTTCGAAGAGCTTGCGGACCAGGCCCGGGTGGGACCGGGACAGCGTGACCGACGGACCCTTGGTCCCGCGGTGCACGTCGATGACCAACGCGCGGAGGCGGTTGCCGTGGATGTACTTCTCACCGGGAACCTGCTCGGGCGGCGGCAGCAGGGCTTCGATGGAGCCGAGGTTTACCTGGATCATGTGCGGGTTGTTGCCCTGCTGGATGGTACCGGACACCAGTTCGCCTTCGCGGCCCTTGAATTCGCCCAGGACGTTATCGTCCTCGACATCGCGGAGGCGCTGCAGGATGATCTGGCGCGCAGTGCTGGCGGCGATTCGGCCGAACCCTTCCGGGGTGTGCTCGAATTCACCGATGGGGGCGCCGTCGTCGTCAATCTCCACGGCCCAAATTGTGACGTGGCCGCTCTTGCGGTCCAGCTCGGCGCGCGCTTTCTCGAAGGCGCCGGGAGACTTGTGGTAGGCCACCAGGAGCGCCTGCTCGATGGTGGGGATCAGGAGGTCCAGCGGGATTTCACGCTCACGCTCCAAAAGTCTCAGTGCGCTCATGTCAATATCCATCAGGCCTCCTCAGAAGGTCCATTGTGTTCAGGTTCCAGACCGTCCTCGGGGAGGTGGCTGAATTCGATCTCGACTTTTCCGTTGCGGATCCTGTCGAAAGGAAGTTTTACGGGTTCGCCCTGCCGGGGCTTCATGCCCTTCTTGACGGCGACCTCCGGGACCAGGGTGACTCCCCCATCGTCCACGGACTGGATGCGGCCGGTGATGTTGTCGCCCTGGATCACGTTCACCTTGACCATCCGGCCGCGGGCCCGGTGCCAGTGGCGGGGTTCCGTCAGGGGGCGCCCCACGCCGGGCGAGGACACTTCGAGGTCGTACGGACGGCCGTCGTCGTTGGGATCGTTGTCCAGTACATCCGAGAGCACTTTGGAGATGTCCGCAATGACGTCAAGGCTGACGCCACCGCTTTCCTCCTGCGGCAGGTCCACCACGACGTGGACCACCCGGTGCGAGCCGGGGATGATGGCGACATCCTCCAGGTACAGGCGGTTGGCCTGTACTGCGGGTTCCAGGAGGGCCCGGAGCCGGGCAGCTTCGGGGTTGTGGGCCGGCGCGGATCCGCTTCCCGTACCGGTATGGTCTGGTGAAGCCGTGGCTTCTGCATTGCTCACGATGCCGGCCGCCTCCCTATAGATGATGTGGTTTTACTAGCGTAGCTATTTTACCGGCCATTGGTGCACCCGGGTTCCCCTTCAGCGTGACACCATGGTCTGTTGTGAAAGACCGCCCCCAGGACCCCAGCCCCCGCATGCGCCCGCTCCGTTTTGCCGTCTTCGCCCTTGCCGCGCTGGTTGTCCTGAGCCTTGGTTTTGCCCTGGTTCCCGCGGAAAAGCCCGCACCTGCCCAGCCTTCCTTCTCGGAGCGGGCCCGGGCGGCGGCGTTCAGCAAGGCAGTGGACCTGCGTACTGCGGGAATGCAGCTCGCCTCCGCCGGTGCCGCGGACGCCACCGTGCTGGAGCCGGTTGTGACCTTGCTGACCATCCAGGCAAGGGCACTGCTGGGCCCTGCCCTGGAGTCCGCGCCGGCGTCGCCCCCACCACCTTCCACTTCCGGCCTCCCCAGTGGCGATCATCCCGTTGCCAATCTTCCCAGTGCCGATCTTCCCAGTGCCAATCTTCCCAGTGCCGGCCTCCCAACTGCCGCCGAATTTGTCCAGGCCCTGGCTGACAGCGGCGCCGCGCGCGTCAAGGACGCGGAAACGGCCGACGGCGGCATGGCGCGGCTTCTGGCGGGCACCGGCACGGCACAGCTCCTCGCGGCCGGGCGTCTTGCTGCCGCAACGGGGATGCCCGCGCCGCAGGGACACGCAGGAACGCAGGGACAGTCAGGAACAGAGGGTACGGGAGTAACTGAGGGACAGACTTCCGGGGCAGCGAGAACCCCAGCGCCCTGCCCCTCGCCTTCGGCGCCGGCCACCGTCCCGGAGACCACCGGGCCCGGCACTGCTGCGGGGATACGCCAGGCACTGGCCGCTGCCATCACCGCGGAGCACCAGGCCACCTACGGCTACCAGGCGGCACTCCCCCGGCTGGCGCCCGCGGAGGAGGGACCGGCGTCGGAATTCCTGGTCCGGCATAAGGAACAGGCCGCGGCCGCGGAGGAACGCCTGCTGTCTGCCTGCGGCGCGCCCGTGCCGCAACAGCCCGGGTACGTCCTTGATCCTGGCTTCCTGGCAGCACCGGCCGCCGGTTTGGGCAAGCTTGAGGCGGCCACGCTGGCGGCCTACGGCGACGTCGTGGCGGTATCCCAGGGCCAGAACCGGCAGTGGGCAATGTCAGCGCTGCAGTCTGCCGCCGGACGGGCCATGCGGTGGGGCGCAGACCCCGGACCTGTTCCCGGCCTGGCCCTGGACGTCGACCAACTGCCCGCCCTCCCTGCCGGTGCCAGGCTTCCTGCCAGCGCCGGCCCCACGACGTCGCCAACCGCATCCTGAACCCGTGCGGTCTCAGCGTGCCCGTTTCGTTCTGTCGCGTGCCCGAAGAAAGCCGCCTACAGGGTGGCGATGGGCGGGCATGGGTGGTTTGCTGATGGGATGAACGCGGACCAACCGGCCGACGACCCGGGAGGGACGGCAGCGAGCCCCGGGCTCAACAGCCACCTCGAGACCGAACCACACGGCAACGATATTGCGCACCGGCTGAACTGGCTCAGGGCTGGCGTCCTGGGCGCCAATGACGGCATTGTCTCCGTCGCTGCCATTGTGGTGGGCGTGGCCGGGGCCACCGCCGAGATAGGACCCATCCTCACGGCAGGCGTCGCCGGAGTGGTGGGCGGTGCAGTGTCGATGGCCTTGGGCGAATATGTGTCGGTCAGCAGCCAAAGCGACAGCCAGCGGGCCCTGATCGAGAAGGAACGCCGCGAGCTGGCGGAAGAACCGGAAGCGGAACTGGCCGAGCTGACCGCCATCTACCAGGCCAAGGGTCTCACGCCTGAAACAGCGGCCAAGGTTGCCCGGGAGCTTACCGCCCACGATGTGCTGGCCGCGCACCTGTCCGCCGAGCTCAACATTGATGAGGCGGACATCGTCAGCCCCTGGCATGCGGCTTTCGCTTCCGCCATCGCGTTCACCGTCGGGGCCATCCTGCCCATGCTGGCCATCCTGCTTCCACCGCCGGAGATCCGGGTCCTGCTGACTTTTATTTCGGTCCTGCTGGCTTTGGCCTTGACGGGGGCAGTTGGCGCCTGGATCGGCGGCGGTTCAAAAACACGCGCCGCCGTCCGCGTGGTGGTGGGCGGTGCCTTGGCGCTCGCTGCAACATTCCTGATCGGCAACCTGCTCGGGGCCTCCGGTGTTGTCTGACCCCGCGGTGCCTGACGCTGTGATTCCTGACGCCGTGATTCCCGATCCCATGATTCCTGACAACGGGATGACCAACCCCATGGTGAGCGGCTCCGCGGCGGCGGTCCCCATTCCGCCCGGCCTTTCGGCCCGCTACGCCCGCAGCAGCGAGGGAAGGGGATGGCTTGTCAGCCTTCCGGTCCTGCTGCGGGACCGCTTGGAGCAGTGGCAACTGGCGGTTGACCTGCCGCCTGCGACCCTGCCGTGGAACGGCCACGGCGGCTTGGTGGTGCCGGTGCGCCGGCACGATGGCTCCCCGGCAGCGCTCAAGATCGCTTTTCCCCACGACGAGGCAACGGTGGAGCGGCATGCCCTTGCGCTTTGGGACGGCCGGGGCGCAGTTGCGCTGCTGGCCTCTGATGCAGGGTCTTGCGCCATGCTCCTGGAACGCCTCGACGCCGGCAGGACGCTGGCGGACCTGGCGATGGAGGACGCCGCGCAGGTGTGGGGCGGGCTGGTGCGGCAGCTGGGGATTGTCCCTGACCACCGCCCTGAGTGGCGGGAATTCGGTCACATCGCGGCCAGGGCGGAACAGTGGAGTGACGACCTTCCAGCGGACTGGGAGCAGCTGGGCCGGCCGTTTCCCAGGTGGCTGTTGGAGGCAGCCCTGGAGGTGTGCCAGACGCGCGGCGCGGTGGGACGCCGGTCCGCGCACGATCTGCTGGTCCACACCGACCTCCATTTCCTGAACATCCTGGCGCGCCCGGGCACGGACGGGCCGCCGGCACCGGCAGGTTACGCGGCGATCGACCCCCAGCCGATGATCGGCGAGCCGGAGTTCGCGGTGGCGCCGCTGCTGTGGAACCGCCTTGGAGACCTGCCGGCAGTCCAGGCCGGGCCGGCGCTGCTCAGCCGCTGCAACGACTTCAGCACGGCCGCCGGACTTGACCCCGATGTAGCCCGGCAATGGGGTATCGCCAGGGAGGTGGACAATGCCCTTTGGTACGCGTCGCACCGCCATCCTGGCGACCTGGCCCGGTCCCTCTGGGTTGCCAGCACCCTTGCCGGAAACACCTTGGAAGGCCTCCCGCATCCCCATGCGCTGCCGGAACCCGGCCAGGGCGGCTAAGGGCACTCCGCACCCCGAGAGGGCCGCACCGTCCGGTGAAGAACGATCGAAAAACCGTCAGGAGTTCCGAACAGCAGCCAGGGCTGAGCGGACAGCATCCACGGCTATGGCCACCTCGTCGTCCGACGTATGCCAGTTGCTCACCGAAACCCGAAGGATGTCGCGGTCCCGCCACCGTGAGCCGGACATCCACACCCTTCCCTCCTCGATGATGCGGGCTGTGACTGCGCGGGTGGTGTCGTCGTCGCCAAAAGCCAGGCACACCTGGGTGTAGCCGACGTCGTTGAGCACCTCCACGCCGTCCAAAGCCGCCATGCCTTCGGCGATTGCGGTGGCAGCAGAGGCCAGTCCGCCCACCTGGGCTGCCACGCCGTCCCGGCCCAGGCTTTTCAGGGCCGCCCATACCGGCACTCCGCGGGCCCGCCGGGACAGTTCCGGGACCTTCTCGAACGGGTCGCCCGGGCCTTCCGCATCGTGGACGAGATAGCTGGCGTGCAGGCCCATGGCGGCCCGCAGGGCTGACGGGTCCCTGACGATGGCAATGCCGCAGTCGTACGGCACATTCAGGGTTTTGTGGGCATCCGTCCCCCACGAGTCCGCTTCCTCACAGCCGCGCATGAGGTGCCGCAGTTCCGGCGCGGCCGCGGCCCACAGCCCGAAGGCGCCATCAACGTGCACCCAGGCGCCATGTTTGCGGGCAACGGCGATGGCCTCGGTGAAGGGGTCGAAGGCGCCGGAGTGCAGGTTGCCTGCCTGGAGGCACACCAGGGCGGGGCCGGTGCCGGCGGCAAGGGCGGCGTCCAGTGCTGCGGGGACCAGGCGGCCCTGCCCGTCGGCGGGGACCTGCGCTGGCTGTCCCAGGCCCAGGTAGCGCAGGCCAAGGTCCACGGTGTCGTGCCGTTCCCGTCCCACGAAGCAGCGGATCCGGGGTGCGCCGAAGAGTCCGTCCCGGTCCAGGTCCCAGCCCGCATCGGCGAGCAACCGCCAGCGGGCGGCCGCCATCCCGGTGAAATTTGCCATGGTGGCGCCCGTGACGAATCCGACGTCGGCAGTCGAAGGCAGGCCCAGCAACTCCAGGACCCACTGCCCGGCGGCTTCCTCAATCGCCGCGGTGGCCGGGGTTGCATAGCGGAGCCCGGCGTTCTGGTCCCAGGCACTGACCAGCCAGTCCGACGCCAGGGCCGCGGGCAGTGTCCCGCCGATAACCCAGCCGAAGAACCGGCCCGAGGGCATGGCCATGAGCCCCGGCCCCGCTGCGTTGGCCAGGAAATTGACTACCTCATCGGCGGGCATGCCCGCCGGCGGCAGGGGCCCGCCAAACACTGCGGCGAGCTCGGAGGCGTGCAGGCTGGGTCCCACGGGGCGGTGGGAAAGGCTGTCCAGCCAGGCCTGCGCATGCCCCGCTGCGGCCGCCAGTGCCGGGGTGCACCCGTCATCGCCGTGTGCCATACCTGCATGCTACGCCGGGCCGGTCCACGCCACGAGGAGCAGTTTTTAGGGACCGGTCAGGCGAAGTTTTCCTGCCAGACGTCGTAGCCGAGCTTGATGATCAGGGCCGCAACAACCACCAGGAAGACAATGCGGACAAACTTGCTCCCCTGCTGCACTGCGGTGCGTGCGCCAAGGTAGCCGCCGGCCATGTTGGCTCCCCCGAGCAGCAGGCCGATGCCCCACAGGATGGATCCGTGCGGCAGGAAGAACAGCAGTGCGCCGGCGTTGGTGGCCATGTTCACGATCTTGGCCTTGGCGCTGGCCTCGAGGAACGCGTAACCCATGGCGGATACCAGGGCGATGACCAGGAAGGATCCCGTCCCCGGGCCAATGAGGCCGTCGTAAAAGCCGATCACTGCCCCGATGAGGCAGGCAACGACGTAATGCTTGTGGCCGTCGTGGCGCAGCGCTGTCAGCTCACCGACCCCGGGTTTCAGGGCGGTAAACAGCGCGACGGCGACCAGCGCCACCACGATGATGGGCTTGAATACCCCGGCCGGCAGGGTGGCAGCAAGGCTCGCCCCGCCGAAACTGCCCGCCAGGGCTATCACTGCCATGGGGATGGCGGTCCGGAGGTCCGGGCCCACCCGCCGGTAGTAGGTGGCGGCGCTGGTGGCGGTTCCGAAGATGGAGCCCATCTTGTTGGTGGCCAGCGCCTGGACGGGTGCGATCCCGGGCACCAGGAGCAGCGCGGGAAGCTGGATAAGCCCCCCG
Source organism: Arthrobacter sp. AG367 (assembly GCF_007828995.1). Taxonomy (NCBI): domain Bacteria; kingdom Bacillati; phylum Actinomycetota; class Actinomycetes; order Micrococcales; family Micrococcaceae; genus Arthrobacter; species Arthrobacter sp. AG367. The sequence goes on from NZ_VIVE01000003.1 coordinate 94,306, forward strand.
CCGCCCACCACCGCGTCAACCCACCCGGCTGCGAATCCAGCCACCACGATCAGGATGATGGTGGCGGGCTGGATCGATTCGAAGCCGGAAATCACTGGTTTCGAACGGCGTTAACCACGTAGTCCACGGCCTTGTCCACCTCGATGTTCTCGGCTTCCCCGCTGCGGCGGTCCTTGATTTCCACCACGCCGTCCACCAGGCCGCGGCCCACGGCCAGGATGGTGGGCACACCAACCAGCTCAGCGTCGCCAAACTTCACGCCCGGCGAAACCTTGGGGCGGTCGTCGTAGATGACGGACAGGCCGGCGTCCTCAAGCTCTGCCGAAAGCTTTTCGGCAGCCTGGAAGACCTCCTCGCCACGACCCACTGCCACCACATGCACGTCGGCCGGGGCTACGGTGCGGGGCCAGACGAGTCCGCGGTCATCGTGGTTGGCCTCGGCCAAAGCGGCAACGGCGCGGGTCACGCCAACGCCGTAGGAGCCCATGGTGACCACCACCTGCTTGCCGTTCTGGTCCAGCACCTTGAGGTCCAGGGCTTCGGCGTACTTGCGGCCGAGCTGGAAGATGTGGCCCATCTCAATGCCGCGGGCGGTCTCCAGGGGGCCCGAGCCATCGGGTGAGGGGTCGCCCGCGCGTACTTCGGTGCACTCAATGACGCCGTCCCAGCCGAAGTCGCGTCCGGCCACCAGGCCGAAGACGTGCTTGCCCGCCTCGTTGGCGCCGGTAATCCACGTTGTTCCGCTGACCACGCGCGGGTCCACCAGGTACAGCAGCTTGGTGGCACTGTCGGATCCGAGGAGCGGCTGGTCCAGCGAAAGTCCGGGGCCCAGGTAGCCCTTGACGATCAGCGGCTGCTTCTTGAGGTCCTCCTCGCCGGCCTGCTCGAGTCCGATCTCGCCCGCGATCGGCAGGAAGGCGCCAATGTTCGCCTCCACGCGCTTGAGGTCCACGGCGCGGTCGCCGGGGACGCCGATGACCACCAGCTGCCGCTCACCGGTGGGCAGCGTGACGGCGAGGACCACGTTCTTGAGCGTGTCCGCCGCAGTCCAGGCGCCGCCGTCGGCCTCTTCGCGCGGGGCAATCTGGTTCGCCGCGGCAACCAGCGTCTCGATGGTGGGGGTGTCCGGGGTGTCCAGGACCTCTGCGGCCGGGGCGTTGCTGAAGTCGATATCGTCGGGGACCACGGTGGTGACGGCTTCCACGTTGGCTGCATAACCGCCGGCCGAGCGGACGAAGGTATCCTCGCCGATCTCGGTGGGGAACAGGAATTCCTCGCTCTTGGACCCGCCCATGGCACCGGCGGTGGCTGCCACCGGAACCACCTCGAGGCCCAGGCGCTCGAAGATCTTCAGGTAGGCGCCCCGGTGGGCTGCGTAGCTGGCGTCCAGGCCGGCGTCGTCGACGTCGAAGGAGTAGGAGTCCTTCATGATGAACTCACGGCCGCGGAGGAGCCCTGCCCGCGGGCGTGCCTCGTCACGGTACTTGTTCTGGATCTGGTACAGGCTCAACGGGAGGTCCTTGTACGACGAGTACAGGTCCTTGACCAGGAGCGTGAACATCTCCTCATGGGTGGGGGCCAACAGGTAGTCCGCACCCTTGCGGTCCTGGAGCCGGAACAGGCCTTCACCGTATTCGGTCCAGCGGTTGGTGGCCTCGTACGGCTCGCGGGGCAGCAGGGCCGGGAAGTGGACTTCCTGGGCGCCGATGGCAGCCATTTCCTCACGGATGATTTCCTCGACCTTGCGCAGCACGCTCAGCCCCAGCGGAAGCCAGGTGTAGATGCCGGGGGCCGCCCGGCGGATGTAGCCGGCGCGGACCAGGAGTTTGTGGCTGGCAACCTCGGCATCGACGGGGTCTTCGCGCAGCGTGCGCAGGAAAAGCTGGGACAGTCGTATGACCACGGGTGGTATCCGTTTCTGGGGAAGTGCTGGGTCAGCAGGGCCGGACAATTCGTCTGGGTACTAATCTACCGGCACTCAACAAGCGGCACGGACTGCGGACCCCGGACACAGTAGGGCCACGCCCGGCAATACAAAGCCCCTGGCCCCCCAATGAGGCTGGTCATCGCATCCGGGCGTGGCCCAACGCCGTTATCGCCTAAGTACTGGTGAGGACTGGTGAGACCGCCCACCCCACTTCCAGCGCAGCTAGGTTGAACCTATGTGATCGCGCACACGTTTGACAAGTGTTTTTACTTTATGAACCTGTTGACGGCTGTCAGGGCCAGGCCTAGCTTTAATTCATCAGGTGATGAATTAGCCGTTGTGCGGCGCCACCTGCGGACGCGCCCGGAGGCAACAATGTCCCATGCAGCATCCACTACGTTGGACCGCGGTGGCGCGGCCGGTGCGGTCGTGGCCGCGTCGCTCTCTGTCAAACTGCGGCGGCAAGCCGTGCTCCACAGTGTGGACTTCACCATCCCGGCGGGACGGATCACCGGCCTGCTGGGGCCCTCCGGGAGCGGCAAGACCACCCTGATGCGGACCATCGTGGGAGCGCAGCGCATTGCCGCCGGAACCCTCGAGGTGCTGGGGCTGCCCGCCGGAAGCCCGTCCCTGCGGCGGCAGGTGGGCTACGTTACCCAGTCACCCAGCATCTACCCCGACCTCACGGTCGAAGCGAACGTGCGCTATTTCGGCGCCATGCACCGGAAAGGCAAAGCCGACGTGGCGGAGGCGATTGACGCCGTCGGACTTGGCGCCCTGTTCCGCCGCAAGACGGCCGACCTGTCCGGCGGCCAGGTCAACCGGGTATCCCTGGCCTGCGCCCTGGTGGCGAAGCCACGGCTGCTGGTACTGGATGAGCCCACGGTGGGCCTGGATCCCGTGCTGCGCGCGGACCTTTGGGACCGTTTCCGGGCCATGGCGGAGTCAGGAACAACACTCCTCATATCCAGCCACGTCATGGAGGAGGCAAGCCGCTGCGAAACGCTGCTGCTGTTGCGCGAGGGGCGGCTTTTGGCCCAGCTCACGCCGGAGGAGCTGGCCAGGCAGGGGCACAGCGCCAACCTGGAGCAGGCCTTCCTGGCCATCATCAGGGAGCAGGAAAATTACGACGCCGGGATCCCGCCGAAGCGCCATGCCGGCAGGAGCGGCGAAGGGGCAAGGATGCAACAGGGCAGGAGCGTGCGGTGATGGACGTCCGGATGATGCTCGCGACGGCACGCAGGGTGCTCAGCCAGCTCCGCCATGACCACCGCAGCATCGCCATGATCCTGGTGGTCCCGGCACTGCTGCTCACGGCGGTGTACTTCCTCTACGAAAATGAGTCAGTCCCGCCAGGCGCGCCACGCACGTTCGACCGCGTTGGCCTGATGATGCTGGCCATTTTTCCGTTCGTGGTGATGTTCCTGGTCACCTCGATCACCATGCTTCGGGAGCGCACCTCCGGAACCCTGGAGCGGCTGCTGACGACGCCCGTCCACAAGGCCGACCTGCTGTTCGGCTACGGTGTGGCCTTTTCCCTGATGGCCGCCCTGCAGTCCCTGGTGGCCACGGCTGTGGCGTACTGGATTTTCGGGCTCGACATCGCGGGGGCACCGGGTTACGTGGTGCTGATCGCTGTGATCAACGCCGTCCTGGGGGTGGCCCTTGGCCTGTTCTGTTCGGCGTTCGCCAGGACCGAGTTCCAGGCGGTCCAGTTCATGCCAGTGGTGGTGGTGCCGCAGATCCTGTTGTGTGGGCTGTTCGTGGCGCGCGACCGGATGAATGATGTGCTGGAAGCGATCTCCAATGTGCTGCCCCTGACTTTTTCCGTGGATGCCCTCCAGGAGGTGGCGTCCCACGCGGAGGCGACCGGGCGGCTGTGGCAGGACGCGGGCACCATGGCGGCCATCTCCTTTGGTGTCCTGGTCCTCGCCGCCTTCACGCTGCGGCGGCGGACTCCGTGAAGCTGTCCCGTCCTTCAACCGGCCCGGAGGGCCCTGATGCGTTTCCGGTCCGCAGGGGCCGCCGGGGCGGCGCCACGGAGTCCCGGGAGCACATCCTCGACGCTGCCCGGAAGCTCTTCGCCGAGCACGGCTTCGAGGGAACCAGCCTGCGGCAGGTGGCCCGCGCCGCAGGGGTGGATCCGGGAATGGTCCACCACTTCTTCATGGGCAAGGATGAACTCTTTGCCCTCAGCGTGGAGCTGCCGGCCGACCCGGAACAGGTGCTGGCGGGCATGGCGGACTCGGACCCCGCCCAGCGGGCGGAACTGATCGTCCGCACGGTGCTCCGCCTGTGGGAGAGCCCCGCGCAGGCCGGCCTGCTGGCCTTCCTTCGCGGGACGATCGGGTCCAAGGCCAAAACGGCACTCCTGCGGGAAACGGTGACCCGCAGGGTGATCACCAGGATCATGGCAGCTGTTCCCGGGACGCCTGAAGAGGTGGCGCTGCGCGGAAGCCTGGTGGCCACCCAGGTGGTGGGCCTGATGATGGTGCGCTACGTGGTCCGGCTGGAGCCGCTCGCGTCCGCAGCCCCCGAGGACGTGGTGCGGCTGGTCGCGCCGGCTGTCCAGCGGTACCTCACCGGGCCCCTGTCCTGAGGAGGTCGACGGACGTGTCCCGGAGGCCGGGTTCTACTTGACCAGGGCGGCAGCCGAGTCCAGGAGCGCACCTGCCCGACGGACCGCGTCTGCCTCGGTCTCGCCGCCGGACGCCACCGAGGCGATCAGTACGCCGCGGTGGACCACCTGCGCCCTGACCATGGACTGCGTGCGGCCATCAGGCAACGCACTGTCCGTGCGGTAGGCGACCGCGCCCGGCAGCCCGGTGACACCCGTTACCGGAGTAATGGTGACGGCAACGTCCATGCCTGACACCGTCATGGTCATGGAGGAGCACTTCGCCAGCTGCTCGGACGGGTCCGTAACCTGGGCCAGGACGCCTTTATCCAGGCCGGCCACCAGCGACAGGGCCGTGACCGCGCCGGTGGCGGTGTCAGTACTCATGCCTATCGCCATGGTTGCATCCTCCACGGACGGCACCGTGCCCGCCGCAGCGAGTTCCTTGCACTCCGCCGGCTGGACGTCGACGGAGGAGATCATGGCCTTGGTTTGCTCGATCGCCGCAGCGATGTCGGCCTTCGGCAGGACGGAAAGCCTGCGGTCGGCAGCATCCCGGACCTGCCCCACGATGGCAGCCAACTGGTCACTGGTGTAACCCGTGGCTGTTGGCGTTGGTGTCGGGGTGGGCGTCGGCGTCGGGGTTGGCGACGCGGTCGGTGTTTGAGGGGCTGCAACCGTGGCCGGTGAAGAGTCCGCTGACTGCGGGGCGGCCGGACCGCCACATGCCGAAACCGCTATGGCCAGAAGGGCCGATGCCCCGAAAGTTCCCAGCACGGACGTCTTCAATTTTTCCCCCAATATTCAAATGAACGCGGACCGCTGCCCGGCTAGAAAAGAACTGTAGCGAACGTCCCCACCTGGCGGAACCCCACACGTTCGTAGGTGGACCGCGCCCGGGTGTTGAAGCCGTTCACGTAGAGGCTGGTCACGGGGGCGATCTGCCGGGCCTTTTCCACCACTGCCGACATGTAGCCCGCGCTCAGCCCCCGGCCGCGGAAGATCGGATTCATCCAGACGCCCTGGACCTGGGTGACGTCGTCGGTGACTGCCCCGAGCTCGGCTTTGAACACCACCTCACGGGCGTTGTTGAGGTGGACCAGGGAATGTCCCTGCCTGATGAGGCCCTCCACGCGGCGGCTGTAGAATTCCCTGCCGCCGAGGTAGGGCGAGTACCCCACCTCTTCCTCGAACATGGCGGCGCAGGCGGGAAGGATGCGGTCGAAGTCGGCGAGGTTCCCTTGGTCCAGGCCGCGGTTGGGCTGGACAAGGGGCGGTCCGTCGATGATCATCAGCGGCTGGTCAGCCCTGACCTCGTGTGCACGGTGGCCCAGCACAGCGAGCTCGGCGTTGAGTGCCAGCACTGCGGGGGCCGGCCCAAAGGCAGACGCATACCGGCGGCCGGAACTGTTTGCGGCGTCCGCTACAAGGGGGGCCAGGGCGGGATCAAGCTGGACCGGAACCAGGTTGGCTCCGGCCCAGCAGGCACCCGTCAGGATGCCGTCGTCGAAAACCCCGATCACACCGGCGCCCCCGCTGGTGGGCGCCGCAGTCCCCGTGGCCCGCAGGTGGGCCAGGATGAACACGTTGGCCACAGGGTCCTGCTGGGCCAGCAGTTTCAGCGCGGGAGTGTCCTGGCCATCAAGCGTGCGGACAGAAAGCCCCGCAGGGTCTGGAGTCTCCCTACGAGACGCTAACCACGGGGCTACCCTTGACAGCATCTTCGCCATCGGCCTCCCCCATCTCTTCCGCGATACGCATAGCCTCTTCGATCAGTGTCTCAACAATTGCGCTCTCGGGAACAGTCTTGATGACCTCGCCCTTAACGAAGATCTGGCCCTTGCCGTTGCCCGAAGCCACGCCAAGGTCAGCCTCGCGCGCTTCGCCGGGGCCGTTCACGACGCAGCCCATGACCGCCACGCGGAGGGGAATTTCCATCCCTTCGAGCCCGGCGGTGACCTGTTCAGCCAGAGTGTACACGTCAACCTGGGCACGGCCGCAGGAAGGACAGGACACGATTTCCAGCTTGCGGGGCCGCAGGTTCAGCGATTGGAGGATCTGGTTGCCCACCTTGATTTCCTCCACCGGGGGCGCGGAGAGGGACACGCGGATGGTGTCACCGATCCCCCGGGAAAGGAGCGCGCCGAAGGCCGTTGCGGACTTGATGGTGCCCTGGAACGCTGGACCAGCCTCCGTGACGCCAAGGTGCAGGGGCCAGTCACCCTTTTCGGCGAGCATTTCGTAGGCTGCCACCATGATCACGGGGTCGTTGTGCTTCACGGAAATCTTGAAGTCGTGGAAGCCGTGCTCCTCGAAAAGGGAGGCTTCCCAGACGGCTGATTCAACCAGCGCTTCGGGGGTGGCCTTGCCGTACTTCTTGAGGATGCCCGGCTCCAGGGACCCGGCATTGACGCCGATGCGGATGGAGGTGCCGTGGTCCTTGGCGGCGGCGGCAATCTCCTTGACCTGGTCATCGAACTTGCGGATGTTTCCAGGATTCACGCGCACGGCTGCGCAGCCTGCTTCGATGGCCGCAAAGACGTACTTGGGCTGGAAGTGGATGTCCGCGATGACCGGGATCTGGGACTTCCGGGCGATGATGGGCAGCGCCTCGGCATCGTCGGCGGACGGGCAGGCGACGCGGACAATGTCGCAGCCGGACGCCGTGAGTTCGGCGATCTGCTGCAGCGTGGCGTTGATGTCCGTGGTGGGCGTGGTGGTCATCGACTGCACGCTGATGGGGAAATCAGATCCCACGCCTACCGAGCCGACTTTGATCTGGCGCGTCTTGCGGCGGGGGGCAAGGACGGGCGGTGGTGCTGACGGCATTCCCAGGCTGACCGAGGTCACGTGGACTCCTTGAGTTGAAAGGGGTGAAAAGGCGGCTACGCGGCGATCCCGGCCAGCATGCCGGTTACCGGAGACCATTCGGTGATGCGGGTTCCGGCGACCACTCCGGCCGCGGCGAAAGGATCCTGCTTAAGGATCGAGTTGAGGGCGCCTTCATCGGTTGCCTTGAAGATCAGCAGGGCGCCCGCGCCGTCACCGTAGGGGCCGCTGGCCACGATGACGCCGTCCTGCGCCAGGCCGCCGGTCCATTCCCGGTGTGCGGGCCGGACCTCGTTGCGGGTGTCGGTGGAGTTGGCGGCATAAACGTACTCAACGGCAAAAACTGTCATACCGCTACCCTATCGCCATGGCCGGCTTGGTACCGTACCGTTCCCCCTGGAGCAAAAGTGCCCCGCACCGGAGCAGGCCCGCCGGAGCAGGAGTTTCACTGCCAGTGCAGGAGTTTCACTGCCAGGCGGGAGTTTCACTGCCAGGCGGGAGTCTCACTGCCGGTGCGGGAGTTTCACTGCAGGAAGAGGACCTTCACAGCGGCCGCGGTCCCGGCCGCCCAGAGCATGGAGGTGAGGGTCCCGATGATGAAGCGCTCGGCGGCCACCGGCGTCTCCTTCAGTTCGGCGAACCTGCCCAGGCCCTTGATGGCGACGATGTAGGCGATGGCCACGGGTTGGCCGGTGAGGATGGCGAGGCACACCCCCAGCCGCTCCAGCACGCCGATGATGGCGCCGCCGCGCAGGATGCGTTGGCTGGGCAGCGCGGGTCCGGCAGCCGGCCCGCCCGACGCCGGCCCGGCGGCAGGGGTGGTCAGCTCACCGTCCACTGCCTGGCCGGCCGGCCTGCCGGCAGCATCAACCGGCCCATCAGGGGCCGTGACCGCGTCCGGAGCAGTGACCGCGTCCGGGTCCGGGGATGTGGCCCTGCCCGGTTCCCCGCGGCTGGCGATGGGGGAAGGATCGTCCACAGTGACGTCGGCAGAGGGGTCCTGTTCCGTCCTGCGGGCTTCCTCCGCGGCCTTGGCAGCATCGGCTTTGTCGTCGATGGTCCGGGCCAGCTTGAACACCAGCGCAGTGACCGGCCAGCCGGCAAAGCCAGCCACCACCAGCGCCACTGCCACCCAAAGTGCGGTCACCTGTCTCCTTCATTGGGGTTGTCTTCGATCCGGCCGTCCGGCTCCTTCAGATGCTGGACACTCCTATGCCTGGCCGTCGTTGAGTGCCTGGGTAATCTGCGAGTCGGCGTAACCAAGAAGCATGGAGGCTGCCGGCCTGGCTGCCCATTCTTCCTGCCAGCCGGACCGAAGCACGGTTCGGCTCACCGATTGCTCCGAGATTCCAAGTTCACGGGCCACTCGCTTCTGGCTTCCATGCCGGCCCGGGCCCTGGCCACCAGCACCCAGGCGGCTCAGGGCATCCACCACCCGCCACTGGGCTTCCGTGCGGTCCTGGACAAGCCGGCCGAGCAACCGGAGCACTGCTTCCGCGTTGGCACACGCCTGGACCCCCTCCCCCGCAGGAACGCCCCTGCCGGCCTCCCCCGCCATGATGCCGGGCACCACCGACAACGGAACCTGGGAACCGGCGCTTTTGGCGTGTTCAACCGCCCTGCGGGCGGCAACAAAAGCAGTCCCGGTCCCTTCCCGCGGACTGGCATCCGGCGGCAGCGAAACGCTGCCGACGCCGATGCCCACGTACCAGCGCCCTTCGCGGAGCGCGTGCAGTGCTATCTCCACCACGGCGGAAGCCTCCCGCACCACCCCCTGCACCTCGTCCCCGACGGAACGTTCGAACACCGGGTGCGCCGGCCCCGGGAGTTCGAGGCGGGCAACCTGTGCAAGGAAGGACGGAACCCGGTCCTGGTCGCCGGTGCTTCCGCGTTGGTCGATGGTCATGACGAACATTCATCAACCATAGGCGGTTGATCCTGTATGATCAATCGCATTTGGCTGATTTTTCGGAGTCAGCCGAAACTGAATGACTATCCGAAGAGATTGACGGGCTTGACGATGTCTGCGTAAATCAGCAGCGCGCTCATCCCCATCAGCAGCGCTGCAACCACGTACGTGACGGGAAGCAGCTTGGCGATGTCGAACGCTCCGGGATCCGGCCGTCCGCGGAGCTTTGCCACCCGGCGCCGAATGCCCTCATACAGGGCCCCGGCAACATGGCCGCCGTCGAGCGGCAGGAGCGGAATCAGGTTGAACACGGCAAGCGCAAAGTTCAGTCCGGCCAGCAGGCCAACAAGCGTAGCCACCCGGGACTGCAGCGGTACGGCCTCCATGGCCGCCACCTCGCCCGCCACCCTGCCGACGCCCACCACGCTGATGGGGCCGTTGGGGTCGCGGGGCTCCTCGCTGAAGGCTGCCTTCGCCACTCCCACCACACGGGCCGGCAGATTGAAGACAACGCCGGCCACCTGGCGGATGTTCTCCCCCGCCATGGGCAGGACGGACGACGCCGGCTGGGCCACCAACGCCGTTTGCGCACCGATGCCGAGGAATCCGACGTCCTGGTACTGGAGGTTGCCGGCAGCATCGGTGGCCTGCCGTCCGTCGCTTCCCATCACGGGCCGCGCCGACAGGACGGGGGTCACTGTGGTGGACACGGGATTGCCGTCCCGCTGCACGGTGATGGCTACTTCCCTGCCGGCAGAGGCGCGGATCCACTCAGTCAACTGCTCCCAGCTGGTGACGGGTTTGCCGTCGAAGGAAGTAATCGTGTCGTTTGGCTTCAACCCGGCCGCCGCGGCGGGCGTCAGCCGGCAGTCCGCAGAGTCGGGATCGACGGTTTGGCCCGCGGCCACCTGGCATTTGGAGACGTCCGAAATGGTCGTGGTGGCGCTGGCAATGCCGAAGCCCATCAGCAGCACGGCGGTGAGCAGCACGCCAAGGATCATGTTCATGGCCGGGCCGCCCAGCATCACAATCACTTTTTTCCAGACCGGCAGGCGGTAGAAGACCCGGTGTTCGTCGCCCGGCCCCACTTCCTCGTGGGCCATGGAGCGGGCCTCGGTGGCAAGTGTCTGGAACATGCCCGTGCTGGAGGGGCGGACCGAGCCGTCGTCCTTGTTCGGCGGGTACATGCCGATCATGGAGACGTAGCCGCCCAGCGGAACGGCCTTCACGCCGTACTCGGTTTCGCCCCTCCGGCGGGACCACAGCGTTGGCCCGAAGCCGATCATGTACTTTGTCACGCGGACTTTGAAGAGCTTGGCCGGCACCAGGTGCCCCACCTCGTGGAGCGCGATGGACACGGCAATACCCAGGGCGACGAAGACGACGCCGAGGATGAAAAGTAGGACAGGGGTCATGGAGGTGGTGCTGCTTCCTAGAGACTTCTGACTGCTAAACGTTCGTGGGCCCGGGCACGTGCCCAGCTTTCAGCATCCAGCACTGAATCCACCGTCAGCCCGGAGGAACCTGAGTGTTCGCTGAGCACACTGTCCACGGTATCGACGATGTCGGTAAACCGGATCCGGCCGTCGTGGAACGCCGTCACTGCCTCTTCATTGGCCGCATTGAACACGGCAGGGAAGGTGCTTCCCTGCCGGGCGGCGTCCTTGGCAAGGCCGACGGCGGGGAAGGCCTCGGCGTCCAGCGGCTCGAAGGTCCAGGTAGCGGCCTGGGTCCAGTCGCACGGGCTGGCGGCCTTGGGCACGCGCGCAGGCCAGCCAAGCCCCAGGGCGATGGGCAGCCGCATGTCGGGCGGCGAGGCCTGGGCGATGGTGGAGCCGTCGACGAACTGGACCATTGAGTGGACGATGGACTGGGGGTGGACTACCACGTCGATCCGGTCCAACGGGATATCGAACAACAGGTGGGCCTCGATGACCTCCAGGCCCTTGTTGACCAGCGTGGCGGAGTTGGTGGTGACCATCATGCCCATGTCCCAGGTGGGGTGGGCCAGTGCCTGCTGCGGGGTGACGTCGTGGAGCTCGTCCCGGCTCCTGCCCCGGAACGGTCCGCCGGAGGCGGTGAGGATGAGCTTGTCCACTTCGTCGGCGGTGCCTGAACGCAGGCATTGGGCAATCGCGGAATGTTCCGAGTCCACCGGCACGATCTGGCCGTCCCTTGCCGCGGCCTTGACCAGGCTGCCGCCCACGATCAGCGACTCCTTGTTGGCAAGGGCCAGGGTGGCTCCGGACTTAAGGGCCGCCAGGGTGGGTGCCAGGCCGATGGAACCGGTGATTCCGTTGAGCACCACGTCAGCCTCGACGGCGGCGATCCGGGCGGAGGCGTCGGGGCCGGCCACGATCTCCGGGCGGTATTCCGGACGGCCTGCCGCTGCGGCGGCGTCGCGGATCAGGCCTTCCAGCCGTCCGGGGTCTCCGGAGGCGATCCCCACGGCCGCGGCCCCGGTGTGGACAGCCTGCCGGGCCAGGAGTTCCAGGTTGCCGCCCCCGGCACTGAGTGCCACCACCTCGAACAGGTGCGGGTCGCCGTCGACGACGTCAATCGCCTGGGTGCCGATGGAACCGGTGGATCCTAGGAGGACGACTCTGCGTGGCTGCATTGCTTAAGTATCCCGCACCCTTCCCGGCCTGCCTGCGCCCCCGGCCTGCAGACGGGCCTTAATCGCCTTGACCCGCGGACGGCCGGGCGTAACGTGGATTGCGTGGACTGGCTCACGTGGTTTGATGCGCCGGAGTACGAATTTGCCCGGCAGGTACTGCAGCGGGGTGTCGCCGCATTGTATTTCGTTGCGTTCCTGTCCACGCTGAACCAGTTTCCCGCCCTGCTCGGCGAGCGCGGCCTCCTCCCGGTGCCGGAGTTCCTGGCGGCATTCACCCGCCTGCGCCGGCCAACGCTGTTCCGCTGGCGGTACTCGGACAGGCTGCTTCGCGGTGTCTGTGCCGGCGGCCTGGTGATGTCGGCGCTGCTCGTGGCGGGGATACCGCAGGCCGGGCCGCTGTGGGTCCCTATGATCGCTTTCCTGGCCCTGTGGCTGCTGTACATGTCGATCGTGAACGTGGGCCAGACGTTCTATGGGTTCGGCTGGGAAATGCTGCTCCTGGAAGCGGGCTTCACCGTGGCGTTCCTGGGCTCCAACCAGACGGAGCCGCCCCGGACCATCCTGATCCTGATTGTGTGGCTGGTGTTCCGGCTGGAGTTCGGGGCGGGAATGATCAAGATCCGCGGTGGCCGGGAATGGCGGGACCTGACGGCCCTGTACTACCACCACGAGACCCAGCCCATGCCCGGGCCATTGAGCCGGCAGGCGCATCTCCTGCCCAAGCCGCTGCACCGTATCGAAGTGGTGGGCAACCACATCGCCCAGCTGGTGGTGCCGTTCCTGCTGTTCGCCCCGCAGCCGGTGGCCGGCGTGGCGGCGGGGGTCGTCGTCGTGACCCAGCTGTGGCTGGTGGCCAGCGGCAACTTCGCCTGGCTGAACTGGATGGCAATCGTGCTGGCGTTTGCAGCCGTCAGCGATCCCGTGGCGCACGCCGTCATACCGGCAATTCCGGCAGACTGGGACGCCGCCACGGGAGGCCGGCAGGAGACCCCGCTGTGGTGGCTGGCCATCACCCTGGCAGCATCCGCCCTGCTGCTGGCCCTGAGCTACTGGCCGTTGCGGAACCTCTTCTCCCGCCGGCAGCTGATGAATGCCAGCTTCAACCGGTGGCAGCTGGTCAACGCCTACGGCGCGTTCGGCACCGTGACCAAGCAGCGCATCGAGATTGTGGTGGAAGGCACGCTGGACGACGATCCCGACGACGACCCGGAATGGCGCGAGTACGGTTTCAAGGGCAAGCCCGGGGATGTCCGCCGGATTCCGCGGCAGTGGGCCCCGTACCACCTGCGGCTGGACTGGCTGATGTGGTTCCTGCCGCTGCGCAGCGTGCACGAGGAATGGTTCTACGCGTTCCTGGCCAAGCTGCTGGCGGCGGACCGGCAGATGCTGCGGCTGCTGCGGCATGACCCGTTCGACGGCGCCGCGCCGCACTGGGTGCGCGTGCGCAGTTACCATTACCGCTTCGCCACGCGGAAGGAGTTCCGGGAGACGGGTAACCGGTGGGTGCGGACGCTGCTCTACGAGCCCATCCCGCCAACGTCCCTGCGCAGGTCCCCGGGACGCCAACGCTAGCCGAACGTCCCGCTATGCCTACACAGCGGCGCGGCGCACGATCTCCTGGGCGTGCTTGAGGATTGGCCCGTCGATCATTTTCCCCTGGTACTGGAACACTCCCGATCCGGCTGATGCTGCGGCATCCAGGAGGGCAACCGCGGCGGCCACCTCGTCTTCCGAAGGCGCGTAGGCCTTGCGGACCACGGCGGCCTGGCTGGGGTGGATGCAGGCCTTCGAACTGAAGCCCGAGGCCACGGCGTCGGCAGCCTCGGCTGCCAGTCCGTCAAGGTCAGGGATGTTGGTGTAGACCGCATCCACCGCTTCCTTGCCGTAGGCGCGGGCTGCCAGCAGGACGGCGGAGCGGGCGTGCAGCGCAACCGCCCGGTAGGCGCCGTCGTCCTTCCGGCTGGACGTTCCACCCAGGGTGGCCAGCAGGTCCTCGGCGCCCCACATCAGGCCCACCACGTTAGGGGCGGCGGCGATGGCAGGCGCATTGAGCACGCCAAGCGCCGTTTCGCACAGGGCAATCACCTGGTAGCCCTCCAGCGCTTTGAGCTGTTCGGCGGATTCGGCCTTGGCCAGCATCACCGTGCGGTAGGGGGTGTGGGCCAGGCAGTGCAGGTCCTTTTCGAAGTCCTCAGTCCCCACGGGATTCACCCTGACAATGGTGCAGCTGGGTTCGAGCTCAGGTTCCACACCGGTGGTTCCCAGCTGGGCCAGGATGGCGCCTCGGGCGCGCTGCTTGTCGGCCGGCGCCACCGCGTCTTCAAGGTCCAGGATCACGGCGTCTGCCCGGGCGGCGGCTTTCTGGTAGCGCTCCGGCCTGTCGGCGGGGCAGAAAAGCAGTGCGGGGCCCATTACGAAAGTCATACCGGCATTGTCCCCTGTCCGGCGTCCTGCGTCTTGGCGTGGGCGTCGCGCGTCCACATGAGGCAGCTGCGGGTGGCCCGGGCCACGACTGTTCCGTCCTGGTTGCGCCCGGTGTGCTCCATGGTCACGATGCCCTGGCCGGGCCGTGAGGAGGAAAGCCGCTTTCCGGTGACGGCTGTCTCCGTGTAGAGCGTGTCTCCGTGGTAGAGCGGGTGCGGGAAGGAGACGTCGGTCAGGCCCAGCTGGGCGATGATGGTTCCCTGGGTGAGCTGGGTGACGGACTGGCCCACCATGGTGGCCAGGGTGAACATCGAGTTCATGAGCCGCTGGCCGAAGGGCTGCCCGGCGCTCCAGGCAGCGTCCAGGTGCAGGGCCTGGGTGTTCATGGTCAGCGTGGTGAAGAGGACGTTGTCGGCTTCGGTCACGGTGCGTCCGGGCCGGTGGGCGTACAGCACGCCCTCCTCCAGCTCGTCGAAGTACAACCCGCGCTGCTCGATGACCCGCCGGCCGCCGTCGTCCTTTTGCCTGGAAACCGGACCGTTGCCATCCGTCATACGGTCAGTTCCTGGTCTTCCTCGAACAGGTCGGCGCCGGTGGCGGCCACCACGTCCTCGAGCGATACGTTGGGGGCCAGTTCGCGCAGCACCAGGCGTGAGGGGCCGCCGTCCTTCACGATGTCAATGACGGCGAGGTCCGTGACGATCCGGTCCACACAGCCCTTGCCCGTGAGGGGCAGGGTGCATTGTTTGACGATCTTCGGATTCCCGTTCCGGTCCACATGCTCCATCATCACGATCACCCTCTTGGCCCCGAACACCAGGTCCATGGCACCGCCCATTCCCTTGACCATCTTGCCGGGGATCATCCAGTTGGCGAGGTCGCCGTTCTCCGCCACTTCCATGGCGCCGAGGACGGCGAGGTCCACGTGGCCGCCGCGGATCATGCCAAAGGATGTCGCGGAGTCGAAGAACGCCGCTCCCCTGTTGACCGTCACGGTTTCCTTGCCGGCGTTGATCAGGTCCGGATCCACCGCGTCGTCCGCAGGGTAGGGGCCGACGCCGAGGATGCCGTTCTCCGAGTGCAGCACCACCTCCACCCCGGCGGGGATGTAGTTGGGGATCAGGGTGGGCATCCCGATGCCCAGGTTCACGTACTGGCCGTTGCGAAGCTCCCTGGCCACCCGCGCGGCGAGTTCGTTGCGCGTCCAGCCCTTCGTTTCGGCGGGGGACGTGGAGTCGCCGGGCCCTGCATGCTGCTGGGAACCGGCCCGCCGGTATTCCGCGCGGACGGCTTCGGGGCGCGGCGCTTCAGGGCTGTTCGGATCCATGGTCATGCTCCTGCCTGCTGGTGGCTGCCTGGTGTTCTTCCTCCTGGGCCCGGCGCCGTCAGGGCAACGGTCCGCTTTTCGATCCGCTTCTCCCCGTCCCGGGCCAGGACCACGCGCTGGACGAAGATGCCAGGAGTGTGGATGTGTTCGGGGTCCAGTTCGCCGGGCTCCACGAGTTCCTCCACCTCGGCGATGGTGATCCGGCCGGCCATGGCGCACAGGGGGTTGAAGTTCATGGCGGTGGCATGGAACACCAGGTTGCCGTGGCGGTCGCCCTTCCAGGCGTGCACCAGCCCGAAGTCCGGTGTGAGGGACTCTTCCAGGACGTAGTCCACGCCGCCGAATGACCGCACTTCCTTGGGCGCGGAGGCAACCGCGATGCCGCCGTTGGCGTCGTACTTCTGCGGCAGGCCGCCGTCGGACACCTGCGTGCCCACCCCCGCCTTGGTGTAGAAGGCCGGAATGCCCGCACCACCGGCCCGCAGCTTTTCAGCAAGCGTGCCCTGGGGTGTGAGCACCACCTCGAGCTCACCGGCCAGGTATTGGCGCGCAAATTCCTTGTTCTCGCCCACATAGGAGCTGATGGTGCGGCGGATACGCCCGTCCCGGAGCAGGATGCCCAGGCCCCAGTCGTCCACCCCACAGTTGTTGCTGACGGTCTCCAGACCGGAGGTGCCCGCCCGGTGCAGGGCGTCGATCAGGGCAACCGGAATTCCGCAAAGGCCGAACCCGCCCACCGCCAGCGAGGCGCCGTCCGGGATATCCGCAACCGCCGCGTCGGCGCTGGCAACAACCTTGTCAATCATCAGTGATCCTCTCAGGCCGGCTACGGTCCCAGGTCCTACAGACCCAGTTCGCGGGCGATCAGCATCAACTGGACCTCCGTGGTGCCCTCCCCGACTTCAAGGATCTTGGAATCGCGGTAGTGGCGCGCCACGGTGAACTCGTTGATGAAGCCATAGCCGCCGAATACCTGGGTGGCATCCCGCGCGTTGTCCATGGCCGCCTCGCCTGCGACCATCTTAGCGATGGCCGCCTGGGTCTTGAACGGCTTGCCGGCAAGCATCCGGAAGGCCGCGTCGTAGTACGCCAGGCGGGCGGTGTGGGCCCGGGCTTCCATGCGGGCGATCTTGAACGAAATGGCCTGGTACTTGCCGATGTTCTGCCCGAAGGCGCTGCGTTCCCTCGCGTATTTGACCGAGAGGTCCACACAACCCTGGGCTGCGCCGGTGGCCAGCGCCGCAATGGCGATCCGGCCCTCGTCCAGGATGGACAGGAAGTTGGCGTAGCCGCGGCCTTCCACGCCCAGCAGGTTCGCTTCCGGGACGCGGACATCCTTCAGCGTCAGGGGGTGCGTGTCCGATGCGTTCCAGCCCACCTTGTTGTACGGCTTTTCCGCCTTGAAGCCGGGAGTGTCGGTGGGCACCAGGATGGTGGAGATGTCTTTTTTGACGGTGCCGTCCCCGCGTTCCTGCTGCCCGGTTACGGCAGTGACGGTGACCAGCCGGGTGATGTCCGTTCCGGAGTTGGTGATGAACTCCTTGGTGCCGTTGATGACCCAGTTGCCGTCTTCGCGCCGGGCGTGGGTCTTGGTCCCGCCCGCGTCCGACCCGGCCTCGGGCTCGGTAAGTCCAAAGCCTGCGAGCGCCTGGCCGGACGCCAGCATGGGCAGCCACTGCTGTTTCTGCGCGTCCGTGCCGAAGCGGTAGACGGGCATGGCCCCGAGGGACACCCCGGCCTCCAGCGTGATGGCGACGGACTGGTCCACCCGGCCGAGCTGTTCCAGGGCGAGGGCCAGTGCGAAGTAGTCCCCGCCCATGCCGCCGTATTCCTCGGGGAACGGCAGCCCGAAAAGGCCCATCTCGGCCATCTGCTTCACCACTTCGTACGGGAAGCTGTGCTCTTCGTCGTGCTTGGCGGAGACCGGGGCCACCACGTTGTCCGCGAAATCGCGCACGGTGTCGCTGAGGTCCCGGTATTCCTCGGTCAGTTCAAAACCGGTCATGGTCAGGCTCCTTCGCCTTGGATTGCAGCTGCGTCTGTTGCTGTCTCTGTGCTGTCTGTTTTTACGCCGGTGGCAGCGGGATGGATGGTGGCCAGCACCTGGTCGGCCTTCACCAGGTCACCGGTACGGGTGGCCAGGTGGACCGTCCCGGCCAGCGGGGCCACCAGGTGGTGCTCCATCTTCATGGCCTCCACGGAAACCAGGACTTCCCCGGCCTGGACGGCGTCCCCGTCGGCCACCGGGACGGCCACGACGGTCCCGGGCATCGGCGAGCGCACCTCCGGGTCGGCCGCCCCTTCCTGCCGCTGGATGGCGGCCAGCACGCGTTCCAGCCGCGCCTCCCGGGTCAGTACGTCCAGGCGGCAGGACCAGCCGTCGTTGCCGAGGTAGAGCTGTGTGGGGCCGTCGGGCACCGCGTTATCCCACGGTTGGACGGCAGCCCCTGTGGAGTCCGCAGCCAGCCGGTAGCCGTGGTGCTGGCCATCGAGGTCAAGTTCGAGGC
Organism: Arthrobacter sp. AG367; assembly: GCF_007828995.1. Taxonomy (NCBI): domain Bacteria; kingdom Bacillati; phylum Actinomycetota; class Actinomycetes; order Micrococcales; family Micrococcaceae; genus Arthrobacter; species Arthrobacter sp. AG367. The sequence goes on from NZ_VIVE01000003.1 coordinate 112,463, forward strand.
CTTGCCGGCTGGACCACTGCAGGGCGGCCGGATGCTGCGGACCGCCGTTGACGGCGACCACGGCTCCGGCTCCCCCATTGGGACTGCCGCCGACCTGCACGGTGGCCACGCCGCCGTCGGGCGTTCCCAGGCTGATCCGGCGTGGTGCCGCTGCGCCGAGCCGCCAGCCGTTCCTGCCCTGCCACGGCCCGCGCCCGGGGCTGGGGCCGGGGGTGTTCTGTGCTTCCAGCGACAGGACGAACAGCGCGGCGGCCACCAGTTCGGGGTTCCCGATGCGCCGGAATTCCAGTCCGGGCAGCTTCCGTTCGATCAGCCCGGTGTCCAGGTGCCCTGCCTTGACGTCGGAGTCGTTGACCAGGAGCCGCAGGTACTCGACGTTGGTCTCGATGCCCAGTGCCGTGTAGCCGGCCAGGGCACCATCCAGGGCGGCCAGGGCGGCGGCACGGTCCCCGGCCCAGGCGATCACCTTGGACACCATGGGGTCGTAGTGCGCCGACAGTTCCAGGCCTTCCACCAGCGAGGAGTCCACCCGTACCCGCCCCTGGGTGCCGGCGGGCAGTTCGTCGAGCATCAGCACGGTCCCGGTGGACGGGAGAAAGTTCTTTTCGGGCACCTCACCGTAGACCCTTGCCTCCACGGCGTGGCCGGAAAGCTCCACGTCCGCCTGGCGGACGGTCAGCTCCCCGCCCGCTGCGATCCGCACCTGCCATTCCACCAAGTCGATGCCCGTGACCATTTCGGTGACGGGGTGTTCCACCTGCAGCCTGGTGTTCATCTCCATGAAGAAGAACTCGTCCGGCGCGTCATCGGAGACCAGGAACTCCACGGTCCCGGCGCCCACGTAGTTCACGCTGCGGGCCGCGTTGCAGGCGGCCTCGCCAATCCGGTCGCGCACTTCGGGGCCGTTGGGCAGGCCCTCGAGCAGGGGCGACGGGGCTTCCTCGATGACTTTCTGGTGCCGCCGCTGGAGGGAGCATTCGCGCTCGCCGAGGTGGATGACGTTGCCGTGGCTGTCCGCCAGCACCTGCACCTCGATGTGCCTCGGGGTGGTCACCAGGCGCTCCAGGAACAGGGTGTCGTCGCCGAATGCGGCGGCGGCGACGCGCCGGGCCGTGGCCAGGGCGGCGGGCAGGTCCGCCTGGTTTTCGACGGCGTGCATCCCCTTGCCGCCGCCGCCCGCGGACGGCTTGATGAGGAGCGGAAAGCCGACGGCGGCAGCAGCCTCCATCAGTTCGCTGTCCGTCATGCCGGGCTTGGCAATGCCGGGGACGACGGGCACGCCGTACCCCGCCACGTGGTTCTTGGCGCGGATCTTGTCACCCATGACGTTCAGCGCTTCAACGCCCGGGCCAATGAACGTGATGCCGGCCTTTTCCAGGGCCCTGGCGAAGTCCACGTTCTCGCTCAGGAAACCGTAGCCGGGGTGTACCGCTTCCGCCCCGGACTGCCGGCACGCGTCCACGATGGCGTCCGCGTTCAGGTAGCTTTCGGTTGCAACGGCGGGGCCGATCCGCACGGAGGCATCGGCTTCGCGCACGTGCCGGGCGCCGGCGTCGGCATCGCTGTAGACGGCGACCGAACGGATGCCCAGCTGCCGCAGCGTCCGAATGACGCGGCAGGCGATTTCGCCGCGGTTGGCCACCAGCACGGTGCCGAAGAGGGGCTTGCCGTCGGCCGTTGCGGTGGGGACTTCCCCGGTAGTGGCTGTGTTGGTTTGCATGGTCATTGCTGGCTCACATCCGGAAGAGGCCGAAGGAGGTCTCCGGCAGGGGGGTGCGGGAGACGACGTCGAGCGCCAGGCCCAGGACGGTTCGGGTATCGGCGGGATCGATGACGGCGTCGTCCCACAGCCGTGCAGTGGAGTAGTAGGGGCTGCCCTGGTCCTCGTACTGCTGCCGGATGGGCGCTTTGAACGCTTCCTCGTCATCGGCCGGCCAGTCCTCCCCCGCCGCTTCATACTGGTCCCGCTTAACGGTGGCCAGCACGCTGGCGGCCTGGTTGCCGCCCATCACCGAGATCCGGGCAGCAGGCCACATCCACAGGAACCTCGGCGAGTAGGCACGGCCGCACATGGAGTAGTTGCCGGCACCAAAGGAGCCGCCGATCATCACGGTCAGCTTGGGGACCCGCGCGGTGGCAACGGCCGTCACCATCTTGGCGCCGTTCTTGGCGATGCCGCCCTGCTCGGCGTCCCTGCCCACCATGAAGCCGGAGATGTTCTGCAGGAACAGCAGGGGGATACCGCGCTGGTCGCACAGTTCAATGAAGTGCGCGCCCTTGAGCGACGACTCGCTGAACAGGACGCCGTTGTTGGCCACGATTCCCACCGGGTGCCCGTGGATCCGGGCGAAACCTGTGACCAGCGTGGTGCCGTAGTCCTTCTTGAACTCGTGGAACCTGCTGCCGTCCACCAGCCGGGCAATCACCTCGTGGACGTCGTAGGGAGCATTGACGTCCGTGGGCACCGCACCATAGAGCCCGTCCGGGTCCACGGCGGGTTCGACGGCGGCCTCCACCTGCCAGGCGGGCGCCGCGGGAGGCGGCAGGGTGGAGACGATGTCCCTGACGATCTGCAGGGCATGCTCGTCATTTTCGGCGAGGTGGTCCGTCACACCCGAGACCCGGGAGTGCACCTCGCCCCCACCGAGTTCCTCGGCCGTCACGATTTCCCCGATGGCCGCCTTCACCAGCGGCGGTCCGCCCAGGAAGATGGTGCCCTGGTTCCGGACGATGACGGTTTCGTCGCTCATGGCGGGGACATAGGCGCCGCCGGCCGTGCAGGACCCCATCACGGCAGCGATCTGTGGAATTTTGGCGGCTGAGAGACGCGCCTGGTTGTAGAAGATCCGGCCAAAGTGGTCCCTGTCCGGGAAGACCTCGTCCTGCTTGGGCAGGAAGGCCCCGCCCGAATCCACCAGGTAGATGCAGGGCAGGCCGTTCTCCAGCGCGACCTCCTGGGCGCGGAGGTGCTTCTTCACGGTCATGGGGTAGTACGTGCCGCCCTTGACGGTGGCGTCATTGGAGATGACCAGGACCTGCCGGCCGTGCACCAGGCCGATGCCGGCGATGACTCCGGCACCGGGTGCATCATCGCCGTACATGCCGTTGGCGGCCAGCGGTGCGATCTCCAGGAACGGGCTGCCCTCGTCCAGCAACTGGTCGATGCGGTCCCGCGGCAGGAGCTTGCCGCGGGCCACGTGCCGCTCGCGCGACTTCCGGGGCCCGCCCAACGCTGCATCCGCCAGCCTCTTCCGCAGTTCGCCGGCGAGCGACAACTGCGCTTCCCGGTTGGCGCGGAAGGACTCGCTTGCGGGATCAAGCCGGGTGGCCAGGGTCTCCATCGACGGTCCGTCCTAAGGGTGGGCCAAGCCGGCCCAAGCCAACTCGGTTAGTGACTAATAACTGAAATTCAGGTTAGTCTCGATTAACTGTGATGTCCAACACACTGCTGTCTTGCTAGAATCTGCGGGGTCCAAGGAGGAAAAGTGCGCAGCAATACAGTGCAGCCGGCCCCTGCCACCCAGCCCGTTCCCACAACCCAGTCCGCTCCCACAACCCAGCGCGGCAAGGCCAAGGAGAACCGGCGGCAGGCTTTGCTGTCCGCCGCGGCCTCGCTGTTCGCGCTGAATGGCTTCAACCGCGTTTCGCTGGAGGACCTCGGCGCGGCGGCAGGCGTCAGCGGCCCAGCGGTCTACCGCCACTTTCCCGGCAAGCAGGCCGTCCTGGCCGACCTCCTGGTCACCGTGAGCCAGGAATTGCTGGACGGCGGGCGGCGGGTGGCGCAGAGCACGCCCAATCCCCTGGCTGCCCTGCGGCAACTGGTGGAATTCCAGGTGGATTTCGCGCTCGGAAAACCGGACGTAATCCGGGTGCAGGACCGTGACTTCAGCAACTTGTCGGAGCAGGACCAGTCCGCGGTGCGTACCCTGCAGCGCAGCTACGTGGAGGTCTGGGTGGACATCCTGGGCAAGGTGCACCCCGGCATCGGTGCGGCTGAACTGCGCATGCGGGCCCACGCGACATTCGGCCTGATCAACTCCACGCCGCACTCCGTCCGGCGTCACGGCACCGGACTGGCGGCCGGGGTTGCCCGCCCCCTGCTTGAACGGATGGCACTGGCAGCCCTGATGGTGGACAGCGCACCTACAGCCGAACGGGGCGCCTAGTCCCCCGGTCAGACCATCGTGAGGACCATTCCCGGCTCGGCAAGGATCGCTCCGACGTCGGCCAGGAACCGGGACCCCTGTTCGCCGTCCACCAGGCGGTGGTCAAAGGACAGGCTCAGCGTGAGCACCTGCCGCAGTGCCACCTCGCCCTTGTACTCCCACGGCATGGTCCGCACCGCACCCAGGCCCAGGATCGCCGCCTCCCCCGGGTTGAGGATGGGGGTACCCGCGTCGATGCCAAATACGCCGATGTTGGTAATGGAGATGGTACCGTCGGACAGGTCAGCGGGCTGGGTCTTGCCAGCCCTGGCGGTTTCCGCGAGCGCTGTCAGCGCCTGGGCAAGCTGCGGGAGCGCCATGGCGTCGGCGTCCTTGATGTTGGGGACCATCAGTCCGCGGGGTGTGGCGGCGGCAATGCCCAGGTTCACGTAGTTGAAGGTGACGATCTCCTGGTTGTCCTGGTCCCAGCGGGAATTCAGCGCCGGGTTCCGCCGCACGGCCACCAGGACGGCCTTGGCAGCGAGCGTCAACGGGGTGAGCCTGATTCCGGAGAACTCCCTGCTGTTCTTGAGTTTCGCCAGCAACTCAAGGCTGGGCGTGACATCCACGGTGAGGAATTCGGTGGCGTGCGGAGCGGTGAAGGCGCTCTGCACCATCGCCGCCGCGGTGAGCTTGCGCACGCCCTTGATGGGAGTCCGGGTCTCCCGCTCCCCCGGCCGGGTTCCACCGGCTACCGGCACGGGTCCGGCCGGCGGCGCAGCAGGCTCGCCCTCGTGCCCTGCAAAGTCCTGGACGTCCTCCCGCGTGATCAGCCCGCCGGGACCTGTGCCGTGCACCTGCGCGAGGTCAACTCCCAGGTCTTTGGCCAGTTTGCGGACGGGAGGCGTGGACCGGGGTCGCTCGGCAGGCTGGACATGGCCAACCTGGACATGGCCAACCTGGACATCGGCAGGCCGGGCGGGCTCAACCACCGGCGCCAGGTTCCCGGAAGCCTCCACCGGGGCGAAGTTCCGCGGCCGCCGCGTTGGCCGGCCGGAACCTTCGACGACGGCGCCGTACCCCACCAGGTTGGGTTCCCGTTTCGGCGTCTCCGCTGCGCTTGGAGCTTCCGGGGGTGCTGCCTCCCCCATCCCCGGCGAAAAGGCGCCGGGCGCCTGCGCAGGTGACGCACCGGCGTCGTCCGCCACCTCGAAGGAGACGATCGGCTTGCCCACCTCCACCACGGAACCCGGCTGTTCGTGGAGTTCCTTGATGACGCCGGCAAACGGCGACGGGAGCTCCACCACGGCCTTGGCGGTTTCCACTTCGGCGATGACCTGGTTCAGGCTGACGGTGTCGCCAACGGCCACTTTCCAGCTGAGGATTTCGGACTCCGTGAGTCCTTCACCCAGGTCGGGGAGCCGGAATTCCTTGATCATGGTGGCGCTCATCCTTCCAGCCCGCTCAGGGAATTGGGGCGGCCCAGGGCGCGGTCCACGCCATCGAGGATGCGGTCCAGGCCCGGCAGGTGGTGCATTTCCAGCTTGGAGTACGGGTAGGGAATGTCGAACCCGGTCACCCTCACCGGAGCGGCCTCCAGATGGTAGAAGCAGCGCTCCGTAATGCTGGCCGCCACTTCCGCGCCCAGCCCGCCGGATTGTGCGGCCTCGTGCGTCACCACCAGGCGCCCGGTCTTCCGCACGGACGCCACCACGGGCTCATAGTCCACGGGCGCCAGCGAGCGCAGGTCGATGACTTCAATGGAGATGCCTTCGTCCGCCGCGGCGGAGGCGGCATCCAGGGCCGTCTTGACCAGGGGCCCATAGGCCACCAGCGTGACGTCGCTGCCGTCGGTCAGGACGCGGGCCTTGTCCATGGGCAGGGCGGAACGCGGGTCCATGGACTCATCCACTTCGCCTTTGTCGTGGTAGCGGCGCTTGGGTTCGAAGTACAGCACGGGGTCGTCGCAGGCGATGGCCTGCTGGATCACGGTGTATGCGTCCTGCGGGTTGGCCACGGTCACCACCCGAAGCCCTGAGGTGTGCGTGAAGTAGGCTTCCGGGGATTCGGAGTGGTGTTCCGGCGAGCCGATGCCGCCGCCGAACGGCACCCTGATGGTGATGGGCATCCTGACCGCCCCGCGGGTGCGGTAGTGGAGTTTTGCCACCTGGCTGACGATTTGGTCGAACGCCGGGTAGATGAAGCCGTCGAACTGGATCTCCACCACGGGCCGGTAGCCGCGGTAGGCCAGGCCTACGGCGGTGCCCACGATGGCGGACTCCGCGAGCGGGGTGTCCACCACCCGGTGCTTGCCGAAGTCTTTTTGCAGGCCGTCCGTCACCCGGAAGACGCCGCCCAGGGCGCCGATGTCCTCGCCGAGGAGGACCACCTTGGAGTCGTTTTCCAGCGACTTGCGCAGCCCTGCATTGATGGCACGGGCAAAGGTCAACTGGGTCATCAGCGTGCACCTTCCTTGGAAACGGCTCCGTCGGGGTCACCGAAGGACGCCAGGTAACGGGCGTAATGCTCCTGCTGGCGTTCCAGCCAGGAATTGGGCGTGCTGTAGACGTGCTTGAAGATGTCCATGGGCTGGGGGTCCGGCATGGTGGTGCATCCTCGGCGCATCTCCGATGCAACGGCATCGGCTTTGTCCTTGACCTGCTGCTGCAGCTCCGCGGTCAGGATTCCCTTCCGGTCCAGGAGGCCGGCCAGCCGGGAGATGGGGTCCTTGGCGGCCCAGTCCTCCAGTTCATTGGCGTCCCGGTAGCGGGTGGGATCGTCGGCGGTGGTGTGCGGGCCCATGCGGTAGCTGACGGCCTCGATGAAGGTGGGACCGCCGCCGCGACGGGCCCGGTCCAGTGCCAGCCGGGTGGCAGCCATGACCGCCAGGACATCGTTTCCGTCCACCCGCAGGCTTGGGATGCCGAAACCCGTGGCCCGGTCCGCGAGCTGGATGTGGGTCTGCAGCCGTACGGGCTCGGAGATGGCCCAGTGGTTGTTGGTGCAGAAAAACACCACCGGGGCCTGGAAGCTGGCGGCGAACACCATGGCCTCGTTCAGGTCGCCCTCACTGGTGGCACCGTCCCCGAAGTAGGTAACGGCCACGGCGTCGGCGCCGTCATTCTGGATCCCCATAGCGTAGCCCGTGGCGTGCAGGGTCTGGGCGCCGATGATGATCTGCGGCGTTGCCATGTTGATGCTGTACGGGTCCCAGCCGCCGGAGGCGTTCCCCCGCCACACCCGGAGGAGGTCGGTCAGGTCAACACCGCGGCAGTACGCCACTCCGTTCTCGCGGTAGCTGGAGAACACGAAGTCGTCCGCCCGCAACGCCCTTCCGGACCCTATCTGGGCTGCCTCCTGGCCCAGGAGCGGGGGCCACAGGGCCAGTTCACCCTGCCGCTGCAGGGCCGTGGCCTCCACATCGATCCGGCGGATGACGGTCATGTCCTCGAAGAGGGAGCACAACTGATCGTCGGTAATGTCCCGGACCCAGAAATCAAACTCCGGGTGGCTGATGCGCTCACCTGACGGGGTGATCAGCTGGAGGAGATCCGGTCCGGCTTCGCCGGGGGTTTTCGTGCTTTCGGGGGTTTTTGCGCCGCCAGGGCCCGTTTCGTCTGTAGACACGATTGCCGCAACCTTCGTACGTCGTTGACCCGTGGTTTGCGGACTTTTGGCCCTGCCGCCACCGGCCTTCCGGGCGTCATTGCCCCAGATACTGTGACCCTACTCACAATGCCCAACGGGTACAACCACTGCGGCGCTTATTGAGCAGGATGCCCTGTCTGGAGAGCTGGCACCGTGCTAGCGTTGCGCATTATGCGAGCTTTGGATGGCACTGACACCCGCCTGTTGTCGGCACTCGCGCAGGATCCCCGCCGCACCGTGGTGGCCCTCGCGCAGAAGCTGGGTCTGTCCCGCAATACCGTCCAGGCGCGCATGGCCCAGCTGGAAAAGAAGCACGTCTTCCTGTCCTTTGAACGGCGCATCAATCCCGTGGCCCTGGGGTATCCGCTCATGGCTTTCATCTCCGTCCACGTGCAACAGCAGAGGCTCGGGCAGCTGGCGGAGGACATTGCCGCCATCCCCGAGGTGCTGGAAGGTTACGGGCTGACAGGATCAGCGGACCTGCTGCTGCGCGTGGTGGCCAGGGACGCAGAGGATCTCTTCCGTATCAACGGCAAGATCCTGGCCTGTGATGGCGTGGAGCGGGCTGACACCGCCCTGGCGATGGGTGAGTTGATCCCCTTCCGGGTGCAGCCCCTGCTGGACCGCGGCACGGAGGGCGCCTAGCGCAGGCACCGGACCTTTCGCGCGGCGCTGCACGCACGACGGCGGGGGGCAGGGTTATAGGCTGGATTCCGTCATATGCCGGGCCGGGAGAGGCCCGGGCCAGTACGCCGGCGCCACAGCGCCTGTCAGACGAGAGGCCTCCCTTTTGAGCAGTCCCCAGGATCCGTACCGGCAGGGCCGGGCGGGCTACACGCCACAGCAGTTTCCAGCACTGCCGGAGCAGCCCGCCCCGTTCGGCCTCCCGGGGGAACCGCCCCGGCAGCGGAGCCGGCGGAGGCTGTGGATCATCCTTGGCAGCATCGGCGGGGTGCTGCTCCTGGTGATCCTCGGCGTCGTCATCCTGGTGAACGTGGTGGGAAGCGCCACCAACCAGGCCAGGGGCCTGGCGGACGGCTTCACCAGGAAAGTCATCGCCGGCGACACCTCCCGCGCCTATGACGAATACCTTGACCCGGCCCTGCAGAAGCAGCTTTCCAAGGAGGCCTTCATCTCAGGGGTGAAGAGCCTGGAGATGGACAGTTCCTGCCAGCCCGCCTACAACGAGCTCAAGGTGGCCACCGACAACGGGATGAAGTCGGCCGAGGTAGTGGGCCAGATCAGCTGCACCGGCAAGAAGGTGGACCTCGCCTACCGCTTCGAAGGCACGGACCGGCTGCTGATGACCAACATCAAACTGCGGCCGGCAGCCTAGCCGGACGGCCGGCGCCCCGGGCAGCGCGGCACCGATCGGGAAAGTGGAAAGGGTACTGATCTTTTTACCCATCCATGCGCGGCCATGATCCGAATCGCTTCCGAGGGTCCCGACCAGGGGCCTGTTTATCCGGCGGGAACTGCTGCCCGCCCTATCGGAAGGAACCGGCCATGCGCAACTCACCCAACCGCCTCGTCGCCACCGTTTTCGGAGCCGTCTACCTGCTGGTGGGCCTCCTGGGCTTCGCTGTCACGTCCGGCGTCGGTTTCGCCGCCACCGAAGGCGCGAACCTCATCATCTTCGAAGTCAATCCGCTGCACAACGTCATCCACCTGGCCATCGGCGCCGCGCTGCTCTTCGCCGGGCTTCGCGGAACGGCCACCGCCCGAACCGTGAACGCCACGGTAGGCGCCGTCTACCTCCTGGTGGGCATCGTGGGTCTGTTCCTGCTCAACTCGCCGCTGAACATCATCGCCCTGAACGGCGCCGACAACGTCCTGCACCTCGCCAGCGCCGTACTCCTCCTCGGCGTGGGCCTGTCGCTGGACAAGTCCCCGGCCACCGCAAGGGCTTAGCCGTGGCGGTCCCGGTACCGGTCCGGCCGATGGCGCCGGACCAACCAGGCCTGCAGGCGGGCAGTGCTGTTCGACTCGTCACCGGGTTTGCGGGCTTTGGTGCGGGATCGGTCAACCTCGCCATTTCGTCCAGTATCTTTTCGGCAGCAGCGGGACCTGCGGCCACCCCAGCGGTTGCCGCAGGTGTTGCGGCCGGGGCCTGGGGGCTGATGCTGCTCGCCGCTGCCGTGGTGTTCCTGGCAAGGGACCGGCTGCCGGGCGGCCGGAAGTCGCGGTATGTGCTGGCCGGTGCAGCCGCCGTCCACCTGGCCGCGATGGCATCACCTCCCGTTGCCGGCCCGGCCTCAGGCCTCAGCCTGACCCACCTTTCGGCGTTGCTGCTCACGCTGATGATCCTCGCGTCGCTCGGGTGGCTCCAGCGCGAACGGCAGCACCGCGAACCGCGGATTCCGTCCGCAGGGGCCGGAGGGCGGCCGGGCCGGCTGTTGCTGGGAGCTTTCGCCGGCGCCGTCCTGGTGGCAGGGATTGCGACGCCGGGCCTCGCCGCCTCGACGGCCGGCCAGTACGCCGTCCCGCACGGCGGGCACGGGAACCCGGCGCCGGGCGGCCACCACCAGCACTGAATCCCCCCTTCCGGTAAAGCGCGCGGGGGCGGCAAACGCAAAGAGCCTCCAGGCCGCGGTATGCGGCTGGAGGCTCTTCGCTGTCATGCCGACGCTGCCGGCATATCCACCAGTGGCCAGCCAGTCAGTGGTCCGGCTGTCAGTGGTCCACGGCCTTTTCGGCTCCGATGCCCGTGAGCGAGCGGACTTCCATTTCCGCCTGCTTCGCGGGGTCTTCCGTCCTCTTGTCCAGGGTGGTGCCCAGCCAGCCCAGGAAGAAGGCCAGCGGAATGGACACAATGCCCGGGTTGCTGAGCGGGAAGAGGGCGAAGTTGGCCCCGGGGATCATTGAGGTCTTCGCACCGGAAACCACCGGGGAGAACACGATGAGCAGGATCGCCGCGGCCAGGCCGCCGTACATGCTCCACACGGCACCCTGGGTGGTGAACTTCCGCCAGAACAGCGAGTAGATGATGGTGGGCAGGTTGGCTGAAGCGGCGACGGCGAAGGCCAGCGCCACCAGGAAGGCAACGTTCTGGCCGTTGGCGAAGATACCGCCCAGGATGGCCAGGATGCCGATTACCACCACGGTGCGCCGGGCCACCCGGACTTCAGTCGCCGCGTCGGCCTTGCCCTTGGCGATGACGTTGGCGTAGATGTCATGCGCGAAGGATGCGGCAGCCGTGATGGTCAGGCCTGCCACCACCGCCAGGATGGTGGCGAAGGCGACAGCGGAGATGAAGCCGAGCAGCAGCGGCCCGCCCAGGTGGAAGGCCAGCAGCGGGGCGGCAGCGTTGACGCCGCCCGGGGCGCCCTTGATGGTGTCCGGACCCACCAGGGCCGCAGCACCGTAGCCCAGCACCAGGGTGAACAGGTAGAACAGGCCGATCAGCCAGATGGACCAGACCACGGACTTGCGCGCTTCCTTGGCCGTGGGCACCGTGTAGAAGCGCATCAGGACGTGCGGCAGGGCTGCCGTGCCCAGGACCAGCGCCAGGCCCAGGGACATGAAGTCCAGCTTGGAGGTCTCGGTCTTGCCGTACTGCAGGCCCGGGTTGAGCACGGCCGGGTTGTTGGCCGTCTCCACAGCGCCGCCCAGCAGGGCGGAAAGGTTGAAGCCGTAGATGGCCAGGACCCACAGGGTCATGACTGCGGCGCCTGCGATCAGCAGCATGGCTTTGATGATCTGGACCCAGGTGGTGCCCTTCATGCCGCCGATCAGGACGTACATGATCATGAGGGCGCCGACGACGACGATCACCAGGGCCTGGCCGCCCCAGTCGCTGATGCCCAGCAGGAGCGAAATCAGGCTTCCCGCACCGGCCATCTGGGCCAGCAGGTAGAAGAAGCAGACGGCCAGGGTGGAGATGGCGGCCGCGATCCGCACCGGGCGCTGCTTCAGCCGGAAGGAGAGCACATCGGCCATGGTGAACTTGCCGGTGTTGCGCAGCAGTTCGGCCACAAGCAGCAGCGCCACCAGCCAGGCCACCAGGAAGCCGATGGAGTACATGAAGCCGTCATAGCCGTTGATGGCGATGGCACCGGTGATGCCCAGGAAGGATGCTGCCGACAGGTAGTCGCCGGCGATGGCGGTGCCGTTCTGCGAGCCCGTGAACGAACGCCCGGCGGCGTAGTAGTCGGCGGCAGTTTTGTTGTTGCGGCTGGCGCGGAACACGATCACCATGGTCACGGCCACGAAAAGGCCGAAGATGCCCATGTTCAAAAGGGTGGTTTCCTTGAGGGCGGCAACGTCCACCGCGGCTGGGATTGCGATCATTTGTTGGCTCCGCCCACTCGGTTTCCATTCTTATCGAATTCGTGGCCCTCGATCTCATGCCTGATTTCCGAGGCGATGGGGTCCAGTTTCCGGTTCGAGTAGTGGACGTACCAGCCGGTGATGGCAAAGGTCGAGATGAACTGGAGCAGGCCCAGGATCAGGCCCACGTTGATGTTGCCCCAGACCTTGGTGGACATGAACCCCACCGCGTAGTCGGCGAGCAGGACATAGGCGAAGTACCACAGCAGGAAGGCCACTGCCATGGGGAAGACAAAGCTGCGGTGACGCTTGCGCAATTCCTGGAACTGCCCGGTCGACTGGACCTGCTCGAAGTCCACGGACGCCGCTGCGTCCGGAGTATGGGCATCATTACCCATGATTCCTCCTCATTGAGTTGCCGGTACACACCGGGCGGCAGGCCCTGGGACGAAGGCCCCGGACTGGGGCTTCGGACAGGGACACTGCGCAGAGGCACTGCACAGGAACACCGCAGATGTGACACCAATCACTCTGCCGCTGCCGGCCTGCCCGTTCCAGAACTTCGCCGCCCACGGTCGCTCAACGGTTGCGATGCTGCGGCAAACGGCACCCGCCGCTACGCTGGGCACCATGCCGGACTCCCCCCTCCTCACCGCTGCGGCCGTTGCGGTGATCGCCATGGCCATTGCCGTCGTCGTCGGCGTGGGCCTGAAGGTGCTCCGCTCCTTCAGGGACCTTGGCACTGACGCCGAGCGCGCCACCTACCACACGCTCCACGCGGCATCCCAGGCCGGGCAGCACCTGCGCCGCGGCCTGAACCCGGCCGGCGCTGCCAAAGCCAGCCGGCAGCTGCGCACCCTCCTGGGCTGCGACGCCCTGGCGATCACGGACACGTCCGGCGTGCTGGCCTGGGACGGCGGCGCCGAGGACATCCGGCCGCACCTGATGGAACTCGCCGCAGGGGTCCTTTCGTCGGGCCGGACCGCTGTCCTCTCCGCAGGCGTGGACGGAACCGGCGGCCGCCTTGCCGGCGTCATCGCCCCGGTGCGGGCCGGCACCCGTATAGTCGGCGCCGTGGCCGCCTTCGCTCCTTCCGCCGGGGCGGGCCTGGTCAGGGCGACGGGGGAAGTGGCCGACTGGGTGGCGGTGCAGGTGGAGCTCGCGGAATTGGACGCGTCCCGCACCCTGCTGATGGAGGCGGAAGTGCGGGCGCTGCGTGCCCAGATCAGCCCGCACTTCATCTACAACTCACTGAACGCCATCGCGTCGTTCATCAATACGGACCCTGAACGGGCCAGGGAGCTGGTGGTGGAGTTCGCGGACTTCACCCGCTACTCCTTCCGCCGGCACGGCGACTTCACCACCCTCGCAGAGGAGCTTCGCTGCATCGACCGCTACCTGCTGCTGGAACGGGCCCGGTTTGGTGAGCGCGTGCAGGTCAGCCTGCGCATCGCCCCCGAAGTGCTCAGCACCGTCATCCCCTTCCTCAGCCTCCAACCACTGGTCGAGAACGCCGTCCGGCACGGGCTCGAGGCCAAGGCGGGGCCCGGTCATATCAGCATCACCGCCGAGGACGCCGGCGCATTCGCGGAAGTCACCATTGAGGACGATGGCGTGGGAATGGACCCGGAGCAGCTCCGGTCGGTGCTGGCGGGGCATGCGGACGGGGACCACGTGGGGCTGCGGAACGTCGATGCCCGCCTCCGGCAGGTGTACGGCAACGACCATGGACTGGTGGTGGAAACCGCGCCCGGTGAGGGAACGCTGATCACCATGCGGGTGCCAAAGTCCCAGCCCGGGCACGATGCGTGAGGCGGCCGCTGCAGCTGGAAGTACCCTAGGAGAATGATTAACGTCCTCGTCGTTGATGATGAGCTGCCCGCCGTTGAGGAACTGGCGTTCCTGCTGGGCAGGGACGAACGCATCGGCAAGGTGCTGCGGGCGACGTCCGGCGCTGAAGCACTCACGGCCCTGTCCGCCGGGAGCATCGACGCCGTCTTCCTGGACATCCATATGCCCGCCGTGTCCGGCCTGGACATCGCCGGCGCCATCGCCCGGAGCAGCAATCCCCCGGCCGTTGTCTTTGTCACCGCCGACGAGGAGCACGCCCTGGCGGCGTTCGAACTCGCCGCCGTGGACTACCTGCTCAAGCCGGTGCGTGCCGAGCGCCTGGCCCGCTCCGTGGGGCGGATCAGTGAACTGCGCGACGGCGGCGCGGCACCGGAGATGATCACGGTTGACCAGGGCGGGACCACCAGGATGATCCGCCGCGACGACGTCACCTACGTCCAGGCGCAGGGGGACTACGCGCGGCTGCACACCGCCGATGCCAGCTACCTCATCCGGGTGCCGCTGGCCGACCTTGAACAGCAATGGGCGGACGCCGGCTTCATCCGCACCCACCGCTCCTACCTGGTGGCACTGAAGCATGTGTCCTCAATGAAGCTGGCGGCCGACGGGCCGCGCGTCACGGTGGCGGGCGCGGGCCTCCCCATCAGCAGGCGGCACCTGCCCACCGTGCGGGAAAGGCTGGAGGCCACCAGGATCAGGCCGCACGCATGAGCCGCGTCCGGGTCACCGCACCGCACGCTTTCCCCCGGTCCCCGGCGCAGGGCGGGCGGCGTTCGCTCGAATCGCGTGAAGCCGCACAGGATTCCGAGGTGGGTCAGGTGTTCGTCCGCTCCCTCATCAGGTCCCAGCTGCGGCTTGCCCTGGTGGTGGCGGGCGGCTTCCTGCTGATCCTTGCCGCTTTCCCGTTGATCCTTGTGGTGGTTCCCGGCCTGGCCGAAACCCGGATCGGCGGCCTCCCGTTCGGCTGGCTCCTGCTGGGGGTTGGGATCTACCCGGTGATCGGGTTGAGCGCCTGGCTGTACGTCAGGACTGCGGCGCGCAACGAGGCCCGCTACCGGGACCTGGCCGGCGAACCATGAACACGCGTTCGCACCACAACCCGGTGAGGTACGGGTGAATGCCGGCGTCGCCATGGCAGCCGTGGCGGTGGTGTCCCTTGCCACGGCCATTATTGGTTTCTACGGGCTGCGGATCTCACGCACCACGGGGGACTTCTACGTTGCCTCGCGCACCGTGCGGCCGTGGTGGAACGCGTCGGCGATCGGCGGCGAGTACCTGTCCGCCGCCAGCTTCCTGGGCGTGGCCGGGCTCATCCTGCTGTCCGGGACAGACGCGCTTTGGTTCCCGGTGGGATACACCGCCGGCTACCTGATGCTGCTGCTCTTCGTCGCCGCGCCGCTGCGGCGTTCGGGCGCCTACACCATCCCGGACTTTACCGAATCACGGCTCTCTTCCAGGACGGTGCGGAGGGTTACCAGCCTGGTGGTGGTCGTGGTGGGGTGGCTGTATATCGTCCCGCAGCTCCACGGAGCGGCCCTGACCATCCACATCGCCACGGGCCTGCCGTCCTGGGTGGGTTCCGTGGCCGTCGTGGTGGTGGTTTGCCTGACGGTGGTGGCGGGCGGAATGCGGTCCATAACCTTTGTCCAGGCGTTCCAGTACTGGCTCAAGCTGACCGCCCTGGCCGTGCCCATCCTGTTCATCATCTTCGTGCTGGCGGGCCACGGGGCCCAGCCGCAGTCCGCGCCGGCGGTCAACCCCACGGACCTGGCACCCGCCGGGCTGTACCAGAACGTGTCCCTGCTGGTGGCCCTGCTGTTCGGCACCCTGGGGCTGCCGCACGTGCTGGTGCGTTTCTACACCAATCCGGACGGGCACTCGGCGCGGCGCACCACCCTGATCGTCCTGGGCCTGCTGTCCGTGTTCTACCTCTTCCCCACGGCCTACGGCCTGGTGGCCCGCATGTACGCACCCGGCCTGGCCCGTTCCGGACAGCCGGACGCCATGGTCCTGCGGCTGCCGGGTGAACTCGTCGGCGGGATGCCCGGGGACCTGCTCTCTGCCCTGGTGGTGGCGGGCGCCTTCGCCGCGTTCCTGTCCACCACGTCGGGCCTGGTGGTGTCGCTTGCCGGCGTCATCAGCCAGGACGTCCTGGGCGGCAGCGTCCGCGGTTTCCGCCTCGCCGCCGTCGTGTCCGCCGTCGTCCCCCTTGGCTTTGCCTTCATGACGGGATCCCTGGCACTGGCCGGCAGCGTGGGCCTGGTCTTCGCCTTCACCGCCTCCACCGTGTGCCCGGTCCTGCTGCTGGGCATCTGGTGGCGCGGCCTGACCGACGCCGGGGCCATCGCCGGCATGCTGACCGGCGGGGTGCTGTGCGGCGGGGCAATGATTGCGGGCTCCGTGACCGGTTCGGTGCAGACACCCGCGTGGCTCGCGCAGCCTGCGGCGTGGAGCGTGCCTGCCGCCTTCGCCGTCATGGTCATCGTGTCCCGGGCCACCTCCCACCGGGTTCCCGCCACGATGCCGCGGATCATGACCCGCCTCCATACCCCGGAGCGGCCGCTGGCCACCGAACGGGGGCCGGGAGGACAATAACGCCATGTCCACCCAGGACGGCGGTACGTCCGACCAGCATGGTGCAGTTCCGGCCTCCGTGCGTGCGCAGCTGCTCGCCACGGAACACTGGGGCCTGCTGGCATCCCGCAGCACGGCCCAAGGCGAGGTACTGACCCGCATCAGCATGTTCCTCACCTTTACGTCGGCAAGCCTGGTCAGCGTGGCGCTGGTGGGGCAGGCCACAGGGTTTTCGGATGCCTTTGTCCTGCTGGCCGTGGTTATTCTCTTCATCGACGTGGCGATCGGGCTCCTGACCCAGCTCCGGGTCATGAACGTGGCGCACGAGGACCTCATGTACGTCACGGCAATGAACAGGTTGCGGGCTGCCTACGTGGACCTTGATCCGGGAGTGGCACCGTACCTGATGGCTGCGCACCACGACGACGAGCCAGGCTCCCGGCAGACGTACTACTTCTTTGGGGGCAGGGGCAGCTTCAGCCATGTGGCGGGCAGCAGCATGATCTTCATGGCGACGGCGAACGCCGCCTTGATTGCCATCCTTTCGGGCCTGCTGGTGACTCTGGCCGGAGCGGGTATGGCGGCAGCCCTTGTGGCGGGCGCCGCATGCGGTGCAGGGTTCCTCGGCGTGGCCGCCGTGAAGGGGTACAGGGGCTATCGCGATGTATGGCGTCGTTTTGCGCCGCTCTCCCCCACTCCGCCGCGGGACCGGGAATAGCGGCTGCGGGGCGTGGCCCCGTCAGTCGATGGCAGCCATCAGTTCGACGACGCGGTCCAGGAAGGCATCCACTTGGGATTCCTCGTAGCCATCCTGGCCAACCGCCGGGCGGAAGACTGCGCGGCGCACGCTGTCCACGCTCAACGGCTTGTCCTGTTCGAGGTAGGCGACAAGTTCGTGGCACAGCCGGTCGACGTCGGCCGTGTTGTAACTGCGGGCCTTCTTCTTGGTGGGCCGGCGGAAGCGGTCACCGTCCGGCCGGTGCAGCCGTCCCCGGAGGATGCCGGAGAGGCTTCCGATCTCGCGCAGCCAGGCTTCCTCGCCCTGGGCCGCGATGAGCTCATCCCGTTCCCGGCGGGCGAAGGCGTCCTCCAGCCGGTCCAGTGCGGCGTCCACGACGGCCGCGGAGTAGCCGCCCTTGACGGGGTCGAAGGACACGGCCCTGACATCGGCGCTGTTGACGGGGTCGGTGGCGGCATGGGGTGTTTCCAGCGAGACCCGCGCCCGCTGCAGGAACTCGTCCACCTGCTTGGCGTTGTACCCGTACTCACTGCGCTGCACGCGCTCAAAGGACGCAGGGATTTGCCGATGAATGTCCAATGCCACTTCGATTCCTTCAATGCTCTTCAGCCGTAGTGCTTCCGCACCAGTCTAGGATGCCGGGGTTGCTTCAGCCGCCCGGGCCCTTTTTATGTCGGACGCCCGGTTGTGCCGGGACTGATGGGTTATGCGCCGGCCACGAGCCCGTACAGGATGAAGGCCACGGGCGAGGCGAAGACGATGGAGTCCAGCCGGTCCATGACACCCCCGTGTCCGGGCAGGATGCTGCTCATGTCCTTGACGCCCAGTTCACGCTTGACCATGGATTCGCCAAGGTCACCGGCTGTGGCCGCGGCAACGGTTCCCACCGCCAGCACCACTCCTACCCACCAGGGCTTGTCCAGCACGAAGATGGCAGCCAGCACGCCGATCAGCATGGCGCCCGCCGCGGACCCTGCGAATCCCTCCCAGGATTTCTTGGGGCTGATCTTCGGCGCCATGGGGTGCTTGCCGATGGACGCGCCCACGAGGTAGCCGAACGTGTCGTTGGAGACCACCAGCAGCAGCATGACGGCAATCTCCCACGCACCGATGGGGGCGGCGCCGCCGGGCCAAAGCCCCAGCGGCGTGGTACCGGCCGCATGCAGCGGCAGTGCCGCGAAGCTGATGAAGAACGGTACCCAGCCCAGCGTGAAGACACCGGCGAAAATGCTGTTGGCCGATCCGGCGGCGCTTTCGATCGACCGCCACAGCAGGACTGCCACGGCGCTGAGGAGCAGGGCAAACAGTTGACTCTCGATGCCGCCGAAGTAGGCGGCGAAAGGCAAGGCCACCGTGCCGGTCATGACCGGCACGATGGGCATCCTGGTCCCGTTGTGCTCCAACGCCCGGTAGATCTCCCACACGCCAAAAACGGCGAAGGCCGCGACGATGGCTACGAAAGCCAGCGGGATGAACAGCAGGCCGCCCAGGACGGCAAGCAGCATCGCCAGGCCCACCACGACGGCGGCGGGCAGGTTCCGCCCGGCCTTTGGCGTCGGGTTGCTCCTGGGCTGCTTCCCCCGTGTGCGCGCCCTGGGTGCGGGGGCCTGATCTGCCTGGCCCATCAGACTTCGAGCAGCTCTGCTTCCTTGCGCTTGAGCAGCTCGTCGATGCCGTCCACGTGTGCCTTGGTGAGGCTGTCCAGTTCCTTTTCGGCGCGGGTGCCTTCGTCTTCGCCGGCCTCGCCGTCCTTCACCAGGCGGTCAAGGGTCTCCTTTGCCTTGCGGCGGATGTTGCGGATGGAGATCTTGGCGTCTTCGCCCTTGGTCTTGACGATCTTGACGTATTCCTTGCGGCGTTCCTTGGTCAGCTCCGGGATGGTGATCCGGATGACGTTGCCGTCGTTGGACGGGTTGGCGCCGACCTCGGAATCGCTCAGTGCGCGTTCGATGTCGCGCATGGCGGACTTGTCGAACGGGGTGATCAGGATGGTCCGGGCGTCCGGGATGGCGAAGGAGGCCAGCTGCTGCAGCGGGGTGGGAGAGCCGTAGTAGTCCACCAGGACCTTGTTGTAGAGGCCGGGATTGGCGCGACCGGTACGAATGGAGGCGAAGTCTTCCTTGGCTACCTCAACCGCCTTGTCCATCTTCTCTTCGGCCTCAAGCAAGGTATCTTCGATCACGGTCTCTCCTGACGGTTCTGGTGCAGTCCGGGGCGCCGGTTCCCTGCACTCACGTGGTTCTTTGTTGCCGTTTCCGTCCCCGCCGGGAGGGGCGGGGACGGAACTGTCCTGGAATCATCCTAGCCGGAGCTAGGCAGTGACCAGCGTGCCCAGCTTTTCGCCGAGGATGGCGCGGGTGACGTTGCCTTCACCCTCCATGCCGAAGACCACCATGGAGAGGTTGTTGTCCTTGCACATGGTCATGGCCGTCTGGTCCATGACGCGGATGTCGCGGCGCAGCGCATCGTCGTAGCTCAGGGTCTCCAGGCGTTCCGCGGTGGGGTCCTTCTTGGGGTCTGCGGTGTACACGGCGTCCACCCCGCTCTTGGCCATGAGGACCACGTCGGCATGCACCTCCAGGGCCCGCTGGGCTGCCACGGTGTCGGTGGAGAAGTAGGGCAGGCCGGCGCCGGCGCCGAAGATGACCACGCGGCCCTTCTCCATGTGGCGGATGGCACGGCGCGGAATGTAGGCCTCGGCCACCTGGCCCATGGTGATGGCACTCTGGACGCGGGTTTCCACGCCCGCCTGCTCCAGGAAATCCTGCAGTGCAAGGCAATTCATGACCGTGCCCAGCATGCCCATGTAGTCGGCGCGGGATCGGTCCATGCCGCTCTGGGACAGTTCGGCGCCGCGGAAGAAGTTACCGCCGCCCACCACGATGGCCACTTCCACCTGCGGGACGGCCGCCGCAATCTGCTTGGCGACGTCGCGGACGGTCTCGGGGTCGACACCGAGTTTCCCGCCGCCGAAGACCTCGCCGGAAAGCTTCAGGAGGACCCGCCGCTTGTTCTTCTCGGAATGGATGACAGTGTTGACGGCTTCCATGATGCCTTCCCGTTGATGACTCTGAAAAAAGGGTATCCTGCCGGATCCTGTGGTCGGAACCGGCCGCGCTCCATGTGGACTGCGCGCATGCAAAAGGGGCGGCCACCGAAGTGGCCACCCCCTTGCGGAATCGACTAGGAGCCGACGCGGAAACGCGTGAACGCGGTTCCCTTGACACCGGCCTCTTCGAGGATCTGTGCCACGGACTTCTTTGCGTCCTTCGCGAATGCCTGGTCAACCAGGACCTCGCCCTTGTAGAAGCCCGTCACGCGGCCTTCCACAATCTTGGTGAGGGCAGCTTCGGGCTTGCCTTCGGCCTTGGCGGTCTCCTCGGCAATGCGGCGCTCGGACTCAACGAGTTCGGCAGGAACGTCCTCACGGGTGAGGTAGTTCGGAGCCATGGCGGCGATGTGCACGGCGACGTCGTGGGCGGCGGTGGCGGCGGCTTCGCCTTCACCGTCGACAGCGAACAGGACGCCAACCTGGGCCGGGAGGTCCTTGGAGGTCTTGTGCAGGTAAGCGTCAACCGTTGCACCCTCGATGCGGGAGATGCGGCGGACAACAACCTTCTCGCCCAGGACTGCGCCCTCTTCGATGACGACCTCGGACAGCGGCTTGCCGTCGACCTCGGTGGCCAGCAGGGTTTCGAGGTCGGCGGCGCCGGACTCGACGGCGACGGCCAGGACCTTGTCGGCCAGCTGGATGAACTTGTCAGCCTTGGCAACGAAGTCGGTCTCGCAGTTGACCTCGATCATGACGCCGACGCCATTGCTGACCTTGGCGGCCACGAGGCCTTCAGCGGTGGAGCGGCCTTCGCGCTTGGTAGCGCCCTTGAGGCCCTTGATGCGGATGATCTCGATGGCCTTCTCGGCGTCACCGTTGGCTTCGTCAAGAGCCTTCTTGACGTCCATCATGCCGGCGCCGGTGCGCTCGCGCAGGGCCTTGATGTCCGCGGCAGTGTAGTTCGCCATGTGAACCCCTCTGTCTAGAAAATGTGTGGTGGTGTACGGACCGACAGGACGGCGGCCCACAAGGTGGGCTGCCATCCTGTCAGCAGTTCCGGCTGCGGACAGCGCGGAAAATCCGGATTTAAGTTGTGTTACTTGGCGTCTTCGGCGGGAGCCTCGGCGGCGGCCGGAGCTTCGGCTTCTTCAGCCGGAGCAGCGGGGGCTGCAGCAGCTTCCTCGGCCTTGCTGCCTTCGAGGAGCTCGCGCTCCCACTCAGCCAGCGGCTCTTCCGGAGCTTCGGTGGCGCCCGTGCCGCGGTTGTTGCGGGCGATCAGGCCCTCGGCAACGGCGTCGGCGACAACGCGGGTCAGGAGGTTCACGGAGCGGATGGCGTCGTCGTTGCCCGGGATCGGGAAGTCGACTTCGTCCGGATCGCAGTTGGTGTCCAGGATGGCCACAACCGGGATGTTCAGCTTCTTGGCCTCGTCAACGGCGAGGTGTTCCTTCTTGGTGTCCACGACCCAGAGCAGGGACGGAGCCTTGGTCAGGTTGCGGATACCGCCCAGGTTGGACTCCAGCTTGGTGAGCTCGCGCTTGAGGAGCAGCAGCTCCTTCTTGGTGTACGCGGAGCCGGCGACGTCGTCGAAGTCGATCTCTTCGAGTTCCTTCATGCGCTGGATGCGCTTGGCGACGGTCTGGAAGTTGGTCAGCATACCGCCGAGCCAACGCTGGTTGACGTAGGGCTGGCCCACGCGGGTGGCCTGCTCGGCAATTGCTTCCTGGGCCTGCTTCTTGGTGCCGACGAAGAGCACGGTGCCGCCGTGGGCAACAGTGGCCTTGACGAACTCGTAGGCACGGTCGATGTAGGACAGCGACTGCTGAAGGTCGATGATGTAGATGCCGTTGCGCTCGGTGAAGATGAAGCGCTTCATCTTCGGGTTCCAACGGCGGGTCTGGTGTCCAAAGTGGACGCCGCTGTCAAGCAGCTGGCGCATGGTTACGACGGGCATTCCGACGCTCCTTATTTTCCGGCAGGTCATTCATGAGAAAACCCGGAGGCTTCTTACCCTGCCAATAGTTGACGGTTGATTAGCGTGGCCCGGGCGGGCCGTGCTCCTGGCATCCACCGCCCTTCCCATCAGGACCAAAGCCTGACCGCAGGAAGCGCAGTCCTCCGTGCACGACACCGGGGCGTCGGCAGCCGGAGGGCTGGATGCGCGTAGTCAGCCGCCGCTCCCCCACACTTCTGAATGAGATGTGCCGACGCAATCCGGACAGGGGCATGTACCGCGGGGGTAAACCACTGGGACGGGAAGCGTTGAGGGCGCAGCAAACTGCTCCATCAAGTGTACTACAGGCGTCCCCTTCCACCGGACACCCGGCGCTGCCGGCGCACGCCGCCAGGTGGTTGTCCACATAGGCGGAAAATGCCCTGCCGGTACCACGCGCGGCCGGGCAGGCTGGTCCCATGAAACCACCGGTGCTCCTGGCCGCACTCCTGCTGTTGCCTGCGTCCGTGGCCTCGCCCGGCCCGGCCCTGCCGTCCGGCGCTGGCACACTCCAGGCAGCCACACTCCAGGCATCCACACTCCAGGCATCCACCCGCGCGGCAACCATCCACAGGGACAGAACGACGGCGGCTGCCGCGGCGGGTGCAGCACCTTCCTGGCAGTGGCCGCTGGCACCGCGCCCGCCTGTGCTGCGCGGTTTCAATCCCCCGCCAAAGCCCTGGCTCAGCGGCCACCGGGGCGTTGACCTGGGTTTCGCCGTGGCCGGGGCTCCCGTCACGTCCCCCGCGGCGGGAACGGTGGGCTTCGTGGGGGTCGTGGTGGACCGGCCCGTGATCACCATCGACCATGGCGGTGGACTGCGGAGCAGTTTCGAACCCGTGGAGAGCACCCTGGCAGTCGGGGCCACCGTAACTGCGGGCCAGGTGGTGGGGGCCGTGCTGCCGGGACACTGCCCGGCGGCGCAGTGCCTTCACTGGGGAGTCCGGGACGGAGAGGACTACGTCAATCCGCTGCAGTTCGTCCTGGACCTTCGCCCGTCCATCCTGCTTCCGCTGCCAGGCCCGCCGTGACCTGCAGTCCCGTCGGGGGCGGCGGGTCGGTGGCGGCCAGGCGGTGGGGTCGCACCTTGGGAATGCCGGCTAGACGATGGCCGAGATGCCCGTGATGGCCCGCCCGGTGACCAGCGTGTTGATCTCGGCTGTGCCCTCGTAGGAGTAGATGGCCTCGGCGTCGGCGAAGATCTTGGCCATCTCGAAGTCGGTCACGATTCCGTTGCCGCCAAGGATGCTGCGGCCCAGCGCCACGCTGTCCCGCATGCGCGCCGTGGCGAAAGCCTTGGCCAGCGCCGACTGTTCGTCCCTTGCCGCGCCCTCGTCCTCCAGCTGTGACAACCGGACCATCATCCCTGTCGAACTGACGGTGTTGCCCAGGATCCGGACCAGCTGGTCCTGGATGAGCTGGAAGGAAGCCAGGGGGCGGCCGAACTGGTGGCGCTCCACGGCATAGCGGCGGGCAACGTCGAACGCGGCCAGCTGGAGACCAACGGCCTGCCAGGCGACTGACAGGCGGGTGGCCTTGAGTACTTTGTTGACGTCCCGGAAACTGTTGGCGTTGGCCAGTTTGAAGCGTTCCGGGACCACCACGTCCGCCAGGACAATGTCGGCGTTTTGGACGGTGCGCAGGGAGATCTTGTTCTCGATCTTCGTCGCGCTGAACCCGTCAAGCGTGGTGTCCACCATGAAGCCCTTGACCTGGTTGTCCGCCACGTCCCGGGCGTACACCACCACCCAGTCGGAAAAGGTGGCGTTGCCGATCCACCGTTTTGCCCCGTTGAGGATCCAGTTGCCTCCGTCTTTCCGCGCCGTGGTGCGCGTTCCGCCGGCAACATCGCTGCCGCCCAGCGGCTCGGTCAGGCCGAAGGCACCGATCTTCTTCAGCGAGTAGATGTCGGGAAGCCACGCGTCCTTCTGCTCCTGGGACGCCAGCAGCTCGATGGAACCGGTGAACAGCCCGTCGTGCACGCCCAGGAATGTGGCGATGGAGGCGTCGGCACGGGTGACCTCGGCGTGCAGCATGCCGGCGAAGAGGTTGGAGTACCCCTGCCGGCGGACGGGGCTGACCAGGTCCAGGCCGGCAAGCTTCGGCACCAGGTCCGCGGGGAACTCACCGCGGTTCCAGCAGTCCACCGCGATGGGCCTGACCTCACGTGCCAGGAAGTCGCGGACCTCGGCGAGGCGGTCCTGTTCCTTGCCGGAGAGAAGCTGTTCGAAGGCAAAGAAATCCCCGTCGGCGTAGGGAAGTTCGTGGGGATCGGCTGCGGAGCTGGCCATGGGTACCTTCTTTGGTGATCAGCGCTGACCATGCCGCGGAGCGGAGCACGGTATGTTACTGGTCAGTAACATACCGCAGGAGGCGGGGTTAACCAAGAAAACCGCGGCCAACGAAGATCGTCGGCCGCGGTTGTCGATTGGCGGTAGGGCTACTCGGACTTGAACCGAGGACCTTAGGATTATGAGTCCCGCGCTCTAACCAGCTGAGCTATAGCCCCAAACCCCCGCAGACACGTGGTCAAACGCCACGCTCCGGCAGGGCAGAAACACTCTAGCAAACCCGGGAAAGGGTTCAGACCACTTTGTCCTCGTAGGTGGCGCCGCGGTAGAGGTCCTCGAAGGTCTGCAGCGTCGTCTGGATACTGTGCGGCTCCACCATGTGGCGGCTGGCACGGCCCATGGCGCGCTGTTCTTCCTTGGGCAGCTCCAGGACCTGGGTGATCTTCTTGGCGAGGTCGTCACTGTCGTTGGGCGTGAACAGATACCCGTTCTCGCCGTCACGCACCAGGTGCGGCAGCGCCATGGCGTTCGCAAGGACCACCGGGGTGGAGGCGGACATCGCTTCCAGGGTCACCAGCGACTGCAATTCCGCCGTTCCGGGCATGCAGAACAGGTCCGCCCGGATGTAGGCCTTACGCAGGTCCTCGTCGCTGGCAAGGCCCAGGAACTTCACCCGGTTTCCCAGCCCCAGACGCCGCACCAGGTCCTCGAGGGCGGAGCGCACTTCGCCGCCGCCCACGATCTCCAGATGGACGTTCAGCTCCGGCGGGGTCTTGCCGATGGCCTCGATGAGCACGTCCACATGCTTTTCCTCCGCCAGGCGTCCGGCAAACAGGACGGTGGGGTTGGCATGGGGCTCGATGTGTTCGCCCGGCTTGAGTTCGTAGGCTGCGGAGTCGATGCCGTTGGACAGCGGGAGGACTTTCCGCAGGAAGGCATGGTCGTGCATGGCCCGGGCGGCCAGGGGCGTGGGGGTGGTCACCACGTCTGCCTGTCCCATGACCTTGCCCATGTCCTTCCAGGAGACGCGCCCGATGATGTCCTTGAACCACTGCGGGAAGGGCAGGAAGGGGTTGAGGTTTTCGGGCATGAAGTGGTTGGTGGCGATGATCCTGACGCCGCGTTTCACGGCCTCATAGAGCACGTGCTCGCCGATCATGTAGTGGCTCTGGATGTGCACCACGTCCGGCTTGACCCGGTCGAAGAGCAGGCTGATGTCCTTCTTGATTTCCCAGGGGAAGCAGAGGCGGAAGGTCTCGTGGGTGAAAGCCCTGTGCGAGCGCAGCCGGTGCACGGTTGCTTCCTCGCGGAACTCGGTGAAGCTCTTTCCCTTGCTGTCGCGGGACGCCAGAACATGGACGTCGTGTCCCCGTGCAGTCATGCCCTTGGCCAGCCGGTATCCAAACTGTGCCGCGCCGTTCACGTCCGGCGGATAGGTGTCCGCCGCGATCAGGATGGTCAGGGGGCGCTGGTCGGCTGGCGTGGTCATATGGAGTACTCCTGATGGTCACGGTGCGGGCAGCGTGGAACTGACAGCACGGTTGGCCGGCGGCGCAGTTGGCCCGCGGCCTCGTGGGATTGCTTGGAATTGCTGGAATGGGCTAGTGGGACGGCCTGCCGGCGGCCTTCCGAGCGTCCTTCTTGCGCTTGGTGACCTCCGGGTGGTGCCGGGAAAGGGCGATAACCCCAACGATAGCAAGGCAGGCGGCCGTTCCCATCGCAATCGCCATGACGGCATGGACGTCGGGACGCAGCTCACCCAGGATGATGATGCCGATCGCGATGCCCACCATGGGGTCGACAACCGTGAGGCCGGCTATCACCAGGTCCGGCGGACCGGTGGAGTAAGCGCTCTGGACGAACCAGGACCCCAGGCCGCCGGCCGCGACGATGGCCACCACCGAGTACCACTGCACGTTCAGCAGGAACAGGCCGTTGGGGTCCAGGAGGTGCTTGCCGATGATCCTGGTCAGGACCGCGACGAAGCCGAACAGGATACCGGCGCCGAGGATGTAGACGAACGCGTTCATGCGGTGCTTGAACATCACGGCCAGCGTGCCGAACAGGCCCACCGCCAGGGCGAGCAGCAGCACGATGGTGAGTTCGTCCGCCAGGCTGACGTGGTGGCTCTCCTGGGTGACGTTGACCGCCAGGAGGACAAAGAGCGCCGAGCCGGTGACGCATGCGGCGATGGACACGGTGGTGGCACGGTTGATGGTCAGGTCCTGGTCCCGGGCGTTGACCACGGTGGTGATCACCAGGGCGATGGCGCCGATGGGCTGGACCACGGTGAGCGGCGCGGAGACCAGGGCCACCGCGTTCATGGCCATTCCGGTGCAGAGCAGCAGGAGCCCGAACATCCACCGGGGGTTGCGCAGGAGGCGCAGGAACCCGTTGGAACTCAGGGCGAGGCCGCCGGTGTCGGCTTTGACAGCGCTGCCCTGGCGCTGGGCGCCCAAGGCCAGGCAGAAGGCGCCCAGCACCGCCAGGCCGACGGCAACCCACACCATCAGCCGTTCCCGCCGTCGTGCTGTTTCAGTTCCCTGCCCTTTCGCAGGATGGCCCAGAAGTAGTTGTAGGCGGCCACCCAGTGGCCAACCAGGCCAAGGCCCAGCACCACCCAGGCGGCGATGAAGAGTTGGCCGGCGAAGCCGGTGTCCAGGCGGGAGAGGACCAGCAGCGGCGTTCCCAGGAGCAGCAGCCCGGTCCGAACCTTGCCCACCACGCTGACAGGAAGATCCGGGTGCCCGCGGAAAAGGGAGAGCGTCAGGACCAGCAGGACGGCGTCGGGGACTACCAGCGCGGCCAGGTACAGCCAATGCACGACGCCGGCAATCACCAGGGTGAACGCTACGGCGAGCAGGGCCAGCCGGTCGGCGATCGGGTCAAGGACCCTGCCGAGCTTGGAGGCCTGGTCGAAGCGGCGGGCAATGTAGCCGTCGATCCAGTCCGTTCCGGCCATGATTGCCAGGACGACCACGCCGGCTCCATATTCCTTTTGGGCCAGGACGAGCCACATGAAGAGCGGAACGCCCATGAACCGCACCACGGTGAGCAGGTTGGGGATGGTGAGTACGAGGTCGTGGTCCACCTGCGGACGGCCGGGGCGGGCACCTGCACCAATGAACTTCACCCGTCCCCCTCTCCTTCCTGCGCCGCGTGGCGGTCTTTCGGTCATGAGTTGTTGAGCGGAAACGGCCTAGTTGGAGCGGAGCAGCTTTCGGAGGAGGACCACTAGGACGGTTCCGGCTGCCACGAAAGCTGCCAGGGGCTTCCACCGCGTGGACAGGTCCGCGGATCCGGACAACGCCGCGAACCTCTGCCCCGCGGCCTCCACACCGCGCTGCGCCAGCACCTGGCTCTCGCGGGCTTTGACCTGGGCGGCGGCCAGCACGTAGCGGGCCTGCGTCTTGAGGTCCAGCTCCACGCCGAGTTCGTCACGGACCTCGGTGATGTGGTGGCGCCGCTGGCTGAGCCGGCGGACAAGCTCGGGCTCGGACGCGTGCGGGAATTCCTTGTCGTGCTCGGCGGCCTTTGCCGCCTTCTCGGCCTTGGCCTTGGCAGCTGCTTCAGCCTTGGCGGCCTTCGCAGCCTTGCCCTCCGGGCTTTCAGGATCCAGCACAGCCGGGTTGAAGGCGGACCCTTCGCGGGCCACGCCGATATCGTGCCTGATGCCGCGGATGGTTTCCTCCGGCATCAGCGGCATGGCCTTCTTGAACCTCGCGAGGCCAACCAGTCCGCCAATGAGGGCCACCAGCAGGAAAGCGGCGGACACCAGGAGGGCTGCCAACCAGGCGGGCATGATGGTGGCCAGTCCCATGATGGCTGCGACAATCAGGCCCACCACCAGGAAGGCAAGGAACAGGAGCGCCACGGCGAAGAAGGCCGCAGCCACGCCGACCTGGATTCCCTTGCGCTTGAGTTCGATCTTGGCGAATGCGATCTCGTCATTGAGCTGGCGGGGCGCCAACCGGAATAGGAGTCTTGCCGTCCCGGGCAGCGCAGTGATACGCAATCCGGGGCTGGTACGCCCGCTGTGACGTCCGCTCATCGGTTCCGCCTTACTGGTCTCATGGGTCACATACTGCTTCCGTCTACTGCGGAAATGTGCAGCCGCACAGTCCACGCCACCCAAACTACCATTCAGGTTCAGGGCGAACTTGGGGGCTTGCCGGGCGGCGCGGCCTACAACGCTGCAAAAACTGCCGTGGCCGGGCCTAGGATTGTTCTCCGTGACCAATCCCCCCAATCCGGGCGACTTGCTGAGCCGCCGCCGCAAGCTCCTGTACATCCTCCTCCTGGGCGCCCTCACGGCCCTCGGCCCGTTCACCATCGACCTGTACCTGCCGGCCTTTCCCGCGCTGGAGGCAAGCCTGGGGGTGACCGAGGCGCAGGTCCAGCTCACCCTGGCCGGGACAACGGTCGGTTTTGCGTTTGGACAGCTGGTGGTGGGTCCCTTCAGTGACAGGTTCGGCCGGCGGACCCCGCTGATCCTGGCCACGGCAGTGCACATTGCGGCCTCCCTGGGTGCTGCCCTGTCCACGGACATCGCCACCTTGGGAGTCTTCCGTGTGCTCATGGGGGTCGGCGCGGCCGGGGGCGGCGTGGTGGCCATGGCCATGGTGCGTGACCTGTTCTCCGGCTATGCCATGGTGCGGATGTTCTCCCGGATGTCCCTGGTCAACGGGCTGGCACCCATCCTGGCCCCCGTCATCGGCTCACAGCTGCTCCTGGTGATGCCGTGGCCCGGCATCTTTGTGTTCCTGGCGGTATACGGGACGTTGGTGATCGTGGCCGCCCTCCTCCTGGTGCGCGAAACCCTTCCGCCGGAGAAGCGGGGCCAGAGCGGCATGACGGCCCGGCAGCGCTACAAGGCACTCTTCAGCGACCGGATCTTCGTGGGGCTGCTGATGGTGGCCGGCTTCAACTTCGGCGGCCTCTTCACCTACCTCTCCGCCTCCCCCTTCCTGTTCCAGGAAGTGTTCGGATTCTCTGCCCAGCAGTACGGGCTGCTGTTCGGCATCAATTCCCTGGGCATCGTGGCCGGCGTGCAGACCAGTGCCCGGCTGATCAGGATCGTCCCGCCGCAATGGATCCTGGCCGGGGCCACCGCCTGGATGTTCCTGATGGGCCTGCTGATCGTGGTGTTCGACCGGGCGGGCCTTGGGCTGTGGGGCGTGATGGTCCCGCTGTGGTTCTACATCCTGGGCACGGGCTTCATGTTCCCCTGCGTGCAGGTGCTGGCGCTGGCGGGCCATGCGGCCCAGGCCGGGACTGCGGCATCGCTGCTGGGTGCGGCCACGTTCCTCATGGCAGGACTGATTTCGCCCGTGGTGGGCTGGCTGGGCATCACCAGCGCCGCGCCGATGGGTGCGGTGCAGGCCTCCTGCATCCTGCTGGCCATCGCCGCCCTTTGGCTGGTGGTCCGGCCGCGCACCGTACCTTCAATCCACTGAGTGCCTTCAATCCACCGAGCCCCTTCAATCCACTGAGCCCCTCCGATCCACTGAGCCCCGTCAATCCACTCCACGTTCCAGCCGTCCTGTGAAAGGCAGCCCATGAGCAGCAAACCGCACCGCAACGGCAGGGGACTTTTCCTCGGGGCGGTGCTTGGCGCCGTCGTGGGCTATTTCGCCGGCCGCGCCCTTGGCAACCCTGCCATCGGCATCGTCCTGGGGATGCTGGCAGGCGCCGCTCTCCTCTACCGCGTGAACCCTGGACCGGGGAAGGGTGGACCGGGGAAGGACGGACCAGAGAAGCGCGGGCGCAGGAACCGCCGCTGACCGACATGCCGCACCGGGGCGGCTTTCCCTGCCCCTGCGGCTGCCTGCAGGGATAAAATAATCCCGTGTCCAGCTGGCAGAACCAACCGCCACTTCCGGCCACATGGCAACGGTGCGACGCCCGAATCCTGCCACTGTGGTGGGAGCGGCTGTGCGCGCAGGCGGGCCAGCAGTCGGCGGCACTGTACGCGGCCGGGCTGTTCACCGAAGACCGGCGCCGGCCCATCGCCCAATGGTTCAACCCCGCCTTCAATGCAGCCCTGCTGGTGGCGCCGGAGACCTCGCCGGAATGGCCCGTGCAGCGGTTCGGCATCTTCTACGCCCCGCCGGACGCCGGTTTTGTCAGGATCCACTCCGCTCCGCACGAATGGAACCCCCGTGAGCCCCGGAAGTCACCTACCGAGAAGGAGGCCTTCGAGGCAGCAATTGCCGAGGCCGAAAGATTCCTGCAAGTGGAAATGGACTTCGTCTAGCCCGGCTTCCCGCCCCGCGGAAAGAAAAAATCCCCGTTCCTCCGAGTGGAGGAACGGGGATTTTTCGTAGCGCTCCTCCTGCTGGACTTGAACCAGCAACCCTTCGATTAACAGTCGAATGCTCTGCCAATTGAGCTAAGGAGGAATGAAGCAGGTACGACATTAGCAAAGGATTCCGGCCCAAGGGAAATCGGCGGTTTCACGGGCCCACACGCCCCATATGGGAGACAAAAAATCCCCGTTCCGGAGGCCGGAACGGGGATTGGAAGCTCCTCCTGCTGGACTTGAACCAGCAACCCTTCGATTAACAGTCGAATGCTCTGCCAATTGAGCTAAGGAGGAATGAAGCGGGTATTAGCCTAGCAAACACCTGCGGCGGAAACGAAATCGGGCGGCCGGTGACCTCTGCCACGCCCGCCCGCTCCAGGCTCCCGCCTACGTCTCCGCGCGCAGTGCCCTGCGTTCCATCTCCAGCATCATCAGTTCACGGTTGAGCCGCTGGTAGGTTTCCGGATCCGTTGCGGCGTCCAGGCGCTGCAGCTGGCCCATCTTGTCCGCCTTGACGCGGGTGATCTGGAGTTCGAAAAGCCGGGACAGGATGTCGCGGCAGTACTTCAGCACGGCTTCCTCCGTGTGGGCAGGCAGCGGCACCACGGCAAGCTCCGAGACGAGCGGGCGGAGGGGCTCGGGAACCTCGTGCATGACGTGCTCCACCCAGCGCACGGGATCGCCCACAAGCCCGGGGCCGGTGGCGCGCATGGCGTCATGGACGGCCTGGAAGGCGGGGGTGGCAAACCTGGCGGCGGCGAACCGCTCCCAAACCCCACCGGCCAGCAGCGACGGCTGCTGCAGCGCCACTTCCAGCGCCTGCCGTTCCATGGACGCCACGGGGTCCCGCGGGTCGGGGCGGTGGTAGGAGGGCACAGCGCCCGACGACGGCCCGGCAGCCACGCCGGGCCCGCCGGCCTGGGAGGTGGCGGAGTTGGCAGTGGCCGGGTGGGCAGCCCCTCCCCCCTGCTGTTGGCCGGGTGCGGCGGGGCGCCCCGTGTCTCCGCGCTTTACGGCCGCATTGACCAGGCGCAGGACCTCGTTGGGGTCCGGCATGCCCAGCCAGCCGGTCAGCGCCTGGCAGTAGCCGGTGCGGGTGGAGGCGTCGCGGATGGCCGCCACCACGGGCACGGATGCCTTCAGGCCCTGCACGCGGCCCTCGACGGTGTCCAGGTTGAACTGCTTCAGCGTGGTGCGGATGGCGAACTCGAACAGCGGCCGCCGGGACTGGATCAGGGCGTGCACGGCTTCATCGCCCCGGCTGAGCCGGAGGTCGCAGGGGTCGGCACCCGTGGGTTCCACGGCCACGTAGGTCTGCGCGGTGAACCGCTGGTCCTCCTCGAAGGCCCGGAGGGCCGCCTTCTGGCCGGCGGCGTCGCCGTCGAAGGTGAACACCACCTCTCCCCCGGTGCCGTCGTCTGACAACAGCCGGCGGGCTATCTTGATGTGCTCGGTGCCGAACGCGGTGCCACACGTGGCCACCGCCGTCGTAATTCCCGCCAGGTGGCAGGCCATCACGTCGGTGTAGCCCTCCACCACCACCAGCTGGCGGTCCTTGGCGATGCTGCGCTTGGCGAGGTCGATGCCGTACAGGACCTGTGACTTCTTGTAGAGGGTGGTTTCCGGGGTGTTCAGGTACTTGGGGCCCTGATCGTCCTCGTAGAGCTTGCGCGCGCCGAAGCCGATGGTGTCGCCGGCCATGTCCTTGATGGGCCAGATGAGGCGGCCACGGAAACGGTCGTAAATTCCCCGGTTGCCCTCGCTGAACATCCCGGTGAGCTTGAGCTCGGCATCGGTGAAACCGCGGCCGCGGAGATGCTTCAGGAGGGCATCCCACCCTTGCGGGGCGTACCCGCAGCCAAAGTGTTCCGCCGCTGCCCTGTCAAAGCCCCGGCCAAACAGGAAATTCCTGGCCTCGGCGGCGCCGGGGGTGAGCAGCTGGGCGCGGAAGAACTCGTCCGCGATCTTGTGCGCGTCCAGGAGCCGCTGGCGGCGGCCCACCTCCTCGCGGTTGGGCCCGGTCCCGCCGTCCTCGTAGCGGAGCTCGTAGCCGATCCGGGCGGCAAGCTTTTCCACGGCTTCCTGGAAGGAACTGTGGTCCTGCTTTTGCACGAAGGCAATGACGTCACCGTCCTCGCCGCAGCCGAAGCAGTGGTAGCGGCCTACCTGGGGACGGACGGTGAAGGACGGCGAGCGCTCGTCGTGGAAGGGGCACAGACCCTTGAAGGTTCCCAGCCCGGCACCCTTGAGCGTGACGTAGCCGTCCACCACTTCCTTGATGTCCGTGCGCTGGCGTACTTCGTCGATATCTTCACGTTTGATCAGCCCAGCCACACAGCAATCTTAGTGTCAGGCCTGGCCCCTACCGGCCAGGCACCTTCTGGTCCGGTTGCTGCGGCGTCCTCCCGTGCAGGCTCAGTGCCAGTTTGGGGCAGAGGAAGACGGCCTCCTGGGCGGCTTCCCGGTCGGCTTCCCGCAGGGGCACGTCCGTGCGTTCGCGGCCCGCCTTGCCGCGGGCCACGGGATACCCCCAGTCGTCCCGGTCCAGCACGCCGGGAAGAAGTTCGGTGCACAGGCCCCGGCCGTCACAGCTGGTCCAGTCGATGTGCAGGTACGTCGTCATGCCGCTGCGCCTCCCGGACCCGTGCAGTATCCGGAAAGGTGGGCCCGGAAGTCCGGGGCAAACACCTCAAGGGCGCTGCTGACCAGTCCGGTGGTTCCCTCCGGATGCCGGCATGCGCCGCGGCCGGAAACCAGCCGCCCCAGGCGGTCCAGCTCGGAGGCCAAGCGGGGATTGCGTTCCCCTCCGCCAATCCTGTTCAGGACGGATGCCATGGCCGGCAGGCCGAACATGCATGGCCCGCATTGCCGGGCGGACTGGTTGGCCAGGTAGCTGACAATCCGGGCCGTCGCCTGGATGCCGCAGTCCTGGAGGTCCAGGGCATGGATCACTCCTGCACCCGGCCGGGCGGTCCGGTCCGGCGGTCCCGCGGGCGAGATGGCGTGTGCCCCGGGACGTACCCACCGGCCGTGGTAGCCGCCCACCAGGACGGCGGACAAGGAGGCAGGATCCATCCCCGCTTCCTTCAGGACCGCAGAAAGTTGCACGCCGCCGGGCACCTCCAGCACCACATCCCGGACCGGGGCGGGGCCGGACACGGACACCAGCCGGGTGCCGGGATCCGTTGCGGTGCCGGCCTGGCGGAACCACTGCGCCCCGTAGCGTGCGATCAGGGCAACCTGGGCCAGGGTTTCGACATTGGCCACCAGGGTGGGGCGGCCGTTGAGTCCCGACTCGCTGAGGCGCCCGCGCTGGTCCGTGGGCACGGCGGCACCGTTGGCAATCATGTTGACCACCGCGCTTGACTCCCCGGAGATGAACGTTTCGGGTGACTCCACCAGGCGGATCTTCGCGGCCCCCGGGCGCTCTTTGAGCGCCTGCCGCATGCGGGGCAGACTGGCCGCCGGCGCGTAGACGTACATGCCGGCGCCGCCCAGGGCAGCGGCCAGGACCAACAGTCCGTCAATGACGAGATGGGGCGCATGGGCCAGGAGCGTCCGGTCCTTGAAGCTGAGCGGTTCGCCTTCGGCGCCGTTGGCGATCACCACAGGTTTGGCGGAAAACAAACCCTTCCTGCCCGGGCCGACGGCCGCCGTGGCCTTGCGCCAGGTTTCGAAGGCGGCTCCACCCCGGCCAGTCAGTCCGGCCACTACCAGCGCCTCCAGCAGGCCGCCCGCGGCAGGCTGCGGCTCCCAGGGCCCGAAGGTGTCCAGGTGCTGGGCCCACCCTGCGTCGGGGCCTGCGGCCAGGAGGCGCGGCTCCTGGTGGCTGCTGTCCCGGGATGCCGGCCGGTGACCGCTGTTGTGGGGGTCATCGTGGCCCTTCCGGGACACCTGCGGCTGGATCCCGGGGGCCACCTGGGGGTGGATGTCACGGCTCACGGGAGGTTTCCTTGCCTGGCATGCGAGGTCTCGAGGAAGGACGGGCTCAGCCGCCACAGCAGGGCCGCGGCAACAGCCACCGCGGACGCCACAGCCAGCAGGAGGAACCAGCCGCTTGAGGCGTCGGTGCCGTTGCCGAGGGCGTGCGCCATTGCCACCGGCCACACGCCGTAGCTGAGCCAGTGGACGGCCTTGAAGCTGCGCAGCCCGATCCGGTGGCGCAGCAGCCCCGTCACCACCACAGCCAGGACAAGGTCCAGGGCCACCGTCCCCAGCCCCTGCCAGAACGGCTGGAAAGAACCAAGGAACGGCACCACGATGTCCACCGGGTTCAATTTTGCGTAGGAGTCAAGAAGCAGGGAGCCCACGTGCAGCCCCAGGAAGACCGTGGCGAGCAGGGAGATGTTCCGGTGCAGGAGGCTGATGGAAAACCGGGGCAGCACCATGAACGGCCGGCCGGACCGGTTCAGGATCCCCAGCAGTACGGATCCGGTGAACAGGGCAAGGGACACAAACCCACTGACGCGGCCAAAGGCCCACATCGCTTCATCCATGGCGGACACCCCCACCGGCCGTGAAGCTTCCAGCGCTGGTGCCTGCAGCGTTTGCGGCAGGGTGGCAGCCACCGGCCGGCCAGCCACCGGTGGTTGTCACCCTGCCTCTGCTGTCCACGAGCCGGGCCGGGATCCCTTCGGCCCGGAACCATTCCAGGGCCGCGAAGCCGCGGACTATGGCAGCAGTACTGAACGCGTTGGCTTGCAGGCAGGTAAGGGCCGCCACGGTCACCGAACGCCAAACTGTTTCGGCCGGGAGGCCAAAGCGGGGGTCAAGGATGTGGTGGACGGTCGTCCCTTCGTGCGTCCAGCGGCGCTTTTGGGTACTGGACGTAGCCAGGGCATATCCCGGCGCCAAAGAGATTTGTTGGGCTGGGTCTGCGGGAAGGTCCTGAACCAGGATCTGCCACTGGCCCGGGTTCCCTTCCACCGTGGGTCCCGGCCCTGCGGACGCAAGGTCGCCGCCCAGGCCCACGAGGACCCCGCAGCCCAGCTTCCGGTGCACCTCGGCGGCGGCAAGATCCGCGGCGACAGCCTTGGCTGACGCACCCAGGTCGAGGCGCAGGTCAGCCGGTACGGTCAGCTTGGCCGAATCGAGTGTTACCCGGGACCATCCCGGGAGCCTGGGAGCAGGGGCGGGCGGCAACGGGACGTGCGGCGACGGCGCGGGCAGCGCCGGCACGCTGTGCAGCCCGGGCAGGCCCTGCATCCCCGGGCCGTGGCCCAGGGCTGCCAGGTCTGCCCCGAGCGTGGGATCCACATCGCCGCCGGTCATCTCCGCCACGTCCAGGGCGCGTTCCAGGAGCAGCCGGAACAGTGGGCTTACGCTGACGCCCGACGCCATTCGCGGCTGGAGCCGCACCAGTTCAGAATCACCGCGGAAACGGCTGCAGGCGAGGTCGACGGCGGCCACCACGCCGCGGACAATGGCTTCCGCCGCGGCAAGCCTGCCGGGATCGGTAACGGTCACGGATGCGTCCAACTGCCAGACTGTCCAGGTGGATTGCGCTGTGGTTTCCGGAGTTGCTGTGGCTTCCGGAGTTATGGTGTCGACGGAGGCTGCTGCGCCGCCGGTGGTGGTGGAACCAGCAACCCCGGTACCGGAAACATCTACGCTGTCCACGTCAGGACCCTGAGGACCTGCCATGGACGGTGCCGCCGTTCCCGGGCTGGACCGGACTGGTGCTGCCGTTATTGCCATAGCTCTTGGAGCGGCGCGTGCTGTTGTCTTTGCGGGTTCCGTAGTCGTCGCCGTCAGAGCGGGAAGAACCGGATTTGGGCGTGCTCCCCTGGGTGCTCTTGTCCTGCGTGCTCTTGTCCTGGGTGCTCTTGTCCTGGGTGCTGCTGTCCTGGGTGTGGGTGGTCCTGGCTATCACGGACGGCGTTGCAGCATAGACGGCAGCCGCCGCCACGCCGGCAGCGGCGAAACTGCCAACGCCCACGGCCGCGGTAATCCCGGTGGCGAGGCGCTTGCCCCTGCTGCGAGTACTCATGACCTGCTCCCGATCCTAGCGGCCCGTCTTTCCTCCCATGGTGCGCTTCATTCCTGTGTAGATCCTTTAAGGAAGCTGTTGATCCGGCCGATGTCCAGGGGCGGTCTTCACGGGCGGTTCACCAGAGCGAGGGCAGGCTCCCCACCAAACGCTCGTACATGGCCAGGGCGGACCCGTCGGTGAGGGACGCCACCTGGTCGATGATCACGCGAAGGCGGGCGCCGTCGTCGTCCGCCGCCCGCCAGTCCGCAGCGAACATCGGCTCCAGATGCCGGTCCCCCGTGGCGCTGAGGGCTGTCACCAGGGCGTGCAGCACCTCGCGCTGGCGCTCATAGATGGGCTGCCGGTGTTCGGTGGTCATCACGAAGGTGGTGGCAAGGCCCTTCATCACCGCGATTTCCATGACGGTCTCGTCCGGGACCATGAGTTCGGCGTTGTAGCGCGTGAGGTTCTCCGGCCCGTAAACGGCCCGGGTGGTTTCCAGGGCGCTCTGGCAGAACCTGCCGATCAGCTGGCTGGTCATGTTCTTCAGGGCAGCCATGGACTTGCGGCTTCCATCCGCCTCGCGGACCCAGACGTCCGTGGCTTCGAGCCGTCCCAGGGCGGCGTCGATGGCGGCGGGGTCGTTGTGCGGGAGATACCACTGCTTGGCGTACCCCACCACCCGGGCGCGGTGGTCCGGGTTGTCCATCCAGCGCAGCTGGAAGTGGCCGGCAACGATCGCGTCCTCCACGTCGTGCACCGAGTAGGAGATGTCGTCGGCCAGGTCCATCACCTGGGCTTCCAGGCAGGTCCGGCGTTCCGGGGCGCCCTCGCGGATCCAGTTGAAGATGGGCAGGTCGTCCTCGTACGCGCCGAACTTGCTGGTGCGCTGGCCGTGGATCACCGGCGCTTCCAGCGCGGACCACGGGTATTTCGACGCCGCGTCAAGGCTGGCGCGGGTGAGGTTCAGTCCGGCAGGCCGGCCGTCAGCAGTGAGCACCTTGGGTTCGAGCCGGGTGAGCAGGCGGAGGGTCTGGGCGTTGCCCTCGAAACCGCCGATGGCATGGGCCACCTCGTTCAGCGCCGATTCGCCGTTGTGGCCGAAGGGCGGGTGGCCCAGGTCGTGGCTGAGGCAGGCGGTGTCCACCACGTCCGGATCGCAGCCCAGGGCACGGCCCAATTCGCGGCCTACCTGCGCCACTTCCAGGCTGTGCGTGAGGCGGGTGCGGACAAAGTCGTCGGTGTCCGGTGCCACCACCTGGGTTTTGGCGCCCAGCCTGCGCAGGGCCGAGGAATGCAGCACCCGGGCGCGGTCCCGCTCAAAGTCGGACCGGTAGGTGCTCTTCGGCGGCTCCTCAAACCAGCGGGCAGAATCGTGCGTGTCGTACCCGGGAAGCGCCAGGGCGGCGGTGGGGGTTCCTGCCGTCGGTGTTTCAGCCACCGGAAACATCCAGTTCTGCGGCGGAAATATCCCGGGACTGATCATCGTTCAGGGCCCGGGAGTCCAGCCAGTCCTTGGGCAGGGCAGGCCTCTTGGGTGAGCCGGCGCGGCCGCGCGGGCCCTCGGCGTCCACCCCCGGATAGGGCGAATCCAGATCCAGCTCGGCCAGGGTGTCCCGGAGCACCTCCAGGCTGGTGACCAGGGCCAGCCGGGTGCGCAGTTCCCCGCCCACCACGTAGCCCTTGAAGTACCAGGCGATGTGCTTGCGGATCTCGCGCAGCGCCTTCCCTTCATCGCCGAAGGTTTCCACCATCAGTTCTGCATGGCGGTAGACGCCCTCTGCCACCTGCCGCAGGTTGGGCCGGTGGCGGACGTCGCTGCCTTCGAAAGCGGCCTGCAGGTCGCCGAAGAGCCACGGCCGGCCCTGGCAGCCGCGGCCCACGACTACGCCGTCCACGCCGGTTTCGCGGACCATCCGGACGGCGTCCTCCGCGGACCAGATATCGCCGTTGCCCAGCACCGGGATGTCGGGCAGGGCCTCACGGAGCCGGGCGATGGCGGACCAGTCGGCCTTGCCTGAGTAGAACTGGGCGGCGGTGCGCCCGTGGAGGGCGACGGCGGCAACGCCGGAATCGCGGGCGATGCGGCCGGCGTCGAGGTACGTCAGGTGGTCATCGTCGATGCCCTTGCGCATCTTGATGGTCAGTGGAACGTTGCCTTTGGAGGCTTCCCTGACGGCGGTCTGCACGATCGAGGTGAAAAGGTCGGTCTTCCAGGGCAGGGCGGAGCCGCCGCCGCGCCGGGTCACCTTGGGAACGGGGCAGCCAAAGTTGAGGTCGATGTGGTCCGCTCTGTCTTCCTCCACCAGCATCCGGACGGCGGCGCCGACGGTGACGGGGTCCACGCCGTACAGCTGGACGGACCGGACCTTTTCGTCCTCGTCATGCGAGATGATGCGGAGGGATTCGGGTGTCCGCTCCACCAGCGCGCGGGAGGTGACCATCTCCGCCACGTACATGCCGCCGCCGTACTCACGGCAGAGCCTGCGGAAGGCGGAGTTGGTGATGCCGGCCATCGGGGCCAGGATCACCGGGGTGTCAACCGTGATGGGTCCCAGCTTCAGGGGCGGGAGTTCCAGCTTGGGGGCGGGGGGAGTTGCTGCAACAGTCACCTGTCCATTGTTGCAAAGCCGGGCAAATCGGCCATTCCCGCCAGTGCCAGTGGCCCGTCGCAGGTTTTGGGCAACCGGATTTCCAGGCTGGCCGACGCCCAGCAGCACGCGGCAGCAAAGCAGCCCGCTGAAAGGCCGTCCGTCGTAAGGCTGTTCAGCCGCGGTCGGCCCGGCGGCCCCGCCGGGTGGCGGGTTCGTGCACTTGTTCGTTCACTTGTTCGTGCGGGGGTTCGACGGCGGCGCGCCGGCTGCGCTGCTCGAGCGCGGCAGCGGCGAGCGCCCCGGTGTCCGCAACGCCGTCCGCGGGGCTGTGCCCGCCGTCGTTCTTTCCGTCTCCTGCTGCAATGTCCTGCGCCTCAGTGTCCTGTGACCCGGCAACCGCAGGAGCGGCGTCCGCGGCCCTGATGCCGGTTGCCTTGACTACGAGCACGGCGATCAGGGTGGTGACGGGGATGGCCAGGACCAGCCCGATCGATCCCACAAGGGTCCGGATGACTTCCTCGGACAGTTCGGCGCTGGTGAGGGTGTCCAGCAGCGGCCGGTCGTAGAGCATGACGATGATGAGGATGGGCAGTGCGGCGCCGGCGTAGGCGAAGGCGATGGTGTACACGGTGGAGGCGATGTGGTCGCGGCCGATCCGCATGGCGGAGGTGAACAGCTTCCGCGCACTGCTGGCCGGTGCCAGTTCGTAGAGCTCCCACACCGCGGAGGACTGGGTGATGGTGACGTCGTTGAGGACACCCAGGCCGGAGATGATGAGTCCGCAAAGGATCACCCCCGAGATGGAGATGTTGGCCGAGGTGTTCACCAGAGTGGCGGCGTCGTGGCTGCCCACTCCGGCAAGGTTGGCGGCGTCGGTGGCCCAGGCTGCCAGCAGCGCGGTGATGGCCAGGCCGAAGATGGTGCCCAGGAGTGCGGTGGATGTGCGCGCGGAGAATCCGTGCGCGAAATACAGCACCCCGATCATGATCACGGTGGAACCCACCAGGGCCAGCAGCAGCGGCGGTTTGCCTTCCACCAGGCCTGGAAGCAGGAAGTTGGCCAGCACGAAATAGGCGCCCACCAGCCCGATCAGGGCCCGGAGGCCGCGCCACCTGGCGACCGCGATGACCACCGCGGCGTAGAGCACGGCGAGCAGGACAATCGGCAGCGTGCGGACGAAGTCCACGAAGATGTAGGCCGGTGAGCCCTGCGAGCCCGTGGCGCCCTGGACCTTGGAGAGATTCAGGTACCGGATCTGGTCCCCGGGCTTGACCCCGTGCGAGGAGGCCACATCCGGGTTGATGACCACCTTCACCGGGCTGCCGCCCTTGTCCGGCTCCGTGAAGGCGAAGGTGCAGTCCGAGCCCTGTCCCGGCGGCTGCTGTGTGGTGCCCTGTTGGCCCGTGCCCTGTTGACCTGTCCCCTGTTGGCTGGTGCCCTGTTGACCCGTCCCCTGCTGGCTGGTGCCCTGCATGCAGTTTTCGGTCACCACGTTCTGGATGGTGCCCGTATCGAAGGTCACCCCGGGGGCTGTGGAGTACGGGTTGGCGAGCGAGACACCTTCCCTGCTGCCCGACGGCCACAATGCGGCCATCCCGGCCAGGGTCAGCAGCGCCAGCGGAATGAGCACCGCGGCAAGGATACGGTTCGCCTTGCTGCGGGCAGCCATCGCCTGGGGCGTCGGCTCCGAATGATCCAAGGAAGCATGGGAGTGACCGGCGCCCATCAGCAGTACAACCTCATGGTTGAACTCTACGTGGGCCGCCTTAGGGTTTATAAATGGACCATCGGGATGGGGAGGAACCAGGCATGGGCAACCGTGGTACGCATGGGCCAGGCGTTCAAGGGGCAGGAGTTCAAGGCGAAGGTGACGCCGGCGGGGTGCAGGCCGGGCAGGCGCCGGTGGTTCCCGGCCACCAGCCTGTACTGAGCGTCCTTGAAGCATCCGGCGACACCAAGGGCGTGGTCCTGGTCCTGCACGGCGGCAAGGCCCACAGCCGCGATCCGGTGGAGGCCCGGCACCTGAGCCCGGCCAGGATGGTCCCCTTCGCCAGGCACCTGCACCGCGCCGGCCGGAAACACGGGCTGGCCGTCTGGTCACTGCGCAACAGCGTCCGCGGCTGGAACGGGCCTGACATGTCGCCGTTGCAGGATGCCCGCTGGGCGCTGGGGAAGATTTCCGAACGCCACCCCGACGTTCCGGTCTTCCTGCTGGGCCACTCCATGGGCGGCCTGACAGCCGTGTGCGCAGCGGACCACGCCCAGGTTGAGGCCGTTGTGGCGCTTGCCCCGTGGCTGAGCCCGCAGACTCCCGCAGCCAGTGTCGCCGGAAGGAAAGTCCTGATCATCCACGGCACCACCGACCACATGACCAGCCCCTCCCAGTCCCTTGCCTTCGCCCGCCGGGCCTCGGCCGACGCCGCGAGCATGCAGTACGTGGCCCTCAAAGGCGTGGGGCACTTCATGCTCCGTAAGATCCGGGTGTGGCAGACACTCGCCACCGGGTTCGTCATCAAGTCCTTTGCCGAGAGCACGGGCGCCGCAGTCCGGCCGTCGCCTGCCTTCACCCGGCTGCTGCCGGACTCATCCGCCCAGGTCACCCTCTAGGCAGTTTCCCATGCCCTGGCGTCCACCAACCAACGACCGCTTCTACCGGCTGATCGTCCGGACCGGGCAGTTCCTGCGCTGGGCGCTGCGGCTGGACATCCACGCAACCGGCCTGGAACACCTGCCCGAAAAGGGACCCACCAGGGGGCCCTCGCGGCTGGTGGCCCCCGGCAAGGGGGCGGTGTTCGCCGTCACGCATTTCGGCTACCTGGATTTTGCCGTGCTGGAGCTGCTCCTGTGGCGGCACGCCCGTGCCCAGCTGCGGTTCCTGGTCCACCAGGGCGCGGCAGACCATTGGCTTGCCGGCCCCGCCATCAGCGCCAGCGGCCACGTGGTGGTGGGATATACGGACCGTTCGGACGCCTATGACGCCGCGGTGGCCAAGCTGCGCGACGGCGAGTACCTTGCCGTGTTCCCGGAAGCGGGGGTCAGCCGCAGTTTTACCGTACGCGAGTGCCGCACTGGGGCTGTCCGGATGGCTGCGGAGGCCGGCGTCCCGGTGATTCCGGTGTCCGTCTGGGGCGCCCACCGGGTGTTGACCCGCGGCCACGGCTTTTCCCTGCGCCGCAGCTGGCGGGCGCCGGTACGGGTGCACGTGGCCGAACCGGTGGTCTATCCGCCTGACGTTGACGTTGAAGCGGCCACGGAAGCACTGCGCCGGACACTGCAGTCAGGGATCGACCAGTGCATCGACGGGTTTCCCCTCCGACCGGAATCCGGCGCGTGGTGGATGCCCGCGCACCTGGGAGGCAGCGCGCCGACCGACGCCGTGCGGCAACTCCTGGACGCAGCAGACGCCGCCGCGGGCCGCCGTCGGGCTCCCCGCCGAAGGCAGGCCCCGCAACGGACGGCCCGTTCCCCCAAGTGACCCGCACGCAACGTTGAGGGCCTGTGTGGGCGTCCAACGGGGGCCGCCTGGGGGCAGGCAGGCAGTTCCTTAGTCCGAGACCACCAGGGTTTCGGACCCCGCCAACCGTGCCTTGCCGCTTTCCAGCAGGGGCTCGACGGCGGCGCGCAGGGCGGCCATGGAGTCGTCCAGTTCCAGCATGACCGGGTGCTGGTACGCGATCAGGGCAAGCATGTCCCGGACCGCCTCTGCGGCATCGTCGGCGTCCAGCGAAGGCTCGTGCCCCACGAACACGTCGGTGGGCGTATC
This sequence comes from Arthrobacter sp. AG367, assembly GCF_007828995.1. Taxonomy (NCBI): domain Bacteria; kingdom Bacillati; phylum Actinomycetota; class Actinomycetes; order Micrococcales; family Micrococcaceae; genus Arthrobacter; species Arthrobacter sp. AG367. The sequence continues at coordinate 155,657 of NZ_VIVE01000003.1, forward strand.
CGAACCTGAGCCCGCAGCCGCGTCAGCATGGGGTGCGGCGTCCGGGTCTGCCGGGGCCGCGTAGCTCACCGCGAAGGCACGGATGCGGCCCTTTTTGGTCGGCGCCACGCCTGAGCCGAACGCGGACTCCGGCTGCGCCCGCAGGACGATGGCACCGTGGGCCCCGGTGAGCTCGTCCAGGAACAGCTTCTGCACCTGCCCCACGGACAGGACGCCGGGCGAGTCCCACCCGTGGATGGAGGTGTAGTACCGGCCCACCACGTCGGTCAGCTCCACGGAGCCGGTGGCAAGGTCCATCACCACGTCCGAGCCGGCGTTCTCGCCGCTGGCCGCGCCGCCGTCGTCCTTGGCGGGGAACACCGGAAGCCGCAGGGCGCCCGGCTCCACCACCACAAGGCGGGAACGCTGGATGGGTGCCAGCCCAAACGCCTCGGCAAAGGCCGCCCCCGCGGTGCCGGGCTCCACCTTGGCGCGCAGCCTGGTGACCCCCGACGGCGCGTGTTCGGCCTCGCGCCGCAGCATGGTCAGGAGGCTCGCCCCGATGCCCGCGCGGCGGTGGTCGCGGGCCACCTCGATGTAGCACCAGAGGCGTTCCGGGTGCAGGGAGGCCTCATAGACGACGCCGGCCGCCACCGGAATGCCCACGCCGTCAATGACGTCCTCGGCCACGACGCAGCGGCGCCACGGGGAGCCGTCCCTCCCGTTGGAGGACACGGCCAGGGCCCCGCGGAACTGGCGGGCCTGGGCGGTATCCGGGTCGCCCCAGATTTCCAGGAGCGCCAGGTCGTCGCCGTCCCGCCATTCGCGGTATTCGATGGCCATGCTCAGGCCCCGATCAGCCGTGCCGCCAGGTAGCCCTCCACCTTGTCCAGGGAGACCCGCTCCTGGCTCATGGTGTCCCGCTCGCGGATGGTGACGGCCTGGTCCTCCAGCGTGTCGAAGTCCACGGTGATGCAGAACGGGGTGCCGATCTCGTCCTGGCGGCGGTAGCGGCGGCCGATGGCGCCGGCGTCGTCGAAGTCGATGTTCCAGTTCTTCCGCAGCTGCGCGCCGAGGTCCTTGGCCTTCGGGGACAGGTCCTCGTTGCGGCTCAGCGGCAGCACGGCGGCCTTGACCGGGGCCAGGCGCGGGTCCAGCTTCAGGACGGTGCGCACGTCCACGCCGCCCTTGGCGTTGGGGGCCTCGTCCTCGGTGTAGGCGTCCACCAGGAAGGCCATGAAGGAGCGCGTGAGCCCGGCCGCAGGCTCGATCACGTATGGGGTGTAGCGCTCGTTGGTGGCCTGGTTGAAGTAGCTCAGGTCCTGGCCGGAGGCCTTCGAGTGCGTGGTGAGGTCGAAGTCGGTGCGGTTGGCGATGCCTTCGAGTTCGCCCCATTCCGAGCCCTGGAAGCCAAAGCGGTATTCGATGTCCGTGGTGCCCTTGGAGTAGTGGCTCAGCTTCTCTTTCGGGTGCTCAAAGAAGCGCAGGTTTTCCTCGCGGATGCCCAGGCCGGTGTACCAGGCCATGCGCTCCTTCATCCAGTACTGGTGCCATTCCTCATCGGTGCCGGGCTCGACGAAGAACTCCATTTCCATCTGTTCGAATTCACGGGTGCGGAAGATGAAGTTGCCGGGCGTGATCTCGTTGCGGAAGGACTTGCCGATCTGGCCGATGCCGAACGGGGGCTTCTTCCGGGAGGTGGTGAGGACGTTGTTGAAGTTCACGAAGATGCCCTGGGCGGTTTCCGGGCGGAGGTAGTGCAGGCCTTCCTCGCTGGCCACGGGGCCCAGGTAGGTCTTGAGCAGGCCGGAGAACTCCTGCGGTTCGGTCCACTGGCCGCGGGTGCCGCAGTTGGCGCAGGCAATGTCCTTCAGGCCGTTCTCGGCCGGCCGGCCCTTCTTTTCCTCGTATTCTTCCTCGAGGTGGTCGGCGCGGTAGCGCTTGTGGCAGGAGAGGCATTCCACCAGGGGGTCGGAGAAGACCTCCACGTGGCCGGAGGCTTCCCATACCTGGCGGGGCAGGATGACGGATGAGTCCAGGCCCACCACGTCTTCGCGGCCGCGGACCATGGACTGCCACCACTGGCGCTTGATGTTTTCCTTCAGCTCCGCACCCAGGGGGCCGTAGTCCCAGGCAGAGCGCGAGCCGCCGTAGATCTCACCGGCCTGGAACACGAAGCCCCTCCGCTTGGAGAGGGAAATGACCTGGTCGAGGACGGACTTTGCTGCCATGGGGTAACTCCAATTTCTACAGGGCCGCTGGGTGCGGTCCGCGGGTTGTCAGGCCCCGGCCGCCGTATGCCTGGAGGCACAGTGGGCAGGGTGCCGGGGCGAATGAAGGAAGATCGTTGAAAAGCTCGTGTCCTAGCGTACCGGCCGCTGCCTGCGGAGCGCGCCCCGCGGCCACGGCAGAGTTGCCAGGATGATCGCGGCGAGGGTCAGCAGGGTCCCGAGGACGGTGGCCGGGGCGACGACGGTGCCCGGGGCGGGCAGCGCCAGGTCCAGGGCCAGCGAGCCGAGCAGCTGGCCGGCAATCATGCCCAGCCCGGTGACCAGTACGCCAAGGCTGCGGACCAGGAGGGCGCCGAGCCCAATGAAGACGCAGCCCATGGGACCGCCCAGGTAGTACCACCATTCGGACGGCAGCGGGTTGGCTGGGCCGGCCACCGCCAGCTTCACCGCCAGCGCTGTCCAGAGCACGATGCAGCCGGCCACGAAGTTGACCAGGGTGGCCGCGATCGGTGTGCCGTAGTGGACGGTGGCGGTGCCGTTCATGGCCTGCTGGAAGCTCATCAGGAAGCCAGCCGCCACAGGCAGCAGGATGGGAAGCAGCAGGGAGGACGGACCACCGTCGGTTCCGCCGGCCCCCGCGCCGCTGAACCGGGGCGAAACCGCCCAGGCGACGGCGGCGATAGTGAGGACGCAGCCAATGATGCGGATGCCGGTGACGGATTTCTTCCCGGCCGGCCCGATTCCCAGGCGGTCCACCAGCAGGCCGCTCACGGTCTGCCCGGTGACCGTGGCCACGGTGAAGAGTGCCACGCCCAGGATGCCCACCGTGAACGACTGGGCAAAAACGAACAGCGCGCCGATGGCACCGGCCACCACGTAGATACGTGGAAAGGCGCGTTTGCGGACCGCGGGAAGGATGCCGGCCAGCCCCGCCCGCCCGCGCGGCAGGACCAGCGAAATCACTATCATGACCAGCAGGCCTGTGCTGAAACTCACGGCCGCCGCTGCGATGCCGTCACCGAGGCGGGCGCCCAGGGCCCCGTTGATTCGCCCCTGGACTGGGATGGCAAGGCCGGAACCCACGGCCAGGGGCAGGCCTGCGAGCACCGGCAGGCGGGAAGGGGAGGTCATTGAATCCACCTTAGTTCAGGCATTATTGCTCTATGAGCAACCCCATTGACGACGTCCCCATCCGCGACAGCATGATCCGGCTGGGCCAGCTGCTGAAGCTCGCCAACCTCGTGGAGGACGGCGTGGAGGCGGCGGAGCTCATCAAGAACGGGCTGGTCAAGGTCAACGGCGAAATCGACGACCGCCGCGGCCGCCAGCTGCACAACGGCGACGTTGTCACGGTGAACGGACAGAGCGTCCGGGTAGTGGCGCCGGAGGCCTGACTAACAGCGGCGGCTGCTTCGCCGTGCCCGCCGTGGTACGCCTACTTGTTCAGCACCTCGTGCGTGAGGAACTCCCCCACGTGCCCGATCTCCTGCTGGTTGATCCCGTGCCACATGCCGGTGTAGAGCACCTTGGTGAGCTTGACGTGCTTGCGGACCCAGCCCATGGTGTACTCGATCTTGTCCTGGGTGATCACCGGATCCTGCTGGTCCCGGCCCCAGAACATGGGCACGGTGCCGTCCAGCTCATCGTCCCTGAACGAAGGGTCGCCGGCTGCGTCCACCACGAAACCGGACAGTCCGACGACGGCAGCGAAGTCCGTGGGCCGCTGCCGCAGGAGCGTGGTTGCCATGGCCATGCCCATGGAGAAGCCGAGCAGGGTCACCGACGGATGCCCCACCCGGATGGTGTCGATCCACTCCAGTACGTACGCCGAGGCCTTCTTGACCCGCTCCAGCGAGTACTCGATGGAGGCCGTGAGCGGGAACCAAGTGAAGCCGGGGCCCGTGGCGATCGGCGCACGCACGGACGCGACGGCGAAGTCCCCGGGCAGCAGGTCGGCCAGGCTGAGCAGGTCCCGCTCATTGGCGCCGTAGCCGTGGAGGAGCACCAGCAGCGGCTTGCCGTCGCGCTGGTCCTCCGGATGGGACCACAGGACAACGGGGGCAGGAAATACTTCGGCTTCAGTCATGGTTTCCATTCATATCAGTTACCCACAAGTAACAACCTACGTTCGCGTAGGCAGTGAAGCGGAAGGCAGGATAGGACCGTGACTGACGCAAGTGACATCAAGGCCCCGTCCGCGCACCCGGGATCCCACCCGTGGACCCGTTACGTGGCGATGGGCGATTCCTTCACCGAGGGCATCGGCGACCCCGAACCCGCGAGCCCCGGCGGCCACCGCGGCTGGGCCGACAGGGTGGCCGAGGAGCTGGGCAGGACCCAGCCTGACTTCGCCTACGCCAACCTGGCCGTCCGCGGCCGCCTGCTGCAGCAGATCGTTGACCAGCAGCTGGCGCCTGCCCTGGAGCTGAAGCCGGACCTGGTAACCCTGTCGGCGGGCGGCAACGACCTCATCCGCCCGGGCGGCGACCCGGACGTGCTGGCCGAAAAGCTCGATTCCGTGGTCCAGATCCTGTCCCTGGGTGGTGCCACGGTGGTCCTGTTCAACGGACCTGACACCGGCTCGTCAGTGCTCGGCAGGATCCGCAGCAAGGTGGCCATCTACAACGAGAACCTGCGGACGGTGGCAACGCGGCACGACGCCATCATCGCGGACATGTGGTCGCTGCGGCAGTTGAGCGATCCGCAGATGTGGGACCAGGACCGGCTGCACTTCTCCCCGCTGGGGCACCACACCATAGCGGCCATGGTGCTGGACGCGCTCAACGTTGAGCATTCCCTGGAGCCGCTGCAGCCCAAGCCCCTGCCGCCCCGGACCTGGCGCGAGGCCAGGAGCGGGGACCTGGTGTGGGCGCGCGAATACTTCGTGCCGTGGGTGCTGCGGCGGCTGCGCCGCCAGTCCTCCGGGGACGGCATCACGGCAAAGCGGCCGACGCCGGGCCCCGTCTTCGGTCCGGGCGTTCCCTTGGGTGCCGGTGAGGGCCCGTTGGGAACGTCGGAGCCCAGCCGCCGGTAAGGCCGCCCGGGGTTAGGCTGGAAGGACAACACTCGAGAGGCGCGGCACCGTGAGCAGCTTGTTTTTCTGGATTATCGTCCTGTCCTTCGTCGTCCCCATGGCCATGCGGATGTACCGGCGGTCCGTGGCACGGCGGGACCGGGACCAGTCGTTGCCCGGGCGCTTCCCTGAACAGTTCCCGGGGCAACACGGACAAGACGGGTATCCCGGCCCCGGCCAGTACCCGGGACCGGGCCAGTATCCAGGCTCGGCCGGGCCGCAGAGCAACCAGCCCCGCGACGGCTATACCCAGCAGGACTACTTCTCCGGCGGCTTCCGCAGTATCCAGCGGCCGCAGCCCCTGGGCGACCCGCAGCCGTTGCCCCACCAGTACGGCCAGCAGCCTCTGCCGGACCCCGGCTACGGTCCCCCGCAGGGACAGGGATTTGGTCAGCCAGGCTTTGGCCAGCCCGGCTTTGATCAGCAGGGGTCTCAGCAGCCGCGTCCCGGAGAGCCGACGCCGGGACAGTCCCCAGCGCCGGCCACTCCCCCGCCGCCGGCAGCACCGCAAGGGTACCGCGCCCGCAAGCTCGCGGAACTGGACCAGCAGTACACCAACGGTGAGCTGTCCATGGAGGACTACATGAAGCGGCGCAGCGACATCATGAACGGCTAGTAACAGGAGCGCCACCGGGCCTGCCCGGTGGCGCTCCTTTATGCGTTCAGTGCTCCTGTCAAGCTCAGTGGACCTGCGGGAAGCCCAGGTCAATCACCGAGGTGGAGGGATCCGGCCAGCGCGTGGTCACCACCTTGCCCCGGGTGTAGAACCGGATGCTGTCCGGGCCGTACATGTGGGTGTCGCCGAACAGCGAGTTCTTCCAGCCGCCGAACGAGAACGTGCCTACCGGCACCGGAATTGGCACGTTGACGCCCACCATGCCTGCCTCGACGTCGAACTCGAACTGCCGGGCCGCCCCGCCGTCACGGGTGAAGATGGCCGTGCCGTTGCCGAACTCGTTGTCGTTGACCAGCTTCACGGCGTCGCCGTAGGTATCGACGCGGACCACGGACAGGACCGGGCCGAAGATCTCGTCGTCGTACACCTTCATGCCCGGCTTGACGTGGTCCACCAGGCTGACGCCGATGAAGAATCCGTTTGAATCGAACTGCTGCGAGCGCCCGTCCACAACCACGGATGCGCCTTCATTTTCGGCCCCCGCCACATAGGAGGCCACGCGGTCCCGGTGCTCCGCGGTGATCAAGGGGCCCATCTGGGACGCGGGGTCCGTTCCCGGGCCGATCTTCAAACCCGCCATGCGGCTGGAGATTGCCTTCACCAGGTCGTCCGCGATGTTGCCCACGGCCACCAGGACGCTGACGGCCATGCAGCGTTCGCCGGCTGACCCGTAGGCGGCCGAAACCGCAGCGTCGGCAGCCATGTCCAGGTCGGCGTCGGGAAGCACCACCATGTGGTTCTTGGCACCGCCCAGTGCCTGCACCCGCTTGCCGTGTTCTGCCGCCCGCTTGTAGATCGACTGGGCAACGGGAGTGGAGCCGACAAAACTCACGGCTTTGACGTCCGGGTGCTCCAGCAGGACATCCACGGCTTCCTTGTCACCGTGGACCACGTTCAGCACCCCGGCCGGCAGGCCCGCTTCGGCGAAGGCCTCCGCGATGAAGACGGCGGCCGACGGGTCCTTCTCGCTGGGCTTCAGCAGCACGGTGTTGCCGCAGGCCAGGGCACTGCCGATCATCCACAGCGGCACCATGGCCGGAAAGTTGAACGGCGTAATGCAGGCTACGACGCCCACCGGCTGGCGGACGGAGTGCACGTCCACCCCGGTGGAGACCTGCTCGGACCGCTCGCCCTTGAGCATGTGGGACAGGCCGGTGGCGAAATCGATGTTCTCCAGGCCGCGGGCGATTTCGCCCTCTGCGTCGGAGAGGACCTTCCCGTGCTCGCTGGTGAGGATGGCTGCGAGCTCTGGCTTCCGCTGGGTCAGGATTTCGCGGACCCGGAAGAAGATGCCGGTCCGCCGGGCCAGGCTGGTGGCCCGCCAGGCCGGCAGCGCGGAACGGGCAGCCGCGATGGCTTCCTCTGTCCGTGCCGCCGAGGCAAGCGCCACCTGCTTCTCCTGTTCACCGGTGGCGGGATTGAACACCGGGCCGAAGCGATCTGCGTCGCTGACGCGGGTGCCGTTGATGTAGTGCGGGATGGTTTCCACGGGGAGTCTCTTTTCCTGCGTTGCGTGGTGCGGGCTAGTTGGCGGACGGCGCCGGGTTGGCGGGTTCGAGTGAGCCGTCCACGAGCTTGATGATCATGGAGCAGTCCTTGCCGGCGTCACCGGCGTCAATAAGCCGCTGGAACAGCTGCTGGACGTGCCTGCCGATCTCCAGGGGCGTGCCGGTATCCTCGGCTGCGCTGATGGCCAGCCCAATGTCCTTGTTCGCCAGCTCTGTGGTGAAGGTGGGCGCGAAGCCGTTGTTCGAGGCTGCGGTAGGAACCACGCCGGGCACCGGGTACCAGGTCCGCAGTGCCCACGAGTCGCCCGAGGAGACAGAGGCAATGTTCCAGAAGACCTGCTTGTCCAGGCCCAGCCGGTCGGCGAGCACAGCGCCCTCCGCGGTGGAGGCCAGGTTGATGAAAAGCATCAGGTTGTTGCAGATCTTGGCCGCCTGCCCCGTGGTGGGGCCGCCCGTGGGGATGATGTTGGCGGCCATGGGGCCGATGTAGCCCGTGGCGTCCGCCACGGCCCCCTCTTCGCCGCCAACCATGAAAGTAAGCGTTCCCGCTTCCGCCCCGCTCATTCCACCCGACACCGGCGCGTCCACGAAGCTGAAGCCAGCGGCAGCAGCGGCGTCGTGCAGTTCCTGGGCGGAGGCGACGTCGATAGTCGAGGAGTCAATCAGCAGCGTCCGGGTGTCCGCGTGCGCCAGCACGCCGTCCCCGCCGAGATACACCGCACGGGCATGTTCGCCCTTGGGCAGCATGGTGAACACGGCGTCCGCACCATCCACCGCTTCGGCGATGCTGGCGGTCCGCTTGACGCCGCCTGCTTCAGCGGCTGCCAGGGCTGCCGGGTTGAGGTCGAAACCGCGCACATCATGCCCGGCTTTCGCCAGGTTTACGGACATGTGGCCGCCCATGTTGCCCAGGCCAATCCAACCGATAACTGCCACGAGTAAGCTCCTTTGCTTCCATTCCAGCCGTACTGCCGGCATGTCTGTGTCAACGATCACACCCTGCTAGAGTGCAATCAAGGGGAAAAATCACAGAGGCCATGTGCATTGCTGCACATCGAAGGAAGGACCGGAGTGGACCTGAGACGGTTGCCAAGCCCCGACGACCTGCTCATCCTGCTCACCGTTGCCCGCCTGGGCCGGTTCAACGCGGTAGCCGAGACGCTGGGAACAACCCACACCACCATCTCCCGCCGCATCCTCGCCCTGGACAGGCAACTGGGCGGCCGGACTTTGGAACGCAGCCCGCAGGGTTGGGAGCTGACGCAGCTCGGTGCCGCGGCCGTGGAAGCGGCAGAGGCGATCGAAGGTACCCTTGGCTCGCTGTCCGGCCTGATCAGCCAGGACCAAAGCACCCTCGCCGGCCTGGTCCGCGTCGCCACGACGGACGGCGTGGGGGCAGTGTTCGTCACCCCGTCGCTGGTGCGGCTCCAGCAGCAAAACCCGCAGCTGAACATCGAAATGCTCAGCGCCACCCGGAAAGTCAGCCAGAACCGGTCGGGCGTGGACCTGGAGATCGTGGTGGGCCGGGCGGACGTCACCACCGCGCAGACAATCTTCCTGAGCAACTACTACCTGCGCCTCTACGCAAGCTCAGCGTATGCCGCCCGGCATGGCCTGCCGGAAACGCTCGACGACGTGGGGCAGCACGGGTTTGTGTCCTACGTCGAGTCCGCACTCCAGGTGGCGGAGCTGGGGCCGCGCTGGTCCTCGCAGCTTCCGCTGCCCAGGACGAGCTTCCAGGCCACCAGCGTGTTCGCCCAGGTGGAGGCGGTACGGCAGGGTGCAGGCATTGGGCTGCTGCCCAACTTCATGGTGGCGGGCTGCGGGGACTTCGTGCCCGTCCTGGCGGCCGACTTTGAGCGCCAGCTCCCCATCTGGGCCGTTGCCCGCCCGGAGTCGCTCCGGTCCGCACCGGTCCAGGCAGTGATTGCGGCACTCAAGGCGGAAATGAAGGAGCGCTCCGGGGTGCTGGCGGGGTAAGCGCTGTTCTTGCGGACCCAGGCCCCCGCACAAGTCAGGCCTGGAACAGCCGCCTTACCACCTGCCCGGATGCCAGCGCATCCAGGCCCTCATTGATCTCGCTGAGCGGCCGGGTGTCAGTATGCAGCAGCTCAACCGGCAGCCTGCCTTCGCGCCAGAACGCCAGGTACTGCGGAATGTCGCGCGCCGGCACGGCATCCCCCATGTAGGAGCCCAGCAGCCGTTTTCCCGCCCCGGCAAACTGCAGGGCCGGCACCGTCAACTGGGCGGACGGATGGGGCAGGCCCACCGACACCACGGCGCCTCCCCGCGTCACCTGCTCCAGGCAGGAGGCGATAACGCCTGCTGATCCCACCGCTTCAATGGCAACGTCCACACCGTCCCCGGACGCTTCCGCGATCAGCCGTGCCGCGTCCTCCGGCGTTCCCACCGATGTGGCGCCGGCGTCGCGGGCCAGCTGGTGCTTGCCTTGGTTTGGATCGATGGCAATGACGTCGGCGGCTCCAGCGAGGCGCGCTGCCATGACGGCTGACAGGCCCACGGCTCCGAGGCCGAACACCGCTACGGACTGCCCCGGACTGACAGCCGCGGTATTCAACACTGCACCCATTCCGGTGAGCACGGCGCAACCAAACATCGCGGCAACCGTGTCCGGGACGTCGTCGTCGATCACCACCACCGATTCCCTTGCCACCACTGCGTAATCGGCGAAGGCCGAGACGCCAAGGTGGTGGTTGATCCGTTCCCCTGCCGGAGTCCGCAGCAGTGCCGGCCCGCGCAGCAGGTCGCCGGAGCCATTGACCTCTGCTGCACGGTGGCAGAGGGCCGGCCGGCCGGCCAGGCACGCACGGCACCCGCCACAGCTCGGCACGAAGACCAGCACCACATGGTCGCCCACGGACACGTCGGACACGCCGGCCCCCACGGACACCACCCGACCCACCGCCTCGTGGCCCAAGGCCATGGGCAGCGGCCGGACGCGGGAACCGTCCACCACCGAGAGGTCCGAGTGGCAGAGGCTGGAGTACGTGATGGCAACACCAAGCTCACCGGCGCGGGGCTCCGGCTGCTCCAGTTCCTGCACCAGCAGCGGAGCGGCCTCGGAGTAGGTCTGCTTCCCGTTGCCGGCCCCCGTGGTGGGGGCGGCGGGAACGGTGGAGTACAGGACGGCGGCTTTCACGGATCCTGCTACTTCTTGCGGGCGGCAAGGAGGTCGGCGGTGCCCTGGGCGTCGGCGGCGTCCACGTCGTGCAGCGAGATGCCGCGGGTTTCCTTCAGGAAGTAGACCGCGACGGCGGTAATGGCGCAGGCGATCAGCAGGTAGACCGCCACGGGGACGGAGGACTTGTAGGCGCCCAGGAGCGAGGCAGCGATGATCGGGGCCAGGGATCCTGCAACGATCGACGTCACCTGGTAGCCCAGGGAAACCCCGGAGTAGCGCATCCGGGTGGGGAACATTTCCGCCATGATGGCAGGCTGCCCGGCGTACATGAAGGCGTGGAACACCAGGCCGATCATGATGGCGGCCAGGATGATGGCATCGTTCTTGGTGTCCATCATGGGGAAGGCGAAGAAGCCCCAGGTGGCCCCCATGATGGCGCCGGCCATGTAGACGGGCCTGCGGCCAAACCGGTCCGACAGCTTGCCGACCATGGGCACGACGGCGAAGTGCAGGGCGTGGGCAAGGAGCAGCAGGAGGAGGATACGGGTGGTGTCGGCCTGGACCACGGTTTTCAGGTAGGTGATGGAGAACGTGACCACGAGGTAGTACAGGATGTTTTCCGCCAGGCGCAGGCCCATGGCGGTGAAGACGCCGCGGGGGTAGCGCCGGAATACCTCAGCGACGCCGTAGCCCTTGTGGCCGGCTTCGACCTCCTTGCGGGCTTCGAGGAAGATCGGTGCGTCATTGACCTTGGTGCGGATGTAGTAACCGATCAGGACGATCACCGCGGACAGCCAGAACGCTACGCGCCAGCCCCACCCCAGGAAGGCGTCCTGGGTCAACGTGGAGGACAGGGTGAACAAGACGGCGGTGGCAAGCAGGTTTCCCAGCGGCACTGCCGACTGTGGCCAGCTGGCCCAGAAACCGCGGGATTTGCTGGGGCTGTGTTCGGCCACGAGGAGGACGGCGCCGCCCCACTCGCCGCCAACGGCAAAGCCCTGGGCGAACCGGAGGACCACCAGCAGTGCGGGAGCCCAGTAGCCGATCTGCTGGAACGTGGGCAGGCAGCCCATGAGGAAGGTGGAGACGCCTACCAGGATGATGCTCAGCTGCAGCAGCTTCTTGCGTCCGAACTTGTCGCCGAAGTGGCCAAAGACGATGCCGCCGATGGGGCGCGCCACGAAACCGACGGCATAAGTGAGGAAGGCGGCGATGATGCCATCCAGTTCTGTGCCGGCGTTGGGGAAGAAGGCCTTTCCGAACACCAGGGTGGCAGCCGAGGCGTAGAGGAAGAACTCGTACCACTCAACAACGGTTCCGGCCATGGAGGCCGTAACCACTTTCTTAAGGCCTGAAGCCTTGACGTCGGTTTCCTCTGTGCGCCTTGCGGCGGAGCTTTCCGTACTCATGCGAACTCCTTCGGCGTCGTCGTCGACACCACGGGGACCAATCAATGGCGGCCGGGTGTGATGCACACCACGAACGCACCGGATTCGATTGAGTATGGTCTGCCTGCGGTGCAACCTCAACGCCGATTAGTGCAGAAGGCATCTGCAGGAATGCACATGCGGGGCGCTAGGCCAGGAAGCTGCTCCGGAGCTGGCTGCCCAGCTGCCCGATCTCTGTCAGGAACCCGTCGTGCCCGATCGGCGCCTGGATGACGTGCACGTCCACGTCCCCCGGCAGGGCCTGGGCCAGCTCACGGGACTGCGACGGGAAATACAGCCGGTCCGAATCCACGGCGGCCACGAAGAACCTGGCGGTGGACCTGGCCAGGGTTTCGGCCAGGGTTCCGCGGCCCCGGCAGATGTCATGGCTCATCAGCGCCTCGGTGAGGGCGATATAGCTGTTGGCGTCGAAGCGCTTCACGAGCTTGCTGCCCTGGTGGTCCAGGTAGCTTTCCACCTGGTAGCGGCCGCGGGCGGCCAGAGCCTCACCCTTCAGGGGCGACTCCGGCGCCTGGGGTTCCCGGCCGAAGCGGCCTTCCAGTTCAGCCGCGGACCGGTAGGTGATGTGGGCGATGCGCCGGGCAAGTGCCAGCCCGGCTTCCGGGCAGGGGCCGCCGTAGTAGTCGCCGCCGTTGAAGTGCGGGTCCTGCCGGATGGCCAGGGTCTGGGCCTGCGCGAAGGCGATCTGTTCCGCCGTGCTCGCGGCGCCCACGGAGATGACGGCGCAGCGCTGCACCCGCTCCGGGTAGGTCACTGCCCATTCAAGGGCGCGGGCGCCGCCCATGGATCCGCCCAGGACAGCGAACCAGCTGCTGATGCCCAGCTGGTCAGCCAGCCGGGCCTCTGCCACCGTGCTGTCCCGCAGGGTGACCAGGGGGAAGCGGGAGCCCCAGGGGGCTCCGTCCGGGGCGGCCGACGACGGGCCCGTGGACCCGTAGCAGCCGCCCACGATGTTGACGGACACCACGAAGAACTTGTCCGTGTCCACGGGAGCGCCGGGACCGGCCAATTGTTCCCACCAGCCTTCTTCGTCCGTGTCGCCGCGGGTCACGTGGGTGCTGCCGGTCAGGGCGTGCTCGATCAGGATGGCGTTGCTGGCGTCGGCGTTGAGCGTGCCCCAGGTTTCGTAGGCCAGCGTGACGTCCGGGAGGTATCCCCCGGCTTCAAGTTCCAGCCCTCCGATGGAGGCGTAGCGGACAATTCCGTGTTCGGGGATGGTGGTTCGGGCGACGGTAACCGTCATGGCAAGACCTCTTCTACGCGCTTGCCTGCCGTCGTCTGACCGGCAGGCCAGGTCCTCACCCGGGCACCCCACCGCGGATGGAGGGTTGCCGGCCAGCAAGCCGGGGCTGTCACTGGCACTCATGACCTGGTTCGAGTGTACGAAACACCCCCCGCTCCAGGCCAAGAGTGTGACTGGTTGTGACTTCCCCGCTTGCCGGCCCTCCCGGCCTCAGCCCTGGCGCGCTTTTAGCTCTGGGCGCCTTTGGCAGCGCGGAAACCCGCTTCCAGGTCGGCCAGGATGTCATCGATGTGCTCCAGGCCAACAGAGAGCCGGACCAGTCCCGGATTCACCCCGGCCACCGCTTGCTGCTCCGGCGAGAGCTGGCTGTGGGTGGTCGACGCCGGGTGGATGACCAGGGAGCGGACGTCGCCGATGTTTGCCACGTGGGAGTGCAGCTCCAGGGCGTCGACGAAGCGCTTGCCCGCCTCCGCTCCGCCGGCAAGGTTGAAGGCCACGACGGCGCCCGTTCCCTTGGGCCCGTACTTGCGGCCACGCTCGTACCAGGGGCTGGAGGGCAACCCGGCGTAGGCGACGGATTCGACGTCGTCCCTTCCTTCCAGCCAGCGCGCCACTTCCGTGGCGTTGGCAACGTGGCGTTCCACCCGCAGGCTCAGCGTCTCCAGGCCCTGGGAGATCAGGAAGGCGTTGAAGGGGGAAACCGCCGAGCCAAGGTCGCGCAGCAGCTGGACGCGGGCCTTGAGGATGTAGGAGAGGTTGGCACCCAGCGCACCGTCGGCGCCTAGGTCGCGGGCGTAGACCAGGCCGTTGTAGGTGGGGTCCGGGGTGTTGAAGCCGGGGAACCGTTCAGGGTCCTTGCCGAAGTCGAATTTGCCGGAGTCCACGATCACGCCGGCAATTGCGGAGCCGTGGCCGCCCAGGTATTTGGTGGCGGAGTGGATCACGATGTCCGCACCCCACTCCAGTGGGCGGATCAGGTAGGGCGTGGACAGGGTGTTGTCCACGATCAGTGGCACGCCTGCCTGGTGGGCCACCTCGGAGATGCCTTCGATGTCCAGGACGTCCTGGCGGGGATTGGACACCACTTCACCGAAAAAGAGCTTGGTGTTCGGCTGGATGGCGTCGCGCCACTGGTCCAGGTTGTCGGGATCCTGGACGAAGGTGACCGAGATGCCGAACTTCTTCAGGGTGTGGGCGAACAGGTTGTACGTTCCGCCATAAAGGCTGGGGCTCGCCACAATATGGTCCCCCGCCTCCGCAATGTTCAGCACCGCGAACGTCTCGGCGGCCTGGCCCGAGCTCAGCAGCAAAGCGGCCAGGCCTCCCTCAAGGCTGGCGATCCGCTGTTCGACGGCATCCTGGGTGGGGTTGCCAATCCGGGTGTAGATGGGCGCAAGTTCGGCGAGGGCAAAGCGGTTGGCTGCGCTTTCGGCGCTGGGGAACACGAAGGACGTGGTCTGGTAAATGGGGAGCGCGCGGGCTCCGGTGGCACTGTCGGGCTCCTGGCCTGCATGGATCTGGCGGGTTTCGAAAGACCATCCGTTGGACATCTCAGTCTCCTATGACATGGGCCCGGAATGCGTGGGGCAGTACGGGCCGCGCTTGCTTCCGGCTCTTGCCGGACAGCCAGGTCCTCACCCGGGGCACCCCACCGCGGGTGGAGGGTTGCCGGCCAGCGAGCCGGGGCTTGGCGCTGGCGCTCATGACCTGCGCCCAGTCTAGGAACGGGGTAGTCGCCGTGGACAGCATTGTGACGAACAAGGTCGCCCTGCATGGCTTTCGAGCCGCCACAGGTGGGCCGCCCCGCACCCGGCCGGGGACGCCGCCGTCGTCCTTCTTGCCCATGTTCCCGGCCCTTTTCCCGGCCGCCTTTCCAGTAAGGGTACCCTTAGCTGAGAGCCGGATCACAAAGTGCCAAGATGTTGCCATGCGCATGGATCACGTCTCTTACGCCTGTGAACAAGATGGCCTCGCGGCCACTACCGAACGTATTTCATCTGCCCTCGGCGTTGAGGCAGTGAAGGGCGGGGTGCACCCCCGGTTCGGAACCCGGAATATGATCATCCCGCTCGCCGGGCACAAGTACCTGGAAGTCGTAGAGGTCCTGGACCACCCGGCTTCGGACAAGGCACCGTTCGGACAGGCCGTGCGTGCCCGTTCCGCGGCCGGTGGCGGCTGGATGGGCTGGTGCGTCGAAGTGGACGACCTCGCCCCGTTCGAGGCACGCCTTGGCCGCGCCGCGGTGAACGGCAACCGCAAGTTCCCGGACGGCCGGGAGCTGGTCTGGAAACAGATTGGCATCCTTGGCCTTATCGCCGATCCCCAGGTGCCGTACATGCTCAAGTGGGAAGGCGACCCGGCACTGCACCCGTCCAACGCCTACCCCAGCAACCTTAAGATGAGCTGCCTGACCATCGCCGGCTCCGCGTCCCGCGTGACCGAGTGGCTGGGTGAACCGGTGGAGAAGCCGCTTGAGGACGTTGCGGTGGAGTGGGTCGCCCCGCACGGAACTCCGGGCATCCTGTCGGTCACGTTTGAAACCGCCAACGGAGCCGTCACCATCTGACGCTCCACCCCAGCCTCCCGGAATGTCCGGGAGGGGGTTCGCCGGGCCAGTACCCGGATCAGCTTCGGCCGCCATCAGGTGGTGACAACGGCGTCACTACCCGATGGCGGCCGAATTCATTTAAGTGGCTGCTTCCTACATCGCTGCGATCCAGGTCTGAATGTCGGTGCCTCGCTGGATGATGTGGATATGGGAATCGGCACGGGTGTTGGGGTGGTGTTGGAGGGTGTTTCTGCCTCTGTTGCTGCCCTCGATGCGCTGGACCGTGAGGATCATTTCCTTGCCGCCGGGACCGGTGTTGGTGCTGATGTCGATGTGCTGCAGCGGCGGTATGAACTCCGGCTGGAACGGCTGGAGGCAGTCTCCCGGGTCGAGGCTCAGCTCGCCGCGGTGAAAGCCCTGGACGCGGCAGAAGCGGTCGAGATCCAGCAGGCACTGCTTGCCCCCGACGCCCCGGTGGATGAGCGCATGTTTTCGGAGATGTCCGCGGTGGAGGAGATCGCCGGAGTCCTGACAGTGAGTTCTGGGGCGGCGGGTGCTTTGGTGGAACAATCCCGCCGGGTGTGTTCCCTGCCGCCGCTCCTGGGCGCCCTGTCAGCCGGTGACCTGTCGTGGCAGCATGCCAGGATTGTCGCCGATGAAACCGAGGGGCTCACCCCCGACGGGGCTGCTGCCTTGGTGGCGCACTTCTTCGACCCCGACGCCCCCAACCCCGCCCGCGGCGCCGCGCCCGGTGAACTCGTCCCTGCCCGGTTCCGCGCCAAGGTCCGCGCCTGGCGGGAACGCCACCACCCCGAAACCCTCGAAAAACGCCACGCCAAAGGCGTCGCGGACCGGCGGATGGAATACACCCCCGACCGCGACGGCATGGCCTGGCTCTCGCTCTACCTCCCCGGCGACACCGCCTGCGCCATCTGGAACCGCACCACCGCCACCGCCCGCGGCCTCCAAGGCCCCACCGAAACCCGCACCCTCACCCAACTCCGCCCCGACATCGCAGCAGCACTCCTCCTCGGCACCGGAAACACCACGGCCACGGGTGAGGCTGCTGTGGGTGGGGCTGCACGGGCTACTGGTGATGCTGCGGGAACGGGCGCAGGCAGCGTTTCCGGCACAGGGAGCACTGGTGATGTTGGCAAGGTCCCCACCCCGCGGGCCGATGTCCTGGTCACCGTGCCGGTGTTCTCGCTGCTCGGCCTGACCGATGAGCCGGCGGCGCTGGACGGCCCGGGCCCCATCCCGGCGTCGATGGCACGGAGGCTTGTCGCGGACGGGGCGGAGTCGTTCTACCGCGTCCTGGTCGACCCCCGCGACGGGGCACCCCTGGAGATCGGACGCACCCGCTACCGGCTCCCCGAAACCATCAAACAATGGATCCGCATGCGGGACCGAAAATGCACCTTTCCCGGCTGCACCAACCACACCCCCGACAACCACACCGACCACCTCACCGCCTGGGAACACGGCGGCAGAACAGACATCCGGAACCTGGCGCAGCTATGCCCCAAACATCACCGTTTGAAGCACGCCCGCACCTGGAACCCGGATCCCGCGACGGAACACGGACCGCCCGGCTGGACCTCACCCACCGGCCGCCACTACAACCCCGAACACCAAGACCCCCAACCAACCCACTGGCCGCCAGGAGTAGTGCCGCTTGCCGCCGTTCCAGCCTGGCCGGATCCGGAAATGGAGGAATCCGAAATGGATCCGGAAGTGGAGGAGCTTGAAATGGAGGAACCCGACGGCGACAACCTGCTGGACCCGGAGGACCTTTGCGCTGCTGATGCCCTCTGGGACGACTTCTACGCGAAACCCTTCGTGTTACCACCAGACCCACAAGCAGACTGGCCGTTGCTGCTGACGCTGATGTGACAGCAACAAGCATGGCTGGAGTCGCCAAGGCTGGTGTCCCGGGTCCTACCCCAACCCCATGGCTTTGCCGAACAGGCTGAAGCCAACGAAGGCCACGATATCCAGCAGGGCGTGGGCGATGACCAGTGGCATGACCCGGCGGGTCCGGGTGTACAGCCAGGCAAAGACCACGCCCATCACGGCGTTGCCAATGAAGGGACCAAAGCCTTGGTAGAGGTGGTAGCTGCCGCGCAGCACGGAGCTCGCCGCAATGGCCAGCGGCATGCTCCAGCCGAACTTGCCAAAGCGGTCCAGGAGGTAGCCCACCACAATGACTTCCTCAAGCACGGCGTGCCGCATGGCGGACAGGACGAGGACAGGCACGGTCCACCAATAGGCATCCAGGGCGCTGGGGATGATGGCGGTGGTAATTCCGAGCGCCCGGCCGGCCGCATAGAGACCCAGCGAGGGTATGCCGATCAGTCCAGCCAGTCCGAGGCCCTGGAGCAGATCCCTGCCGGGCCGGGCAAAATTGAACCCCAGTTTCTGAAAGGCAGAGCGGGAGTTGCCCGCCTCGCCCGGCACTGCCTGGCGCTGGTCCGTCAGGAAGTAGAAGACCAGCAGCACGGGCACCAGCGCAAAGATGATGTCCAGCAGCTGATATGTGAGGTCGAAGTATTCGCGGGTGCTCTGGGAGCGGTTCAGGGTGGACGTGCCCTCGGCAAGCGGGGCACGTGTCATCTTGTCCAGCAGCTGCACCACGGAGTAGACAGCCGACTGGCCCAGGGACAGGCCCAGGACGATCCATACTTCGAGCCGAAGGCGACGGCGGGAGGGAACCAGCATGTTCCCATCTTGCCTTCAGTTTCTGGATCCGGCCTGATGGAGCGGCTGGTGTCCGCAGTCACAAGCGGGCAGCGGTGCGCCGCCGGAGGAGCCCGGTGCCGGCAGTTCGGGTCAGGCGGGCGCGACAATCACTTCCGTGCCGTTGGCTTCAAAGGCAGCCTTGTCGCGGGGCGAGATGCCGGCATCGGTGATCAGCCGGGTGAAGTTGTAGCCGTCCATGGTGGCGAAGGCCCGCACGCCCACTTTGGAGGAATCGGCCAGGACGTAGGACACCCTGGCCCTGCTGGCCAGCAGCGCATTGACGGAGGCCTCCCCCTCCCCCGTGTTGGTGGGCCCGACTTCGGGATCGATGCCGTTGACGCCGATGAAGGCGATGTCCAGCACCACCTTCTGCATGATGATGTCCGTATAGGGCCCCACCAGTTCATAGGACCGCGGGTTGAGGATTCCACCGGTCACCATCACCTTGATGTTGGGCCGTACGGCCAACTGGCCCGCGATGTTGATGGCGTTGGTAACCACGGTCAGGGTGGGCTGGTTGGAGGGGGCGTTCAGGTCTTCCCTGGTGGCCAGGATCTGGGCGAGCGCTGTGCTGGTGGTCCCTCCGCACAGGCCGATCACAGCGCCAGGCCGGATCAGCGCCGAGGCGCACTGCGCGATTTGTTCCTTGGCTTCGGCGTGGTCGTCGCGGTTGTAGCGGCCGGGGAGGTCGTAGGCCAGGGCACCGGTGGTGGCGCCGCCGCGGGTACGCGTCAGCAGCCGGCGTTTGGCGAGGCTGTCCAGGTCACGCCGAGCGGTGGCCGGGGATACGTTGAGGGTGCTGACAATCTCGTCGACCTCCACCTGGCCGGTTCTGGCCAGCAGGTCAAGAATCGCGGTCAGCCGGTCAGTGCGCGTCATGCAAGCGGGGCCTTTCCGTACATCAGCCACCACGATCGATGACGTTTCCTGATTATAACTCAAGGAAAACAGTCAGGAACAATCAAAAAACGGTATGGACCTACCGCTCCCTGGCTCCGGACCGCCACACAGCGTACGTCAATGGCATGCCGGGACGGTAAGCGAGATGCGTTGCGGACGGGGCGTTGAGCAGGTGCAGGTCGGCGCGGTGCCCGACGGCGATGGACCCCACGGCGCGTTCACCGTCCGCATCGCGCCCGCTTTCCTTATGCAACGCCAGTGCGCCGCCATAGGTGGCCGCGCGGACGGCCTCATGCACGCTCAGGTGCATCTGGAGGACGGCGGTGGTGACGCAGAATGCCATGGAACTTGTATACGACGTTCCGGGATTGCAGTTGGAAGCGAGCGCCACCTGCACACCGGCGTCGAGAAGCGTGCGGGCTGGGGCCAGCGGCTGGCGGGTTGAGAGGTCGCAGGCCGGGAGGCAGGTGGCCACAGTGCCCCGCTCGCCTGTGCCGGTGGCGGGGTCCCACCCGGACCAGGAAGCCGCAAGGGACTTCACGTCCTGCCCGGCCAGGTAGTTGACGTGGTCCACGCTGGCGGCCGCCATCTCCACGGCAAGCTGCACGCCGGGGCCCTCACCCAGCTGGTTGCCGTGCACGCGCAGGCCCAGTCCGGCGTCGCGGCAGGCCGTCAGCACGCGGCGGGACTGTTCGGCTGTAAACGCGCCCTCCTCGCAGAAAACGTCGGCCCACTGGACGTAGGGGCGGACGGCATCAAGCATCGGTCCGCAGACCAGGTCTGTGTACTCCTCCGGGTCCTGTCCGGCAGGAACCAGGTGGGCGCCCAGGTAGGTCACTTGGTCCGCCACGCCGGCGGCGATACGCGCGCTGCGGGCCTCGTTCCCGATATCCAGGCCGTAGCCGGTCTTCGTTTCCAGGTAAGTAGTCCCCTGCGAGACTGCCTCGGCAACCCGGCCCATGGCCAGGCGGGTGAGGTCAAAATCCGACGTGGCACGCGTGGCGTTCATGGTGACGGCGATGCCTCCGGCAGCGTACGCCTCCCCCGCCATCCGTGCTTCGAATTCCGCGGTACGGTCCCCGGCGAACAGCAGGTGGCTGTGGGAGTCCACCCATCCGGGGAGCATGGCGCGGCCGCCGGCGTCGATGGCTTCGTCCGCCGCCGGGGCCTCGGCCGCGGCGCCGATCCACGAGATCCGTTCGCCCTCGACCACTACCGCCGCGTCCTTCAGGACCCGGTGTTCAAGGTCCTGGGTCATCAGCTCGGCAATATTGGTGATCAGGGTGCTCATTGAACCATTCTTCAGCGTCGGATGGACCAGCGGCTGGCAGCAAGGGCCCGCGCTGTCCGGGATTCCGGACCGTCGGGGGCGGCACCTCCGGATGCTCCCTGGCCGGCGAGGATCTGGTCAGCCGCCAGCTCGGCCATCGCAGCGGAGGTCTGGAAGCCGTAGCCGCCCTGCCCCACGAGCCAGTAGAAGCCGGGGGCTTCGGCATCGAAGCCCGCCACCGGAACCCCGTCGGCGGCCTCAGTGCGCAGGCCGGTCCAGGCGCGGCGGATTTCCGTGATCCCCAGGCTGGTGATGGAGTTCAGCTTTTCCACCAGGCGCTCCACGTCGCCTGGCCGGGGCCGCGCGTCCTCGGGGCCACTGGGCACGGTTTCGGACGGCGAAACCAGGACGTCGTCACCGTCAGGGCGGAAGTAGAAGGTATTGTCCGCGGCCGCCACCATCGGGGTGGCGGCAGGCAGGGGGCGTTCGACGGCGGCAATCGCCGCAGTGCGCCGGTACGGCTGCAGCCCCAGCTTCTCGACGCCGCTGATCACTGCGAGCTCATCAGCCCATGCACCGGCTGCATTGACCAGGACGCCGGCTTCAAAGCCCTCGGCCCCGGCACCTACCTGCCATCCGGAACCCAGCCGTTGCGCGGAATGCACCCGTGCGCCGGTGATGATATCGGCTCCGGCCTCGAGTGCCTGTTTGCGGTGCGTGTCCAGGAGCAGGGGCGCGTTGCAGCCAAACGAGCCAGTATCCAGTCCGGCGGCGGCGAAGGTTCCCGGGAGCAGGGCCGGGCACAGCTCAAGCGCGCGGTCAACGGCGATGGGCTGCATGTGCCCGCTGGATTCCGCGGCAACATCGGCCTCGGAGCCGATCAGCATGAAGCTGCGCGGCGTCAGGACCGGTTCCGGCAGTTCCGCGTCCCGCGCCGCGATCAGTTCCAGGGTCCGGAGCGTGAGTTCCTGCACCACGGGAGGGCCGTAGCTCGGGATCAGCTGCCGGGCGGAGCGGGAGGACGTGTGGTACGCCAGCTCCTGCTCCGCCTCCACCAGTGCCACGCTGCAGCGGCCGGCCAGCGCGGAGGCCAGGGACAGGCCGGCAATGCCGCCGCCCACGATCAGGACATCGTAATGTGCTGCCATCCGTCCATCCTTGCAGAGTTCGTGGCCGGTGGAACTTTCGTCAGGCTGCTGCCTCGACACGGCTGGCGACGAAGGCACGAACGCACGCTTCGACGTCGTCCGCTGAATGGGCGGCGGACAGCTGCACCCGGATCCTCGCGGCACCGCGCGGAACCACGGGGAAGCTGAAGGCAGTGACGAAGACGCCGTGCTGCAGCATCCGGTCGGCAACCTTGGCGGCCATCACGGCATCGCCGAACATCACCGGCACGATGGCGTGTTCGCCGGGCAGCAGGTCGAAGCCCTCCCCGGTCATGCGGCGGCGGAACAGTTCGGCGTTTTCGAAGAGACGGCGGCGCAGGTCGGCCGAGTTTTCCACCAGGTCCAGAGCCTTGAGGGTGGCGGCCACAATGGCGGGAGCCACCGAGTTGGAGAACAGGTAGGGGCGCGCCTTCTGCCGCAGCATGGCAATGATCTCCCTGCGGCCGGACACGTAGCCGCCTGACGCCCCGCCCAGGGCCTTGCCGAAGGTGCCGGTGTAGATGTCCACGCGGGAGGACACGCCGGCGTGTTCGGGGGTGCCCGCGCCGGTGGCGCCCATGAAGCCCACGGCGTGGGAGTCGTCCACCATCACCAGGGCGCCGTACTTTTCGGCGAGGTCGCAGATGGCCTCCAGCGGAGCCAGGTAGCCGTCCATTGAAAACACGCCGTCGGTGACGATGATCTTCCGGCGGGCGTCCTGCGCCTCCTGCAGGCGGGCCTCGAGCTCGGCCATGTCCTGGTTGGCGTAGCGATAGCGGCGCGCCTTGCACAGCCGGATGCCGTCGATGATGGAAGCGTGGTTGAGGGCGTCCGAAATGACCGCATCCTCCGACCCGAAGAGGGATTCGAAGACGCCGCCATTGGCGTCAAAGCAGCTTGAGAACAGGATGGTGTCCTCGGTGCCCAGGAAAGCGGAAACCCTGGCCTCAAGTTTGAGGTGCAGGTCCTGGGTTCCGCAGATGAAACGGACACTGGCCATGCCGAAGCCGCGCTCATCCATGGCGGCCTTGGCGGCATTGATGATGTCCGGGTGGTCGGCCAGGCCCAGGTAATTGTTGGCGCAGAAGTTCAGCACGTCGGCACCCGGCGCGCCGATCTGTCCGGCGGTGATGTGGCTGGACTGCGGCGAGCTGATGCTGCGTTCGGTCTTGTAGAGCCCGGCGGTGCGGATTTCCTCCAGCTCGTCGCGAAGCTGGTCCTTGATGGAGGTGTACATGGGTTTCCTTACAGTCGGGTCCAGTCGAGGACTACTTTGCCGCCCACGCCGCTGCGGGCAATGTCGAAGCCCTTCTCCCAGTCCGTGGCGGGCAGCGTGTCCGTGACCACGGCGGAGATGCCCGCATGGAGCACGGGGTTGGATGAGAGCATGGCGCTCATGGCGTACCAGGTTTCGTACATCTCCCGGCCATAGATGCCCTTCAGGGTCAGCATGTGGGTGACCACCTTGCCCCAGTCGATGATGATTTCCTGGCTGGGCAGCCCCAGCATGGCGATCCGGCCGCCGTGGTTCATGTTGTCGATCATCTCAGGCAGGGCGGAGGGGTGGCCGGACATTTCCATTCCGACGTCGAAGCCTTCGCGCATGCCGAGCTCGCGCTGGGCGTCGCGGACCCGCGTGGTGGAGACGTCGATGGCGAGGTCGGCCCCGAGCTGCCGGGCCAGGTCCAGCCGGGGCCGGGAGACGTCGGTGATGGCGATCTTGCGGGCTCCGGCGTGGCGGGCGACGGCGACTGCCATCAGGCCAATGGGGCCGGCCCCGGTGATGAGGACGTCCTCCCCCACCAGCGGGAAGCTCAGTGCGGTGTGCACGGCGTTGCCGAAGGGGTCGAAGATGGCGCCAAGTTCGGGCGTGACGGAGGGGTCGTGGTGGACCCACGCGTTGGTCTCGGGGATCACCACGTACTCGGCGAAAGCCCCGTCCCGCTGGACCCCCACGCTGACCGTGTGGATGCACATCTGGCGGCGTCCTGCGCGGCAGTTCCGGCAAATGCCGCACACCACGTGGCCTTCCCCGGAGACCCTGTCGCCAACCTTGACTTCGCGGACGTCTTCGCCCACCTCCACCACTTCGCCGTAGAACTCGTGGCCGGCGATGAGGGGCGCTTCGATGATCCCCTGGGCCCAGGAGTCCCAGGACTGGATGTGCAGGTCCGTGCCGCAGATCCCGGTGGTCATAACCCGGATCTTCACGTCCGCCGGACCGGCCTCCGGCTCGGGCCTGTCGACGAGTTCGAATCCGGCCTGCGGGCCGGGCTTGTACAGGGCCTTCATTGGCGTCCTTACTTCTTGGCATTCAGATCTGAGGTCTTGTCCTCCTCATTGAAGCCTCGGCAAAGCGTTAGCACAACAGGAATTTTCTCAATCGACGATTTAGGAATTTCTAATGATTAGACTGGCGGGGTGGAGATACATCAGCTGGAGATCCTGCGTGAACTGGGCGCCCTGGGGAGCGTGAAGGCCGTAGCAGACACCCTCATGGTGACCCCGTCTGCGGTCTCGCAGCAACTGGCCCACCTGCAGCGCACAGTCGAGGTGCCGCTGACACGCAAGGAGGGCCGGAACCTGGTGCTCACGGAAGCCGGCCAAGTGCTCGCCGACGCAGGCGCCGCCGTCGTCAGCGCCATGGCCGACGCCCGCGGAGCCCTGGGCACCTACCACCACTCGCCGGCCGGCCGGGTGACGCTCAGCGGCTTCCACAGTGCCGGGCAGGCGCTGTTCGCGCCGCTGGCACGCATGCTGGACCGGCCGGAACACCCCCGGATCGAACTGTCCGATGAGGATGTTGCCCAGCAGGACTTCCCTGCCCTCACCGCCCGGTACGACCTGGTCCTGGCGCACCGCATGGACCACAGTCCCCGCTGGCCCGCGGAACGCGTGGCCGTGATCCCGCTGGCGCACGAGCCCCTGGACGTGGCACTGCCCGCCGGCCACC
Source organism: Arthrobacter sp. AG367 (assembly GCF_007828995.1). NCBI lineage: Bacteria > Bacillati > Actinomycetota > Actinomycetes > Micrococcales > Micrococcaceae > Arthrobacter > Arthrobacter sp. AG367. Next base: position 180,515 of record NZ_VIVE01000003.1, read on the forward strand.
CGTTGGCCCAAAAAAGTACGGTCACGGCGGACGACGTCGGCGCCGAGGCCTGGGTGACCAGCCACCCCGGCTACTCCCCCGCCGATGTCCTGTCTGCCGTCGCTGCCGTGTCCAGCCGGGAGCCAAACATCGTCCACCGCATCAACGACTACTTCACGGTGGCGGCGCTCGTGGCCGCGGGCGGCGTGGTGGGGCTGCTGCCCAGGTATACGGCAGGGCCGGTCCTGAACCCGGGCATTGTGCTGCGTCCCCTGGAAGGCATCAGCACGCGCCGCAGGATAGACCTGCTGGCCAGGCCGGAAAACCTGAAACGGCGGGCGGTGGTGATGGTCTGCGAGGCGCTGGAGGACATCATGGCCGGGCTGGTGCGGCAGGGCTGACCTGGGCTCAACCCGCGCTGGAGGGGCAGCTCAAGGGGCAACCGGACGCTATGCCCCTTCGTCGTCCTGGTGGTTCCCGTTGCCCATCTTGTGTCCAAGGCCGTGGCCGCGTCCCAATCCAAGGCCAGGCCCGTCACCGGCACCCTTCACGATCCGTTTGGCTGCTGCCTTGTCCCCGTCCTTGGTGCCGGAGATGCGTACTGTGTCCCCGGCGGCGATGTCTGCGGTGGTTCCGTCCGTCGGCTTAAGCCGCTTGCCGTCGTCGCCTGTTGGAAACATGGTGATCCTGGTATCGGCGTTGACGGCGTAGGTCTGGGAGTAGCCGTCCTCGCTTTTGACGGTGATGGCCGAATCGCTGACCGATTCCACCGTCCCGCGCTGTTCCAGGACGGTCTGGAAGGTGCCGTCGGCGTTCTTGACCACGCCCTCGCCGTGGAGTGCCTGCGGACGCTGGGCCTTCTTGTCCTGCTTGTCCTGCTGGTCCTTCTTGTCCTGCTGGCCGGGTGCAGTGTCTTTGCCGGGCGCAGTGTCTTTGCCTGGTGCCGTTTGCGAGGGCGACGGCGTCGGCGTGCCCGTGGCGGACCACGCCAGGGCCGTCCCTGTACCCGTCAACGCCAGTGCCACTGCCCCGGCAAGCAATGCCTTGCGCGCCCTCATCGGTTCCCTTGCCACCATGGTTGTTCCTCCCGCACGCCGCCGGGGCACCAGCGCCCCGTGGGCTCAAGTGTAAGTCCGCCGCGGACGCGCAGCCACGGGTACTTTCAGCCGTCGGCACCTGAGTACTTAAAGCCCAACTGGGTCGCAGTTAATGTCGTTGTCAGCGTTCAAAACGACATCTGCTGCGACCCAGTTGGGTATGGGAGTGCTAGACGGTGACGCCCAGCTTCTCCAGGATCAGTTCCCGGACGCGGGCGGCGTCGGCCTGTCCGCGGGTGGCCTTCATGACCCCGCCCACGATGGCGCCGATGGCCTGGACCTTGCCGCCGCGGATCTTGTCCGCGACGTCGGGCTGGGCAGCGAGTGCGGCATCGATGGCTTCCAGGAGGGGGCCGTCGTCGGAAACCACGGCGAGTCCGCGCTTCTCGACGATCTCTTCGGGGGTGCCTTCGCCGGCGAGCACGCCGTCCAGCACTTCCGTTGCCATCTTGTTGTTGATCTTGCCGGCCTCCACCATGCGGTTGAGCTCCACGATGGTGGCAGGCTGGACGCCCAGCTGGCCGGGGTCGACGTCGGCGGCCTTGGCGCGGCCCACGATCTCGCCCATCCACCACTTGCGGGCCACGGACGCGGACGCGCCGGCCGCGATGGTTTCCTCGATCTCGTCCAGGACGCCGGCGTTCACCACGTCGCGGAATTCCAGGTCAGAATAGCCCAAATCGGCCTTAAGCCGCTTGCGGCGCTCGGCCGGCGGTTCTGGCAGCGTGGCGCGCAGTTCCTCCACCCATTCACGGGACGCCACCACGGGGACCAGGTCCGGTTCCGGGAAGTAGCGGTAGTCGTCCGCGTCCGACTTGGGCCGGCCCGACGTGGTGGTGCGGGTGTCCTCGTGCCAGTGCCGGGTCTCCTGGACCACGGGATTGCCGGAGTCCAGGACGGCGGCGTGGCGCTGGATCTCGTAGCGGACGGCGTGCTCGACAGCGCGCAGCGAGTTCACGTTCTTGGTTTCGGACCGGATACCGAACCGTTCCCGGCCGTGCGGGCGGAGCGAGACGTTGGCGTCGCACCGCACGTTGCCGCGTTCCATGCGGGCATCGGAGACGCCAAGGTTCTTGACGATCTCGCGGATGGCGGCCACGTAGGCCTTGGCCAGTTCCGGGGCGCGGGAGCCGGCGCCCTCGATGGGCTTGGTGACGATTTCCACCAGCGGGACGCCGGCACGGTTGTAGTCCACCAGCGAAAAGTCGGCGCCGTGGATGCGGCCGGTGGCACCGCCCATATGGGTCAGCTTTCCGGCGTCCTCCTCCATGTGAGCGCGCTCGATCTCCACGCGGAACACGGTGCCGTCCTCCAGTTCCACGTCCAGGTAGCCGTCGTACGCGATGGGCTCGTCGTACTGGGAGGTCTGGAAGTTCTTGGGGGTGTCCGGGTAGAAGTAGTTCTTCCGGGCAAAGCGGCAGGATTCGGCGATCTTGCAGTTCAGCGCCAGGCCGATCTTGATGGAGGACTCCACCGCCGTCTTGTTGACCACGGGCAGCACGCCGGGCATGCCCAGGTCCACCTCGTTGACGTTGGTGTTGGGCTCGTCGCCGAAAACGTTGGGTGCGGAGGAGAACATCTTGGTCTTGGTGTTGAGCTCCACGTGGACCTCAAAGCCCAGGACGGGGTCGTACTTCTCCATGGCCTCTTCGAAGCTCAGGATTGCCTCGGTGTTCATTATTTTGCCTCCTGGGCTTCGAGGGTACCGGCTGCGGCAAGGTCGGGAGCCTGGGCCAGCAGCGGGCCGCCCCACTTGGCTTCGAGCAGCGATTCCAGGACCGCGCCAACCCGGTAAAGGCGGGCGTCCTCGCGGGCCGGGGCCAGCAGCTGGATGCCGACGGGAAGTCCGTCCTCGTCGGCCAGGCCGCCGGGCAGTGACAGGCCGGGAACACCTGCCAGGTTGGCGGGGATGGTGGCGACGTCGTTCAGGTACATGGCCAGCGGATCGTCCAGCTTTTCCCCGAGCGGGAAGGCCGTGGTGGGGGCGGTGGGTGAAATCAGGACGTCGGCCTGTTCAAAGGCGGCGTCAAAGTCCCGCTGCACCAGGGTGCGGACCTTCTGGGCCGAGCCGTAGTAGGCGTCGTAGTAGCCGGCGGACAGGGCGTAGGTGCCCAGGATGATGCGGCGCTTGACCTCGTCGCCGAACCCGGCGGCGCGGGTGGCACCCATGACGCGTTCAATGGTCATGGGCCCGTCCTCGGGGAGGACGCGCAGGCCGTACCGGACGCCGTCGAACTTGGCCAGGTTGGAGGAGGCCTCGGACGGCATGATCAGGTAGTAGGCGCCCAGGGCGTACTGGAAGTTGGGGCAGGAGACCTCCACGATCTCCGCGCCGGCTTCCTTGAGCAGCTCCAGGGCGTCGTTGAAGCGGTTTTCGACGCCGGCCTGGTAGCCCTCGCCGTGAAGTTCCTTGATGATGCCGATCCGCAGGCCATCGACGTTGCCGGTCTTCGCGGCAGCCACGAGGTCTGCCAAGGGGTCCGGCAGCGACGTGGAGTCGCGGGGATCGTGGCCGCCGATGACCTGGTGCAGCAGGGCGGAGTCCAGCACGGTGCGGGTGACCGGGCCGATCTGGTCCAGCGAGGAGGCCATGGCGATGGCACCGTAGCGGGAGACGCTGCCGTAGGTGGGCTTCACGCCAACGGTTCCCGTGACGGCACCGGGCTGGCGGATGGAGCCACCGGTGTCCGTTCCCAGGGCGAGGGGCGCTTCGAAGGCGGCAACCGCCGCAGCCGAGCCACCGCCGGAGCCGCCGGGGATCCGGTCCAGGTCCCAGGGGTTGCGGGTGGGGCCGTAGGCCGAGTGCTCGGTGGAGGAGCCCATGGCGAATTCGTCCAGGTTGGTCTTGCCAAGGATGGGCATCTTCGCGGCGCGCAGGCGCTCCACCACGGTGGCGTCGTACGGGCTGTGCCAGCCTTCGAGGATTTTGGACCCTGCAGTGGTGGGCTGGCCGATGGTGACGATGAGGTCCTTGACGGCGATGGGGACGCCGGCCAGGACGTGCAGGGCCTGGGCCTCAGCACCGCCGGCGGCGCGGATGGCGTCCACCTCGGCGGCGACGGCGAGCGCTTCCTCGGCGTTGACGTGCAGGAAGGCGTTGACCTTGCCGTCGACGGCGGCGATGCGGTCCAGGTAGGCCTGGGTAACTTCGACGGCGGTGACCTCGCCGGCGTGGAGCTTTTCGGCCAGCTGCGCGGCGGACAGGCGGATCAGGGTGTCGGCGCTGGTGCCGGCGGTGTTGTGTTCAGTCATGGTTATGCCTCATCCAGGATGGCCGGGACCTTGAATCGGTTGTCATCGGAATCCGGGGCGCCGGAGAGTGCCTGTTCCGCCGTGAAGGTGTGTCCAACAACGTCGTCGCGGAACACGTTGGTGAGCGGAATGGGGTGGGACGTGGCCGGGACGTCATCCCCGGCGGCCTCACTGACGGACTTGACCGAATCGACGATGACGGCAAGCTCGCCGGCCATCCTGTCCAGCTCTTCGGCACTCATCTCGATGTGAGCGAGCCGCGCGAGATGCGCGACGTCGTCACGGTTGATCGCAGCCATGGATCTCCCCTGCAAAGTTCGGATTGTTTTCCGATCCAGTCTAGTGCGGAAACGCAGATGCCCGTCTGACGGCCCCCAGCGGGCGTCAGACGGGCACCTTACTTACCCGGTCCTGCCTCGGGGACAGGAGCGCGGGCAGCTAAAGACTAACCGATACCAATGGCTCCAGTCAGCAGCCCGACGCCGAGCATTACCAGGGAGATGACGGCAGTGCGCCACAGGACCTTCTTGTGGTGGTCACCGAGGTCCACCTTAGCCAGCGAAACCAGCAGCAGGATGGCAGGGACCAGCGGGCTCTGCAGGTGGAACGGCTGGCCGGTGATGGAGGCACGGGCCATGTCAGCGGCGCCAACGCCGTAGTGGGCGGCGGTCTCGCTCAGCACCGGCAGGACGCCGAAGTAGAAGGCGTCGTTGCTCATGAAGAACGTCATGGGGATGCTCAGGATGCCGGTGATGACCGCCATGAACGGGCCCATGGAGGACGGGATGATCTGGACCAGCCATGCGGACATCGCTTCCACCATGCCGGTGCCCTTGAGGACGCCGGTGAGGACGGCTGCGGCCATGACCATGCTGACGACGGCAACGATGGAGGGGGCGTGGGCGATCAGTTGGGCGCCCTGGTCCTTGACCTTGGGGAAGTTGACCAGCAGGGCGACCGCGGCGCCCACCATGAAGACGAACGGCAGCGGGATGATGTTGGCTACGAGCACCACCATGACGGCGACGGTCAGGGCCAGGTTGAACCAAAACAGCTTGGGGCGAAGGGTGGAGCGGTTCGGGTCAAGGGCGGTGTCGGTGAGTCCGGCGCCGCTGTCCTCAATGAGGGTGTCGGCGCGGTCCAGTACGGCCACGGAGGATCCTGCCGGGGAGCCGTCGACGGCGGGGGCTGCTCCGCCGGGGTTGCCCTGGCGTCCGCGGCCGGTTCCGGCACCCGTGCCGCCGGTTCCGCCGGCGGAGGCACCGCCGGCGGACATTCCGTCAAACCCTGCCGCCGTCTCCGGGACGCCCCAGATTTCCGGAGCGGTGGCACGGAGGCGGTTGCGCTCCTGCAGGCCCAGCAGCCAGGCGAAGGCGAACACGACCACCAGGCCGGCCACCAGGGACGGGATCATGGGGACGAAGACGTCATTGACGTCGATCTTCAGGGCGGTGGCGGCGCGGGCGGTGGGGCCGCCCCACGGCAGGATGTTCATGGTGCCGTTGGCCAGGCCGGCCACGCAGGTGAGGACCACGGGGCTCATCTTGAGGCGCAGGTAGACCGGCAGCATGGCGGCCGTGGTGAGGATGAACGTGGTGGACCCGTCGCCATCCAGCGACACGGCGGCCGCCAGGATGGCGGTGCCCAGGACAACCTTGGCGGGGTCGTTGCCCAGCTTGCGGAGGATGAACTTCACCAGCGGGTCAAAGAGCCCGACGTCGATCATCAGGCCGAAGTAGATGATGGCGAACATCAGCAGCGCCGCGGTGGAGGTCATGGACTTCATGGAGTCCATCACCATGTCGCCAATGCCGAGGCCGGCACCGGCAAAAAGGCCAAAAACAGTAGGGACAATGATCAACGCCAGCACTGGCGTCAACTTCTTCGTCATGATCAGCACCATGAATACCGCGATCATGGCGAATCCAAGTATTACCAGCACAGCCGGCTCCTTCTTGTGAACAGCACCACAGCGTTGTGATGCGTGCTACAGACTGTAGGGTGGCGTCCGTCACGGCAGTGCCTTTGGCTCAATTGATTGGCATACTGCTTATTGGGAGCATTTTGCTCATTGTGCTCACGGGCCTGATGCGCTGAAACCACCGGCTCGACCGCACCCGCATCCTACGCAAACACACCCCTGCCAATACACTGCCAATACACCGTCAAGGAGGATGAATGCAGCGTTCCGTGCCCCGGCCGCCGCTGCGGTTTTCCACCCAGACGCTGCTGCTGCAGCTGGCGGTGGTGCTGCTGGTGGTGCTGCTCAGCGCCACCGTGCATGCCTGGCTGACGTACGACCGGGTTGGCAGCGACGCCGAAAACCAGGCCCTGACGCTGGCGCGCACCGTTGCCTCGGATCCGCAGGTCAGGGCCGACGTGCTGGCCATCAGTGACCAGCCCGGCACTCCCCCGCCCGGCGAGCTTCTGGCCGGGCCGCTCCAGTCAGCAGCCGAGGCAGCGCGGACCCGGACCGGAGCGCTGTTCGTGGTGATCACCGACGAAACCGGGATCAGGCTGGCCCATCCCGATCCCCAGCGGCTGGGTGAGAAAGTCAGCACGGACCCGTCCGAGGCGCTGTCCGGCCAGGAAATCACCACCCGGAACACCGGAACCCTGGGCCCCTCCGCGGGCGCCAAGGTTCCCGTGTATGCGCCCGGCAGCACCACGGTGGTGGGTGAGGTGAGCGTGGGCTACTCCATGGAGACGGTGGCCCAGAGCGTGGCCCGCGACATCGGGCCGGTGGCGCTGACGGCCGCGGGTGCCCTGCTGGCCGGGATCCTGGGGTCCTTCCTGCTGCGCCGCCGCCTGCAGCGGCTCACCCTTGGCCTGGAGCCGGAAGAGATCAGCACGCTGGTCCACGACCAGGTGGCGGTGCTGCAGGGCGTGGACGACGGCGTCATCGGCGTCAGTGCCGACGGCCGGGTGAGCGTCTTCAACGCCGCGGCGCAGCGCCTGCTGGAGTTGCCGGATCTGTCCGGCACCCGGTGGGAGGATGCCCCGGTTCCGCAGCAGCTGAAGTCCCTTACGCGGACCGCGGCCGGCGCTGTGGCAGTTCCAGGCGCCGTGACAGTTCCAGGCACTGTGATAGTTCCAGGCACTGTGGCAGTTCCAGGCGCTGTGACTGCTGCAGGCTCCGCCGGTCCGGCCGTGGATGCGCTGGAACTGGTGGCCGGTGGCCGGGTCCTGGTGGCGAACGCCCGCAAGGCGCTGCACCGCCGGGAGGACCTGGGCTGGGTGATCATGCTGCGGGACCGCACCGAGCTGCAGCAGCTGACCCGCCAGTTGGACGCCGTGGGAACCATGTCCACCGCGCTGCGTGCCCAGCGGCACGAGTTCGCCAACCAGCTGCACACCCTGGCCGGCTTCCTGGGCATCGGGCAGCACCAGGAGGCACGGGACTACCTTGCCCGGTTGGCCGCCACCGGTCCGCTGAAGTTCCCGGTGGACCAGGCAGAACTGTTGCAGGACCCGTATCTCCAGGCCTTCGTCGGCGCCAAGGGCGTGGAGGCGGACGAGCGCGGCGTTGCGCTCCGCATCGGCCCGGAGACCCTGGTCAGGGGGCAGGTCACCGAAGCCCAGGACGTGACCACGGTGCTGGGCAACCTGATCGACAACGCCGTCAACGCCGCCGTTGCCGGGTCATCAACGGAGCGCTGGGTTGAGCTTGAGGTGCTGGATGAGCCGGCCGACGACGGCGGAACGCTGCATATCGTGGTGGCGGACTCGGGTGACGGGCTGGCAGGAGGCACAGACGCGGAGGGCGTGTTTGCCGAGGGTTTCACCACGGCCTCCGGCCCTGTCCGGGCAGGTGGCGGACAGGGCTTCGGACTGGCTCTCGCGCGCCAGCTGGCACGGCGCCGCGGCGGCGACGTGAAAGTGCTGGAGCGCGGAACCAGGGGCGGGCCGGGCGCCGTGTTCATGGCGACCCTTCCGCAGACGACGGCGGGAAAGCCCGCCGCCGCAACCCCGGGGGCAGCCGGAAAGGATGAGAATGGCTGACGATTTTCGGGTCCTGATCGTGGACGACGACTTCCATGTGGCCAAGCTCCACGCAACGTATGTCGACTCGGTGGCAGGGTTCCTGGCGCTGGCGCCCGTGGGCACTGCCTCCCTGGCACTGCAGGCCATCCACAGCCTGCGGCCGGACCTGGTGCTGCTGGACGTGTACCTGCCGGATGCATCGGGCCTGGACCTGCTGCAGCAACTGGATGTGGACACCATCATCCTCAGCGCCGCCTCCGATGCCTCGTCCCTCCGGGTGGCGTTCCGCCGGGGAGCGCTGGGATACCTGCTCAAGCCCTTCACTGCGGAGTCGCTGTCCCAGCAGCTGCGCTCCTATGCCCGGTACCGGCGCCTCCTGGGCCAGCCGGGGGCACTGGACCAGGAGGCGGTGGAACGTGCAAAACGTTCCCTGATTCCGGGTGATGTCACGCCGTCGTCGAAACCCCGCTCCGCCACCGAAGCGGCAGTGCTGGAGTCCCTGGCCCCCGGTGAGCAGTACTCGGCCGCGGAAGTGGCCTCCCGGGTGGGCGTCTCCCGGGCCACCGCCCAGCGGTACCTGTCCTCCCTGGCCGACGACGGCGCGGTGGACATCCAGCTCCGCTACGGCACCACCGGCAGGCCGGAACACCGGTACGGCCTGCCGGCGCGGTAGTCCAGGGAGAGCGTCAGGCAGCTTTCTGGGCGACGAGTTCGATCTCGACAAGCATCTTCGGATCCAGGAACGGCAGCACGTGGACCAGGGAGAGGGTGGGGCGGATGTCACCGAACACCTCGCCGTGCGCCCGGCCGGCCTCTTCCCATTTGCTGATGTCCGTCAGGTACAGCTTGGACTGCACAACGTCCTCGTAGCCGAAGCCGGCGTCGGCCAGGACCTTGCCGAGTTTCTGCAGGATGTACTGGGTCTGGGTGTAGAAGTCGTCCCCCACGATCCCGTCGTCACCGCTTGCCGCGGTTGCGGAAATGTAGAGGGTGTCGTCCACCTGGACGGCACGGGAGTAGCCGAGGGTCTGTTCCCAGACGGATCCGCTGCCGAAGGTTTTGCGCATGGGTGGCCTTTCAAAGCTGGAGTGGGTCGCCACCACTGTAGGGCTGCTACAGGTCGCGCCGGTAAACCAGCAGTTTTGTGTCGGTTCCGGGAACGAACCAGTCCCGTTCAGCCACCCGGTGGAAGCCGGTCCTGCGGTACAGGCCGTGCGCGCTTTCCCAGTCTTTCCCCGTGGTCAGGGCCACCGCGCGGATGCCCGGAAGGGTACGGGCATAATCGATGATCGCCTCCACCATGGCCCGGCCGGCGCCGCTGCGCTGGACGGCAGGGTCCACCACCAGCATGCGGAATTCCAGCTCGTCCGGCAGGGCAATGTCCGCGTAGGGTTCCCCGGCGAGCGCCAGCGTGACGGAGCCGATGACGGTTCCCTCCCGTTCGGCTACCCAGATGGTGGCCTGTTGGGCCCGTTCAGCAACGTCCATGATCTTGACCATGTACGGATGGGCGGGGTCGTCGAAGTAGCCTGCGGAGAGATAGGAGTCGCCGGTGATCCGGGCGATGGCCGGGAAGTCGGCTTCGACGGCGGGACGGATGGTTGGCTGCTGCTGCACCCGTCAATGGTAGTGGCGGCCCGGCCCCGGTTCCGGCGGAAACGCGCTTTCCGTGATCGAACTATCAGAACCGGTGAGCGGTACCAGTGCAGTACCAGTGCAGTACCAGTGGGCGTGCCGTACCGGTGTTGCAGAGCCAGTGTTGCAGAGCCGGCCCGGCTTCCCGCGCCGCCTAGAGCGGAAACTTGCCGCTCAGCTCCAGGCTGGCCGCGCACGTCCAGGCGTCGAGCCGCTCCTCTTCGGTGGGACCGCCGTCGAGCGGGCTGGTCAGGCGTGGCCTGCGCACCCAGCAGCCGGCTTCCTCCGCGATCAGCGCCCCGGCCGAGAAATCGTGCTCGTTCAGGCCCCTCTCGCCGTAGGCGTCATGCGTTCCGTCCGCCACCATGCACAGGTCCAGGGCCGCGGAACCAAGCCGGCGGACATCGGCAAACCCATCCATCAGGGTGGCGAAGGCGGCAGCCTGCTGGGAGCGGATGCCGGGTTCGTAACTGAATCCGGTGGCCAGGATCTGCCCGGTCCGGCCCGGGACCGGGCCCTCAAGCCTGGTGGTGGTTCCGCGCTCCTCCAGCCAGGCACCCCGGCCGCGGGCGGCGTAGTAGATCCGGCCCAGCGCCGGGGCGTTGACCACGCCGGCCAGCCAGGCGCCGTCGGAGTCGGCAACAGCCACAGAGGTGGCGTAGTAGACGATGTTGCGGATGAAGTTGGTGGTGCCGTCCAGCGGGTCGATGGACCAGCGGTAGCCGGTGGGATCGGCGGGGCGGGTGGTGCCCTGTTCCTCGCCGGTGATGCTGTCCCCCGGGCGGGCCGCGGCAATGACGTCCCGCACCGCGTTTTCGGCGGCGACGTCGAAGGCCGTCACCCAGTCCCCGGCCGCCCCCTTGTTGCTGGCGTCCAGCGCGGTGCCGTCCCGGCCGGAAAGGACCCTGGCACCGGCAGCGGCTGCCTGTTTGGCGACCTCCAGCAGTTCCGATGCGGACGTCATGCGTTCTCCTCCACTGCGGCCGGTACTGCCGCTTCCCCGTTGGCGTCCCCGTCCGCTCCCGGCGCTGCCGCATCCCCCAGGGCTGTCGCATCCCCCAGGGCTGCCGGGCCGCCGTCGAGCAATTGCCGGAACCCGTCCTCGTCCAGCACTGGAATCCCCAGCTGCTCTGCTTTGTCCAGCTTGCTGCCGGCACTTTCGCCGGCCACCACGTAACTGGTGTTTTTCGAAACGGAACCGGCCGCCTTTCCGCCGCGGAGCAGGATGGCCTCCTTGGCCTCGTCGCGGCTGAAGTTGGGCAGCGAGCCGGTGACCACCACCGTCAGCCCTTCGAGCGTGCGCGGCATGGATTCGTCCCGTTCGTCCTCCATGCGCACCCCGGCGGCGGCCCAGCGGTCGATGATTTCAAGGTGCCAGTCCTCCGCGAACCATTCCTTCAGCGCGGCGGCGATGGTGGGCCCCACGCCGTCCACATGGGCCAGCTCCTCCTCCGACGCTGCCCGGATGCGGTCCATGGAGCCGAACGCCTGGGCCAGGGCCCGGGACGCCCGCGGGCCCACGTGCCGGATGGACAGGGCAACCAGCACCCGCCACAGGGGCTGGGCCTTGGCCTTTTCGAGCTCCTTGAACAGCTTCTGCGTGGTGGCGGTGGGCTTGGACGGCGACTTGGCCGTGCCCTTGCTGAAGAAGTACGGCACCAGCTCGTACTCGCCGGTGGGAACGCCCTTGGTTTTCTTCTCCCTCCGGATCCGGACGCCGGCCAGGTCCTCGGGGGTGAGGTCGAACAGTCCGGCTTCGGAGGCCAGGGGCGGAACATCGGGTTCGGCCGGCTGGGTCAGCGCAATGGCCGCTTCCCAGCCCAGGGCCTCGATGTCGAAGGCGCCACGGCCCGCTACGTGGAACACCCGCTCACGAAGCTGCGACGGGCAGGACCTGGCGTTGGGGCAGCGGACATCCACGTCCCCCTCCTTGGCCGGGGCCAGCGGAGTACCGCAGGATGGACATTCGGTGGGCATCACGAAATCCCGCACGGGCGGGTCCTGCTGGTCCCGGAGGGCCAGCACCGGGCCCACGATTTCGGGGATGACGTCGCCCGCCTTCCGCAGGACCACGATGTCGCCGATCTTGACGCCTTTGGCCTTGACCACGTCCTGGTTGTGCAGGGTGGCCATTTCCACCGTGGAGCCGGCCACCTTGACCGGCTCCATGACCCCGTAGGGGGTGACGCGGCCGGTTCGGCCCACGTTGACCTGGATGTCCAGCAGCTTGGTGTGGACTTCCTCCGGCGGGTACTTGTAGGCCACGGCCCAGCGCGGAACGCGGGTGGTGTTGCCCAGGGCCCGCTGGGTGGCAAAGTCGTCCACCTTGATCACGATGCCGTCGATTTCGTGGAGCAGCTTATGGCGCTGGTCCCCGTAGCGCTTGATGAAGCCAAGGACGTCTTCCCTGGACTCCAGCACCTCGAAGTACGGGCTGACCGGCAGGCCCCACTCCTTGAGCAGCCCGTATGTTTCCGACTGGCTGCCGGCCGCGAGCCCCTCGCGGGCGCCGATGCCGTGGACGAACATCTTCAGCGGCCGCTTGGCCGTCTCCGCGGGGTCCTTCTGCCGCAGGGAGCCGGCGGCCGCGTTGCGGGGATTGGCCAGCGGTGCCTTGCCGGCTTCGATCAGGGCCTCGTTGAACTCCGCGAACGCCTTGGAGGGGATGAAGACCTCCCCGCGCACCTCCATTTCGGCGGGGAAACCGCTGCCGTGCAGTTCCTGCGGGATTTCCTTGATGGTGAGCAGGTTGTGGGTGATGTCCTCGCCCGTGGTTCCATCGCCGCGGGTGGCAGCCCGCACCAGTCTGCCGTCGCGGTACAGGAGGTTGACAGCAAGGCCATCGATCTTGAGTTCGGTAAGCCAGGCTGCCTTGGTGCCGCCGTCCCCGATTTTTTCGATGCTGGCCTCGGCCCGGTTGAGCCAGGCCTCAAGCTCGTCCAGCGAGAAGACGTCTTCCAGGCTGTACATCCGCTGCAGGTGCTCCACGGGCGCGAAGGCGGCGGATACTTCGCCGCCCACTTCCTGCGTTGGCGAGTCGTTGGCCACCAGTTCCGGATGCAGCGCCTCGATCTCCTCGAGGCGGCGGAAGAGGGTGTCGAACTCGGCGTCCGAAACCAGGGGTGCGTCCTCCTGGTAGTACGCGAACCGGTACTTCCGCACCAGGTCCGCGAGGTTTTCGTATTCCTCGCGGATGGCTTCGGTGGGAACGGCTTCGGGCTCGTGTGGTTCCGCGGTTCGGGTGGCGGTCTGTTCTGCGGGTCCTGGTCCTGTGCTCACAGACCTATCTTGCCTTACACCTGCGACAGCCAGCGGGCAGGGCGGCGTGAACGCTGTCAGTGCGAGCGCAGCCGGTTCCGGTTTCGGTTCCACCAGGCGAAGGCGCCCGCGGAAACGCCCACCAGCAGCGTTCCAAGGGCGATGGGCAGGAGCGCAGGTCCGCCGGGGCCCTCGTCACGGGCAGGGGCAGCAGCGGCAGCCATCCGGGCAGGCCCGGGAGTCCGGTTGACCGGGCTGTTCCAGTCCACCCCGCTGGAGGGGCCGGTCGGCGGCCGGTAGCCGGCAGCGGGTGACGTGGTTCCGGTGGCGGACCCATCCGGGAGTTCCGCTGCCGTGGCGGGAGGCCCGGCCGGTTCGGGAGTGCCTGCCTGCGGCTGCGCGGCTGGCTCCGTTGGCTGCGGCTGGAGTGGCTGGGCGGGAGGCTCGGCGGGTGGCGCCGGCTGGGCCGGCGGCTGGGCAGCCTCCTTGGATTTGCGGGGCCGGCCGGGGTCGGGGTTGTCGGCAAGGATGGGCACGCAGACAAGACCGCAGTCTGGTGGGGCCTGGGTGCCTGCCGTCGGAGAGGGGTCCGCGGTTGCAGCCAGCGCGGGACCGGTGGAAAACAAGCCGAGGGCCAGGGCAAGGACAGCTGCTGATGACGTCGTCGAAACAGTGCGGACGATCGGGGCGGACGGGGTCATTGCTACCTTTCGATGCGCGCAGTCCCCCCACCGCGGCTTTCTGGTGTCCCCGGTAGTCTTCTACAACGTCCTGCGGGGCCGCAAATCCCGACGGATCGCGGCCCCCGCATTCATCGGCGCTGTTCAGTCCCGGTTTTCGGGCGGGAGCGCCACCTGGATTTTCCGTGCCTTGCCCCGCCCCACCACGTACCCGCGGCCCGGAATGAAGTCCGGGCTGACCCGGCCCAGGGACGTGTTGAGCAGGCTGTCGCCCTCAATATCCCCCGGGTTCAGCAGCAGGCCGCGGCGGCCCGATTTGAAGGGCTGGGCAAGCTGCCAGGCGGAGGACCAGGTGGAGGATTCGGACTCGCCGATGACCCATTGGTCTGCTTTGAGGGACGCCGTCACCAGCTGCGCCATTCCTGACTCGGCGATGGTGTCGGTGAACTCGGTGAGGCCCTCGATGAAGAAGGCCACGGTGCCAGGGTTTCCGGTGGAGTGCTCCACCAGGTCCTCCACCACTTCGGCGACGTCGTCCGGGCCCACCACGGCGCGGTTCCAGATGGGGAGGGACGCGACGGCGGACCGGCGGGACCCGAGGTAGACCAGTTCCGTGGCGGGATTGGACCGGCGCAGCGCGTAGGCCAGGGTGACCAGCGCCACGGTGCGCCCCGAGCCCGGCGGGCCGGCCAGGAGCAACGGTCCGCGCGCCATGAGTTCGGCCGGTTGCAGGGACTCGTCGTCCACTCCAATAACGGGCAGGTCGGGGCTGCCGGCCGGCAGGACATCCAGGTCCACCTGCTCGGGGAGACGCTCAATGCCCGGGGCGGTTTCCAGGCCCTGCCGCTGCATGGCTTCGCTGAGCTTATGGACCTCGCGGGCCTGCAGGGCCAGGTTCGAATTGCCGCCCAGGACGGCCAGCTGGACTTCAAGCCCGTCCAGCAGCCCACGGCCCGGGGGCGACGTGGCCGTGAGGACATCCCTGGGAACATCCATGGAAATGTAGTCGTCCTCAGAGGACAGGCGCAGGACCAGGCGGCGCTGGATGGAGGCGAGCAGGGACGCGGGGACGGCGTTGGGCCGGTCCCCGGTCACCACCAGGTGGATGCCCAGGGTCCGGCCGTCCGTGGCCAGCTGCAGGAAGATGTCCCAGAGCCCGGAAAGCTTGCTGTGCTCGTACGCCTCACGGAAGGCTGACATGCCGTCCACCAGCACGAAGATCCGCTTCTCGTCCGGCCGGTTGGCCAGCCTCCGGTACTCCACGATGGTGGAGGCGCGCACCTCGGCGAACTGCGCGGAACGCAGCTCGGCGATGTCCCGGAGGAGGCGCAGCAACCGCCCGACGCGTTCGACGTCGTCGCCATTGATGATTTCCCCCACGTGCGGAAGCTCCTCAAGCATCCGCAGCCCGGAAGAGCCGCAGTCGATGCCGTAGACGTGGACGGGGCCGCCGCGCGGGGTGACGGCCCCGGCAATCGCGATGCCGCGCAGGGCGGCGGACTTGCCGGAACCACCGGTGCCGTAGATGGCCATGTTGCCGTCGCGGTCAGGCTCGTAGAAGACGGTGGGCTGGTCCTGGTGGACGGGGTCGTCCGCGACGCCCAGCAGCAGCTGTTCGTCGGTGCGGGGGTTGGGCAACTTGGAGAAGTCGTAGGTCTTGGCCAGCTCGTCCAGCCATGGTTTCCGCGGCGGCCGGATGGCCAGGGTGTCCGCCGCGTGCACGATGGTGGAGGTCATCCTGGCAATGTCATTGGGACCGGCCGGTTCCGGGGCCGCAGGCTTTTCGGGTGCCGGAGCTTCCCAGCTGGGACCGGAGCCGAAGGCCATCTCCACGATGTCGATCTGGGGGCGCTGCGGTTTATCCGTGGTCCAGCCGCCGGCGTAGCCGGTCTGGAATCCCTGGATCCGTCCGGGCCCGGTCTTGGCGGCACCGCGGCCCGGGATGGCGGGGTCGAAGTAGGCCGCATCCGGCACCCCCAGGATGTCGGTGGCGTCGTCCTCGTCGGCCATGCGCAGCGCCACCCGCAGGTTGGTGTTGGCGCGCAGGTTGTCCTTGATGACGCCCGCTGGCCGCTGGGTGGCCAGGATGAGGTGCAGGCCCAGGGAGCGGCCGCGGGCGGCGACGTCCACCACGCCGTCCACGAATTCGGGCACGTCGTTGGCCAGCGCGGCGAACTCGTCCACGATGATCACAAGGTACGGCGGCGCCTCCGGGTCCGCCTCCCGCTGCAGGGCCAGCAGGTCCTTGGCCTTCTTCCGGTTCAACAGCTGCTCGCGGTAGTGCAGCTCCGCGCGCAGGGATGTGAGGGCCCGCCGCACCAGGTGCGGGGAAAGGTCCGTGACCAGGCCCACCGTGTGTGGAAGGTTGATGCAGTCGGCAAACGCCGCTCCGCCCTTGTAGTCCACGAAAAGGAAGCTGACCCGGTCGGGGCTGTAGGCCGCAGCCATGCCCATGACCCACGACTGCAGGAACTCGGACTTGCCGGCACCGGTGGTGCCGCCCACCAGGGCGTGCGGTCCTTCGTTCTTCAGGTCCAGGTACAGCGGCTCGATGCCCTTGGAGCCCACCAGCGCCCTGAGGGTCCCGTTGTCCTTGCGGTTGGCCACGGCGGTGGCGTGCAGGGAGTTGTTTTCCGTCCAGCGCTCCACCACGGCCTGCGGATTGTCCAGGAAGTCCTTGCCGATCAGGGCCGCATAGGACACCGCGCGGGGCAGGTCGGAATCGTCATTGACCGGCTTGCCCACGTCAACCACGGGCGCCAGCATCCGGGCCAGCTGTGCTGCGAGCTCCGCGTCCACGCTCTCGCAGCTGACCGGGTAGGTGTGGCGGCCCAGCCGGACCTGGCCGGTGGTGGTGCCGTGGTCGCCGTCCACCACCATGAAGTCACGGCAGGCAGCCGGGAGTGACTGGATGTCAGTGGCCACCCACAGGATGTGCACGCCGGAGTCGGGACCGCGTTCGGCCAGCCGGGTCAGGCGGCCGCGGTCCACCGGGGCGTCGTCCTCCACGATGACCAGCACGGAGGGAAGGACCGGCTCTTCGGGCTCATGCTTTACGGGGTCGATGCCGGGGCGCAGGTCCGGGCCTGACCGTTTGGCCGCCGCCTCCCGGGCGTCGACCAGGTCCTCGAGGCGGGCCAGCAGTGAAGAGCCGCCGGCCGACCCCGCGGCAAGGTGGTCCCCGCCCAGCGGGCTGTGGCCCGAGCCTACGTGCGGCAGCCACTGCAGCCAGTTCCAGCGCTCCCGGGACTGGGCGGACGTGATGGCGGTGAGGACCACCTCGGCCGGGGAATGCAGTCCCACCAGCTGCAGCACCATGCCACGGGCCACGTCGTCCACCAGGCCGCGGGCGCCGGCGATCCCCAGCGCGCCGGAGGTGCGCAGCTGGGACACCACGGGGACGCCTTCGATCCCGCTGAACTGCTTGATGCAGTCCTGGATTTCGCGGCTGTACTGGACCTCGGTGTCGTTGCTGGAGGGCTCTTCCAACGGGATGCGGGACGGGGCGGTCCCCAGCCCGAACCGCAGGCCGAGGAACGACGGGTGTTCCGGCCGGTGCGTCCACAGCAGCGGCCCCAGCTTGTAAATCGCGTCCACCGTGTCGCTGACGGACGGCGCTTCCTGCAGCCGGACCGCGCGTTCCACCTGCTGCAGTTCCGTAAGGTCCTGCCGGAATGCGGCCATGGCGGCGCGGAACTGCTTGAGCTGCTCCTTCTGCTGCTTCCGGGTCCGCATTGTCTGGTCCACGTGGTGGCCCACGATGAACAGGGGCATCATCAGCATGAACACCATGGAGAGCACGTTCTGCGTGACCGCGAAAATGACCGCGCCCATCATCAGCGGTGCCACCAGCATGATGTAGGGGAAGGGATGGTCCTCGGGGCGCTTGGGCCCGGCAGGAAGAACCCGCTTGGGGACGTCGAAGCGGGGCACCACCCGCGGGGAGCGGTTGAAGTCCACCAGGGGCGACGTCGGCGCTGCCGCATGGTTGTGGCCCAGCGGCACCACGGTGACGGTGGTGTCACCCAGGGTCACCGTGTCGGAGGAGTTCAGCGTGGCCCTAGTGACGGGCAGCCCGTCCATCAGCAGGCCGTTGGCGGAGTTGGTGTCAACGATCTCGATGCCTTCGCCTACCGTGATCCGGGCGTGCCGTTTGGAGGTCAGCGGATCCGTCAGGCGGATGTCCACGTCCCGGTCCCGGCCAATGTAGCTGGTGCCGGTGGGCAGCGAGAATTCGCGCCCGGCGTCGGGCCCTGACAACACGCGCAGGGTTGCGGCGGCCGGTCCCCGGTTGGCCCCGGGTTCGTGGAACTGCCCACTGACCTGGGCCAGCGATACCACCGAGCCGGGGCGCAGGCCTGATTCGAGGAGGTTGTCCTCCCGGGCCAGGATGTTCCCGCTGATGCCGGCACCCACGAATGCTTCATCGATCCGCAGCGAAAGGTTGTCCGGCGCGGGGGTGCCTTTACGGGCGGGGTCCGCCGTCCACAGCACGGTGGCGATGTCGGCCACGGTGGCCATGCCGTCCACCGTGACGGCCAGGTCCTTGGCGTCGGCGGGTTCGCGGCGGAGTGTCAGCCGGATCCTCATCCTTCGTCCACGCCCCTCATCTTCTCCAGCAGGTACAGGTCATCGGGGGTCACCAGGTGGGTGGTGACGGCGTGTTCAACCAGGCGTGCCCGGCGGTTGGTGGCCAGCTTGCCGCCGCCGCCGCGCAGTCCCGCCACGCCCACCCGGTCCAGCTTGTCGCAGACGTTGTCCAGCTTGCGGTTGAAGCGCGTCAGTGCCCAGCCCAGGGTCTTGGCGGCCGCCGCGGAGGACGGGATGGTGCTGAAACCGGTGCCCTCACGCCGGAGCACAGGCTCGGCGAGCGCCACGATCAGCGCCTTCTGCGCGTCCGTGAAGACCACGGGGCCGATGGTGGTGTCCCCGTTGCCGGCTTCTTCGCGGGCTTCCTGCCGGAAGGACGGCGTCTTCACGTGCACGGCGAACTCGTAGGTGGTGGGCCCCGCCGTGAAGATGACATTGGTGTGGCTGAACACCAGCGGAATCCGCGCTCCGGGTGACAGCCAGGCCTGCATGCCGCCGGAGGCGTCAGCCACGGTGGCGGAGAGCATGCTGCCCACGTTGCTCAGCCACCAGATGCCGTCGTAGCGGGCAACCTGCAGGAACTGCCGGTGCAGGTACGGGTTGTCGTCCACCTCAAGGTCGCCTTCGCGGCCGATGTTGAAGATGTCCTCATCCGATGGCTCGTACCATTCGCCACAGAAATCTATTGCTAGATCCCCCATGATCTGTGCCTCCTCAAGGCAGAACTGTTGCGGTAGTCGGAGTGGTGGTGTTGCCGTGAAACCGGCAGTGCGGGACGTTCATTGGCCGGTGCAGGCGATGGAACCGGACCCCAGCGGTGAGAACGCACCGTCCGAGCGGACGATCATGACCTGGATGCAGGTTTGCCCCGACGGGTTGGGCCTGAGCCGGACGGGCGCCTGCGCGATGGATTGGTAGTCGCCGCCCCCACCGATGGTATAGACCCTCCATTTGTAGGTATCGCCCGGCTTGGGGTCGGGGTTGTTCCAGTAGAAGGATGCCTCGCCGTTGGTGTCGACCGTTCCGGCCAGGCCTTCGACATCGGGCACGGTGCCGCTGTCCAGGGCGTCCGCAGGGGGTTTGCTGGCCTGCTGGGTTTCCACCGCCTTGGGGGTGCCTGTCGCCGTGTTGGCCACCACGATGCCCACCACAGCCGCCAATACCAGGAGGGTGCCGCCGGCGATTGCGAGCCAGAGGTTGCGTTTGCCGTGGTCGGCCTTCGGAGCCGCTTGCGGCTCGTCCGCCTTCACCGCCCGCTGGACTGTTGCGTCCACGGTGTAGCCCGTGTCCTGCGTTCCTCCTGTGCCCGTGACGGGTGCACCGTAGTTGGCCGTCCCTGTGCTGCCACGCAGGACGGTGGACTGCGCCCACTCCCCCTGGCCGGCGCCGTCGTCCGTGGCTGCCGCCGGAGCAGCCGCCCCGGTGGCCGCCGCCCACGTGGTGCGGGCCGGAATCTGCGGCACTGCCGGGGCAGGCTGCCATTGGCTGGGGCTGGCGGGAGCAAAGTGCGACGGCGGGAGGGCGCCGCCCCCGGGCCCCGTCGCGTCAGTCCCGGTGCCGGTCGGGTTGGGGCGGGTGCGGGCAGGGAACGTGGGTGCGCTGCCGGTCCGCTCCGGATCGATGGCAGCAATGCTGCGGACGCGCGTCTCCTCGGTGCCGTCGTCCGGGTGGCCCTCCTCCTGCTGCGGCTCCTCCAGGACCTCGAAGGGCGTGACGGAAAGGTTGAGCTCGGCCTGGATGCGCTGCAGGGCCAGGGCGAAGGCGTGGGCCGAGGAGTACCGGGACTGGGGCGATTTGGCCATGGCGGTTGCCAGGGCCAGTTCCAGTGATTCCGGCACATCGGCACGGCCCAGCCGCGGCAGCGCCATGTTGCTGATCCGGTTGATCAGTTCACGCTGCGAGTTGTCCGCGCCCGGCATCACGAAGGGTGAACGTCCGGCCAGCAGGGTGTACAGCGTGGCGCCGAGGGCCCACACGTCCACCATGACGCCGTCAACGCCGCCGTCCCGGAACTGTTCGGGCGGGGACCAGGGAATGGACATGCCCGAATCGTCATCAGAATCCCCGGCCAGGGTGCCGGAGATGCCGAAGTCGGTGAGGGCCGGACGGTTGTAGTCCGTCACCAGGATGTTGGCGGGCTTGATGTCGCGGTGGGCGATGCCGGCGCGGTGGGCGGTTTCGACGGCGGAGGCCACCTGGATGCCGACCGCCAGGACCTCGTCAACGCTGAAGCGCTGCCGCCGGTAACGCACGTCCAGGCTGGGCCGGGAGCAGTACTCCATGGCCAGGTAGGAGTGCCCGTCATCGGTGACTTCCGCTTCGAAAATGGTGACGATGTATGGGTGCGAGGACAGCTGGGCCATGAGGTTGGCCTCGGACTCGAACCGCCGCCGCGCGCCCTCGGTCTTGAGGTCCGAGAGCAGCACCTTGACGGCGACTTTCCGGCGCGGCCTGTCCTGTTCGTACAGGTAGACGTCGGAAAACCCGCCGGAGCCGAGCAGGCTGATGTAGGTGAAGCCCTGGATGCGGGGCGGCGGCGCAACGGGCCGTTTGGAACTCAAGGAATCTCCTCAAAACGCAGTGAGATGTTGTCGCCCAGCTCCGCGATGTCGCCGTCGAGCAGGATGGCCATCTCGTTCTGGGCCAGGCGGCGCGGCGGTTGGCCTTCGCGGACCAGGACAGTGCCGTTGGTGGCCTTGAGGTCGCAGAGCATCACGTGCCAGCCCTCAAGCCGCACCTCGACGTGGGACCGGGAAATGTCGCCGCCGGGGCTTGCCACCTGGACGAGCCGCGGCATCACGCCGCCCTGCACCCGGGACACTGACGGCTGCCTGCCGATGACCATCGACTGGTCGAGGTCCAGCAGTTCGCCGGTGGACAGGCGCATCCGGCCCAGCCTGGGACGGGCCACCTGCACGGCATCCGGCAGCAGGGCAGCCCCGCAGGCGCTGCAGAGGGCACGTGTGGGTGGGTTGGCGTGGCCCTGGGCACAGACGCGGGCCAGCACCATTGGTCCATTGGCGGGGTCCTGCTGGACGGCCGGCGCGTTTGTTGCCGGACCGGACGCGGTTCCCGGCAGGCTGCTTTTCATCACTGTCTGGCCATCGTGGTCGGGGTCGAAGCCGGTGCCGGTGCCGGATACAGCAGGCGCCGGTACGACGGGCGCAGGTGCCCCGGATGCCGGTGGAGCCAGTGGCGTGCCGTGGGTTGGCGACGGGGTGAAGGCAGGGGCGTCCGGGGCCGGCGTAGCTCCCCCCGTGCGCCACGGGACGGAGTCGATGAGGACGCCGGCGGAGGCAGGACGGGGCCGGCCTGACGGCTCCCCAGTTGTACCGGCACTGGATCCCACTTCAAGTCCGGCGCCAGGTGTGGGCTGATGCCGGCCGTCGGTCTCTGTCGCAGTCCCGGAACCGGCTGCCGGCACATCCGGGGCCGGGGCCTCCGGGCTGCGGAGGGCGGGCAGGGGTTCGGCTGCCGGCAGGGCCGGGCGTTGCTGCGGGGACACCTGGCCGGAATCGTCGTCAGGGTCCTCACGCACGGCAGCGTCTTCGATGTGCCGCATGACGGTGCGGTCCCAGAGATGGTCATAGGACGTCGTCATCTCCGCTGCGGGACCGGCGCCGGCTCCGGTGGGGGCAACGCCGGCGAAGCCTGTCTCCGGCACCTCAATTGGGGCGGGCTCACCTGAAGCATTCCCCACAGCTTCTCCCTCAGCGCCGCGATCCCCGCCGGCACCAATCTCACCGTCGACACCACGCTCCCCGTCGACACCAATAATGAAATCCGGGGCAATAGTGGCATCGGGGTCATGGGCATCCCGGGCGTGGGCGTGTGCGGCTTCCGCTGGATCGACCACCCCGTCGGCCGGGCGTTCATCAACGTCCTCTTCGATGACCCCCAGCACCGTTTCGGCCGAGGCTGCATGCCCGGGCAGGAGCGTGGTTTCGGGCAGGTCTTCCGCCTCGTCCGGAACGTCCGGCTCCCGCAGGTCAGCCGGGGCGTGGCCGGCGGGAGCAGCAGAAGCCTCGTCGCTGCCGGAAGTTTCCGCCGGTGCAACAGCATCCGCTGCGGCCGGAGCATCGACCGCAGCCGGGCCGGAGCGTGCGCCCAGGGTCAGGGACTGCAGCAGCACCACGCCCTCACCGAGCGGCAGCTCGGGTTGTTCGGTGGCGAGCCCGGCGGTACCGGTGGTCCCAGCCGCAATCGCCACCCGGCACGTGCCGGGGACCACGAATTTGCGTTCGTTCCAGGTGGTCACGTCCCGGCCGTCGAGGTCCACGGCTCCCCCGGGCTGTTCGACGGTGAGGTCGATGTCGCCCCGCAGGAAAACCCGCAGGGATCCGTTGAAATCCAGGATGCCGAAGGATGGGATGCGGGTGAGGGATCCGCCGGAAGTGCTGGTCACGGCGGCGAGGATCTCGTGCGGCTCAGGCCGGCCGGCCAGGAGTTCCCACAATGCGCCTGCGAGTTCCGCGGGCGACCCGGGGCCCAGGAGGACTGCGGTGCGGGACCTGACAATGCCCAGCCAGGTGCCGGGGATGTAGCTAGCGGCGGTCATCGTCCGGCTCCCCGTTGTGGTCCGCGGTCTCCTCCACCGGTGCGGGCAGGGGCTGCGTCACGGCTTCGGATGCCTGCGGCCGCGGCAGGGTCACTTCGTCCCCGTCAGCGGAGGTGAGGCGGGGCGCGGTGGTGCCAGCGCCGTCGTCGTTCGAAACGTTCCTGGCGTCCACCACGATGGCCGTGACGTTGTCCCGGCCGCCGCTGCGCAGGGCGGCCTGGATCAGGGCGTCCACCGCCTCCTGCGGATCCGCCACGCTGCTGAGGATCCGGAGGATGTCATCGTCTGCCAGTTCCCCCGTCAGGCCGTCGGAGCAGACCAGGACGCGGTCGCCTTCCTCCACGGGAAGGAGCCAGTAGTCCGCTTCCGTCTCGTCGCCCGTGCCCAGGGCCCGGGTGACCACGTGTCGCCGCGGGTGGACGGTGGCCTCCTGGGCGGTGATTTCGCCCGCGTCCACGAGTTCCTGGACCTCCGAGTGGTCGACGCTGATCTGCTCGAACCGTCCCTGGCTGAGCCGGTACGTGCGGGAATCGCCGATGTTCACCACCAGCCAGTACGGCATGCCCATCTGTTCCACCACGACAGCACCGGTAAGGGTGGTGCCGGCACGGGCTCCGGTGGCCTCACGGATCGAGTTGTCCGCACGCACCAGGTACTGCTGGAGGACGGCAGCGGTGATGCTCCGCTCCCCCGTGGCCACCTGGGGAATCCCGGCCAGGGCCCGCACGCACAGGCCGCTGGCGATTTCGCCGGCTTCATGGCCGCCCATGCCGTCAGCGACGGCGAAGACGGGATCGGCGGCGATATACGAATCCTCGTTCAACTCCCGGCGGAGTCCCCTGTCCGTTCCGTAGCCGTAGCTGAGGCTGAGTCCCGGCCCCGGCTGGATGGTGGAAACACTGGCGGGGTGCTGGTTCATGCCTGTCCTAGGTAAAAGGTACGGTCTCCAAAGTGCACGCTGGATCCCGGGGTAACAAACGTGGGGACGCCCGGCACCAAGGGGGTGCGCAGGCCGTCCGGGGTGGTGACGGCGCTTCCATTGGTTGACTGGCGGTCCGTCACCCAGATGCCCGCGCCGTCGGTGAGCAGGTGCAGGTGCGTCTTGGAGATCGAACGGCCGGGGTCATCCACAGCCAACAGCTGGGCCTGCTGTTCCCCGGCCTGCCCCACCGGGTTCCGGCCCACCAGGACGCTGCGGTCCAGCTGGAAGTCGCGGCCGTCGTCCAGGCGGATACGGAGGACGGCCACAGGGGCGGGGCCGCCGGTTCCGGGCCGCACCTGGGTGCGTTCGACGTCGTCGTCCACATGCGGCGGGGGCATCCGGTGGCCGGCGGCGGGCGGCGGCGCGAAGGAGGCAGGTGGGCTGTAGGGCATGGTCTGCCACGGCAGGGCGGCCGACGGCGAAGGTGCCTGGGGTGCCGGAGCCGGAGGTTGCGCCGCAGGGGTTTGCAGAGGGGCATGAGGGGCTGGGTGTACAGGGGCTGGGTGTCTGGGGGCTGGGTGTCCGGGGGCTTGGTGTACGGGAGTCTGGGCCACGTTGGCGCCGGCCACCGGCGACAGGACCTGCTGCACGGGCGGCAGGTCCAGGGGCGCGAAGCTGTAAGGCCCTTGGATGCCACCGGTGGTGATGGGATCGCGGCCCGCCTTGACATCGAACACCAGGGTCTTGGCGGCGGTGTCATTCCAGCCCCGCAGCCCGCCGTCCCTGTCCCACCGGCTGGAAACCACCACCAGCACGGCCCACGCGCCACCCACCAGGAGCAGCGGGCCAAGGATGGGCAGGGCGACGTCAAACCACTTGAAGACCACCACCAGCACCGCGGCCAGCACGGCCAACAGGATGCCTGCTCCGGTGATGAGGCCACGCAGGAACACGGCGCCGGCGCCGGGAGCGTAACCGTCCTGGTCCGCGCTGCGGATGCCCATCAGCAGGTTCCCGGGCGTTTTGCCGGTGCGTGCTTCCAGCCCGAGCACCACGAAGAGGTAACCCAGGGTCAGGCCAAGGCCGATGCCGCCAAAGAGCACCAGAGAGGACGTGTCATAGACAATGAAGCCACCGCTTCTGGTGCGGGTAATCCCGGCGAATCCGATGGCAAACGTCACCACCAGCACCGCCACCCCAGGCAGCCAATCAATGACGGCAGCGCCAAGCCGCTTGCCCGCCGCAGCCGGAACAAGCTGAAGGTTCACTGCCATTCCCGTTCCTCCCCCTGGAGCGGCCCCCACCCTTGTGGTACCGCCCGTCCTGCCCGGCACGGTACCCGTATGCAAGGTGCCCGCTTGCGCGGTGCCCGTCAATGCGGTGCCCGCCGGCTGTGCCGGGGGCCTTTCTACTACCGGGATAGTACCGGGAATCCCGGACGAGTGCGCGGGGCGCGCTTCCCCGGGATCGCTCCTTGCTTGGTCTGCCGACAGGTCCGGGGTGCGGGGGCGGCGCGCCGCCCTGTTGGGCAGCGGCGCGCCGCAGGCAGTGCAGAACGTGGCACCCTCAGGGACGGGCTGCCGGCAGCGCGGGCAGCGTTCGGGATCGAAGGTCACTGCTGGCCGGGTCCTTGCTGGTTGGGTCCTTGCTGGTTGGGTCCTTGCTGGTTGGGTCCTTGTTGAACAGGCCCTTGCTGAACAGACGGTGCGCCGGCACTGCCGGAGGCACGACGGCGGCGGGCAGCGATGAACCCGGATACCGCCGGCAGCGACACCCGGCCGCCGCGCAGGCTGGCGCCCTTGCCTGCGTTCATCGCGGCCCGGGCGTCGGCAAGCAGCGAGCGCGGCGAGAACCGTGCCTGCTGCCGCCGCCAGAACCCCATCCCGGAGGTCATCTCCTTGAGGGAACCATCAACGATGGTCCAGTACTCGCGGACATCCTCTTCGGTTGGTTCCCCGGCGCCGAAGATCGAGGCGTCGGCCCGGCGCGCCAGCATGGTGGTGGTCCCCTGGGTCGCCGGGAAGGCATCGGCCAGGACCGCAGCGCTTTCCCGCCGTGTCGAACGGGTGTCGACGGCGGCACCCAGGTCGGTTGCCAGGCTCACCACCTCGTTCCAGCCCCCGCCCACGCGCTGGGCGGGATGGCCGTCCCGGAAACGGGACTTCCGCCGTCGTGCCTTCAACAAGGCGATCAGCAACAGCGGCAGGCCCAGGATCACCAGCGGGATGGCGGCGACGCCCAGCGCGCCCAGGAGGGCGCCCCAGAACAGCCAGGGATTGTTCTTCTTCTGGTCCGCGTCCAGCGCGTCCGGTGAAGAATCTGGCGGCAGGTCCGCGGGCTCCTGCGGCGGGGGCGGCGGCTGCAGCACCTGCGGCTTGGGCTTGGACTTGTTCTCGGGGTCCGGCGGAATGGGGATGTTGTCCTTCGGCGGGGTGGGGTCGAAGCTGACCCAGCCCACGCGTTCAAACGCGACCTCCACCCAGGCGTGGACGTCCTTTCCGGTGATCTTCACCTCGCCCGCACCGTTCTCCGGGCTGGTTGGTTCAGGGTAGAAACCCATCACCACGCGGGACGGGATGCCCAGGTGCCGGAGCATCAGGGACATGGCCACCGCGTACTGTTCATCGTCGCCGAGCATCTGCTTGGCGGTCAGCAGGTTGCGGATCCGGGCTGAACCGTGGCCGGAGACGCTGGGGAGCTGCCCCTCGCTGACCAAACCGTTGCTGAAGGCCCCCGTCTTCTGGAAGTGCGCCTCGATCTGGCGCACCCGGTCGATGGCCGTGGGCGCGTCGGCGGACAGGTCGTTGGCCTGGGAGCCCACCACCGGCGGAACTTCCAGGGGGTCGGGAAGGGAGACCTTCGCGAAGTCGTACTGTGTCAGCTGCCCGTGCTCGAGTTTGGCAGGGTCGGACACCTGGACGGTGTAGGAGTCGCCGCGGGACAATCCGCTGGTGGTGACGGCGGTGTCCGTTCCGGGGTTGAAGTAGAGGCCGGCAGCCGCAGCCGAGCCGGACTGGTCAAAGCTGATGCCCGTGGTCTTCCGGCCGCCGGGGACGAAGAAGCCCTGGTAGTCCTCCACGTTGATGCTGATCGAGTAGTCGTTGGTGGGTACTACCCCGGATGTGTCGGCCAGGGTGTTGATGGACTTGGCGTCGCCCACCTTGCTGAAGTTGCCCGAACCGTTAGGGTCCATGTTGTAGTTGGTGCCGTTGAAGGCATCCAGGGCGCCAAGGCGCACCCGGCCGTCCCGCGGGAGGCCTTTGACGACGAACAGGGTGTCGTCCTTCTTGTCCTTGACGTAGCTCCGGAAACTGGCCAGGGGGGTGATGTAGTCCTTGGGATCGAACGGCGGTACCACCACGTTGCGGAGGACCTTCCGGTCATCGCCGGCGCTGACCATTGGCGCGGCCACCGCGGTGATTCCCACGCTGGCGGCAATCACCCCCGCGGCCATGCCCAGCCGGCGGATCCTGGCGCGGCGTGCGGTGGCACTGTCCGCCTGGGGGCTGTTCACCGCTACCCGGCGGGTGCTGTTCCGGCGCAGGGCGTCCCGGCGGAAGGTTGCCCAGGCGATGCCGAGGACGGTCAGGCCGATGCCGCGTTCCAGGGTCAGGAACGCGGCGTTGGTGCTGAAGGCGATGCCCGTGACGAACAGGACCAGTACCGGCAGGAGCGGCAGGTAGGGGCTCCTTGCCCGCCAGGTCAGGAGCGCTGCCACGAGTGCCAGGACCAGCGAACTTAGGAAGGGGACGATGAGCACGCCGCCGGCGGTTCCCACCGGCACCCCCACCGTCAGCATGTCCTTCCAGGCGAAGACAACGCCCAGGAGCAGGGTCCGCAGCGAATCCAGGGTGGGGACGAATCCGGCGATGGCGGCGTCCGGCACCGCCAGCAAGGTTCCGAACACCAGGTAGACGGCCAGGGCCAGGGCGGTGGTGATCAGCAGCCCCAGTCGCAGGTGGGCGTTCGCCGCGCCGATGCCCAGGCCAAGGATGATGCCGCCGAACCCGGACAGGAGGTAGTACGGGTCGCCGCCGAAGCTCAAACCGAATCCGAGCAGGCCCAGGCCCAGCAGGACCACCAAGGCTCCGGCATCGATCAGGAAATGCCAGGCCGGCTGGCCGTCCGCAAAGGCCGAATCCGGGGTGGCAGCCTTGCGGCGGGTACGGGTTTGCGGGGAACCGCTTTGTGGCGAATGGCCGGGTGCGGTGCTCATGCGGCAGCCTTTCTCAGCACGATGGCAAGGTCGGCCAGGTCGCCGAGCGTCAGGACAGTGAGGTCTGCGATGTTGGCCCTGGAGGGGGCGGCGCCGGTTTCCACCCGGACCGCCAGGCTTCGGACGCCGGGCGGGACGGAGGCTGCAGCGGAACGGAGCTGGCTTGCCGTCACATTGCTGCCCACCACGAAGAACACGACGGAGGCATTGGGCACCGTGTCGGCCAGGGTCCTGGCAAGGTCGACGGCGGTGCGGCGCATCGGGGTGCCGACGATCCGGGTCATGTCATCAAGCATGTTGCGGCCGGTTTCGCAGCGCAGGGGTCCTTTTTGCGTGAGCACATCCAGTTCCCGCTGTTCGCGGATTGCCTGCCGGCCGATGGAGGCGGCCACCGAGATGGCCATCTCGAACTCGTTGTCGGAAGCGTATTCGTCCGTGTTAATGGACAGCGAGATGGCCAGGTGGGCGCGGCGGGTTTCCTCGAACTGGCGCACCATCAGCTTGTTGGTCCGGGCCGTGGTCTTCCAGTGGATGTGCCTGCGGTCATCCCCGGGCACGTAGTCGCGCAGGGCGTGGAAGGAGACGTCGGCGCTGGACAGATCCGTGGTGGGCATGCCCTCGAGGTCGCGGATGAAGCCTGCGGCGGAACCGGCCAGGGCAACGGTGCGCGGGTGGACGAAGAGGTCCTCCGGCTCGGTCCAGAGGACCTGGCGGCGCAGCAGGTGCAGGGGGTCGGCCCGGACGGAGCGGACCGGTCCCACCACGATGACGGCGCGCCGGGCGGTGGGGATGGTGAACAGGTCCTCATGGACCTGTCCGGGCTTCATCCGGGGCAGGTGGAAGACCGCCGTGGTGCTGCCCACCGGCAGTTCCAGCGCGGCCGGCAGCAGCGGCCGGGCCGACGTGTTGGAGACGGCAATGCTGCCGACGGCGCTGTCCCCCACCGCCACCCGCGTGCGGGCAAGGTCCAGCACCACGCCGTAGGAGGACCTGCCGAGGATGAAGGCCACCGCGATCACGAACATGGCGAAGGCGGCAATGGACGCTGCCGTGGCTTCCTGCCAACCGAAGGCCTGGCCTGTGGCCCACAGCAGGATGGCAGCGGCCAGGACGGACCACCCCAGGATGCTGACCACGGACAGCACCGGCCAGGCGTACCTCAGCCAGGTGTCCCGGACAGCCCGCCCGGCGGGTGCCAGGGCGAGGAGGGCGGTGCTGCTGGCTTCGGACCATACGGCCGCGGGGTGCAGCCGGGTGGGGCGGCCGTTCCGGTGGAAGGGTTGCCGGAGACGCTCCGCGAGCCGGGTCAGCGGGGCGCCGCTGGACGTGCCGTCAGACATAGGGGTGTGCCTTCGTTGTTGCGCTGGAATGTCAGTGGTGGTGGCTGCGGCTTGAAGCCGCGGGCCCGGCGCCTCAGGCGTTGGTGCGCTGCTGCGGGGCGGCGACGTCGGCGAGGATCCTGGTCAGCACGGCCTCAGCGGTGGCGCCCGAGAATTCGGCTTCGGGGTCCATCACGAACCGGTGGGTCCACACCACGGGTGCCAGTTCCTTGATGTCATCCGGCAGCACAAAGTTCCGTCCCTGCGAGGCAGCCCAGACCTTGGCGGCCCGGACCATGGCCAGGGCGCCGCGGACGGAGACGCCCAGGCGCGTCTCCGGGGCACTGCGGGTTTCCTCGCAGAGCCGGGAGATGTACTCAAGCACTGCGGTGTCCACGTGCGCCGTGGCGGCGAGGTCGGCCATGTCCGCCACCGCCTGGGTGGTGATGACGGCAGACAGGTCCTTGGACCGGTCCTTCAGGTTGTTTCCGCCCAGCAGCCGGACGGTGGAGGCGTGGTCAGGGTAGCCGATGGAGGTCTTGATCAGGAAGCGGTCCAACTGGGCCTCGGGCAGGCGGTAGGTACCTGCCTGCTCGATGGGGTTCTGGGTTGCCATGACCATGAAGGGGCGGCCTGCCTCGTACGTGACGCCGTCCACGGTGACCCGGGATTCCTCCATGACTTCCAGCAGCGCCGACTGGGTCTTCGGCGAGGCACGGTTGATTTCGTCGGCCAAGACGATGTTGTTGAAGATGGGGCCCTTGTGGAACTCGAACTTCTGCGTCTTCTGGTCGTAGATGGTCACACCCGTCACGTCGGAGGGAAGCAGGTCAGGCGTGAACTGGATGCGGTTGTTGGAGCCCTGCACCGTGGCGGCGAGGGCCCGGGCCAGGGAGGTCTTCCCGGTGCCCGGAGCGTCCTCGAACAGGACGTGGCCCTCGGCCAGCATGGCGGTGAAGGTCAGCCGGATGACGGGTTCCTTGCCCAGCACCGCCTGCCCCACGTTGGCAACCAGCTTTTCGAACGTGTCGGCAAACCACTCGGCCTGCTCAATGGTCATGGTCATGAAATGTGCTTCCTTCTACTGGTCGAAATTCCCTGTTTGATGCTGGAGCTAGCTAGCGGTTCGGCATGCCGGCCGGCGGGTTGCAGCCCACGTTGGAGGTGTCGCAGCGGAGCCAGTTGCCCGCGGCCATTCCTTCGCTCAGGTGGTACCAGATGCCGCTGGGATTGTTCGAGGTCTTGTACCAGACCTGGTAGCGGTCAGCCCGGGAGTAAGCGCCTGCGTCGAGCCAAATCCCCTCACCCGTGCACTGTGATGGGTTGCCGGCAACGTAGCTGTCGGTGCCCTTGCGGGGCTCCGTGCAGCTGCGGACAGGGCTGGCCGTGACGTTCCAGGACGTGGGCGGCGGCGGGGTGTTGTCTGGACCGGAGGTTGAGGTTGCCGGTCCGCCAATCGCCCCGTCCACCACCGTTACGGCGCGGACGCGCAGCCTGTGGCTCTGGTTCCATCCACCGGCGCCCGCGTCATAGCTGGTCGCCTTGCCCACGTTCTGCCAGCCTCCGCCGTCCATGCTGACCTCATAGTGGTTAAGCGGACGGCCGTTGGTGCTGGGGTTATTCCAGGTCCAGTGCACCTGCCCGTCGCCCTTCGCCGATGTCGTGCCGTTCACGTTGGGGGCATTGGCCGGACCATAGGGGTTCCCCGTGCCGATGGCCTTCGCGTCGCCGGACATGTTGTTCTTCGTGGACGTTGCGATGATCGTGACAGTGATGTCCCTGCCGTTGGTCATGCCGCCAATGGTTCCGCCCCCGGCCTTGATGGCGCCGGTCTTGCCGTCGGCGTTGTAGGAGTAGGCAATCTCGGACGCCGTGGAGCCGTTGCGCTGGGCATCCGTCAGCGGCGTGAACGTAACCTCCAGCTGACCGCTGGTTCCGTTCTCCCGCACCGTCCCGCCGTTGACCTGTCCGGGCTTGCCGGCCGCCCGGATGGGGGCCGACTGCGCACTGGTGGCACTGGTACCGGCCTTGTTGGTGGCAGCCACCGTGAAGGTGTAGTTGGACTCGGAGTTGTCCACGGTGACGTTCTGCGAGGTGCCGGCAACCTGCTGGCTGGCCACCGCCGCGCCACCACGGAGGGTGGTCAGGGTGTAGGACGAGACAGGGTCGCCATTGTTGTTGGGCGCGGACCAGACCACTCGCAGCTGGCTCTGCGAGCCCACCGGAGTTGCCTGCGACACGCTTGGCGCGGCAGGGGTCGCGGGAACACCGGCCGGGACTTCGGCCGCCGAATACGGGCTCCACTCGGACGGGTCCTTGGCGTCGTTGCGGGCCAGGACGCGGACCTTGTACGACACCCCGTTCTGCAGTCCCTTCCACACATAGCTGACGGAGGTCAGGTTCTGGATCTGGGCGTTCTGGCCGGCCGGCGCCGGTGAGATCTCCAGGTCGTAGGACTTCACCGGGGAGCCCTTGCTGGCCGGTGCGGTCCAGTTGACGGCCAGTTGCTTGTCGCCGAATTTCAGGGATGGGGCCAACGGAGTATCCGGTTTGACGTCCGGCCGGACGTCCGCCGAGGCCGGCGACCGGTCCGACTCGCCGAATTCATTCGTGGCCGTGACCTGGAAGTGGTAAGTGGTGTTGTTGGTCAGCCCGTTCAGGGTGCAGGTGTTGGCGGGGCAGTCCTGCCGGAACCCGCCCTCCCCATACACCGTGTACTTGGTGATGGCTGAGCCCCGGTCCGCGGGGGCGGACCAGTTGAGCAGCGCGGTTTGGTCCCCCACACTCTGTGCCTGGGGCGTGGTGGGCGCTGCAGGTTTGTCCTTGACTGTCAGCCGGACCCGTGCCGTGGCATGCCGGGAGCTGTCCTGCGTCTTGTCCTCCACGGTGTACGCCACCACCAGGGTTCCGGTGAAGCCGGGAGCAGGCGTGACCGTCACCGAGTCGCCGTTGACGCCTACGTTGCCGCTGCCTGTTTCGGTATTGGCGGCGATGATCTTCAGCGGTGTTTCGGGGAACGGGTTGGCGTCGTTCGCCAGGACGTTGATGGTCACGGGCTTCCCGGCGGCGGCGTTGGGCTCCACGTCGTCATTGGCCACCGGCTTGGGCCGGTTGGAGGCTGTCACGGCGAGCGGGTACGTGGCCGTGGCTTCGAGGCCGCGGGAGTCCGTCGCCTTGACCTGCACGGCGCCCCTGGTCCCCGTGGCCGTCGAGTCCGCCGCGGAAACCTTCAGGGTCCTGCCTTCGATGCGTGCACTGAAACCGCCGGGCGGGTCGCCCACCAGCTGGTACTTCATCTTTTCGACGTCGTCCCGGTCGGGATCGGAGGTCAGCTTTCCCAGGTCCGTGCTGGCCGTGTCGCCCTTGGGGACATCAACGTCCGCGCCGAGCAGCTCGGGCGGGTTGTTTTTGTTGGGGTCCGGCAGGACCTTGGTGCGGATGCTCAGGGTGGACTTCAGGCCGGCGGGATCGTCAGGTCCGGTGCCGTCGGTCACCTCGAACGTGAGGGACCCCGGGCCCACGTAGTCGGCGCCCGCCGTGTACTTCAGGCCGGTGCCGTCTCCCGTGACCGGATTCCCGCCGTCGGCACCGATGAGTTTGATCCGGTCCACCTGGGTCAGCCGCGGCGAGCGTCCCTCCCGTACCTTGACCCAGTCCTTCAGGTCGACGTCCACGGACTGCCCGGCCACCACTTCAAGGACCTCGTCCTTGGCCAGGGTGGGAACCTGCTGGCCCAGGCCCGGCACCCAGATGATGGCCGTTGACTGCTGGCCGTCCACGTCCTCCACGGTGTACGGGACCAGCTGGGGCTGTTCGGTAAGGTCCACCAGCATGTTGCCGTTGCCGCCAGGCCGCGCCGTGGTGGCCTCCGTGCTGATCTTCAGGTTCTCGCCCACGCCGTCGGGGTCCTCGTCGTTCTTGAGGACCGGCACATCAACGGCGGTCTTGCCCATGGCCTGGGCAGACGTCACCCTGTCATCCCGGGCAATCGGGGCTTTCAGGGGCACTTCGTTGTCAACCACCAAGCGGATGGTGGCCTGCGCCGTGGCATCCCGGTCGTCGGCGACGGTGTACCGCACATTGACGGTTCCGGCCTCGTTCGGGGCCAGGAGGATGATGCGGCCGCTGTTCCTGCTGACGGTGGCCTGCAGTGCCGGGTCGGCGTCGATGCCGTCGGTGAGGATGCGGATGCGGTCACCGTCGGGATCGGTATCGTTTGCCGTTGCGTCGACGGCGATCTGCCGGCCCGGGCGTACCCGGACCTCGTCATCCACCGGGGTGGGCTTCTGGTTGGACTCGCCGCGGGGTGCGATGCCCACCGTCACCGTGCCCGTGTTGATGGCGCCCTGGCGGTCCACCACTTTGTAGCGGAAGGTGTCTGTACCGGCGCCGTCACCTGCGGCGGTGAAGTCGATGAAATTGCTGCCCACCGTGGCGGTTCCCATGGCAGGGGTGCTGTCGATGCCGGTCAGCTGCACCGAGTCGCCGTCGGGGTCAATGCCGTCAAGGGGGACCGGAATCCGGACGGTGCCGGCCGCCACCACGCGGGCGGTCAGGTTGCGCGGCTGGGGGCGGGAGTTCTCCGCGCCCTCGAGCGGCAGGATGTGGATGGTGACGGCGGCTGCGCTCTTCTGGCCCTGCGGATCCACCGCGTTGTAGATGGCGCGCACGGTCTTGGGCTGGCTGCCGGCGATGAAGCGGAGCGTGTTCTCGGAGACGAAGCTCTTGCCGTCGGCGGGATCCACGGCCTG
Source organism: Arthrobacter sp. AG367 (assembly GCF_007828995.1). Taxonomy (NCBI): domain Bacteria; kingdom Bacillati; phylum Actinomycetota; class Actinomycetes; order Micrococcales; family Micrococcaceae; genus Arthrobacter; species Arthrobacter sp. AG367. Next base: position 214,756 of record NZ_VIVE01000003.1, read on the forward strand.
CGGCAGGACGGGGTCCACAGACAGTTCCTGGCCCTGCGGGTGGGTGTCGTTGTCCAGGACGGGGATGGTGACCACGTCGTTGACGCGGACATTGACTTCATCCGGTTTGGGTTGCGGCGCCTCCACCACGGCCGGCGCCGGGACGGGCACCACTGACACGCTGCCGGTGGCCGACTTCCTGCCGTTGGACATGGTGTATTCGAACAGTATGGGGTCCTTGGTACCCAGGATGTCGGTGATCCGCAGGACGCTGTGGTTGATCACGCTGACGGACACAGTCGCGTTATCGGGGAGTTTGACGGACTGCAGCACCAGGACGCCGCCGGAGGGGTCGGAGTCGTTGGCCAGGGGATCCAGCAGGACGCTGCCGCCGGTGGGCATCAGGGCCACGTCGTGGACCGCCACGGGGTCGCCGCCGTCGTTGCCGGATTCCACGTCGACGCGGATGAGGCCCTGGCTGCTTTGCGGGCCGTTGCTGGCAATGTAGGTGAGGTAGACCGGACCGGGGGTGGTGCTGCGGAAGGTGAAGGTGCCGCCGTCGGTGACGGGGCCGAGTTCGGCAGGGCCGTTGGCTTCCACCTGGGCCAGCCGGAGGGCACCACCGTTGGGATCGACGTCGTTCTTCAACGGGGAGATGACCAGGTCCTGGCCCACGACGGCGGTGACGTGGTCGGCGTTGACCACGGGTGCCAGGGCGCCGGGCGGCTGGACATTGACCACCACCTTGCCGGTGACAGTGGCGCGGCCGTCCCAGATGGTGACCTGGACGTTCTTCTTGCCGGCCGTGGCCCCGGAATCCTGGAAGGTGAGCAGGCCGTCGCGCCGTACCTTGACCTGGTCCTGGTCGTTGTCGGCCTTGGCATCCAGCAGGACCAGGTCATCGCCGTCGGGATCGATCCAGTCGGTGAGGATGTTCTGGCTGACGGTCTTGCCCTGTTCCACCAGCATGGTGGTGTCTTCGCCGCGCTTGAACTTCGGCGGCTTGTTCTCATCGGGTCCTACGACGCTGAGCGTGACCTGGCCCGTGGCGGACAGGCCGCGGCCGTCGGAGGCGCTGTAGTTGAAGGTCTCCGTGCCGGGTTTGGCGTCCGCGGGCACGGTGATCTGGAACGCCGTGCCGCCGTAGATGCTTTCCAGGGTGCCGGACTTGGGCCCGGCCTCCCCGACCGCTGCGGTGAGCACGTCGCCGTCGGGGTCGGAGTCGTTGTCCAGGACGCTGAGGATGGTGGTGCGGCCCGGGCGGACTCCGACGGCGTCGGGCTTGGTTTCCGGCGGACGGTTGGGTTTGGTGCGGTCCGGCAGGATGTTGATGGTGTTGTTGTCCGCCGACTCCTGGTCCTGGTCGTCGGACTGGTTCTTTGGTGGGATGACGTCGTCCCAGTTGTTGACCAGCTGCATGTTCTGGTTCACCAGCCACACGTTCCCGGAGTTCACATCATTCAGGACCACCAGGTCCCGGTTCACCCGGAAAACATACGACGGCGACGCACTCGCCCTGGGCACGTCAACCTTCTTATCGTCACCATCATTGACGCAATCCCGGACATACTTGTTCGCACCCGACCACGCCGCATGCACACACCCGCCCAACTGCACCGGAGCAGCCGGAACACCCTCGCCGTCGAACGCCACCACCTTCGCCGCTCCCCCGTCAAGCGGCTGCTTCAGCAACGCCTTCCGCGTGGCCAGCGCCACAACATCACTGCCCGGCCCCGCCTGCTGCAACTTCGCATCCCTGGCATTCTCCAGCGCCAGCCGCTTGCCACCAGGCAGGAACAGGTTCCCCGCCGCGGCATCCAGCACCACCGGCCGGTCCCCCACCACCGTCATCTGCAGATCCCCGGCACCCTTAAGCCCATCCCACGTGCTGGACTCCGACGACGTCACCTCACCGTTGGCGTCAACACCCGTCACCGTCACAACACCGGTCTTAGGGTCCGCCGAATACACCCGGTCATCAGAACCCACCGCAGAGACGATGCCCGCCGAACCGACCATCACCGGCTCCGACGCTTCCTTATCAAAACCATTCACGGTGGACGGCGACACCGCCCACACCTTCCCCGACGCAGCATCCGTCACCGAAATCGTCCGCGTCCCAAAACTCACATCAGCAGCCCCCGGCAACTGCTTATCCCCACCCAGGCGCATATTCGCCGGCGACACCTGGTTCAACGTCGAACCAGTCTCGTCATCGACGAACACCTCACCTGCATGCTGCAACACATCGAACGTCGTCGACGCCGGCGTCACCGCACCGTCCAACACCCGCGACGGATAATTCAACCGCCCCACAGCATTCTTCGACTTCGACACCACCCACACGCCGCCGTCATTCAACTCCACCTCAGTGGTCTTAAACCCCGGATACAACACAGCACCCGTCACCACAACAGCAACCACAGCACCAAACGCAGTGCCGGTGACGAGTTTCCTATGTCGCTTTTTCAGCCCGAGCTTCCCCAGCAGAGTTGTCACAGCGTTAATTTCCCTCAGATTGTGTAGCCAGATGGCGGCCTGGTCGCAGGACAGGCAGCAGGCTTCCTTTTCCCCGGGGTAAGCCTACCGAATAGCGGAAACCGCCGCGATGGGCACAACTGCCCGGGCTGTGGCCGGGCATGGGGCCTAGCAATGCGGTGCCCCAAGCCCGGCGGGATCGGCGAGCGTGGTGTGGCCGGCGATCACGTAGCGGCCAACATTCCGTGCCGAGCCGGATTCAACCCGCCACCATCGGACGATCCCGTTGCCGGACCAGTTGTCGCTCTGGTCGATCCAGCACGCCACCATGATGCGGTCCTGGTCCGCCTTGTAGAACCAGGGCGGGCTGTCCGCGTTGACGCCGTCACAGTCGAAGTAGGGACTTGGCCGGTAGTTCGATCCCCCCATGGTGAAGGTGCAGCTCCTCACGAAGTTGGGGTCGGAGGTCTTGATCCGGGTTTCCCACAGGCCCTGTTTGCCCGCGGTGGCGCTGGCGGTAACCACCGCGCTGCCGGTGCCGACGGAGTTGAAGGTCTGGACCGCGATGGTGACGGTGTCACCGAAGTTGGCCGTGTTGACCGTCCTGCTGCCGGAGGGGGCAACGTTCTCCCAGCCGCCGTTGTTGATCTTGATCCTCGTTTGCGCCACGTCGTTGGTGCTGGTGGACGGGGAGGACCAGTTCAGGGTGGCGGATTTTTGGTTTACACCGCCGTTTTGGCCGGACGCCGAGGGAGTCCCCGGGGAGCCGTACGGCGTGGCGGTGGCAGGGGCGCTTCCATCAGAACTCGGGGCCACCGTGGAGTTGGCGACGACGGTGATACTGACGGCGCTGCCGTTGGTGAAGCCGCCGATGGTCTGGCCGGGCGTGATGGGCCCGCGGGCACCGTTGCTGGCGTTGTAGCTGTAGCTGACTTCGTTTTCGGCAGAACCGTTGCGTTCCGCCGCGGTCAGTTTGCGGAAGTCCACTGTCACGGCGCGTCCTGCTCCGCCGGTGTTCGCCGGCGTGGCCGTCACGCCGGAGACCGTCGCCAGCTTGCCGGTGGCGCGCCGGGGCGCGGAGGGCGGGCTGACCGCGCCCTTGCCGGCCTTGTTCTCAGCCTGCACCGTGAACGTGTAGGCGGCCTCGGAGTTGTTGGCGGTGAAGTTTGCGGTGCGGACGTTGCCGGGGACGGTCTGCGTCTGGGCGGGGGCGTTGCCGCCGCTCATGGTGACGTAATAGGTGCTGATCGGATCACCGTTGGTATTGGGTTCGGCCCACGTGACCCGAAGCTGGTTCTGGGTTCCAACGGATGCTGCGACGGCGGACGAAGGTGCTGCAGGTGGCGCCGGGACACCGGCGGGATTGTCCTCCGCTGAATAGGTACCCCAGTCGGAGGCGCCAAGCTCGTTGACGGCCTGGGCGCGCACCTTGTACTTCACGCCGTTGGTGAGGCCGGTCCAGGTGTAGTTCAGCCCGGCGACCTCGTTCTTTACCGCGACGCCGCTGGCCGGTGGCGGTGAGATCTCCAGGTTGTAGTGCTTCACCGGCGAGCCCTCGGTTTTCGCCGATGGCCAAGTGATGGCCATGGTCTTGTCCCCGGCCTTCACCGTGGGCGCCTCCGGTGGCGATGGCTTCTCGTCAGGCCGGATTTCGTTGGACTGCGGCGAGGCCTGCGAGTCCCCCACCTCGTTGGTGGCGAGCACCGTGAAAACGTACTTCACGTTGTTGGTGAGCCCACTCAACGTGCAGGTGGCGGTGGGGCACTTCTGTTCGAAGCCGTTGTTCGAGCGGACGGTGTACCCCGTGATGGGAGCGCCGTTGTCCGACGGCGGCGCCCACTTGAGAACGGCGGTGCGGCTGCGGACGTCGGTGGCGCTGGGGGCAGAGGGTGCGTCGGGTTTGCCGCGGACGGTGAGCCGCAGCCGGCCGTCCACCTGGCGGGACAGGTCGCCCGTCTTGTCGGCCACGGTGTAGCGGACCACCATGACGCCCTTGTACCCGTCAGCCGGGGTAACGGTGACGCTGTCCCCCGACACGGACGGCTGGCCTGCTGCGGCGCCCGTCTCCACGGTGGCGCCAACGATCCGCAGGGGCGTATCCGGGAAGGGGTTGAAGTCGTTGGCCAGGACGTTGACCTGTTCCGTCTTTCCTGCGTTGGCCTTGTCCACCGCATCGTCGTTGGCCACCGGCAGGGGCCGGTTGGAGGCCACATGGCGTGCGCTGATGGTGGCGCCGACGGCGGGTGACCTGCCGTCGGTGACCTTCACCTGGATGTTTCCGGTGACGCCGATGCCAAGGGAACCATCGGCAGTGATGGCGAGGGTGGCGCCGTCGACCTTTGCGCTGAAGCCGGCGGGAAGCGTCCCGTCCAGTTCGAAGCGGAGGTTGTCCTTGTCCCGTTCGTCGACGTCCTTGGCCAGTCCGGCGAGGTCCACCGTTGCCGTTTCGGCCCTGGGGACGTCCACGGAGGTGCCGCTGAACGTGGGCGGGTGGTTGGCGTTGGGGTCCGGGATCACCTTGGTCATGATGACCAGGGTGGATTTCAGGCCGTCGGCGTCGTCGGGTCCGGAGCCGTCCGTTACTTCGAAGGTGATGGAGCCCGGGCCCACATAGTCCGGTTTGGCGGTGTAGCGCAGGGCTTTGCCGTCGGACCGGATGATGCCCTCCGGGGAGCCGCCCTGGACCCGGACGGAGTCGGCCACAGTGATCCGGGCGCTGCGGCCACTGCGGACCCGGACGTATTCGGACAGGTCCAGGGTGGCGTCCTTGCCGGACATGACCTCAACGGGGTCGGTCTTGGCGAGGGTAGGGTACTGCGCGCCCTGGCCCGGGATCCACATCAGGGCAGTGGAAGTGAGGCCGTCGACGTCCGTGACCGTGTAGGGAATCAGCTGGTCTTCCGGGGTGAGGGTCACCACTACGTTGCCCGACCCGCCCGGGTGGGCGTTGGGATTTCCGTCGGGCAGGCTGACCTTCAGGTCTGTGGCCACGCCGTCGGCATCGGTGTCGTTTTTCAGGACCGGCACATCGACGGCGGTCTTGCCAAGGGTTTCTGCCACCGATACCCGGTCATCCTTGGCCACGGGACGCTTGAGCTCGGCGTCCGGGCTGATCCGGATCCGGATGACGGCGCTGGAGGAAGCTTTCTTATCATCCTGGATGCGGTAGCTGATGCTTTCGTTGCCGGCAGCCCCGGGCGCCGTGAAGAGGACCCTGGCACCGTCTGTGGCCTCCACCTGCAACCCGGAACCGGCTTCGAAACCATCGGAGACCAGGCTGAGCGGGTCGCCGTCGGGGTCGGAGTCGTTTGCCAGGGCCTCCACCGCCACTTTGCGGCCCGGCCGGACATCCACGGGGTCGTCCACCGCAATGGGCTTCTGGTTGTTCGCCTCCGGCGGGGCGATGCCCACGATCACCGTGCCGGTGTTCTCTGCGCCGATCCGGTCCCGCACCCGGTAGGTGAAGCTATCGGTGCCGGCAGCGTCGCCCGCCGCCGTGAATTCCAGGTAGCCGTCCCGTACTACTGCGGTGCCCATGGCAGGTGCCTTGTCGATGCCGATGAGCTGGACGGAGTCGCCGTCGGCGTCGATGCCGTCCAGGGGCACGGGTACCTTGACGGTCATACCTGCCACCACGCGCGCGGTCAGGTTGCGCGGCTCGGGGCGGGAGTTCCGGTCATCGTCACGGGCGCGGATGCGGATGGTCACCTGCTGGGAATCCACTTGCCCGGATTCGTTCTGCACCTTGTAGATGGCGTATACGGTTTTCGCCTCGGGGCCGGCAACGAACCGCAGCTGGTCACCGGCCACGAACATGCGTCCATCGGCGGCATCCGGCTGCTGGGCGAGGTCGGGCAGGAGTGCGAGCCTGGAGCCGTTGGGGTCGGCGTCGTTGGCCAGGACGGGGATGGTGACGGCGTCGTTGACCCGGACGGTGGCTTCGTCCGGCTTTGCCTGTGGTGCCTGGAGCTTCGCCGGGGCGGGGACCATCAGTACGGCGATCTCGCCGGTCGCGGACGAGCGGCCGTTGGAGACGGTGTACCGGACGGTCAGCTGACCTTCGGCGCGGATGTCGGTAATCCGGACCACCGAGTGGTCAAGTACCGCAACGCTCACCGGCAGGCCGGCGTCGGCGGCGACGGACTGCACCACCAGTACGCCACCCGAGGGATCCGAGTCATTGCCCAGGACATCCACCAGTACGTCGCCGCCGGTGGGGAGCAGTGCGGTATCGCGGACGGCGACGGGAGCACCCTCGTCAGTGCCCGGCACCACATCCACGCGCACCAGCTGTTGGGCGCTGGCCGGGCCGTTGGTCACAAGGTAGCTGACGTAGTGGGCGCCGAGGGTACGGGAGTTGAAGGTGAAAGTCTGCTGGTCCGGGTTGAGGGTGGCTGTGGACTCGGCATCGGGCGTGGCCTGCGCCAGGCGCAACGTGCCGCCTTGCGGGTCAGAATCGTTCTTCAACGGGGTGATGACGGTGTCGGTGCCGGCAACGGCCACCACGTGATCGGCGTTGGCGATCGGCGGCAGGGAGCCGGGGCTCCTGACATCCACGGTGACTTTGCCTTCGGCCGTGGCTTGTCCGTCCGACATTGTTACGGTCAGGTTTTTGCGGCCGGGGGCGGCGCCGGAGTCCTGGAAGGTGAGCTGGCCGTCTGGGCGGATCCGGGCCTGGTCCAGCGGGTCGGCGCTGGACACGGAGACGGCGAACAAGTCGTCGCCGTCGGGGTCGATCCAGTCGGGAAGGATGTTCTGCGTGACGGCCTTGCCTGTTTGGACCACCAGGGTGGTGTTCCGGTTGGGCTTTTGCCGCGGCGGTGTGTTGCTGCCGGCCGGAATGACATTGAGGGTGATGTCGGCCGATGCAGAGAGTCCGCGGCCGTCATCCACTGTGTACTTGAAGGTTTCGCTGCCCGTCTTGTCCGCGGGCACCGCAACCTGCAGCCCGGTGGAGCCGTAGATGGGCGAAACGGAGCCCGTCTTGACGCCTTCCGGAGTGCGGACGGTCAGCACGTCGCTGTCGGGGTCAGAGTCATTGTCCAGGACAGGCAGGATGGTTGTTTTCCCTGCCCGGATGCCGAACTGGTCCGGTTTGGCCACGGGGGCGCTGTTGGGTTTGGTGCGGTCCGGCAAAACCGTCTGCTGCACCTCGTCCGCGGAGTCCTTGTCGGCGTCGTCGGAAGTTTCCTTGGGTGGGATGACGTCGTCCCAGTTGTTGACCAGCTGCATGTTCTGGTTCACCAGCCACACGTTCCCGGAGTTCACATCATTCAGGACCACCAGGTCCCGGTTCACCCGGAAAACATACGACGGCGACGCACTCGCCCTGGGCACGTCAACCTTCTTATCGTCACCATCATTGACGCAATCCCGGACATACTTGTTCGCACCCGACCACGCCGCATGCACACACCCGCCCAACTGCACCGGAGCAGCCGGAACACCCTCGCCGTCGAACGCCACCACCTTCGCCGCTCCCCCGTCAAGCGGCTGCTTCAGCAACGCCTTCCGCGTGGCCAGCGCCACAACATCACTGCCCGGCCCCGCCTGCTGCAACTTCGCATCCCTGGCATTCTCCAGCGCCAGCCGCTTGCCACCAGGCAGGAACAGGTTCCCCGCCGCGGCATCCAGCACCACCGGCCGGTCCCCCACCACCGTCATCTGCAGATCCCCGGCACCCTTAAGCCCATCCCACGTGCTGGACTCCGACGACGTCACCTCACCGTTGGCGTCAACACCCGTCACCGTCACAACACCGGTCTTAGGGTCCGCCGAATACACCCGGTCATCAGAACCCACCGCAGAGACGATGCCCGCCGAACCGACCATCACCGGCTCCGACGCTTCCTTATCAAAACCATTCACGGTGGACGGCGACACCGCCCACACCTTCCCCGACGCAGCATCCGTCACCGAAATCGTCCGCGTCCCAAAACTCACATCAGCAGCCCCCGGCAACTGCTTATCCCCACCCAGGCGCATATTCGCCGGCGACACCTGGTTCAACGTCGAACCAGTCTCGTCATCGACGAACACCTCACCTGCATGCTGCAACACATCGAACGTCGTCGACGCCGGCGTCACCGCACCGTCCAACACCCGCGACGGATAATTCAACCGCCCCACAGCATTCTTCGACTTCGACACCACCCACACGCCGCCGTCATTCAACTCCACCTCAGTGGTCTTAAACCCCGGATACAACACAGCACCCGTCACCACAACAGCAACCACAGCACCAAACGCAGTGCCGGTGAACCACCGCGATCGCGGCAGGCGGGGCCGTCGGGGCGCGCTGGCAGCAGGCCTCTGGGCGCGCGTTTGTCCGCGACGTGTCATGAGTGGAAATCCCCCGGTAAATCTAGGCTCTGTGCCTGCAGCCGGCGTCACAGGACCCCGGGCACCACAACGATACCGCTATACGCCAGCAAATGGACAAATTCTTCCGGGCGGCTTCGACGGCTGCCGGTTTCCTAGTCCAGGACCAGGCCCTTGCCCCGGCCGCGGGTGAGGCGGACGGGATTGATCTCACCGAAGCCGCGGACATTTTCCGGGGCCTGGGGAATCATGATGAACCGCTCGTCGTGCTCCAGGGCGGAGGCCGTCATGGAGTCGACCAGAACCGTTCCGGGATCGGCAAGGGTGGTCAGCCGGGCGGCCAGGTTGACCGTGGGACCGTAGATGTCGCCCAGGCGGGACAGGATCCTGCCCCACACCATGGCCACCCGGGCTTCGGGAAGGATTTCGTCCTCGGTGAAGGCCTCGGCCAGCGCCAGGGAGATTTCGGCACCGGCCGCCGGGGTTTCGGCGATGTACAGGACTTCGTCGCCCACGGTCTTGACCAGCCGGCCGCCGCCCACCGAGATGATTTCGGCGCACTTGTTTTCGAAGCGCTGGACCAGCCGCGCAAGGGTCTTTTCGTTCATCCGGCGGGACAGGCTGGTGTAGGAGACAAGGTCCGCGAAGCCGACCGCGCGGGCCAGGGGCAGCGGCGCGTCGTCCTCATCGCCTTCACGGCCTTCCTCGCTGGCCTGCAGCCCGGCCTCGGCACGGACGGCGAGTCGCTGGACGCCGGCGTTGAGTTGGCGCCGCCATGAGTACACCAGGACCTCTTCCAGCGCGTCCACCAGCGCGGGAAGTTCGTTGACCAGGCGCTTGCGGGCCACAGCATCGGTGACGCCCTGCTCGTGGACCATGTCCTCCACCAGGGCTTCGATCTGCCAGACCACCATGCGGTCCGTCATCTGCCCGATGGAGCGGGTCACCGAAATGGCTGCTTCTTCGGTGAGCTTGCCGGCGCGGACCAGGTCCACCACGGTGGACAGGGCGGCCTGGTCGCGTTCGGTGAAGGCAACGTCCTCGTCGCCGAAATTCGGAAACCCCAGTGCACGCCAGAGCTTGCGGGCAGAGAGCAGGGAGAGTCCGGCGCCGGCGGCAACTTCACGACGGCGGAGCTTCCGTTCCCCGCCCAGGAGACGGGCTTCGAGGGCCTTCATGGCCAGGCGTTCGGCGGACATGGCGCCGGTGGGCGGGTGCCGGTCTGCATCCGGCATGGCCGCGGCCGGCGTGGAACCGGGTTCCGGCGCGGATCCGGGTTCCGGTGCGGCGTCGCCGGAAGCGGCCACCTCCACGGGCGCAGCGTCAGGATCAAGGGCGGCGGTGGCAGGGGCGGTGCTGTCGACGCGTTCCTGCTGGTCCTCATCGGTCATCCCGTCCACCTTCTCTCATGTCCTCCGGAAAAGCACCGGCAGGGTAATGCGTCGCGCCATCCGGCTGGGCGCTGTCGTCCGGCAGTTCCCCGATGGCGTCGAGGATAAAGTCGCGGAATTTGGCAACCTCAGGCACGTCGCGGAAAGTCACCACGCCCTGGTACCCGGTTTCCAAGGATATATTCCCCGAGCGCACCAATCGCTGCAGCAGCGATTCGTGGACCGTCAGGTTACGCACCGACGCCAGGTTCACCTGCTGGTCCCGCCGGTTAAGCAGCCCGTACCGCGCCACCATCCGTTGGCTGGTAAGCGTGTAGCGGGTGCCCTGCCAGCGGAGCAGGCGGGGCAGGCAGTAGCCCAGCCAGACAGCCGCAGCAGCGAGGACGCAGGCAGTGACAAGCCACGGCGTCCACTGGCGGCCAAGGGCAGGAGCCATGCGGGCTGCCCCGCCGCGGACGATCCAGGCACTGGCGTACGCCGCCAACGCCGGCGCCAGCACGAAGGCCACGGCTGCCCCGGCCAGCTTCCGGGGCTGCGGGCGGGTAGTGACGATGACCTGCTCCCCGGGAACCAGGATTCTACGCATAACCACCTTGGCCTGGCGCGTCCGGCGCCGTCCAGGGCCGCAGGTGCACCACGTCGCCGGCGGTCACCACGTGCTCCCGCAAGTCGCGGTCCACCACCAGCAGGGAGCCGTAATCGTCCAGGCGGGACGCGTGTCCAATGATCTCGTGGTCGCCGGGCAGCTGTGCGCGCACTTGCTTGCCCAGGGTGACCATCACGGCTTCCACCCTCTTGTGCAGCGACGGGCCACCGGCCATCCCGGCCGCAGGGTCGCCGTCGGCGTTGCAGAAACTGCGGTACAGGACCGCAAAGTGGGACAGGTAGCTTTTCAGCAGCGCGGTCCGGTCCGTGGTGCGGGCACCTTCCAGGGCCACGGAGGTGGCGGTGGGCACCGGAAGTTCGCTTTCGGTCAGGGTGACGTTCAGGCCGGTCCCCAGGATCACCGGGGGCACGTTGCCATCAACCATCGGCCCCAGCTGGGCGAGGATGCCGGCGATTTTCCTGCCCCGCACCAGGACGTCGTTGGGCCACTTGAGCTCGGCCGGAATCCCGGCCGTTTCCAGGAGCGTCTCACGCAGCGCCAGCGCTGCGATCAGTGACAACCAGGAGTAGCACTGGGTGGGCAGGGGCCTGCCGTCCGCGTTGACCGGACGCAGCACCACGGACACGGACACCGAGCTCAGCGGCGGCGCTTCCCAGCGCCTGTCCAGGCGTCCCCTGGCGGCGGTCTGGTACTCGGCGGTCAGCACGGAGAGGTCAGGCCAGGCCGAAGGTTCCACCGTGACACCGCGCAGGAGGTCCGCGTTGGTGGAGCCCGTGGAGTCCACCACGTCGATCCGCGGTATTCCGGTGGCAGAGAGGAAACGCTGGTCGGCCAGGTCCCCTCGGTTCAGGGGGGTGCCCGGTGCGTGTGCGTCGTCCATACCCAAATCCTACCGAGCCTGGCCCGGTCCCACCGAGCCGTCTGCCGCCCCGGGAAGGACAACCCGGCCACGCCCGTACGGCCGCCTAGAGGAAGATGTCCGGAACCAGACGGTCTTCGGGTGCTCCCAGGCTGTAAGGACGGAAATCGGTCACTCCCGCTGCCGCCAGGACCTGCTCGTCCGTGTAGAAGTTGCCCGACGGCGGCCCGCCGGCGGCGAGGTTGCTGCCGGTCAGGATGGCGTGGGCGGCGTCCGCCATGATCTGCGGTCCACGCGCCGCCAGCACCATGGTTTCGCCGTGGGGCATGTTCCGGATGGCGGCGGTATCGATGAGGGTGCAGGGCCACAGGGAGTTGACCCTGATGCCGTCAGCCTTCAGTTCCTCCGCCAGCCCCAACGTGGTCAGGCTCATCCCGTATTTGGCCATGGTGTACGCAAGGTGCCTCCCCGCCCAGGAGGGGTGGAGGTTCAGCGGCGGCGAGAGCGTGAGGATGTGCCCCTGTTCCGACTTCCGGAGCGCCGGGAGCGCCAGCTTGGACAACAGGAAGGTGCCGCGGACGTTGATGTCCTGCATCAGGTCGTACTTTTTCATGTCCACTGCATCAGTGGTGGAAAGGTCGATGGCGGAGGCATTGTTGATGACGACGTCGATGCCGCCGAACCGCTCAACGGCTGCGGCCACGGCGCCGGCCACGTCTTCGTCCCTGCGCACATCGCCCACCAGCGGCAGCGCCTGGCCGCCGGCCTCCTCGAGCTGCGCAGCCGCCGTATACACGGTGCCCGCCAGCTTGGGGTGCGGCTCCCCCGTTTTGGCCAGCAGCACTATATTGGCGCCGTCCCGCGCCGCCCTTGTGGCAATGGCCAGTCCGATTCCGCGGCTGCCGCCGGAGATGAGGATGGTCCTGCCCGCCAGGGAACCGGTGGCCCGGTAGGGGCTTTCGGGAGCATGCAAAGCATCATCGCTTGAAGTCATGGCAACACTGTAACCCAACTAAGTTACCGGCGAGTAACATTGAGGGGACGTGGCAGGAACGGCAGAAAATTGTAGGTTCCCTACAGCTGCGGGCGTCCAAAGCGTCACTAGACTTGCCAGCAGGGTTCGTCTTTTGTGTGGATGCTACTTAAAGCTCCAGACAGTACGGGCCCGCCAGCCAACAGAATTGACCTGCTACAGAGCCGGAGACACTTGATGAGCCACGATCTGACAACGACTGCGGGAAAGATTGCCGATTTCCGCGACCGCCAGGCGCGCGCCGAACAGCCCTCCGGCCCCGAAGCCATCGAAAAGCAGCATGCGCGCGGCAAGAACACGGCCCGCGAGCGCATCGCCCTGCTGCTGGACGAAGACTCGTTTGTAGAATTCGACGCCCTGGCCGTGCACCGCTCCACCGCCTTCGGCATGGAGAAGAAGAAACCCCTGGGCGATGGCCTGGTCTCCGGCTACGGCACCGTCGACGGCCGGCTGGTGGCGGTGTACAGCCAGGACTTCACTGTCTACGGCGGATCGCTGAGCCAGGTCAACGGCGAAAAAATCGTCAAGGTGCAGGAGTTCGCGCTCCGCAACGGCTGCCCCGTCGTCGGCATCCTGGACGGCGGCGGCGCCCGCATCCAGGAAGGCGTGGCCTCGCTGGCCATGTTCGCGGACATCTTCCGCAACAACGTCCACGCCAGCGGCGTGGTGCCGCAGATCTCCCTGATCATGGGGCCTTCCGCCGGCGGCGCCGCCTACTCCCCGGCCCTCACCGACTACGTGGTGATGGTGGACAAGACCTCGCACATGTTCATTACCGGCCCCGACGTCATCAAGACCGTCACCGGCGAGGATGTGGACATGGAAACCCTGGGCGGCGCCCGGCAGCACAATGCCACCACCGGAACGTCCGCCTACCTGGCCTCGGATGAGACCGACGCCATCGAGTTCGTGCGCGAACTGCTGGACTTCCTGCCTTCCAACAACCTCTCCGAAGCACCGGTGCTGGGGCACCAGCAGGAGTTGGAGGTCGACGACGACGACCTCGCCCTGGACACGCTGGTTCCGGATTCCGCCAACCAGCCCTACGACATGCGCGCCGTCGTCGAACAGATCGTGGACGACGGGCACTTCCTGGAGATGCAGGCCCTGTACGCCCCCAACGTGATGATCGGCTACGGCCGGGTGGAGGGCCACACCGTGGGCATCGTGGCCAACCAGCCGCTGCAGTTCGCCGGCACCCTGGACATCGCGGCGTCAGAGAAGGCCGCCCGGTTCGTGCGGCACTGCGACGCCTTCAACATCCCCATCATCACCCTGGTGGACGTCCCCGGGTTCCTCCCCGGCAAGGACCAGGAATTCCAGGGCATCATCCGCCGCGGCGCCAAACTCCTCTACGCCTACGCCGAGGCCACTGTTCCCAAGCTCACCGTCATCACCCGCAAGGCCTACGGCGGCGCCTACATCGTGATGGGCTCCAAGAAGCTCGGCGCCGACCTGAACCTGGCATGGCCCACGGCCCAGATCGGTGTGATGGGCGCGCAGGGCGCGGTGAACATCCTCTACCGGCGCGACCTCGCCGCGGTCGCCCAGGACGGCGGTGACGTTGAGGCCCGCCGCGCCGAGGTGATCCGCCAGTACGAGGAAGAACTCCTCAACCCGTACCAGGCAGCCGAACTGGGTTACGTGGACGCCGTCATCGCCCCCTCCGATACCCGGATCCAAATCATCAAGGGACTGCGTGCCCTGCGCGACAAGCGCGCCAGCCTCCCCGCCAAGAAGCATGGGAACATCCCGCTGTGATGGCCACCGAAAATACCGGGACCGGGCCGGCCGCCGACGCCGCCGAAGCGCTTGCCGCCCCGCTGCTCTCTGTGGTCAAAGGACAGCCGAACGCCGAGGAACTGGCCGCACTGACCGCCGTCGTCCTCTCCCTTGGCGGCGCCGAACCTGCACGTGCGGACAAACCGACCGTTCGGCACTGGGTGCGCCGGCAGCAGCTCAAGCTCGAACCCACGCCCGGTCCCGGCGCCTGGAAACGAAGCCGCGGCTGAGTCCCGGGCGTGGATCCCCGGCGGCGTGGGCCCAGGCCTCGGCGCAGTCCGGGCGATAGTCTCGTCATGTGACTACAGACACTGCACCCGCCGCGCGCCCGCACACCCGGATCGACGCCGTCGCGGACAACTACACGGACACCCTCATCAGGCTCAACCCGACCTTCGCCACCACCCTTGGCCTGCCGGGACATGAAACGGAGTACCAGGATTTCTCCCCCGCCGGCATTGCCGGATTCGCGGAGGCGGCGCGGGAGGCCCTGGTTGCCCTGGAGGGCCTGGAACCGGAAGACGACGTGGACGCCGTCACCCTGGACGCCATGCGGGAACGGCTCGGCCTGCAACTGCTGATCCACGCCTCCGGCTGGGAATACGCGGACCTGAACAACATCGCCTCCCCGGCCCAGGACATCAGGGCCATCTTTGACCTCATGCCCACCGGCACCGAACAGGACTGGGAGCACATCGCCGGGCGCGCCCACAACGTGCCGGCCGCCATCAGCGGCTACACCGAATCCCTGCGCATGGCCAGGGACTCCGGCCGGGTGGCCGCTGCCCGCCAGGTGCGGACCGTCATCGAACAGGTGGCCAAGTACGCCGCCCCGGACGGCTTCTTCGCCAAACTGGCCGCAGAGGCCACCACGGCTGACGGGCCACTGCCCGCTGCGCTGCAAACTACGCTCGACGCCGGTGCTGACGCCGCCCGGGGTGCCTACGCCCGGCTGGCAGAATTCCTGCGCACCGAACTGCTCCCCGCCGCGCCTGAGAAGGACGCCGTGGGCAGGGCCCGCTACGCCCTGGCCTCCCGCTCCTTCCTGGGGGCGGAAGTGGACCTGGAAGAAACGTACGCCTGGGGCGTCGAGGAACTGGACCGCCTCATCGCGGAACAGGAGCGCGTTGCGGACACCATCAAGGCAGGCGCCACCATCGCCGAAGCCAAGGACATCCTCAACAACGACCCCTCCCGGCAACTGAAAGGCACCGAGGCGCTCCGGGAATGGATGCAGGGCCTCTCCGACAAAGCCGTTGCCGAACTCGCCGGAGTGCACTTCGACATCCCCGACGTCATGAAGAAACTCGAGTGCCGGATCGCTCCCACCGACGAGGGCGGCATCTACTACACCGGCCCGTCCGACGACTTCAGCCGCCCCGGCCGCATGTGGTGGTCCGTCCCCGCCGGCGAGGACACGTTCACCACCTGGGCTGAAACCACCACCGTCTACCACGAGGGCGTCCCGGGCCACCACCTCCAGGTGGCCACCGCAACCTACCGCCGCGAGCTGCTGAACAAATGGCGCCGGAACGTCTGCTGGACCTCCGGCCACGGCGAAGGCTGGGCACTCTACGCGGAAAAGCTCATGCAGGAACTGGGCTACCTCAACGATCCCGGCGACCACATGGGCATGCTGGACATGCAGCGCATGCGCGCCGCCCGCGTGGTCTTCGACATCGGCGTGCACCTCGAACTCGAGATACCCCAACGCTGGGGATCCGGCACCTGGACCGCGGACAAGGGCTACGGCTTCCTCAAGGAAAACCTCCCCATCAGCGAAGGCCAACTCAACTTCGAGTTCACCCGCTACCTCGGCTGGCCGGGCCAGGCCCCCTCCTACAAAGTAGGCCAGCGCCTCTGGGAACAGATCCGCGCCGAACTTGAGGCCCGGCCCGGGTTCGACCTCAAGGAGTTCCACACCAAGGCCCTCAACATCGGCTCCGTTGGACTCGACACGCTCCGCCGGGCGCTGCTCTCGTAGTCTCCCCCCTTCGGGGAGGGAGGGCAACAGGAGACATTAAGCACACCCGGGGCGGGAATAAGTAACATAGACCGTCGTCTGCCTTGTGTTTGCTCGGTTTGCCGGCTTCCTGCGTGAGCGTGGGCGCGTAATATTTCTCAATGTTCGTTCGTCGTGGTATGCGGGGTGGCTCTAGCGTAGTCGGGTGAGCACTCAGACAAGCACCCCGTCCCCCGCAGGGAAGACCGGATTCCAGCTGCCCAGGTGGGCGGGCTCGTTCGGCTTCCAGATCATCGCCGCCCTCATCGTGGGCCTTGGCCTCGGCCTGCTGGCCAAGTACACCGGCAGTACCAAGGCCAACCCCAACGCCCTCGGCGCCACCCTGCAGACCATCGGCTCAAGCTATGTGTCCCTGCTGCAGACCGCCGTGGTCCCGCTGATCTTTACCGCCGTCGTCAGCTCCATCTCCAACCTGCGCCAGGTGTCCAACGCCGCCAGGCTGGCCTGGAACACGCTCCTGTGGTTCGCCATTACGTCCCTGATCGCCGTGCTGATCGGCATCGGCCTGGGCGTGCTGCTGCAGCCCGGCGCCAACACCGGCATCAGCGGGGAAGCCAAGTACACCGGCAAGTCCGGTGACTGGTGGGCCTTCCTGGTGGGCCTCTTCCCCAAGAACTTCCTGGGCCTGGGTGCCAGCTCCACCTTCGGCGATTCCGGCGCCGTCACCACCTCGGTCAGCTTCAACGTCCTTCAGATCCTCGTGATCGCCATCGCCGTGGGCGTCGCCGCGCTCAAGGTGGGCAAGGCTGCGGAGCCGTTCCTCAACCTCAACGCCTCAGCCCTTGCCGTGATCCAGAAGGTCCTGTGGTGGATCATCCGCATCGCGCCGCTGGGCACCGTTGGCCTCATCGGCAACGCCGTGGCCGTCTACGGCTGGGACACCATCGGCTCGCTTGGCAAGTTCACCGTGGCCATCTACGCCGGCCTGGTCCTGGTGCTGTTCGTCGTCTACCCCATCCTGGTCCGCAGCCACGGACTGTCCATCAAGCAGTACTTCTCCGGCGTGTGGCCCGCCGTCCAGCTGGCCTTCGTGTCCCGCTCGTCCGTGGGAACCCTGCCGCTGACGCAGCGCGTCACCGAACGCAGCCTGGGCGTCCCCCGCGCCTACGCCTCCTTCGCCGTGCCGCTGGGCGCCACCACCAAGATGGACGGCTGCGCAGCCATCTACCCCGCGATCTCGGCAATCTTCGTGGCCCAGTTCTTCGGCATCCAGCTGGACTTCAGCCAGTACCTGCTGATCGCACTGGTTTCCGTCCTCGGTTCCGCCGCAACCGCCGGCACCACCGGCGCCGTGGTGATGCTCACCCTGACGCTCTCCACGCTGGGACTGCCGCTGGCCGGCGTCGGACTCCTCCTGGCCATTGATCCCATCCTGGACATGGGGCGCACCGCTGTGAACGTGGCCGGCCAGGCCCTGGTTCCCACCATCGTGGCCAAGCGCCAGGGCATCCTGGACGAATCGCTGTACAACGCACCCCGCAACGGGACCCCGTTCGTGGATGACAGCGACGCCGATGCTGCCGCCGGCGAAACCGCTACCGACGGCACCAGCGCCGACACCGCACCCCGCGAACTGCAGGATGCAAAGGCGTAAGGCACAGCAGCAAGGAAAGGCGTCCCCGGGAGACTCTCCCGGGGACGCCTTTCTGCAATCAGGGCTGCGCGTATCGCTCAACAACAGTGATGGTCAGTGCCAGCCACCTCCGATTACCCCGTTCTGGATGGCTTTCGTCACGGCGTCGGCTTCAGCCTGGGTCAGCTTTCCATCCGCTACAGCCTTGTCCAGGCGGGACTTGAGTCCGGCTGCATGTTCGGCCTCTTCCTCGCTGCGGATCTCCTGCAGCGCTGCGGTCACCTTCGCTTCATCGATGCCCAGCGATGCAGCAAGGGACTTGGCGAGTGCAGCATCGCGGGCGGCAGGATCCGGCTTCTGGCCCTCGGCCGGCGGCGTGGTGGGCTTGTTGGCTTCGCGGAAGGCCTTCAAGGCGTCGGCCACATTGGCTTCATCAACGCCCAGCTTCGCTGCCAGCGCCGAGGCCTGCTCCATCCCATGGCCGCCGCGGCCGCCGTGCCTACCCATGCCATCGGGGGCGCTGCCGGTAGTTCCGTCAGCGGCAGCACTGGAACCCGTGCTGGGTGTGGGAGTGGGCGTCGTGGTGGCGGATGCCATGCCGGCCACGCCGATTCCGGCACCAAGCGCCAGCGCTGCGGCCGTCAGGCCCACGGTCATCTTCTTCGTGCGTCTCATGTCGTGTCTCCTGATTCGCCGTCAACTGACGGCTCCTGGTGATTCGCCTCGGGCGAGGCATACCAAGCATCCGGCGCAAGGATCAGGAAGGGCTGTCGGGAAGCTATGGTTCTCCTGTGAATTTAAGTTGCATTGAGTGCAAACTTGCACGTAGTGTAAGCGCGTGACATCACCCGTTGCCCCGCCGGACGAACCCGCCGCACCTTCCCGGCGCGAGCTGAACAAGGCCGCCACCCGCCAGGCGATCACCGACGCCGCACTGGGACTCCTGCGCTCCAAAGGCCCCGGAAACTTCACGGTGGAAGACATCGCCGACGCCGCGGGGATCTCGCGCCGCACCTTCTTCAACTACTTCAGCAGCACCGACGCCGCCCTGGCCTCCATCGTCCATGGCTTCCTGGACAACGCGATTCTGCAGTTGCGCCTCCGCCCGGCGGACGAGCCCATGCTGGAATCCGCCCAGGCCGCGCTGATGGCCCTTGCCGACCCCAAGGCCGTGGCGCCGCTGGCGGAACTGTTCACGCTGACCCAGCAGAGCCCGCTGATGTCGCACCCGGAACTCGAGGCGTGGGACCACTGCCGGGCGCAGGTCTTCACCGTCGCCCGCGAACGCCTCGCCGGCACCCCCGGCGCCCAGGACGAGCTTTATGTCCACGCCCTGGCCGGCTCGATCATCTCCTGCGGAAAGGCCGCCATGGAGGTGTGGTTCAGCCGCCGCGGTCCGGACCTGACACCCGCATCCCTGGCCGAGCTCCGGCAGTTGCTCATCGATGCCATGGCCCTGCTGGCCACCGGCTTCAACACCCCCGCTCCACCATCCGCCACCCGTTCCTCCTGATCAGATCGGTTCACCCGCATGGCATTGCTCCTCTACCGCCTCGGCAAGTTCTCCTACCGCCGGCGCTGGCTTGTCATCTCCCTGTGGCTCGCCGTGCTGGTGGCCGTGGGCGGCTCGGCCGCGGCATTCCACGGCACCCTGTCCAACAACTTCCAGATTCCCGGGACCGAAACCCAGCGGATTGCGGACAAGCTCAAGCAGGAGCTGCCCTCGGCCTCCGGCGGCAGCGCCACGATCGTTTTCGAAGCCCCGGACGGCGGCTTCACGGCCCAAAGCCGGACGGCCGTGACGGAGGCGCTGAAGAAGCTCCAGACCCTCCCCGAGGTGCGTGGCACGGTGGACCCGTTCGCCACCCAGGCACAGGTGGACCAGGCCGGCAAGGCCATCACCGACGGCGAACAGCAGCTGGCAGCCGGGCAGGCACAGCTGGACGCCTCCCGGGCCCAGCTTGAAGCCGGCAAGGCGCAGTTGGCGGCAGCCGAGCAGCAGCTCACCGCCGCCGGGGCGCCGGCAGCACTGATTGAAGCCCAGCTTGGCCAGCAGAAGGCAGCGCTGGCCCAGGGCCAGGCCAAGCTGGACGCCGGCGCCCAGGAACTGGCGGCCAACAAGGCCAAGCTGGAACAGGGCAAACGGCAGGCCCAGGCAGCATCAGCCATCCGCTTCGTGTCCGGGGACAACAAGGCCGCCGTGGCACAGGTGCAGTTCAAGACCTCCATCAACGGGCTGGCCCCGGCCGTGCGCAAGCAGGTGCAGGAGATCGCCCACGAGACCTCCGCGGCAGGCGTCACGGCGCTGGCCAGCAAGGAAATCACCGAGGACATTTCGGCACTGTTCGGCACTGCGGAAATCGTCGGCATCGCCGTTGCGGCGCTGGTCCTCATCCTCATGCTGGGTACGCTGATCGCCGCCGGGCTGCCCCTGCTGATGGCCATCATCGGCGTCGGCGTGGGCGTCGGCATCACGTTCGCCCTTTCCGGCCTTTTCGACATGAGCTCCATCTCGCCCATGCTGGCCCTGATGCTTGGCCTCGCCGTCGGCATCGACTACTCGCTGTTCATCGTCAACCGGCACCGCACCCAGCTCCTTGCCGGCATGGATGCGGAGGAGTCTGTTGCCCGGGCCAACGGCACGTCCGGCAACGCCGTGGTCTTCGCCGGCCTGACCGTGATCATCGCCCTTGCCGCCCTGGTGGTCCCCGGGCTGCCCTTCCTCGCCGTCATGGGCCTTGCGGCAGCGGGAACCGTGGCCGTTGCGGTGCTCGTGGCCATCACCCTGACCCCTGCCATGCTGTCCCTGATTGGACGGCGCATCATCTCCCGGCGGGCCTGGGCCAAAGCCGAAGCCCACAACGCCGAACCGGACCACGAAACGGCCGACCTCGCCGCCGATAAGGAACGCAGCACCCGCGGGTGGGGCGGCCTGGTCACCCGGCACCCGTGGGTGGCACTGATCGCGGGCATCCTCCTGCTGGGCACCCTTGCGCTGCCCGCCACCCAGCTGCAGCTGGCCCTGCCGGACGGAGGCTCCGAACCCGTGGAGTCTGAGGCCTACCAGGCCTACGACCTCACGGCCCGCAGCTTCGGCGAAGGTGTCACCGGACCCATCGTGGCCGTCGGCGAGTTCCCCGCGGACCTGGACGAAGCCCAGGCACAGAAGCTGCAGTACGACATCGCGGACAAGCTCCGTGCCGTGGACAATGTGGTGGCAGCCGTGCCCGTCGCCCTCAGCGAGGACCGCCGGACCGCCGTGTTCCAGGTCATCCCCAAGGAGGGCCCGGCCAGCGCCACCACCGTCAAGGTGGTCTCCGAGCTCCGCGGCCTCAACGGGGAGATCCAGTCCGACTACGGCGTGGCCATGGGACTGACCGGGCAGACCGCCGGCAACGTGGACGTCTCCACCAAGCTTGGTGACGCCCTGCCGCCCTACCTGGCCATCGTCGTCGGACTTTCCCTGATCCTGCTGCTGCTGGTGTTCCGGTCCATCGTGGTCCCGCTGCTGGCCACGGGCGGCTTCCTGCTGTCCCTGTCCGCCGCCTTCGGTGCCGTGGTGGCGGTATACCAGTGGGGCTGGCTGGGGAACATCTTCGACGTGGCCAACCCCGGCGCCGTGCTCAGCTTCCTGCCCATTATCCTGATCGGCGTGCTGTTCGGCCTGGCCATGGACTACCAGGTGTTCATCGCCTCCGGCATGCGCGAGGCATACATGCACGGATCGTCCGCCAAGGAAGCGGTCAGGGTGGGCTTCCGGCACGCGGCCGCCGTAGTCACCGCGGCCGCGATCATCATGGTCAGCGTGTTCTCCGGCTTCATCTTCAGCCACCTCACCATGGTCCGGCCGCTGGGCTTTGCCATGGCCTTCGGCGTACTGTTCGACGCCTTCGTGGTCCGCATGACCATCGTCCCGGCCGTAATGTACCTGCTGGGCGCCAGGTCCTGGTGGCTGCCGCGGTGGCTGGACAGGATCCTGCCGGACGTGGACGTGGAGGGCGCCAAGCTCAACAGGGGCCAGGCAGCACCCGCCTCCGGCGAGCTGGTCCACTAGGCTGAAGCCGTGCTCCATCTGATTCTCGCCTCCCAGTCCCCCGCCCGCACCAAGCTCCTGGCCGAGGCCGGCATCCGGCACACCGTGCTGGTCTCCGACGTCGACGAGGCCGCCGTGCAGGCGCGGTACGGCGTCACGGACCCGCACGACACCGCGCTGCTGCTGGCCCGCGCCAAGGCCGAGGCCGTGGCGGCGCTGCCGGAAGCGGACGGCGCCCTGGTGCTGGGCTGCGACTCGGTCTTTGAATTCGACGGCGAGGCGCACGGCAAGCCCTACACCGCCGACGTCGCCCGCGAGCGGATGCTCCGGATGAGCGGCAGCGCGGGAGTGCTGCACACGGGCCACTGGCTGGTGGACTGCAGGGACACGGACGACGACGGCGGCAGCGGCCGCGGCTCGGGCGCCACGGTGGGGGCGGTCGCCTCAGCCGAGGTTTCCTTCCTGGAGATGGATCCGGCAGAGATCGACGCCTACATCGCCACCGGAGAGCCGCTCCACTGCGCGGGCTCCTTCACCATCGACGGCCTGGGCGGCGCCTTCATCCGGAAGGTCGACGGCGACCCGCACGCCGTCGTCGGCCTTTCCGTCTCCACCCTGCGCGGGCTGCTCGCGTCCGCCAACGTGCGCATTACGGACCTCTGGCCCCGGCGGTAAATCGCCCGGTTTCCACACTGCTTGTAGCTTCCCTACAAAGGACGGCCGGTTTACACGCGGATTCCGCAAGTAATATCGGCGGAACCTCCAAAAGCGCGCTAGGCTCCCTGAAGGAAAGAAGGAGACGCCTTGTCAGCAAATTTGGAGCAGTCCGCAGGTACTACACAGCCGAGCCTCACAAAGGTGCTGATCGCCAACCGCGGCGAAATCGCCGTGCGCATCATCCGGGCGGCCCGGGACGAGGGCATTGCCTCCGTGGCCGTCTACGCAGATCCGGACCGGGACGCGCTGCACGTCCGGCTGGCTGACGAGGCGTACGCCCTGGGTGGCACCACCGCGGCGGAGTCCTACCTGGTGATGGACAAGATCATTGACGCCGCCCGCCAGTCCGGCGCCGACGCCATCCACCCCGGCTACGGCTTCCTGGCCGAAAATGCCCAGTTCGCCGCACGGGTGATCGAGGCCGGCATCACCTGGATCGGCCCCTCCCCGGAGGCAATCTCCGCCTTGGGCGACAAGGTCCAGGCCCGGCACATCGCCGAAAAGGTGGGCGCCCCGCTGGTTCCGGGCACCGCCGACCCCGTTGAGTCCGCGGACGAAGTCCTGGACTTCGTGGACCGCCACGGCCTGCCCGTGGCCATCAAGGCTGCCTTCGGCGGCGGCGGACGCGGCATCAAGGTGGCCCGCACCCGGGAAGAAATCCCGGAGCTGTACGAATCCGCCGTCCGTGAGGCAACCGCAGCCTTCGGCCGCGGCGAGTGCTTCATCGAGCGCTTCCTGGACGCCCCACGGCACGTGGAAACCCAGTGCCTGGCCGACGCCTACGGCAACGTGGTGGTGGTGTCCACCCGCGACTGCTCCCTGCAGCGGCGCAACCAGAAGCTCGTGGAGGAAGCCCCGGCACCGTTCCTCACCGAGGACCAGAACCGGCGCCTCTACGAATCCTCCAAGGCCATCCTTAAGGAGGCCGGCTACCTCGGCGCCGGAACCTGCGAATTCCTGGTGGGCCAGGACGGCACCATCTCCTTCCTCGAAGTCAACACCCGCCTCCAGGTGGAGCACTGCGTCTCCGAGGAAGTCACCGGCATCGACCTGGTGCGCGAACAGTTCCGGCTGGCCAGGGGCGAGGAACTGGGCTACGGCGATCCCGAGGTCCGCGGACACTCCATCGAATTCCGCATCACCGGCGAGGATCCGGGCCGCAACTTCCTGCCGGCCCCCGGCACGGTCCGCGTCCTGAAGAACCCCACCGGTCCCGGCGTGCGCGTGGACTCGGGCGTGGAACAGGGCGACGTGATCAGCGGGAACTTCGACTCCATGCTGTCCAAGCTGATCATCACCGGCGCCACCCGGCCGCAGGCCCTCCAGCGTGCCCGCCGCGCGCTGGAGGAGATGGTG
Source organism: Arthrobacter sp. AG367 (assembly GCF_007828995.1). Taxonomy (NCBI): domain Bacteria; kingdom Bacillati; phylum Actinomycetota; class Actinomycetes; order Micrococcales; family Micrococcaceae; genus Arthrobacter; species Arthrobacter sp. AG367. Next base: position 238,908 of record NZ_VIVE01000003.1, read on the forward strand.
GTGGAGGGCATCCCCACCGTCATCCCGTTCGACCTCGCAGTTGTGTCGGACCCCGCTTTCGCCCCGGCCGAGGGCCCGTTCAAGGTCCACACCCGGTGGATCGAAACCGAATTCAGCAACAACCTTCCCGCCTGGACGCCGGATGCCCCAACCGATGCAGACGGCTCCGCAGAAGACCGCCAGCGCGTCGTGGTCGAGGTGGGCGGCAAGCGGCTGGAGGTGGTCCTCCCCGCGTCCCTGGGCACGCCGGGCACTGCAGCAGGCGCCGCCGCCAAGCCGGGCAAGTCCAAGAAGCGGTCCCGCTCCGCCGGTCCCGCGGCTGCCACCGGCAACGCCCTGACCTCCCCCATGCAGGGCACCATCGTGAAGGTGGCCGTGGCTCACGGGGACGTTGTGTCCGAAGGTGACCTGGTGGTGGTCCTCGAGGCCATGAAGATGGAGCAGCCCCTCACCGCACACCGGTCCGGGACCATCACCGGCCTGACGGCAACGGCGGGCGAAACGGTGTCCGCGGGCGCCATCATCGCCACCATCGAAGACTAGAAAGCAGTCCCGGCAGCCATGCTCGCACCCAGCTTCCAGGAAGAAGTGGACCGCTACCACCAGGCGGTTCCCGAAATCACCCGGGGCAACCCGGCCCCCATCAAGGAGCTCTACTCCCGCCTTGACGACGTCACCCTGGCCAATCCCTTCGGCGGCATAGCGCGCGGCTGGGCCCAGGTGGAGGCCCGGCTTGACCAGGCGGCGCGGCAGTTCCGCGACGGCGAGATGCTGGGCTTCGACACCGTCACCTCCTACACCGCCCGGGACACCGCCTACCTGGTGGAGACCGAGCACTTCCGGGCACGGCTGGACGCGGCGGCCGCCACCGAGGAATTCGCGCTTCGCGTGACCAGTATCTTCCGGCGCGAGGAAGGCTACTGGAAGCTGGTGCACCGCCACGCCGACCCCGCAGCCCGGCCACAGTCCCGCCGGTCGCTGACCCAGCCCGCCGGCTGAGCCGGTGCTGGCAGGGGGCGCCGCCAGGATGCAGACTTAGCTCATGCTGCCTTTCCTGCTCCTCGCCTCCCGCCCGGAAGACGCTGCCGCGGAGGAGGAATATGCCGCCTACCTGAGGTACGGCGGGCTTGAGGAACGGGAGCTGCGCCGGGTCAGGCTCGAGGCCGCTCCCCTGCCCGCGCTGGATCTTGCGGATTATTCCGGCGTCATCGTGGGCGGCAGCCCGTTCACGTCCAGCGATCCGCCGGAGCAGAAGAGCCCGGTCCAGCACCGGGTGGAGCGGGAGTTGTCCGGCCTCCTGGACCAGCTGGTGGCCCGCGACTTTCCCTTCCTGGGCGCCTGCTACGGGGTGGGGACGCTGGGCCGCCACCAGGGCGCGGTCATCGACAGGACCTACGGCGAGCCGCTGGGCGCCGTGGAAATCGAGCTGACGGATGCCGGGCTGCAGGATCCCCTGCTGCAGGGCATGCCCCGGACCTTCACGGCCCTGACCGGCCATAAGGAAGCGGTCAGTTCCCTGCCACCGCACGCGGTGCTGCTGGCGCGCTCAGCCACCTGCCCCGTGCACATGTTCCGGGTCAAGACCAACCTTTATGCCACCCAGTTCCATCCCGAACTGGACACCGACGGGCTGGTGACCCGGATCGATATCTACCGGCACGCCGGCTACTTTCCGCCCGAATCCGCCGAGGAGCTGATGGCGGCCGCACGCCAATTCACGGTCACCGAGCCCATGGCCGTGCTGAAGAACTTCGTGGCGCGCTACGCACGGTGAGCATGAAAATGCCCGGCGGGCCGGATGGCCGCGCCGGGCATTTTCGGCACCCGAAGCGTCAGGCCACGTTGTTCTCGTAGTCCAGGTCGCGGGTTTCGCGGGTAAGGAACAGCGCAATCAGGGTGAGCACGGCCATGGCCGTCAGGTAGACACCCACCAGGACAGGGCTGCCCTTGGCCGCTTCCCACAGGGCCACGGCGATGAACGGTGCCACCGCAGCGCCCAGGATGCTGGAGAAGTTGTAGCTGATCGCCGAGCCGGTGTAGCGGACGTTCGTGGGGAACAGCTCCGGCAGCAGCGCTCCCATGGGCCCGAAGGTGAGGCCCATGAGAGAGAACCCGAGGATCAGCAGGCCCATGGTGCCCACAAAGCCACCGCTGAACAGCGGAACAAACAGCAGGCCGAACACGAAGATGCCCGCGGTGACGGCGAGGAGCATCTTGCGCCGGCCGTACTTTTCGGCCAGGGGTCCGGAGACCAGGGTGAAGATGCCGAAGAAGACGACGCCGGCAATCAGCATCCAGAGGAAGTCGTTGCGGGTGTAGCCGAGGCCTGGAACGAACGCGGCAGCAGCGGCGTCAGACATGGGCTTTCCGGCCTTTTCGGCCGCGGCCTTGGCACCTTCGAGGGTTGGCTTGGTGCCGTAGGTAAGGGTGAACGTGGTCATCAGGTAGAAGAGCACGTACGTGGCCAGCATGATGAAGGTGCCCAGGATCAGCTGGCGCCAGCTGGTCCTGAAGACGCGGCCAAGCGGCAGCTTGGCCACCTCCTTGGATTCCAGCACCTTGGTGAAGGCGGGGGTTTCGATCAGCTTGAGCCGTACGTACAGGCCCAGGATCACCATGACGGCGCTGAGCAGGAACGGGACGCGCCAGCCCCACGCCTGGAAAGCTTCCGGCGTCAGGGTGTAGCTCGCAACCAGGAAGATGACGTTGGCGATGATGAAGCCGATCGGGGCGCCCAGCTGCGGGAAGGTGCCGTAGATGGCCCGCTTGTTGGCAGGGGCGTTCTCGGTGGCCAGCAGCGCGGCCCCGCTCCACTCCCCGCCGAGCGCAAGGCCCTGGGCGAAGCGCATGACCACCAGCAGGGCCGGTGCCCAGAATTCCCAGCCCGGAACCAGCGCGGTGGGGAGGCAGCCGATGAGGAAGGTGGCAATACCCATGGTCAACAGCGACGCCACCAGCGTGCCCTTGCGGCCGAACTTGTCGCCGAAGTGCCCGAAGACGATGGAGCCGAGCGGCCGGGCGATGAATGCCACGCCAAAAACGGCGAAGGAGCTCAGCAGCTGGGTGGTTTCGTTCGCGCCCGGGAAGAAGAGCTTCGGGAAAACGAGCACGGCGGCAGTGGCATAGACGTAGAAGTCGTAGAACTCCACTGTGGTGCCGATCAGGCTGGCCACGATGACGCGGCCGCGGGAGTTCACCGGCTGGTGCGAACCAGGCACCGTGGTGGTATCGGTGGATGACATAGGTAAACGCTTTCGTGAGACCGGCCGGGCACAGGCAGGGCTGCCTCCCGGCTCGAATAGTTAGAGTTCGATCTTACTTCGCCACGTCCAGTCAATGGACGAAACGTCCACCATTCGGACGTGTGTTGCATGTCTCACAATGCGGTCCGGCAGGCGGCCTCACGCCGCCGGGCCGGACCGGATAGGCAAAAGTCACAGCGCGTTAACAAACATCGACCGTCCGTGAAACGCGCCGTCCCTACCTTTGAGGAACAACATCCCCCTGAAGGAGGTAACCCGTGACTGTTGACCGCACCGTCGATGCCGGCGTACAGCCCGGCTCTACCCGCACCACAGACACCCCTGCCCTTGAATTCCGCCCCGGCCGCTGGATCGCCAACTGGGATGCCGAGAACAAGGAGCAGTGGGAAACCGCCGGCCGCGCCATCGCCCGCCGCAACCTGAACTGGTCCATCTTCGCCGAGTTCCTCGGCTTCGTTGTCTGGCAGCTGTGGTCCATTGTGGTGGTCCAGCTGCCGGCCGCCGGCTTCACATTCTCCATCTCGGAGATCTTCTGGCTCATCTCCATGCCCAGCCTCGTGGGCGCCACCCTCCGCATCCCGTACACCTTCATGGTTCCCCGGTTCGGCGGACGCAACTGGACCATCGTGTCCGCCCTGCTGCTCCTGATCCCCTCCACCGGCCTGGCGCTGTGTGTCTCCAACCCGGAGACGCCCTTCGGCGTCATGCTGCTCGTGGCCGCACTGGCCGGCTTCGGCGGCGGCAACTTCGCCAGCTCCATGGCGAACATCACTTTCTTCTACCCGGCCAGGGAAAAGGGCTGGGCGCTGGGCCTGAACGCCGCAGGCGGGAACCTGGGCGCCGCCGTCGCACAGCTTGCCGTTCCCATCGTGATCACCCTGCTGGCCGCCGGCACCGTCAACCTTCCCATGGCCGGCTGGATGTGGGTTCCCTTCATCCTTCTCGCAGCGTTCGGCGCCTTCAAGTACATGAACAACCTCACCAGCGCCAAGGGTGACGTGGCCGGCTCGGTCGCTGCGCTCAAGGAACCGCACCTGTGGATCATGGCGCTGCTGTACATCGGCACCTTTGGCTCATTCATCGGCTTCGCCGGCGTGTTCCCCAAGCTGATCAAGGACTACTTCCCCGCGTTCTCCTCCATCGGAGTAGGCACCGTGGCCCTGTCCCTTGCATTCCTGGGCCCCCTGGTGGGCTCGCTGGCCCGCCCGTACGGCGGACGCATGGCGGACCGCATGGGCGGGGCCCGGATGACCGTCACAGCCTTCGCTTCCATGGCCGTCATCACCCTCACCATGATCTGGACCCTGCCGCTGAAGAACTTCTGGCTCTTCCTGGTCCTCTTCCTGATGCTGTTCACCGCCAGCGGCTTTGGAAACGGCGCCACCTACCGGATGATCCCCGTCATCTTCGCCACCTCCAGCCGGGCCGCACGCAACGGCGCCAGCTCCGTGGCAACCCAGCGCCTGGCGTCCTCGGCACTCGGGCTGATCTCAGCGATCGGAGCCTACGGCGGCTTCGTCATCCCCCAGGTCCTGAACGCTTCCAGCACCGCCAGTGGCTCCTACACCCCGGCCTTCTACGGATTCGTTGCCGCCTACGTGGTGATGCTGCTGGTCTGCTGGACCTGCTACATCCGCAACGCCGGCCGGAACGCGATGGGACACGTCTAACATGACCAAAAGCGCCGACACGCACTGCCCCTACTGCGCCCTGCAGTGCGCCATGACGCTCACGTCCCCTGCGGGCCTGGCCCCGGCTGCCCAGCCGGGGCCAGGCCCCGTGCCTGCACCGAATCCCGCGCCCGCACTGGAGGTTGCAGGCCGGGACTTCCCCACCAACCGCGGCGGCCTCTGCCGCAAAGGGTGGACCTCCCCCACGCTCCTGAACCATGCGGGCCGGATCACCGAGCCGCTGCTGAAGGGACCCGACGGCGTCCACCGGCCCATCGGCTGGGACCAGGCCCTGGACCTTGCCGCCCAGGCAGTGAAGGACGCCCGCGCACGCCACGGCGCGGACGCCGTCGGCGTCTTCGGCGGCGGCGGACTCACCAATGAGAAGGCCTACCAGCTGGGCAAGTTCGCCCGGCTGGCCCTGGGCACCTCACGCATCGACTACAACGGCAGGTTCTGCATGTCATCCGCCGCGGCCGCCGGAATGCGGGCGTTTGGCGTGGACCGCGGCCTGCCCTTCCCGCTCGAAGCCCTGGACACCGCCAGCACCATCCTGATGCTGGGGTCAAACGTTGCCGAGACCATGCCCCCGTTCGTACAGCACCTGCGCGGAGCCCGCGACGCCGGCGGGCTGGTGGTGGTTGACCCCCGCCGCTCCGCCACGGCAGCCTTTACGGCCGACGGCGGCGGCCTGCACCTCCAGCCGCTGCCGGGCACCGACCTTACCCTGCTGCTGGGCCTCTCCCACGTGGTCATCCACGAGAACCTGGTGGACACCGCCTACATCGAAGAGCGCACCTCGGGCTACAGCGCCGTAGTCCGCAGCGTCAACGCCTTCTGGCCCGAACGCGTCCAGTCGTTGACCGGCGTCCCCGCGGAACTGATCCGGCAAACCGCCCGCATGCTCGCTGCCGGGGCGCGGGAAGGCGGAAGCTACATCCTCACCGGACGCGGCGTGGAACAGCACGTGGACGGCACCGACACCGCAACCGCGGCCATCAACCTCAGCCTCCTCCTGGGCCTGCCGGGCTCCGCCCGCAGCGGGTACGGGACCCTTACCGGCCAGGGCAATGGCCAGGGCGGCCGCGAGCACGGCCAGAAGGCGGACCAGCTCCCGGGCTACCGCAAGATCACCGACCCGGCTGCCCGCGCACACGTCGCGGCCGTCTGGGGCGTTCCGGAGGAGACCATCCCCGGACCCGGCCTGCCCGCCGTGCAGCTGCTGAAGTCACTGGGAAAGCCCGACGGCGTCCGGTGCCTTTTTGTGCATGCCTCCAACATCGCGGTGGCAGCTCCCGACGCCAACGCCGTCATCGAAGGGCTGCGGAGCCTGGACTTCCTGGTGGTCTGCGACTTCTTCATGTCCGAAACCGCCGCGGAGGCGGACCTTATCCTTCCCGTGCTGCAGTGGGCGGAGGAGGAGGGGACATTGACCAACCTGGAGGGGCGCGTCCTGCGCCGCCGCCGTGCCATCTCACCTCCGGCTGGTGCCCGGAGCGAGCTGTGGATCATGGCCCGCCTCGCCGAGCGGCTGGACGCCCCGTCCACCTACAGCGAGGATCCGGAGACGGTCTTCGAGGAACTGCGGCGTGCCTCCGCCGGGGGCCTGGCAGACTACTCGGGCATTGACTACGCCATGCTGGACCGCGGGGAGGCCGCCTACTGGCCCTACCCGGCCGGCAGCAGCGGAACGCCGCGGCTGTTCGCCAGCCGCTTCGCCCACCCCGACGGCAAGGCCGTGATGGTCCCGGTGGTGCCGCGCCGCCGTCGTACTTCTGCCGGCGATGGCGGGACCTTCGGAGACCCCGCCGGCAAAGCCATGACCCTCATCACCGGCCGGCTCCTGGAGCATTACCAGTCAGGGGCCCAGACGCGGCGGGTGGCCGAACTCGTCGCCGCACAGCCCGAGGCGAGGGTGCAGATCCACCCCTCGGCGGCAGCCGCCATGGGCATCGCCGCCGGATCGCTGGTCTCCGTGGCGAACGTGCGCGGCGAGGTGGTGTGCCATGCGGAGCTGAGCACAGCCATCCGCCCGGAGACAGTGTTCCTGCCCTTCCACTTCCCCGGCTCCGAAAGCGCCAACCGCCTCACCGAAGCCGCCACTGATCCCATCTCCGGGATGCCCGAATTCAAATTCAACACCGTATGGGTCCGGCCCGTGGCCGCACCCGATTCCGCCCGCATGCTGCAAACGACGGAGGCCTCATGAGCGAGCAGATTGTCATCGTGGGATTCGGCCCCGTGGCCGCCAGGCTGGTGGACGAGCTCCTGCCCGCCGTGCGCGCAGGGCAGGTCCAGGTCACCGTGCTCGGTGAGGAACCCGAGGCAGCCTACAACCGCGTCCTGGTGGCCGACCTCGGCGTCGGCCGGACCACCGCTGACGCACTGGCCCTTGCCGATGCCGCCGAGCTGGCCGCGGACGGCGTGGACGTCCGCCTGGGCGTGCGGGTCAAGCGCGTGGACAGGCCCCGGCAGCAGGTCCTGCTTGCTGAAGGAGCACCCGTGCACTACGACCGGCTGGTGTTCGCCACCGGATCCCGGCCCGTCATTCCCAACCTGACCGGCATCAACCCGGATCCTTCCTCCCCCGTGCTTCCCGCCGGCGTCACCGCGCTGCGGGACCTTCGCGACGCCGCTGTCCTGCGGCAGGCGGTGGACGGCGGCAAGCGCGTAGTGGTCCTGGGCGGCGGCGTCCTGGGCCTGGAAACGGCGCTGGCCGCAGCGGAGGAAGGCGCCACCGTCACGGTGGTCCACAACGGCCCGCACCCCCTGGGGCGCAGCATCGACCGTGCCGGCGGGGCCGTCCTCGCTGCAGGGCTGCGGCGCTGCGGGGTCCGGGTGGCAGGCAACGCCCGTTCCACCGGCGTTGAGCACAACGCGCCCGACGGCGGTTTCTCGGCTTTGCTGCTGGATGACGGGCAGGCGGTTGACGGGGACCTCCTGGTCATTTCATGCGGGGTGCGTCCCCGGACGGAGCTGGCCGACGGCTGCGGGCTGGCCACCGGCACCGGGATCCTGGTGGACCACCGGCTGCGGGCGCACCACGAACCGCATATCTTTGCCATCGGCGACTGCGCGGAGGTCCACTGCCCCGATCCGGGCTGCGCCGCATGCCGGAACGCCACGGGGCCCTCCGGCCTGGTGGGCCCTGGCTGGCGGCAGGCCGAGTGGCTGGCGGGCTACCTGACCCTGCTGTCCTCCGGTGGGGTGGAGGAGGCGGAACTGCTGTCCGCGCTCCCGCCGGAACAGCCCGGCGTCGTGGTGCTGAAGGCCCGCGGCCTGAACATGGCCGTGGCCGGGAACAACGACGCGGATCCGTGGGACGAGGAAGCGCTCACGGCGGGCGCGGCCAACGGCAGGGCCCGCCTGCAGGTGGCCCAGTGGGCTGATCCTGAGCACGGCCGGTACGTCAAGATGACCACCCGAGGCGGAGTGCTCGAAGGCCTGGTGGCGGTGGGCATGCCCCGCACGGCGGCCGAGCTGGTGGGACTCTTCGAACGCGGCGCAGAACTGCCTGCCGACCGGTCGCTCCTCCTCCGCCTGGACGGGCCGGACCAGCTGCCGGGCGCAGCCGCGGACCCGGCCGGGACCGTGTGCCGGTGCGCCGGAGTCAGCGGGTCCACCATCACGGGCGCCGTGGCCGACGGCTGCTCCACGGTGGCGGACGTTTCCAAGGCCACCCGGGCGGGCACAGGATGCGGTGGCTGCCATGAGGACATCAAGGGCCTCATTGAACGGCATTTCCGGGCGGTGCCGGCAGCCTGACCGGGGCTGCCCGCCCCTCGTTACATGTGGACGTGCAGGCGGCGGGCGGCTTCGGAGATGGATCCGGTCAGCGACGGGTACACCGTGAAGGTGCTGGCGACGTCGTCAACGTGCAGCTTCTGCTTGACCGCGATGGAGATCGGGAAGATCAGCTCCGAGGCGTTCGGCCCCACCACCACGCCACCGATCACCGTGCCGGAACCCTTCCGCGCAAAGATCTTGACGAACCCGTCCTTGGCGTTGCGCATCTTGGCGCGGGCGTTGCTGCGCAGGGAGAGCTTGACGACGTCGGCCTGGTACTTGCCGGACTCGATCTCGGCTTCGGATACGCCAACGTTGGCGATTTCGGGCGAGGTGAAGATGTTGGATGCCACCTGGTGGAGCTTGAGCGGGGTCACGCCGTCGCCCATGAAGTGCGCCACCGCGATGCGGCCCTGCATGGCGGCCACGGAGGCCAGCGGCAGGACGCCCGTGCAGTCACCGGCGGCGTAGATGTTCGGGGCCGTCGTGCGGGAGACGCCGTCCACCTTGATGTGGCCGCTCTCGCTGACGGCGACGCCGGCCTCCTCGAGGCCCAGGCCTGCCGTATTGGGGATGGACCCCAGGCAGAGCAGGCAGTGGCTGCCGGTCACCGTGGAGCCGTCGGAAAGGGTCACCACCACGCCGTTGTCGGTGCGTTCCACGGTCTGGGCACGGGAACGGGACAAAACCCGGACCCCGCGGCGTTCGAAGACTTCCTCCAGGACCACGGCGGCGTCAACGTCGGAGCCGGGCAGCACGCGGTCGCGGCTGGACACCAGGGTGACCTTGGAACCAAGGCCGTTGTAGGCGGAGGCAAACTCCGCGCCGGTAACACCGGACCCCACCACGATGAGCTCCTCGGGCAGCTCGTCCAGGTTGTAGATTTGCGTCCAGTTCAGGATCCGCTCACCGTCGGGGCGGGCGGTCTCCAGCTCGCGCGGGTGTGCACCCACGGCCAGCAGGATGGTGTCCGCCTCTACAGTCTCGGTGCCGTCCACCGTCATGACCTCGATGGTGTGGGTGTCCAGCAGCCGGCCGGAACCCGCAATAATCCGCACGCCCAGCTTTTCCAGGCCGTCCCGGATGTCCTGGGACTGGTTGCGGGCAAGGTTGAGGAGGCGGTCGTTGATGTGCTTGAGGTCTGCTCGCATCACCGGCACGAAGTCGCCGCCGTCGACGTCGAACTTCACTCCCAGCTCGCCGGCCTCTGCCACGCGGGTCATCAGGTCGGCCGTGGCAATGAGGGTCTTGGAGGGAACCACATCGGTCAGCACGGCGGATCCACCCAGGCCCGCGCGTTCGATGATGGTGACCGTCGCCCCGAGCGAGGCGGCCACCATGGCGGCTTCGTATCCGCCGGGACCACCTCCCAGGATTGCGATCCGGGGGGAGCTGAAATCTGGATGCGTAGTCACAGTCATCCATTCTCGCCCATTTGCCGCTGACCACCAAGAAAACAGGGCGCTCTCCGGGCCGGCCGTGACGGGGGCAACACGGGCGGCACGATAACTTGTACTGGTGAGTACAACAGACTTCCTGAACACGGACCCGTTTGCCGCCGCACGCGCCGCAGCGGACTACATCGCCGAAGAGACAGGCGTGGACCGGCACGACACTGCCTTGGTCCTCGGCTCCGGGTGGGGCGAGGCCGCCGACCTCATCGGCGAGACCACCGCCACCCTGTCGGCCGAAGAAGTCCCCGGCTTCCATGCCCCCGCCGTGGAAGGCCACGTGGGCACCATCCGCTCCATACTGACGCCCTCGGGAAAGCGCGCCCTGGTCCTGGGCGCCCGCACGCACTACTACGAGGGCAAGGGCGTCAGGGCAGTGGTCCACGGAATCCGGACCGCGGCGGCCGCCGGGTGCAGCACCCTGGTCCTCACCAACGGCTGCGGCGGACTCAACGAGGACTGGGCCCCCGGCACCCCGGTGCTGATCAAGGACCACATCAACCTCACCGCGTCCTCACCGCTGGAAGGCGCCACCTTCGTGGACCTTACCGACCTGTACTCGCCGCGCATCCGCGGGCTGGCCCGCGAGGTGGACCCCACCCTGGACGAGGGCGTGTATGCACAGTTCCCCGGCCCGCACTACGAAACACCGGCCGAGGTGCAGTACGCCAAGCGGATCGGTGCCGACCTGATCGGCATGTCCACGGCGCTGGAAGCCATCGCCGGGCGGCACTCCGGGATGGAAGTGTTCGGAATTTCGCTGGTCACCAACCTCGCGGCCGGGATCAGCCCCCAGCCGCTCAGCCACCAGGAAGTCATCGAATCCGGCCGGGCAGCCGGCCCGCGCATCTCCAGGCTGCTGGCCGATATCATCGCCCGGCTCTAACGGATCAGGCGCCCAGGGTGCGTCACGGGCACGGGCAATGACGATAGCGTTAGGCCCATGACGTCTTCCGATGCCGAACTTCGCCTGCTCACCGAAGCCCGCGAATGGGCTGCCCAAGACCCGGATCCCGCAACGAAGGCGCTGCTCCTTGAGCTTGTCCGCCTTGTTGAGGACGGCGATCCCGCGGCCCGGCAGGAACTGGAAGACAGCTTCCGCGGAACGCTCCAGTTCGGCACGGCAGGGCTGCGCGCCGCCCTGGGCCCGGGGCCGAACCGGATGAACCGGGTGGTGGTGCGCCGCGCCGCAGCGGGACTCGCGGCCTTCCTGGGGGACGCCGCAGCCAAGGCCGCCCCGGGCACCCGCCCGCGCGCCGTCGTCGGGTATGACGCCCGGCATAACTCGGATGTCTTCGCGGCCGAAACCGCGGCAATCTTCACCGCGGCCGGCATCGAAACCTTCCTGCTCCCGGCGCCCCTCCCCACTCCCCTGCTGGCGTACGCCGTCCGCGCCCTGGACTGCGACGGCGGCGTCATGGTCACCGCCAGCCACAACCCGCCCCAGGACAACGGGTACAAGGTGTACCTGGGACGGCATGCTGTGCCGGCAGACGGCGACGGCGCCCAGATCGTGGCGCCCTACGACGCGGAAATCGCTGGCCGGATCAGCGCCGTGGGGCCGCTGGAATCCATCACGCTGGCAGAGGGCGGCTGGACCGTCCTGGACGGTTCGCTGGCAGCCGGGTATGAGCGGGCGACGGCGGCACTGGCCATGGCGGACCGCTTCCCCGCCCGGGACCTGCGGATAGTCCTCACCCCGCTGCACGGCGTCGGCGGCGGGACTGCGCTGGACGTCCTGGAAGCGGCAGGTTTCAAAGATGTCACCGTGGTGGCTGAACAGGCCGAACCGGACCCTGATTTCCCCACCGTAAGTTTCCCCAACCCGGAGGAACCCGGCGCCCTGGACCTGGCCCTCGAGGCGGCCGCGCAGCTGGACGCCGACCTCGTGATCGCCAATGATCCCGACGCCGACAGGGCAGCCGTGGCGGCAAAGGACCCCGATACGGGCGCCTGGCGGATGCTCCGGGGCGACGAAGTGGGTTCCCTGCTGGGCGCCCACATGGTGGCCCGGCTCGCGGACGGCACCGCCGGCGCGGACGCTGACGGCCGGGGCGTCTTCGCCAATTCGATCGTTTCCTCACGGCTGCTGGCCCGCATCGCCGCCGCGGCCGGCTTCGCCCATGAGGAAACACTGACCGGGTTCAAGTGGATCTCCCGGGTTCCCGGGCTGGTCTACGGCTACGAGGAGGCGCTGGGGTACTGCGTTGCCCCGGAGCTGGTGAAGGACAAGGACGGCATTTCCGCCGCCGTCCTGATCGCCGAACTCGCGGCAGCGGCCAAGGCCGCAGGCAAGACGGTCTTCGACACCCTGGATGAGCTGTACCTGCAGCACGGCCTGCACGCCAGCGACCAGCTAAGCATCAGGGTTGCGGACCTGGGACTCCTGGACGCCATGATGAACCGCCTGCGGGTTTCGCCGCCGGAATCGTTCGGACAGTCCGCTGTGGAGGTCTTCACGGACCTGGCTGAAGGCAGCGCGCACCTGCCGCCCACCGAAGGGCTGCTCTACATCACCCGAAACCTGACCCGTGTCATCATCCGGCCCAGCGGCACCGAGCCCAAGCTCAAGTGCTACCTCGAGGTGATCCACCAGGTGGGGTCCGCCGCGGAACTGCCGGCAGCGCGCCAGGCCGCGCGTGCCTCGCTGGACGAGGTCCTGCACGACGTCAGCGAAGCGCTGGGCCTGTAGGAACTGCCGGTTAAACACCAAAGGGCGCCTGGGCCACTGAAGGCCCGGCGCCCCATAAGGGGTGCAGGTGTTACAGCTGCACCTCGACGATGCCGTCGGTGACCCGGGTGCTGAATGCTGCCAGGCGCAGGCCCGGTGTGGTGAAGCATTCGCCGGTCTCAAGGTCGTAGACCTCCTTGTGCAGGGGGGAGGCGATGGTGGGCCGCGTCCCCTTTGAGCCCAGGATGCCGCGCGCCATGACGTGGGCTCCGGTGGCCGGGTCCTCGTGTGCCACGGCGAAGACTTCACTGGGGCCGGTGCGGAACAGCGCCACCTGCCGGCCTGCCACCAGTGCGGCCTCGCCCCAGGCTGGTTCGAGGTCCTCCACCGCGCAGACACGGTGCCAGCCGGTGTGGAATCCAGCGATGTCAGATTCGGCGGCGAGCGCCCCAAGTTCCAGTGTTGCCGTCATGTCCGGCTCCTTTCCCTGTGCCTGTTGTCCTTGCACGGCTGCTTTTGCGGCCGTTTCCAACGCTAGGGTCCGGGTGTTTCAACGGGGTGCGGTGAATGTGTCCGGCGCGTAAAAGAGACCTAACCCGCCCGGAAATGCGCTCGTGATGCAGAAGTTAAGTTGGCGAAACAAATGGGAAACTGAAGCGAAACTGCGTCTCCCTAGTCTGGATGGACAGCTCGTCAGAGAAGGCTGCAGGAAAACTGCCTGCGGCCCATGCGAAAGGCCCATCAGTGACCGAACAGACTTCAAGCACAGAGACTCCGCGCCGCATCGTCGTCGCCGGCGGCGGCCCCGCGGCCCACCGTTTTGCGGACGCAATGCATGCCCGCGGCCTCGATGGCTGGCATGTCACGGTCCTCACCGAGGAAGTCCACCTCCCCTATGACCGGGTGGCGCTGTCCAAAGCCCTCACCGACAACGACGTCGACCTGACGCTCGGCACGGCGTCCATGTGGGACCACGCCGGCCTGGACCTGAAGACCGGCGAGCGCGTCGTAAAGATCAACGCCGAAGCGAAGACGGTGGAAACCGCCGCCGGCAACAGCTACCCCTACGACGAACTCGTAGTCGCCACCGGCTCGAATGCGGCCCGCCTGCCCATCCCCGGCGCGGAGCACACGCACGTCTACCGCACGCTTGAAGACGTCTGGGCCATCAACAAGGCCATCGCGGAGCTCACGGAGAAGCTCGGCCGCAAGGTCAACGCCGTCACTATCGGCGGCGGGCTCCTGGGCCTCGAGTCAGCTGCCGGCACCGAGCAGCTCGGCGCCAACCCGATCGTCATCGACGGTTCCCAGTGGCTGATGGCCACCCAGCTCGACGAGGGCGCGGGCCAGGCCATGGGCAGGCTCATCAAATCCAAGGGTTTCGAAGTCCACGGCGGCGTCTTTCCCTCGGAGGTACTTTCCGACGACGACGGCCAGGTCACCGGGGTGCTGATGGCCGACGGCCGCGTCATCGACGCCGACATCGTGATCGTCGCCATCGGCGTCCGTCCCCGCGATGAACTCTTCCGCGCCGCCGAGGGCGAGGAACAGGTATTCAGCCTGGGTCCCCGCGGCGGCGTGGTCATCAACGACTACTGCGAAACCGAAGTGCCCGGCATCTGGGCCATCGGTGAAGTGGCCAACTACGGCGGCATGTGCCTGGGCCTGGTGGCGCCCGCCAACACCATGGCGGAGATCGTGGCCGACCGGCTGCACGGCGGGGACGCCACCTTCCCGGGCTTCGACACCGCCACCAAGCTCAAGCTGTCCGGTGTGGACGTGGCCAGCTTCGGTGACGCGTTCGCCAAGACCGAGCACGCCCTGGAAATCGTCTATGCCGACCCGGCCCGCGGCGTCTACCAGAAGATCGTGACCACGGATGACGCCAAGACCCTCCTGGGCGGCATCTTCGTCGGCGATGCCTCCCCCTACATGAGCCTGCGCCCGCTCCTGGGCCGCGAGCTCCCGGCCGAACCGGGCGCCTTCCTGAGCGCGGCCGGCGGTGGCGAGGCGCCGGAGACCGAACTGCCGGATGACGCCACGCTGTGCTCCTGCAACAACGTCACGGCCGGAACCATCCGTGACACCATCAACGCCTGCGGCGCCTGCGAGGGCAACGCCCCGGTCCAGGAACTGGGCGAGTTGAAGGGCTGCACCCGGGCCGGCACCCAGTGCGGCTCCTGCGTCCCCATGCTGAAGAAGCTGCTGGAAACCGAGCTGACCAAGTCCGGCGTGGAGGTCTCCAAGGCCCTCTGCGAGCATATCGAACTGTCCCGCCAGGAACTGTTCGACGCCATCCGCGTCCTGGGGCTGACCTCCTTCGAAGAGATCATGGCCAAGTACGGCACCGGCGCCGGCTGCGACATCTGCAAGCCGACCATCGCCAACATCCTGGCCAGCCAGAACAGCGCCTACGTCCTGGACGCCGGCCGCGGCACCCTGCAGGACACCAACGACCGCGCCCTGGCCAACATGCAGAAGGACGGCACCTACTCGGTGGTCCCCCGCATCGCCGGCGGTGAGATCACCCCCAAGAAGCTGGGCGTCATTGCGGCCGTGGCCGAGAAGTACGGCCTGTACACCAAGATCACCGGCGGCCAGCGCATCGACATGTTCGGCGCCCGGCTGGAGCAGCTGCCGGAGATCTGGAAGGAACTCGTGGACGCCGGCTTCGAGTCCGGCCAGGCCTACGGCAAGAGCCTGCGGACCGTGAAGTCCTGCGTCGGTTCCACCTGGTGCCGCTTCGGCGTCCAGGATTCGGTGGCCATGGCCATCAAGCTGGAACTGCGCTACCGCGGCCTGCGCAGCCCGCACAAGCTCAAGATGGGTGTTTCCGGCTGTGCCCGCGAATGCGCGGAGGCCCGCGGCAAGGACGTGGGCGTGATCGCCACGGCCGACGGCTGGAACCTGTACGTGGGCGGCAACGGCGGAGCCACCCCGGCCCACGCCCAGCTCCTGGCCAAGGACCTGGACGACGAAACCCTGATCAAGTACATCGACCGCTACTTCATGTACTACATCCGCACCGCGGACCGCCTGCAGCGCACGGCCCGCTGGCAGGAGGAGCTCGACGGCGGCATCAAGCACGTTGAGGACGTGGTGGTGAAGGACACCCTGGGTATCGCCGAGGACCTTGAGGCCGCCATGGCCAAGCACGTGGACACGTACGTGGATGAATGGGCAGACACCCTCAAGGACCCCGAACGCCTGCGCCGGTTCCGCTCCTTCGTCAATGCCCCCGACCAGAAGGACGACTCCATCACCTTCGTCCCGGACGAGCGCGGCCAGATGCGCCCCGCCACTCCGGAGGAAAAAGGCAAGGTCCTGATCGGGGCTTCCATCCCGGTCCGCGCCGCCACCACGGAAACCCCTGGAAACGAGGCATAGCCATGCAGCTCAGTATCGACCTCACCGGCCGGAACGTCCTGGTGGCCGGCGCCCCCGACGCCGCGCGGCAGGCGGTGCGGCGGTACCAAGCCGCGGGCGCCGTCGTGCACCGCCTTGGCAGCCCCGAAGAGGCGCGGCTCGTCCACCTGCCGGAGCGGCTGTTCCTGGTCGCCGCCGTCGAGGACGGACAGCCCGGCTGGGACGCCTTCCTGGACCGCTGCCGGAAGACCGGCATCCCGGTCGCGGCCGAGCCTGCTGCGGGACCCGCCGGACACGTCACCCTGGTGGGCGGCGGCCCCGGCACGAGCGACCTGCTCACCGTGGCGGCGGTCAAGGCACTCCGCGATGCCGACGTCGTGTTCTACGACCGACTGGCGCCGTACCAGGAACTGCCGCGGCTGACCTCCGCGGAACTCGTGGACGTCGGAAAGAAGCCTGGCCACCACAAGGTCAGCCAGTCTGACATCGAAAAGCTGATGGTGGAAAGTGCCCTTGCCGGCAACAACGTGGTCCGCCTCAAGGGCGGGGACCCCTACGTCTTTGGCCGCGGCGGCGAGGAAGTTGCCGCCTGCGTGGCAGCCGGCGTCAAAGTGCACGTCATCTCCGGAGTCACCAGCGCCATCTCGGTCCCGGCAGCAGCAGGCATCCCGGTGACCCACCGCGAAGTCAGCCACATGTTCACCGTGGTCTCCGGGCACGCCCCGCTGACGGAGAAGGAGCACCACCACCTGGCCGGTCTGGGTGGCACCATTGTGGTGCTCATGGGCATCGGCACCCTCCACCAACTGGCGGCAGGCCTGCGCCGCGCCGGGATGCGCCCGGACATGCCCATGGCCGTGGTGGAGCGGGGCTACCGGCCCGGCCAGCGCACCACCATCGCTGACCTCGGCACCATCACCTCCGCCGCTGCCGGCTGCAGCAATCCGGCAGTGCTGGTCATCGGCGAGGTGGTGCGGGTGGCTGAAGCGAACCGTGACCACGCCGGTGCCGCCGCAGACCTGGACAGGCTGGCGGCCTCGCTGCTGGGATCATGAAAGGATTGACCCCCATGACTGCACTTGCACCGGCTGAACCGGCCCAGGCCGCACCGACGACGCAGGCCGAAGAAGCCACCGATGCCGCGGAGTCGCCCTTGGAAGGGTTCCGCATCGGCGTCACCTCGGACCGGCGGTCGCGCGACCTGATCGAGGCCCTGGAGCGCCGGGGTGCCGAAGTGCTGCATGCGCCGGCGCTGAAGATCGCCCCCGTCCAGGAGGACATGCGCCTCATCGAGGACACGCGGGCCATCATCGCCGCCAAGCCGGACTTGTGCATCGCCACCACCGCCTACGGCATGCGCCGGTGGTGCGAGGCCGCTGACTCCTTCGGGATCGGCGACGAACTGCTGGAAACGCTGGGAAACTGCCGCATGTTCGTCCGGGGGCCCAAAGCCCGCGGTGCCGTGCGCGCGGCCGGCCTTGCCGACGTCGGCATCAGCAGCGACGAAACCACCGCCACGCTGGTGGACATGCTGCTCACCGAAGGCGTCCGGGGCAAGACCGTCGCCATGCAGCTGCACGGCTACACCGACGTCCGCCAGATCGAACGCCTGCGGATGTCCGGCGCCACGGTCCTCACCGTCACGCCCTACCGGTGGGTCAAGCCCGACGGCGAGGACAGGCTGCCGCGCCTGATCGAGGCCGCCTGCAGCGGGAACCTGGACGTCCTGACCTTCACCAGCGCCCCAGCCGTGGACGCGATGTGGAGCACCGCCCACGAAATGGGCCTGTACAAGCAGCTGGTGGAAAGCCTGAAGCTGAACGTCACCACCGCGGTGGTGGGTCCCGTGACGGCACAGCCACTCCTGGACGCGGGCGTGACGCCCCTCATCCCGGAACGTTTCCGCATGGGGGCCCTCATCCGGCTGGTGTGCGAGCACCTGGCCCTGAACCATGTCCGGCGGCTGGACACCCGCTCCGGGAACATCGAGCTTCGCGGCCGCAGCCTGCGGATCGACGGCCAGGCGGTGGAACTGGCACCCGCTCCCCTGCTGCTCCTGCGCGCCCTGCTGGGTGCCGGCGGCGCTGTCCTGTCCCGTGAATCCCTCTCCGACCTGCTGGAACTCCGGGGTTCCGTGCACGCACTGGACATGACGGTCAGCAGGCTGCGTTCGTCACTGCCGGACGGAAAGCTCATTGAAACGGTAGTCAAGCGCGGGTACCGGATCCGCGTCTAAGGAACGCCTGTGCCGGCCACTTGTGCGCCGGGAATGGCGGATTGTGTCCGCCGGCCGGTGAATGAGAGGTGGGTCACGGGTTCTGTTACCGGCCGGTAAATACTGGCGAACACGGGCCCGGTAAACAGCAATGGGTGGGTAACACAACCGAAAAAGCAGGCCCCTACGCTGGGTTCCATCATGAAGTTCCGGCCGGTTCCCGGCCGCCAGCGAAAGGGCCAGCACATGTCCGCTCCGGCACCCTCAACGTCCACCTCCGCCGCAACCCGTATCGTCATCGCCGGCGCCGGCCCCGCCGCCCAGGCCCTGGTGGCCCAACTGGACCGGGCACGGTTCGCCGGCACCATCACCGTGCTGAGCAACCGCGATGACACCCCGGCGGAACTGCTGGAGCTGGCCATGCTCCCCCAGGTCTCCGTCCGCTTTGGCCAGCCGGCCAGCCACATCGATGCTGCCATGCGCACCGTGGCAACCGCCGACGGCATGGAATTCGCCTACGACCAGCTGGTCATCGCCACCGGTTCGGCTCCCGTGGCCAACCCGGTGGACGGCGCCGCGCAGTGCCTGAGCTACTCCACTATCGATGACGCCCCGCGCATTGCGGACGGAGTGCAGGAAGTCACCCGCGAGCTGGGCCGCCGCCCCGTGGGGATCCTGGTGGGCACCGGGGCAGCGGCAGGGCAGGCCGAAGCGGTACTCCGGGCCAAGGGGGTGCGGCCAATCCGCACCACCGCCCGGCCCGCGGCCATCATCCCCGCGGTCGTTTCCGGAGGGGCCGGTTCCCCCCTCGCCGCCTCCGCCGTGGTCTTTGAAGACGGCAGCAGCATGACCGGCGACCTGGTGGTCCTGGCCGAGGAGCGGGTATCCCGGGACGGCCTCGCCGCCAGCGCGGGCCTGCGGACGGCCGCCGGCGGCGGCATCGAGATCAGCAGGGACTTCCGGACGTCCGTGCCGGGGATCTGGGCGATCGGCGACGCAGCAGCGTTCGACGGCGTGCGGCTGGGGCTGCTGGTGGCCGCCGCGTCGGCGGCAGGTGCCTGTGCCACCCAGTTGCTGACTGCCGCGGCTGCAGCGCCGGTCCTTCAGGCTGCCGCCTGAGCGGCCGCCACCGGCGCCGTGCGCTGTGACAAGATGGTTCCCGAAACCGAGTCAACGCCGGGCCCAAAAGGCCCTTCGAGAGGACCATCATGAGCAACGAAGCCACCGTTCACGCAGGAACCGCTGATCCGGCCGGGACCGCGAACATCGCCTCCTGCATCGACCACACGCTGCTCAAGCCCGAAGCCTCGGAAGCTGACGTGCTGAAGGTCTGCGCGGAGGCAGCCGAGTACCGGTTCAAGTCGGTCTGCGTCAACCCCATCTGGGTCAAGACCGTCACCAAGGCGCTCAAGGGCTCCGGCGTCCTCACCTGTTCCGTGGTGGGCTTTCCGCTGGGGGCCACCCCTACAGACGTGAAGTCGTTCGAGGCCCGCGGCGCCGTGCTGGACGGCGCGGACGAGGTGGACATGGTGATCAACATTGCCGCCGCGAGGGCCGGTGACCAGGGCGCCTTGACCGAGGACATCGCCGCGGTGGCCGAGACGGTGCACGCCGGCGGCGCCATCCTGAAAGTCATCATCGAAACAGCCCTGCTCACGGATGAGCAGAAGGTGCTGGCATGCCGGGCGGCCGTTGAGGCCGGGGCGGACTTCGTGAAAACCTCCACGGGCTTCAACGGTGGCGGCGCCACCGTTGAAGACGTGGCCCTGATGCGCCGCGCGGTGGGCCCTGACCTGGGGGTCAAGGCCTCCGGCGGCGTACGGTCCCTGGCCGACGCGCAGGCTATGATTGCAGCAGGTGCAACACGAATTGGTGCCAGCTCCGGGATTGCCATCGTCAAGGGTGAACAGGGTTCAACCGCTTACTGACCGGACCCGGAAGCGGCCGCAGACCAAGCCCCGCGGGGCCGAGGAGGAACATATGTCCAGCCAGATCAACGCGTCCAGCCGGGACTCGGCGTCGAACCAGGACTCCGTCCGGACCCCGCAGAACGAGAACAACCTCGCCACCAGCGTCATCCTGTTCGCGGTCTGCTTCGTGCTGTTCCTGGGCGCCATCTACTCGCTGTCCTTCCTCAGCCTGGGCAACCCTTGGCCCATGGCCGCCTGCCTGGCCCTGTTTGCGCTGGCCTT
This sequence comes from Arthrobacter sp. AG367, assembly GCF_007828995.1. Taxonomy (NCBI): domain Bacteria; kingdom Bacillati; phylum Actinomycetota; class Actinomycetes; order Micrococcales; family Micrococcaceae; genus Arthrobacter; species Arthrobacter sp. AG367. The sequence goes on from NZ_VIVE01000003.1 coordinate 259,522, forward strand.
CTGGATCCCGCAGACCATCCTGGGCCGGTCCGACTCTGCGGGCGAGCACTAACACCCACTCCATACAGCAAACAACGGACCGGCGGACTTTTCCGCCGGTCCGTTGCTGTTTCCCGCTGAAGGGTGTTGCCTGCTAGAACCAGAGCCTGATCCAGGCGCCCGCGGCAGCCGCCGCACGGCCCCAGTGCTGTTGGGCGATGGCCCAGCCGGCCATCGACATGCCCACCATGGCGTACGCGCTGACCGGGATCAGCACCAGCCACTCCCGCTTGGAACCGGCACGCCCCAGCAGGGGAAGGGACAGGGCGCCGTTGGCCCGCCAGACGTTCCGCAGCAGGGGCAGCCGGCGCAGTATTTTCGGCGGCCGGACCACCAGCGGCCACAGCAGCGGCACTCCTCCGGTGGTGATGAGGTCGCCCACGATGTGCACCACCACCCCGATCAGCATCGAGGTGGGCAGCCAGGTCCACTGCCCCGGCGCGTATACGGTGACCAGGCCCGCCATGACCAGCGCGAAGATCCAGTTGGAGATAAAGCCGCTTTTGGGAAAGAGCTTCAGCGCCTTCGCCGCAATGTTGATCAGGAACATGCACAGCAGCCCGGCCCCCACGGACAGGCGGCCCCAGCCGGTGTCCAGGTGCACCTGCGATGCCAGGCCGGCGAGGAAGACAAAAACCGCGGCACCAAGGATGGAGTGCGTTCCCTGCCGGTGGCCCCCGCTGGCGTTCTCGATGCCGCGCGCAATCACGTTGGACAGCGGCGGCAGCGAGTGGGCCACCGTGCTTGCCCGGTGGTCCCAGTCGCACACCAGTGCCGTGCCCGCGGTGGCCATGCCGCCGATGAGGATGCCCGTGGGATCCAGCGGGTACCAACCCAGGGTGTAGGGGCCGGTGGACGCAACAGCTACCCACGCCGCGGCTCCAGACGCGGCGTGGTGTCCTCCCATCACGTACTAGCCGCTGACTGCCGGGGCGGCGAGCGGGGCGTCGGAGAAGATATTCCGGATCACGCCGTTGGCCCATTCCAGGATCTCGGCGTCCTGCAGATCCCGTCCGCCGATCCGTGCCGTCTTGGGCTTGGGGATGAGGACGGCGTCGAGTGCGGGTTTGGACTGCGATCCGGGGTACATCCGGTTCAGGCGCATGATCTTGGATTCCGGGAGCGAGGCCGGGGAGAACTTGATGAAGTTGCCCTGCAGAGCGACGTCGGACAGGCCGGCTTCGCGCGCACCAACACGGAAGCGTGCCACCGCCACCAGGTTCTGGGCGGGCAGCGGAAGTTCACCGTAGCGGTCAACGAGCTCGGCCTGGACCTCGTCGATGGCCTCATTGGTGATGGCCGCCGCGAGCTTCCGGTAGGCCTCCAGGCGCAGCCGTTCGCCGGGGACATAGTCGTGCGGCAGGTGGGCGTTGACGGGCAGCTCGATCTTCATCTCCGCGGCCTTTTCTTCGGCCTCGCCCCGGTAGTCCGCCACGGCCTCGCCCACCAGCCGGATGTACAGGTCAAAGCCCACTCCCTGGATGTGGCCGGACTGTTCGCCGCCCAGCAGGTTGCCGGCACCGCGGATTTCCAGGTCCTTCATGGCCAACTGCATGCCGGCGCCCAGTTCGTTGTGCGCGGCCACGGCCTTGAGCCGTTCCAGCGCCACCTCGCCCAGCGGCTTCTCTGACGGATACAGGAAGTAGGCGTAGGCGCGTTCACGGCCACGGCCCACGCGGCCGCGGAGCTGGTGCAGCTGGGACAGGCCGTACTTGTCCGCGCCGTCCACGATCAACGTGTTGGCGTTGGAGATGTCCAGGCCGGTCTCGATGATGGTGGTGCACACCAGCACGTCGAAGCGCCGCTCCCAGAAGTCAACGATGATCTGCTCCAGGCGGCTCTCCGACATCTTGCCGTGCGCCACCTCGACCCGTGCCTCGGGCACCAGCTCGCGGATCCTGGCGGCCGTCCGCTCGATAGTGGACACCCGGTTGTGGACCAGGAACACCTGGCCTTCACGCATCAGCTCGCGGCGGATGGCGGCCGAGGTCTGCTTGTCCGTGTACGGGCCCACGTAGGTCAGCACGGGGTGCCGTTCCTCCGGCGGGGTGGCCAGGGTGGAGGTTTCCCGGATGCCGGTGAGGGACATCTCCAGGGTGCGGGGAATCGGGGTGGCACTCATGGCCAGGACGTCCACGTTGGTGCGCATCTTCTTCAGCGCTTCCTTGTGCTCCACGCCGAACCGCTGTTCCTCGTCCACGATCACCAGGCCCAGGTCCTTGAACTCAAAGTCCTTGGCCAACAGCCGGTGCGTGCCGATCACCACGTCCACGGCACCGCTCTTCACACCCTCCGCCGTCTCCTTCGCTTCCTTGGCGCTCTGGAACCGGGACAACGGCTTCACCCGCAGCGGGAAGCCGGAGAAGCGTTCGGTGAAGGTCTCGTAGTGCTGCTGGGCCAGCAGGGTGGTGGGCACCAGCACCGCCACCTGTTTGCCGTCCTGCACCGCCTTGAAGGCAGCGCGCACCGCGATCTCGGTCTTGCCGTAGCCCACGTCGCCGGACACCAGCCGGTCCATGGGAATCTCCCGCTCCATGTCCGCCTTAACCTCGTTGATGGTGGTCAGCTGGTCCGGCGTCTCCACATACGGGAACGCCTCCTCCAGTTCCCGCTGCCAGGGCGTGTCGGGTCCAAACGCGTGGCCACGGGAGGCCATGCGGGCAGAGTACAGCCGGATCAGTTCGCCGGCGATCTCCTTGACGGCTTTGCGGGCCTTGGACTTGGTACTGGCCCAGTCCGCGCCGCCCATCTTGCTCAGCACGGGGGTGTCGCCGCCCACGTAGCGGGTCACCTGGTCCAGCTGGTCCGTGGGGACGAACAGCCGGTCGCCGGGTGCGCCGCGCTTGGCCGGCGCGTACTCCAGCACCAGGTATTCCCGGACGCCGTCGCCGCCGCCGGCCACCTTGCGCTGGATGAGTTCCACGAACCGGCCAATGCCGTGCTGTTCATGGACCACGTGGTCCCCCGCCACCAGTTGCAGGGGATCGACGGCGTTGCGCCGTTTGGAGGGCATCCTCCGCATGTCCTTGGTGGACCCGGCGGAGGTCCGTCCCAGCAGGTCGGCTTCGGTGAGCAGGCCCAGTTTGAGGCCGTCCAGGACAAAACCACGGCCGACGGCGGCAGTGGTCACCTCGATGATGCCCGGCTGGGGTTCGTGGTCCAGGCTGTCCACCCGGGCACAGGGAATGTCGTTCTCATGGAACAACTCGGCCAGGCGCTGGGCCGGCCCGGGCCCTTCCGTGGCCACCACGATCCGCCACTGGTCGCGGACGTGCGAACCGATGAACTCCATCATTTCCGCCACGTCGCCCTGGTAGCCCCGCGGCTCCCGGGCATGCAGGTTCAGCACGTCGATCTCGGGCAGCAGCTCCGCGTCCTGCGCCAGTGACGTAATCGACCACCAGGACACGCCGTGCTCCAGCGAGGACGTGCGCGTTTCCGCCAGGGACCGGAAGCTGGCAGAGTGCAGCGCCGCACTCGCCTGCGAGCTGAGGTCCAAAGGTGCCGCACCGCCGTCGGACGCGGTGGACCATGCCGCTTCGAGGAACTCCTCGTTGGTGGCGGCAAGGTCGTGGGCGCGGGTGCGCACCTTCTCCGGCTCGATCAGCACGGCGATGGAGTCGGCAGGCAGCTGGTCAACGAACGGAACCATCGCATCCACCAGCACCGGCGCCAGGGATTCCATGCCCTCCACGGCGATTCCGCCGGCGATCTTCTCCAGCATGTCCGCGGCGGCCGGAAGCTGGGACTTCAGCGTGGCGGCGCGGGACATGACGGACGGGGTGATGAGGATTTCCCGGCACGGCGGGGCATGCAGTTCGGTGGGGTGGTGGACGCCCGGGGCGGACAGCGAGCGCTGGTCGGCCACGGCAAACCAGCGCATCTGGTCCACTTCGTCCCCGAAGAACTCCACTCTGATGGGGTGGTCCTCGGTGGGCGGGAAAACGTCGATGATGCCGCCGCGGACGGCGAACTCACCGCGGTGCGTCACCATGTCCACACGGGCGTACGCGGCGTCGGCAAGGCTCTTCACGACGTCGGAGAACGGCACCTCCTGGCCCACCTTCAGCGTGACGGGAACCAGGTCGCCCAGGCCCGCCACCACCGGCTGGACCACGGCGCGGACCGGCGCGACGACGACGCGGAGCCGGCCCGCCGTCGAGCCTTCCGGGTGCGCTGGATTTTCCGGATGGGCCAGGCGGCGCAGCACGGACAAGCGGCGGCCTACGGTGTCCGAGCGCGGCGACAGCCGCTCGTGCGGGAGGGTCTCCCAACTGGGGAACTCGGCCACCGAATCCGCGGGCAGGTAGGCGCGCAGGGCCGCAGTGAGGTCCTCCGCCTCCCGGCCGGTGGCAGTGACGGCCAGCACCACGCCCGGCTCCATACCGCCCGCCTGTTCCGCCTTGGCCGCCAGCCCGTCAGCCATCTCCGCGAGCAGCACCGGACGAAGTCCCGGAGGAGCGCTGATCTGGTAGTCCTGTCCGCGGACGGCGAATCCCCGGGCAGCCTCGGCGCGGACCCGGGCGAACGTCTGGTCCGGCGCCAGGGCACGGCGCAGCCCGTCCAGCGACGGGGCGGCACTGGTCTTGGCGGGCCGGGCCGTGCCTGTCCTGGACGTGCCCGTGCTGGATGTGCCTGTGCTGGATGTGCCGGCGGCGGACTGGCCGGGAAGACTCATGGCAGAAGCTCCTGTGGTGTTCATCGAGGGTCGCAGGCAACGCGAAAACCCGAAATTCGCTGCGAATCCCGGGTACTCCCAGCCTACCGCGCAGGAACGACATGGCAGCGCGGCGCCCACAGGCCTAGGCTGGCGCGCCGGGACGGTGGCCGGTGCGCCCCCCCTCAGTAGGCCGCCTTTTTGTGGGGCGCCTTTTTGTTGGGCGCCCCGTGGTCCGGCGCCGCGGCCCGTCCGGACGGGCCGCGGCTCCGAACTACAAAGGACGAAGCCAGGCCGGCACGAACAGGGGCCAGGACCATACAGGAGCCAGCATGACTGCAATGAGCGCCCAGCCAGCACCAAAGACTGTCCTTGTCACCGGGGCCACCGGTTACATCGGCGGCCGCCTGGTGCCCCGGCTTTTGGAAGCAGGCCACACCGTCAAGGTGCTGGTCCGCTCGCCGGACAAGATCGCCGGCGTGCCCTGGCGGGACAAAGTGGACGTGGTGGAAAGCAGCCTGGACGACGGCGACGCCCTCCGCGACGCCCTGGCCGGCGTCGAGGTCTTCTACTACCTGGTGCATTCGATGGCCGCCGGCGCGGGATTCGAAGCCAAGGAAAAGGCCATGGCCAGGACGGCCGCGGATGCTGCAGCGGCCGCGGGGGTCCGCCGGATCGTCTACCTTGGCGGCCTGCACCCCCAGGGGGTGGAGCTGTCCACCCACATGCGGTCACGGGAGGCGGTGGGCAAGGTCTTCCTGGACAGCCCGGTGGACGCCGTAGTGTTCCAGGCAGGCGTGGTGATCGGCTCCGGCTCCGCCTCCTTCGAGATGATCCGGCACCTCTCCGAAACGCTGCCCCTGATGCCGGCGCCCAGTTGGGTGCGCAACAGGATCGAAGCCATCGCCGTGCGTGATGTCCTCTACTACCTGGTGTCCGCAGCGTCGCTGGAGGGCCCCATCAACCGCACCTTCGACATCGGCTGCCGGCAGGTGCTGACCTACGCGGGGATGATGCAGGAGTACGCCGCCGAAGCGGGCCTGCCCTACCGGGTGGTGCTGGCGCTGCCGGTACCGGCACCCAAGCTGGCAGGCATGTGGGTGGCCCTGACAACACCCATCCCGCTCTCCATGGCGGTGCCGCTGGTCCAGTCCCTGCAGCATGACGCGGTGGCCAACGAGCACGACATCGACCAGTACATTCCCCAGCCCGACGGCGGCCTGACCCCCTACCGCACGGCGGTGGCCCTGGCGCTGGGAAAGGAGCGGGACGGCCAGGTGGAGACCACCTGGGCCAACGCCGGTGCCGACTCCGATCCGCTTCCCAGCGACCCCGATTGGTCGGGGCACAAGGTGTACATCGACGAGCGGACCTTCCACGGCGATGTGGACCCGGCCCACGTCTGGACGATCATCGAGGGCATCGGCGGGCGCAACGGCTGGTATTCCCTGCCCCTGGCCTGGCAGGTCCGCGGCTGGCTGGACAAACTGACCGGCGGCGCGGGCCTGCTGCGTGGCCGGCGGCACCCGCACACCCTGGCCATCGGCGAAGTGGTGGACTGGTGGCGGGTGGAGCAGATCGACCGGGGCAGGCTCCTGCGGCTGCGGGCCGAGATGCGGGCGCCGGGACGGGCCTGGCTTGAGCTTTCCGTGGAGCCCGACGGCGCGGGCAGCCGCTACCGGCAGCGCGCCATCTTCTTCCCCAAGGGATTGAGCGGACGGCTCTATTGGCTCGCCGTGCTTCCGTTCCACAGCCTGATCTTCCCGGCCATGGCCCGGAACATCACCGCTGCCGCCCAGAAACTTGCCGATGCGGAGCCCTCGCCGGTCACCCCGTAGGATGTTGGAGGCGTAAATCCTTTCCCCAAATCCCAGGAGGACCCATGGCGCTGAGCGCAACCACAACCCTTCCGCACTCCGTTGACAGCGTTGCTGCTGTGCTGGTGAACGAAGATTTCCAGCGCCACGTCAGCCAACTGGTAGGCGGCACCCTGGAGTCCTTCAGCGTGGACGGTGACATCGCAGGGGCCTTCAACGCCACCTCGGTGCGTACCCTCCCCACCACGCGCCTGCCCGAGATTGCCCGCAAGTTCGTGGGTGAGCACCTGAAGGTGACGCAGGTTGAAAACTGGGAGGCCCCGGCCGCCGACGGCTCCCGCCAGAGCAACATTTCGCTGAAGATCGCCGGCGCCCCGGTGGATGTCACGGCCGTCCAGCGCCTGGTGGCCGATGCCGGTGGAACCCGGGTGGAGCTCGAGGGCGCCGTTAAGTCCTCTGTTCCGTTCCTGGGCGGCAAGATCGCCGACGCCGCCGAACCCATGGTGGCCAAAGCCCTGAACCTGCAGGCCGCACAGGCTCAGGCCTGGCTGGAAAGCCACTAACCCATGCAGCTTCCCGTCCTCGCAGCGCTGGTCCTCATCGTCGCCGGCGTCTGGTCCCTGGTGGTCTGGCCGCAGTTCCTGCGCCGCGTGATGAAGGATCCCCGCGCCCGCGATGCGGCAGGAAAGGCCACCAAATTCCTGACCGTGCACGTGGTGCTGGTGAGCATCTCCATGGTGCTGGGACTCGCCACAGCGGTGATCGGCGTTCTCGGCCTGCTGGGCTGAACCAGCCGTTCCACGGCGCGGAAAAAGCCCGGACCTTACTCCTGTTGGAGCAAGGTCCGGGCTGTTTCCGTCTGGCCTGGGTTGCCTGGCCTAGGCTGCCTGGTTAAGCGCGTCCTCCGCAGCAACCCAGGAGATCATGGCGCACTTGACCCGGGCTGCGTAGCGTGCCACTCCTTCGAACGCTGCCGCATCCCCAAGCAGCTCAGGATCAGCATGGACCTTCCCACGGGACCTCAGCACCTCCCGGAAGCTGTCGATAATTTCGTGCAGTTCAGCCACGGTCATGCCTTCGGCGAGGTCGCTGAGGACGGACGCCGAGGCCATGGAAATGGAGCAGCCGGCGCCGTCCCACGCCACCTGTGCCACTTTCCCGTCCTGGACGGCGAGCCGGAGTGTGACTTCGTCGCCGCACACGGGGTTGAGCTGGTGCGACTGCCCGGTGGAGGTGCCTTGGGGCGCTTCGGTCGCGGCGAGCCCGCTGCCGTGGCGGGCCTTCGAATGGTCCAGGATGATCTGCTGGTACAGCTGGTCAAGGCTCATGGTGTCACCTTTCGTCTTCTCCGCTATGCGCGGAAGTAGGCCCGGACGCCGGCAACGGCTTCAAGGAAGCGGTCCACGTCGTCCGTGGTGTTGTAGAGGTAGGCGCTGGCCCGGGTCGTGGCGGTCAGTCCAAGCCTGCGGTGCAGCGGCTGGGCGCAGTGGTGTCCCACGCGGACGGCGATTCCCCGGGAGTCCAGGAACTGTCCCACGTCATGGGCGTGGACGCCTTCGACGTCGAATGCGGCAAGGCCGATCCGTTCCTTTCCGGCTGCCGGGCCCAGGACCCGGACGCCGGGAATGGATTCCAGCCCCGCCACCATGCGCTGGCCCAGTGCGGCCTCCCACGCATGGATCCGGGCCAGCCCGGTTTCCGTCAGGTAGTTCGCTGCGGCCGCCATGGCTACCGCCTGGGAGATGCGCTGGGTGCCCGCTTCGAAGCGCTGGGGCGCCGGGAGGTACTCGGCCCGCTCCATGGTGACGGTAGTGATCATTGACCCGCCGGTCAGGAACGGCGGGAGGATGTCCAGCAGCTCCTGCCGCCCGTACAGCACGCCAATCCCCGTGGGGGCGAGCATCTTGTGGCCGGAGAAAACCGCGAAGTCCACGCCGAGTTCCTTGACGTTCAAGGGCAGGTGGGGAGCCGACTGGCAGGCGTCCAGGACAACCAAGGCGCCGGCCGCATGCCCGAGGGCCGCCAGTTCCGCTACCGGGTTGATGATTCCCAGGACGTTGGAAGCGTGGGTGAAGGCCAGGACTTTGGTACGCGGGCCGATAATCCCGGCGGCCTGGTCCATGCGAAGGCTGCCGTCATCTCCGATGGGGATGTACCGGAGGGTGGCTCCTGTGCGGAATGCCAGCTCCTGCCATGGAATCAGGTTGGCATGGTGTTCCATCTCGGTCACCACGATGTCATCCCCGGGCCCCAGGGACAGCTCCCCGAGCCGCTGGTCGCCGCGGCCCTGGGCAGCCCACAGTCCGGCATTGGACAGCGCATAGGAGAGGAGGTTCAGTCCCTCCGTCGCGTTCGAGGTCCAGATGGTTTCCTCGTAGTCCGCACCGATGAAGTCGGCGATGGTTTGGCGGGCGTCCTCGAAGACTTCGGTGGCCTCAACCGCAAGATGGTGGGCGCCCCGGTGCACGGCAGCGTTGCGCTGCTCATAGAATTCCTGCTCGGCTTCGATGACGCTCACGGGGTTCTGGGATGTCGCCCCGGAGTCGAGGTAGACCAGCGGCTGTCCGTTCACCAGTTGATTGAGGACCGGGAAGTCATTGCGGATGCGCAGCACCTCGGCGTTGTCCATGACAGGTACGGCACGTTCCAGTGTGGCTGGCGTTGATACTACGGCCAAAACGAACTCCTTGGGCTGCCCATGTCTGACAACCCAATTGTCCCACACACGGCTGTGGCGGCCGCCCGGAAGGGGCGGCCGCCACCGCTGCCCCGGGCTTCGGCCGAGGGAGTAAAGGGCCGGCGACGGCTGGGGGGAGAGTCTCGGTCTCAGAAGACTCTGACGTCGCCGGCCCCGTCTTGACCCGGTCCCTGGGGACCGGAAGTTGAGAGGGCCTCACTGTCCTGATTGGCTGCTCTGCGGCTTCCGGCGTGCCGCTTTGCTTTGCCTCCTTAAGTAAATCCCGTGGGGCCCTTACGTACACGAGTAGGGTGTACTCGAATCCAGGCGGGTGCACTACCGGGTTGGCGCTCCTGCGCACCCTCCGGGCGGGATGGTTGGCGGGCTTGGGTACGACGGCGGCCCGGCGGTGCTTCCCGGGTGGAAACACCGTGGGCAGCGGGTGGCCGGGGGCAGGGATTTCGACGTCGGGCGGTCAGCAGGGATTCCGATGCCCGACTGGCAGCACGGAGGCACGGCAGGGCCGGTTTGGGAGGCCAGGCCTACTTTGGCAGGGCCGCTTCCAGCTCATCGCGGCTGCGGACGCCGAGCTTGACGTAGGTGCGGTAGAGGTGGCCCTCCACGGTCCGGACGGAGACCATGAGCCGCTGTGCGATCTCGCGGTCGGTCAGGCCCTGCACGGCCAGCTCCACGATGTCCTGTTCGCGCCTGGTGAGGCGAACGGTGGGCGCCGCGGCGATGAAGCGTCCTTCACGGAACCGCTCGCCCAGTTCGTGGTCGCACTTTTCGCGCTGGGCCACGGCCTGGCGTGAGCGCCGGCGTTCACCGGCCTGCTCCAGCACCGTGCTGGCACGGGCATAGGCTTCGCGGGCCAGGTTGACAAAGCCTGCCTCCTCCAGCGAGGCAGCTGTTGCCATGAGGGTGTCGCCGTCGGCATTTTCCCAGGCGGTGGCCAGCGTCAGAAGAGCTTCTGCCCACCGGCCTTCCACGTCCCGGGCCGCCGCCTGCACCATGGGCACCACCGAGGGGTCGCCCAGGTCCCAGCACATGGCCAGGACCTGGAGCAGGTTTCCCTTCCGTGCAGAGGCCTGGGTGGTGGTCATCAGCGTCTGCAGTGCGGCCAATCCCTTGCCGTCGCGGGCCAGGTATTCGGCGGCAGCGGCCATGTAGGCCTCTGCCAAAAGATCATGCGCCGGCCAGCCGGCGTCGGCGTCCTTGTGATCCTGTTCAAGGCGCTGTGCCTGTTCCGTGTCGCCCAGCCGGGCCGCGGCGTAGAAGCCGAGGGCCGTGCCGAACCGGTACAGCTGCAGCGGGTCGTTGAGCCTCAGCGCCTCAACAGCGGGCAGCAGGACCTGATAAGCGCGTTCCATCCTCCCCTGCCGCAGCAGCGAATACCCCCGCAGCAGCTGGAGGCTTCCGTTGAAGGTGGCCGCGCCAAGCGTGTGTCCGGCCGCATAATGGTCGATCTCGCGCTCCGCCGGCTCCCATTCACCCATGGCCAGGTAGTCGGAGACGAGCCTTCCCAGCACGAACTCAGGGAAGAAGAACAGGCTGCCTTCGAGCGGGGGAAGTTCCGAGGCTGCCAGCAGTGCGGCCTCCAGCCCCTGCACGGGGCGTCCCGCCGAGCCGAGGGCGTGGGAGAGAAGGCCCTCAGCCAAGGCGCGGAGCGGTTCTCCGGCTTCTGCCGGGGGGCGCTTCCGCATCGTGTCCACTTCGTCGTTCAGCGCCGGGAAGTTCACCTCGGCACCGAGGTGGAGCAGGTGCAGGAGCCCTTCCTGCCAGCTCCTTTCGCCGTCGCTGGAGAGCGGGACGTTCTTTTCGACGTCGTCCGCGATCATCCCCAGGGGATGGCCGATGGCCAGGTGGGCCGAAACCCGGAGCAGCAGGACGGCCGGTCCCTGGGGATCATCGGCCAGCCGGAGCCAGCACTCGTCAAGGAGTGCCGCGGCCCCGGTATAGGCGCCCTCGTTATACAGGGCCCGCGCCTGGATGGCCTGGGCCAGCGGGACCATGGCGGGGTCGTGGATACGGGACGCAATGGACCGTGCACTGTCGTTGCGGAACCGCAGCAAGGCTTCCTTGGCCGCGGCCAGCATCTCGTCGTCGCTGACCCTGACGCCGCACTCCAGGGCCCACTCCACTGCCCGCAACCGGCCCTCCCCGCGCAATTGGGTGGGGTCCTGGTGGGCCCTGACCTTCTCCAGCAGCTGGAGGCTGCGGGAGACCGACACGGTGTTCCGGATGGCGCCGGCGAAGAGTCCGTTCCAGATGGAAAGCTCCGCCGGGATGCCGGGGGCTTCGACGATGATCTGCTGGTCCAGCAGGGACCGGACCACGGCTGCCCCGCTGATGTCTTCGATGACCTTCCTGCCCACCGGCCCGGCAAGGGCAATGAGCTTCAGTGCTTCCTGCTCTTCGGTCCGGCGCCGGAGATGGTCTTTGGCCACCACGCCTGCGAGGCGGTCCCCATCCGCGGGCAGCGGGCCCAGCAGCATCCAAATTCCGTTGCGCTTGGCGAGGACGCCGGCCTCGGCGGAGTCGTGCAGCAGGGCGTCGAGGATCCGGGGATTGCCGCTTGATGCGTTCCAGATGGAGTCCACCGTTGCAGCCGGCACGGTCCCGTCGAGGACGTGGTCCAGGACTTCTTCAATCTGTTCACGGTTGAGGGGCCGGAGGTCCACGCGTTCGGCCAGGCCGTCGTACCAGAGCTGGTCGAGCGGCTGTGGGAGACCCGGACGTGGCCGGGCGGCAGCAAGCACCGTTGCCCATCCGGCTGAAATCACCTCGGCCAGCACCCCCGCGGAAGCATCATCGAGGTGGTGGGCATCGTCCACCGCCAGCAGGACCGCTCCCCCGCTGCCGGCCTTGAGCTTCTCAAAGTAGGACCACATGGAACGCAGCACCGCGACCGGCGAGACGGACTCCTCGGCGCTGAGTTCCCCCGTATAGGGTGTCAGGACTCCGAATGGCACTCCGGCCAGGGCCGAACTGGCGTGGATGCGCAGGATTTTCATGTTTCCGGCCAGGCGCTCGGTCACGGCGTCAGTGACGGCCGACTTTCCGATGCCCGGGCCGGCCATGATGAAGACGGCCCGGTGGGTTCCGTTCCGGACCATGGTGCAGATGCGGTCCACCGGCTCGCGGCGGCCGGTCAGGAGCCGGTGTGCAGTCGCCGGCTTGTGGCCATTAGACGAGTCCAGTCAGATCACCCCTTGAAGTTACGCCAAGCTTGGTGAAGACCTGGTACAGGTGGCCTTCCACGGTGCGCACGGAAACACCCATCTCCATGGCGATGTCACGGTTCGAGACGCCGCGGCCGGCCATGCGGGCAATCTGCCGTTCCCGGCTGGTCAGCAGCGGGCTTCCGCTGCTGGGAACAATGGGAAGGTTGGCCACGGTGGCAGCCAGGATGTCCAGCCGGGCCTGCGCAGTCCTCGCCGAAAGGGCATCCCCGTCCTGCCGGGCAAAGTCCACTGCCAGCGCCATGCACCTGGCCTCGACCGCATCGAGTTCGAGCGTGGCTGCAATTTCACCGCCGGCAAGGAGGGTTTTGGCATCCTTTGTCCTGCTGCCGACTGCGATCAGCCGCGAGACATCGGCCAGCGGTCCCTGCCGGCGGCCTGCGATCTCCTCCAGGAGGCGGAAGTCGGCGTCGCTGCCGTTCACCGTTGCTGCCAGCAGGTAGATGCCGGCCACTGTGTGCCTGCCCGCCTCCAGGTTCCGGCGGGCCCCTTGTTTCAGCGCTGCCACTGCCTCGGAGTCGCCCAGCCAGCGCCCCGCCACGAGCGAACAAAAATCGATAATGCTCTCCGTGGCAAATCCTGCCTTGCCCGGCGCCCTTTGCAGTTTGGTCAGGTACTTGCGGGCGAACGCGGCGTTGCCGGTCTGGGCGTACGCCAAAGCCGTGGCTGCGTAGGCGGTACGCAGTGCGGCCTGGACAGGCTGCAACTCCAGCTGGGCGGCGGCTGAGATCAAAGGCTCCAGGGCGGTCTCGCCGCGCCCGGAAAAGACAAAGGCCACGCCGGCTGCGAGTTCGGTGGCGGCGCTGCGGTATGGAAGCCGGTGGGGCTGGCCCGTGCTGAATGGGCTGAGGAGGTCGATGCAGCGGCGCCACTGGCCAGCCATCAGTGCGACGAAGTAGGCCTCCCTGGCGTAGCGCTCGCGCAGGCCCACGACGTGCGAGGCGTCCGTGAGCTGGCCGCCGAGCTTTCGCATGAGGCCCAGCGCGTCCATCTCGCGCCCGGTCATGGCCAGCGCGCCCATCAGGATGATCGCGCACTGGAGCCGGAACCCGGTGTCCGGATTGCCTGCGGGATCGGCAGCCCGCTCGAGCGCCGGGATCATGGCGGCGTAATCGCCGGCATGGGCCTGGTATTCGAATTCACTCAACGAGATACGGTTTGCCGCCACCGCTGCCGCTGCCGGCCAGGAGGAGTTGTTGTCCGCTTTCCCGAGCCGTTCCCGCGCCGCGGCGAGCAGTTCCCGGACTTTGCCCGCACGCTCCGGAATGCAGAGCATGACCCGCGCTTTGGCGGCCACGACTTCGGCGTACTCCAGGGGATCCAAAGCCTCGAGTTCAGGCTGGGAGATGCCATCCAGGGCGGAAAGCGCCTGGACCGGCATGTCCAGCTGCAGGTACGCCGCAGCCTTTTGCCGCTGCGCCGATGCCCACCCGGCGTCGGTCCTCTGCACCATCTCCGCGTACGTCAGGGCAAAACGGGGGTCGAAGAGCTGGACTGCGGCCTGGGCGGCCGCGAGTGCCAACTGCGGGCTCAGCTCGGCCTCGCACTCATGGGTCCACGCGGCGAAAGACATCAATTCTTCCACCGTCATGGCTGCCGGGTCCGGCTCCTGGCCGCCCAGCAGGACGCTGCGCAGCTCCCGCCGGCGGGAAATGCTCAGCCAGGTCCGGACTACGTCACCGATGTACTTCTCCCGCAGCGACACCCAGCGGTGCTCGGAGTCGTCGATCTCCAGCAGGCCGCCGTCTTCCATGTCCGCAACCACGTCCGCGCCATAGATGGCGGTAAGGGCGGCCAGTTCCACCCGCCGGGCACAGGAAAGCATTTCGATGACGTCCCGGGTTTCGGGTGTCTCCCGTGACCAGCGGGACCGGACGATGTCGTCAAGGCTGGCGGCGCCGTCGAGCACCACTTTGTCCCGCAGCGTCCAGACCGAATCGGACAGGACCAGGTTTCCGGAGAGCTGCTGTTCGGTGACAAGCGCTTTGAGCAGCAAGGGATTTCCACCCACCATCTGGTGGTAGGTGGTCACCAGGGAAGAGGCGACGCGGTGGCCCAGCAGGGAAAGGAGCACCTGCCGGGTTTGGAGTTCGTTGAGGTTGTTGAGCCGCACTTCCGTGAGCTTCCGCTCCGTCAGCAGCCAGTGGAAGTCTGCCGGCAGGTCGCTGGCATTGGGGGCCACAGCGATGATCTTTGCCGTGCCGGTCAGCAGGACATTCAACAGCACCCCCGCACTCATGTCGTCGATGCAGGCCGACGTGTCCAAAGTGATGACGCAGGGCCTGCCGGCGGCGTCGCTGCGGATCAGGGAGGTTATGCCACGGAGGATGGCGGTGGGCGAGCCCATGTAGGCCTGCGGGAGCCGGGCCAGCAGGAAGGAGAGGCAGCCGTACGGGGTGCTGGGACCGGAGGGGCCGCTCCGGAGTTGCAGCGACCAGACATCGGGACCCAGGTCCGCAACGGCAGCGCGCGCCAGGGAGGACTTGCCCACGCCCCTGGCTCCGGTGATGACAACGCCCAGGGAGTTTTCGCTGGTCAGTGCGGTGCGGACAGCATCCAGGTTGGCGCTTCGTGCAGGCATGGACCATTGCTGGCCCTCCGGCGCCGCGGAGGGTGGTGTGGGCAGCCTGTCACCCTGAGGTGTTGACCCACGTCCCCAGCTGAGTGGCTCGATTGACATGAACTTTTCCCCTACATCCTGCAATAGCGGGATGTAGCCCCATTGCTCCCCCGCATAGGAAGAAGAGTACCCCCTGCCACAGACAAGGAAACAGGGTCAAAAGGAACTTTTACGATTCCAGCTGTTGTGATCCCGATTTGGCCGGGTGGAACCTCTGCTGGGCAGCCGTCAATCCATCGCGCAACAGGGACTCCACGGCGTCGGCGGCATCGTCCAGCAGGAAGGGCAGTTCCTTGTGTTCCGCGGTGCCGAAATCACGCAGCACGTAATCGGCTGTGTCCATCCTGCCAGGCGGCCTTCCCACCCCCACGCGGACCCTGAGGTAGTCCTTGGTACCCAGGGCCTTGGAGATGTCCCGCAACCCGTTATGGCCGCCCTCGCCGCCGCCGAGCTTGAGCTTGACGGTGTTGAACGGAATATCGATCTCGTCATGGACAGCCACCACGTGGTCTGCGGGGATCCCGTAGAAATTGGCCAGGGCGGAGACCGGGCCGCCTGAGACATTCATGTAGCTCATCGGCTTCGCAAGGACCACGCGCGGGCCGCCGATCCCCAACCGGCCTTCAAGGACCTGCGCGCGGGCTTTGTGGGTCTTGAATCCGGCGCCGATGCGGCCGGCCAGTTCATCGAGCACCATCTGGCCTACGTTGTGCCTGTTGCCTTGGTACTGGGCGCCTGGGTTGCCGAGGCCAACGATCAGCCAGGTATCTGTCATGGAGTCAATCCTATTGGGGGCGGCTACGCGGAAATGGAACGGCGGTGTGCGGACATGACAGTGGCCGGGCCCGTGGGGGTCCGGCCACTGTCATGAATTGCGGTGAAATTACTCTGCTGCGGCTTCTTCTGCTGCGGGAGCTTCTGCTGCTTCGCCGGCAGCTTCGGTTTCTGCTTCCTCGGCGATTTCGATGGCTTCGGAGATGTTCACCACGAGGGCTTCGGGGTCGGTCAGCAGGGCGGAACCCTTGGGCAGGACCAGGTCGGAAGCGTGGATGTGCTCGCCGGCGGCGCGGCCTTCGATGCTGACGACGACGGACTCGGGCAGGTGGGTTGCCTCGGCCTCGAGGGACACAACCGTCAGTTCCAGGTTGTGGACGGTGCCGGGAGCGGTTTCGCCTTCAACGTGGACCGGAACGTCAACCGTGACCTTCTCGCCCTGGCGGACGGTCAGGAGGTCGATGTGCTCGATGATCTGCTTTACGGGATCGCGCTGGACGTCCTTGACCAGGGCCAGGTGGCCCTCGCCGTTGATGTCCAGGGACAGCAGGGCGTTGGCGGTGCGGACGGCCAGGGTGGTGGCCTTTGCCGGCAGGGTGACGTGGATGGGCTCTGCGCCGTGGCCGTAGATGACGGCGGGGATCAGGTTGTTCATCCGGGCGCGGCGGGCGTAGCCCTTGCCGAATTCGGTGCGCAGTTCTGCTGCGAGCTTCTGCTCAGACATGGATATCTCCTTGAAGACTAAACGGTGTTCAGCAAGGGCGGAGGTCTGGTGTGACCTTCAACGCCGGGCGCCGGAGGGCGGCCCTTCAAGAAGGCAGTCCTTCAACCGAAGGACTGATCAGACCCAGTCGATAACGGAGGCTATGCCCTCCCTCGCCAAGGTATCGCTGACCAGCTTACCAGCGCCGGGGCCGTTCCCTGAAAACGTCCCCGGCCTGGTGCGGGGCTATGCCTTGCCGTCGAAGAGGCTGGTGACCGAGCCGTCGTCGAACACTTCGCGGATGGCCCTGGCGATCAGCGGTGCGATGGAGAGCACTGTCAGCTGCGGGAAGCGCTGGGAGGACGTCAGCGGGAGGGTGTTGGTGACCACCACTTCGCGTGCGCCGGACTCGGAGAGACGGCGTGCGGCCGGATCCGAGAAGACGGCGTGCGTGGCGGCGATGATGACATCCTTGGCGCCGGCGTTCTTCAGGACCGTGACGGCGCCGGAGATGGTTCCGCCGGTGTCGATCATGTCGTCGATCAGGACGCAGGTGCGTCCCTCGATCTGGCCCACCACGGTCTTGGAGACAGCCTGGTTGGGGACGGTGAGGTCACGGCTCTTGTGGACAAAGGCCAGGGGCGCGCCACCCAGGCGCTCAGCCCACTGTTCCGCGACCCGGACCCGTCCGGTGTCCGGGGAGACAACGGTGATGTTGTCGGCAGCGACACGGGTGCGGATGTAGTCGGCCAGGAGCGGAATGGCCATCAGGTGGTCAACCGGCCCGTCGAAGAAGCCCTGGATCTGGGAAGTGTGCAGGTCCACGCTCATGATGCGGTCCGCGCCGGCGGTCTTGTAGAGGTCGGCAACGAGGCGGGCGGAGATGGGCTCGCGGCCACGGCCCTTCTTGTCCTGCCGGGCATAGGGGTAGAACGGCGAAACCACGGTGATCCGCTTGGCGGAGGCCCGCTTCAGCGAATCGATCATGATCAGCTGTTCCATGAGGTGGTTGTTCAGCGGTGCGGGGTGCGCCTGGATCACGAACGCGTCGGTGCCGCGTACGCTCTCGCCGGCCCGGACATAGATCTCGCCGTTGGCGAAATCGTAGGCATCAACGGGAAGGAGGTCAGTGCCGAGTTCCTTGGCGATCTCCCGGGCAAGCTCCGGATGGGCCCGCCCAGTGGCGAGCACCAGCTTCTTCTCGCCGTGCGCCGTAATTTCACTCATGGTTACTTGCCCTCTTCTGTAGATGCCGGGGTACTTGAGGAGTCATTGATGGCCGCCTGGGCCAGTTCAGCGGAGCGGGTTCCCGGGCGGTGCGCGGGGACCCAGCCTTCGGCGTTGCGCTGGGCGGCAACGCTGAGCGCCAGCGCGCCCGCCGGCACGTCCTTGCGGATCACCGCGCCGGCGCCGCTGTAGGCGCCGTCCCCCACGGTGACCGGGGCAACAAAGACGGTGTTGGAGCCTGTACGGACGCCCGAGCCGATGACCGTGCGGTGCTTCTTCTCGCCGTCGTAATTGGCCGTGATGTTTCCACAGCCGATGTTGGTGTCCTCGCCGATTTCGGCGTCGCCTGCATAGCCCAGGTGGGACAGCTTGGAGCCGCGGCCGATGGTGACGTTCTTGGTTTCGTAGAAGGCACCGATCTTGCCCTTTTCACCAAGCACGGTGCCGGGGCGAAGGTACGTGAAGGGGCCGACGGCGGCGCGCGGGCCGATCACGGAGCCGGAACCGTGGGTGCGGATCACCGTGGCGCCCTCGCCGACGGTGACGTCGGTCAGGGTGGTGTCAGGGCCGACGACGGCGTCCCGCGCCACGGAGGTGGCGCCGTGCAGCTGGGTGTTGGGCAGGAGGCGGACATCCTCGTCCAGGGTGACGGAGGAATCGATCCAGGTGGTGGCCGGGTCGACGACGGTGACGCCGGCCCGCATCCAGGCTTCCACCGTGCGCCGGTTCAGCTCGGCGCCGAGCGCGGCAAGCTGGACGCGGTCGTTGGCGCCCTCCACCTGCCACCGGTCCGCAGTCACGACGGCCGCGACCCGGCCGCCTGATTCGCGGGCCAGCCCCAGTACGTCGGTGAGGTATTTCTCCCCCTGCACGTTGTCAGTGGTGACCTTCCCCAGTGCCCCGCGGAGCACCGCGGCGTCAAAGGCGTAGATCCCGGAGTTGACCTCCCGGATCAGCCGCTCTGCCTCGGTGGCGTCCTTGTGTTCGCGGATGCCGGTAACGGAGCCGTCTTCGCCGCGGAGGATGCGGCCGTAGCCGGTGGCGTCGTCAAGGACTGCCGTGAGGACGGTGACGGCGTTGCCGTCGCGTTCGTGGGTGGCGACGAGTTCGGTGAGCAGTTCCCCGGACAGGAGGGGCACGTCACCGTAGGTGACCACGACGGTGCCTGACAGTTCCTGTTCGGCGTCCAGCGCCTGCAGCGCGGCCTCCACGGCGCGGCCGGTGCCGGGGATGTCGTCCTGGTCCACGATGACGGCCTGCGGATCCAGTGCTGCGACGTGTCCCTCCACCAGGTCCCGTTCGTGGCGCACCACAATGGCGAGCCGTTGCGGGTTGATGCTGCGGGCGGCGCGGAGGGCGTGGCCCACCATGGACAGGCCGCCGATCTCGTGGAGGATCTTCGGTGTACGCGACTTCATCCGGGTACCGGCGCCTGCTGCCAGGACGATTACAGCGGCCGGGCCGGTATTCTCGGGGATCACGTAACGGGTTCTCCTTGCTTGGTTGTGCTTGCGCTTTGCGGCAGCCGGCGGGCCAGCCCGCCGGGCACCGGGTGCCATCCTCATGATCGCTCCTTGCGCAGCAGTTCCGCCCATAGGATTCGAACCTATACTCCACGGCTCCAAAGGCCGGGGTGCTGCCGTTACACCAGAGCGGACCGTGCCGAAAGACTCGAGGCCCGGGCACAAGTCCCTATTTTGCCATGGGTTCAGGCCACCGCGCGACACGGGGCGTTGGGTCCTGCCGGTCCCGCGGAATCCCGTCCCCGGCGGTGAGGCATGATGGGAAGGTGAGCAACAACCTTCCGCGGACGCGGATGACTGGCCTGCAGCGCCGGAGCCAGCTGATCGACGTCGGGCGCGGCCTTTTCGCCGTCCGCGGCCTGGACGGGACCACCATCGAGGAAATCGCCGCCTGCGCAGGAGTGTCCAAGCCGGTCATCTACGAACACTTCGGGTCCAAGGAAGGCCTGTACACCGAGGTGGTGGACGGTGAATTCCACATTCTCCTGGACTCGATCAACGCGGCCCTCACCGAGGAAGCCAAACCCCGCGTCCTCGTCGAACGCGCCGCGCTGGCACTGCTCACCTACATCGAGGAACGCACCGAAGGGTTCAGGATCCTCATGCGCGATGCTCCCCCGTCCCAGCCGGAGGGCGCCTTCTCCACCCTCCTCTCGCACGTGACCGCGCGCGTGGAACACATCCTCTCCGACGAATTCTCCCGCCGCGGCTTCAGCGGCGAGGACGGTGCCATGTACGCCCAGATGCTTGTGGGCATGGTGGCCATGACCGGCCAGTGGTGGCAGGACAGCCGCCAGCCGGACAAGCACACGGTCGCCGCGCACCTGGTCAACCTGGCCTGGAACGGCCTGACCGGCCTCAAAAAGGAGCCGGAACTGCAGTCTGAACTCTAGGCCTCGCCGTGGTTGCGTCCGCGGCGAAGGGGGTCATCCTCTGCATGCTGGCTCGTTCCTCGCCTCTGACGCATGCTGCCGGATAACCCCCCTCCCCGCTTGTGAGGGTCAGTCGCCCAGAAGTTCCGAGGCCTCGAGCCACTCCATTTCCAGGGCGTCTTTTTCGTCGGCCAGGTCCTTGAGCTGCTTGTTCTGTTCGGCCAGGGCGTCGAAATCGGACTTCTCCGTGCTTTTGACCATGTCGTCGTGAAGCTTCTTTTCCTGCTGGTCCAGCTTCTTGATCTGCCGCTCGATCCTGTTGAGGGCCTTGCGGGCGTCGCGCTTCTCTGCCTCGGACGGGCCGGTCCCGGTGGCCGGCGCCTGGCCCGCGCTGGTGACCGGGTTTCCACCGCCGGTGACGGTGGAACCGGCGAGGGCGGCTTCGCGCAACTCGAGGTACTGGTCCACGCCGCCGGGGAGGCCGCGGAGCTTGCCGTCGCCCAGCAGCGCCATCTGGTGGTCGGTGACGCGTTCGAGCAGGTAGCGGTCGTGGCTGACCACCACCAGCGTGCCGGGCCAGCCGTCAAGGACGTCCTCGACGGCGGCGAGGGTGTCGGTGTCAAGGTCGTTGGTGGGCTCATCGAGCATCAGCACGTTGGGTTCACCCACCAGCAGCCGGAGCAGCTGCAGGCGGCGCCGCTCACCGCCGGACAGGTCCCTGACCGGTGTCCACTGCTTCTCGTTGGTGAAGCCGAGCTGCTCCACGAGCTGCCCTGCGCTGAATTCCTTGCCGCCGACGTTGAAGGAACGCTTCTCCCGCTCGATGACCTCGATCACGCGCAGGTCCGAGACGTCGTCGAGCTCCTTGACCTCCTGGGTGAGAACGGCGGTGACCACCGTTTTGCCCCGCTTCAGCTTGCCCGCATCGGGTGTGATCTCGCCGTTGAGCAGCTTCAGGAGGGTGGTTTTTCCGGCACCGTTGACGCCCACCAGGCCCAGGCGCTCCCCCGGAGCCAGGCGAAGGGTGATGTTGTCGAAAAGCTTCCGGCCGTCGTCGGCGCCCTGGAAGTTGAGGGACACGTTCTCCAGGTCCAGCACGTCCTTGCCCTGGCGCGCCGTGGCCATCTTGCTCAACGCCATGGAGTCGCGCGGCGCGGGAACGTCCTCGATGAGCGCGTTGGCGGCCTCGATCCGGAACTTGGGCTTGGCGGTGCGGGCCGGGGCGCCCCGGCGCAGCCAGGCGAGCTCTTTCTTGACCAGCTGCTGGCGTTTGCCCTCCACCACGGACGCCATGCGGTCGCGCTCCGCGCGGGCCAGGACGTAGGCCGCGTAGCCGCCTTCGAAGGGGTCCACGATCCCGTCGTGCACCTCCCAGGTCTTGGTGCAGACTTCGTCCAGGAACCAGCGGTCGTGGGTCACCACCAGGAAGGCGCCCTGGTTGGGCCGCCAGCGTGTCTTCAGGTGCCGGGAAAGCCAGGCCACGCCCTCGACGTCGAGGTGGTTGGTGGGCTCATCCAGCATGATGACGTCGTGGTCCTCGATGAGCAGTTTGGCGAGGGCCACCCGCCGTTTCTGGCCGCCGGAGAGGGCGTGGACGTTGGCATGCCAGTCGACGTCGGACACCAGGCCGCCCATGATCTCGCGGATCTGCGGGTTGCGGGCCCATTCGTAGTCGGCCTGGTCACCCACGATGGCGGCACCCACCGTCAGGTCGCCGTCGAGCACGTCGCTCTGGTCCAGGTACCCCACATTGACGTCGCCGCGTTTGGTGACGCGGCCGGAGTCCGGGGTGGAGCGCAGCGCCAGCAGACGCATGAGCGTGGACTTGCCATCACCGTTGCGGCCCACCATGCCGATCCGGTCCCCCTCCTCCAGTCCCAGGGTGATGCCGTCCAGGACGGTGCGGGTTGCGTAGGAAACCGTGAGGTTCTCGCCGCCAAGAAGGTGTGCCAAAGGGAACTGCTTTCTGCTGCCGGACTGGAAGTCTTAATTAAAGGAGGATGTCGGAGATGATGCGCGCGCCGGGGACCGGGCCGTGGACGGGAAGGGCTGTCAGGCCGTAGCGCCGCAGGTCCTCCGCCAGCGCCTCCGCAGCAACGGAATCATCAGCCAGCAAAGCCACGGTGGGGCCGGAACCCGAAACGATTCCGGCAATGGCCCCATGGGATTCGCCGATTCCCAGCGTATCGCGCAGCGCCGGCGACAACTCAATGGAAGCCCGTTGCAGATCGTTGACCAGCACCCGGCTCAAGGATTCGGCATCCCCGCCCCGCAGCGCCGTCAGGATTTGTGGATCCACTCCGGTGGGCTCACTGGCCTCCACCCCTTCGGCCTCACGCAGCCGGTCCAGCGTCCGGTACACCTCGGGGGTGGACAGGCCGTAGTCGGCCACCACCAGCACCCAGTGGGTCTGCGCCTTGGCCAGCGCCGGAGAGAGTTCATCGCCCAGGCCAAGGCCGACGGCGGTCCCGCCCAGGAGCGAGAAGGGGACGTCGGCGCCGAGTTCGGACGCCAGGTGCGCCAGTTCCTCCCGTGACAGCCCGCTGTTCCAGAGTGCGTCACAGGCCAGGAGCGTGGCGGCGGCATCGGCGGATCCGCCGCCCATCCCGCCGGCCACCGGGACCCGCTTGGTGATCTCCAGGTGCACCCCCGTGGCGTGTTCGGAGACGTCAGCCATGATGGCAGCCGCCTTATGGGCAAGGTTGTTGCTGTCCAGGGGAATATCGACCGCGTCGAGGTCCAGGGTGCTTTCGGGGCTGAGGCTGATGGTAATCCCGGGCTCGGCGGTGCTGGTCGCCGCCACTTCCTCGTAGAGGGACACCGCGAGGTAGACGCTGGCCACGGAATGGTAGCCGTCCGGCCGGAGCGGACCGACGGCCAGGGAAACATTGACTTTACCGGGCGCCTTGACGCGGACCGTCCTGGCGGCGAACCGCCCCCTGCCTGCCTTGTCCAGTCCCGCGCTCACGGCCGTTTTTCCCGGGCTTCGGCGATCCTGGCGAACGCGGCGATGTCGATGACCTCGCCGCGTGCGGTGGGGTCGACGCCGGCTGCGAGCAGGCAGCGCTCGGCCTCCGGGGCTCCCCCGGCCCAGCCCGCCAGGGCGGCCCGGAGCGTCTTGCGGCGCTGCGCGAACGCGGCATCCACCACGGCAAACACCTGCTCGCGGGTGGCGGTGGTGGCGGGCGGTTCGCGGCGGGTAAAGGCCACCAGCCCGGAATGGATCTTCGGTGCCGGCCAGAAAACGTTCATGCCGATCACGCCGGCCTTGCGCATCTGGCTGTACCAGGCGGCCTTAACGGACGGCACCCCGTAGGTCTTGGATCCCGGGCCGGCTGCCAGCCGGTCAGCCACCTCGTCCTGCACCATCACCAGGCCGTGCCGCAGGCTTGGGAAATACTGCAGGAGGTGCAGCACCACCGGAACCGCCACGTTGTAGGGCAGGTTGGCCACCAGTGCTGTCGGCTCGACAGGCAGCTCGGTGACCTTCATCGCATCGGCATGCACCAGGTGGAAGGAGTTGGCGGCGGCCGGCCGCCATTCCTGCACGGTTTCGGGCAGCTTCGCGGCAAGGACAGGATCAATTTCGACGGCGACAACTGCCGCCGCGGCGTCGAGCAGGCCCAGCGTGAGGGACCCCAGCCCCGGGCCCACCTCAAGCACCGTTTCATCCGGTCCCACGCCCGCCGCGGCGACAATGCGCCGGATGGTGTTGCCATCGATGACAAAGTTCTGCCCCAGGGTCTTGGTGGGCCTGATCCCGATTTCCTCTGCCAGCCGGCGTATGTCGGAGGCACCGAACAACGGTGCGGGCACGGCGGGGATCGGTTCAGTCACCTAGGTATCCTATCCCGCGCGGCACGTCCGCCCTGCCGGGTTAACGGCCGTGGCCGGGCCCGGGTACCCCGGGCCCGGCCACGGCCATTGACTCTGCGCTTATGTCCGGTAGATCAGCTGGTTGCTGCCCAGCCGCAGCCCCAGGGCGACAGGCCGCGCTGCGCGTAGACGCGGTTGGCGATGTCGATCTGCTGCGCCTTGGTGGCGAGGCTGGCGTTAGGGGCGTAGGCGCCGCCGCCGGCTCCGATCCAGGTGCGGATGTCGAACTGGAGGCCGCCGTAGTAGCCGTTGCCGCTGTTGATGCTCCAGTTTCCACTGGATTCGCACTGGGCAATCTTGTCCCACATGGCCTCGTTCATCATGGCCGGTGCAGCTGCGCCGGTGTTGGCGCCGGCAGCGGCCGCCGGTGCGGCCTGGGGTGCAGGCTTGGCCTTGGTGCCAACGGTGACTTTCTCGGTGACCGGCTGCACGGCCACCTTCTCGGACACCAGCGTGCGGGACGCTTCCCGTCCGTCCACGAGTACCAGCTTGAAAGTGCGTTCCAGCTTTCCGGCGGCGCCCGCCTGGGTCACTTCCTTTTCACCCTTGAGCATGTCTGCGCTTTCGGCGGTAACGGTCTCGAAGGGCACGTCTTCACTGGTGACCGTGGTCTGGCTGGTGTCCACCCGGGACACCTTGATGACCATGTTGTTCACCACGTTGGCGTTGGCCGGCTGCGAGGTGCGGTCGTTGGCGGCGAGGGTCACGCCGGAATCCTCCAGCACCTTGCCAACGGTGGGGGCCGTGGTGGTGGCGGTGTTCACTTTGCCGTCAGCCACAATGCTGACGGTCTTGGGCGTGGAGATCGAGACGTAGGAACCTGCCAGCGAAAGGGTGGCATCCTTGGGCGCTGAAACGGACGAGGCACTGGCGACGCCGAGTTCTGTCACCAGGTCTTCGACGTCCTGGGCGGTGGTGTTCACCGTCTTTTCAGCCCCGTCAAGGCTGACTTTGACTTCCTTGGCCTGGTTGATGTTGATGACGGTGCCGTTCTGGACCGTCGCGTCGAGGGAAGGCGACACGCGGTCGCCGGGCTTCAGTTCCAGGTTGGCACTCTTGACCACCTGTTCCACTGTTCCGCCAAAGGACTGCACGGACGACGCTTTGCCGTCCACGTTGAGCGTGACTGTTTTGTTATTGCCCACGAAGGCTACGAGGCCTGCGACCAGGCCGCAAAGCACCAGCAGCTGGGCGCCAACTTTGATATAGCTGAACTTGCCGTCCGATGTGAAGAACTTGATCACGATTGCCCGTAACTCTCGGTCCATCCGGGCACGGGGAAACGCGCAATAAAATGCCCGGAGCAACCTTGAAAAGGACAGTCCGGGCACCGGTGCGCCGCCACACTCCGCGCAGCGGCATGGCCGGATACTGGACAAGCCGGGCCGGCTGCGAATGAAGTGAAATTACCCGTTGGCCTTCCCCGACCCCGGCTAATAGTTTCCCACTGTAACCGTAGCGTTATAAAGTGGCCAACATTTTTGCATACCAGATATGCATTTAGCAGCCCGCAGGGGAAGGAGTGTCAGGCCCAGGATCCGTATGCCCGTACGGTATTTTCGCTGATTGCGCTGCACAGGCCGGCCAGGTCGGAGCCTGTCAATTCTGCCATGGCCCGCACGGTGTACGGGACCGTGTAGCTCGCGTTGGGACGCCCCCTGTGCGGGTGCGGGGTCAGGAATGGAGCGTCCGTTTCCACCATGATGAGCTGCCGGTCCGCGACGGCGAGCGCGGCGCGCAGATTCGTGGCGTTCCTGAACGTCAGCGTGCCGGCAAAGGACATCCACCAGCCCTGGTCGTTACAGGTTTTGGCCAGGTCCTCGCCACCGGAGAAGCAATGGAACACCACCCTGTCCGGCGCGCCCTCTTCCTGAAGGACGCGCACCACGTCGCTGTGCGCGTCCCGGTCATGGATCTGGAGGGTGAGGTCCAGGCGTTTGGCAATGTCGATATGCCGCCGGAACGAGTACTCCTGGTGCCGCAGCCCCTCTCCCTCGGTGCGGTAGAAGTCCAGTCCGGTTTCGCCGATGGCCCGGATCCGGGGATGCCCCGCCAGGCGTTCGATTTCGGCAAGGGCCGCTTCCAGTTCACCGCGGGCAGCATAATGCGGCGCGTCATTGGGGTGCAGGGCCACGGCGCCCAGGAGCCGTTCGTCCCGGTCCACCGCCTCCACCGTGAACCGTGAGGATTCGAGGTCGCAGCCCACCTGCACGGCGCCCTGGACTCCCACGGCCGCCGCTGCATCCAGCGCAGCCTTGATCCCCACCGGCCCCTTTCCGCCCGGGAAGTCCAGGTGGGTGTGGTTGTCCATGACTGGTACCGGCAGGGGCTCCGGCGCGGGCGGAAAATCCTTCCGGCGGCCGGCGGCCTGGTCCGGAGTCTCCTCGTCTGCAGGTACCCGGTAAGCGGCGGGAATTGACGAATTGCACATCCACCCAGACTATCGGCCGAAAGGTACCCCCATATTTGCCGGAACTCTCTGTCAGGCACGGCAGTTGTGTTAGTAGTCTGGAACGAACACACGCGCACGCCCACCAAGGGGCGAAGGCAGGCTTGCTGTCCCGTCCAGGTGAAACCCGGGCTGAAAGGTTGCCGATGGAACCCCACCGACGCACTGCCAACAATGGAAGCGCACCGAACCTTAACCTGGCCGGCGTCGCTGATTCCGTCAGCCACCTGAACGGGCACCGGCCTGCGGCCATGGACCCGGTGTCCTTCCACGCCGCGGCGCAGCGCATCCTCACCACGGTCAATACCGTCATCGACGGCAAGTCCGATGCCGCTAAGCTGGCGCTCACCGTACTCCTCGCACAAGGCCACCTGCTGCTCGAGGACGTGCCCGGCGTCGGGAAAACCCTGCTCGCAAAGACCCTCGCCCGGACCATCGACTGCACGGTCAACCGCATCCAGTTCACCCCGGACCTGCTGCCCTCGGATGTCACCGGGGTGTCCATCTACAACCAGGCCTCAAGGCTGTTCGAGTTCCGGCCGGGTGCGGTCTTCGCCAACATCGTCATCGGTGATGAAATCAACCGCGCATCCGCCAAGACGCAGTCCGCCCTGCTGGAGTGCATGGAGGAGCATCAGGTCACCGTGGACGGCACGTCCTACAAGCTCGATGAGCCGTTCATGGTGGTCGCAACCCAGAACCCCATTGAAATGGAAGGCACCTATCCGCTGCCGGAGGCCCAGCGGGACCGGTTCATGGCCCGGATTTCCATGGGCTACCCGGACAAGGCCGCAGAGATCGAGATGCTCGAAACCCACCAGGCGGTCTCGCCGCTGGCCAATGTCTCCCCCGTGGTCACCGCGTCCGACGTCGCGGCCATGACCGCCACTGTCCAGCAGGTCTATGTCTCAGACGCCGTGAAGGAATATACGGTGGCAGTGGGCAGGGCCACCAGGGAAAGCCCGCTGCTGCGGCTCGGCGCCAGTCCCCGTTCCATGCTGCAGCTGCTGCGTGCCGCCAAGGCCACAGCCGCCCTGGAGGGCCGCGACTTCGTCCTGCCGGACGACGTGCGGGACGTGGCCGAGGCCGTCCTGGCGCACCGCATCATCCTGGACCGGAAGGCGGCGGGCGCAGGCGAGACACCCCACAGCGTCCTGCGGGGCATCCTGTCCAGGCTGCCCGTGCCACAGGCCCAGCCGGGGCAGCCCAACCGGGCCGCGGCCGCCGCCGGCAGCAGGAACCGCTAGGCACGGACCATGGCCCTGCTGGATAAGCTTCCGCGGCACCTGTTCACCAGGCGCGGCTGGGGCATGCTCGCAGCCGGGGCCTTCACGCTGGCCGCGGCCCAGGTCATGGGGCGCCGGGACCTCCTGACACTTGCCATCTTGCTGCTGGTCCTGCCGCTCGTCTCCCTTGCCGGCGTCAGGCTGGTCAAGCCGCGCTTCCGCGTCTACCGCGAATTCAATCCCTCCCCTGTGGAAACCTCCGCCCCGGCGACGGTCCACCTTGCCGTGGCCAGGACGGGCCCGGGCAGCGGACGGGTTGCCATGGAGGAGCGGCTGCCGGCGCACTTCGGCCACGCGCCGTCCTTCCGGTTCCCGTCCCGTTCGGCCACCGGCGGCACAAGCCGCTACGAATACCACCTCACGTCCAGGTACCGGGGGCAGTTCAGGATCGGCCCGGTCACGGCCGAGTTCACCGACCCTTTCGGCCTCTCCCTGCACCGGCAGGCGATTGACGACGGCGACATCCTCACCGTGACGCCGGCAGCCGTCGTCCTGCCTGCCGCCGGGCTGGCGGGAGCGCGGGGGAACGACGGCGTCACCGCCACCCGTGTCCGGGCAAACCCGAGCGACGACGACATCATGACCCGGGAATACCGCCACGGTGACCCGATGCGACGGGTCCATTGGCCTGCCACGGCACGGCATGGGTCCTTGATGGTCAGGCAGGAGGAGTCCGTGACCACGCCGGAAGCCACCATCATCCTGGACCATCGGGCCAGTGCGTTCGGCGGGGGCTCCGGCACGTCGATGCCGGGCCTGCCCGTGCCGGAGGGGCATGCGCCGGCCACCAGCGACACCTTCGAGTGGGCTGTTGTTGCCACCATGTCCGTCAGCGCACACCTTGCCGAGCGCAACTACAGCCTTCGGGCGCTGGACACGGGCGGGGAACCGGCGTTCCTCCACTCCCCCTCGTCCCCGGAACCGGCGGTGGAAGAATTCAGCGGATCATCCGGCCTGCAGTCCATTGCCGAAAGCCTTGCCGCCATCCACCTGTCCGGGGCGCCCCACCCCCGCCGGGAAAGCACTCACCGGGACAGCACTCGCCGGGACGATGCGCAGCGGGGTGTCATGCAGCTGGGTGTCATGGCCAGGAACGCGCCGCGCCCCGGTGCCCCGAAAGTGCGGACACAGGGAAGCCCGGAGCAGGGACTGCCGGCCTTTGACGACCACTTGATGGACAAGCTGTCCGCCCATCGGATGCGCGGGCCACTGATCGCTGTCCTGGGTCGCATCACCAGGGAGGAAGCCGCAGCACTGGCCCCTGCCGCTTCGTACGGCACCAACGCGTTCGCCATCCTGGCCGTGGAACGTCCCATGGAGTCCCAGGATGTCCTGGAAGTGCTGCGGCAGGGCGGCTGGCGGGCGGTGGCCGTGGCGCCCGCGACGCAGCTTGCCGCCGCGTGGCGCCAGTTCGACCAGGACCCGGCCCTGCCGGTGGTTACGGCGGCAGAGGTCCGGCGGGGAGCGGGGGTGGCCACATGACCATGGCGCCGGCCCGGCCAACGGGTGCGGGCCACGAGGCACAGGCACAGCATGAAATGCCTGCGGGACGCCTGCGCGCCGGCGCCTACCCGTGGGCCATGGGGGGATCCATCACCGTGGCCGTCTGCGGCGCTGCCCTGTCCTTGAACGGTGTCCTGCGGGGCTGGAACTGGTACTGGCCGGTGATGACCACCGTGCTGGTGGTGGCATTCACGCTTGCCGCGCTGCGTTCCGTC
Organism: Arthrobacter sp. AG367; assembly: GCF_007828995.1. Lineage (NCBI taxonomy): Bacteria > Bacillati > Actinomycetota > Actinomycetes > Micrococcales > Micrococcaceae > Arthrobacter > Arthrobacter sp. AG367. The sequence goes on from NZ_VIVE01000003.1 coordinate 289,002, forward strand.
CGGGCCCAGCCCCTGCTGGTCACCGCAGGCGGATTCGTGGCACTGGGCGCCGTCCTGACGTTGACGTTCTTCCGCGGCTCCAGTTTCCTGTGGGTTGTCCCCACAGGTGCCACGCTCCCGGACCTGGACCGGCTGATCCGGCGGGCCAGCGAGACTGTCCTGGCAGAGACTGCACCCGTGGCGCCCAACGCCGGGATCGTCATGGTGGTCTGTGCCGTGCTTGGCCTGGCGGTCATCCTGGTCGATGCACTCGCGGTTCCGCTCGGGATGCCGGCCGCCTCCGGCACAGGCCTGCTTGCGCTGCTGGTGGTTCCGGCCATGATCAAACCGCAGAGCGTGGGGGTATGGAGTTTCGTTGCCACCGTAGCGGGCTACCTGCTGATCCTCGCCTGCAGCCAATGGTTTGCCCCGGACGGGAGGTTGCAGGGCGGCTCGGCCCGAAGCCCGGGCCTGGTGCGCAGGGCCGTGCTGACGGGCTCCGTGGCGCTGGCAGCCACCCTGGTGCTGCCCCTGGCGATTCCCGGCTTCGACACAGGCACGTTCCCGCAGGGTTCACGGCTCAATCCGTGGGGTGCCGCCACAGGCCTGAATCCGATGATCACCCTGGGCAACAGCCTTCGCACACCGGACGGAAGCGGCAGGATCACCTACGCCACCACGTCACCCAACCCCCTCTACCTGCGATCGGTCACCGTGGACAATTTCGACGGCGATTCGTGGGGACCGGACGACCGCACCGCCTCCAGGGTGCCCCTTGACGGCCGGATCGACCCCGGGTATCCGGTCCTGACCGATGAGCAGGTGCGGCTGGTGACAGCCATCGACACCGGGTCCTTCACCAGTCCCTACCTGCCGGCGCCCTATGCGCCCGAGACCGTCCGCGGACTGGGCGGACAGTGGACCTGGGATCCGGCCACGCTGAGCATCAAGGGCACTGACACCACCACCCGGCGGCAGGAGTACGTGGTGACCTCCGCGGTGCCCAAGCTTTCAGCGGCGCTCCTGGCCCAGTCCTCAGGGCCCGCACGGGGCATCCCCGACATTTTCACCCGCATCCCGGGCAACGTCCCGGACATCGTCAAAACCACGGCACAGACCGTTGCCGGGGGTGCGGGGACGCCGTACCAGAAGGCCCTGGCCATCCAGAAGTACCTGCGCTCGTCCGAGTTCACATATTCACTGCAGTCCCCGGTGCAGGGCGGCTATGACGGTAACGGCCTTTCCGTCCTTGCTGACTTCCTGCAGCAGAAGAGCGGTTACTGCATCCATTACGCATCGGCGATGGCGGTGATGGCCCGCCTGGACGGAATCCCCAGCAGGATCGCCGTGGGCTATGCCCCCGGCAGGCTGACCGGGGCGACGGTCTCCGTGTCCGGCCAAGGCGCCCTCCCGGAGTATGAGGCAGATGCGCGCGACGCCCACGCCTGGCCGGAATTGTACTTCCAGGGCCTGGGCTGGGTACCGTTCGAGCCGACGCCGTCGCGGGGGGTGGTCCCGGACTACGCAACCGAGGCCTCAGCGCCTTCGGTCGCGGATTCCCTGGGCAACAACGACGGCCTCATCCCCGACACGGCCCCGGTTCCCGCCCCATCCCCCAGCACCACTGCCCAGGCCGTCCCCGGCGCCGGCAGCAGCACAGGCGACTCCGCGCAATTGACCCCCTGGTTCCTTGGTGCAGCCGCATTGGTGGGCTTGCTTCTCCTGGTGGCCGCCCCCCACCTGGTTCGGAGGGGTATCAGGTCACGGCGGCTGCGTCCAAGGCGACCGGACCTGGCCGTACCGTCGGCATGGAATGAGATCAAGGATCTTGGCGCCGACTACGGCCTGCCCCCCGCGGACAGCGAGACGCCCAGGGCATATTCATCCCGGTTCCGGGCTGAACTGCTGGGTGAGCCCGGAGGCATGGACCAGGAGGCGCACGGGGCAGTGTCGTGCTTTACCTCGGCGTTCGAACATTACCGGTACGGCCGCCCGGGCGGCACTGGTTCCCCAGGCTCCGGCCCCGACCCGACCGAAGGCGACATTGCAGCCGGGGTTGCGGCCGTGGAAGCGTCCCTTCGGGCAAACGCCACCCTGCCCAGGCGTTTGACGGCGGCATGGCTTCCGCCGTCGGTCACCCGCCGGCTGGGCCAGCTGCTCAGGATGCCGTTCATTGCGGCCGGCAGGATCATCCGCACAGCACTTCACGCTGCAGCGCGCCTACGCCCCGGGGCGCCCGGGCATCCGTCGGCAGGACGGCGTTCCAAGGCGGGGGCGGCCGACGGCGGCCGCGGGGCCGGGCAGGGCTGAACGGCAGGTGCCGGCCGGGGAAACCCCGGCCGGCACTTGTACGCTGCGAAACTTCCGGAACTAGCCGGCGTAGGGGTCGGCGATGCCGATGTACTGGGTGTAAAGGTATTCCTCGATGCCTTCGAGGCCGCCTTCGCGTCCCAGGCCCGACTGCTTCACGCCGCCGAAGGGCGCCGCGGCGTTGGAGATGACGCCGGCGTTCAGGCCGAGCATGCCGGTTTCGAGTTTCTCGCCCATCCGGATGCCGCGGTTGAGATCCTTGGTGAAGACGTAGGCCACCAGCCCATATTCGGTGTCGTTGGCCAGGCGGACGGCTTCGTCCTCGGTGGAGAAGGTGATGATCGGAGCGACGGGGCCAAAGATTTCCTCGGAGAGGATCCGGGTGCCTTCGGTGACGCCGGAGAGGATGGTGGGCTGGTAGAAGTAGCCCGGTCCCTCTACCGGTGCGCCGCCCAGGACGGCCTTCGCGCCGGAGGCGACGGCGTCGGAGACCAGTTCGTGGACTTTGTCCCGGCTCTTGGCGTCGATCAGCGGCCCCACCTTGGACTCGGGCTCGGTGCCGCGGGCGGTGGTCATGTCCTTCATCTTCGCGGCGAACTTCTCCGCGAACTCCCCGGCTACGGACTCGTGCACGATGAAGCGGTTGGCTGCGGTGCACGCCTCGCCCATGTTCCGCAGCTTGGCCAGCATGGCGCCGGTAACGGCCGCGTCCAGGTCAGCGTCCTCAAAGACCAGGAACGGGGCGTTGCCGCCCAGTTCCATGGAGGTCCGCAGCACGGTTTCGGACGCATCGGCCAGCAGCCGGCGTCCCACCTCGGTGGAACCGGTGAACGACAGCTTGCGCAGGCGCGAATCCTTGATCAGCGGCCCGGTGGTGGCACCGGCCGTTGAGGTGGGGATGACGTTCAGGACACCGGCAGGCAGCCCGGCCTCCTGCATCACGGCAGCGAACAGCTGGGAGGTCAGGGGCGTCAGGTTGGCCGACTTCAATACCATGGTGCAGCCGGCGGCGACGGCCGGGGCGATCTTGCGGGTGGCCATGGCCAGCGGGAAGTTCCACGGGGTGATCAGCAGGCAGGGGCCCACCGGCTTCTTGGTGACCAGGAGGCGGGACTTGCCGTCCGGCGAGACCGAGTACCGGCCGAAAGCCCGGACTGCTTCCTCGGAAAACCAGCGCAGGAACTCGGCGCCATAGGTTACTTCGCCGCGGGCCTCGGCCAGCGGCTTGCCCATTTCCAGGGTCATCAGGAGGGCGAAGTCTTCTGCACGTTCGGTGACCAGGTCGAAGGCCCGGCGCAGGATCTCCCCGCGTTCGCGCGGCGGCACCTTTGCCCAGGATTCCTGGGCAGCCGCGGCAGCATCGAGGGCTGCCGCACCATCCTCGGGTCCGGCGTCGGCAATGCTCAGCAGCACCTTCCCGGTGGCGGGATCCTCGACGTCGAACGTCTTGCCTGAGGCGGCGTCGCGCCACTCACCATTGATGAGCAGCCCGGTGGGAACGGAGGCCAAAAGCCGGGTTTCGCGCTCGGCGGAAACGGCCGGCTGTGCAGTGACAGTCACGATGACTCCCTCGTCAGTAGGGTTGTGGCAGCCCATCGCCGCGGCCGGAGTGACCGGGATCATGGGGCTGATTAACAGCCAGACTACTGCGGGGCATGGCTATGGTCTACGCCGATGCGCACTGCGGAATCGCGGCTTCGCTGTGCACCTGCACAGGCGCCGAAAGCGGACCGTGGCCCGGCTAGCGGGCCGCCAGGACGGCCGAGTAGAGCTCCCTCTTGCTGACCCGGACGTCTTCGGCGACGGCGGCGACGGCCTCCTTGAGCCGGATGCCCTGGGACACCAGCTCATTGACGGCAGCCACATGGTCCTCCGGGGTGCCGGCCGCCTGCTCAGGAGCCCCGCCGAGCACCACGGCGATCTCGCCGCGGACCTCCGTGTCCTCGGCCCACTGGAGCAGTTCGCCAACAGTGCCGCGGATGACTTCCTCGTACGTTTTCGTCAGTTCCCGGCAGACTGCGATGGGCCGGTCCGGCCCGAACCTCTCGCGCAGCGCACGCAGCATGGCTTCGAGCCGGTGCGGCGCCTCGAAGAACACCATGGTGCGCCGCTCCCCGGCAAGGTCCGCCAGGCGGGAGGCCCGTTCGCCGGCCTTGCGGGGAAGGAATCCCTCAAAACAGAACCGGTCCGTGGGCAGGCCCGACAACGCAAGGGCCGTGAGGACCGCGGACGGTCCGGGAACCGCGGTGACGGGAAGTCCCGCCGCAATGGCGCCTTCCACCAGCCGGAAGCCGGGGTCGGATACCGACGGCATCCCGGCGTCAGTGACCATCAGGAGCGTGCTGCCGGAGCGCACGTGGTCAAGGAGCTCAGCGGTCCTGGTGGCCTCATTGTGCTCGTGGTAGCTGATGACGCGGCCCGCCACGTCAATGCCCAGGCTTTGGACCAGACGGTGGAGGCGCCGCGTGTCCTCAGCGGCCACAATGTCTGCAGTGCCCAGCAGTTCCACGAGGCGGGCCGAGGCGTCTCCGGTGTTCCCGATGGGAGTGGCGGCAAGGACGATCCGTCCCGCGGTCGCAGGGCCGGGTTCAGAAAGGGGGCTGGGGTTCGGGTCCACCCACCAAGCCTACTGCCGCCGGGTCTCCGCAGCCGCAAAAGGTAGCATGGGGCTCGTGACGCAGACCTCGACGCGGCCCACGGGGCCCGGGAAACCCAACGCCGCGGGATCCCCGGCCGAAGCCGGGGCAACCGGGACGGCACCCGGCGGCAAGGCCGCCCGCCCCTGGATCAGCCGGCCTGATGAGGCGTTCACGGTGGAGGCACTGCGGGCAAGGCTCATTGGTACCGGCATGTCCTGGCGGGATTATCCGCCGTCGCTCCGGCTGTGGTTCGTCCTGGTCCCGGTCCTGACGGCGGTGGCCGGCGGCCTCCTCCGGTTCATCCGCCTGGAAGTGCCGCACAAGCTGGTGTTCGACGAGACGTACTACGTCAAGGACGCCTACTCCTACCTCATGAGCGGCTATGAGCGCAGTTGGCCGGACAAGGCAAATGATTCCTTTAATGCCGGCAATCCGGACGTCCTGCTGAACACTCCCGAATACGTCGTCCATCCACCGGTGGGCAAGTGGATGATCGCGGCCGGGATGTGGCTGTTCGGGCCGGAGAATCCCTTTGGCTGGCGCTTCGCCGCAGCCCTCACCGGCACCCTCACGGTGCTGCTGGTGTCCTTGATCGCCCTGAAACTGTTCCGCTCGCTTCCGCTCGCGGGTGCCGCGGGGCTGCTCCTCGCCGTCGACGGCCACCACCTGGTGATGTCCAGGACGTCCTTGCTGGACATTTTCCTCACGTTCTGGATCCTTGCCGCGTTCGGCGCCCTGCTGATGGACCGCGAAGACGGGCGCCGTCGCCTGGCGGCCCGGCTTGCCCATGCCGCCGCCACGAACGGCGGACAGCCCCCGGCCCGGGCGCTGCTGGCCGGACCGTGGCTGGGCGTGCGCTGGTGGCGGGTGGCCGCGGGGGTCTGCCTGGGCCTGGCCGTGGGCACCAAGTGGTCCGGCCTGTTCTTCCTGGCGGGCTTTGGCCTCCTGACCGTGCTGTGGGACCTCAACGCCCGGCGGGTGGCGGGCATCCGCGGCTGGATCAGCGGCGGCGTGATCCGGGACGGAATTCCCGCCTTCGCGGCCACCGTGCCCGTCGCAGCCATTGTCTACTCGGCTACCTGGACCGGCTGGTTCCTTTCGGCCAATGCCTACTACCGTCACTGGGCGGAGAGCAACCCGTCAGCGGAATGGGGCTGGCTGCCCGACTCCGTCCGGTCCCTTGTCCACTACCACCTGGAAGCGTACAAGTTCCACCAGGGCCTGAGCTCCGAGCACCCCTACCAGGCCAGCGCCTGGAGCTGGCTGGTGATGGGACGGCCGACGTCGTTCTTCTATGAATCCCCGCCCCAGGGCACCCCGGGCTGTGACGTGGAAAAGTGCACCTCCGCCATCCTGTCCGTCGGTAACCCGCTGATCTGGTGGGCAGCAGCCATCTCGCTGGTGGTCCTGCTGTTCTGGTGGGTGGGACGCCGGGACTGGCGCGCCGGGGCAGTGCTGGCCGGGGTGGGCGGGGGCTACCTGCCATGGTTCATGTATCCGGAGCGGACCATGTTCTACTTCTACGCGGTGTCCTTTGAGCCGTTCCTGGTCCTGGCCCTGGTGTACTGTCTGGGGCTGGTCCTGGGCCGGGCCACGGATCCGCCGTGGCGCCGTCGCTCCGGCATGTATCTGGTGGTCCTGTTCCTGGCGGCGGCGCTCCTGCTGTCGGCGTTTTTCTACCCGATCTGGACCGGCGAGGTCATCCCGTACGTCGACTGGAAGGTCCGGATGTGGATGCCATCCTGGATCTAGGGCAGGATGGCAACAGAGACCTGAAGGAGCCGCTGCCGCGGCATGGCAGCGGAAACGGAGACCTGCTGTGAGAGAAGCGAGCACGGAACTGCTGGTTGAGCTTGAGGCCAACAGCAACGTGACTGACCTGCTGCTGGAGCAGCACGCCGCCAACCCGGCCCACGCCCTGTACCGGCGGAAGGGCCCCAACGGCTGGGTGGATATCCCCGCGCAAAAATTCCTCCAGGACGTCAGCGCCCTGGCCAAGGGGCTCATCGCCGGGGGCCTGGAGCCCGGCGACACGGTGGCCGTGATGTCGCCCACCTCGTACGAATGGACCCTGGTGGACTTCGCCATCTGGTTCGCCGGCGGTGTGACGGTGCCCATCTACGAAACGTCCTCGGCCAGCCAGGTGGAGTGGATCATCCAGGACGCAGGGGTCCGCCGCGTCTTCGCCGGTGACCGGGCCACGGTGCAGCTGGTCAGCGGAGTGGTGGCCGGTTGCGCCGAGCTCAGCGACCGCCTGGTCAACGTGGTGCGGATGGATTACGACGGCGAGGCCCCGGACCTTGCCAGCCTCGCCGCTGCGGGCACCGGAGTCAGTGATGCTGAACTGGAGCGGCACCGCAGCCGCGCGGGGTTGGCCGACCTCGCCTCCCTGGTGTACACATCGGGCACCACGGGCAAGCCCAAAGGGTGCGAGATCACGCACGGGAATTTTGCCCTGGTGGCCAAGAACATCGTTGCGTTCCTGCCCGAGATCCTGCAGGAGGACCAGGCCCGCACCCTGATGTTCCTGCCGCTGGCCCACGTGCTGGCCCGCGCCGTCCAGGTGGTATGCCTTGCCGCAGGGGCAACGCTGGGGCATACCCCCGGGGCCGCCCAGCTCCTCGAAGACCTCGGCACGTTCCGCCCCACCTTCCTGTTGGTGGTGCCGCGCATCTTCGAAAAGGTCAGGGCCACGGCCGCCCACAAGGCCGCTGTGGCAGGCAAGGGCAGGCTCTTCGACGCCGCAGCGGCCGCCGCCATCGAGTACTCACGCGAACAGGACCGGCACAGCCGCGGCGAGGGGCCTGGTCCGGGCCGGTTGAGCCGGATCAGGCACGGGATCTATGACCGGCTGGTCTACCCGCGGCTGCGCCAGGCGATGGGTGGCGAGGTGGGATACACCGTGTCCGGGGCCAGTCCCCTGGCTTCCGAGGATGCCCATTTCTTCCGTGGCGTAGGCATTCCCGTCCTGGAGGGGTATGGGCTGACCGAGACCACGGCGCCATGCACCGCGAATACGCCTTCCCGCACCAAAGTGGGAACGGTGGGCATTCCCATCCCGGGCACCACCATCCGGGTGGCCGAAGACGGCGAAATCCTGGTCAAGGGAATCGGTGTTTTCCGGGGCTACCATTCCAATCCGGAGGCTAACGCCGAGGCGTTCGTGGACGGATTCTTCCGTACCGGAGACCTCGGTGAACTCGACAAGGACGGTTTCCTTACCGTCACGGGACGCAAAAAGGACCTCCTGGTCACGGCCGGCGGCAAGAACGTGGCGCCCGGGCCGCTGGAGGAGAAGATCCGCAGCCACCAACTGGTGGCCCACGCCGTGGTGGTGGGCGACGGCAAACCGTTCGTGTCAGCCCTGCTGACCCTGGACCCGGAGGGCGTTGCCAACTGGCGGTCCGAACGGGGCCTTCCTCCCCTCCCCCTCAGCGAAGCCGCGAACGATCCCGCCGTCCTGGCTGCGGTGCAGGAGGCAGTGGACCTGGCCAACCGGATGGTGTCCAAAGCCGAATCGGTACGCACGTTCAGGCTTCTGGACGCCGAGTTCAGCGTCGAGTCCGGGCACCTCACACCGTCCCTGAAGCTGAAGCGTTCCGTAGTGGTCCAGGAGTTTCAGGCGGAGATTGCCGGAATCTACGGCTGATCCTCCGTGGCCGGCCCCGCCTTTTCCCGGTCCGCCTTGTCCCGGTCCGCCGTGGCCGGCTTTGCCTGCTGCGCAATGCCGCGGCGGCGTCGCGTGGGCCAGGTGAGGACCATCGTCACAATGGATGCCAGGAGCACCAGGCCCGCGATGGCGATGCCGGCGTCGATCCAGAACTGGCTGGGGAACAGCCGGATCAGGGTGTCATCCAGGCTGAAGGTCCAGGATCCGGCGGCGAAGAAGACCCGGTGGAATTCGGTGAAGAACTGCTGCCAGCCCAGGGCCGCCAGCGTGCCGAGGCCCAGGATCAGTGCCAGCGTGATGATGGAACCGGCGAAGAGGCCGCGCCGGATCCCGCCGGTGCTGCGTTTGCGCAGGTACAGGATCGCGGTCAGCGCCAGGAGGAGCAGCAGTGCACCGGCACCAAAGGTGGACAGGATGACAACCTTGACGTCGGCCATGTGGCTGACTTCGCCGTCCTTGAAGAGCTTCTCGCCGCCGCGGTGCACCAGATCGCCCAGGTACCTGGGGCCCGCCCAGTTGCTCAGGTAGTCCACCGCATAGGAGCCGTACGTCATTCTGTCGTCGGTGTTGAAGCCGTATCCGTCACCGGGGAACCCGGGACGGTTGTACTCCACCCAGAGAAAAAGCGGGCTGGTCACGGCCCGGACGGCCAGGATCAGCAGGATTACCGGGTAGATGATGGCCAGCAAAACCTGCATGACACGCGGTGCCACGGGTTTGGCGTTCGCAGCGCTTTCGCGCTGGGCGTTGCGGCGCTCCACTTCCTCCTCGGGGGGACGGACGTGCAGTGCTGACGTGGGAAGGGGTTCCTTGAAGACCGGCGAACCGGTGCCGGGCCCGGCCGCGGCGGAGCCCGCAGTGGAAGTGTGCTCCGCGGGCCTGCGGGAGGCGGCAGCTGCGGCGGCTGGGGCTCCGGCGGTGGAGGAGCCGTTGGCGGAGGATCCGACGGCGGCTTCCGCGGCCTTGCGGTCGGCCCGGCTTCCTGGCTGGGCGGCCTTGCTTCCTGCCGCTGCCTGGTTCCGGCCGGCGTGTCCGCCGGGCTCGTCGGGGCCGGTCCTATTGATGCCGGGCTTGTCGCCGGCTGGCTTTTCTCCGCCTGGCTTGCCAGCGGCAGGTTTGCCCCCGGCCGGTTCGTTCCCGGCCGGTTTGTCCCCGGCAGCGGGCGTCAGCCAGGAAAATGCGGGCTCGTCGGAGTCCCCGGACGTGTCCAGGAACGGCTCCGGCTGCGGCGTGGCGCTTTTGGCGCGGGCCGGTGTCTCGTCATTCACAGCAGCGTCACTTCCGTTGGGTTCCGCACCGGTCCCAGTCAGCCGGTGCGATTCATTCTGCAGTCGAGCCTACCGTCCGGAAGTTCCGCCGGGCGAGGAACCACCCCGGCAGGATTACAACGATTCAGGCAGCGATTTCCGTGTAGCCGGCATCCTCGCGGCGGAGGTCGCCGCGCTCCCCTGCAAGGCAGGCGCGCCTGCCCCACACCAGGACGTAGATCCAATACGCGCTGAGAACCGCCGCCCCGATTCCGATCCTGGCCCAGGCCGGCAGCGGGCTGGGGGTGACGAACCCTTCCACCAGGCCTGAGACGAACAGCACCACCACGAGCCCCAGAGCCACCGTAATCAGTGACCTGCCCTCTTCCGCGACGGCGCGGCCCCTGGTCCGTGGTCCGGGTGCGACCGTTGCCCAGAAGACCCGAAGGCCCGCTGCGGAGGCAACAAAGACGGCGGTGAGCTCCATGAGCCCGTGCGGCAGGATGTAACTGAAGAAGACGTCGGACTTGCCGGCAGACGCGAAGATGCCCGCTGCAATGCCCACTCCCTGGGCATTGCTGAACAGGATCATTGGCACCCACACACCGGTGATCCCCAGGGCCACGGCCTGTGCGCTGATCCAGGCATTGTTGGTCCAGACGGCACCGGCAAAGGACGCTGCCGGGTTCTCCGAGTAGTAATTGACGAAGTCCTCGTTCACGTACTGGGCGGCAGCGGCTTCCGAGGCCACGGCCCGGAGGGCTTCGGGGGACGTCCCGATCCAGATGGCGTACGCGGCAGCGATGAGCACGAAAGCGGTGCCGCAGGCCAGGGTCAGCCAGGTCAGCCGGTACAGGGCCGCCGGCAGGGCCACGACGAAGAACCGTGCAAGGTCAGCCAAGGCATTCGAGCGGGCGCCGGTGAAGCGGGTCCGTGCCTGGGCCAGCGTGGCCGAGAGGGACGCGGAGAGTCCGCTTTCCGGCGCCATGGAACGGACCAGCGACAGGTGGCCGGACGTGGACTGGTACAGCGCCAGCAATTCGTCGGCTTCGGCTCCGGTGAGCCTGCCCTTGCCGGCAAGCTTACGCAGGCGCGCCCACTTGTCCGCATTGACGGCGGCGAAGGCATCCATGTCCACGGCTACAGCCTAGCGCCCGGCATTAGAATTTGACCGTCTGCACCATGTGATCGTTCGAACCACCAGATGCGAAGGGCAGGGATGCAGTGTGAGCCCGATAATCACCGGCGAGGCAGTGGTGCTGGAGCTCCGGCCGGCGAGCTTCGCCGCCCGGGCCCTGGGCCTGTTTATCGACGCAATCGTCCACGTAGTCCTGCTGGTGCTGGTCATGATTGGCCTGTCGGCCGCAGGCGCGGACCTCGACGGGGCAGCCGCGCGGGCCCTGGGCCTGGCCGCCGTCGTGTTCTGCCTGGTGGTGGTGCCCGTGGCCGTCGAGACCCTGAGCCGGGGCCGATCGCTGGGTAAGCTGGCCACGGGCCTGCGGGTGGTCCGTGAGGACGGCGGCGCCATCCGGTTCCGGCATGCGGTGATCCGCGGCCTGACCGGGTTCCTTGAGATCTATCTGACGTTCGGCGGCCTTGCCCTCGCCGTGGCGCTCTTCAACGACAAGTCCAGGCGGCTCGGCGACCTGCTCGCAGGCACCTATGCTGTCCGCAGCCGGGTACCTGCGGACCAGGCCCTCCGGGTCTTTGTTCCACCCCATCTGCAGTCGTGGGCTGCAGCGGCGGATATTGGCCGTATTCCGGATGCCACAGCCCGCAGGGCCGCCCAGTTCATCCGCCAGGCAGGCCGGATGGCACCGCTGTCCCGGGCGGGCATGGCGCAGGCCATCGCCGCTGAACTGTCCGCACACGTCGCTCCGCCCCCGCCTCCGGGCACGGGCGCCGATGACTATCTGGCCGCCGTCGTGGCTGAACGGCGGCAGAGGGAGTTCACCAGGCTGTCGCTGTCACACCGGCGGAACACGGAGATCGGGGAACGGCTGCAGCGTCTGCCGTTCTCCACCTGACCTAGTTGTCGTATTCGCTCCACGGGATATTCCAGTCGCCGAACCCGTCGGTATTTGCCGCGTAGTCACCCTCGGTGTTGATGATCTGGACCACGTCGCCGGTTCCCATGTTGTCGAACACCCACGCCGCCCCGTCGGGCAGGAAGCCGATGCACCCATGGGACACGTTGGCGTTCCCGATGTATGGAAAGGCCGATTCAAGGGCCTGGTGGATGTAGGCGCCGCTCAGGGTGAGACGGATGGTGTATTCGACGTCGGCCTCACCGTAGTAGGCAGGATCGTCGGGCTTCAGCCCGATGCTTGCCGCCCTGAAGTGGTCAAAGCGGTTCTTCTCCATAAGCACTGCGTATCCCTTTGCCGAGGGGAAGCGCTTATCCCCCATGCTGACGGGCAGGGTCTTGACGGGCTGGTCGTTGACGCTGAGCGTGAAGGTATGCGCGGTGGCATCGGCGACGGCCACCTTCTTGTCTCCGATCGAGACATTCACCTTTTTGTTGAAGTTCGCGATTTGGCCGTTGCCCAGGTCAACCCCGAAGAGCTGCATGTCCATGGTGACGGTGGAGTTCGCTGCCCAGAAGTTCTCCGCGCGGTACCGGACCATGGTGTCGCTGTACCAATGGAATGCTCCGGCCTGTCCCGCCGTCGTGGTGATCTTGATGGCCTTTTCCACGGCGGCGCGGTTGGTCACGGGTTCGCTGAAGATGATCTGCAGGGGCTGCCCCACGCCCACCTTCATCCCGTTCAGCGGGTAGACGGCGGCGTCGGCCTCGTGGGAGCTTGTCACCGTGTTGAAGGACTGCGTGGTGCTGGTCTCGCGTCCGGCGGCGTCCTTGACCACGTAGGTGTAGCTGTACTCGGTGTTGAATTCCAGGGGCCCGGTGGCGGACCACGCCGTCCCACTGGCATCGATGCTGCCATCAATGGTCTTCCCCGCCGTACTGGCGAGCGTGACGCGCTGGATGGTCCCGTTGCCCACTTTCAGGGACACCGGGGCCGCAGGGTTCACCTGCTTTGCACCGTTGGCCGGCGCCGCGTCGAAAGTCACGGGCGGAACAACGGGGGAAGCGATGCCCGGCGATGTCCGCAGTGCGGAGCCTGCTTCGGATTCAAGCGGGCCGCCGGCAAGGCCCGGGGCGACGGCGGCGAAAACCCCGCCCAGGGCAGCCAGGACACACACGGCTGCCACGGCAAGGATTTTCTTGGCAGTCCCCCGCCGGCGGGGCTTTACATCAGGCTCCATGTTTCGATCCTAGGTGCAGAAAATAACGGCCCGGGCGCTCGATGGCGCCCGGGCCCTTACGTCTCAGTAACGATAGTGCTCGGGCTTGTACGGACCGGCGACGTCGATGTCCAGGTATTCCGCCTGGTCCTTAGTCAGTTCCGTAAGTTCAACGCCCAGGGCGTCCAGGTGCAGCCGGGCCACCTTTTCGTCCAGGACCTTGGGCAGCACGTAGACCTTGTTCTCATACTCGTGCTGGTCCCGCTTGGTCCACAGCTCGATCTGCGCAATGGTTTGGTTTGCGAACGAGTTGCTCATCACGAAAGACGGATGGCCGGTTGCGTTGCCAAGGTTGAGCAGGCGGCCCTCGGACAGGACGATAATGGAGCGCTCCGCCGCCGTGCCTTCCTCAAAGACCCATTCGTGGACCTGGGGCTTGATTTCGACCTTTTTGACGCCGGGGATGCGGGCCAGGCCAGCGATGTCGATTTCGTTGTCGAAGTGGCCGATGTTGCCCACAATGGCCTTGTTCTTCATGCCGGTCATGTGCTCGGCCATGATGACGTCTTTGTTGCCCGTGGTGGTGATGAAGATGTCGCCCTGGGCCAGGACGGATTCCAGCTTGGCCACCTGGTAGCCGTCCATGGCCGCCTGCAGCGCGCAGATGGGGTCGATCTCGGTGACAATGACGCGTGAACCCTGGCCGCGCAGCGCCTCGGCCGCGCCCTTGCCCACGTCGCCGTAACCGCAGACGACAGCGACCTTTCCGCCCATGAGCACATCCGTGGCCCGGTTGATGCCGTCGGGCAGCGAATGGCGGATGCCGTACTTGTTGTCGAACTTGCTCTTGGTGACGGAGTCGTTGACGTTGATGGCCGGGAAGAGCAGCTTGCCCTGGTCAGCCAGTTGGTAGAGGCGGTGGACACCGGTAGTGGTCTCCTCGCTGACGCCCCTGATCGTGGCTGCCGTCCGGGTCCACTTCTGCGGGTCCGCGGCAAGCGAGCGGCGCAGCACGTCCAGGAAGATGCCGTATTCCTCGGAATCCTCGGCATCGGCGGACGGCACGTTGCCGATGGCCTCGAACTCGACACCCTTGTGGACCAGCATGGTGGCGTCGCCGCCGTCGTCCAGGATCATGTTCGGACCCAGCTCGGGGTTGGAGTCGGCGCCGGGCCAGGTGAGGATCTGCTCGGCGGTCCACCAGTATTCCTCAAGGGTCTCGCCCTTCCAGGCGAACACGGGTACTCCCTTGGGGTCCTCAACGGTACCCTTGCCCACCACCACGGCCGCGGCGGCCTCGTCCTGGGTGGAGAAGATGTTGCAGGAGGCCCAGCGGACCTCGGCGCCCAGCGCGGTAAGGGTCTCGATCAGCACCGCGGTCTGCACCGTCATGTGCAGGGAACCGGCGATCCGGGCACCCTTGAGCGGCTGGGTGGGGCCGAACTCCTCGCGGAGGGACATCAGGCCGGGCATTTCGTGCTCCGCCAGGCGGATCTGGTGGCGGCCGGCTTCCGCCAGGGAGATGTCGGCAACTTTGTAGTCAAAAGTCATGGGTGGTCCTTTGCTTGGTCCGGGTCCTGGTCCAGTCCCCGTTCTGCTGTTTCTGTGCGGGCGGATACAGGTGAACTAGAGCCCTGCCGCGGCGTGATCGTGCTGGTCCGAACCTGCCGATGCTGCTGCAGCCAGCAGTTCCGGAGGCAGCAGCAGCGGGATCCCGTCTTCGATGGCGTACCGGTTCCTGATCCCCGTATCCCCGGCGGCAGTGGCCACCAGTTCTTCGCCCTCCTGGACCAGCGGCGAGCCGGTCACGGGGCAACGCAGGACGGACAACAGCTCGGGACTGATCTTAGGCATTTGTTCATGCTCCCTGGCGGGCGCGCTCGCGCCGGTAGCGGAAAGATGTGCAGCTTCCAGCGTACCGCCAGATGGAGGTCAGGAAGGTTCCCGGAGGACCCGCAGGTGCCCCCGGCGTACCCCTTCGGCGCCCGCAGGAGCTTCAAGGGCGGAATGGTGGCCGCGCTGGGCGCTTGGCTGGGCTTCCGGGGGGAGGGCAGCGGCGTCCCGTACGGCGTTGGCGAGCGCCAAAAGGTCATCCGGCCCTGGCTGCTGGGGGGTCGACGGCATGGCCAGGCGCAGCACTTCCCAGCCGCGGGGAACGGTCAACGAGTCAGCGTGTTGCTCGCAGAGGTCGTAGCAGTGCGGCTCCGCATACGTGGCCAGCGGACCCAGGACTGCGGTGGAGTCTGCATACACGTACGTCAGGGTGGCTACCGCCGACTGGCGGCAGGCTGACCTTGAACACTGACGGATAGCTCCCACGACATCACAGACTACCCCTTGGCTGCGCAAAAACCGCGCATTGGCGCACGGGCCGACGCGTCTCCGCAGCCACAGGGATGTATCGCGTAAATCCTCCCCCGGGTTTAGAGTCGATGTATGCAGTCATCGAACCATGAATCAGGCTTTTCGGTCCGGTTGGCTGACCCGGATGCCAGCACGGCAACGGGCGTGGAGACTGCCGGCAGGAGCTTCTTCAGGCGGCGCCGGAACCGCCACGGGCGTGGCCTTCGCGGTGAGGTGATGCTGCCCACGCACCCCGGATACCGGACGCGTGCCGACCGCTTTGACGACATGGTGCTGGATTCAGCCCAGCGGCTGCACGATATTTGGGGCAAAACACTGGACGGCGTGCGCTTTGGTGTGGACGAGATCCCGCCGGACCTTGAGCAGCTGGCCGCCCATGCCACCACGCCGCCGATGGGTTCCTACACACCCGCTTCCGGTGATGACGGGCCCATGATTACGGTGTACCGGCGGGTTGTGGAGCAGGCCTGCTCCAGCGTGGAAGAGCTCCAGGACCTGGTCCACGATGTGGTGGTGGAACACACGGCCGAGATGCTCGGCGTGGCTCCGGAAACCTTGGATCCCGTGTACCGCCGCCGCTATTGATAACGGCAGCCGGGAACCTTTAGTAGCCCAGCGTGACCGGGACTGTTTCCCGCCCGGCCGCAGCAGCCAGGAAAGCCAGGGAGGAAACATCGTTCCGGCCGTCCTGTCCCACGAGCACCGCTCCATAGGCTGCGCCGCCTGACGCGGACACGACATAGCCCACGACGTCGGCCCCGTCGGCCTGTGCCGGAATGCTGATGGAGGCGGTTGTCCCCCCGGCGATGTCCGCGGTGGCCGCCGGCCGCACCTTTCCATCAGCCGTGATGGGTGCGTAAGTGATGGTGGCCCGGGCGTCCAGGGCGCCGAAAACCAGCTGGCGAAGTCCTCCCTTGGGAACGGGAACCACGTGCTGGCTGCCGAGCCGCACGGCGGACGCCGCCCATGCCACGTCCAGGGGCTGACCCGCCTGGAGGCCGCGGCCCATGCGTGCTGCCGCAACGAAGGACACGTCGGATGAGGCCGCGACGGTGTACTGGCCGGCAGGAACCCCGGCCAGGGATACTTCCGTGGTTGACCCGGCTTTCGCGGTGATAACACCGCCGGAGGGAAGCGCATGCTGGCCGTCCCGACCGTACAGCTTGATCTCCACCACGGCGTCGGAGGCGCCGGGAACGGTCAGCTCCAGGGCGGGGCCCGCGTCCCGGTACCCCGGCTGCCCGGTCAGTGCAGCGACACCGGCCGGATCCTGGATGTCCACCCCCGTCATTACCTGGCGGACTGCGGGCGCAGCCCCCGGGCTAATGAAATCCACGCCGCCCGGGGTAAGGCCGCGCAGGACACTTTGCTGGATTGACGCGGCAACCGGGCCACCGGCGCTGCGGACATGCACGCTGAGCTGGGACTCGTTGGGCGCCAGCCCTGCGAGGACTACGCTGCGCGTGGTGCCGGGGGCAACCAGCAGTCCGCGGCTGCCCGGAGCCTGGATCTGACCGCCCGCCCCGAACAGCTCCAGGCTCACGGTGGCAGGAGTGCTGGAGGCATTGGTCAGCGCCAGCACGGAGGTGCGGCCAAGCGTGGTGGCGGCACCTGCAAGCCACTGGTCGTTGGAGGGTTGCGCGCACGTCGCCGCGGCACTGCCCTGGAGGTCGCCGTCGCTGGCCGTGTACTTCATGGCACCCGCAGCCGATGCGTTCTGGTTTGCCAGGGCGTTGGCACTGAGGACATTGACCTGGTCCACCGCGCGGTCGGCAACTACTCCGGCAAGGAGCTCCTGGGGGGTGCCGGCAGTGGGCGCCGCGCCGGGGTCCTTGGCGATTTCGACGGCGGCCGTTCCGTCCAGTCCTGACAGCCGGCTCCCCGGCAGCACGCCGCCCGCGCCAAGCACAGCGGCGCTGACCCTGGTTGCGGCCGTGGCTGACTCGGGCCGGAACTGGGCGTCAGTGCCCGCGTCGGTGCCTTCCAGCAGCCGCGCAGGCCCGGGGCAGACTCCGACGCTGGCTCCTGCGGGAACAGCGGCTTCCGCGGCCGGCACAGTCCGGCTGGTTTCCGGATGCGGCGTCAATGACCCCGCGGCCACCACGGCACCGGTGCCGGCAAGGATGAGGACGCCTGCCGCCACTCCGGCCGCGGATGCTGCGCGGCCCTTGGCGCCGGGCAGCCGGGTAGCGCCGCGGCCGGATGCCTTCCTGTCTGTCCCGGTCCCGGTCCGCTCCGGGGCCGGCTGCTTGGTTGCGGGCTGCGTTCCGGCATCGGACTGCGCCGTGGCCGGTGGGGTGTGGTCATGCATGTTGGTGTTCCTTACGCAAGGAGCCCTCGTCACGGGAGAGGCCGGTCCGCGGCCGTCGGGCCGGCATGGGGATGGCAAGGATGACTGTCAGTCCGATCACCGTGATCTGGGCGGCGGCAGTCCAGAAGGACCACGGGTTTTCGTACCGGACGGTAAGCCGGCCTCCCGATGCCGGAAGGGTAAACGCCTGGGACCAGCCTGAGGTGGTGGAGGTCAGCTTCCGCCCATCGAGCCAGGCAGTCCACCCGGGATCAGCGCGTTCGGCAAGCACCACCAAACGGCCTTCGGCACCTGGCGGGACTGCGGCGTCGACCTCATCAGTTCCGGATGCCACCAGCGCCGTGACCGCGCCGCGGGGATCGACAATGCGGACACGGTGGGCAACATCGGCGGCCTGGATGACCGGCTGGTTCAGCGGGCTGATGCGCCACAGCCAGCCAACGTCGGTCTGTCCCACGGCCACCAGGCCGGGAACTGCATCCATCCGGCTGGCGGTCAGCTGGGCTGCGGTGTCCGCGGAGCGGAGCACCACGAATCCGACACCGAGTTGTTCCAGGTCCGTCCGCGGGTCCACGCCCTGCCCGGCAACCAGGGTGGCTGCAACGCGTCGAAGCGCAGCGGTGACGTCGTCGTCGCCACGTACCTCTTCCGCGCCGGGAGCGCCAATGATGTTCCGTGCGGAGGCGATGGCAGACAAGCTGTCCAGGGTGGTGCCGCTCCCTCGCATGAGGGATGCGTTGAAGGTACCGTCGTCGCCGGTACGGAGCAGGAGGGTTCGTGTCTGCTCGGGTCCGATCCCCCTGTCAATGGCGGTGGCGGGAAGGGACCGTCCGGCAGTGGCTTCCACCAGCCGCGGCGCGCCCAGGGCTCCCCCGGCCCCGGAAGGGGCTGGGCTGGTGGCATCTCCCAGCGTGGCCACTGAAGGCGCGGCCGTTGCTCCGGCCGGGCGCAGCAGGTTTTGCGCGGACCAGGCGGCCATTCCGGCCAACGGTCCTGCCAGCAGTACCACCAGGCCCAGTGCCAGGCCGGCGCGTGCCGCAGTCCGGGTCTTGGCCCCGGTACCGGAAGCCCGTGCCGCAGCGGACAGCAACTTCTCGGCTCCGAGGAGGGCTGCCGCGAGGAGGGCAAAGGACGCGGCAGACACTGCCGGTCCGGTGAAGGGCGTTACTAGGACGTCCTCGTTCAGGCCCGTGGCAACGTGGCTGGCCAGCCATCCACCGGCAAGGAAGATCACCGCGGCAACCCAGAACCATCTGGCAGTCCCGGCACGCCGCCCGGGGCCCAGGAGACCCACCACGGCAAGGACCAGCACGGGCACGGCGACCAGCAGTGCCAGCAGCAGGGCCCACGGCATCGGTCCGCCCGCGAAGGCCGCCAGCCCCTGTATGCCGCCAGCAGGGTCGAATGACAGGGGCTGGCCCAGGATCTGCTGCCAGAGTGGGGCGGCGTCGAATCCCAGCGGGAGTCCGGGGTCGGCCAGGAGTGCCCTCGGCCGGTCAAGCGTCGACAACGCGAAGGGGACAAACAAGGCTGCACTGGGCAACAGCGCCCACCACACTGTCCGCCCGCGCCGTCCCAGCAGGACCCCGCAGAGCACGATGACCGCGGCCGCAGGGACAAGCAAAGAGGGCGCCGACGCCGTTGTGACCGCCAGCGCAAGGCCGGCAGCTGCGGCGGCCGTCCATGATGGCACCCCGTTGATGCCCGCCTTGGCCGGCGGCAGTTCGGCCGGCCGGTCGTCAAGGGCTGACGCGGGGTTGAAACGGCCGTGGCCTACCGCCGAGCCCGTAGCGCGCAGCAGGCCCAGGACCACCAGCGGCAGCATGATGTGCGCGATCAACGCACCGGCGCGACCCTGGTTCAGTGCCACCTGGAGTGCTGGAGCAGCAGCCCAAAAAATCGCCGCCACGAACCTGAGCCGGCGGCGCACTGTGACCCCGCCCGCGGCGAACCACGCGGTGAGTCCGGACAGCGGGGCCCCGAGCAGGAGCAGCCACGCCATGGCGGGGTTGGCGTCACCTCCGCCGAGGACGCCGATGATCCAGAGCACGTAGTCAAAGGGATCGCCGTGCCCCGGGAGTCCCGCCCCCAGGCTGATCCACCAGCTCGAGGCATGGTGCCAGATATCGCCCAATTGGGCGGAGACAGGAATCAGGGCGCCCCCGGTTACGGCCCCCGCGCGGAACAGCCCCGCCAGGGCCAGGAGCGAGGCGACCGCCGCAATAATGACGGCAGCCAGGGCGCCGTTACCCACCCATCCGCGTTTGCTGGTGGCCAGGGCGGCGAAATCGTCCGCGGCATCGCCGGTGGGCTGGTGCGCGAGCGGGTCCTGCACGAGGTGGTCTGCGCCAGACCCGTCGGATCCCAGGGCCTCCATCAACGACCTGCGGTGGCTCCAGACCTCGCGTCGGGGCGTTTGGAGCTTGCGGATCACGGACCGGCGGATGCGCCGGGTGCGTTTGGCTGTCCGCCGGGCCCTCGCCACGGCCCCGGGCCGGCCAAGGGCAGCGCAAGTGGCAAGGAGTTGGGAAATGCCGTGGCCGGGATCCTTGACCACAACGCTCAGGACAAGTTTGAAGAGGCTGCCCAGCAGTGCACCGATGCCGTGGAGGGGCACCATCCAGAGCGGGCTGTGCTTCAGGCGCAGGTGGACCTGCGCTTTCCGGGCTGCGGACGGGTTTCCAAGGGCGTGCGGGCGGTGCGCCACATGGAACATACGGGCTGCGGGGACCACCACGACGCGGTGGCCTGCCAGCCGGTTACGCCAGCAGAAGTCGACGTCATCGCCGCTGCCGGGCAGGGCGGGGTCGAAACCGCCCAGGTGTTCCCAGATGTCCCGCCGGACAAGCATGCCTGCGGAGTTGACGGCGAAGGTATCAGTGCGGCCGTCGTACTGGCCCTGGTCCATTTCGTCAGCGTCGATCAGGGTAAGCCGCTCCGCCCACCGGCTGGTGGACAAACCCACATCCATCAACTTCCGCGGCGAATGCCAGTCCAGCTGTTTGCAGCCGGCAACAGTCACTGAAGGCGCACGCTCCACGGCGCCCAGGAGTTCAGCCAAGGCCTCAGGGGCGGGCGCGGCGTCGTCGTGCAACAGCCAGACCCACTCCGTACCCGGACCGTCGACAGTTGCCTCGAAGGGCGCCAGCGCGCCAAGCGCGGCGGAGACGGCGGCGCCCATACCGCCCTTGCCCCGGGGGTGGCTGACAGTGGCGGCCTCCCCCAAGGCTTCCTGAAGGAGGCTGTGCGAGTCGTCGCGGGATCCGGTGTCCACGCCAATGGCGCGGTCCACGGGCCTGGTTTGGGCCGCCAGGGCCGAAAGGGTTCTGGGCAGATAGGCACTGCCGTTGTGGGCGACCACAACGGCAGTGACATGGACATCCTGAAGAATTAGATTGCTCGCTTCCTTAGCCGCCGGCGCTCACGCTCGGAAAGGCCTCCCCAGATGCCGAACCGTTCGTCATTGGCCAGCGCATACTCCAGGCACTGGGACCTGACGTTGCAGGCACCACAGACCTTCTTGGCATCGCGGGTGGAGCCGCCCTTTTCCGGGAAGAATGCTTCCGGATCCGTCTGGGCGCACAATGCGTCCGTCTGCCAGCCAAGTTCGCCCTCGTCGTCGAAGTCCTGCTGGAGCGGAAGTCCAATCCATACCGGCTGGGCGGTACCGGGCGCTGCCAGCTCCATGGGCGGATCCAGGTCGTCTTCCGGCTCGGCGCCGCCGTCAAGGAGGGCCTCGTGTGCCGCAAGGAACGCGGTGGCCTGGTCCTCGAGGATGCTGCCGGAATTCCTGTTGTACCGCTCTGCGGCATCAGGATCGGCGGGGTCAACATACCAATCACTCGGCACCCCCCGCGCACGGTATTTTGCCGTTGCCTGACCGGCCACGACGGCATCTTCCTGGATACGCTCTGCTTGCCCCACGGCGACCCTCCTGATGTTTCAGCCACTGCCTGGATACGTGGACACTCGGTTGTGTGCCGGTATTTACGCAATTGCTTTAGTTACCTAATTACACGTGTGTAACTAGGGCGAGTCAAGCCGTTGCCGGGATAATAGACAGTCCAACCTGGGAAGTTTGCGCACGCCACGCCCGGGATTTCCATTCACCCGGGCGTGGCGGATGCCGCGGGGTGCCGACAAGGGCCAAACAGACCGCAAATTCTCCGGATCTGCGGGGAAAATACCCGGTCCCCGCCGAAATAGCAAGCACGCTTAGCAGTGTGTGTGATTATTATCACCCTGGGAGCCGGCAGGAAACTGCCGCCAGGAAATGGGCACCGCCGGGAGACCCGGGAAGGTGGCAGGATGAAGCCATGACGACAATCCCCGCCATAGACCTGATGGGCACCCTTCGCTCCGGAAATTCCACGGCACCCCGCCTGACCTGGTACGGGCCCGACTCGGAACGGGTGGAACTGTCGGGACGGGTCCTGGACAACTGGGTGGCCAAGACCAGCAACCTGTTGCAGGACGAGCTGGATGCGGAGCCGGGCATGCGCCTGCGGCTCGCGCTGCCGGCCCATTGGAAGGCTTTGGTCTGGGCCCTGGCCGGGTGGCAGCTTGGACTGGAAACCGTGCTCGACGGCGGCCCGGCAGATTTCCTGGCCACGGACGATCCCGCCGGCGCCGGGGAACAGGACGACGCCGTTATTGCAGTTGCGCTGCCCGCCCTGGCCATGCGCTGGACCGGGGAGCTTCCCGCCGGCTGCCTTGACTACGCCGCGGAGGTGCGGTCCCACGGGGATGTGTTCATGCCGCACGCCGACCCGGATCCTTCAGCCTGCGCGCTCCGGACTCACGATGGGCGAACCATCCTGCACAGCGAACTGACCAGCAGTTTCGCCCTGCCGCACTCGGAAGGAGCCAGGGTGCATGTTGCTGCAGACCAGGGACTGGAATCCGCGTTGGCCAACGCGCTGGGGGCCTGGCGGCAGGGCGGCTCCGTGGTGCTGACCCATCCTGACGTGGCGCTTACCGACAAACTGCTCGCAGACGAACGGATCCACGGCAGTTAATCAGGTTGCACAGCCTAGGCCTGCGGACCGCCGTCGGCCGGGGTGGGAGCCGGGCGTTCAGCGGCATGTGCGTGCTCCCTGTGCCGGTGGGCTTCGATGATCTCGTGGTCGTGGGAGAACTCCGGCTCCTGGTCCAGTTCCTCGTTGAACACCAGGAAGCGGTACGCGAAGAAGCGGACCACCGTGGCGACCAGGATGCCGGCCACACCCGCCAGGAACAGCAGGTTCTTGTCGTCGATGCCCATCCAGTATTTGGCCAGTGCCGTGAATCCGGTGGAGATACCGATGCCAATGCCATTGATGATGGCGAACATGACAAATTCGCGGAGGATGTTGGCCTGGCGGCGGTGACGGAACGTCCAGAAACGGTTCGCCACCCATGAGAAGACGGTAGCGACAGTGGCACCCACAAAGCGGGCCTTCGCCTCGCTGTCCGACATGGGACCGTGCATCAGGTAATACGTCAGCCCGTTGTCGATGACGAACGCCACACCGCCCACCGCACCAAATTTGGCCACCTCGCGCCAGAAGAGTGAGGCGAGTCCCCGGATACGATCTGAAAGTGCGCTAAACATGACCCTCCATGGCCGTCCGAACTGTGGGCCACACGGCCAAATGCCCATTTTAGCCCCCAAAGCTTTGAGCATGTGTTGCCGGCCAGCAGACCGGGTAGCCCAGCGGCGTAAAATCTGCGTCCCCCGCCGGGCGGGAAAAGCGGGATCGGGCCCCTCTTCGGTAGGCTGGCAGATGTGACTTTCCCAGTGATAGGCGTGGTTGGCGGCGGCCAGCTCGCGCGAATGATGGCCCCTGCCGCTACCGCACTCGGCTTTGAACTCCGCGTCCTGGCCGAGGGCGACGACGTTTCCGCAGTGTCGGCCGTACCGGCCACGCCGGTGGGCGATTACAAGGACCTGCAGACGCTCCTGGAATTTTCCAAGGGCCTGGACGTGATGACGTTCGACCACGAGCACGTGCCGACGGACCACCTTCGAGCCCTCCTGGAGGCCGGAGTCAACGTCCAGCCCGGACCGGACGCCCTGGTCCATGCCCAGGACAAACTGGTCATGCGTGCCGCCATCGACCGGCTGGAACTGCCCAACCCGGCCTGGGCGTCGGTCGCGGACGTGGACGCGCTGGTCCGCTTCGGCGACGAAACCGGTTGGCCTGTCGTGTTGAAGACCCCACGGGGCGGCTACGACGGCAAGGGGGTCCGGATCGTGGGCTCAGCAGACGAGGCCGCTGAAGCCGGGGACTGGTTTGCCGCCATGAGTCCCCTGCTGGCAGAGGCGAAAGTCGAGTTCACCCGCGAGCTCTCCGCCCTCGTGGCACGCACGCCCGACGGCGAGGCACGGGCCTGGCCGGTGGTCCACACCATCCAGGTGGACGGTGTCTGCGACGAGGTGATTGCTCCCGCGCTGGACATTCCGCTGGAGGTTGCTGCCGCCGCGGAGGACGCCGCCCTGCGCATCGCCGCCGAGTTGGATGTGACCGGCGTCCTTGCCGTGGAACTCTTCGAAACACCGGGCAGCGGTGCCGGATTCCTTATCAACGAACTGGCAATGCGTCCGCACAACACCGGCCACTGGACCCAGGACGGTTCAATTACCAGCCAGTTCGAACAACATCTTCGCGCCGTCCTGAACCTGCCCCTGGGCGCCACCGATGCGCTGGCGCCCGTCGCGGTCATGAAGAACTTCCTGGGCGGGGACAACCAGGACCTGTACTCCGCCTACCCCATGGCTCTCGCCGCCGAGCCGGCCGCCAAAATCCACTGCTACGGCAAATCAGTGCGGCCCGGACGTAAGATCGGCCACGTCAACCTGCTGGGATCGTCAACCGCGGAAGTCGACGCGGTGCGCCGGCGGGCCACGGCCGTGGCAGGCATCATCCGTGATGGACGGGTTGGCACCGAAGAACCTTCCGCAATATTCGAGGAGAATGCATGAGCGCCGAAGCAACCACAGCCGCCGGTTCCGGCGCCGGTCCCCTGGTGGGGCTGGTCATGGGCTCCGACTCGGACTGGCCCGTCATGGAGGCTGCGGCCGACGCCCTGGCCGAGTTCGGCATCCCCTTTGAAGCGGACGTCGTATCGGCCCACCGGATGCCCACCGAGATGATCCGGTACGGCCAGACCGCCCACGAACGCGGCCTGCGGGTCATCATTGCCGGCGCAGGCGGCGCCGCCCACCTGCCGGGCATGCTCGCCAGCGTCACGCCGCTGCCCGTGATCGGCGTTCCCGTTCCCCTGAAGACCCTTGACGGAATGGACTCCCTGCTGTCCATCGTCCAGATGCCGGCCGGCGTGCCGGTTGCCACGGTATCCATCGCAGGGGCGCGGAACGCCGGGCTCCTGGCCGTACGGATGCTGGCCTCCGGCACAGATGAGCTTGCCTCTTCATTGCGGGCGGACCTCCTGGATTTCGCCGCCGACCTCAACGCCGTCGCCTCCCGCAAGGGGGCCAGCCTGCGGCAAAAAGTCAGCGAAGTCTTCCCCGGCGGCTCAAGCGCTCTCCGGGGCAGCCGTTAGGGCGGCGGGCATGGCCAGCAGCAGCAGCGTGCTCAACACCGGCTCCGGCGCCTCCATGACGGACCCGGTACGCTATCCGGTCAGTGCTTCCCCCGCGGTCCGTACCAAGCGTGCGTTCGTGCTGGTCCTGTTGACGCTCCTGGTACCGGGCAGCGCGCAACTCGTCGCCGGGGACCGGAAGCTGGGGCGGACTGCCCTGCGCGTAACGCTCTGCGTGTGGGCGCTCCTGGTACTGACAGTGGCCATGCTGCTGCTCAACCGGAGCCTGGTCATCAATATCCTCACCAACCCGATCACGTCGATGGTGCTGGTGGTCCTGCTGGCGGCGCTGGCGCTCGGCTGGGCTTTCCTCTTCCTGAACACCCTCCGGCTCATCCGGCCTGTCCTGCTGGCTCCGCGGGCGCGTCCCGCCGTCGGCATCGCCCTGGTGCTCGCGCTGGTGGTGGGAAGCGGCTCCCTGGGCTACGCCGCCTACCTGCTGAACGTGGGCCGCAACGCCATCGGCAACATCTTTTCCTCCGGCCCGGCCATGGAGCCCGTGGACGGACGCTACAACTTCCTCATGATGGGCGGCGACGCCGGCGACGACCGCACCGGACGCCGGCCGGACAGCCTCTCCATCCTGAGCGTGGACGCCCAGACGGGGCAGACCGCCATCATTTCGGTCCCCCGGAATTTCCAGAATGCACAGTTCAGCGCCGGCTCCCCCATGCGCGCCCTCTACCCTGACGGGTACAACTGCGGTGACGAATGCCTGATCAACGCCATCAATACCGAGGTCACCAACGAACACGCCGACCTCTACCCCGGCGTGGCAGACCCCGGCGCCCAGGCGACCATGGAGGCCGTTTCCGGCACCCTGGGCATGCAGATCCAGGCCTACGTCCTGGTTGACATGGAGGGCTTCTCGACGCTCATCGACGCCATGGGGGGTATCCGGATCAAAGCCGGGGGCTGGGTTCCCATGAGCGGCTATTTCGACGAGGCCACCAAGACCCACGGCATGCCGCTGGGATGGATCCCCGCCGGAGACCAGACGCTCAACGGCGCCCAGGCACTCTGGTACGGGCGCTCCCGCGAGTACGTGGACGACTATTCCCGCATCCAGCGCCAGCAGTGCGTACAGCAGGCCATGTTGAAGCAGCTGGATCCGGCCACCCTGCTGTCCAAGTTCGAGGACATCGCCCGGGCCGGAACAAAGGTGGTGGAGTCCAACATCTCCTCCGCCCAGCTGGGCAGTTTCCTGGACCTCGCCATCAAGGCGAAGGGCAAGGACGTCAAGCGGCTCACCATCGGACCGCCCGACTTCGACCCCTCGTTCTCCACCAACCCTGACTTCGACCAGATCCATGAGCGCGTGGACCAGCTGCTGGCATCAGCATCCGCCAAGGGTGCCCAGTCGGCCGGAATTCCCGACGACGGGATCACGGTTCCCCAGGCCGGCGCCGGCCACGTCCAGGCTGGCGGGGCCGTCCCCGCCAGTCTGCCCGCCGCGGGCAATGCCGCCCAGCAGCCCTCGCCGTCGGACTTCACCCCCGTGACCACGACGCCCGACGGGGAGCCGATCACCGAGGAGATGCTGACCCAGCTCAAGCTCGCGGGCGACGAAGAGGCCATCCGCCAACTCGTGGCGACCAACGGACAGTGCGCCCCGCTGTAACCTTCAGCCCCATCGGGCCAAACACCCAGTGCCCAGCCATCAGGGCCACACATCTGCCCACCCATAAGGAACGGAACGGTTTTGTACGAGATTGAGAACGTCCTCCGGGACTACGCCTGGGGTTCGACGACGGCCATCGCCTCGCTGCTGGGCCGTCCCGAGTCAGGGCGCCCGGAGGCCGAGCTGTGGATCGGGGCACACCCTGACTCTCCCTCGGTGGCCCACCTGCCCGAGGACGGGTCCCGGAGCCCGCTCGATGCCCTCATCTCCTCTGACCCTGAGCATTTCCTGGGCGCTGAATCCGTCTCCGCGTTCGGCCCCCGGCTGCCGTTCCTGGCCAAGATCCTCGCGGCAGCCCAGCCCCTCTCGCTCCAGGTCCACCCGAGCCTGGAACAGGCGCGGGAGGGGTTTGCGCGCGAAAATGAGGCCGGGATCGATCCCCATGCCGCCCACCGGAACTACAAGGATGACAACCACAAGCCGGAGATGATCCTGGCACTCACACCTTTCGAGGCGCTGTGCGGGTTCCGGCCGGCTGCGGAGACCCGGAAGATTTTGCAGCACGTTGCGGCTGCCGTCCATGGCGGCGGACAGGCGCCGGAGCTGCTCCGGGCCCTTCTTGGCGACCTCGACGGTCCGGATGAGGGTGCGGCGCTCCGCCGAGCCTTCGAACGGCTGATCACGGGCGGCACGGACGTGGCAGAGGAAACGGCCCTGGTGGTGGCAGCCCTGGTGTCCGGGGCTCCGCTTGAGCCATACCAGGCAGAGCTGGGTACCGCCATCAGCCTCAACGAAAAGTACCCCGGCGATCCCGGCGTCCTGATTTCGCTGCTGCTGAACAGGATCTCACTGAAGCCGGGCCAGGCGGTCTACCTTCCTGCCGGGAACGTGCACGCGTACCTGCACGGGCTGGGCGTGGAGGTCATGGCTTCCTCGGACAACGTCCTGCGCGGCGGCCTGACGCCCAAGCACGTGGATGTGCCCGAACTCCTGCGCACCATCGACTTCCATCCCGTGGCCGTGCCGATGCTGGACGCCGAAAAGACGGTGCTGGACCAGGACATCTTCCGCCCGCCGTTCCGGGAATTCCAGCTGCAGCGCATCGAACTGGGCCCTGACGCCGGTCCCGTTCCACTGGCCCAGGCCGGACCGGCCGTGATCATCGTGGTGGCAGGTGACGTGTACCTCGACTCCCCCAAGGGGGACCTGCAGCTGTCGCGCGGCGGCAGCGCATTCATCGCCGCTGCGGAAGCTCCGGTCAACGTCCACCGGGCGGCAGGCAGCGACGGCACGGCGCTGGCATTCGCGGTGACCACCGGTCTTTAGCAGGGCCGCGCCGGCAACAACAAAGGGCGACGGCGGCACCCACCCGGGTGCCGCCGTCGCCCTCCTGTCATAGTGCGGTCAGCTAGCCGGCCGCAGCTTCCGGACCAGGGGCACGACACGGCCAGCTGCGGTCTTCACCAGCCGGCGCCCCTGCTGGAGGCCCTTGCGGGCCAGCGGCATGGCTGTGGCGTATGCGGGGTAGAACGGCGACAGCGGCCTGTCCCAGGTGCCCAGCAGCATGTTTTCGTGTTTGGCGAACTGCTTCTTGAAGTCGGAAATGCCGTCGTTGAGCAGGCCGTTGAAGTCGTACCGGCTGCAGCCGTCCTCGCGCATGGACTGCAGGGCCGCCCACTTCACGCCGTAGTTCACGCGCTGCTTCTGCCCCTCGGCAGAGACCCCGCCGTAGAGCTCGAACGCGGTGGCACCGCTGCGGGACAACCACGTGAAGGCAAGCATCTGCTCGCCGGCGAACGCGGCGATGATCGGTGAGGCGTCGCCGAGGTTGCGGAAGATGTCGCGGTAGTACTGGTCTTCGTGGATCCCGAAGCCCGCCCGTGCCGCAGTGTCGTGGTAAATGGCCAGCACCTGTTCCAGCTCGGAGTCGTTCTTGACCTTGCGGAATTCCACGTCGCTTCGCATGGCCTTGCGGATGTTCGCACGTGTGGACTTGGACATCTCCGCCATCAGTTCGTCGTCGGAACGGGTGAGGTCCAGGATGAGCGTGCGCGGGATGAGCACGGTGTTGGCGGACTCGCGGAAGCCGGCGGCCGCGACGGCGCCGGCAAAACCTGAGTCGCGGTCCCAGTCGGGTTCGATGCTGAGGGCCACGCCGCGGTGGCGGAGGGCAGCGTGCTCGGCCAGCCGGTTCAGGACCACCTGGGCGTTCTCCACGGAGCACATGGGGCCGCGCGGAATGTAGACCAGCGCCCGGAAGGGGACGGGAAGCCTGCGGACCAGCAACTGGGCGCAGCCAATGATTTCCTCGCCGGCCTTGACCAGGACCCTGTCCACGGACCAGCCGTGCGTTGCCTTGGTCTCGCCCCAGCCCCACAGCTGTTGCGGATGCCCCTGGAACCGGTCGACGTATTCGTCCCAAAGGGCGCGGTCAGTACAGGGCACAACAGCAGGAATCATGGCTTAAACCCTATACCAAGGCATTAACGGCAAAGCCCCGGTGCGCACGCGGCGCCCCGGGGCCCTGACATCCTGCAGTGGCTGCGGATCAGCTCTTGCGGGCGTAGCCTTCCCACTTGTCGGCGCGGTGCTCGCCATCGACGAAACGGATGGTGCCGGACTTGGACCGCATGACGATGGACTGGGTGAGGACCTTGTCCTTGGAGTAGCGGACGCCCTTCAGAAGGTCACCGTCGGTAATGCCGGTGGCGGCGAAGTAGCAGTTGTCGCTGGAGACCAGGTCGTTGGTGGAAAGCACGCGGTCGAGGTCGTGGCCGGCGTCGATTGCCTTCTGCTTTTCCTCGTCGCTGGTGGGCCACAGCCGGCCCTGGATTACGCCGCCCAGGGACTTGATGGCGCAGGCAGCCACGATGCCTTCCGGGGTGCCGCCGATGCCCATCAGCGCATCCACGCCGGTGCCGGAGCGGGCCGCGGCAATGGCGCCGGCGACGTCGCCGTCCATGATGAACTTGGTGCGTGCACCGGCCTCGCGGATTTCCTCCACCAACGGCTTGTGGCGGTCGCGGTCAAGGATCATCACGTTGAGCTGGTTAACCTTCACGCCCTTGGCCTTGGCGATCAGGTGCAGGTTCTGCTTGACCGGCAGGCGCAGGTCCACCATGTCCGCGGCCTCGGGACCGGTGACGAGCTTTTCCATGTAGAACACGGCAGAGGGATCGAACATGGAGCCACGCTCGGCAACGGCAAGGACGGCCAGGGCGTTGTTGATGCCCAGTGCAGTCAGCCGCGTTCCGTCGATGGGATCAACGGCCACGTCGCATTCGGGGCCGGTGCCGTCGCCGACGCGTTCACCGTTGAACAGCATGGGGGCTTCGTCTTTTTCGCCCTCGCCGATCACCACAACACCGTTGAAGTGGACGGTCTGCAGGAAGGAACGCATGGCGTCGACGGCTGCGCCGTCGGCGGTGTTCTTGTCGCCGAAACCCACCCAGTGGCCGCCGGCAATGGCCGCGGCCTCGGTGACGCGGACAAGCTCAAGGGCGAGGTTGCGGTCCGGCTCGTCGTGGCCCACCGCAAGGGACGATGAAATCGTGGAGTACTTCTGGGTCATGGACGCTGGTGACACGTGAACCTCTTCTTCGAGTGGCGATCATTGAACCCGCCCGCCGGTGCAGCAGGACGGTGATTCCTCTGCTATCGATCATAGTCGCGGCACCGCGCCGAGGGCGGCCCATGACGCAACCGCGCAATGTGCACCGCAGCCCCCTCGCGCCCCGGGACATGGCCGAATGGAAGTCCGGCTCCGGGATGGGCGACTATAGAGGGGTGAATGACATGCAGGAAGCCACCAGTCCCAGCTCCGGCCAGGCACAGCCCGAGGGCCGTTCCGGCCCCGCCGGCAGCAGTGCGGACACCCCGGTCAAGCCCGTCATTCCGGCGGCGGCCGCCAAGCGCGCCAACGCCTCCGTGATCGGCATGATCATTGCCCTGGTGCTCAGCATCGCGGCGTTCCTGCCCGTTGTCCTCATGAATCCCCAGCCCAAGGGCGATGGCTACCGGCCGGACATCGATGTTGCCTCGGTGGCACGCAACGCGGCGGATGTGGCGGGATTCACACCCATTGCCCCTGATACCGGCAATGCCTTCCGCCCCAACTACGCCCGGTGGGAAGCCGGCACGGGCAGCGGCGTGCCCACCTGGGAGGTTGGCTATGTGACCCCCAAGACGTCCTTCATCAGTTTGGTGCAGACCAGGAGCGCCAACCCCACCTGGCTCCTCCAGCAGACCAAAAACGCCCCCGTCACCGGCTCACGGAACGCCGGCGGCAAGGAGTGGGAACTGCGCGACACCGGCAAGGGTGAAAAGTCGATGGTGCTCAACTACAGGGGCAGTACCGTCGTCCTCTCCGGCGCCGCGCAACTGGACGAATTCGCAACGCTCGCCGCCGCCGTCGTCAACTCCCTTGAAGGCAGCCCCGCCGTCACAGTTTCACCGTCGGGTGCGCCTACGCCGTAAGGTGGGGCCGTGACGACTAACCTGACTCCTGCACTGGCCTGGCGCCGCCTGCGCGAAG
Source organism: Arthrobacter sp. AG367 (assembly GCF_007828995.1). Classification (NCBI taxonomy): domain Bacteria; kingdom Bacillati; phylum Actinomycetota; class Actinomycetes; order Micrococcales; family Micrococcaceae; genus Arthrobacter; species Arthrobacter sp. AG367. The sequence continues at coordinate 320,507 of NZ_VIVE01000003.1, forward strand.
GCAACGAACGTTTCGTACAAGGCCAGTCCTCCCATCCGAACCAGAATGCCTCCCACCGCTCATCGTTGGTGGAGACACAAAACCCCTTCGCGGTGATCTTCGGCTGCTCCGATTCACGGCTCGCCGCAGAGATCATTTTCGACGTCGGCCTCGGCGACGTTTTCGTGGTCCGCACCGCCGGCCAAGTGATCGACGACGCCGTCCTGGGCTCCCTGGAGTACAGCGTCGGCGTGCTGGGTGTACCGCTGATCGTGGTGCTTGGGCACGACAGCTGCGGTGCCGTGACGGCCACCAAGGATGCCGTTGAGACCGGCGACATGCCTGCGGGGTTCATCCGCGACCTCGTGGAGCGCATCACACCCTCGGTCCTGACGTCCCTGCGGAATGACCAGCCTGAGGTCAACGACATGGTGGTGGAGCACGTCAAGCAGACATCGCAGCGGCTGGCGGACAGCTCGCGTGTGATTTCCGACGCAATCGAGGGCGGCCGCACCGCGGTCATCGGGCTCTCCTACCGGTTGGCAGAGGGCCGCGCCGACCTTGTTTCCGGAATCGGCGAGCTCTAGGACCCACGTGCCGGCGGTCCACTGGACCGCCGGCAAAGCTCCCTTAACGGTTTTCGATGGGGCGCCGGATCGCCATAAGCTAGCCCCATGACTTCCACTGAAGAGTTCCGCATTGAACATGACACGATGGGCGAAGTCCGCGTCCCCGTGAACGCACTGTACCGCGCGCAGACGCAGCGGGCAGTGGAGAACTTCCCCATTTCCGGCAAGACCCTTGAGCGCACCCACATCGAGGCGCTGGCGCGGGTCAAGAAGGCTGCCGCCCAGGCCAACGCAGAACTGGGCGTGCTCGACGGCGAGCTGGCCAAGGCGATTGCAGACGCTGCCGATGAGGTGGCCGCCGGCAAGTACGACGGCGACTTCCCCATCGACGTTTTCCAGACCGGCTCCGGCACCTCCTCGAACATGAACACCAACGAGGTACTGGCCGAACTGGCTACCCGCGCCCTGAAGGCCGCCGGCAGCGACAAGGTGGTCCACCCGAACGACCACGTCAACGCCTCGCAGTCCTCAAACGACGTGTTCCCCACCTCGGTCCACGTAGCTGCCACCTCGGCCCTGATCAACGACCTCATTCCCGCCCTGGGCTACCTTGCCGAGTCGCTGGAGCGCAAGGCTGTTGAGTTCAAGGACGTCGTCAAGTCCGGCCGCACCCACCTCATGGACGCCACCCCGGTGACCCTGGGCCAGGAGTTCGGCGGCTACGCCGCGCAGGTCCGCTACGGCATCGAGCGCATCAACGCTTCGCTCCCCCGTGTTGCCGAGGTTCCGCTGGGCGGGACCGCCGTGGGCACCGGCATCAACACCCCTGCCGGTTTCCCTGAGCGCGTCATCGAGCTGCTGGCAACGGACACCGGCCTGCCGCTGACCGAAGCCCGCGACCACTTTGAGGCGCAGGCCAACCGCGACGGCCTGATCGAGGCGTCCAGCCAGCTGCGCAACATCGCCATCTCGTTCATGAAGATCAACAACGATCTCCGCTGGATGGGTTCCGGCCCCAACACCGGCCTTGGCGAAATTGCCATCCCCGACCTCCAGCCGGGCTCGTCCATCATGCCCGGCAAGGTCAACCCGGTCATCTGCGAAGCGTCCATCATGGTCGCTGCCCAGGTCATCGGCAACGACACCGCCATCGCCTGGTCCGGCACCAACGGCGCCTTCGAGCTCAACGTGGGCATCCCGGTCATGGCCGCGAACCTGCTGGAGTCCATCCGCCTGCTGGCCAACACCAGCCGGGTCATGGCCGACAAGATGATCGACGGCATCACGGCCAATGTGGAGCGCGCCCGCTTCCTGGCCGAGGCCTCCCCGTCCATCGTCACCCCGCTGAACAAGTACATCGGGTACGAGAACGCCGCCAAGATCGCCAAGACCGCCGTCAAGGAGGGCCTGACCATCCGCCAGGCCACCGAGAAGCTCGGCTTCGTCGGCGACGGCGACGGCAAGGTTTCCGAGGCCGACCTCGAGAAGGCACTGGACGTCACCACCATGACGTCCCCCGCCCACAAGGCCTGACGAACCACCGCCCAAAAGTACGACGACGGCCGGTACCTTTCCTGCGAAAGGTGCCGGCCGTCGTCGTACTGCTTTTAAGGCCTCTTTCATAAGTTGCACGAATAACTGAATAGTGCAAAACTTTACTCCATGAGTTTGAGTGCAAGTTCGGAGACGGGCCTCAGGGAGCGGAAGCGCGCAGCCACCCGCAGCGCCATCACGTCAACCGCCCGCGCCATGACCGCCGAGCGGGGCCTCAACGGCTACACCGTGGAGGAAGTATGCGACGCCGCCGGAATATCGCGCCGCACCTTCTTCAACTACTTCCCCACAAAGGAAGACGCCATCATCGGGCACGCCGAAGACGACATCCCGGCCGAAGCAATCGACGAGTTCGTTGCCGGCGGAGCAGACTCTCCCGCCGGCGAAATCTCCCCCACACTCTTTCGCGACCTCATCCGGCTCTCGCTCCGCCTGGCCGAGGGCATGTCAGCCTCCGAAGAGGAAACCCGGCAGCTGATTGGCGTCGTCCACAAGGAGCCCCAGCTCATCCTCCGCATCATTGGCGTCACGGAGCAGCGCGAAGCCCAGTTCGCCAGGGACGTGGCCCGCCGCGAAGGAGTGGCCCCCGACCACCCCGTGGTGCAGATGGCCGTAGTGCTGCTCAGTACCATCGCCCGCAAGAGCAGCATGGCCTACTTCTCCGACGGCAACACCCGCAGTTACCCGGACCTGCTGCTGGAGAACATCTCCGCAGCCAGCGTCCTGTTTTCCCAACCCTTCGATATCCCGGACACTGCCGCAAAAGGACAACCATGAGCACCGCCACCACCAAGGCACCGGCAGGACCCCTGCTGCTGACGCAAAAACGCATCTGGATTATCTTCTCCGCACTGATCGCGGGCATGCTCCTCTCCAGCCTGGACCAGACCATCGTTTCCACCGCCATGCCCACCATCGTGGGCAAGCTGGGCGGGGTGGAGCACCAGGCGTGGATCACCACCGCCTACCTGCTGGCCACCACCATCGTGATGCCCATCTACGGCAAGTTCGGCGACATCCTGGGCCGGCGCAACCTCTTCCTGGTGGCCATCGCGCTCTTCACCCTGGCATCTGTTGGATGCGCACTGGCCACCGACTTCTGGGGCTTCGTCATCTTCCGCGCCATCCAGGGCCTGGGCGGCGGCGGCCTCATGATCCTGTCCCAGGCGATCATCGCCGACATCGTTCCCGCCAAGGAGCGCGGCAAATACATGGGCCCGCTCGGCGCCATCTTCGGGCTCTCCGCCGTAGCCGGACCGCTGCTGGGCGGCTTCTTCGTGGACCACCTCACCTGGGAATGGGCCTTCTATATCAACATCCCGGTGGGCCTTGCGGCCTTCGCCATTGCCTGGTTCGCCCTGACCCTTCCCAACAAGAAGGCAGAAAAGCGGATTGACGTGCTGGGCGTTGTGCTGCTGTCCGCGGCCACCACCTGCCTGATCTTCTTCACCGACTTTGGCGGCAAGAAGGACGAGGGCTGGGATTCACCCCTCACCTGGGCCTTTGGTGCCGGACTGCTGGTTTCCGCCGCCGCTTTCGTGATGGTGGAGCGGCGGGCTGAGGACCCCATCATTCCGCTGAGCCTGTTCCGGAACCGGATCTTCATCAATGCCACGGCCATTGGCTTCACCCTTGGCCTGGGCATGTTCTCCGCCATCGCGTTCGTCCCCACCTTCCTGCAGATGTCGTCCGGCACGTCGGCAGCCGAATCCGGTTTGCTGATGCTGCCGATGATGGCAGGCTTGATGGGCACGTCCATCTACTCCGGTATCCGGATCTCCAGGACCGGAAGGTACAGGATGTTCCCCATCCTCGGTGCCGTGCTCACCATGGCCGCCATGCTGTGGATGACCACGCTTGCCGCCAGCACCCCCATCTGGGTGATCTGCGTCCAGCTGTTCCTGTTCGGGGCCGGCCTCGGCCTGATCATGCAGGTGGTGGTCCTGGTGGTCCAGAACTCCGTTCCGGCCGACCAGATCGGCACCGCCACCAGCACCAACAACTACTTCCGCGAGGTGGGCGCAGCCATGGGCGTGGCGGTGTTCGGCTCGATCTTCACCACCCGCCTTTCGGAGGCCTTGACCAACGCTTTCACGGGGGCAGGTGCTACCGCTGAGCAGGCCGGGCAGTCCACCCGGACCCTGGACCCGCAGGCACTGAACCAGCTCCCGGAGCAACTGCGTGACGCTATCGTAAATGCCTACGCCGACTCGCTGGCACCGGTGTTCTGGTACCTGCTCCCCTTCATCGCCGCGGCACTGCTCCTGGCCCTCACGCTGAAGCAAATTCCGCTCTCGGACACGGCCGGGATGGTGGCCCGCGGCGAGGCAGTGGGCGGCGAAGAAGCCGAGCGGCTCGCCGCCGGCCTCGCCGGAGCTCCCGCAGGCGCCGCCGGCACTAAGGCGGACACTGGACGGGACACTGATTATGACGCAGGTGGGCGCGGGGACCACGTGAAGGACGACGACGGCGAGCTGGTTTCGCCGGGCCGCTGACCGCCGTCGGATACCCGGTTTTTCAGGGCTCGAAGTGGACGGCTCCGGAGGGCGCCAGTGCCTGGCGGATGCTGGTGAGGTGGCCGGGCATGAGTTCGGGAAGGTCGTCCATGCTGAACCAGCCAACAGCCAGGGATTCGTCGTCATTGACCCTGGCTTCGCCGGAGACGTAACGGCACAGGAACACCACGTCCAGGAACTCGCAGATGTCACCGTTGGGATAGGTAACCGGCCCCACCGCGCCCACGGACACCACACGTTCCGCTTCGGCCACCACAGCTGTTTCCTCGAAGATCTCCCGGATGAGCCCCCGTGCAGGCTGCTCCCCCGGGTCCAGCATGCCGCTCACCAGCGCCCACTGCCCGTTGTCTGCCCGCTGGGCCAGCAGGATACGGCCCGCATCATCCACCACGACACCCCGCACCCCGGGGACCCAGATGGGATCGTTGCCGATCTTCTCGCGCAGCTTCAGGACGTATTCAGGTGCAGGCATACCGCCAGCCTATCGAACAGCCCGGGCAACATCGCAGGCAGCTCACGCGGGCAGCAGCATCGCGGCGGCGGCGCCGGCGAGCATGAACGGGCCGAACGGGATGGCGGACTTCAGGGTGCCCCGCCGGGCCGCCAGCAGGGCCAGTGACCACAACCCGCCCAGCAGGAACGCCAGGAACGTGCCCGCGAACAGATGGCCCCAGCTGAGGTAGCCAAGGTACATTCCCAGCACTCCCGCCAGCTTGACGTCGCCAAACCCCATCCCCGGCGGATAGATGAACCGGAGGACAAAATAGAACAGCCACAGGATCGCGGCGCCGGCCACAACGCGGAGGGCAGGGATGGCCAGGATCCCGCCGGTGTTCCCTGCAGTCGGCATGGGACCGGCCCAGGCAACCGCGGCCGCCGCCAGGAGGAGCGCACCGGCCACCGCATAGGACGGGAAGACGATCCTGTTGGGCAGGAGGTGGTGCCGGACGTCGATAATGGTGAGCCGGACCGCCATCACCGCGAAGTAAAGGCAGGCCGCCAGTACCAGCCAGAAGGCCAGCGGGGTGTGCTGCCAGAGTTCGCCGAGTCGTCCGATCACCCCTCGGATGCTACTGGATCCACCATTCCGCCCGTAGCACCCCCGCGTAAAATGTGGATATGTCGACCTGGGACTCCCGGCGCCGGGCGGTTCCGGGCCCTCCTTCCATCCCCGCGGATCTGGCCGCGATGTTCCGGAACCTTTGCCGGTCTTCCCCCTGGAAGTGGCAGGCGCTGCGTTTTGAGTACTGGGACCAGGCCTTTGCGTCAGCTCCCACGCCCGGTGCACCCTTCGTCCGTGCGTGGCTCCGCCGGCCGGGGGCGCTCCGCCTTGAAAGCCCTGAGGGCCTGGTCCTTCACAGCACCACAGGCATCAATGACTCCCGCGACGGCATCTACGTCAGCGCCACCCGTAAGTCCTGGCTGCTCCCTCCGCACCTGGTCACACCCGTGTACGACGACGCCGGACTGGTCCGCCGCCGGCCGGAAGCCGCCTACGGCGAGCCCGGGTTCGGAAATGGACGCTTTTCAGCCGCCCTGGACCCCGTGGAATTGGCCGGGAACGCCCCCGTGCCCATCGAGTTCCCGGGCAGCAACGCCCTGGACATCCGGGACACCCGCTTCGCCGAGCACGAAGGCCGGCCGGTTTTGGAGGCGGTGGTGGCCCCCAGCGCCGCCTACCGCCCGGGCGATCCTGCCGCCCCCCTCTGCCTTCCCGGAAGTTCACTCCTGCGGGTGGACATGGGTACCGGCGTCTGCGTATCCAGCCAGTCACTGGAGCAGGAAACCGGGGAGTATGGCCACTGGATCCGGATCCTCGCCGTGGATGAGTACATGCTCGATGACCTCTTCCTGGCACAGTCCATGAATCTCACCGACGTCCGCCGGCACATCAGCTGGGACATCGCCGCCAAGGCATGACAACCCCGCATGCCACCGATCGGCTAGGCTTCGCGGATGACTACCCTGGGCTCCATCTGGCCGCTGTTCGACCTCACGCTGTCCACGCCGCGGCTGGAGCTGCGCCCCATCACCGACCAGGACATCCCCGCGGCCGTGGCGGCGGCCCGGGGCGGAATCCATGACGCCGGCAGGAACCCCTTCAGCACTCCCTGGACCGAGCTGCCCGACGAGGAGCTGGGCCCCAACATGGCCCGCTGGTACTGGCGCTGCCGGGCCGAATGCACGCCCGAAAGCTGGACGCTGCTCCTCGGCATCTGGCACGAAGGCCAGTTCGCCGGCTGCCAGGACGTTGGAGCCAAGGACTTCGCGGCCCTCAGGACAGTCACCACCGGATCCTGGCTCAAGCAGTCCGTTCAAGGCCGCGGCCTGGGCAAGGAGATGCGTGCCGCCGTCGTCCTTTGGGCCTTTGACTGGCTGGGGGCAGAAGTCGCCGAATCCGAGGCAGCCATCTGGAACAGCGCCTCCCTTGGCGTGTCCCGCTCCCTCGGCTACGAACTCAACGGCACCACCCGCAAAGCCTGGGGCCCCAAAATCGAAACACTCCAGCACGTCCGCGTCACCCCGGAGACCTTCAAGCGCCCCGACTGGGAGCTGAAAGTAGAAGGCCACGAGGCTGTGGCCAAGTTCCTCAAGGTCACCTGATTGCCTTACCGTGGCAGGATTCGTCCGCCCCGAGTCCTTCGCCGTCGCTTAGACACCTCCCGACGCATTGCTCCGGTCGCTGAGCGACCTGCGCAACGCTTTGGTCGGCGATGCGCTCCTCCACGAAGGACTCGAACCGGACGTGTGCCAGGGCGCGCCTTCTGAACACTTCCGGTAGGGATCCCGCTCGAGCGGGGCTGCGGTCCTTCTCGTAGGAGCGCATCGCGACGCATCGGCCGCCGGAGGTCGCCCAGCGACCGGAGACGGCCCTATGCGTTGTGTCTAAGCGACGGAGAAGGGCCGTGGCCCGGCGAACCGGCCACGGCCACGCACGAAAAGGGCCGTGGCGGGACGAACCCGGCCACGGCCCTCAGCGAGGTGTCGCTAACCTTCCAGAAGTTCGGTGACCAGGGCGGCGATGGGCGAGCGTTCGGAGCGGGTCAGGGTGACGTGGCCGAAGAGGGGGTGTCCTTTCAGGGTTTCGACGACGGCGGCGATTCCGTCGTGGCGGCCGACCCGCAGGTTGTCCCGCTGGGCGACGTCGTGGGTGAGGACGATCTTGGAGTTCTGGCCGATGCGGCTCATGACCGTCAGGAGCACGTTCTTTTCGAGGGACTGTGCTTCGTCGACGATCACGAAGGCGTCATGCAGGGAACGTCCGCGGATGTGGGTGAGGGGCATGACCTCGAGCATGCCGCGGTCCATGACCTCCTCCACTACTTCCTGGCTGACCAAGGCCCCGAGGGTGTCGAACACGGCCTGCGCCCAGGGGTTCATTTTCTCGGACTCCGAACCTGGCAGGTAGCCCAGTTCCTGTCCGCCAACCGCGTAAAGGGGCCGGAAGACGATCACTTTGCGGTGTTCGCGGCGTTCCAGCACCGCCTCGAGGCCGGCGCATAGGGCAAGGGCAGACTTGCCGGTGCCGGCGCGGCCACCAATGGAAACGATGCCGACGGCGGGATCCATCAGCATGTCGATGGCCAGCCTCTGCTCGGCGGACCGGCCGTGGAGGCCGAACACGTCGCGGTCGCCCTTGACCAGGCGCACCTGCTTGTCGGCGCCCACCCGGCCGAGCGCGGAGCCGCGGTTGGACAGCAGGACCAGCCCGGTGTTGACGGGCAGCTCGGCGGCCGCGGGGATGAAGACGGGCTCGTGGCCGTACAGGGTGGAAATCTCCTGTTCGTCCGCTTCGATTTCGGCAACACCCGTCCAACCGGAGTCCTTGACCAGTTCGTTGCGGTACTCGTCGGCGGTGAGTCCCATGGCGGACGCCTTGACCCGCATGGGCAGGTCTTTGGACACGACGGTAACGTTGCGTCCTTCGTTGGCAAGGTTTTTGGCGACGGCGAGGATGCGGCTGTCGTTGTCCCCGCTGCGGAAGCCCAACGGCAGCACCTCGGACGAGATGTGGTTGAGTTCCACCATCAGGGTCCCGCCCTCGTCGCCGATGGGAAGGGGCTGGTTCAGGCCGCCGTGCTTGACCCGGAGGTCGTCCAGGAGCCGCAGGGCTTTCCGTGCGAAGTAGCCGAGTTCGGGGTCATGCCGTTTGGCCTCGAGTTCGGTGATGACCACGACGGGAACCACTACCTCATGCTCGGCAAACCGCAGGAGTGCGCGCGGATCCGAGAGGAGGACGGAGGTGTCGATGACGAAGGTGTGGATGTCGGCTTCCCTTCCGGAGACAGCAAAACCGGCCGCAGCATCAGTTGCTGCGCCGGTTTCAGAGGTAGCTCGCTCGGCGCGAGAGGTAGCTTTTCCACCCAGTCCAAACAGGACCTCGGGCAGTTGTTCAGAAGTAGCCACATCGACTCCAGCCCCGGGCGCCAGCCCGGAATTGTTATTGGTGAGGCGGCTCGGCCAAGAGGCCGGGTCCGGCCTCCCATACAACCGGTGCGATGTTTCGCTCCATGTACTGGCCTCCCCGATCAGCCGGCGGTTTTGCCTGCTGATGGATATAACGTAAATCCACCCGGGGTAATTTCCGCAACCATTACGCGGCGATTTCTCTTGCAGGTGTGTGAACTTGTTATGAACCGGGGGTTTCAGGTGCCAAAGCGCCGCTGGCGGCCGGCGTAGTCGCGCAGGGCGCGCAGGAAATCCACCTTGCGGAAAGCAGGCCAGAGGGCCTCGCAAAAGTAGAACTCGCTGTAGGCGCTCTGCCACATGAGGAAGCCGGATAGCCGCTGCTCCCCCGACGTCCTGATCACCAGGTCCGGATCCGGCTGTCCGCGCGTGTACAGGAAGCGTGAGATGTCATCAACGCACAGGTCATCGGCAAGCTTGGAGATGTCCATGCCCTTGGCGACGGCGTCGTGCAGGAGTTCCCTGACGGCGTCGACGATTTCACGCCGGCCCCCGTAGCCCACCGCCACGTTGACATGGATTTTTTCCCGGACGGGTGTCCTGGCGGTGAGCTTGTTAAGGCGCTCGGCCAGGTAGTCCGGGAGCAGTTCAGGTGCGCCCATGGCGTGTACCGAGATGTTGGCGTCCTCGTCCAGCCGGTCCAGGGTGTTGGCGATAATGCCCATCAGGAGGTCCAGTTCCTCGCTGGAGCGGTTCATGTTGTCCGTGGACAGCATGTAGAGCGTCACCACTTTTACGCCGAGTTCCTGGCACCAGCCGAGGAATTCGTGGATTTTGTCCGCCCCGGCCTGGTGGCCCTGGCTGGTGGGTGCGTTGAACTGCTTGGCCCAGCGGCGGTTGCCGTCCACCATGACGCCGATATGGCGGGGGATCCGGTCGCGGGGAAGGTCCCTAAGCAGCCGGCGTTCGTAATAGCCATAGAGGAACCCGGGCAACTCCACGCGTCCACTCACCTGACTTTCCTGCCGTACGTACATCCACATCCTAGGCTACCGCCCGTGGCCGGCTGGCACGGCCAGTACCCCGGGAACATCAAAGCAGGGATGTTACCCGCGGGTAACTTACCGGCCCGTAAGTTATTCTGGTGGCATGAACAGCGACTCTCCGCACGCCTCCCGGGACCCCCAGCCGGAGGAGCGGAACACCGCCGCGGAACCAGGGCCCAGCGCCATGGATGACGCCGCCGTCCGCCTCGCGGAACTACTGATGATCAAGCCCAAGTGGCGGGGGTGGATCCACACGGTCACGGCCCCGCTCGCCCTTGCCGCCGGGATTATCCTGGTTGTCATTGCCCCCACCACGGACCGCCGAATCACGTCCGCCATCTACGCCGCCACAGGTGTTTTGCTCTTCGGCGTCAGCGCCGTCTACCACCGCGGCAACTGGTCCCCGCGCGTCAAGCTCGTTTTGAAGCGGCTGGACCACACCAACATCATGCTGGTGATCGCCGGCACCTATACGCCGCTGGCATGGACTCTCCTGGAACGCCAGCAGGCGGTGATCCTCCTGTGGGTCATCTGGTCCGGAGCCATCCTCGGCGTGCTGTTCCGGTTGCTGTGGACTGAAGCCCCCCGCTGGCTATACGTGCCCATCTACATCGCACTGGGCTGCGGCGCGCTGTTCTACCTGCCGCAGTTCTTCCAGGCAAGCACCCCGGCGGCCGTGCTGATCTGCGTGGGCGGCGTCCTCTACATTGCGGGCGCAATTTTCTACGCGCTGAAGAAGCCAAATTTCAGCTACCACCACTTCGGCTTCCACGAACTATTCCATGCGTTCACCGTGCTCGCCTTCGCGGCACACTTCGCGGCGATCGCCATGGCAGTCCTCGACTAGAACCCCTTCACTCCGGAGCCGGCCCGGCCGAAGGGACAGCCCTATTCGCGCGGCTGCGGATGTCCCCCGGCACTGCCGTTTCCGTTGGCATCGGTAGCTTCCGGAGGCGTCCCGCCGTCGCGCCCGTCCTGGACGTCCGCGGCGTCAACATCTGCGGCAGCTGCAGCGGCCAGGCGCTCTTCCTCCACCTGGGCCCGGTAGCGCACCCTGCGGATCCGACGCACCATATCCACAATGAGCAGGGCAGTCGCCACGACGAAGAACGCCGTCATGATGAACCCCAGCAGGCCCGGCGTCACCTGGTCCTCGGAAATCCCCTCCCGCAGTGTCGGAGTAGGCAGCGGGGTCGGCGTAGTGGCGAGGCTGAGGAGCAGAGATTGCACGGTTAATACCTTCTGGTGGAGCGGATGCAGCAGGAAGCGGACGGGACCGGCCGTCGCCGCGCCTGTCTTCTACGCAAGATAGAAATAGCCTGCCGTGTCTATCTTAGCCCGGCGAACAGGTCCTTCTCGGGGAGCTCGGAGGGCACCCTGGAATGGATCAGCGAATAGTCCTCCCACGGCCAAACCCGGCGCTGCATGTCGGGCGAAACGGCGAAGAAGAACCCCAGCGGGTCCACCTGCGTCCGGTGCGCGCGCAGCGCATCGTCGCGGACTTCGAAAAAGTCCCCGCAGTCAATCTGGGTGGTGGTGGGGTGCGCGGCCGGCGGCGGGGTGTGCCCCTCGGCGTCGGACTCCAGCCAGGCGGCCAGGCGCTCGGCGTACGGTGACTGCAGCCCTGCCTCCTCCAGCGCAAAGTGCAGCGCCCGGAACCGCTCAGGGCTGAAGGCGCGGTCGTAATAGAGCTTGCCTGGCTCCCATGGCTCCCCCGCCTCCGGATAGCGTTCGGGATCGCCTGCGGCCTCGAAGGCTTCCACGGCCACCCTGTGCGCCATGATGTGGTCCGGGTGCGGGTAGCCGCCGTTCTCGTCATAGCTGAGGATGACGTGCGGCTTGAAGGAACGCACCAGCCGCACCAGGGGCGCCGCGGCCTGGTGCAGGGGCAGGGTGGCGAACGATCCGGTGGGGAGCGGCGGCAGCGGGTCGCCTTCGGGAAGGCCGGAGTCCACAAATCCAAGCCACCGCTGGCGGATCCCGAGGATGGCGGCAGCCTGCTGCATCTCCAGCCTCCGGGCACCGGCCATATCCCGCTTGGGGTGGGGTTCGTCTTCCACCGCAGGGTTTTGGATGTCGCCGCGGGAACCGTCGGTGCAGGTTGCCACCAGCACGTCCACACCGGCAGCCGCATACATGGCCATGGTCGCAGCACCCTTGCTTGATTCGTCATCCGGGTGGGCGTGGACCGCGAGCAGCCGCAGCGGCACCTGGGAGTTGCTGGACGCTGTCATGGAGGGGACGGCTCCTAATTCTTCTTTTGCGGCTCGTGGCAGCTTTCGGATGGTGTCGCGGGTGCGCTGCCTCGCCGGCAGCTGCAGCCACCGCAAAGCGCCGGCGGAAAGGGAACTAAACTGGTCTGGTGACTTCCCCGGACCAGCCGGCCCGCCCCGCGCCCGCAGACACTAGCCTAGCCAATCGGTATGGTGCTAAAAAGCGCCGGCTCTCCCCTAAGGCCACCCGGGCCGCGATCGGCCTGGCGCTTGCCGCGGGAATCGGGTTCCTGGCGTGGGTGACCACATCGAATTCGCTCTCCGGCGTGACGTTCAAGGACGTGGGTTACAGCACCACCGATGCCACGCTCGCCGAGGTGGACTTCCAGGTGACGCGGGAACCGGGCAAGCCCGTGAAATGTGCCGTGAAGGCGCTGGATTCCAAGTTCGCTGTGGTGGGCTGGAAAGTGGTGGACATCCCGCCTTCGGTGGCGGATGGAACGGCCGACGGCGGCAGGACGGTGGCCCAGCGCGTCACGTTGCGCACGGAGTCGGAGTCGGTATCGGGCGTGGTGGACAGCTGCTGGATTCCAGCCGGGGCGTCCTGAGCAGTGTGACGTGGAACGCTTCCCTGTTGGGTTATCTCCAGAGGATTGACTACAATGGGGAGATACCTTTACCCCGCTGAGCTGGTTGCTGTTCCACAAGTGGCCACCGTGGCGGGGTCTTTTGCATTGTAGGACCACTAGAGGAGAAGTCCGTGTCTACCACCAACAGCGCATCTGCAGCCTGGCTCACCCAGGAAGCTTTTGACCGCCTGAAGGCAGAGCTGGACCACCTTTCCGGCGCTGGCCGGGCGGAGATCGTCCAGAAGATTGAAGCAGCGCGGCAAGAGGGGGACCTCAAGGAAAACGGGGGCTACCACGCGGCCAAGGAGGAGCAGGGCAAGATTGAGGCCCGCATCCGCCAGCTGACGGCACTGCTCCGGGATGCCCATGTGGGTGAATCGCCTGCCGATGACGGCATCGTGGAGCCCGGCATGATCGTGGTGGCCAGGATCGCGGGCGACGAGGAGACCTTCCTGCTGGGTTCACGTGAGATCGCGGGCGACTCAGACCTGGATGTCTTCAGTGAAAAGTCGCCGCTTGGCGCTGCCATCCTGGGCCACAAGGAGGGCGAGACCCTCAGCTACGTGGCGCCCAACGGCAAGGACATCAAGGTGGAGATCCTCTCCGCCAAGCCCTACGCCGGCTAGCTCCGCGCATAGCTTTGTACGCGCAGTGCTCCGTAACAGGACAGCGCGAAACCGGGAAGCGGTGGCCCTCCCCCCAGGGGACGGCCACCGCTTCCCGTTAAGGCCTTGTGCCGGGCCTACTTCAGGCCGGCTGCTATAACTTCGCCGGCATCCCAGACGCGCGCGGACGAAGCAGCAGCGCCGCCACCACGCCGCCGGCGGCCCCGCCAAGGTGCGCCTGCCAGCTCACGTATCCGGACACGAACGGCAGGGCGCCCAGGAGAATGCTGCCGTAGCCCATGAAAAGGACCACTGCGAGCAGGACCTGGCGCCAACTGCGGTTGAAGAAGCCCCTGACCAGCAGGAACGCAAAGAGCCCGAACACCAGGCCTGAAGCGCCCACGGTGATGCCGTTCCCGATCAGCCACACCGTCAGCCCGCTGCCGAGCCAGCTGAAGGCAAGGGCGGTGAGGAACACGCGCAACCCGGAGAGGAACACCAGGAAGCCGAAGACGACCAGGGGCAGGCTGTTGGAAAGCAGGTGGTTCAGGTTGGCATGCAGGAGCGGGAAGGTGAAGATGTCCAGCAGCCCGTCGGCACTCCTGGGCCGCAGGCCGAAGGTCCGGGTGAGGGCCCCCATCATCAGTGTGTTGACCACTTCGATGGCGAACAGCACAGCCACAAAGCCGCCCAGCACCACCAACCCGCCCTTCGCGCGGGACGCGATGGCCTGCCGCCCGGGGAGGCGTCCGTTGCCCGTCAGTCCTGCCAAGGCCCGTTCCTAGTGCACGACGATCGGCTGGAAACCCTCGGCACGGAGTGCGCTGAGGACCTGCTCACCGTGCTGGTGGCCCTTGGTTTCCAGGTTCACGGTGATGGAGACGTCGCCCATGCTGATGGAGCCTCCCACCCGCGTGTGGTCCAGGCCGGTGACGTTGGCATCGTTTTCGGCAATGATGCGGGCAATGGTTGCCAGTGAGCCGGGGCGGTCATCAAGCATCATCCGCACCGTCATGTAGCGGCCTGCGGCGGAGAGGCCGCGCTGGATCACCTTGAGCATCAGCATGGGGTCGATGTTTCCGCCGGAGAGCACGGCCACGGTGGTTCCCGGGTTCTCGATCTTGCCGTCCATGAGGGCTGCAACGCCCACCGCCCCTGCAGGTTCAACCACCATCTTGGCCCGTTCCAGCAGGAAGATCAGGGCGCGGGCCAGGGAGTCTTCACTGACGGTGACCACATCATCCACCAGCTCGCGGATGATGCTGAAGGGCAGCTGCCCCGGACGCCCCACGGCGATGCCGTCCGCCATGGTGGAAACCTTCTTCAGCGGCACCAGCGCGTCGGCGGCCAGCGAGGGCGGGTAGGCGGCGGCGTTTTCCGCCTGGACGCCAATGATGCGGATCTCCCGGCCCAGTTCCCTGGCGCGGGCCTTGATGGCGACGGCGACCCCTGCCAGGAGCCCACCGCCGCCCACACCCATGAGTATTGTGTCAACGTTGGGGACCTGCTCGAGGATTTCCAGGCCCACGGTGCCCTGGCCGGCCACCACGTCCACATTGTCAAACGGGTGGACGAAGACCATGCCCGTTTCGTTGCTGTAGCGCTGGGCTTCGGCGAGCGCCTCGTCCACGTTGTGCCCGTGCAGGACCACTTCGGCGCCATGGCTGCGGGTGGCGGCGAGCTTGGGCAGTGCCACGCCCAGCGGCATGTAGATCCGGGCCTTGATGCCCAGGCTCTTGGCGGCGACGGCAACGCCCTGGGCGTGGTTGCCGGCGGAGGCTGCCACCACTCCCCGCTTTTTCTCGTCCGGGGAGAGCCGCGCCATCCGGACGTAGGCCCCGCGGACCTTGAACGAGCCGGCGCGCTGCAGGTTTTCGCATTTGAAATAGACGTCGCCGCCTACCATGGTCCCCAGCGCCCGCGACGATTCCACGGGAGTGCGCGCGATAATCCCGTCAAGCAGCTTCTGCGCCTCAAGGACATCGTCCAGTGTGACGGGAAGGGTTTCAAGGATCTTCACGGACTACTCTCCTCTGGGTTCTGCCCCGGTGCCTTCCGGGGAGGAATCACGGGCATCGCGGTGTTCGGCTGGAGTGCCGGACGCCGTGTCCTTCCCCGCGCCAGGTACAGACGGCGGTTCAACGTCCTTGATGGTGTTGTCCCCGCCTGCTCCGGCCGTGATGGGCTTCCCGGCAATTACCGGCACCTGTTCATGTTCCCACGTTCTTGCGGCGATGTAGCGAACAGCCGAATTTGCTACGGCCAGGATGGGTACCGAGAACAGCGCTCCGGGGATGCCGGCAAGGTAGGAACCGGCCGCAACGCTGAGGATCACAGCCACCGGGTGCAGCGAGACTGCCTTGCCCATGACCAGGGGCTGCAGGATGTGGCCCTCAAGCTGCTGGACCAGCAGGACGATGGCCAGCATGATCAGGGCGTTGATGGGGCCGTTGGCCACCAGCGCCAGCAGGATGGCCACGATACCGGTCAACAGGGCGCCCACCACCGGAATGAAGGAGCCGAGGAAGACAAGCACGCCCAGTGGAAGCGCAAGCGGGACTCCGATAATGGCGGCGCCCACGCCAATGCCGAGCGCGTCCACTGCTGCGACGAACATCTGGATGCGCGCGTAGCTGACCATGGACGCCCAGCCCCTGCGGCCGGCGCCGAAGGTGGCGGCCCGGGCTTTGCGCGGAAGCATCTTAACCAGGAACGCCCAGATCCGGTCACCTTCCAGGAGGAAGAAGATCAGGATGAACAGCGACAGCAGCATGCCGGCAGCGAAGTGCCCCGCGGTGCTGCCGAAGGACAGGGCGCCGCTGAGGATGCTGCTGCTGTTGTTCTGCAGCGCGTCGGTGGCTTCCTTGATGTACTGGTCGATCTGGGCGGCCGTGAGGTGCAGGGGGCCGGCAGAGAGCCAGTCCTGGACCTGCCGGACGCCTTCAAGGGCCTGGGAATAGAGCTCGCCGAATCCCACCGCCAATTGCCTGCCCACCAGGGCCAGGGCACCGACAATGACACCGATGAACCCGAGGACCGTCACGGCTACGGCTAGCCCAGCAGGCAGCCCGTGCCGCTTCAGCCACACCGTGACCGGGCTCAGGAGACCGGCGAGGAGGGCGGCCACCATAATCGGGATGATCAGGAGGGTGATGTGGCTGAGCAGCCAGACCAGCGTCCCCACCATCAGGAGAATCAGGCCCAGCCGCCACGACCAGGACGCCGCTATGCGGATGCCGTAGGGTATGTCCTTGTCCAGCTCACGGTCCGTCAGGACCCGCAGCGGCGCAGCGGAGGCGGGCGCCGGCGCTGAAACCGGGCGGGCCAGGGTAACGTCGTCCTCGTTAGGCGTCATATGCCAATACTTCCCCAGCTGCGGCCCGATGGGAAACTACTCCCCCGCCGCGCCGGGCTTGTAGTCGATGCCCCATTGCATGCTGAAGGACTCCCCCGGAGCCAGCCACCGGAGACCGTCGCCGGAGTTGAACGCGTTGGCCGGTCCGGTCATGGGCTCCACCGCCACTGCACGGCTACGGCCCGGGTACACCGTGCTCACGAAGATGTGGACGTAGCGGCAGGCCTCGTCCTGCCACAGCGACACCTCCCCGCCGTCGGACGCCGCGAGGGTGTGCCGCGCCTTGCCCCCTTCGAAGCTGAGGTCCGTCAGGGCCACGTCCACCGCCAGGTCCGCGATGTGCCGCCCGGACCGAAAATCCACATCCCCGGCGACAGGGGCCGAACTGCGGGGAATCAATCGCTCATCGGTCACCAGTTGGGTGCCGGCGGCAACGGTCAGCTGCAGTTCCTCAACCGGGGTGTCACCAAGCCGCAGGTAGGGGTGGGCGCCCAGAACGAATGGGGCGGCCGCCGCCGAGTCGTTCGTGAGGGTCTGCCTGACCTGCAGCCCCAGGTCTTCCGAAAGCCGGTACTCCACCCTGTGGCGCACCAGGAACGGATAGCCGTGCTGCGGGAAAACTGTGGCCTCCAGTGCCACGGCGTCCTGCGACTCCGCAACCGCCGCGTAGCCGGTATTCCGAAGCAGGCCATGGCTGGCGTTGTTGCGGGACACTTCGGTGATGTCCAGCTGCTGCTTCCGGCCGTCGAGGAACCAGACCCCGTCCTCCACCCTGTTGGCCCAGGGTGCCAGGGTGATGCCTGCCCCACCGGGGGCGATCTGATCATCGCCGTAGGTTTCGGTCAGCAGGACCCCGCCCCGGCTGAAGGAGCGGAGCCCGGCAGCGAGCTCCGTGACCACGGCGACGGCGTCGCCCCGGCGAAGCTCGTATTGCCGGCCGGTGGCGCAGGACAGGGCGGATGAGCGGGTGGAGGTTCCGTGTTCGGAAGAGGCTGTCATGGGCATTACCGTACATGGCACGAAAGGCCCTTCCATCCCCCTTTGTTACTTTTTGTTGTTAACTATTCATTCTTGATCGTTTATGCAAGACTTTTTGTATGACAGGGATTACCAGTACCAGACTCTCCGATGGGCGGGAGCTGATCTACTTCGACGATGACAGCACCAGCACGTCACGCGCCGGACACCTCACCACCGACCACCGCGGCCTGCCCCCTCGCGGGGAGCCGGGCGAGGTGCGCTTCGATGCCCTGACGGACGAATGGGTGGCCGTCGCCGCGCACCGTCAGGCCCGCACCCACCTGCCGCCGGCAGACCAGTGCCCCATCTGCCCCACCACGGCCGCCAACGCTTCCGAGATCCCTGCCCCGGATTACGACGTTGTGGTCTTCGAAAACCGGTTCCCCTCGCTGGGACCGGCCCTGGGGCCCGTGCCTGACAACGCCGCATGGGGAACGAAAGGCCCGGCGTACGGCCGCTGCGAAGTAGTGTCGTTCACCCCCGACCACACCGGGTCCTTCAGCGGCCTCAGCGGGGAGCGGTCCCGCACGGTGATCGAGGCCTGGGCGCAGCGTACCGCTGCCTTGAGCGCCATGGCCGGCGTCAAGCAGGTGTTCCCGTTCGAAAACCGCGGCGCGGACATCGGCGTGACACTGCATCACCCACACGGGCAGATCTATGCCTACCCCTACATCACCCCGCGGGCCGGCACCCTGGGGGCGGCCGCCCGGAAGTACTACGACGCGCAGGACGGCAGGGACACCCTGACCGGTTCCCTGCTGCGGGCCGAACGGGAAGACGGCAGCAGAATGGTCCTCGAAGGCACGCATTTCAGCGCCTATGTGCCCTTCGCGGCCCGTTGGCCGCTGGAGATCCACCTCGTCCCCCACCGCCGGGTGCCGGACCTGGCTGCACTGGGCGGAGAGGAAAAGGACGAGCTGGCACACGTCTACCTCGACCTGCTCAAGCGGGTGGATGCCCTGTACCCCACGCCCACTCCCTACATCTCCGCCTGGCACCAGGCGCCGCTGGATGACTTCCTCCGGCCGGCGGGCTACCTCCATCTTCAGCTCACCTCCCCGCGCAGGGCGGCCGATAAGCTGAAGTACCTGGCCGGCTCCGAAGCGGCCATGGGCGCTTTCATCAACGACACCACCCCCGAAATTGTGGCGGAACGGCTGCGCAGTGTTGCGGTCCCGCCGTCGTCCGTGCCTGCCGCCGCCATGGCGGCCACCCCGGAAGGAGCTTCCGCGTGAGCACCCAGGATCCGGCCAAGGCCGCGCCCGCATCCGCACCCGCCGCCCAAAGTCTCGGCGCCCGCTTTGAACTCGAGTTCGGAGGCGCTCCCGACGGCATCTGGCAGGCACCGGGCCGGGTTAACCTCATCGGCGAACATACCGACTACAACGAGGGCTTCGTCCTCCCCTTCGCCATCGACCGCACCGCCCGGGTGGCCATCGCGGCCCGCCCGGATTCAACCGTGCGGCTCCTGTCCACGTACGGCGACCAGGGCGTGGTCACCACCACCCTCGGCACCCTGCGGCCGGGAACAGCGAAGGGCTGGACCAAGTACCCCCTCGGCGTCATGTGGGCCCTCCGGGAGCGGGGCATCACCGTTCCCGGGCTGGACCTGCTCCTGGACTCGAACGTCCCGCTCGGTGCCGGCCTGTCGTCGTCGCACGCCATCGAATGCGCCGTCGTCACGGCGCTCAACGACCTCACGGGTGCCGGGCTGTCGGCCCAGGACATGGTGCTGGCAACCCAGCGTGCGGAGAACGACTTCGTGGGTGCGCCCACCGGGATCATGGACCAGTCAGCTTCCCTTCGCGGCTCGAAGGGCCACGCCGTCTTCCTGGACTGCCGGGACCAGAAGGCAAGCCTGGTTCCTTTCGAGACCGAACCCGCAGGCCTGGTGCTCCTGGTGATTGACACCAAGGTGTCGCACTCCCACGCCGACGGGGGCTATGCGTCACGCCGGGAATCCTGCGAGCTTGGGGCGGAAGTGCTGGGGGTTAAGGCACTGCGGGACGTCGAGGTGGCTGACCTTGAGGAGGCAAGCGGCCTGCTGGATGAGGTGACGTTCCGCCGGGTGCGGCACGTTGTCACCGAAAATGACCGCGTGCTCCAGGCCGTGGAGCTTCTGGGCGGCCCCGGCCCCAGCGCCATCGGTCCCCTGCTGGACGCCAGCCATGCCTCCATGCGCGATGATTTTGAAATTTCCTGCCCGGAATTGGACTTGGCCGTGGACACCTCGCGGGCCCATGGGGCCATTGGTGCCCGCATGACCGGGGGCGGCTTTGGCGGAGCTGCGATTGCGCTGACCCCGGTGGACGCCGAGCAGAAGGTGCGCGCCGCCGTCACCCAGGCTTTTGCCGACGCCGGCTTCAAGGCGCCGGACATCTTTACCGTTTCCCCTGCCGCCGGCGCCATGCGCATTGCCTAGGGACGCCGCGGCAGCCTGATGCCGTCAGCCCTTAACGGCCGTGGGCCCCACCAGTCTGGTGGAGCCCACGGTTTTTGGTTTACGACGGCGGAAGCTGGCCGGGTGCCTAGTCGTCGCCGCGCAGGATGGCCAGCAGGCGGATGATCTCCACATAGAGCCAGACGAGGGTGACGGTCAGCCCGAAGGCAGCCGTCCAGGAGAAGCGCTGCGGGGCTCCGCTGCGGACCCCTTCCTCGATGCTGGTGAAGTCCATGATCAGCGAGAAGGCGGCGAGGCCGATGGCGAGCAGGCCGATGAAGACGCCCAGCGGGATCCCGAAGATCTCGACGCTGCGCAGGCCGAAGGGCTGCTGCAGGGCGCCGGTCCACATCAGCACCATGTTGACCAGGGCAAACACGGCGTAGCCGATGATGGCGATCATGAAGAACCGCATGGCCTTGGGGGTGGCCCGGACCTTGCCGCTCTTGAAGAGCACCAGGGTCACGGCGAATACGGACAGGCTACCGATGACCGCCTGCAGCCCCACACCGGGGAATTGGGTGTCAAGGATCCTGGTGAGTCCGCCGAGGAAGAGGCCCTCCAGCGCCGCGTACGCAAGGATCAGTGCCGGCGAAGGCTGCTTCTTGAAGGTGTTGACCAGGGCCAGCACGAACCCGCCCAGGGCGCCGACAATCATCAGCATTGACGCCAGCGGCAGGCCCACCGTGAGGGTGATGGCTGCGCCCACCAGCACGGCGCCGAGGCAGGCCGCGGTCTTCATGATGACGTCGTCGAACGTCATCCTGCCGGTGTCTGCGGGGCCGGCCGAGGGCTGGCTGTACATCTGCCGCAGCTGCTCGTCGGTCATGCTCTGGGGTTGCGTGCCCCAGCCCTGCTGGCCGTAGGGAAGGCGGCCGTACGGTGCCTGGCCGCCATAGGGCTGCTGGCCGTAGGGAGCGCCGTAGGGAGCCTGCGGGACAGGCGGTGCCTGGGTGGCTCCACGGAAATTCTTTCCGTTGAAGATCGGGTTGCCGCCAAGTGCCATTGCGGGATTCCTCCATGTGGATGTGGGTGATGAGCTTTTTGTTACGCTACCAATTCCCACGCGGAGGCAGCAGGGAAAGTTCCCTTGGGGCCCGGTTGCAACCGAACCGTGACCGTTGCACCTTTCCAGGCACCGGGCCCCGTGCGGCGAACTACCCCACCCCCAGGTAGGCCTCCTTGATGGACGGGTCGTCCAGCAACTGCTTTCCTGTTCCGCTGTGGGTGATCTCCCCGGTCTCCAGCACGAAGGCGCGGTGTGCCCCGGCCAGGGCCTGGTTGGCGTTCTGTTCCACCATCAGGACGGTGGTGCCCTGGTTGTTGATTTCCTTGATGATCTTGAAAATCTGGCGGATGAACTGTGGTGCCAGGCCCATGGAGGGCTCGTCCAGGAGCAGCAGCTTCGGGTTGGACATCAGGGCCCGCCCAATGGCCAGCATCTGCTGCTCGCCGCCGGACATGGTGCCCCCGTACTGCTTTTCCCGCTCCTTCAGGCGGGGAAACAGGTCGAACACGCGGTCCAGGTCCTTCCCCACCCCGCTTCTGTCCTTGCGTCCGAAAGTGCCCATATCGAGGTTTTCCATGACGGTCATGCCCGGGAAGATACCGCGGCCTTCGGGGGCCTGGGAGATTCCGTGGACCACCCGGATATGGGCCTTCATCTTGGTGATGTCCTGGCCGGCGAACATGATCCGGCCTTCCGAGCAGTTCAGCAACCCGGAGATTGTCCGCATCGTGGTGGTTTTGCCGGCACCGTTGGCGCCGATCAGCGCCACGACTTCACCTTCATCCACGGTGAAGGAGATGTTCCGCAGGGCCTGGATGCGGCCGTAGTGCACGGAAACGTCCTTAAGTTCAAGCAACGTCATCTTCGGGCTCTCCTAGGTAGGCGGCAATAACGCGCGGGTCCTCGCGGATCTCGCGCGGCAGTCCATCCGCAATCTTCTTCCCGAATTCCAGCACGACGATCCGGTCCGTCACGCCCATCACGAGCTTCATGTCGTGCTCAATCAGCAGCACGGTGTAGCCCTCATCCCTGATGGTGCGGATGAGCGCCATCAGTTCTTCCTTTTCGGCAGGATTGAATCCGGCCGCAGGCTCGTCGAGGCACAGGACCTTCGGATCGGTTGCCAGGGCCCGGGCAATCTCCAGGCGGCGCTGGTAGCCGTACGGCAGTTGCCGGGACAGGACATGCGCGTGGCTGCCGATGCCAACGAAGTCCAGCAGGGCCATGCCCCGTTCGATGGCGGACTTCTCCTCCC
This sequence comes from Arthrobacter sp. AG367, assembly GCF_007828995.1. NCBI lineage: Bacteria > Bacillati > Actinomycetota > Actinomycetes > Micrococcales > Micrococcaceae > Arthrobacter > Arthrobacter sp. AG367. The sequence goes on from NZ_VIVE01000003.1 coordinate 343,104, forward strand.
TGATGTGGGTGGGCAGGCGCAGCAGCGCCCCGCCGACGCTGGTCCGGTGCCGGGCGTCCAGGCCCACCACCACGTTTTCGAGGGCGGTCATCTCACCGAACAGGCGGATGTTCTGGAAGGTGCGGGACAGGCCCAGGCGGGTGATCTTGTGCTGCTTGATGCCGTTCAGGACCTGGCCTTCCAGCACCACCTTCCCGCTGGTGGGCTTGTAAACGCCGGTCATCGCGTTGAAGCAGGTGGTCTTGCCGGCGCCGTTGGGCCCGATGAGGCCCAGGATCTCGCCCCGCTTGATGTTGAAGCTGATGTTGTCCAGCGCCACGAGGCCGCCGAACTTGATGGTCAGGTTCTGGACTTCCACGATGTTGTCGCCCACCTTGACCGCGATGTCGCGGTCCGGGGCCACCTTCTCGGCAAGTTCCGGGTCCACGCCGGCCTCTGCCAGGGCTTCGATGTCGATCTCGGGCGCAACAGCCGCGGAGCCATCACTTGCCGGCTGTTCCTCCACGCTGCTGGAGCCGCCGTGCCTTTCCTCGGAGCTCATGCCTCCGCTCCTCTCTGTCCGGCCGCCCGGGTGTCGGGACCGGCTGGTGGATTGTCCGTGTCCTTGGGCTGGGTGACCTCGCGGGTGACCACCTTGTTCAGAGCAGTCCGTCCGTAGGCGAGCAACCGCTGCCGTGCCGGGAGCAGTCCCTGGGAACGGAAGATCATGATCAGCACCAGGGCAATGCCGAAGATCAGGTACTTGTATTCGGCAATGGCCGTGAACCTCAGCGGGATGTAGCTGACCAGGGCGCCGCCAAGGATGGCACCAACCTTGTTGCCCGCTCCGCCAAGCACGACGGCGGCGAGGAACAGGATGGACGTGGTGACGTCGAATTTCTGGTTGTTGACGAACCCCACCTGCCCGGCGAAGAGGGCGCCGGATAGTCCGCCGATCGCTGCGCCGATGGCGAAGGCCCACACCTTGTATTTGAAGGTGGGAACGCCCATGATTTCGGCGGCGTCCTCGTCTTCACGGATGGCGATCCAGGCGCGGCCAACCCGGCTGCGTTCCAGGTTGCCTACCAGGAGGGTGACGATGATGATGATGGTCAACGTCAGCCAGTACCAGGGCACGCCGTTCGAGTTGGAGAAGATGGGCGTTCCGTCAGCCTCGGTACCCGGCGGGTGGCCAACGTTCTGGAAGCCCACCTGGCCCTTCATTGCCGGGATGATCGTGGCCAGGATGCGGACGATTTCGCCGAATCCGAGCGTCACGATGGCCAGGTAGTCGCCTCGAAGGCGCAGGGTGGGCACGCCCAGCACGACGCCGAAGAACATGGTGACGGCCATGGCGATCGGAATGGTCCACAGGTATGGGATATGCAGGAAGGGCGAGTCCGGACTGGTCAGCATTGCTGCGCAGTAGGAGCCCACGGCAAAGAAGGCGACGTATCCCAGGTCCAGGAGGCCGGCGTATCCCACCACCACGTTGAGGCCGACGGCGATCAGTGCGAACCGGGCCATGTCGAAGCAGGCCAGGGCGAAGTTGTTGCCGGGCTCGGTGGTGATGATGGGCGGGTTCATCAGCGGGAGCAGGTAGGCCAGGACGACGACGATAATCAGGAACGCCCACTGCTGTTGCCGGGACAGTGCGTGCCACCGGTCGGAGAAGTACCCGGACTTGCGTCTGCCCCGCTGGCGGAGGTCGCTCTTTCCTGCGGCCTTCGAGGAAGCTTCGCGGTCCTCTGCTGCCTGTTGGGCCGCCGCTGTCTGCAGCGGTGTGGGGCCGTCCGTCATGCTCATGCTTTGCTCCTTCCAAGGGAGGTTCCCAGGATGCCTTCGGGCCGCAGCAGCAGCACGAGCACCAGCACCACGAAGGCCACGACGTCGGTCCACTGCGAGTTGCCCAGCAGGATCTGGCCGTAGTTGCCGATCAGGCCGAGCAGCAGGCCGCCCAGCAGGGCGCCGCGGACGTTGCCGATGCCGCCGAGCACAGCGGCCGCGAAGGCCTTGATGCCCAGGACGAATCCGCCGCTGTACTGGACACCGGACGGGATTTTCATGACATAGAACAAGGCGGCGGCTCCTGCGAGCAGGCCTCCGATGACGAAGGTGGTAATAATGATGCGCTCTTTGTTGACGCCCATCAATGTTGCGGTATCAGGATCCTGGGCAACGGCCCGGATGCCGCGGCCGGTGCGGGACTTGCTGATGAACCTGTCGATGCCCACCATCATGATCACCGCGGCGATGATGATCACCAGCTGCTGGGAATCGATGATGGTGCCGAAGACGTCGAAGATGGGGGTGGGCCGGAACATGGTCAGGGCAAGCTCGGGGCTGGGACCACGCCACAGGTAGATCAGGTACTGGATGGTGAAGGAAGCACCAATGGCCGTGATCAGGAAGACCAGGCGGGGGGCGTTGCGTCGCCGAAGGGGTTTGTATGCGATGCGTTCCAGCAGGAAGGCTGTGACGGCCGAGGCAACCATGGCCAAAACCAGCGCCAGCAACAGGTTCAGGATGATCGCCCAGATGTCGAGCCGGGGAACCGAGGGGCCGAAGCCCAGGCTGCTGAGGGTGAAGAAGACTGCGTAGCAGCCGACGATGAACACTTCCGAGTGGGCGAAGTTGATCAGGTTCAGCACGCCGTAGACCAGGGTGTAGCCCAGCGCTACGAGCGCGTAGATGGCCCCGAAGGTGAGGCCGTCAAAGGTGGCACTCCAGAAGTTCTGGGCCAGGGACGGTATGTCGAAGGTGATCCAGTCGTTTTCAGTCGGGAGTAGTGGGACAAGAGAGGGAAGCATGGGAACATCCTGATCCAGTTGCACGCGGCCTTGTGGGCCCGGCCGTGGGACTTGTGTCTATTGACGTAGTTTGGTCCTGGGCTGCTGCCAAGCGAAGAAAAGGCTGTGGGGGCCTGCTGATGCTGGCCCCCACAGCCATTGTCTTGCGCCGGGCTGCTACTCCCCGATGGGGCCGATGGGAACGATCTTCCCGTTTTCCACCTTGTAGCCGTACACGGTCGGGGCCTGGAGCTCGCCCTTCGCATCCCACTTGTAGTGCTTGCTCAGGCCGTCCTTGTCGTAGGCCTTGACCCAGGCAAGCAGGTCGGCGCGGTTCTGCTTGCCGGCGTCGATCCCGGACAGGAGCACGGTTGCGGCGTCGTAGCCCTCGATAGAGTACGTACCGGGTTCTGCACCCTTGGCGATGTCCTTGTAAGCCGATGCAAAATCAGGAATCAGCTCACCGGGGATGCAGGGGCAGGTGAAGTAGGCGTTGTTGGAAGCATCGCCTGCCTGCTTGATGAACTGGTCATCCTTGACGCCATCCGGTGCCACGAACGTTCCCGTGAACCCCTTGCCGACCAGCTGCTGGTCGAACGGGGCGCCCTCTGCGTAGTAGCCGGCGTAGAAGACGGCGTCCGCCTTGGCGTTCATGATCTTGGAAATGACTGCCGAGAAGTCCTTCTGCCCGGTGGTCACCTTTTCCGTCCCCGCCAGTGCGCTGCCCAGGCCGGCAGAGGTGGAGGTTCCCAGGCCGATGCCGTAGTCGGAATCATCCTGGACCAGGTAGACCTTCTTGGCGCCGAGCTTCCCGGTGAGGAACTTGGCGGCCGCCGGACCCTGGACGGCGTCATTGCCGAGGCCCCGGAAGAAGGTGGTCCAGCCGTTGTTGGTCAGGCCCGGGTTGGTGGCCGACGGCGTGATGTGCACCAGGCCCTTCTGCTCGAAGATGTTGCCCGTGGCTTTGGACTCACCCGAGAACGGGAGGCCGACCACACCCAGGATGTCCGGCTCGCTCACCAGCTGGGTGACGGGGCCGGTGGCCTTGTTGGGGTCGCCTTCGGTATCGAACTTCTTGAACTGCACCTGGCAGCCCGGGTTGGCCTTGTTGTGCTGGTCGATGGCCAGCTGGATGCCGTTGAAAATGTTGACGCCGAGCTGCGCGTTGGGGCCGGTCTGGGCGCCGGCGTAGGCCAGCGTGGTGGTGGCCGGGCAGGTCGCCTTGCCGTCGCCGGCGGGCTTGACCGCGCCGGAGGGAACGTCCACTTTCGAAATGGCGGGGATGTTCACTTTGTTGGACGAGCCGGAGCTCTCGGTGTTGCTGGGGCCTGCTTGGTTGGCGCAGGCCGACAGCAGCATGCTGAACGTGGCTGCCGCTGCCAACGAAGTGAGGACTTTCTTTCGGTACATTAATCTGCCTTCCGAAACAGGACCGTGCGATGCGGGTGCGGAACGGGCGCTGTGGCGCCCGGAGCGGGACCAGGTATTCCTGATTTAGCTTCAAGCTAGTGCATAGACGCCAGCGAACCTAAGTGACTGAGGTCACAGCCTTATAACAGTAGTTTCCTGTGGGGCATTAAACGCCGAAAGCCGCCTGCTGGGCAGGCGGCTTTCGGAACGCCGGGACGGCAGCGCCGTGCCGGGACAGTCTGTACCCCAGGTGGGACTCGAACCCACAACACGCGGATTTTAAGTCCGCTGCCTCTGCCAATTGGGCTACTGGGGCGCCGGGGTCAATGGTACCTGTGAATGGCACGTTGGCTGGAAACGCCGACGGCGGCCGGCCCCGCAAAGGGGACGGCCGCCGTCGGACGCTGTAAAGCGGGAGCAGACGCACTACTTGGCGTTGGCCGCCACCGTTTCCTTGGCAGCGGTGGTGGCGGTTGAACCAGAGCCGCCGGCCGGAACTGCCGCTGGTGCGGCTGCCGGCTTCGGGGCGGGGGTAGCTGCCGCGACGAAGGCGCCGCGGGGGTTGTCCAGGTCCATGAGCTGGGTGGTGTCCCGGCCGGCGAAGAAGCCGATGATCCAGTTGAAGATCACGCGGAACTTGCGCTCGAACGTGGGCATGGCCATGCCGTGGTAGCCGCGGTGGGCCAGCCACGCCAGCGGGCCCTTGAGGCCGATCCGGCCCAGGAGGTTGATGTTGGCAACGCCCTTCCATTCGCCGAAGCCGGCCACCGCACCAAGGTTCTTGTGCTTGTAGTCAGCCAGCGGCTTGTCCCAGCGCGAAGCCCACAGGTTCTTGGCAAGGCGCTTGGCCTGGCGCAGGGCGTGCTGGGCGTTGGGGACGCAGGTGCCGTCAGGCAGACCCTTGCCGGTGAGGTCCGGAACGGCGGCGATGTCGCCTGCGGCCCACGCGTTCTCCACGATGCCTTCGTCCCCGGCAATGCGCAGGTCCGGCAGGACGCGGACGCGGCCGCGGGGCTCGAGCGGGAAGTCGGTGGAGCGGACCATCGGGTTGGCCTGCACGCCGGCCGTCCACACCAGGGTGTCGGCTTCGAATTCCTGGGCGGGGGTTTTGTCCGGAAGGTTGATGAGCTTCAGGGTGCCTTCGGCGCTGTCCAGCGAGGTGTTCAGGAGGACCTCGATGCCGCGGCTGCGCAGGTGTTCCACAACCCACTCGGCCTGCTTGGCGGTGACCTCGGGCATGATGCGGCCCATGGCTTCGACCAGGACGAAGCGGACTTCCTCCTGCTTGATGCGGGGGTTGTTGCGCACGGCTGCGCGGGCGAGGTCTTCCATCTCGGTGATGCACTCGATGCCGGCAAAGCCGCCGCCGACCACCACGAAGGTGAGGGCGCGGGCGCGTGCGGCGGGGTCCGTCATGGTGGAGGCAACCTCGATGCGCTCCAGCAGCTTGTTGCGCAGCGCAACGGCTTCCTCGATGGTCTTCAGGCCAATGCCCTTGTCCGCCAGGCCCTTGATGGGGAACGTGCGGGTGATGGCGCCGGCTGCGAGCACGACGTCGAAGTACGGAATTTCAAAGTTTTCGCCGCCGTCGGCGGGAGCCACCACAGCTGTGCGGTTTTCGTGGTCGATCGAGGTAACGCGGCCCTGGATCAGTTCCGTCTGCTTGAGGTGCTGGCGGTGGGACACCACCGCGTGGCGGGCCTCGATGTTGCCGCCGGCCACCTCGGGGAGGAAGGGCTGGTAGGTCATGTAGGGCAGCGGATCGACGACGGTGACGATGCCACCGGCATTCGCGATCTTCTTCTGCAGTTTCAGTGCTACGTACAGGCCGACGTACCCGCCGCCGACGACGAGTACCCTGGGACGGTCCTGGAGCTGTGGGGTGGTTGCCATAGTTTAAGGATAGCGCAGTTTGTGAAAATCTTCACTAACTTGCCCCCCGGTCCGTAACGTGCGGATTACTGCGCGATTGCACCTGTTCCACTACCCCTGTCTCCGGCTCCTCCCGGGCAAGGGCCGGGTTCCGGGCAGCCCTCCGGAGCGAGATGCCGGCAGCAGCGATGATCGCCACGAACAGGACGGCAAAACCGATCACGACGGCGGCGCCGATGGCAGTGTCGCGCTGAGAGGGTGCCTTGGCGGCCGGGACGGTGGCGTCCGGCAGCGTGGGTGCCGCGATGGGCGCTGAGGTGGCGGTGGGCTGGGGAGTTGCAGGCGCGGCGTTGCCGCGCCGGTGCACGCGGATCCATTCGGCTACGGTGCCCAACGGGTTCACCGACACCTGGGGGACGTCGGCCTTGAGCGCGGCCTCGGCGTTCAGGATGCCATAGCCGTACAGCGGGTCCTTGCCCGGAGGGCCGGCATCCTTTGCCGTGGAGACGATCCTGTTGATCACCTGTTCGGCGCTCATGTCCGGCCACTTGGACCGGATCAGGGCGGCGACGCCGGAAACGATGGGCGTGGACCCGGAGGTCCCGGCCCACTCCGCGTAGCTCCCGCCGGGGAGGCCGCCCAGGAGGTTCTCTGCGGGGGCAGCCACCCCGATGCTGATCCCCTGCGATGAGGCGTCCACGCTGGCCACGTTCTTCCGGTCCAGGCCCGCCACGGTGAGTACGCCGGGGATGGTGGCGGGGGCGCCCACCTGGGTGTTGCCGCCCACGCGGTTGCCCGCGGCGGCAACGATGACCACGTCCTTTTGTTCTGCGTACAGGAACGCGGCGTCCCAGCTTTGCGGCCACTGCGGGGTGGTGCTGCCCAGCGAAATGTTGATCACCTTGGCGCCGTTGTCCACGGCCCAGCGGACGGCCTCGGGAATCTGGTCCTGGTCGCTTTTGCCCGAGGGGTTGGCCGAGCCCAGCCAGGTGGAAACGGACAAAAGCTGGGCCTCCGGCGCCACGCCCATGATCCCGTCCGGCGGAGTGCCGGGCTGCCCGGGACCCGGGCTGGGGCTTGCACTGGCCGGCTGGTGTCCGCGGCCGGCCAGCATGGTGGCCACCAAGGTGCCGTGTTCGGGTTTGGAGCCGACGCTTTTCTGGCCGTCGGGCTGGCCGGAGCCCGAGGCGTCGTAACCGCCGACGACCGCGCCTTTGAGGTCCGGGTGCTGGGCGTCGATGCCGCTGTCAATGACGGCCACCTTGACGCCGGCACCTTTTGACACCTCCCAGGCCTTGGTAATACCGGAGTCTGCCAGCCAGTATTCCTTGTCGCGCCATTCGTCGGCGTTTGCGGCGGGTGCAGTGAAGAGGCCGGCGCACAGGCAGGACGCTGCCAGGAGGACGGCTACGGCGGCGGCCGCCGCACGGGGCAGGAGCGGGATGGAAGCTGGGGTGGAGTGCATGGCCTAACCGATGCTCAGCGCGATGCCGTCGAGGATGTCGTGCTCGCTTGCGGTGGCCGCGGTGATGCGCCCCCCGGTCAGCTCCCCCATCCGTTCCAGGATGCGGCGCCATACCAGTCCCCCGGCGCCGATGACGTCCACGCGTCCCGGGTGCATGTACGGCAGTGCCGCGCGGCGCGCCCGGGTCATGCCCAGCAGGTCGGTGGCGGCGGCGCGGACTTCCCCGATGGGGAGTTCGGCGCCGTGGATTGCGGCGGGGGAATACCCGGGCAGGCGGAGCGCGTGCGCGGTAATGGTGGTGACGGACCCGGCAACACCGACGACGGCGGTGGCACGTTCCAGCGGTACGTCGCGCCCGGCGCGGGCCATGGCAGCGTCCACGTCGGCTTCCGCGGCAGCGATCTGTTCGGCGGTGGGAGGATCGTTGCGCAGGTGCCGTTCGGTGAGCCGGACACAGCCGATGTCCACGGACTTTGCCGCGGTTACCCCGGCTGCAGTGCCGAGGACGAATTCGGTGCTTCCGCCGCCGAGGTCCACCACCAGCACCTGGTGGCCGTCGAGGATGGGCAGGACGCTGCTGGCGCCGGCGAATGACAGTGCCGCTTCCTCGTCCCCGGAGATCACCTCAGGTTCCACTCCCAGCAGGTCCCTGATGCCGTCCACGAAGACGTCCCGGTTGCGCGCATCGCGGCTTGCGGAGGTGGCCACAAAGCGGATCCGCTCCGCGCCGCGCTCCTTGATCAGCCGGGCGTAGTCAGCCGCTGCGGCAAAGGTCCGGTCCAGCGCCTCCGGGGCCAGTTCGCCGGTAGCATCCACGCCCTGGCCCAGCCGGACCACGCGCATCTCCCGGACGACGTCGGTGAGGTTCGCGGCGCCGCTGCTGCGGTCGATGTCCGCAATCAGCAGCCGGATGGAGTTGGTGCCGCAGTCTATGGCGGCCACGCGGGTCATTCGGCGGCCTCTGCGGCGCCGGCGGACTTCCGCACGGGGGCAGGGCGCCCCACGATGTCCGGCAGGCCCTGCGGTCCGTGGCGGCTGAGGTCCCTGGACGGTGCCTCGCCTGTGGTGTCCCAGGCACCGTCGCAGTAACACCTGTCCGCCGTCCACCATTCGCTGATCATGTCAAGCGCCTGGTCGCCTAAGGGATTGACGCCGCTGCCTGCCGCCAGGGAGTGGCCCACCAGGACGTGCAGGCATTTGACGCGCGTGGGCATCCCGCCGGCGGAGACGCCGTCGATTTCAGGCACAGCGCCGATGCCCGAACGCTCCCCGATGGCCGCGCGGGCAGCGAGGTACTCCTCGTGTGCTGAGCGGTAGGCAGCCGCGAGCCCGGCATCGCCTGCCAGTTGTTCATTCATGCTGTTCATGACGCCGGCCGCTTCAAGCCTGGAAACCGCGGATGTGATCACCGGGTGCGTCAGGTAGAAGGTGGTGGGAAAGGGGGTGCCGTTGCTGAGGCGCGGGGCGGTGGCAGCCACCAGGGGGTTTCCACAGACGCAGCGCGCCGGAATCTCCACGACGTCGCGGACGGGGCGTCCCAGCTGCCTGCTCAGTACTTCAAGGTCGTGTGCTGTCGGTTGGCGGGATTCGTCCCGGGCGGCTGCCGTGTTGTGTTCCATGTTCGCGGGCCGTCCTTCCTGTGCGGTTCAGTCTGTGGCCGCGCGCCTGATGGACTCCCACAGGGAATCCACCCACGGCAGATCGGCGGGGTCTTGTGCTGCTGCGCCGGCGGGGCTACTGCTTTCTCCGGCCGGCTCATCGCTGCCAAAAACCCAGTAGCCGGTTTCGCCCGGCATAACCATGTTAATGCGGTCGCGGGCCTGCTGTTTGACGTAGTTGGGGTCCTGCCACCGCGAAACCTGCTGCCGGAGGGCATCGCCTTCCGCCTGGCGTGCGGCGATATCGGCGTTCAGCGCGTCGATTTCGGCCTTTTTGTCGAAGAAGATCTTCACCGTGGGCGCCAGCATGATGGTGATGGCAATCATCACCACGGCCAGCGCCAGCATGCGGCCGGAGAACGCCTTGGCGGGGACAGGGTGCTGATCCTCATCGCCGTCCCGGACGCTCTTGCCGTCAACGGAACTGCTGCCCTTGCGTGCGGCGGAAGGCCCGGACTTGGCTGCCTGCCCTGCCTTCGCCGCGGCCTTGCCCGCAGTTCCACGCCCCGGGTTATCGCCCGCCGGTGCTTTGTCCGTCGTAGCGGCGCCCTTGCCCGGCCGGAAATCCGCCCGGATGACCTCGGCACCGCCGGCGGATCCGTCGTCGGCCGTTTCCTTGGCTGGACGGGCGGGGGCGACCTTGGGAACTTTGGGGCGGCGGGTAGCCATGACACTCCTGAAACGCAGCCTGCCTGGGCAGCCACTATCTGTGCTGGACAAACACTGCTGAAACAAATGCTGCTGGAAACAACAGCGGTGGCTATGGTCTTTCAACCATAGCCACCGCGGATGGGTTTAGGCGGTTACTAGCCCTTGAAACGCGGGAACGCGCTGCGTCCGGCGTAGCGTGCGGCGTCGTCGAGTTCCTCTTCGATGCGCAGCAGCTGGTTGTACTTGGCGACGCGCTCGGAGCGGGCCGGGGCGCCGGTCTTGATCTGGCCGGCGTTGGTGGCCACCGAGATGTCGGCGATGGTGGTGTCCTCGGTTTCGCCGGAGCGGTGCGAGGTGATGGTGGTGTAGCCGGCGCGCTGGGCCAGGCTGACGGCGTCCAGGGTCTCGGTCAGGGAACCGATCTGGTTGACCTTGACCAGCAGGGAGTTGGCGGTCTTGGTGTCGATGCCGCGCTGCAGGATGGAGGGGTTGGTGACGAACAGGTCGTCGCCCACCAGCTGGACCTTGTCGCCGATGGTGTCGGTGAGGGTCTTCCAGCCTTCCCAGTCGTTCTCGTCCAGCGGGTCTTCGATGGAGACCAGCGGGTAGTCGGCCACGAGTTCGGCGTAGTAAGCGCTCATCTCGGTGGCGGAGAGCGCTTTGCCTTCGAACTGGTAGGCGCCGTCCTTGAAGAATTCGGAGGAGGCAACGTCCAGGGCCAGGGCGATGTCCTTGCCCGGGGTGTAGCCGGCGTTCTTGATGGCTTCCTGGATCAGGTCCAGTGCTGCACGGTTGGACGGCAGGTTCGGGGCGAAGCCGCCTTCGTCGCCGAGGCCGGTGGACAGGCCCTTTTCCTTGAGCACGGACTTGAGGTTGTGGTACACCTCGACGCCCCAGCGCAGGCCCTCGGAGAAGGTCTCGGCGCCGATCGGGGCGATCATGAATTCCTGGATGTCGACGTCGGAATCGGCGTGGGATCCACCGTTGAGGATGTTCATCAGCGGCACGGGCAGGACATGCGCGTTGGGGCCGCCCAGGTACTTGTAGAGCGGCAGGTCGGCAGAGGCCGCGGCTGCGTTGGCGACCGCCAGGGAGACGCCCAGGATGGCGTTGGCGCCCAGCTTGCCCTTGTTGGGGGTGCCGTCCAGGTCCAGCATGGCCTGGTCGATGCTGCGCTGGTCGGTGGCGTCGAAGCCGGTCAGGGCGGGGGCAATCTGGTCGATCACGGCGTCGACGGCCTTCTGCACGCCCTTGCCGAGGTAGCGGCCCTTGTCGCCGTCGCGCAGTTCGACGGCCTCGTGCTCGCCGGTGGAAGCGCCGGAGGGAACGGCCGCGCGGCCGATCTGGCCGTCGGAAAGCAGGACTTCAACTTCTACGGTGGGGTTGCCACGGGAATCGAGGATCTCGCGGGCGTGGATGGCATCGATAAGCGCCATGAATTTGCTCCTTATGGGCGATTAACGGGGGGAATCAGGCAAAAAACTCGACGTACTCGTCAGGGACTAGCGTAGTCGAGAGTGGTCCGGGTTACTCAAACCGGCCGGGGCCGTGACGTCATGATGGCGCGTGGCCGCCTTGGTAACGGCGGACCGCGGCACGGAGGGCACGCTCAGCGTCCATGCCGTTGTCACGGGCGGAACGCACGACGGCGAGCAGCAGGTTTCCGAGTTCCTCCTCGCTTTGAGGGACGGCAGCGCCGTCGGGAAGCCCGAGGCCCGCGCGGGCGGCACGGTCCAGCGACTTTTGGGCCTTGGCCAGCGCCGGGAGGGCCTCCGGGATGCCCTCAAAGGCGCTGGGCCGCTCCGGGCGTTCGGCCCGCTTGACCTCGTCCCACTTCTGCTCGATCTCCTCAACGGTGGCCGGGAAGCTCTCCTGCAGGGAACCGTCAGGTTGGAACACGTGCGGGTTCCGGCGGATCATTTTGGCAGCCAGGCCGCGCGCCACGTCGTCGAACTTGAACGCACCGCGTTCCTCGGCCAGCCGGGCGTGCAGCACCACCTGGAGCAGGACGTCGCCCAGCTCGCCCTGGAGTTCGGCGTCGGGGTGGCCCTCCTCGATGGTTTCGGCCACCTCGTACGCCTCCTCCAGGAGGTACTCCACCAGCGAGGCGTGTGTCAGGGCGCCCATCCAGGGACAGTGCTCACGCAGCTGCCCTATGACAGTGACGAGCCTCCCGACGGGCGCCTGGTCAGCCAAGGTTGGCGTAGGCGTCGTTGATGTATTCCACCAGCGCTTCCTTTTCCTCCAGGGGCAGGAAGGACGCTTCGGCGGCATTGAGGGTCAGCTCCAGCAGGTCGTCGAGGTCGTAGTCGAAGGTTTCCACCAGCAGGTTGAACTCGTCGGTCAGGGTGACGCCGCTCATCAGGCGGTTGTCCGTGTTGATGGTGACGTTGAAGCCCAGCTGGTAGAGCATGTCCAGCGGGTGGCTCTCGATGCCCTCACCGAATTCTGCAATCGCGCCGGTCTGGAGGTTTGAGGACGGGCAGATTTCCAGGGCGATGCCGCGGTCGCGGATCCAGCTGGAGAGGTCCCCGAGGGTGACCAGGCCAACAGTGTCCCCGGCTTCCCCGTCGTCGTCGAATTCCACCATGATGTCCTCGGCGATCCGGACGCCGTGGCCCAGGCGGAGGGCGCGGCCGTCCACCAGCGCGGACTGGATGCTCTCCAGCCCGGCCGCCTCGCCGGCGTGAACCGTGGCAGGGAAATTGTGCTGGGCCAGGTAGGTGAAGGCGTCCCTGAAGCGGCTGGGCAGGAAGCCGTCCTCGGCCCCGGCGATGTCAAAACCCACTGCGCCCTTGTTGCGGTGGCGGACGGCCAGTTCGGCGATCTCCTGGCCACGGTCGGCGTGCCGCATGGCGGTGATCAGCTGGCCCACCTGGATTTCGCGGCCACTTTCGGACACGGCTTCGACGCCGGCCTCCAGGCCATCCTGAACCGCTTCCACGGCTTCATCAAGGCTCAGGCCCTTCTGGAGGTGCTGCTCGGGGGCCCAACGCACTTCGCCGTACACCACGCCGTCGTCGGCGAGGTCCTCAACGAACTCCTTCGCGACGCGGAACAGACCGTCGTAGGTCTGCATCACGGCAACGGTGTGGTCGAACGTCTCCAGGTAGCGGACCAGGGATCCGGAATCCGCTGACTCCCGGAACCACTGCCCCAGGGCCACCGGGTCGGTCGAGGGGAGCGTGTGGCCTACGGCCTCCGCCAGTTCGATGATGGTGGCCGGACGGAGTCCTCCGTCCAGGTGGTCGTGAAGGGAAACCTTGGGCAGGCTCTTCAGGTCAAAATCGATGGCAGGGGCAGCGTCAACAATAGGCTCAGTCACGTTCCCACCTTAGGGTGGGCCAGAGTTCAAAGCCAGCCGTTCAAAGCCCGGCGCTACTTGGCCGCGGGACCGGCCTCTGCCGACGGCATTACAAGGGCCTGGGTGCCGGGTCGTCCCTCGTGGCCGGAGCCGGAGGTTTCATCGCTCCACCCGTCCGCGTCAGGTGCGTCGTTCCGGCCCAGCCGTTTGTGCCACCAGCGCAGCAGGTGGTCAATGACGATGCCCAGGACAATCGCGAACACGACGGCGATACCCGCGCTCAGCAGGGGGTTGTGGTGCAGCCAGGGGAACGAGCTGGCCAGCACGCCGATACCAAGGGAGTAGCCCACCCAGGTGACGCAGGCGAAGGCGTCGAAGACGAAGAACCTGCGGTGCGAGAAGCCGGTGCTGCCGGCGACGTAGTTGACCGCCACCCGGCCCCAGGGGATGTAGCGGGCGGTGAAGATCAGTACGGCACCCCGCTTCTCAAGCTCATACCGCGCCCAGGAGAAGACCTTCCGGACTTTGGGCCGGCGCATCCACCCCCACCGGTCCAGGCCAATCTTCCGGCCGAGCATATAGGCCATGTTGTCGCCGCAGATGGCGCCGACCAGGGCCGTCAGGCCCAGGATCCAAAGATTGGGCTCGCCGCTGTGACGGGAAAAAGCCGCCAGCGCAACGATCAGCGTCTCACTGGGGACCACCATGGCGAAGCCGTCCACGAAGAAGAACACCAACAGGACGGGGTAAATCCACCATTGGCCCGCTGCATGGAGCACGGCCTCATTAATAAACTCCACGCGGTGTTGCTCCTGTATAAAAAATGACACAGCCAAAGTGCCGCAGCCAAAGCGGAAATCGTTCCTAAGTGTCCCATGCGGGAGCCGCAATGCGCTACGCCCCGAAGCCCGGAATTACAGGTTAAACGCGCCGGTCAGGCACCGGGTTCCCGGATCCGCTCCACGACGTTGGGTTTGCCCCGGAATTTGTTGATTACCAGGTCCACCACAATGCCCAGGGCCACGGCGCACACGATGGCGATTGCCGCGCCCAGGAGGTGGTTGTCCTCGAACCACTGGCCGAAGAAAAGCCCGATCGCCACCGAGTAGCCGGCCCAGAGGCTGGCCGACAGGATGGTCAGGCCCACGAACCGAAGATGCGGGTAGTGGGTGACGCCGGCGGTCAGGTTGACCGCCACCCGCCCGATAGGGACAAAGCGGGCCACCAGGATCAGCGAGGCGGGACGCTTCCGCAGTTCGCGGCCCGCCCAGCGGAACGCGCTTTGCATCCGCGGGCCGCGCATCCAGGCCCAGCGCCCGGTGCCCACCCGCCGGCCCAGGAGGTAGGCGATGTTGTCACCGGAGAAGGCACCGGCGGCCGCCACCAGGGCCAGGAGCAGCGGGTTGGGCACATCGGCGGTGGCGGCGACGGCTGCAAGGCCCACCACCACGGATTCGCTGGGGACGGGCGGGAAGAAGCCGTCAATGATGCAGCAGGCCAGCACCAGTACCAGCACCCAGGGCTGCCCGGCTGCGGCGAGGATGAAGTCATTGATGGCCTGCATTGGTGCCTATGCTATGCGGTCGATGATGAGCTGCTGGGCAGGCCGCGAACCTTCCGGAGCGATGACCACGGCATGTTCAAGGGCTTCCCTGGCCCGCGCGAACCGCTCAGGGGTGTCCGTGAGCAGGGTCATCAGGGGTTCCCCGGCGCGCACTGTGGCGCCGGGCTTTGCGTGCATGCGCACTCCCGCCCCCGCCTGGACCGCATCCTCCTTGCGGGCACGTCCGGCGCCCAACCGCCAGGCGGCCACCCCTACGGCGAGTGCATCCAGTTCCACCAGCACACCGTCCGCCGGAGCGTAAACGACGTCGGATTCCCTGGCCACCGGCAGCGCGGCCCGGGGGTCGCCTCCCTGGGCGGCGATCATCCGGTTCCAGACGTCCATGGCCCGGCCGTCCTTGAGGGCAGCAGCGGGGTCGGCGTCATGCACTCCTGCGCAGGCGAGCATTTCCTCGGCGAGCCGGACGGTCAGTTCCACAACGTCATCGGGACCGCCGCCCGCCAGCACCTCCACTGATTCCTCCACCTCGATGGCGTTGCCGGCGGTGAGCCCCAGCGGGGTGTTCATGTTGGTCAGCAGCGCCACCGTGTTGACCCCCGCATCCTTGCCCAGCGCCACCATGGTCCC
Organism: Arthrobacter sp. AG367; assembly: GCF_007828995.1. Classification (NCBI taxonomy): domain Bacteria; kingdom Bacillati; phylum Actinomycetota; class Actinomycetes; order Micrococcales; family Micrococcaceae; genus Arthrobacter; species Arthrobacter sp. AG367. Next base: position 358,423 of record NZ_VIVE01000003.1, read on the forward strand.
GGCGAGTTCGCGGGCTTTGGCCTCGTCTTTCATGAACGCGCCGCTGCCCACCTTAACGTCCAGGACCAGCGAGCCGGTGCCCTCGGCGATCTTCTTGCTCATGATGGACGACGCGATCAGCGGGATGGCCTCCACGGTGCCGGTCACGTCGCGCAGGGCGTAGAGCTTCTTGTCCGCCGGCGCCAGGCCCGCTCCGGCGGCGCAGATCACAGCCCCCACGTCCTGGAGCTGGGCCAGGATCTCGTCATTGGAGAGGTTGGCCCGCCACCCGGGAATGGATTCCAGCTTGTCCAGGGTTCCGCCGGTGTGCCCCAGACCACGGCCTGACAGCTGCGGAACGGCCACGCCGAACACTGCGACGAGCGGGGCCAGCGGCAGGGTGATCTTGTCCCCCACACCGCCCGTTGAATGCTTGTCCGTGGTGTACTTCAGGCCGCCATCGGGGCGCCGGAGGCTGGAGAAATCCATCCGTTCGCCGGAGGCAATCATTGCGGCGGTCCACCGGGCAATTTCGGCGCGATCCATGCCGTTGAGCAGGATGGCCATGTTCAGGGCTGCCATCTGTTCATCCGCGATCGCTCCGCGGGTGTAGGCATCGATGGTCCAGTCGATCTGTTCGGGGCTCAGCGTTCCCTTGTCCCGCTTGGTGCGGATGATGTCAACGGCGTCGAACGCCTCAGTCCTGCTCTCGTTCACCGGGTCTCCTCCAGGTGTTCGGGACCAAAGGCGTCGGGCAGCACCTGGTCCATGGTTTTGATGCCCTGGGTAGTCATGAGCTGCATATCCGGGGCGCGGAATTCGTACAACAGCTGCCGGCACCGGCCGCAGGGCATGAGGATGTTCCCCGCCCCGTCAACGCAGTAGAACGCTCGGAGCAGGCCTCCGCCGGTCATGTGCAGGTTTCCCACCAGGGCGCATTCCGCGCAGAGCGTCAGCCCGTAGCTGGCGTTCTCCACGTTGCAGCCGCTGACAATCCGGCCATCCCCGGTCAGGGCCGCGGCTCCCACCGGGAACTTCGAGTACGGGGCGTAGGCGTTCTTCATGGCGGCGACTGCGGCCGCCTCCAGGGCGGCCCAGTCCACCGGCTGCGTGCCGGCCATGGCTGTCATCCCTTGACGTAGGGGATGCCGCTGGCGGCCGGGCCCCTGGATTTGCCTACCAGGCCGGCGACGGCGAGGACGGTCACCAGGTAGGGCAGCATGGCCATGAACTGGCTGGGCACCGGGGTGCCGATGATGGTCACGATGCTCTGCAGGTTGTCGGCGAAACCGAACAGGAGTGCCGCGAAGAAGGCGCCCACCGGGTTCCAGCGGCCAAAGATGAGGGCGGCCAGCGCGATGAAGCCGCGGCCGCCGGAAATCTCCTTGGTGAAGCTGTCGATCGCTACCAGGGTGAAGAAGGAGCCGCCAATTCCGGCAACGGCACCGCCCAGGGTCACGTTCCAGAACCGCGTGGCGTTGACGTTGATGCCAAGGGTATCTGCGGCCTGGGGGTGCTCCCCCACTGCCCGGACGCGCAGGCCCCACCTGGTCTTGAACAGGCCTACCCAAACCACCGCGACGGCCACATACATGAGGTAGCCCACCAGCGACTGCCGGAACAGGATGGGGCCGATGATGGGGATGCTGGAGAGGATGGGGATGTCGATGACGTCCAGCCCCGGCGGTGAGTTGAACTGGGCTTTGTTGGCCTGCATCACGGTGCTGAAGAGGAAGCCCGTCACCCCTGAGACCAGGACGTTGAGGACGACGCCAACGATGATCTGGTTCACCAGGTACTTGATGCTGAACAGCGCCAGCACCATGGACACGACCGCCCCGGCAATGGCCGCGGCCAGCAGCCCGATGAAGGCGTTCTTTGTCATGCTGGCAACGATGGCTGCGGTGAATGCACCGCCCAGGAGCTGTCCTTCAATGGCGATGTTGACCACGCCCACCCGCTCGCACAGGACACCGGACAATGAACCGAACACGAGCGGAACCGCAAGCGTGACGGACCCGGCGATGAGCCCCGCCAGCGAGATGGCGGGGGTGCGGGCCCCGCCCACCACCCAAATAAGGAAGGCCGCCACGAAGATCACGATGAACGTGACCGCCAACCAGCCCGGAGCCGGCTGGTTCTTGGTCTTCAGGTAGACGGCGTATCCTGCCAGCGCCATGAGCACTACCGACAGTACGATGCCGCCGGCAAACGCATTGATCTCCAATGCAGGCAGCTGGAAGAAGTCGCCGCCGGTGGAGATGCCAAAGCTGGCCGTCTGGCTGGGCGCCAGGAATCCGAAGAACACCAGGGAGACCAGGGCGAAGACAGCGAGCAGGACGGGAGTCTTCCAGCTGACGGGTTTGCCCGCCGGCGCTGCGGAAGGGGCGTCCGCCTTGGGCCCTCCGGGCTGGGGTTTGCCCGGCCTGGACGATGAAACTGTTGTGCTCATGCGGCACCTCCGGTAGTGGCTGCCTGCCCGGACTTGGCTGCGCGCGCGGGCTTCCTGCGCCGCGGGTTCAGTCCAAAGACGGCCCGCACCAGCGGCGGCGCGGCAATGAAAAGGACAATCAGGGACTGGACCACCAGGACGATGTCGATGGGGGTGCCGGTCTGGATCTGCATCTGGACCGCCCCGGCGCGGAAGGCGCCGAACAGCAGGCCGGCAGCGAAGGTGCCCCACGGCGTCGAACGTCCCAGCAAGGCGACCGTGATGGCGTCAAAGCCGTACGTGGCGGCGACTCCGTCCGTGAGCACCTTCTCCGTGCCCGCGACCTGGGCCACGCCTGACATGCCTGCGAGCCCGCCGGCGATGGCCATGACCAGGACGGTGGAGCGGGAGACGTTGATGCCGGCGGTCTGGGCTGCCTTGGGGTTGGCGCCCACGGCACGGAACTCGAAGCCCACCGTGGACCGGTTGAGGAGCCACCACACCAGGACTGTGGCCGCGATGGCCAGAATGAAGCCAAGGTGCAGCCGGTACTGGCTGCCCAGGATCTGGGGGTAGACAGCGCTGGGATCCAGGATGGGCGAAATGGGGTTCGACTCCCCCGGCCGCTGGAACGCCGGGGTATTCAGCAGGTAGCGCAGGAAGTACAGCGCGATGTAGTTGAACATAATGGTCAGGATGACTTCGTGGGCTCCGGTGCGGGCCTTCAGCAGGCCGGCGAGGCCGCCCCAGAGGGCGCCGCCAATGATGCCGGCCACCAGCACCAGCAGCAGGTGCAGGCCGAACGGCAGGTGCAGGGCGAAGCCCACCCAGGCCGCCAGGATGCCGGCCACGATGATCTGCCCCTGGGCGCCGATGTTGAAGAGCCCGGCCCGGAACGCCAGCGCCACGCCCAGGCCGGCCGTGATGAGCGGCGTGGCGATGGTGAGGGTCTCCATGAAGGGTGCGAACTGTGCGGCCAGCCCATTGCCGCGGGGGTTGAACACCGAGCCTTGGAACAGCGCTATGTAGGAGCGCGTGGCAGCATTCCATACGGCCGTCAGCATGTCGGTGGGCCGGGCGAAGAAGTAGCCGGCGGTGGTGGCCACCTGCTTGTCGGTGCTCGCGATGAGCAGGCCGCCAATGATCAGCGCCAGCAGCACTGCCAGCACGGACACCATGCCGCTTCCGGTGAAGATCCTGCGCAGGACGGTGTCGGAGCCGCCGGGAAGCAGTCCGCTTTGGGCCGTGGCTGGAACAGCCGAGGGCTGCATCGCCCCGCCGGCGGTGTCGACGGCCACTACTGCGGCCGTTTCCTCCGCAGCATTTTGGCCGGCGGCAGACCCGGCGCCGGGCTGTTCGTTGTCGACGTGCCGGCTTTCGTCTGCGTGTTTGGGGGAAGGCTGGTCAGGCATGGTCGGCTCCCTCGGCGTTGGAGGTGGCGGCCGGGGTGCCGGCCGGCGGGGTGTGTGCGTGTTCTTCCGGCGGGATGCCAGCCATCATGAGGCCAAGGACGTCCCGGCTGGTTCCGGCGGGGACAGTGCCCACCAGCTTGCCTTTGTAGAGCACCGCAATGCGGTCCGCCAGTTCCATGACTTCGTCCAGTTCGGTGGAAATGATCATCACCGGGGTCCCTTGGTCACGCTCCGCGACAATCCGCCGGTGCAGGAACTCGATGGAACCCACGTCCACGCCGCGGGTGGGCTGGGAGGCGATGAACAGGCGCAGTGGACGGGAAAGTTCGCGGGCCATCACAAGTTTTTGCTGGTTGCCGCCGGACAGGGTCCCGGCGGCGGCTGCGGCGGAGGGTGTGCGGACATCGAATTCGCCGATGCGCGCCTTGGCATTCTCCATGATTTTCGCAGGGCTCATGCTGATCCCCTTGGCGAAGGGCGGCTTGTCATAAAGATCAAGGATCAGGTTCTCCGCCACGGAGAAGGTGCCCACCAGCCCGTCCACCTTGCGGTCTTCGGGAACGAACCCGACGCCGGCCTGCAGGACTTCCTTGACGGACCGGCCCACGAGCTCCTTGCCGTCCAGGACAATGGAACCGGTGACCCGCTCCTGCAGGCCCAGGATCGCTTCGGTGAGTTCGGTTTGCCCGTTGCCCTGGACGCCGGCAACGGCCAGGATCTCGCCGCGCTTGATGTGGAAGCTGAGATGGTCCACGACGTGCTGGCCGTTGGGCGCGATGACGGTGAGGTCGCGGACTTCGAAGGTGGTGTCCTTGGGCTGGGCCGGAGCCTTGTCCAGGGTCAGGCTTACGGCACGGCCCACCATCATCGAGGCAAGTTCGGTGGTGGAGGCGGCGGGATCGGCCGTGCCCACTACCTTGCCCCGCCGGATCACGGTGATGGTGTCCGAGACTTCCTTGACCTCGCGCAGCTTGTGCGAAATGAAGACGATGGAGGTTCCGCGCGACTTCAGCTGGCGCATGATATCCAGGAGCTCGTCGGTCTCCTGCGGAGTCAGCACGGCGGTGGGCTCATCCAGGATCAGCACCTTGGCGTTGCGGACCAGTGCCTTGATGATCTCCACCCGTTGCTGCACGCCCACCGGCAGGTCCTCCACCAGGGCGTCCGGGTCCACATCGAAGCCGTATTGGTCCGAGATTTCCTTGATGCGCTGCCGGGTCTGGTCCAGGTTGAGGAACCCGGCCGCCTTGGTGGGTTCGGCGCCCAGCGCTACGTTCTCGGCCACGGTGAAGACCGGCACCAGCATGAAGTGCTGGTGCACCATGCCGATCCCTGCCGCCATTGCATCGCCCGGGCCCCGGAACGTGACGGGCTTGTCATCGATGAGGATTTCGCCTTCGGACGGCTCATACAGCCCGTAGAGCACATTCATCAGGGTGGATTTCCCCGCCCCGTTTTCACCAAGGAGGCAGTGGATCTGTCCCGGCTCAACCACCACGTCTATGTGGTCGTTGGCCAGGAGCGTGCCAAAACGTTTGGTGATCCCTCTGAGTTCAAGTTTCAAAACTCTGACCAATCTCGAAGCGTCCGGTGATCGACCGGACGGGATATATGGCTGCAGCACCAGCCTAGTGGCTGCAGTCCCGGGAGGAGCCGGCCGGGCGCTGTAAACGTTCGGCCAGCAAAAAGCGCCACCGGCCGGCCAGTGGGTGACGGACCGGCGGTGGCGCTTCCTGTGGTGGATCAGGCCTTGGGGCTGGCTGCGGACTCGACCTTCAGCTTGCCGTCGACGATGTCCTTCTTGATCTTCTCGAGGTCGGACTTCACGTCGGCGGGGACCTGGGAGTCGAGGTCGTGGAAGGGTGCCAGCTGCACGCCGTCGTTGGCAAGGGTGCCAACGTACGGGGTGTTGTTGAACTTGCCGTCCTTGTCCTCAGTGACAACGGTCTCCACGGCCTCGCCCATCTGCTTCATGACAGAGGAGAGCATGATGCCCTTGTAGTCCGGGGCGGTGAGGTAGCCGTCCGAGTCAACCCAGATCAGCTTGACGTCCTTGCCGGCAGCCTTGGCCTCGTTAAGCGCGGCTCCTGCGCCCTTGCCCACGGGACCGGCCACGGGCATGACGATGTCCGCACCCTGGTCCAGGAAGTTCTTGGTCAGCTGCTTGCCCACGTCCTGCTTTTCGAAGTCGCCGGTGAAGCTGCCGTCCTGGGCATCCTTGTTCCAGCCGAGCAGCTTGACGTTCTTGCCCTTCTGCTGGTTGTAGTACTTCACGCCGTCGGCGTAGCCGTCCATGAAGATGGTCACGGTGGGGATCTTGATGCCGCCGAAGGTGGCCACGGTGCCGGTCTTGGTGGTTCCTGCAGCCAGGTAGCCGGCGAGGAAGGCCGCCTGCGCGGTGTCGTAGATGATCGGCTTGACGTTGCTGATGGGCTTGTCGTAGCCAAAGTCGATGATGGCGAAGTGCTTGTCCGGGTTGGCGGTGGCCTGGGCCTTGGTGGCGTCGCCGAGCAGGAAGCCCACCGTGATGGTCAGGTTGCAGCCGGCCGTGACCATGGCCCGCAGGTTGGGTTCGAAGTCGTTATTGGTCTTCGACTCGATCTGGTTGACCTTGATGCCAAGGTCCTTCTCGGTCTTCTTCAGGCCCTCGTAGGAGGACTGGTTGAAGGACTGATCGTCGAATCCACCGGAGTCCGACACGATGCAGCCCGTGTAGTCGCTGGCACCTGCGGATGAGGTGCTTCCGGCTTCGGGGGCTGCACCGCAGGCGGTGAGCACAAGCGCGGACGCACCGAGGGTGGCCACTCCGGCCATTGAACCGCGCTTGAAGCTGGCACGCAGTGATTTCTTCAATTTTCCTCCAGGGATGATGCGAGTGGCGCTACGGGCTGGAATTCAATGAGTGTCCGTTTCGGCGCTGAAATTCTGTTTTCACTGAAGGCACGCAGCACTGCGCCGGAGCGCACTGATGGCACTTACTTTAGTGGCCTGCGCCACGTCCCCATAGCACGCCAGGAGCCCAGCCGGGAGATTGTTTACAAGTTGTTACCAAGCAGTAGGGACACCGCGGATGCGGTGTCCCTACTGCTTGTGCGTGATGGTGGCGGCTACAGCCGGACGAGCATTTTCCCGGTGTTTGCGCCGTCCAGGAGGTCCATGAAGGCCTGCGGCGCGTTCTCCAGTCCGTCAACAATGGTCTCGTCGTAGCGCACGGTCCCGTCCGCCAGCCAGCCGGCCATTTTCTCCGCAAACTCCGCCGCGTGCTGGCGCTGCCCGCCCACCAGGAAGCCCCGGAGGGTGAGCTGCTTCCCGATAGCCTGCATCAGGTTGTGGGGTGCAGGAGTGGGTTCGGTTGAGTTGTACTGCGCGATGGCGCCGCACATTGCCACCCGGCCGCCCACGTTGAGGACCGACAGGGCTGCCTCGAGGTGCTCGCCGCCCACGTTGTCGAAGTAGACGTCAATGCCGGCCGGGCCGGCCGCCTTTTCCAGTTGCCCGACAACGGGACCGTCATGGTAGTCGAACGCGGCGTCGAAACCGAGCTCCAGGAGCCGGGCCACCTTGGCGGGCGAGCCAGCCGAGCCGATGACCCGGGAGGCGCCCATGGCTTTGGCGATCTGTCCCACCAGCGAGCCCACGGCACCCGCCGCGCCCGAAACGAACACGGCGTCGCCCGGCTTGAATTCGGCAACCTTCAACAGACCGGTGTAGGCCGTCAGCCCGGTCATGCCCAGGGCACCCAGGAAAGCGGACGCCGGGGCCAGGTCAGTGCGGGCGGGGGTGGCAGAAGCGCCGTCGACCACCGCATACTCGCGCCAGCCAAGCGGATGCACGACGACGTCGCCCTCCTGGTGTGCGGACGACCGGGACGCCATCACCTCGCCCACCGCCCCGCCGTCGAGCGCCTTGCCCACGGCGAAGGGCGCGGAGTAGGACTTGACGTCATTCATCCTGCCCCGCATGTACGGGTCTACGGACATGAAGAGGTTCCGCACCAGGATCTGGCCGTCTTCGAGTGCGGGCAGCGGAGACTCGGCAAGTTCGAAGTTCTCATTGGACGGGCGTCCCTCGGGGCGCGAAGCCAACCGGATTTCGCGGGTGGTGGTTGCAAGGGCTGTGCTCATGCTGCGTACTCCAGGATCTTGAGGTCGACGTTGATGTTGCCGCGGGTGGCGTTGGAATAGGGGCAGACCTGGTGCGCCTTGGCCACAAGGTCTTCCGCCGTGGCGAGGTCCAGGGCGGGCAGGGCGATTTCCAGTTCGGCGGCCAGCCCGAAGCCGGCTCCGCTCTCCAGCTGCCCCAGGTGGATTTTCGCTGCCACTGCCGAGTCCGTCAGGTCAGCGCCTGCCTTGCGGCCGACCAGGCGCAGTGCGGAATGGAAGCAGGCGGCATACCCGGCGGCGAAAAGCTGTTCGGGGTTGGTGCCGTGGCCGCTGCCGCCGAGTTCGACCGGGCTGGCGAGATCCACTGCGAGCCTGCCGTCGTTGCTGCGTGCAGCGCCGTCGCGCCCTTCGCCCGAGGCCAGCGCCTCGGCGGTGTAGAGAGTCTTCACGAAAAAATCCGTCCTGTAGATGGGATGGTGCAGTATTCGGGTTCACAGCGATTCATGCAGGGCAGCCGTGAGCTTGCCCAGGGTGGTCCGCAGCTGTTCGAGTTCGTCCAGCGAAAGTCCTGCGGCATCGGCCAGCCGCTGCGGAATGGCGCTGGCCGCGCCGCTGAGGTTCCGCCCGGCATCCGTCAGGTGGATGGCGACGCGGCGTTCGTCCTCGCCGGACCGCCGCCGTTCCACCAGCCCCAGGGCTTCCAGGCGCTTAAGGAGCGGCGACAGGGTGCCGGTGTCGAGGCCAAGTTCCCCGCCGAGTTCCTTCACGCCCCGGGGTTCGCTTTCCCACAGGACCAGCATCACCAGGTACTGCGGGTAGGTGAGCCCCAGTTGGTCCAGCACGGGCCGGTAGACGGCGGTGGCGGCACGGGAAGCTGAGTACAGGGCAAAACAGACTTGCCGGTCCAGGCGGGGTGCTTCGGTCATACAGAAACGATAGCCCACAATTAAGTTGTGCACAACTTACTGCAGGTGGGGCAGCCCCTGTTGCGCCGCCGTCGGCATGCGAACGACGGCGGCAGGGCACCTTTACGGCCGGGCTCTGCCAGGCGCGCCCCCAGGCCAAAGAGGTTACGGAAGCGGTGCCTGCTCGAGGTCCCGGATGGTCCGCAGCGCCGCTGCGGTGAGGACCCGGATGCCCAGGCCAAGGGCGCGCTCGTCCAGGATGTAATCGCCGCGGTGGAGGTCGTAGTCCTCACCGCCCGGCGTCTTGGTGCCCAGCCGCATCATGGCTCCCGGAAGTTCCGCCAGGAACCAGGCAAAATCCTCGCCGCCCATGGACTGCGGCGTCAGCACCACGGCGCTCTCGCCGATTTCGGCCCGGGCGGCAGCTTCGATGATGGCTGTCTCGTGTTCCGAGTTCACCACCGGCGGCACCCCCCTGGTGTGCTCCAGGTGGACGTCCACGCCGTACGGTGCGGCCACCTGGTGGACCACTTCGTCAAGGAGTTCGCCGGCAGCGTGCCAAGCGTCGCGGTCCAGGCAGCGCATGGTCCCGGCCATGTAGCCGCTGCCGGGAATCGCATTGGGTGCCGAGCCCGCGGTGATCTGGCCCCACACCACGGAGACGCCGCTGCGGACGTCCACCCGGCGGGACAGCACGGCCGGTACGTTCACGGCGATCTGGGCCAGCGCGAACACCAGATCCTCGGTGAGGTGCGGGCGCGACGTGTGGCCGCCACGGCCGGAGAGTTCGATCCGGATGGTGTCCGAAGCCGAGGTAATGGCACCAATCCGCGTTCCCACCTTGCCCACCTCAATCCGGGGGTCGCAATGCAGGGCCAGGATCCGGGGGACGCCCTCCAGGACGCCCTGTTCGATGCAGGCGTGCGCGCCGCCGGGCATCGTTTCCTCGGCAGGCTGGAAGATGATCCGGACGGTGGCCCCAAGGGGTGCCTCCTGGTGCATCCGGTTCAATACCAGGGCGATGCCCAGCATGGTGGTGGTGTGCACGTCATGGCCACAGGCGTGCGTGACGCCGTGATTCTTCGACGCGAACGGCAGGCCCGTCTCCTCGATGATGGGCAGGGCGTCAATGTCGCCGCGCAGCGCCGTGGCGATGGGACCTTCGCCCACGTCCACGGTCAGCCCGGTGCCTTCCAGGCGGCGGGGACTCAGGCCGGCGGCTTCGAGCCGCTCGGCAAGCTTGTCCGTGGTGCGGAACTCCTTGAAGGACAGCTCCGGGTGCGCATGCAGGTCCCGCCGGAATTCGATCAGTTCCGGCAAAAGCGGTTCAAGCCAGGGAGCCACCAGGGCGGTGGGCTCGGCTTCAGTAGTGTAGTTGCGCACTGTTTCACTCTAGCGAGGGTGCCGGCTTTAGTGCCCATTCACTGACGCCTCATTACATTCCGGAGACTGCCGGCACCGGTGGCGCCGGCAGGTTCCGGGTCAGAGGACGTCCGTGTCGCCGCTTGCCTTAAGTGCGTCGACGGCAGCCTTGACGCGCTGGGAATTGGCCATGGTGGTCACCAGCAAAGCGTCCGGGGTATCCACGATGACCACGTCCTGGATGCCGATCAGGGCGATCACGCGCTTGGTGTCGGTAACCACAACGCCGCTTGAGTTCTCGGTGAACACGCGGGCACCTTCGCCGAGGACGGTGACGTCGTCCACTTCCTTGGCACTGTTGAGGCGGCCAACGGAGGCGAAGTCGCCAACATCGTCCCAGCGGAAAGTTCCGGGAACGACGGCGACGTCCCCGGCTTCGGCGGCGGGCTCGGCCACTGCGTAGTCGATGGCGATCTTCGGCAGGGTGGGCCAGATGCGTGCCGTGACCTCGTCGCGCCGGGGGGTGTCCCACGCCCGGGCGATTTCCTGCAGCCCCTGGAACAGTTCGGGCTGGTTCGCCTCAAGGTGCTTGAGCATCAACGCCACCGGTGCCACGAACATGCCGGCGTTCCACACGTAGTCGCCACTGTCCACGTACTGCTGGGCCACCACTTCGTCCGGCTTTTCGACGAACTCCACCACGTCGTGGGCGCTGGGCGCGCCTTCAATGTGCAGGGCCTTGCCGGAGCGGATGTAGCCGAAGCCGGTGGACGGGTGCGTGGGCTTGATGCCGATGGTGACGATCTTGCCGGTGGCAGCGGTGTGGATGGCTTCGCGGACGGCCTGCTGGAACAGATCATCCGGGCTGATCACCTGGTCGGCTGCGAAGGAACCCATGATGGTGTCGGGATCGCGCTCGTGCAGGATCGCCGCCGCAAGGCCGATGGCGGCAGCGGAGTCCTTTGGCTCCGACTCGAGGACAAGGTCGGCGTCCTGCACCTCGGGCAGCTGGCGGCATACGGCGTCGCGGTGCGCCCGGCCGGTCACCACCAGCATCCGGTTGCCCGCCAAAGGGTGCAGCCGGTCATAGGTGGCGCGCAGCAACGTGCTGCCCGATCCCGTGAGATCGTGAAGGAACTTGGGAGCTGCTGCACGTGACAGGGGCCAGAGGCGGGTCCCCACTCCGCCTGCCGGAATCACCGCGATGAAGCGGTCAAGGGGTGAAGCCGGGCTTGTCACTTTGTCTGTACTCATCACGGCTACTTTAGCGGAACGGCCCCAACCGGCTCCTTTGGCGACACATCAGACCTGCGTTTTGCGGCGCCGTCGTACCCAAAAGCCTGCAGGGATGTGGCGTTCGTCTCATTTCCCCGGAAAATCCGCTCCAGTACTGGGCACCAAGAATCTCCGAAATTGAATAAGCTGTTAGCGGAGCCTAGATTTAGGCCTGAGCTACGAGTGCTCTCGCAGCAGGCGTTCCCCCCGCATGGATCTCATGCCAGCGCCGCTGTGTTGCAGGGAGGTTTATCAGTGCCGACAAAACCAGCTGGCACCTTGTACCGCGGCCGTGAAGGCATGTGGTCCTGGGTAGGACACCGCATTACCGGTGTAGTGATCTTTTTCTTCTTGTTGGTCCACGTCCTGGACACCTCCTTGGTGCGTGTGTCACCGGAGGCCTACACCGCTGTGATCGGCGCCTACAAGAACCCCCTGATGGCGCTGGGCGAGACCGGCCTTGTTGCCGCGATCGTGTTCCACGCCTTCAACGGCCTGCGGATCATTGCGGTCGACTTCTGGAAGAAGGGCGCAAAGTACCAGCGGCAGATGCTGTGGGCAGTCCTGGCCCTTTGGGTCGTGACCATGGTCGCCTTCTCCATCCGCCACCTATCCCTCGCCCTCGGAGGTCACTAAGCCATGACTGCAACGATCGAGAGCCCCCGCAGCGGGCGGATCGCCCCCCAGTACCGCCGCAGCAGCGGCTCACGGGGCAACTTCGAGATGATCGCCTGGCTGTTCATGCGTCTCTCCGGCGTAGTGCTGGTGGTCCTCATCTTCGGCCACCTGTTCGTGAACCTCATGGTGGGCGAAGGCATCCACGCCATTGACTTCGGCTTCGTGGCCGGCAAGTGGGCAGACCCGTTCTGGCAGTTCTGGGACCTGGCCATGCTCTGGCTGGCAATGCTGCACGGCACCAACGGCGTCCGGACCATCATCAACGACTACGCAGAGAAGACGTCCACCCGCCGCTGGCTGAAGACCGTCCTCTACGCGGCCGCCGTCGTCATCATCCTCCTCGGCACGCTGGTCATCTTCACCTTCAACCCGTGCCCCGTGGTGAACGGCGTTGCCCTTCCGGGTGGATTCTGCCCTGCCTAGAACTGGCACAACCCCGGGCCCGCGGGCTTTTCCGCGGGCCCTGTTTTGCGGAGCAGGCAAAGCCGCCCCGTTGTTTTATAGCGAATTTTGAGAGAAAGAGCGTCTGGTATGCAGGTCCATAAGTACGACGTCGTCATCGTCGGTGCCGGTGGCGCTGGCATGCGCGCCGCGATCGAGTCCGGTCAGCGCGCGCGCACAGCAGTACTGACCAAGCTCTACCCCACCCGCTCGCACACAGGTGCGGCCCAGGGTGGCATGTGCGCAGCCCTTGCCAATGTCGAGGAAGACAACTGGGAATGGCACACGTTCGACACCGTCAAGGGCGGCGACTACCTGGTTGACCAGGACGCCGCGGAGGTCATGGCCAAGGAAGCCATCGACGCCGTGCTGGACCTGGAAAAGATGGGCCTGCCCTTCAACCGCACCCCCGAGGGCCGCATCGACCAGCGGCGCTTCGGTGGCCACACCCGCGACCACGGCAAGGCTCCGGTCCGCCGTGCATGCTACGCCGCGGACCGCACCGGCCACATGATCCTGCAGACCCTGTACCAAAACTGCGTCAAGCACAACGTTGAGTTCTACAACGAGTACTACGTCCTGGACCTGCTGACGGTCGAAGAGGATGCTGTCCGCGAAGACGGGACGCCCTACAAGCAGAAGCGCGTGGCCGGCGTCGTCTCCTACGACCTCGCCTCCGGTGAACTGCACGTGTTCCAGGCCAAGTCCGTGGTGTTCGCCTCCGGTGGCGCCGGCAAGGTCTTCAAGACCACGTCCAACGCCCACACCCTGACCGGTGACGGCATGGGCATCGCCTTCCGCCGCGGCATCCCCCTGGAGGACATGGAGTTCTTCCAGTTCCACCCCACCGGCCTGGCCGGGCTGGGCATCCTGCTGTCCGAGGCCGCCCGCGGTGAAGGTGCCATCCTCCGCAACTCGGAGGGTGAGCGCTTCATGGAGCGCTACGCCCCCACCATCAAGGACCTGGCACCGCGCGACATCGTGGCCCGCTCCATGGCCAACGAAGTCCGCGAAGGCCGCGGCTGCGGCCCGAACAAGGACTACGTCCTCCTGGACCTGACCCACCTGGAGCCGGCGCACATCGATGCGAAGCTGCCGGACATCACCGAGTTCGCCCGCACCTACCTGGGCGTGGAACCGTACACCGAGCCGGTGCCCGTGTTCCCCACCGCGCACTACGCGATGGGCGGCATCCCCACGAACATCGAAACCGAAGTGCTCCAGGACAACGACACCGTGGTCCCCGGGCTCTACGCCGCCGGTGAGGTGGCCTGCGTGTCCGTCCACGGTTCCAACCGTCTTGGCACCAACTCGCTCCTGGACATCAACGTGTTCGGCAAGCGTGCCGGCATCGCTGCCGCGGAATACGCCAAGACCGCCCAGTTCGTGGAACTGCCGGAGAACCCGCTGGCCTACACCACCGAACTGCTGGACATTGCCCGCAACGGCACCGGCGACGAAAAGGTGGCGCAGATCCGCAAGGAACTGCAGGACACGATGGACGCCAACATGCAGGTGTTCCGTACGGCGGACACCCTGAACCAGGTGCTGCGCGACATCGCATCCTTCGAGGAGCGGTACAAGCGCATCAACGTCCAGGACAAGGGCAAGCGCTTCAACCTGGACCTGCTCGAGGCCGTTGAGCTCGGCTTCCTGCTGGAACTGGCCAAGGTCATGACCGTGGCCGCCCTGCACCGTGAGGAATCCCGCGGCGGACACTTCCGCGAGGACTTCCCCGAGCGTGACGACGAGAAATTCATGAAGCACTCCATGGCGTACAAGGATGACCATGCGCCGGCTGACGGATCGGCGGAGTCAATCGCCGGTATCCGCCTCGCCACCAAGCCGGTTGTCTTTACCCGCTACGAGCCGATGGTGAGGAAGTACTAAGATGACCGCTGAAATCGCTGAGCCAGCCTCAAAGGTTGAACTTCCTGCCGGCGTTGGCGGGGGTGGGGAAATCCCCACGTTCGACGTCCACATGCGGGTCCGCAGGTACAACCCGGAGGTTTCCGAGGAAGCCACCTGGGATGATTTCCACCTGACCATGTACGGCACGGACCGTGTCCTGGATGCCCTGCACAAGGTGAAGTGGGAGATGGACGGCACCCTGTCCTTCCGCCGCTCCTGCGCCCACGGTGTGTGCGGCTCTGACGCCATGCGCATCAACGGCCGCAACCGCCTTGCCTGCAAAACGCTGCTGAAGGACCTGGACACGTCCAAGCCCATCACCGTGGAGCCCATCAAGGGTCTGCCGGTGGAGAAGGACCTGATCGTGGACATGGAGCCCTTCTTCCAGTCGTACCGCGAAGTCATGCCCTTCCTGATCAACAAGGGCCACGAGCCCACCCGGGAACGCCTCCAGTCCGCGGAGGACCGGGAGCGCTTTGACGACACCACCAAGTGCATCCTCTGCGCCGCGTGCACGTCCTCCTGCCCCGTGTTCTGGACGGACGGGCAGTACTTCGGCCCCGCCGCGATCGTCAACGCACACCGCTTCATCTTCGATTCCCGTGATGATGCCGGCGACATGCGCCTGGAGATCCTCAACGACAAGGAAGGCGTGTGGCGCTGCCGCACCACCTTCAACTGCTCCGAGGCATGCCCCCGCGGCATCCAGGTCACGCAGGCCATTGCGGAAGTCAAGCAGGCCATCCTGGCCCGCAAGATCTAGGCACGTTCACCAACAGATATAACGGCCGACGGCGTCGCTCACCACACGTGGTGGGGGCGCCGTCGTCGTTTCAGCAGAAAGGGGTCCTCCTTGTCCCGCTCCGAAAAAGTGTCCTTTGCCGGTTCCACCGGCGAGATGCTGTCCGGCATCATTGACGTCCCGGAGGGCCCCGTCAAGGGCTGGGGAGTCTTCTCGCACGGTTTCACGCTGGGCAAGGACAGCCCCTCCGCAGCGCGGATGTGCAAGGCGCTGGCGGACAGCGGCATCGGAATGCTGCGCTTCGACAACCTGGGCCTGGGCGGCTCCGCCGGGGAATGGTCCGCCGGCTCGTTCAGCCACAAAGTGGCCGACACGGTGAAGGCCGCGGAGTTCATGCGTGCGGAGGGGAAGGAAATCTCCCTGCTGGTGGGCCACTCGTTCGGCGGCGCCGCGGTTCTTGCCGCAGCGCGGGAGATACCCGAGCTCGACGCCGTTGCCACCGTGGGAGCGCCCTTTTCCCCCAAACATGTGGCCCACGTTTTCGATGCCGCGCTGGACAGGATCCTGAGCGAGGGCAGCGCCGAAGTCGACCTCGGAGGCAAGCGGGTGGAGATCCGACGGCACTTCGTGGAGGACCTGGAGAACGCGGACCTGACGGACTGCATCAAGCAGCTGCACAAGCCCCTGATGGTGCTGCACTCCCCCACCGACAACACCGTGGGGATCGAGAATGCCAGCACCATCTTCCAGACGGCCAGGCATCCGAGGAACTTCGTGTCCCTTGAGGGCAGCGACCACCTGCTCACCGGCAAGGGCCAGGCCGCACGGGCGGCCAGGATCATCGCCGCCTGGGCGGACCAGTACCTCGACGCCGCACCTGCCTGACCCTCCCCGGCCTGTTTGGCCGGCCCTACTTGCCGATAGCCGCCTTGCTCTCGCTGATCCACTGTTCGGCTGCCTTGTCCGGCGTGACCCGCTTGAAAAGGACGTCAGTGTTGATCCGGGCGGTGATCTCCGAGACGGCGGTTGACCCGGTGGGGCCGATGTACGTTGGGGCGAAATCCATCTTGCCGATCTGGTTGATGTACTCCGCCTCCACCTTGCCCTGAGGGGTGAGCATGTCCTGGATGGCGGCGCGCATGTCGGAGTTGCCAGGGATGCCCCGGTCGCTCTGGATGATCCTGGCCGCGGCCGGGTTGTTGACCAGGAAGTTCACGAGCTTGGCGGCAGCGTCCGTGTGCTTGCTGCGTGCGGAGATGGTGTAGAACTGCGAGGACTGCAGCCAGATCCCCGGGGTGGGCTTCTCCCCCGGTAGCTTGAGCAGTTTCAGGTCTGCGCCGGAGGCTTTGCTGAGGGCGGTCAGTGAATTGCTCCACGTGAGCATCATTGCGGCCTTGCCCATGCCCATGAGGGTCTGCTCAGTGCTGACATTGAGCTTCTCCACCGTCTCCGAAGCACTCGGAGCGGCACCGGATTCACTAAGCTTCAGCGAGTAGTGGAAGTAGTCCTGCACCGTTTGCTTGCCCAGTCCCAGCTGTCCGTCCTGGGTGTACAGGGATTCGCCGCGCTGGCGGGCGAAGGCGTCCAGGGAGTCATGGGTGAGCACGGTTGCAGTTCCGTAGGTGCCCCGGGGGCTCTTGTCGGTGATGTCACCGGCAATCCTGGCGAAGTCGTCCCAGCTCCAGCTGCTGTCATCTGGCAGCGGAACCCCTGCCGCCGCGAAGACGGCGGGATTGGCCACAATGGCCAGTGCGTTGGCGCCGGTGGAAACGCCGTACTGTTTGCCCTTGACCTGTCCGTTTTCCAGGGCGCCCTGGTCGATCCTTGACAGGTCCAGTGAGCCCTGCACCGTGGTCAGGTCCAGCAACGCGCCGCGGTTTGCGTATTCGGCGGGGTAGGCGCCCCCCATGGTGATGACATCCGGCGCGTCGTTGGCGGCCATCTGGGTTGCGAGCTTGTCGAAGTAGCCGCTGATGTCGCCATATTCCGGCTTGACCTTGATGTTGGGGTTGGCGGCCTCAAACTCGGCAATGGCCTTGTTGGTCAGCTCGGCCCGGCCGGCATTGCCCCACCAGGAAAAGCGGATCTCCACGGGCCCGTCCCCGGCCTTGTTGGACGACGGGCTGGAACAGCCGGCCGTCACGGCCAGAAGGGCTGCGGCCGAGAGGACGGCAAGGGATTTACGGATTGTTCCGGTAGCAGGGCGCGTCATTGGGCAAGCTTCTTCCTTGGTGAGAAGGGTGGGTGAGCGAGAGAAAGCGGTTTCGTGAAACGTATCAACGGCGGGCAAAGCCCGTCAATAGGATCCCGTCATGGTTTCCGTACCGGTTATCGACCTGGAGTTCTCGGCGCACGATTTCACATGGCGGCCCCTTGACAGCGCTGTGGAACCCGCCAAGGATGGAATCGCCAGAAACCGCTTTCTCCCCGGTGCCGCGTTCCGGGGAGGCGCGCTGGCCATGCCCGGACATTTCGCGGCATCAGTCACCACACACCTGTAAGGAGGGCGTGCACCGTGCACAGCCACGCCAGCACCGTACGGCCGGAGGCCACGACCACGTCCCACCGGCGGCACAAGCAGATTGACAGGAAGGCGCTGGTCCGGCGGCACAACGTTCGTCAGCAAAGTCTTGATCCGCGAAGCCCTGTCTCAGTGGGCAACGGGGAGTTTGCCTTCACCATGGACCTCACGGGCCTTCAAAGCCTGCCAGCCGAGTACCCCGTGGGGCCCCGTGAGGACTCGCTTCCCCCGGGAACGCTGCTGGGCACCCAATCCACCTGGGGCTGGCACTCCATGCCTGGCGGCGATCGTTACAGCCTGGCAGGTTCCACGGTCCTCTACGACTCCCCACGTGGTCCGGTGCCGTACGTGGACATGGTGGGGGACATCGTCAATGACCGTGAGACAGGCACCTCAACGGCCGAAGCATGGCTGCGGGCAAACCCGCACCGCCTGGATCTGGGACGCATCGGTTTCCAGCTGCTGCAGGACGGGACCAGCCGGCCCATCAGCAGCAGCGAGCTTTCCCACGCCAGCCAGATTCTTGATCTTTGGACGGGCATCGTCACCAGCACCTTCGCCATCGCCGGCCACCAGGCCACGGTCACCACAGCCTGCCATCCGGACCGCGACGAACTAGGCATTCGGGTGGAGTCACCCGCGCTGGGTGACGGCCTGGTGATCGGCATCGACTTCCCGTACGGCTCCGAGGCGTGGCACAACGGCGCCGGGTGGGATCTGCCGGGCGCCCACACCACCATCCTCAACGGACCGCAACCTGCAGTATCCCATGCAGGGGCCAGCAGCTGGACGGTGGACCGCGAACTGGACAACGCGCGCTACCGCGTGGTGATCACCGGCCAAGGCCTGGTCGTGGAGCAGACCGGGGCGCACCACCTGCGCATACGGCCGGATGTCCACTCGAGCACCGAGGCGCTGGACCTGTCCATTGAGTTCATATCCGCCGCGGACGGGGACTGTATCCCCCGGGGCGGTGCGGGCCTTTCCAGAGTGGCAGGCAAGGCGGGCGTTGGCCGCCATGCGGGTCCCGCCGTCGGGCCTTCCCCTTCGGCGCCGTCGGTTCCCAGCGCAAACCAGCCCGGCAGCAACGTTGCAGCCGCCTCCATGGACCGTTGGCCCAGGTTCTGGTCGTCCGGAGGTGCCATCGAGCTGGCTGCCACGCCGGACCCACGGGCCAGGGAGCTCGAACGCCGGATTGTCCTCTCCCAGTACCTGACGGCCGTCAACTGCTCCGGATCGCTGCCGCCGCAGGAAACAGGCCTGGTGTGCAGCTCGTGGCGCGGCCGCTTCCACCTGGAGATGCATTGGTGGCACGCCGCCCATTTTGCGCACTGGAACCGGACGGAGCTCCTCCTCCCCTCCCTGCGCTGGTACTCAACGGTGCTGGAAACGTCGCGGGAAACCGCCCGGGCGCAGGGCTTCGACGGCGCCCGCTGGCCCAAGCAGGTAGGCCCGGACGGCAGGGAGAGCCCCAGCCCGATCGGGACGTTCCTGATTTGGCAGCAGCCGCATCCCATCCATTTGGCCGAGCTGCTATACCGGGCCAATCCGGGCCCTGACGTGCTGGAGGAGTTCGCTGACATCGTGTTCGAAACCGCCGCGTTCATGGCGGGCTTCGCCCATCGCACCCCGAGGGGTTTCGAACTTGGGCCGCCGCTCATACCCGCACAGGAGAGCTATGGGTCCATGCGGGCGAAGATCAAAAACCCGACGTTCGAACTCGCTTACTGGCAGTGGGGCCTCAGGACTGCCGCCGCCTGGCGGGAACGGTTGGGCCTCGAGCCCGTTGCATGCTGGCAGGAGGTTGCTGACGGGCTGGTGCGCCCGCGCGTAGTCGACGGCGTCTATGCGGCAATGGACGTGGAGCCCTTCACCATCAGGACGGACCATCCCTCGATGCTCTGCGCACTGGGCGTCCTGCCGCTGACAGACCTGATCGATGAGGCAGTCATGCGGGCCACCCTTGAGGATGTCCTGGCCGACTGGGACTGGACCACCACATGGGGGTGGGACTACCCGGTGATGGCGATGACCGCTGCCCGGCTCGGGGACCCGGAGTACGCCGTCGACGCGCTCCTGCAGGAGGCCGGTAAGAACACAGTCCTGACGAACGGTCACAACCGGCAGACGGACTCCTTGCCGTTGTACCTTCCAGGCAACGGGGGGCTCCTTGCCGCGGCCGCGCTGATGGCTGCCGGCTGGGACCACGGCCCGGACCGCCACGCTCCGGGCTTTCCGCCCGGCTGGACCGTTGCGTGGGAAGGTCTGGTGCCGGCCCCCTGACGTCGCTGTGCTGGAGGGCCGGACAATTCTACGGCCGGGCGCGCGTCAGGTTTGGGGCGTGGTTCGGCGTGCGCCGAGGATCGTCTTGCGCGGAGGAGCGTCCGACTCCAGGTCCGCTTCACGGACGGCCGCCCATCCTGCCGAGACAAGGTAGACCTGGCTGACGAGGTTGAACCAGATGAGCAGGCCGATGATGATGGCAAACGGCGCCAGGATGGGATTGCGGCTGGCCCCGCCAAGAAGTTCAGTGCTGAAGATCTGCAGTATGGTGGTGCCCACGGCGGCCAGGACGGTGCCTTCGACCAGTGCCTGGCGGGACAGCTTGAGCCCCGCGGCCAACCGGAACATGATCAGCGCCGTGACCCAGTTCAGGACCAGCGGGACGACGATTTTGACGGAGGTGGTCAGCGGGCCGGCCAAGGCGTCGCTGAGGTGCAGGAAGTCCGCTACCCAACCCGCCAGTGTGCCGAACACCAGCGATGCACCGCCGCTGATCACCAGGGCCACGCCCAGCAGCAGCAGGGTTCCGGCGTCGCGCAGCTTCATCACGATGGGATTGACGATCAGCGGCGGCAGCTGCAGGACGCCGCGCAGGCCGTCCCGGAGGCCGTTGATCCAACCGAGTGATGTGACCACCGTTACCAGCGCACCGATGACCGCGGTCCAGCCGAGGCCGTTGGGATCCAGCATGTCCTTGGGGTCCACCAGCCCCGGTCCGCCGTTGACTTTCAGTAGGCCCGGTGCGCTGGCGGCCACGCTGCCGATAACGGTGTCCAGCAGCGCCGGCTGGCCGCTGAGGACCAGCCCGGCGATGGAGAAGCCGGTGGCCAGCAGGCCTGTGACGGAGAAAAACATGTTGAAGCCGATGCCGGCGCTCATCAGCGGCCCGTAGTGGAGGGTGTAGTGCCGGAAGGCGCGCATGGGGCGCAGGACGTTCAGGCGGGCGGTGAGCCACTGAACCAAGGCCATCAGGGCACCGAATTTTTTGCCGGACCTGCGCGCCCGGTTCCATTCCATCCGCTTTTGGATGACCTCCAGCTTCAGCCTGGCCTGCTCGGTGGGCAGCGGCTGCTGGTTACCCTGCGTCGGTTGGGGTGTCCGCGGCAGCGTCCGTGAACCGGGTGCCGGCGTTGTTGTCAGTTTCGGTCCCAAAGTCCAGCTCTTCCCGTAGCTGCCAGATGCCGTCGGCATCGTGCTCGTAGAGTCCCATGCTAACCACAGGGAAGGTGGCCTTGTAGTTCTTCAGCACCGTTTCGGCCTCGTCAAGGCTTTCCGGGGCGACGTCGTGGGCGATGGTGACGTGCGGATGGTAGGCAAAGGGCAGTTCACGGTGGAGTGGGCCCTGCTGGAGCCTGCGGTGCAGGTCCACGCAGTGCTCGAACCCGTCCTCCACATTGATGAAGACTACGGGGGAAACGGGCCGGAAAGTTCCGGTCCCGGCGATGGTCACCATGAACGGGCTCTGGCAGCGGGCCACTTCGCGGACATGCCGGAGGGTCGCTTCCCAGTCCTGGGTGGGGGTGGTGGTGACCAGCGTAATGTGGGCCGGTACCACGTCCGCCAGCGGGTCACCGAACGACGCCCGCCAGCGCTGCAGCTCTTCGGCGATGTCTGCCGGAAAGCCCAGGATGACGCCCACGCTGACCTCTTCGCTGCGGGCCACCTCATGGTTCGCCGCCGCATTCCGGCCTGGCTGGTCTCCCAAGCGGTCAGCCAGGGTCTGCTCCACCTGGCCGGCAGAGCAGGCACCTCCCCTGGCGGTGACTTTTCCCGAAGACATGGCGCTAGCGGACTCCCGCGAGGCTGAGGGACGGCAGGAAGCCCATGCGCTCGTAGACCTGGGCCAGGGTGACGGAGGCGATCTCGCGGGCCCGCTCAGCGCCAAGGGCCAGCAGCCGGTCAAGCTCGGCGGGATCTGCCATCAGCTCATTGGTCCGGTTGCGCAGCGGGGTGATGAAGTCCACCACAACTTCGGCGAGGTCAACCTTGAGGTGGCCGTACATCTTGCCCTGGTACTCGGCTTCAAGCTCCGCCACGGACTTGCCCGTCAGCGAGGAGTAGATGGTCAGCAGGTTGGACACGCCGGGCTTTTCCTCAGGGTCGAAGCGGATGTCCGTGCCGGCGTCGGTCACTGCCGACTTGATGCGCTTGGCTGCGATCTTGGGATCCTCCAGCAGCTGGATGGCACCGTTGGGCGACTCCCCCGTCTTGGACATCTTGGCGCTGGGATTCTGGAGGTCGTAGATCTTGGCGCTTTCCTTGACGATCGTGGCCTCCGGAACCGTGAAGGTGTGGCCGAACCGGGTGTTGAAACGCTGCGCCAGGTTCCGCGTCAGTTCCAGGTGCTGCCGCTGGTCCTCGCCGACGGGCACGAGGTCGCTCTGGTACAGGAGAATGTCCGCGGCCATCAGGGTGGGGTAGGCGAACAGGCCCAGTGTTGCGGAGTCCGCGCCGGACTTCTGGGTTTTGTCCTTGAACTGGGTCATCCGGGAAGCCTCGCCAAACCCGGTAATGCAGTTCAGCGCCCACGCAAGCTGCGCATGCTCGGGAACATGGGACTGGACGAAGAAGATGCTCTTGTCCGGGTCGATGCCGGCCGCGATGTACTGGGCAGCCACAATGCGGGTCCGCTTGGCCAGCTCGGCGGGGTCGAAGTCCACCGTGATGGCGTGCAGGTCCGGGATGAAAAAGACGGCGTCGTACTCCGCCTGCATGTCCACCCAGTTGCGCACGGCACCGATGTAGTTGCCCAGGTGCAGGGAGTCGGCGGTGGGCTTGGCGCCGGAAAGGATGCGCTTCTTGGCAGTGGAGGAAGTCTGGCTGGTCATGGAAAACTTTCGGGCTTAGAGCTGGTAATCCACTACCAGCGGGGCGTGATCGGAGAAGCGGGTGTCCCAGGAGGCTGCACGGTCCACGACAGCCGAAATGGCGGAGGCCGCCAGTTCGGGGGTGGCCATGTGGTAGTCGATGCGCCAGCCGGTGTCGTTGTCGAATGCCTTGCCGCGCCAGGACCACCATGTGTAGGGCCCGTCGACATCCCCTGCCAGGGTCCGGTGGACGTCATGCCAGCCGATCTCCTCACCGAAGAACCGGTCGAAGTAGGCGCGTTCCTCCGGCAGGTGCCCGGCCTTCTTGAGGTTGCCCTTGGAGTTCCTGATGTCACGGGGGGTGTGCGCCACGTTGAGGTCGCCCACCACCAGGGCGTGGTCGCTGTGCTTGGTCAGTTCCGGCAGGCGGGTGGTCATGACGTCCAGGAAGCGGAACTTGTCATCCTGCTTGGGCGTCCCCACTTCACCGGAATGCACATAGGCGCTGGCAACCGTGAGCTGCACGGGGTTCCCTGCGGCGTCGGGGACGCGGAAGTCGGCTTCAACCCAGCGCCCGGCGGTGGCGAAGTAGTCGTCACCGATGCCGTTCCTGGTGGCCAGGGGCTCCTGGCGGGAGGCAATGGCGACGCCGGCACGGCCTTTTGCTTCCGCTTCCGCGTGCAGGATATGCCAGTCCTCCCCCAACAGTTGCCGGACGACGGCGTCAGGGGCTCGGACCTCCTGCAGGCAGAGGATGTCCACTTCCCGCGGCTCAAGCCAGGCCGCCATACCGTTCTTGTAGGCAGCCCGGAGGCCGTTTACGTTGACGGATGCGATGCGAAGGTGGTCCTTGTTCAATGCCGAGCTCACCCGCTCCACTCTAGTCGATGATGGTTCCGGTCACCGGCTCCCCGCTGCCGCCGGAGGACTTGATCATGTCCCGGGCGTTGGTGGCTGTGATCTCGATGGTTTCAAGGGCGCGGTTGATCGTGTCCTGGTTGGCGTCGGCGCCCTTGGCCCGCTCCTCCTCCACCACGCGGACCTGCACCTGGACGATCTTGAAGGAATGGTCCAGCTTCAGGTCGCGCACCTCGTCTGCCTCGGAACGTTCGTAGACCACCCGGGTGCCGCCGTGGTCGGCGGAGGTGCGGGCCGGTACGCGGCCGGTGGCGGTGTTGAAGGCGCTCTGGGCTTCGGACAGCTTTGCGCCCGCTTTCCTGGCGGCCCGCTGGATGCTGAAGACCACGAACGCAGCCAGTGCCAGCCAGAAGGCGGCGATGATGGCGACAACCCAGCCCACCACGTCGTTCTGGTTTGCGGCGAAGATCACGGCCACAATGAACGCCGTCACCAGGACCATCAGGCCCGGCCCGCTGATCCGGAACATGGAAAAACCGCCCCGGGCGGGTTTGGAAGATGACGAGGAGCTGCCCAAAGTTCGCATGCAGCCATTGTCTCAAACGGCGGACTGTGCTCCCGCCGCCTTCCACCCCCGGCGAACAGGGCAGCTCGCCGGGCAGGCTATTTCAGGAACAAACTCCGCAGGCGCAATGTGGTCAGCAGCATCCCCACGGCGGTCATCACCAGGTAGTAGCCAACATGCAGTGGCGTGGCAGCCGTAAAAGTGCCCACACTGATCTGCCGCAGCAGTTCCACCCCGTGCCAGAGCGGCATGGCCTGGATGAACCACTGGATGGGTTGTGGGTAGACGCTGAGCGGGTAGAACGTGGCGCTGAACAGGAACATGGGCAGCAGGATGAAGTTGATCCAGTCCATCTGCTGGAAGGTCTTGAGGAAGCTGGTGATGCCCATGCCCAGGCTGGCGAACCCAAAGGCGATCAGCACCGAGGCTGGGATCATCAGCAGTGCCCAGGGCGTGGTGATCAGTCCCATGATGCCCATGACCGCAGTGAAGCCGGTGGCATAGAGCATCCCCCGCAGCAGGGCCAGGAAGATCTCGCCAAGCGCCACGTCCAGCGGGCCCAGGGACGTATACAGCATGCCCTGGTAGAGCTTGGCGAAGTTCATCTTGAAGAAGACGTTCCAGGTGGAGTCATAGACGGCGCCGTTCATCGCGGAGACGGCCAGCAGTGCCGGTGCGATGTAGGCCGCATAGCTGATGGTGGTTCCGTTGGGTCCCTGGACGCTGCCAACGATCGCGCCCAGTCCCACCCCCATGGAAAGGAGGAACAGCACCGGCTCAAAGAACCCGGACAGCATCACCAGCCAGTTGGTGCTCCGTGTGGCCATCAGCCCACGGGCAATGACTGCCCTGGCATTGCCTGAATACAGGGGCCCGAAAGTGCGGCTGCGGGCTTGCTCCGCGGCGCTCCGGGAGGCGCCGGCGGGACCGGAAAATGTGCTCACTGGCCCATCCTCAGGGCAAACCGGCGCCGCGTCAGGACCCAGCCGGTGACTGCCAACCCCGCCAGGACGGCCGCATGGAGCACGCTGAGGATCGCCGGTTCGCGGTATCCGAAGCTGAGCACCCGGCCCAGTTCGGTGCCATGCCAGATGGGCGAAATCCAGCCCACCCAGCGGACCGCCAACGGCAGGTTGTCCAGCGGGAAGAACGTCCCGGAGAACAGGAAGAGCGGCATCACGATGAACCGCATCACCAGTGCGAACTGCCCCTTGTCTTCGGTGATCGATGCGGAATATGCCATCAGCGGCAGCCCGAAGGCCAGCCCTGTCAGGGTGGCCACCAGTATCCCGGCCCAGCCCCAGCCCGACGGCGAGGCACCGAACAGTGCCACGGCCGCGAAGTAGATGGCCGACTGCAGCACCAGGCGCAGCGTCACGGCCATGACCTGCCCGGCGGCGATCTGCTGCGGCGTCAGCGGCGACGCGTGCGGGCCGTAGTAGACCCGGCGCCATTTGAACCCTGCCATGACGGGAAAAGTGAACTCGTTGGCTGCCGTCATCACGGCGGCGGACACCAGCAGCGCCGGGGCGATAAAGGCGAGGTAGGACACGCCGCCAAAGGCCGCGTTGCCGGTATCCACCAGGGTGGCCAGTCCCACCCCCATGGCGAAGAGGTACGCCACCGGTTGGCCCACGCTGTACATCAGGATGGACCAGCTGTAACCCTTCATCACCCGGAGCACCTGCTCGGCATAGTAGAAGGAGCCCCAGCGCCGCGCCCTTGCCGCCGAAACCGCCGGCGCATGCGCGCGCAGGCCGCCCGGCTGCGCGGCCCCTGCCTGCCCTCCGGTCGGCTGCCGCCCGGACGCCTGCCTATCAGTCAATGAGGCTCCTGCCGGTGAGCCGAAGGAAAACATCCTCCAGCGACGACCGCCGGACCAGCGATGTCAGCGGCCTCAGGCCGCGGGCCGACACCTGCTCAAGGGCTGACTCGCCGTCGTGCGCGTACATCAGCACCCGGTCCGGCAGCACCTCAAGCCGTTCCCCGATGCCTTCCAGCCGGGACGCGATCGCGGCGTTCCGCTCGGAACCAAACCGCAGTTCCACCACCTCCCGGGTGGAATGCCCGCGGATCAGCTGCGCGGGCGAGCCCTCGGCCATGATCCGGCCCTTGTCCACCACGATCAGCCGGTCGCAGAGCTGCTCGGCCTCATCCATGTAATGGGTGGTGAGGATCAGGGTGACGCCCTGCTCCTTGAGCCGGAACAGGCGGTCCCACAGGATGTGCCGGGCCTGGGGATCCAGGCCCGTGGTGGGCTCGTCCAGCAGCAGGATCTGCGGCTCGTTGATCAGGGAACGGGCGATGGTCAGGCGGCGTTTCATGCCGCCGGAGAGCGCGTCCACCTTGGATCTCGCTTTGTCCGTCAGCTGTGCGAACTCCAGCAGTTCATCGGCCTTGGGCCTGAGGTAGCTCATGGGCAGGCCGAAGTAGCGGCCGTAGACCAGGAGGTTGTCGCGGACGCGGAGTTCCTCGTCCAGGTTGTCCTGCTGCGGAACCACGCCCAGGTGGGCGCGTACCTCGGGTCCGTGCGTGTCCGGGTCCAGGCCCATGATGGTGAGCCGGCCGGCGGACCGGCGGGTCACGCCGCCGATCATCTTCATGGTGGTGGATTTGCCCGCGCCGTTGGGCCCCAGGAGGCCGAAGGACTCCCCCGCTTGCACGGTGAACGAGATGCCGTCCACGGCGGCCACGTCGCCGTAAGTCTTGGTCAGGTTTTCGGCGGAGATGACGGTGCCGGACGGCGGGCCCCCGGTCATCGTGCCGGAGGGGGTAAGGGCGTGGTTGTGCACCTGTGCAGACTAGTGGAGGCGCGGCGCAGGTGGAAGTGTGCTTGCAGTTACGTTGAAACGGACGACGGCGGCACGGCGCCTTCCCTGCGGAAGGTACCGTGCCGCCGTCGTGCACTTAGTGCCGGGGACTAGTGCGCGTTGGCTGCCGCGCGTTCGGCGGCCTCCACCACGTTGGTCATCAGCAGCGCCACGGTCATGGGACCGACACCCCCGGGGTTCGGCGAAATCCAGCCGGCCACATCGGCGGCGGCGGGGTCGATGTCGCCGTAGACGCGGCTCTTGCCGGTGTCCGGATCGGTCTCGCGGGTAACGCCGACATCCAGCACCGCTGCGCCCGGCTTTACGTCCGCGGCCTTGACGATGTGCTTCACACCGGCCGCGCCCACGATGACGTCCGCCTGCCGCAGCAGTTCTGACAGGTTCCTGGTCCCGGTATGGGTCAGGGTCACGGTGGCGTTCACCTCGCGCCGCGTGAGCAGCAGGCCGATGGAGCGGCCGATCGTGACGCCGCGCCCCACCACCACAACGTGCTTGCCTGCCAGGCTGTATCCGTTGCGCTCCAGGAGCTCGATGACCCCGCGGGGGGTGCACGGCAGCGGCGTGGTGATCTTGTTGTTGACGTTCAGCACCAGCCGGCCAAGGTTGGTGGGGTGCAGGCCGTCGGCATCCTTGGCGGGATCGATGCGCTCCAGGATGGCGTCCGTGTCCAGGTGCTTGGGCAGCGGCAACTGCACAATGTAGCCGTGGCAGGCCGGGTCCGCATTGAGTTCGTCAATGAGGGCCTCCACCTGTTCCTGCGTGGCATCGGCCGGAAGCTCACGCTGGATGGAGTTCATCCCGATCTGCTCGGACTGCTTGTGCTTCATGGACACGTACAGCTGCGAGGCGGGGTCCGCTCCCACCAGCACAGTGGCGATGCCGGGCGTGACGCCCTTGGCCTTGAGTGCGGCCACTCGTTCGGTCAGCTCGGCCTTGATGGCGGCGGCGGTAGCCTTGCCGTCAAGGATCTGTGCGGTTGTGGTTTCAGCCATCGGTTACCACTGCTCGTGCTGCGGGTAGAGCGGGAAGTCGGCTGCCAGCTTGTCCACGCGGGCCTGCAGGGCCTCGACGTCGGCGCTGGTGCCTGCCTTGAGGGCGGTGGCGATGATCTCGGCCACCTCGGTGAATTCGGCGGCACCGAAGCCGCGGGTGGCCAGGGCCGGGGTGCCGATGCGCAGGCCGGAGGTGACCATCGGCGGGCGGGGGTCGAACGGCACGGCGTTGCGGTTGACGGTGATGCCCACCGAGTGCAGCAGGTCTTCTGCCTGCTGGCCGTCCAGCTGCGAGTTGCGAAGGTCCACGAGCACCAGGTGGACGTCCGTGCCGCCGGTGAGGACGGAGACGCCGGCCTCTGACACGTCGGCCTGGTTCAGGCGGTCGGCGATGATCCGGGCGCCTTCCAGGACGCGCTCCTGGCGCTCCTTGAATTCCTGCGTGCCGGCAATCTTGAAGGCCACGGCCTTGGCGGCGATGACGTGCATCAGCGGCCCGCCCTGCTGGCCCGGGAAGACGCTGGAGTTCAGCTTCTTGGCCCACTGTTCCTTGGCCAGGATCACACCCGAGCGGGGCCCGGCCAGGGTCTTGTGCACGGTGGAGGTGACGACGTCGGAGTGCGGCACCGGGCTCGGGTGCAGTCCGGCGGCAACCAGTCCGGCGAAGTGCGCCATGTCGGTCCAGAGCAGCGCGCCAACCTCATCGGCGATGGAGCGGAAGGCGGCGAAGTCGAGATGGCGCGGGTAGGCGGACCAGCCGGCGATGATGACCTGCGGCTTTTCGGCGATGGCCTGCTCGCGGAGCTTGTCCATGTCGATGCGGAAGGTGTCTTCCTCAACCTGGTAGGCGGCCACCTGGTACAGCTTGCCGGAGAAGTTCAGCTTCATGCCGTGGGTCAGGTGCCCGCCGTGGGCCAGGGACAGGCCCAGGATCTTGTCGCCCGGGGTGATCATGGCGGAGAGGGCGGCGGCGTTGGCCTGCGCGCCGGAGTGCGGCTGGACGTTGGCGTATTCGGCGCCGAACAGTGCCTTGACCCTGTCGATGGCCAGCTGCTCTGCGATGTCGACGTATTCACAGCCGCCGTAGTAGCGGCGGCCCGGGTAGCCCTCGGCGTACTTGTTGGTGAGGACGGAGCCCTGGGCTTCCATCACGGCGCGGGGCGCAAAGTTTTCGGAGGCAATCATCTCCAGGGTGCCGCGCTGGCGGCCGAGCTCCTGGTCCAGGACTGCTGCAATTTCGGGATCGAGCTCAGCCAACGGCTGGTTGCTCACGGCTGTGGTTGAGGTGGCTGTAGTAGTCACGGAGAACTCCTGGCTAGGGATATGGGCACTGCTTAGGTCAGGCTACCGGGTGGCGCACTTTCGCACCGCGTTGATGACAGGGCGTGAAAGCTCGGCATGGCACTGCTGCGCTGACGCGGGTGCAGCCCCATTTCCGGCAAAACATGACCCTCGGCCCAGGCGTACGATCCGTGGTCTTCGTGATTGCCGCTCCCTGGTGGTTAGCCACCCAACGCCAGTTGCGACCATCCCAGCCTACCAAAACCGGCGCCCCCGGCGCGGGTAGGCTATTACGCGTGAATGAAGAGCAGCTGAACCAAGCGTACGTTGTAACCCTGTCCTGCCCGGACCGTCCCGGAATCGTCCACGCGGTGGCCGGAGCGCTGCTGGTGGCGGGGTGCAACATCACGGATTCGCAGCAGTACGGCAGCCCTTCAACCGGGAACTTCTTCATGCGCGTTGAGGTGACCACTGCAGCCCCCAAGTCGGAGCTCCGTGCCGCGCTGGAGCCAGTGGCGGAGGCCTTCTCCATGCAGTGGAACCTCAATACTGTTGGCGACAAGGTGCGCACCCTGGTTATGGCCAGCACTTCTGCCCACTGCCTCAACGACCTGCTGTTCCAGCAGCGCTCGGGCACCCTGCCCATTGAGATTCCCGCCATTGTGTCCAACCACCAGGATCTCGCCGGGCTGGCCGAGTTCTACGGCATCCCCTTCCACTACATCCCGGTGACCAAGGACACCAAGGTGCAGGCGGAGGACAAACTGCGCGCCATCATCGCGGAGCACGATATCGAGTTGACCGTGCTGGCCCGCTACATGCAGATCCTCTCCGATGAACTCTGCACCGAGCTGACCGGCAAGGCCATCAACATCCACCACTCGTTCCTGCCCTCCTTCAAGGGCGCCAAGCCGTACCACCAGGCACATGCCCGCGGCGTGAAGCTGATCGGTGCCACGGCTCACTATGTGACGGCCGCCCTGGATGAGGGGCCCATCATCGAACAGGAAGTCATCCGGGTGGACCACGCCCGCACCCCTGAGCAGTTCGTGCAGATCGGCCGCGACGTGGAGGGGCGCACGCTGGTCCAGGCCGTGCAGTGGCACGCCGAGCACCGCGTGCTCCTGGACGGCAACCGGACGGTGGTCTTCAACTGACGCGGTCTTCAACTGACGGTGGTCTTCAACTAGGTAGCAGTAGATGCCGTTTTGGGGCCTCAAAACGGCATCTACTGCGAGTCAGTTGGGTGCAGGGGTGGCTTATGGTGAAGCCATGGCTCCTCTGTACCCTTTCGCCGGAAATTCCCCGGCTGTCCATGACTCAGCGTTCGTAGCCCCGTCGGCCTCGATCATCGGCAACGCCAGCCTGGGACCGGATTCCAGTGCCTTCTACGGCGTCTCCGTCCGCGCCGACACCGCGGCCATCACCGTGGGTGCCGGCAGCAACCTGCAGGACAACGTGGTGCTGCACGCCGACCCCGGCTTCCCCTGCACGGTGGGCGAACGGGTCAGCGTGGGGCACGCCGCCGTCGTCCATGGCTGCACGGTGGAGGACGACTGCCTGATCGGCATGGGCGCCACCGTCCTCAACGGCGCCGTGATCGGCGCCGGCTCGCTGGTGGCGGCCGGCGCCGTCGTGCTTGAAGGAACGGTGGTTCCGCCCCGGTCGCTGGTGGCGGGCGTGCCCGCCAAGGTGCGCCGCGAACTCACGGATGAAGAGTTCGACGGCGTCCGCGCCAATGCGGCGCGCTACGTGGAACTCGCGGCGAAACACCGCGAGCTCCACGCCTGACCCAGTCCGGCCTGCATCAGTCCAGGCTGATGGGCCCGAACTCGTCCAGCAGGTCGCCCGGGCCGGGGTTGCCCGGCGCGGAGGACCCGCCCAGGTGCTTCACCACGCCCCACACCGCGTTCAGCCCCGTGGTGACGGCGCCTTCCGCCCAGCCGGCGGTGAAGGAGACGTCGTCGCCGGCCAGGAAGATGCCGCGCTGGGACTCCGGCAGTTTGTCCTGCTTGAAGTGGGTGAACAACCTCTGCTGGTAGCGGTAGTGGCCGGGGAGGTTGGCTTTGAAGGCACCCATGAAGTTGGGGTCCGCCTCCCAGGACACGGTGATGGGCTGGCCCACGATGTGCCCTGCGATGTCCACTCCGGGGTAGATCTGTTCGAGCGAGTGCAGCATCAGTTCCACGCGTTCGTCGGCGTCCAGGGCCAGCCACTTCAGCGCGTCGTCGTTCCAGGTGTAGGAGAGCAGGATGACGGCGGGCTGGTCAGGGCCGTTGTCCAGCAGGTAGGTGGCGCGGTTCAGCCTGTCGGTCAGCGTCATGGACAGGACCTCGTTGCCGGTGTCCGGGTCGATGTCCTTCCAGAACGGCCGGTCCACCATGACGAACGTCTTGGAGGACTGCATGTAGTGCGAGCGCTCCATCGCGGTCCACAGCTCGGCCGGGAACAAGGCCTCCTCCGTGTGGATCCGGGTGGACAGCAGCCAGGACTGGCAGGTGGTCACCACCGCCGGGTAGCTGGCCTCGCGGCCCCAGCGTTCACGGATCCGCAGGTTCCCGTCCGGGTCGCGGCTGATCCTTCCCACGGCACCGCGGG
This sequence comes from Arthrobacter sp. AG367, assembly GCF_007828995.1. NCBI lineage: Bacteria > Bacillati > Actinomycetota > Actinomycetes > Micrococcales > Micrococcaceae > Arthrobacter > Arthrobacter sp. AG367. The sequence continues at coordinate 390,398 of NZ_VIVE01000003.1, forward strand.
GCGATCCGGAGTGCAGCGAGGAAAGGGAGGTGCCGGCGGGCCAGTGCACCATGTCCGACGGCGCGTGCTGCCAGAGTGCCTCGGGCAGGCGCTGTGCTCCCCCGCGGATCAGCCGGTGCTGGTCGTCCGCGTCGGTGTAGACCACGCGAAGGATTTCCAGGATGGAGTTGGGGAAGTCGGTGTCCCAGCCGCCGGTGCCGAACCCCACCTGGCCAAAGGCCTCCCGGTGGGCGAAGCCTGCCTTCTTGAAGGACTCGCTGGCTGCGATGAAGCCGTAGAAGGTCTGCTCGTCCATGAGCGGCAGCAGTTCGTTCCAGAGGTCCTTGATGCGGGCCATGTCCCGGGCCCGGATGGCGTCCTGCATTTCGACGAACTTGGCGCCGTCATTGACCGCGGCCTTCCAGGCGTCGGCCACCTCGCGGAAGAACGGCGGAAGGTCGCCCGGCTTCTCCGCATAGTGCTTCTTGCCGGCCAGCTCGATCACGGTGCTGGACGTGGCCTCGGCGAGGGGGTTTGGGAACTCCTGGGTCTCCAGGCCCAGCAGGTCCACGTAATGGTAGAAGGCCTTGCCCGATACCGGGAAGCGCATCCCGCCCAGGTCCGCCACCACTCCGGGCGCTGCGGGGAAGGCGGCGGTGCGGAGCCGCCCGCCGATCTGGTCCGCTTCATAGACCACGGGCCGCAGTCCCAGTTTCATCAGTTCATAGGCGGTCACCAGGCCGGAGAGGCCGGCGCCGATGACGGCGACTTCCGTGCCGTAAAGCTCCGGCGGGACGGAACCCAGGCCATCGGGGTGGGCCAGGTAGTGGTCGTAGCTGAACGGAAAGTCGGGGTTCAGCATGGTGATGGGGGCCGCGTTTCCGGCGATGCCCCGTCCGGCGGCGCCTGCGGGAGCCGCGGAGGTGCTGGAGGGGTCGAAGGCCGGCAGTTCGGTGGCGGTTGTCATGATAGTTCTGCTTTCACAGGTTCCTGGCGTGGGGCCTTGGCGGTCAGTTCACGGTAGTCGAGCTCACTGAGAGCCGCTACCTTCGAGTTCCGGCGTCCATAGCCGAAGTAGATGGCGATCCCCACCAGCATCCAGGCACCAAAGACAACCCAGGTATCGGCTCCAAGGTTGGCCATCAGGTAGGCGCACATCAGCGTGCCCAGCACGGGAGTCAGGGGATACAGCGGCACCCGGAAGCTTCGCTTGAGGTCCGGCCGGTTGCGCCGCAGGTAGATGACGGCGACATTGACCAGCGCGAAGGCGAACAGGGTTCCGATGCTGGTGGCATCGGCGAGGGCGCCGAGCGGGACCAGGCCCGCGGTGAGTGCGACGGCGGTGCCGACAATCAGGGTTCCTGCGGCCGGGGTGCCGGTCCGGGCGGAGACGCGTCCAAAGACCTCGGGCACCAGGCCGTCCCGGGACATCGAGAGCAGGATGCGGGTTTGGCCATACAGGACCGTGAGCACGATGCTGGCGATCGCAAGGACAGCGCCGACCGAAAAGACCAAGGCGATCCACGGCTGGTTGGTGGTCTCCTCCAGGATCTGGACCAGGGCGGCTTCGGTGCCGTCGAACCAGCCCCAGGGCCGGGCACCGATGGCGGCGACGGCCACGAGGACGTAGATGCTGGTGACGATCACCATGGACAGCAGGATGGCGCGGGGAAGATCGCGTTTGGGGTTCCTGGCCTCTTCGCCCGCAGTGGATGCCGCGTCGAAACCGATGTAGGAAAAGAACACCCGGGAAGCGGCCGCGGACACACCTGCGGCACCCATGGGAAGGAGCGGTTCGAAGTTGCCGGCGTTGAAGGCGGTAAAGGCAACAGCGCAGAAGAACAGCAGGATGCCGATCTTGATGATGACGACGGCGGTGTTGATCCAGGCGCTTTCACGGGCGCCGCGGACCAGCAGGACCATGGCCAGCACCACGATGGCCACCGCTGGGATGTTCACCAGTCCGCCGTCCCCGGGCGGCTGCGACATGGCATCGGGCAGCACCTGGCCGAACGCTGCCAGCGCCTCGTTGACGTACTGCCCTGCCCCCACAGCTACGGCAGCGACGGAGACGGCGTATTCAAGGACAAGGCACCACCCGCAGATCCAGGCCATCCCCTCGCCCATGGTGGCGTAGGAGTAGGAGTAGCTGGAGCCCGCGACGGGGACCAGGCCTGCCATTTCGGCGTAGGACACCGCTGAGAGCAGCGCGGCCAGGCCGGCGATGACGAACGAGATCCAGATGGCCGGGCCAGCCAACGGAACCGACTCGCCAAGGATCACCAGGATGCCGGTCCCCAGGGTGGCGCCCACGCTGATCATGGTCAGGTGGAGGACGCCGAAACTGCGAACCAGTCCAGTGCCGTCCTGGCCTGTTCCGGCCTCACTGACCATCTGGCCGATCGGTTTACGGCGCAGCAGCTGTGTCCGGAGGCTGGGCCGCACGCCGCTTGGCACAAGAGTTTTTTCGGTGGTCACAGGCACAGTCACCGTTGACGTCCCTTCAGAGTAGTTGTCGGTTTCCCCTTCCCAAGGTTGGCATGTGAGCCAACTCTCAGCGCGGTGCAAAATGACTTATAGTGATCCACCATGAGACTTAATGCACATGATGTCCGCTGAGCCGGCCACGTCAGGACGGCTGAGCTTCGTCACCCTCCAGCAGTTCCTCGACCAGCTGCCGCCGCTGTTGACAATGCTTCACGACGGCGGCAGCGGCGGCCGGCTGCTGCGGTGGGTTGAGCCCAGTGAGCTGGAGGACCCCACGCCCTACCTTCCGGAGGGGGAATTCCTGCTCACCGCCGGCCTCCCCTTCCTTGGTGACGGGGGATCACCCGCCAGCGTGGACGCCTATGTCCGCCGGCTGGTGGAGGCCAAGGTGGCGGCCCTGGGCTTCGGGATCAGGCCGTACTTCGACGCCGTCCCGGAGGTGGTCCTCGACGCGTGCCGGCGGCACAACCTCACCTTGTTCGAGGTGCCCGAGTCGCTTCCCTTCGCGGCGATCGGCCTGCAGTTTTCCCAGCTCCTGGAAACCGACAACGCCAGGGTCTTCCGGCAGCTGGCAGAGACCAACCGGCAGCTCATGCGCGCCGTCCTCTCCCCCAAACCGGAGCACGAACTACTGGCTGCGCTGGTCCAGCGCGTGCCCGTGTGGGCCGTGATGGTGGGAGCGGACGGCCGGGTCCGGGCCCGGGGCACCAGCGCCGGCGGCAGCACCGCCGTCGAACTTTCCCTGCTGGAACCCATGCTGGAACGGCTGCTGTCCGGCCGTGGCCCCCGGGTGGAAATGGACGGCTTTGACCAACCCGGCTCGGCGCTGGTGGTGGGCCATCCGCTGCGGAGCACCAGGGACGCCAACCTCGGTGCCCTGATCCTGGGCTCGGACGATCCGCTGACCCCCGCCCAGAACAACGTGGTCCAGTCCGCCGTCGGACTGCTGGAGCTGCTGGTCCGGCAGCGAACCAGTGGCTCGCTCGCCCCCAGCCAGCTGGCCACCGCCGTCCTGCTGCACCCCGAGAGCCTCACCACCGGCGGGAGCAAGCACGTCAACGGGCTCAAGGACCTGCTGGCGCAGAGCCTGTCTTCCACCCGGTCCGCGCCCATCCGCGTGCTTCAAGGCGTCAAGGTGGATGCCCCGGAGTGGCCGGCGGGAGACAGCCCCGTCAGGGAACTGCTGGAGTGGCGGCGCATGTTCGACACCAAGCTGGTGGAGATCACCGACTACGGGTTCGCCGCGCTGACCCGGCTCAAGGTGGACGACGCGCTGCTTGCCGACGTCGAGAGGCTCGGCTGGCGCCTGGTGATCGGCGAACCCACCGAGCTGACCAGCCTTCCCGCCGCGTACCAACGGGCCACGTCCCTGCGCAGCCGGGTCCAGCGAAGTGGACAGAGCCTGCGGGCCGACGAGGTGTCCTGGTCGGTCACGGGCCTGCTGGGCCGTGAGGCCGGAACCTTGCTGGCCGAGCGGCTCCTGCATCCTGTCCTGGCGCTCGAACCGGACCGGCGCGATCCGCTGCTGGCCGTCCTGCGTGGCTGGCTTGGCGAAAACGGCAGCTGGGATGGTTCCGCCAAGCTGCTGGGGCTGCACCGCAACAGCGTGCGGCGGCAGATCGGCGTCATTGCCGACATGCTGGGGATGGACCTGAACCAGGCGCAGGTGCGGGCTGAGCTCTGGATTGCGCTGCAGTACACCGAAGGGCTGACCGGCGGGGCGGCGGGAAACGGCGCCTGAAGGCGGTTATCCGCCCTGCTGGCCTGCTTCCCGCGCCAGGCCGGCCTCCCACTCCCGGTAAAGCTCCGGCCGGCGTTCCCGCAGGTACGGCACCTCGTCCCTGGCTGCGCGCACCGCATCAGGGCCTATCTCCGCGAAAAGCACTGCAGGGGTGTCCGCTGCTTCGGCGAGGAGCCTGCCGTCGGGTCCCGCCACCACGCTTCCGCCGCCGAAAGTGTAGGCGTCCTCGACCCCACAGTGGTTGGCATAGGCAACATAAAGTTGGCTTTCCAGCGCCCGCGCCCGGATGAGTACCTGGGGCACGGCCTCGTAACCGGCCGACAGGGCAGTGGGGACCAGGAGCAGTTCCGCGCCGCGGGCCGCCGCTGCCCGGGCGGCCTCGGGGAACTCGATGTCGTAGCAGATCAGCAGGGAGGTGCGGACACCCTCGAAATCCACGACGGCGGGAGGTTGCGCGGCTGCCACGAACGCCTTGCGTTCCTCATTGCCGAACAGATGCACCTTGGCATACCTGAGGAGTTCGGTGCCCGTGGCATCAACCAGGGTCGCTGTAATGTGCCACGCGGGGCTGCCGGCGACCCCAGCGCCGGCACCGTCCCCAGCCGCTTCGGCGGGCAGGCTGTAGACAAGGGCAATCCTGTTACGGCGGGCGATATCAGCCAGCCGTTCGCGGACAGCGGGAAAGGTTGCCGGGTCCAGGTCGCCGCGCACCCGCAGCGGGGCGTAGCCCACGGGGAAAAGCTCCGGCGTCAGGAGCAGGTGGGCACCGGCACGGGCAGCCCGGGTGGCGGCGTCGTCGATGGTCCGAAGGTTGGCCTCGACGTCCAGGACCACGGCGTTCGCCTGCAGGACGGACAGCAGCATCGTTACCACCTTCTGTATCCCCGTCCATCTGAAATGGCTGGGCCCGACTGATCTCTCGTTCCAGCCTAACCAGCCGCCAGCGGAGGATTGTGGGTCGTTTGGACCCGGGCGCCCGCGCGCCGGGACGGAATGCACAGATGCCGCGGAGGGTACTCATGACGGCCGATTTCCTGCATGCCCGTACAGGCCATGCGTTAACTTCTTGACTACAAGAGCAGCGATAGGGCAATCTTCTTAGCATGTCCGCAACCACGCGCTCAACGAGGAGCAAGCCCAAGAATCCGGGGTCCCAGTCCGCCCTGCGGCAACTGAACCAGCAGCGGATTATTGAGGCACTCATGGGCGGCCCGTCCACGCAGGCGGAGCTCGCCCGGCAGACGGGGCTCTCCACCGCCACCGTCTCGAACATCGTCAAAATCATGCTTGACTCCGGCCTGGCATCCACAGAGCCGATAACCAGTTCAGGGCGCCGGGCGCTGAATGTGCGACTGAACAGCAACGGCGCCGTGGCGGTCGGCATCGACTTCGGCCGGCGGCACCTGCGGGTGGTCCTGGCCTCGCTCAGCTACCACGTCATCGCTGAAGAATCAGTGCTGCTCCCGCTGGGCCACCAGGCGGATGAGGGCATCCATGCAGCGGTGGAACTACTGGAGAAACTACTCCGGGAAAGCGGGGTGGAACGCACCTCCGTGGTGGGCGCCGGCGTCGGTATTCCGGGCCCCATTGACCGGCGGACCGGGACCGTGGCCCAAGGGGCCATCCTTCCCGAATGGGTGGGCATCAACATCCTTCAGCACCTGGAGGAAACGTTGAGAATCCCCGTGTTCGTTGACAACGACGCCAATCTGGGCGCATGGTCCGAGGTGACCTGGGGGCAGCACTCCGGCGTCAGCAACCTGATGTTCCTGAAGATCGGTTCCGGCATCGGCGCCGGCTTGATCCTCAACGGTTCGCCGTACTACGGCAACGTTGGAATCACCGGCGAAATAGGCCATGCCACCATCCACGAACAGGGCCTGGTGTGCCGCTGCGGCAACCGTGGATGCCTCGAAACCATAGCATCCACCACCACCATGATTGAGCTCCTCAGCCGGGGCGAGGACCGGCCATTGACGCCGGCGGATATTGTCCGCAAGGCCCTGAACAGGGACTCCGCCACCCTGCGCGTGGTGGACGACGCAGGACTGGCGGTGGGCCGGGCGCTGGGCAATGTTGCGAACCTGATCAACCCCGAGGTGATCGTGGTGGGCGGGCCGCTGGCAGGCCTGGGGGACATCCTCCTGGACCCAATCCGGAGGGGGCTGATCCGGCATGCGGTGCCGGTCATCGGGGAGACCACCACCCTCACCATGTCCTCCCTGGGCGACCGGGCAGAGGCCCTCGGCGCGGCCGCCCTGGTCTTCCAGCACGCCGGAATCCGCAAGCCGTAGACCACATCGTTACCCAGCAATTGCGTTAAAGACTTGACGACAACAGCTGTGATCCAGTTTACTTTTGGTTCAGACGGCCCTGCGCTTTGCCGGCCGGACAAAGAAGTCATTGCATTGGAGGGTTAGGGTTCATGACGTCCCAGACCACGCATACGGATCCGATCATTCTCGAGATGCGGTCCATCACCAAGGAATTCCCCGGCGTTAAAGCGTTGGATAACGTAAGCCTTCGGGTCAAAGCCGGTGAGATCCACGCCATTTGCGGCGAGAACGGCGCCGGCAAATCCACCCTGATGAAAGTCCTCTCCGGCGTTTACCCTTACGGCAGCTACGACGGCGACATCGTCTACCAGGGGCAGGTCCAGCAGTTCAGGGATATCCGGGCCAGCGAACACGCCGGCATCGTGATCATCCACCAGGAACTGGCGTTGATCCCGGAGCTGTCCATCATGGAGAACATCTTCCTTGGCAACGAACCCACAAAGCGGGGCATGATCGACTGGGCCGAAGCCAGGCTGCGGTCACTGGACCTGCTGGCGAGGGTGGGCCTGCGGGATGATCCGGACACGCCCATCAAGGAGATCGGCGTAGGCAAGCAGCAGCTGGTGGAGATCGCCAAAGCGCTGAACAAGTCCGTGAAGATCCTGATCCTGGACGAGCCCACTGCCGCCCTCAACGAGTCCGACTCCCAGCACCTGCTGGACCTGATGCTCGGGCTGAAGGCCAAGGGCATCACGTCCATCATCATTTCCCACAAACTCAACGAGATCGAGCAGATCGCCGACTCCATCACCATCATCCGTGACGGCAAATCCATCGAAACCCTTGACGTGAAGGCCGACGGCGTGGACGAGGACCGTATTATCAAGGGCATGGTGGGGCGGACCCTCGAGTCCCGCTTCCCGGACCACACCCCCAAGATCGGCGAAGTGTTCTTCGAGGTGAAGAACTGGACCGTCGCCCATCCTCAGATCCAGGACCGGCTGGTATGTAAGAATTCCAGCTTCTTTGTACGCCGCGGCGAGATCGTCGGCTTCGCCGGGCTGATGGGCGCGGGCCGCACCGAACTGGCCCGTTCCGTCTTCGGCCGGTCGTACGGCCATTTCGTCTCCGGCCAGATCTATATCAACGGCAAGGAAGTCACACTCAAAAGCGTCCACCAAGCTATCGACGCCGGACTGGGCTACGTTACCGAAGACCGGAAATCCCTCGGACTGAATTTGCTTGACGACATCAAGACCACAACGGTCTCCGCCAACCTCGAAAAGATCAGCAAACGCAGTGTGGTGGACACCAACCAGGAATTCGCTGTGGCGGAGCAGTATCGTCGGTCGCTGCGGACCAAGGCCCCTTCAGTACAGGAAGGGGTGGCCAAGCTGTCCGGCGGCAACCAGCAAAAGGTGGTCCTGGCCAAATGGATGTTTACGGACCCCGACCTGCTGATCCTGGACGAACCCACCCGCGGCATCGACGTCGGGGCCAAGTACGAGATCTACGGCATCATCCAGGAGCTTGCCAACCAGGGCAAGGGCGTCATCGTGATTTCCTCTGAGCTGCCGGAACTTCTGGGTCTCTCGGACCGCATCTACACGATCTTCGAGGGTGCCATCACCGGGGTGCTCAACAAAGAGGAAGCCAGCCAGGAAAGCCTGATGAAGCTCATGACCTCCACCACTCGAAAAGCTGCCTAACCCTCTGGAGCTTTCCAGAACCTTCCAGAAACAAGGACCAAAACAATGAACGCGCTCAAGAAACTCTTCGGTGGTGACACCCGCCAGTTCGGGATGATCTTTGCCTTGGTGGCTCTGATAGTTCTCTTCCAGTGGCTCACCGGCGGCATCACGCTTACCCCGGGTAACGTCATCAACCTCTTCAATGGCAACTCCTATATCCTCATCCTCGCCATCGGCATGGTGCTGGTGATCATCGCCGGCCACATCGACTTGTCGGTAGGCTCGGTGGCGGCGTTCGTCGGGATGATGGTGGCCATCACGATGCGGGACTGGAACCTCCCTTGGTACCTGGCTATCCTCCTGGGCCTCGGCCTGGGGGCCGCTATCGGAGCCTGGCAAGGGTGGTGGACGGCCTATGTCGGCATCCCCGCATTCATCGTCACCTTGGCGGGCATGCTGATCTTCCGCGGGGCGCAGCAGTTTGTTGGCCAGTCCAACTCCATTCCTGTCCCAAGGGAGTTCCAGTACATCGGAGCAGGCTACCTGCCTGAAGTCGGGCCAGACACTGGGTTCAACAACCTCACGCTCCTCCTTGGACTTGCAGCAGTCGCGTTCGTGGTCTTTAGTGAAATACGGCGCCGGCGCATGGCCAAAGCCCTCGGCGCTGAGGTTTCGGAGACCTGGGTGAGCGTCCTCAGGCTGGTCCTGATTTGCGGCGCAATTCTGTACGCGACCTACCTGTTCGCCACTGGCCGTCCGGGCACCTCCTTCCCAATCCCCGGCCTCATTCTCGCTGTGCTGGTCTTGATTTATGGCTTCATTTCCTCGAAAACGGTCGTTGGACGGCACGTATATGCGGTGGGTGGCAACCGCCACGCGGCAGAACTCTCCGGCGTGAAGTCAAAGAAGATCAACTTCCTGGTCATGATGAACATGTCCATCATCGCCGGACTGGCCGGAATGATCTTCGTTGCCCGTTCCACCTCGGCGGGACCTTCTGACGGCACAGGCTGGGAACTTGATGCCATCGCCGCAGTGTTCATCGGCGGTGCGGCGGTGACTGGCGGCGTCGGTACGGTCATCGGCTCCATCGTCGGTGGTCTGGTGATGGCCGTGTTGAACAACGGTCTGCAGTTGCTCAGCGTCGGCGCTGACTGGCAGTCCATGATCAAAGGCCTGGTGCTGCTGGTGGCAGTTGCCATCGATGTGTACAACAAGTCACAGGGACGGGCGTCAATTATCGGATTGATGATGAAGAACTTCAACCGTCCATCCAGCGGACCCGGCACCCCTCTTCAGCCGGACGAGGTCACCTCTACACGAGAAACCATCTCCAGGGAAGCCTGAGCAGGACTTCCTGACCCCAACACCCCCAAAAGAAAGTGGACAAGAAATGCGAATGTTTGGCAAAGCAGGGAAGGCAGCAGCGGTAGCTGCCATCGCAGCATTGGCGCTGACGGGCTGCGGACGTTCCGAACCCAGTAACTCTGGCGGTGGCGCCAGTGGGGGAGCCGGAGGCTTCCCGCAGGACTCGGCGATCGGTGTGGCACTTCCGAAGAAGACCAGCGAGAACTGGGTCCTGGCGGAGAAGCTGTTCAACGACGGTCTTTCCAGTGCCGGTTTCAAACCCACGGTCCAGTTCGCCAACAATGGTGTGGCCGAACAGCAGAACCAGATCAGTGCCATGATCGCCAAGGGCGCCAAGGTGGTTATCGTGGGTGCATTGGACGGGTCCCAGCTGGGTACCCAGCTCAAGCAGGCCAAGGACGCCGGAGCCACGGTCATCGCTTACGACCGCCTGCTGCTGAACACCGAGAATGTGGACTACTACGTGGCTTACGACAACTTCAAGGTCGGCCAGCTGCAAGGACAGGCGCTGTTGGACGGGATGAAGGCCAAGAAGCCCTCCGGCCCGTACAACGTTGAGCTTCTCGCTGGCTCGCCGGACGATGCCAATGCAAAGGTGTTTTTCGACGGTGCCATGAGCGTCCTGAAAGCTAAGATCGACGACGGCACGCTGAAGGTTCTCTCCGGCCAAACCACGTTTGAGAAGGCTGTGACCCAGGACTGGAAAGCTGAGAACGCCCAGCGCCGCATGGATACCATCCTGACCGGATCGTACGGAACCGAGTCGTTGGACGGCGTCCTCTCCCCCAACGACACTCTGGCCCGTGCCGTCCTGACTTCAGTCAAGGCCGCCGGCAAGCCGCTTCCCGTCGTCACCGGGCAGGACTCCGAGGTTGAGTCCGTCAAGTCGATCCTTGCGGGCGAGCAGTACTCCACCATCAATAAGGACACCCGCAAGCTCGTTGAGCACGCCATCACCATGGTCAAGGACCTCCAGGCGGGCAAGAAGCCTGAGGTCAACGACGACAAGTCCTACAACAATGGCAACAAGGTGGTTCCCGCCTACCTGCTGGAGCCGGTCATCGTGACGGCCGCCAATGTGAAGACTGCTTACAAAGGTGACCCGGTCCTCGAACCGATCATCAAGTAACAGCTTCTAGAACCAGCCGGTACACCCGGAGGCCGGGAAGCCCGGCCCCACCCTGAACTGCTCCCCGTAAGTTGGACTGAAGATTCAGTTCCGACTTACGGGGAGCAGTTTCGTTTTTTAAGGGCAGTCCGCTGTCCGGGGAGCAGCCCGAAGCCGCGGCGCCGGCAGATCCGGTCAGACCAGCCAGCGCCACCAGCGTGGCTGCTCCTGTTCCGGCGTCGGTTCCGGCTCCGGCTCCTCGCCCAAGGCCAGTGCGGCCCCGACGATGTCGTCCGCGGTGAGCGTCATGACGGCCTCACGATCGAGCGCGTCAAGACTTTGTTCCTCGTCGAGCGACAGCCGCAGCGCCTGACGGTTGAGCGCCTGCTCGAACAATGTGCGGGCGAACCGCGCGTTGCCGGAGTCCTCGCCCGCGTGCAGCCCGGTGAAAATGCGGCGCAGCATCTGGTCCGCACCCGGCTCCAGCCTGTACTCGTGCTGGGCCAGCATCCGGTGGAAGATCGTCTGGAGTGCGTCGACGGAGTAGTCGGGGAACGTGATTTCACGGGCGAACCGGGAGCGCAGTCCGGGGTTCGAGAGCAGGAAGGACTCCATCAGCCGCGGGTACCCGGCCACAATCACCACCAGGCGGTGGCGGTGGTCCTCCATCCGCTTGAGCAGGACCTCGATCGCCTCGGGGCCGAAATCCATCCGGCCGTCCTCCGGGGCCAGCGCGTAGGCCTCGTCAATGAACAGGACGCCGTCCAGCGCGCGCCGGATCACCCGGTCTGTCTTGATGGCGGTGGTGCCGACGTACTGCCCTACCAGGCCCGAACGGTCGACCTCGACCAGATGGCCTTTCTGCAGCAGGCCGACCGCGCGGTACATCTCGGCCAGGAGCCGCGCCACGGTGGTCTTGCCCGTGCCCGGGTTTCCGAGGAATACCAGATGCTGTGATGTGGCCACCTCCGGCAGGTCGTGCGCCTTACGGCGGGCCTGGACCTGGAGCAGTGCGACGAGCGCCCGCACCTGTTCCTTCACTGTCTCCAGTCCGACCAGGGCGTCGAGCTCGGCCTGCAGCTCGGACAGCGGCCGCGCCGGCCCGGGCCTCGCAGCCATGAGATCGCCCACCAGGTCGTCGACGCGCTCCGAACCGGGCAGCTTGAGCTGATCGGCCAGACGGCCGATGGTTTCGCGCAGGTCGTCAAGCGGATTGCGGCTGGCAGCCATGCATCCACTGTAGTACCAGCACTCGATTCCCGGCCCTGCCCTTCACAGCCCAGACACAGGTGGGGCCGGATTGCTGCACAGGATGCCCAGCGAGGGTTGATGCGAAGCCGGCCCTCCGCGCCGGCACCTGAGTCATAGGAGTAACGTGAGCGTCCTTGCCCGAAGCGTAGGCAATGCCTTCAGAAACAAGGTCCGCACCGCAGCTGTTGTCGCGGTGCTGGCCGTCGCCATTGGCCTTGCCCTGGCCATGCTGGTAGCCAACCAGGCGGTCGGGGCGAAAGTGCAGGAGCTCAATGCGTCCGTCGGCACCGTCCTGACCGTCAACCCCGCCGGCGGGCAAGGTTTCGAAGGCGGCGGTGAGCCGCTCACCACCAGCCAGGCAGCCACGGCCGCCGGCGTGCCCAACGTCAGTGCCGTCGTCGGGACATCCTCCCTGCGGCTTCGCAATGCCACCGAAGCGGCCGCACAGGCCGCGGCCGGGCAAACGGGACAGACCGGGCAGGCAGGGCCCGGAGGCCAGAACGGGCAGGGAGGCCCCGGCGGCCAGGCGGCAGCCACACTGACCACCAGCCTCACGGCGGCGGTGGACGCAGGCACCCTTGGCAACCGCAACCAGCAGGCCAACGGAAGCACGGGCTCCACCGGAACCACGCAGCAGCCCGTCCGGTCCCTGCCGATCACCGCCACCGGCATTGGCGCCGAAGTCGACACCACCGGCAAGGCACTGAACATCACGCAGGGCTCCGGGCTCGGCGACTACTCGGCAGCATCCACCAGTGCCCTGCTGGGCACCACCCTGGCAGGGAAGAACAACCTCACGGTTGGCTCCACCTTCACCATCAACGACCAGACCTACACGGTCTCGGGATTGTTCGACGCCGGCACCACCTTTGGCAACAACGCTGTGTATGTCACCCTCCCCACCGCCCAGACCCTGGCAGGCACACCGGGTGAACTGTCCAGCATGATCGTCACGGTCAACTCCATGGACAACGTGGCCAGCACCAAGACGGCCCTGCAGACGGCTCTCGGCACGGACAAGGCCGATGTCACCCAGGGCCAGAACCTGCAGACCGCGGTCAGTTCGCTGGACAGCGTCAAGAACATTTCCTTCATCGCCTTCATCGCCGCCCTGGGCACCGCAGGGCTCATCATCCTGCTCATCATGGTGATGCTGGTCCGCGAGCGCCGCAGGGAAATCGGCGTGCTGAAGGCGATCGGCGCGCCCAACCGCACCATCGGCCTGCAGTTCGTCCTCGAGGCACTGGTCCTGGCAGCCCTGGGCAGCGCCGTCGGTGCCGCCATTGCATCGTTCGCCAGCGGCGGCATCGCCTCGGCACTGATCAGCAGCAACACCACCAGAACCACCGCCGCCACGGGCCGCGGCGTCCCGGGCGGGGCCGGTGGTGGCGCGGGCTTCCCGGGCGGCCAGGGCGGACCCTTCGGCGGCGCTTCCCAGCTGTTGAACTCCGTGACCGCCAGCGCCTCACCGGGGGTGATCGCCGGTGGCATCGCTGCTGTGTTCGGTGTCGCCATCATCGGCGCCCTGGTTCCCGCGCTGCTCACCGCGCGCATCCGTCCCATCGAAGTCCTGCGAGGAGAATAGCCATGATAGAAGTCAAGAACCTGGTCCGCACCTTCAACTCCGGTGACCGCACCATCAAACCGGTCAACGACGTCAGCTTCGCCCTGGACCAGGGCACCCTGGCCTCGATCGTGGGCAAGAGCGGCAGCGGCAAGAGCACCCTGTTGTCCCTCCTTGGGGCACTGGACAAGCCCACCAGCGGAGACGTCGTCGTGGACGGCGTCAGCCTGGCGAGCCTGCCGGACAGCAAGCTGACGGAATACCGCCGCCGGGACATCGGATTCGTGTTCCAGCAGTTCAACCTGATCCCCAACCTGTCCGCCGTGGACAACGTCATGCTCCCCATGGAATTTGCCGGGGTGCGCAAGGCCGCCCGGCTGGAGCGCGCCAGGGAATTGCTGGAGCAGGTCCAGCTGGATCCGTCCAAGCACGAACGGCGCATCAACCGGCTTTCCGGCGGCGAACAGCAAAGGGTGGCCATTGCGCGGGCCCTGGCCAACGAACCGAAGCTCATCCTCGCCGATGAGCCCACCGGCAACCTTGACGAACAGACCGGCGACCACATCATCGAACTCCTCAGCTCGCTGAGCCGCGACCACGACACCACCATCCTGGTGGTCACCCACGACCGGGCCCTGGCGAACAAGACGGACCGCCGCTTCCGCCTCCAGCAGGGCAAGCTGGCGGAGGAACCGGTCCGCGGCCGGACCGCCGTCGCCGCTTCCGCCTGACCTCAGCCAAGGGGCCAGCGGTGGGGGACATCCCGTCCCCCACCGCTGGCCCCTTTATTGCTTGTCCCCGTCGCCGGCACGTCCCCGGTCCTCACCCGCCGCTGTGACAGGATTGCAGCTATGACTGCTCCCATCGCCACGCCATGGCTTTCCAGCCAGCCTGACCAGGATCCCCGCTCCGCCACCGGGGCTCCCCTGCGCTGGGGAATTATTGCAACGGGCAGCATCGCCCGCGCCGTGTCCCAGGATCTCGCGCTGCTTGAAGACGCCGAGCTGTACGCGGTCAGCTCCCGGGCACAGGACAGCGCGGACGCTTTTGCCGTGGCCTATGACTTCGCAAAAGCCTATGGTGACGACGGCGGTGTCCCCGGCTACCAGCGGCTCCTCGCCGATGACGCCGTGGACGTTGTCTACGTCGCCACGCCGCACGCGCAGCACCACGAGATGGTTCTCGCCGCCCTCAACGCCGGCAAGCACGTGCTCTGCGAGAAGGCGTTCACCATCAACGCCCGGGAAGCATCCGAGCTCATCGATGTTGCCCGCAGCCGAGGTCTCTTCCTCATGGAAGCCATGTGGAGCCGGTTCCTGCCCTCGATGCAGCGGGCGTTCCAGATCGCAGCTTCGGGTGAACTTGGCGACATCCACTGGATTACCGCGGACCTGGGCTTCCCCGCCCCCTACTCCCCCACGGCCAGGTTGTGGGCGCGGAAGGACGGCGGAGGGGCGTTGCTGGACTTGTCCGTCTACCCGCTCCTGTGGGCGCTGGGCACCCTTGGCTTTCCCCACACCGTGAGCGCCACGGGCTTCGTCAACGACGACGGCGTGGATTCGCAGAACGCCATGACCCTCGGCTACGGCCACGCGGCCCAGGTCCAGCTCACCTCCTCACTCCTGGCACACGGTCCGCGCACGGCGACCGTCGCAGGGAGCCTGGGCTTCCTGCAGAGCGTGGGCTCCATCAACAACCCCCGCGAACTCCTCATCACCAAGGGGTGGGAAGACCGCCGGACGGAAACCTTCGACGTTGTGGGCAAGGGGTACACCTACGAGCTGCGCGAAGTAATGCGGTGTGTCCAGCAGGGAGTGACGGAGAGTCCGGTGATGCCGCTCGAAGACACACTGAACACCATGCGGCTTTTCGATGGCGTTCGTGCCCAGCTCGGTGTGACCTACCCCAACGACGGCCATTAGCAAGAGGCGCCGCGAAAGATGCTCGACGCCGGCAAGGCGGCTTTCGCGGTGAGGTTGGGGCATGTGACTTCCTGCTTTCGCCCTTGACACCTTCAGTGCTTGTTCCCGCCCTTTGTAAAACCCCTTTAGCAAAGTCTGGACTTGCGGCAACAAGGAGTCATAGGCTTTAGCCAGCATTGATTGCACAGCTCACTGGGGGGTGGTACGCATGGCTAGCATGAGTTCGCCATGGCGTGCCCTGCGACCAGCGCTCCTGGCCGGGGCAGCCGCAGTTACTTGGCTGGCGCTTTCGTCAACTTCAGCATCCGCCGACGCCGGGCCTGACTCCCCTTCCCTGCTCGGCAGCGTCACCGGCTCGGCCTCATCCTTGGCCTACGAACTTGCGGACACTGTTTCACCGGCTCCTGCCGCCTCCCCGGCCGGACCTGCTGCAGGCCCTGGACTGGCGCAGCCTGCCGTAGCCCAGGTCGCCGGCGTTGCCGACAACCTCATTACCTCCGTTCCCGTGCTGGACCAGGTGATTCCGGCGGGAACCCTTTCCACTGTTTCCGCTCCCGTTGGGGAGATCGCCGACACCGTGACGGCCGGGGTGGTGCAGGTTGTTGTAGCCCCTGCAGCCGAGGCCGTCCCGGTACTTGAACCGGCGCTGCAGCCCGTTGCCGATCTCCTGACCGGCACCGCTCCACTTCCGCTTCCCGCCCCGGCCGTTGACGCCGTGCCGGCAGATCTTCCTTCCGGGGTTGTCCCTGGTCCCGCGGCAGCTCAGCCCGTGGCCTTGGAAATCCTTCCGGATGGGGCCGGAACGGGGCTGGAACCGGGGCAGGAACCGGATGCGTCGCCCACGGCGCCGGTTGCCGGCGGCAGCGCGGCCTTGGCAACCGTCCGCAGTGCAGCCCTGGCCAACACGTCCTCCCCGTGGGCTGGCATGTCTGTCCCGGCTGACCCCGCGTCGGGGCAGCCCCTTCCCGTCGAGCCGGCACCGCTGCCTGCCCAGGTTCCTGCCGCACCGGGATCCGGCACCGGCAGCGCTGGATCATCCGGCGGTTCATCCGGTGCCGCAGCATGGCTTAGCCCTGCCTATTTTGGTTTTGAGCGGCCTGGCGCTGTTCCCGCCGGCGAGGCCTCCGAGCACGCCCCTGCGCCGGTGTCGTTCGACCCCGGTTCTTCCCCTGACTAGTTGAGGCCGTCTGCCCCCAACGGGCAGCACGTGGCTTTACGGGCAGCTGATAAGCGCCCGAACTACCTCAACTTCAGGAGTAACCATCATGAACTGCACCCTTCGCAGGGGGCTGCTTAGCACCCTCTTTGCCGGCGGCCTTCTGGCCTTCGGCTGCGCTGCCGCAAACGCAGCGGACACCACCAGCGGGACGGATCTTTCCGCTTCCGCCCTCATCTCGGCGGCGGCGCCCGCTGGCTCGACGTCGTTGGGCCTGCTGGGTGACCCAACGCCGGCCGGCTCAACAGGCGTCGCCGCCGCAGTGGACGTGAACCTCGGCCTCGGAAGCACCGGCACCACCACCACGGACGGCACCACGGCAAACCTCGCCGTCGACGCAGCCGCAGACCTGGGACTCGCCGGCACCACCGACCTGGCCGCCGCAGTGGACGTAAACCTCGGCCTCGGAAGCACC
This sequence comes from Arthrobacter sp. AG367, assembly GCF_007828995.1. NCBI lineage: Bacteria > Bacillati > Actinomycetota > Actinomycetes > Micrococcales > Micrococcaceae > Arthrobacter > Arthrobacter sp. AG367. Next base: position 407,416 of record NZ_VIVE01000003.1, read on the forward strand.
GGCACCGGCACCACGGACGCCACCACGGCAAACCTCGCCGTCGACGCAGCCGCAGACCTGGGACTCGCCGGCACCACCGACCCCACAACAACCGGCACCACCGACCTGGCCGCCGCAGTGGACGTAAACCTCGGCCTCGGAAGCACCGCCACCGGCACCGGCACCACGGACGGCACCACGGCAAACCTCGCCGTGGACGCAGCCGCAGACCTGGGACTCGGCGGCGTGAGTGCCGGCGATACCAGTGGGCTCGGCACTACCGTTGAGGCAGTTCTCGACCTCACCATCGGTGGCGTCACCAGCAGTGATACATCGGGTGGAGTCGACGCAGGCATCGACCTCGGAGCCGGTGTGGACACCGGAACTGCGGACGCTGGCGGCTTGGATGCCGTTGTCGACCTTGGCATTGACCTGGGTATCGGACTCGGTAATGACAGCGGAACCAGCACTCCGGGCACCAACACACCCGGCACCACTGACCCGGGAACCACCACCCCGGGAGACGGCACCACCGGAGACACCGGCACCCTTGATCCCGGAACCAGCACTCCGGGGTCAGGCGACCCTGCCGGCAACGGCGGCTCGACTTCCGGCAATGACTCCACAAGCGGTACTGGTACTGCAGGAAGCGGCAACTTCACCGCTGCACCGGCAGGCTCCACCGCAGTGAGCGGGGCCATCGCCCCGGTCACCACACCGCGGAGCACTCCGACTGGCGGCAATCCTGCCCTTGCCAACACCGGCTCAGCCCACACCCGCCTGGCCAACACCGGCTGGGACGGAGCGCTGGTTCCCCTGGCACTGGTGCTTCTGGCAGGCGGACTCCTGATGCTCCGCAAGCGCAAGGTGTCCTGAGGCCTGAGTCCTGTAAGGAAACCGCCCGCGCACGCGCCTGAAGCGGCAGCACCCGGCGGGCTGACGAGAGGAGGACACCCACCGAACAACCAAGTAACAGTACAAAACATGTCATCAGCACACATGTCCTTGTAGCCAATGGTCCGGCGGCGAACGTGTTTGAAATCGCCGCCGGGCCGTCGGCGTGTCGCAACGCGAAACCCTAGGTCAATCGCTGGTTCCGCCGTCCCGCCCGTATAATTTGAGGTACGACAGTGCCGCAGCGCACCGGGAGGAACGGTCATGGTGGCGGAATCGCCTAGCTCCATCAAGAATGAAGTTGTCGGCGGTCGCTATCGTTTAGGTGAGGTCATAGGCCGCGGCGGGATGTCGTCGGTGTACTGCGCACGGGACGAAAAGCTGGGCCGTGACGTGGCGTTGAAACTCTTCGCCCCGCAGGCTCCGGATGCGGACGAGCTTAAGCGGCAGGAAGCCGAAATCCAACTTCTGGCCACCCTGAACCACCCCGGCCTGGTGACGCTCTTCGACGCCGGAATCGATGACCGCATTCCGGACGAGCCCCGGCCCTTCCTGACCATGGAACTCGTCGAGGGCCAGGACCTGCGCAGCCGCATCAGGCACAGCCGGGTACCCCTGGAAGAGCTGTCCGTGATCGGAGCCGGCATCGCCGACGCTCTGGCGTACGTTCATGGCCTGGGCATCATCCACCGCGATATCAAACCGGGGAACATCCTGCTGGTCCAGATCCGCCCGGGTGAGCCGCTGCGGCCCAAGCTCACGGATTTCGGCATCGCCAGGATCGCGGATTCCACCCGGCTCACGGCCACGGGCACCATGGTGGGCACGGCTGCATACCTCAGCCCCGAGCAGGCCCTTGGCAAACCCCTTTCGTCAGCCACGGATATCTACTCCCTTGGACTGGTGCTGCTTGAGTGCATCAAGGGCACCGTGGAGTACCCCGGCAGCGCAGTGGAATCCGCCGTTGCCCGGCTCCACCGCGCCCCGGAGATCCCCGACGACGTTCCCCCGGAATGGGCGGACCTCATCCGTTCCATGACTGGCATCGAGCCGCTGGAACGCCCTGCGGCCGCCGACATCGAAACGGCACTCCGCCAGGCACTGGTCTCGCCGGCTTCAACGCCGGGAGAACTGGCACCGGAAACCACGCGGGTGCTTCCCGCCATGCCCTTCCACCCGCCCTCGATCACCGCTGAAGAATCGGTGGATGATGTGCGCGAGGCAGCGGCCTCTACAGAGGCTGCCGATCCCGCATCAGCCGCCCCACCTGCTGCATCACCGGCTGGTTCCGGAGTGGCAACGAGCGGAGTGGCAACGGCCGGAGTGGTTGCCGGTGCATCCGCAGGCAAGGCTCCCCGCACACCCCGCCTCTCCCGGAACCAACGGATATGGCTGGTCGTCGTGCTTGGTGTCCTTGTCATTGCTGCAGCCGTGGCTGCGGTGATGATGAGCATCTCGGCCCGGCCCGCCGACGTCGTCCCTTATCCCACCGTGACCGGCGTCCTGGGCGACCATCTGCAGGAGCTGCAGAAAAGCGTGGAGCCGTGACGCCGCGGCAGACAATCCCGGGCCGGCTGGTCCTGGCTTTCTCGGCGGCCTTTCTGGCGGCAGGCTTCCTCAGCGCCTGCGCGGCGCCGGGAAACGGCCTTCAGCGCGAAGCTGCGGCACAGCTCCAGGCACGCGTGCTGGAAGTGACGCAGGCGTCGTCCCAAAACGATCCTGCGTCGGCACTGAAGGCACTGGAAGGCCTTGAAGCCGACCTCACTTCACTGCAGGCAAAGGGCAAGGTCTCGGAGGAACGGCGCCGCAGCATCACCACCGTGGCCTCCGCTGTCCGGGCAGACCTGAACGAGGTTGTCGCCGCACAGCAGGCTGCGGCCAAAGCCGCCGAGGATGCCCGGAACGCCGCGCAGGCAGCTCAAAGCCCATCCCCCACCGCCGAGTCACCCGCGCCCCAGCCGGCTCCCGCCCCGGCACCGGCCCAGGGCAACGCGGGCGGCTCCGGCGCGGACACCGGCAAGAACAGCAACGCCGACAAAGGCAAAGGCAAGAACTAGCCCGCCCATACTATAAAGAGCACAAAGAGAGGCGGTGTCCGGAACGATCCGGCCACCGCCTCTCTTTGTCAGCTGCCGCAGCAGCGGCCGGTGCTAGGCCAGGCCGGCGATGACCTGATTAAGGGTGGCGGAAGGACGCATCACCGCGGAGGCCTTGGCATCCTCGGGGCGGTAGTAGCCGCCAATGTCCACAGGTGAGCCCTGGACCTCGGCCAGCTCGCCCACAATCGTCTCCTCCTTGGAGGACAGCTCCTTGGCGACGGAACCGAAAGCGGCGGCCAGGTCGGCGTCGTCCGTCTGCTTGGCCAGCTCCTCCGCCCAGTAGCGGGCCAGGAAGTAGTGGCTGCCGCGGTTGTCCAGCTCGCCCACGCGGCGGCTCGGGGACTTGTTCTCCAGCAGGAACGTGCCGGTGGCGCGGTCCAGGGTGTCGGCCAGGACCTGCGCGCGGGCGTTGCCCGTGGTGGTGGCCAGGTGCTCGAAGCTGACGGCCAGCGCCAGGAACTCGCCCAGGCTGTCCCAGCGGAGGTGGTTTTCCTTGAGCAGCTGCTGGACGTGCTTCGGCGCGGAACCGCCGGCACCGGTTTCAAAGAGTCCGCCGCCGTTCATCAGCGGAACGACCGAGAGCATCTTGGCGCTGGTTCCAAGCTCCAGGATGGGGAACAGGTCCGTGAGGTAGTCGCGGAGCACGTTGCCCGTGACGGAGATGGTGTCCTCGCCCTTGCGGATGCGTTCCAGGGTGAAGGCGATGGCCTTGACCGGGGACATGATCTGGATGTCCAGGCCGTTGGTGTCGTGGTCCTTCAGGTACTCGTTGACCTTGGCGATGAGGTTGGCGTCGTGGGCGCGTTCCTCGTCCAGCCAGAACACGGCCGGGGTCTGCGAGGCTCGGGCGCGGGTGACGGCCAGCTTGACCCAGTCGCGGATGGCGGCATCCTTGGTCTGGCAGGCGCGCCAGATGTCGCCCTCGGAAACCTCGTGTTCGATCAGCACGTTGCCCGAGCCGTCCACGATCTGGATCCGGCCGGCTTCCTGGATCTCGAAGGTCTTGTCGTGGCTGCCGTATTCCTCGGCTGCCTGTGCCATGAGGCCAACGTTCGGCACAGTGCCCATGGTGGTGGGGTCGTAGGCACCGTTGGCGCGGCAGTCATCGATGACCACCTGGTAGATGCCGGCGTAGGAGCTGTCCGGCAGGACGGCCAGGGTGTCCGCTTCCTTGCCGTCCGGTCCCCACATGTGGCCGGAGCTGCGGATCATGGCAGGCATGGAGGCGTCCACGATGACGTCGCTGGGGACGTTCAAGGTGGTGATGCCCTTGTCCGAGTCCACCATGGCCAGGGCGGGACCGTCTTCCAGGCCCTTCTTGATCAGGTTCTGCACGCCGTCGCGCACATCCGCGGGAAGGTCCTCAAGGCTGCTCAGGATGGCGGCAAGGCCGTTGTTGGGGCTGATGCCGGCTGCCGAGAGCTGCTTGCCGTAGGTTTCGAAGAGTTCGGAGAAGTAGGCCTTGACCACGTGGCCAAAGATGATGGGGTCCGAGACCTTCATCATGGTGGCCTTCAGGTGTGCGGAGAACAGCACGCCTTCCTCCTTGGCGCGGGCCACCTGGGCCTTCAGGAATTCATCCAGGGCGGCGGCGCGCATCACAGTGCCGTCGATGACCTCGCCGGCCAGGACCGGGAAGGCCTTCTTCAGGACCTTCACCGAGCCGTCCTCGCGGACCAGCTGGATGGCGATGGTGCCCTCGGACTCGATGACCACGGACTTCTCGTTGGACCGGAAGTCATCCTGGCCCATGGTGGCCACGTTGGTCTTGGAGTCAGGGGTCCAGGCGCCCATGGAGTGCGGGTTCTGGCGGGCGTAGTTCTTGACTGACAGCGGGGCCCGGCGGTCCGAGTTGCCTTCGCGCAGGACCGGGTTCACGGCCGAGCCCTTGATCTTGTCGTAGCGCGAGCGGACGGCGGTTTCCTCGTCGGAGGAGGGGTTGTCCGGGTAGTCCGGCAGCGCGTAGCCCTGGCCCTGCAGTTCGGCTATGGCGGCCTTCAGCTGCGGGATGGAGGCACTGATGTTGGGCAGCTTGATGATGTTGGCTTCCGGCGTCTTCGCCAGCTCACCGAGCTCAGCAAGGGCGTCACCGATCTGCTGCTCGGGGGTCAGGTAGTCACCGAACTGGGCGATGATGCGGCCGGCGAGCGAAATGTCGCGGGTCTCCACCTCCACACCTGCTGTCGAAGCGAACGCCTCGATGATGGGCAGGAACGAATAGGTAGCCAGCATCGGCGCTTCGTCGGTGTGGGTGTAGATAATCTTGGACATGCGCGGGCGTCTCCCTGTGGGTCGGCTTGGTTGTGAAAATTCGGTCTATTTCACCATGTACAACTTACCCGAGGACACCAGTTTGAAGCGTACCGGAGGCCCAGCGTTACCCCTGCCGTGGGCAGGATTACAGCGATGGAGAACGGCCGACGGCGGCAGGAAACCGGGTGCCCGCCGCGCCCGGGCACCCGGCCACCAGGGCTCCATCCCGGGACAATGCAGGCCATACATGATACGTCACTACTATTTACAAATCTGTCATGGAGGGATAAATTCGCAGGGTCACACTTGGCATTCCCACGCCTTTCCCCGTTCAGACAGGACAACAATGACAAGCACCAGGTCTCTGGCTTCCGCCCTCCTGAGCCTCTCCGCGGCCGCCGTTCTGGCTTTCACCAGTGCAGGTGCCGCCACCGCAACACCAGCAGCGGCGGACGACCACACGAATCCGTCCGTTACCAGTGCTGTCCTTGACGCGGCGGGTGCTGCCGACTACTGGACACCGGAGCGGATGCAGAGCGCCATCCCCGGCGACACCCTGGCCGGCAAGGCACTGGAACGCGGCAACCGCTCCAGCGCAGCCGTCGTGGAGAAGGGCAAACCGTCTTCCACCAAGGGCACCAAGAGCACCGGCAGCACTGCCAAGAGCGAAACGCCGGTCAGCCACATCGGCAAGGTCTTCTTCACCCTGGGGGGCGCCAACTATGTGTGCTCCGGCAACGCTGTCTCATCGACCAACGGCAGCACGGTTGCCACAGCGGGACACTGCGTTAACGAGGGGCCTGGAGCGTACGCCACCAACTTCGTCTTTGTTCCTGCCTATGAGAATGGCGCAGCACCGTATGGCAAGTGGTCTGCACGGGCCCTGTACGCGCCGAGCCAGTGGGTCTCAAACGGTGACATGACGTACGACACCGGCTTCGCCGTCATGAACCCCCTGAACGGCAAGAACCTCACCGCTGTGGTCGGAGGCTCGGGCGTGGCCTTCAACCAGGCCCGGGGCCTGACTTACAAGTCCTACGGCTACCCCGCCGCTGCCCCGTACAACGGTGAGACCCTCAAGAGCTGCACCGGCACGGCAACCAATGATCCGAACAACCCGCAGTTCAACAGCCAGGGCATCCCCTGCGACATGACCGGGGGTTCCTCAGGCGGCCCGTGGTTCATCGGGACCAGCTCCGATGGCGTGCAGAACTCCATCAACAGCTACGGCTACAACCGTTCTGCCGTGATGTACGGCCCATACTGGGGCTCAGTCATCCAGGCAACCTACGCCAGTGCAGCAAAATCCTAAGGAACCCGGGCCCGACGAGGATCCTGTCAGCCACGTTGACCTGACCCAGTCACACGAGGAAGTCCTCGAGTACTGGACAAAGCAACGAATGGCAGAGGCCAAGCCCCGGGAGATCCAACTTCCGGAGCCCGGCCCCGGTTCAGCTGACCAGGACTAAGCCGGCACAACGACGACGGCGCCCGCCCCCTTTGCTCAGGGGGCGGGCGCCGTCGTTTGTCCTAGTGGAAGAAGTGGCGGGCCCCGGTGAAGTACATGGTGATGCCGGCCGCATTGGCTGCCGCGATCACCTCTTCATCGCGCACGGATCCGCCCGGCTGCACGACAGCGCGGACGCCGGCGTCGATCAGGATCTGGAGGCCGTCGGCGAACGGGAAGAACGCGTCGGAGGCAGCCACGGCGCCGCGGGCCCGCTGCGGTGCCCCGGCAGCGCTGGCGTTGGAGGCACCGCCGGCACCTTCGACGTCGGACTCCACCGTGACGCCCAGCGTGTTGGCCCGCTCCACGGCCAGGCGGCAGGAGTCGAGCCGGTTGACCTGGCCCATGCCGATGCCCACAGCTGCGCCGTTCTCGGCGAGGAGGATGGCGTTGGACTTGGCGGCCCGGCAGGCTGTCCAGGCGAAGGCAAGGTCCGCGAGGGTCTTCTCGTCCGCTGCTTCACCGGCTGCGAGGGTCCAGTTGGCGGGGTTGTCGCCATCGGCGTCCACCTTGTCGCTTACCTGGACCAGCATGCCCCCGGAGACCTGGCGGAACTCCGTGGGGTAACGGCCGTAGCCCTCGGGCAGGGCGAGCAGGCGGATGTTCTTCTTCTTGGACAGGATCTCCACGGCTTCCGGCTCGAAGCCGGGGGCGATGACCACTTCGGTGAAGATGTCCTTGACGGTGTTGGCCATGCCTGCGGTGACGGGGCGGTTTGCGGCGATGACGCCGCCGAACGCGGAGACGGGGTCGCAGGCGTGGGCCTTGGCGTGCGCGTCGGCGATGGGGTCTGCGGCGTCCTTGGAGCCGACGGCCACACCGCAGGGGTTGGCGTGCTTGATGATGGCGACGGCGGGCTCGCTGAAGTCGTAGGCAGCGCGCAGGGCGGCGTCGGCGTCCACGAAGTTGTTGTAGCTCATGGCCTTGCCGTGCAGCTGGTCCGCCTGGGCGATGCCCACCGGGGCGGCTTTGTCCACGTACAGTGCAGCCTGCTGGTGCGGGTTTTCGCCGTAGCGGAGGACCTCGGAGCGTTCCAGGGACAGGCCGGCGTAGGCAGGCCAGTCGATGACGCCGTCGCCGTCCTCGTCCAGGAACTGGCTGGCGGTCCAGGTGGCAACCGCGTTGTCATAAGACGCGGTGTGGGCGAATGCCTTGGCCGCGAGGCGGCGGCGGGTCTTCAGGTCGAAGCCGCCGGCGGCGGCGGCCTCCACCACCTGGCCGTAGAAGGACGGGTCCACCACAATGGCGACGGCGGCGTGGTTCTTGGCGGCCGAACGCACCATGGCGGGGCCTCCGATGTCGATCTGTTCGACGACGTCATCCTGGGCGGCGCCGGACTTGACGGTCTCCACGAACGGGTAGAGGTTCACCACCACCAGGTCGAAGGCTTCGATGTCCATGCTGGCAAGGGTTTCCATGTGGGCCGGAACGCGCCGGTCCGCCAGGATGCCGCCGTGCACACGCGGGTGCAGCGTCTTGACGCGGCCGTCCAGCATTTCGGGGGAACCGGTGACTTCCTCCACCTCCTGCACGGGGATGCCCGCGGCGGCGATCTTCTTTGCCGTGGAGCCGGTGGAGACGAGCTTCACGCCCGCTGCGTGCAGGCCCGTGGCGAGCTCCTCCAGACCGGTTTTGTCGTAAACCGAGATCAGGGCCCGGCGGATGGGTACACGGTCGATGGATACGCGCTCATGCTGCGTGAAGCTCACAAATGTCTCCGTCTTATCTCGCGGTACAGGGCCGCGGTTGGTGGGGATAGGGCCAGTTTATCGCGAAGGGCGCGGTTGCCCGGCGTGGACGCCGGAGTGTGAACGGGCTGGGGCGGGCTAAAGTTTTGGACAGGAGGCGGCGATGAATACATACACCACTGTGCCCAGCGGCGAACAGGTGGTCCAGGAACTGCCCTGGCGATGGAAAGTCCAGGGCAGGATCTTCCTGATCGGAGGCCTCGGCTTCATGTTCGATGCCTGGGATGTAACCCTGAACGGCATCCTGATTCCGCTGCTGTCCAAGCACTGGTCCCTTTCCGCGGGGGAAGCGGCCTGGGTGGGCACGGCGAACCTGGTCGGCATGGCGCTGGGCGCCTTCATCTGGGGGACCATCGCGGACACCGTTGGGCGCAAGAAGGCCTTCACGGCAACCCTCCTGCTCTTCTCCGTGTTCACCGTGTGCGGCGCCTTCGCCCCCGACTTCATCTGGTTCTGCGCCTTCCGGTTCCTGGCAGGATTCGGCCTGGGCGGCTGCATTCCCGTGGACTACGCACTGGTGGGTGAGTTCACGCCGCGGAAGCAGCGCGGGAAAGTGCTTACGGCCATGGATGGCTGGTGGCCCATCGGCGCTGCCCTGGCGGGATTCGTCTCGGCCGGGCTGGTGGCCCTTTACGGCGACTGGCGGCTGACCATGCTGGTGATGGTCCTGCCGGCGCTGCTGGTTTTCTGGGTCCGGCGCAGCGTGCCCGAGTCCCCGCTGTTCCTGATCCGGAAAGGCCGGCGGGAGGAAGCGGCCCGTATCATCGACGGACTGGTGGAAGCAACCGGGGCAGAACCGCGTGCCTACAGCCTTCCGGACGCCAGGGATGTCCCGCGGCTCTCCGCCGGCAGCGCCTGGACGCAGCTGCGCTCAGTGTGGCAGTTCAGCTGGAAGATCACCGCCGCCGCATGGTCCCTGTTCTTCAGCATCCTGCTGGTTTACTACTTGTCCCTGACCTGGATGCCGCGCATCCTCATCGGCGCAGGGTTCGCCGAGTACAAGGCGTTCGTCACCACAGCCTCCATGGCCGCCGTCGGCTTCCTTGGCGTGGTGGTGGCAGCGCTCCTGGTGGAGAGTGTGGGCCGCAAATGGATCCTGGCCATCACCGGCCCGCTGTCCGCTCTTACGCTGGTGATTGTGGCCTTCGTGGTGGACATCCCCACGGCCGCGGTGTTCTGGCTGCTGGTGTTCGGCTTCGTGGTGCAGGTGGCCATCCCCGTGCTGTATGCCTACGTGTCCGAGCTCTACCCCACAGAACTGCGCGGCACCGGCTTCGGCTGGGCATCCACGTTCTCGCGCCTCGGCGCAGGTTTTGGGCCGCTGATCTTCGCGAACTACTTCTGGCCGGAACTCGGGCTTGCAACGTCGTTTGCACTGGCGGGAGCCCTGGTACTGGTCTCCGTTTTGTGGATGGCGTTCTTCTCCCCCGAAACCCGCCAGCGCCGGCTGCAGTAGACGGTTCCCAACTGACTCGCAGTTGCTGTCGTTCTCGCACGTCAAAACGGCATCAACTGCGAGCTACTTTGGTACCCAGCCTCTGCTGAGAAGCGCCCCGCGCACTTTCGAGAGGGCGGACAACGCCTGGTTTTGCATGTGGCGCTTTGAGATCCTCACGAGCAGCCATCCTCCTCGGCTGAAATCCTCCTCGCGGTCGATATCCCTAACGATCTGTTGTGGCTCGGAATGGCCGTCGCCGTCGTATTCCACCGCAATCCTGTACTCCGGATAGCTCAGGTCAGGCTGACGAATGACGCCGGGGCGAAGTTCGATGGGCATGTTCAGCATCGGCTCAGGCAGGCACGCGGCGTTCAGGGCAAGCCGAAGCCGCGTCTCCGGCGCCGAGTCCGAACCAACCCGCGCCAACTCCAGGGCAAGTCTTGCCTTCCGGATGCCGGGTGTACCTTTGTGTCGATCCAACATGTCGGACAACTGCCCAAGGGTACAAAACGGCTCCGTCCTGATTTCGAACGCAGCCCTCGGCACCCGCAGAAGATGGTCCGCCACTACTGTCAGCTCCTCAACGCTCATCCTTCGGGCATTGTCCAGCCATGTCCGGGGCCTGCTGGTTACCAGCACCCCTTCCACATGCACGATCTCGTCGTCGAAGAACTGTCCTACGTGGCCGACAACGCCCTTGCGGCGGGGAATAGCCATGGTGTCCGGACGGGAAATATGGATCAGCGGGTCCTCTTGACCGGGCAAAAAACCAGGAAAACTCCAGAACGTGAAGGCCGTGGCGTGGGACACCGCCGAAAACGAAGTGATCCTCGTAAACGGCCTCAACGCTTCAGACAGGGCCGTGCCCTCTCGACCCTGGCCCGAGCCGTCTTGCGGGACCCTGATGCCGCGGCTGGGTGCGTCCAGCTCTCCGTGGCGCAGCCGCCTAAGAGTTACGCCGGCGTCGACCGCTTCCTGGCACGTAAACGGCACCCGGGCGATCTCGGCGGGAAGTGGACGAGGCGTCTTCACGCGACCATAGTCGCAAACGCTTCTGCCATCTGCCGGAGTTATCCACAGCCAGCGGCGGCGATGATTAAGTGACTCGCAGTTGTTGTCGTTTTGACGGGTCAAAACGACAACAACTGCGAGCTAGTTGGGGGGCTGGGGGGACGTGAACGAGGGGTCTGCGGCGAGGGCCGCCAAGGTGGAGACCAGGAGCCGCCGCTCCACCACCTTGATGCGTTCGTGCAGCGTTTCCTCGGTGTCTGAGTCGTCGATGGTCACGGCCTCCTGGGCAATGATGGGGCCGGTGTCCACGCCCGCGTCCGCCCAGTGGACGGTGCAGCCCGTGACCTTCACCCCGTATGCCATCGCATCCCGCACGCCATGGGCCCCTGGGAACGCCGGCAGCAGCGCCGGGTGCGTGTTGAGGTACCTGCCGTTGAACGCGTCGATGAAACCGGGGCTGACAATCCGCATGAACCCTGAAGACACCACCACGTCCGGCTTGTAGGCGGCCACGGCTTCGGTCAGGGCGGCATTCCAGTCGGCACGGTCCGGGTAGGCCTTGAAGTCCACCACGAACGTGGGGATGCCTGCGGCAGCGGAGCGTTCGACGCCGTACGTTCCTTCGCGGTCCGCGCCCACCGCAGCGATTTCCACAGCGAGCCCGCCCGCCTTGACGGCGTCGATGACTGCCTGGAGATTGGACCCGGTGCCGGAAACGAGGACGACGATACGCATTGGTCCAGCTTAGGTGCAGGCTCGCGTACGCTGGAAAACATGAACAGCGAACCGGGCCGGAGCGGGCAGCAGCAGGTCAGGCCCCCGCTCAGCGAGGCGGCGAAAGCGTCCCTCGCCAAGACCCAGACCCTGTTCCGGATGTTCGTGGTCTCGGTGCTCGGCGCGTTCTTCGTCTACCAGCTGGATGTGGGCTACCTCTGGCTGACCACGGTGCTCACCGCCTCGGGCCTGGTCCTGGGAATTGTCCTGCTGGTCCGTGCAGTCCGGTTGAAGGAATCCAAGCTGATTCTCTTGGGCACCATTTCCGGCCTGGTGGTCGCTGCCGTCATGGTGCTGCTGATTGTCACCACCATGGTCCTCTTTGACCAGGTCCGCGAGTACCAGGCCTGCCTTGGCCGTGCGCTGACGGACCGGGCCACCCACGCCTGCATGGTGCAGTTCCAGGACGTCCTGCCCACCAAGGTGCGCTAGGCCCCGCGCAGGTCCTAGTGGACCAGTTCCGCGTCCCGTTCAACAGCCGTGCTTTTCTCGCGTTCCAGCCATGGTCCGGCTGCGTAGCCAATCACGACGCCGGCAGCCACCTCGGCGGCCACCCACAGTCCCGTCCACAGCGGGTCAGGTCCAATGGCGGTCAGGCGGCCCACCCCGGCTGAACCCCTGGCAACCCAGGCCAGGCACAGGGTCAGCAGCCCCGCGGCCACGCCGGCCAGCACGCCAAGGGCGAGGGTGGAAACTGTCGCCGTGAACCAGCGGGCGTGGACCTTGATGGCAAGCCACTCATCAAAGTGGTTCTCTCCCTCCCGGAGGAACCACCACCCCGCAATGACACCGGCCAGCACCGGAACGATCATGGCCACGAAGGCGTAATCCAGGGGGCCCGAGGGGATGGCGGCCAGGACGGGGATGGACGGAAGCGGACCCACGGCGGTGCCCAGCGGACCCACCTGGGAGCCCACACCCATGGCGAAGCCGGCACCGGATGTCCAGGCGAGGGCGAAGACCACAAGGTTGGGCAGGAAGCCGAGCTGCGCGATGGTGAGGGCGGCACCTCCCACCGGGCCGGCGTCGAGCGCCTCATAGACAGACACCACAAGGTTCCAGTGGATGAACAGGTCAACTGCGAGCAGCGCTGCTGCCAACGCAAGCGCGGACACCACCGCCACGAATCCTGCCTTGGCCACCGACGCGAAGTAGGAACCGGCCCAGCGCGAATGCTGGCTGGTGCGCGAAATCCAGTCCACCGCGTCAACGCCGATGAGCCGGCTCCAGGATCCTGCTTCCCTGCGCGCGCCGATCACCATGCCCAGTCCGTACGGAACCAGGGGAACCAGCATGGCGTACCAAAGATTGATGACGACGTCGGCATTGCGGCAGACGAACCCGGTGGCGGCGCCGAAAGCCCCGTAGACCACCCAGGATCCAAGCAGCGCCTGCCACAGCTGGTCCGTGTAGGAAGCACGGGCCAGCCGGCGGCCAGCCCGCCAGGCAAGGAGGAACGGGATCAGGGTCAGGCCCAGGGGAATCAGGCTGAGGACGCCGGTTCCGCCGTGCGTGGCCGCCTGCGGTCCCGCGCCCGCCAGTTCCAGCGGCACGCCGTGTACCAGGAGCCAGGACTGGCCTGCCAGCCGGGCCAGGACCTCGAACTGTCCGTTCTGGAAACCGGCGGTGGCCCAGACAGCCACGATGGGCGCCACCACCACCAGCGCGGAAATGATGGCCGCCTGCGCCGTTTCAAGGGCTCCCTGCAGCCACAACGGCATGGGAAGGCCACGGTCTCCGGTCTGGTCAGCGCGCAGTTTCATCGTGCTCCATGGTGTCACGCCGGGTGGGCTCTGCCCGCGAACGACAGGCTCCACGGGGGTGCGGATGATCAATCAAATGACCGGGACGCCGGCGCTTTTTCCTGGAGGCCGCCGTAAAATTGGTAGAAACCAACACCCGCTGCCCCGCCGAGGGCGTGCTGCGATTTCTGCTGGCCGCCGCCGTGACCCGGCGCCAGTTCGATGACCCGGATTCCGTAAACCGGGAAAACAGGAGCCGCGAATGAGAGATGAACCGTAAGTTCTGAAGATATTCGTCCTACTGGCTGGTGCAGCCACGTTTATGCGCGGCTGCACCAGCGTTTAAAGAGTGCGGCGCCGGGAGCCTCCAAGTAGGCTCCCGGCGCCGTTCACCGTGTCAGGGCCGCTGTTTCAGCCAGCCTGCCCGCGGAACGTAGGGACGAGTCCCCCGCACCTGTCAGCGGCGGCTGCCGCCGTCTGTTTCGATGTTTTCCTTGCGGACTTCCTCGTTGACCGTGACGTCGTCGCGGACAACATCCTTGTCCAGCCGGACCCGCTCCACGGGGACGGCTTCCTTCTCCACCACCGGGCGCTCCTCATGGAGGACCACTTCGTGCTCTTCCTCGCTGATGGCCGGTCCGCCCATGGCGGCACCGCGGTTGGCGTCCGTGATGGGCTCGCGCTCAATGCGGACTTCTTCGCGCTCCACCGGGATGGTCTTGGTGACGTTCTCGGTTGTGACGTACTTGCGCAGCCGCGCGCGGCCGGTGGCCTCACGCTCCGTGCCCACGTGAAGCTGTTCCTCCGACCGCGTCATGGCGTCATCGGTGGTGGGGCCGGAGGTGTCGTGGCCGACGGTTCCCCGTGTGGTGTCGCGGTCGGAGGTGCCGTGGCCTGCCGCCAGGCCTGCCGTGGGGGTGCCGGCGTTCAGGTCGGCGTCGCCCTGCAGGTCAACGTCCCGGTCAGTGCCGGTGGTCGCCTGCGTGTAGGTCCGGGCACCGCGTTCGTAGTAGGTGTACAGCCGGTCCTCTTCCTCGGGGGTGAGGTGGCCGTCCGCGTCCACGCGGGGCGCGTCCTTGACGTGCTCCTTGGTGTAGGGGACTACCAGGTCGTCGTCCTGGTGGCGTGCGCCTTCGACCGGGATGAACGATTCGGAAGTGCCGAAAAGGCCGGTCTTGACCGTGACCCAAGTGGGCTCACCCGTGTCGTCGTCTGCGTACAACTGGCCAATCGAACCGATCTTCGTACCATCGGAACCGACGACGTTGCCGCCCTTGGTGAGAAGGTTTTCAAGATTTTCCCTGTTGAGCATGACTCTCCTTGGATGTGTCGTTGCACTGGGTCTGCCAGCAATGGATGTCCTTGCGCGGGATGTCTCCGACGCCCGGTTTCCGCCCCGGCTGCTTGAGGCTCTGCGCTGACTACCCCCCTACCGTAAGCATGCTTAGCATCGAATGCCAAGCCTACTTAGTAATTTTTTTCGGGACTGGGTCCAGTTGTTCACCGGTCCTTTGCCTCCGGGTAATGCCTACTCCCCCGCCATTTCAGGGAGGCCGCGCACGGTTGAGGGGTGAGGATCGCAATCGTCGCCGAATCATTTCTGCCGTTGATGAACGGCGTCACGCACTCAATCCTGCGGGTCCTGGACCATCTGCAGGAGCGGGGCGACGACGTCATGGTCATTGCCCCGTCCGCGCACGACGGGGAGGCCGCAGTCCACGTCAACGGCGCCGAGGTCCACCGGCTTCCAGCGGTTCCGCTGGCAGGCTATACGAACGTGCGGGTGGCCGTGGGAGGTGTGTACCGGGTCAAGCGAATCCTTGCCGAGTACGCGCCCGATGTGGTGCATCTTGCCTCGCCGTTCGTGCTGGGCTGGCGCGCCGCCCAGGCTGCCGCGCAGCTGGGCATTCCCACCGTGGCGGTCTATCAGACCGAGGTCCCCAGCTATGCCGCCCGGTACGGTGTGCCCTTTTTGGAGAACTGGGCATGGAACCGGGTGGAGAACATTCATTTACTGGCCACCCGAACCCTGGTGCCCTCCACGTTCGCGCTGAACCAGTTGCGCGGCCGGGGCATTCCGCGGGTGCGGATGTGGCGCCGCGGCGTGGACACCGCGCGGTTTTCACCGGAAAAGCGCGACGGCGGGTGGCGGGCTTCGGTGGCCCCGAACGGTGAACGGATTATCGGCTACGTGGGCAGGCTCGCCGTGGAAAAACAGGTGGAGGACCTGGCCGCCCTCTCCGGCCTCCCCAACACCCGGTTGGTGATTGTGGGCGACGGGCCCCAGCGCACGGCGTTGGAGACGGTACTCCCCGGCGCGGTGTTCACCGGGTTCCTGGGCGGCGAAGAACTGGCCCGGGCGGTGGCGTCCTTCGACCTGTTCGTCCACCCCGGCGAGTTCGAAACCTTCTGCCAGACCATCCAGGAGGCCATGGCATCGGCTGTTCCTGTGGTGGCCACGGGGCGGGGCGGTCCGCTGGACCTGGTGGAGAATTCGCGGACCGGGTGGCTTTACGAACCGGGCGACCTGGCGGCCATGCGCGCCAGGGTGCAGGACCTGGTGGGCGACGACGCCAAGCGCCGGGCGTTCGCGGCGGCAGCCCACGCGTCGGTGCAGGACAGGACCTGGCCGGCGCTGTGCGCCGAACTGGCGCAGCACTACCGGGACGTCACCGCGACGGTTCCCGGTCCCCCGCGGAAGGCGTCAAAGGCAGGAGCACCGTCATGAGGATTTCTGTAATAGGCTGCGGCTACCTGGGCGCTGTCCACGCGGCGGCCCTTGCATCCATGGGCCACTCGGTGGTGGGCATCGACGTCGATCCCGGCAAGGTGCAGCAACTGGCGCAGGGGGTGGCGCCATTCCACGAGCCCGGGCTTGACGAGCTGCTCCAGGACGGCCGCGCTACCGGAAGGCTGCGGTTCGCCACCGACCCGGCAGAGGCAAGGGGCGCGCAGGTTCATTTCCTGTGCGTGGGGACGCCGCAGGACAAGGCGTCCGACGCCGCCGACCTCACCTTCCTGGTCTCAGCCCTGGAAAGCCTGCTGCCGCACCTGGCCGCGGGCGCCGTCGTCGTGGGCAAATCCACCGTGCCGGTTGGCACCGTGGACATGCTGCGCCGCATCCTGGCGCGACGGCCCGACGTGCTGCTCGGCTGGAACCCCGAGTTCCTGCGGCAGGGCACCGCCGTCAAGGACTCGCTGGTGCCGGACCGGCTGGTTTACGGCGTGGAGGGCGGCCGGCCCGCTGCCTTCAACCCGGCAACCGGCGCACCCCTTGGGGTGGCGGCAGCACTGGATGCCGTCTATGAACCGCTGCTGGCCGCCGGGATCCCCCGCCTGGTCTGCAGCTTCGCCACGGCAGAGCTGATCAAATCGGCCGCGAACGCGTACCTGGCCACCAAGGTCAGCTTCATCAACGCCGTGGCAGGGCTGTGTGATGCTGCCGGCGCGGACGTGTCGGAGCTCAGCGAGGCGATGGGGCTGGACCCCAGGATCGGAAGCAGGTACCTGCAGGCGGGGCTGGGCTTCGGCGGCGGCTGCCTGCCCAAGGACATCCGCAGTTTCGGAGCACAGGCAGCCACACTGGGCGTGCCCGCCGTGGAGGACTGGATGCGCCTGGTTGATGCGGTGAACCTTGGGCAGCGTGAACGCACGGTGGGCCTCGCCACGGAGCTGTGCGGCGGAGCGCTGGCCGGACGCTCGGTCACTGTTTTGGGCGCCTCCTTTAAGCCTGAGACGGACGACATCCGGGATTCGCCGGCGCTGGATGTGGCGGACCGGCTGGCCGCTGCCGGGGCACACGTCACCGTCACCGACCCCAAAGCGGTCAATCTTGCCTGGCGCCGCTACCCGCGCCTGCGCTTCGAGGCGTCGACCGGGCGGGCACTCCAGGATGCCGAACTGGTGCTGCTCCTCACCGAATGGGACGAGTACCGGCGGCTGTGCCCCGCCGTCACCGGACAGCTGGTACGACGGCGGGTGGTCCTGGACGCGCGGAACGTGCTGGACGCGGCAGCGTGGCGGGAGGAAGGCTGGCTGGTGCGCGGCCTTGGCACCTCCGCCGGCACCTTGGCCACGGCAAGCGCGGTGGGCTGACGCCCGACAGGGGACGGCCTAGCCGAGGAGCCCCAGCTCGGCGAAGGCCAGGGCCACGCCGTTGCCGGCGGGTGCGGCAGTGGTCCTGTCCGCCACGGCAAGGACGGCGGGGTGGCCACCTTCCACGGCGATGCCGACGGCTGCGTACTCAAGCATTTCGATGTCGTTGGCGCTGTCGCCGATGGCAATGATGTCGGCCCGGTCCAGGCCGAGCCGGGCTTCCACCACCTGGATGCCCACCGCCTTGTGCGTGCCGGCCATGAAGATTTCCCCTGCACGGTCGCCGAGCGCTGACAGGGAGCTCGGGATCAGCCCAACCTCCGGCCCGAAGGCCTCCAACAGCCGGGTCAGCGGCACCGGTGAATCGAAGCAAGAGATTTTGGCGTACGAGGTGGCGCGGAGGTCATCGCCGTAATGCATTGGCCCCAGGATGTCCTCGAGCGGATCCACGTCCGTGCTGAGCACTCCGTCGTGGCGCGGACGCCCGGCGAAGATGGGGCCCAGCACCTCCCTCAGCCGCCGGTCCACACCGGTGCGGCCATGCAGGGCTTCCGGGGCCTCCAGGATGTAGGCGGCGTTGTGGGCATCCAGGGCCTCAACGATGCGTGCGGCCAGGCCGGGTTCAAAACGGGCATCCTTGAGGATCTCCCCGTTGACCTCCACCCTGGCGCCGGCGCCTGTGATGGTGCCGTCAAACCCAGCGTCCAGGATGTGGCCGGGGACCATGGACAGCGGGCGTCCGGTACAGACAAAGACGAGGTGGCCCCGTGCCCGGGCGGTCCGCACCGCGTCCACGTGGGCTGCCGGAGCCAGGCCGTGGTCGGCGTAGGTTCCGTCGATGTCGAGGAAGATGGCACGGGGCCTGGCGGTCTGGCTGGGCATGCCTGCGCTCCTTGGTCTGTTCGGGGACTTGCCATCCTATCGGCGGACGCCAGGCAGGCCGCACCCGAGAATGAACGGTTTACGGGATGCCCAAGCCAGGCCATACGGCGGAAAACCAAGGACCGTCAGGACACCGATTGATAAAAGCACGGCATTCCGCCTGAAACTGACAGTCATCCTGTGATATTCAAGGCCTTGCACAGTAGTAAGCCTGCTGATTGAATGATGGAACCGGAAATGGGGGCCCGGCACAACTTACTGACAAGGAGTGGCAACATGGGCATTATCGGATTTCTCATTTTGGGCCTGATTGCTGGAGCCATTGCAAAGGCAATCCTGCCGGGTCGCCAGGGCGGCGGCTGGGTAGTGACCCTGGTCCTCGGCGTCGTCGGAGCCATTCTGGGCGGCTGGATTGGATCGCTCATCTTTGGCGGCGGACTGGCCGAATTCTTCGACCTCAGGACCTGGTTGCTGGCCATCCTCGGCTCCATCGTCGTTCTGTTGATCTACGGGGCAGTCGCCAACCGCAGCGGCCGCAGGGTGTAGCCGCAGCACCTGTTCACCTAAACAAGAAGCGCCGGACTCCCCAAAGGGAGGACGGCGCTTTCTCTGTTCCACGCCTAATTTGCCTTCCCTGGTGCGCACCCAATTCCTGCCGTTGGCCTTTATGATGGCGAAGGGGTGGTGTAATGACCAGTTTTATGGGCCGTGGCGATGATGTGGCATTACAAACTTTTGGCGTGGTCATGGATGCCAGCCCGGACGCACTGCTGGCTTTGACCGCGGACGGTATTATCCTTGCGGCCAATTCTGCTGCGTCAAGGCTCTTTGGCTTACCGAAGGAAGCTTTTGCGGGCCTGGACCACCGCCCACTGATTGCCGAGGATTTCCGCGACGAGGTAGGCCAGTTGTTCCTCCAGCTCCTTGCAGAGCCGGATGGGCATCCGCTGCCCCGCGAGATCAGGGGACTCCGTCACGACGGCAGCGAGGTCCCCATCGAAGTGGCGGCCGCACTCCTCCCCCAGCCAACCGCGGACCACGCCCGCGCAGAGCGCGGGCCAGAAGGGCAATCCGGAGCGCGGTTGCTGCTCTCCGCCCGTGGCACGGCACACCGCAAGGCGGCGGACGAGGATCTGCGCGAGGCCATGTCCTTGTTGACGGCCACCCTTGAATCCACTGCCGACGGCATCCTGGTCATGGGCAATGACGGCAGGGTGGCTGGGTTCAACGAACAATTCCTTGCCATGTGGCGCATCCCGCCCGAGTTGATGGAAGCGGACAGCGGAGAACCGGCCATGCAGCTCATCGTGGAGCAGGTGGCAGACCCAGCGGCCTTCACCGCGCGGCTGGGCGAACTTCAGGAAGACCCGGCCGCCGAGAGCCACGACGTGGTCGAGTTCAGGGACGGCCGCACCTATGAAAGATATTCCCGCCCCCAGCGGGTAGAGGAAAAGATCGTTGGACGGGTGTGGAGCTTCCGCGACGTCACGCCCCGGCGAAAAGCGCAGGAGCAGGCGCACAGGGCCATGATGGACCTGGCCGTCCAGGCCGAAAAGCTGCGGGCCATGGCGTTCCAGGACCCCCTGACCGGGCTCGCGAACAGGGCCGTGTTCAACGACGCCCTGGCCGAAGCACTTCAGGAAGCCCGGCTGAAGACGGTGGATGTCCTGCTCCTTGACCTGGACGACTTCAAGGAGGTCAACGACATCCTTGGCCACCAGGCGGGTGATGACATGCTCATCGAAGTGGCACGCCGGCTTCGCGGCTGCGTCCCTACAGCTGACGTTGTTGCACGATTGGGCGGGGACGAGTTCGTGGTGCTGTTGACGGCGTGCCCGGATGCCGACGCCATCGCGGCGTGCATCGTGCGCTGCCTGCACGTCCCCGTGACCATCGACGGCACTGTCCTCCGGCCGAGCCTCAGCCTGGGCCTCGCCTCGTTGGGGCAGGACAGCGTTGGGCCCTCGGAACTCCTGCGGCATGCCGACATTGCCATGTATGCGGCCAAGGCGGCAGGCAAGAACCGGTTCCTCCGCTTCCACCCGGACATGATGCAGGCACTGGTGCAGCGCACCCACATGGAGGGCGGGCTGCGGCTGGCTGTTCCGCGCGGCGAAATCACCGTGGATTTCCAGCCGATCGTGTCGCACCGCATGGGGCAGGTGGTCCAACTCGAGGCGCTGGCCAGGTGGGACCGCGGCGGTGAGCGGGTGCCGCCGTCGATCTTCATCCCCCTTGCCGAGCGCACCGGGCTGATCGGCGAGATCGGGGCCGAGGTAATGGCGTCCGGCATGGTGCAGCTGGCGCGATGGCTCAGCGAGGATCCGGCGCGGTCCCTGGCGGTGAACGTCTCCGGAGTCCAGTTGCAGGAACCGGACTTCGCCGAGACCGTCCTAAGGCTGGCGGCAGCCAGCGGCGTGGCCCCCTACCAGCTGGTCATGGAAGTTACCGAGAGTGTGTTTTTTGACGCCGACTGCAGCCTGATCCGGCAACTCAGCACGCTGCGGGACGCCGGCGCCAGGGTGGCACTGGATGATTTCGGCACCGGCTACTCCTCACTGGGCCGGCTGCAGGACCTGCCCGTGGACACGGTCAAGATCGACAAGTCTTTTGTGTCCATGGTGCGGACCGGCAACGAGCGCCTGCCGATCCTCAGCTCCATGATCAACATGGCCCACAGCCTGGGGCTGACCGTCACGGCTGAAGGGATTGAGACGGCGGCGCAGGCGGATTACCTGGCCGCGCTGGAGTGCGATTCGCTGCAGGGTTACCTGTTTTCCTTGCCGGAGCCAGGCGAGCGGCTTGGCCACGCGTTGCAGAACGCGGAAGAAGCCCTCAATGCCTTGAAGGGGCGGTAATTTTCCGGCCCATTCCAAGGGTGCGCGGGATATTATGAGGGGGCGTCTCCGCCGTGGTCTCCGGCGGCTCCGCCCCTGTTTTGGGGCATTGGGCGCAATTAGGGGGAAGGGGTCTCCGTGTCCCAGTCTGGTCTCTTGGAACACCGTGTCAACAGCGGTAGGTCGCGGCTGTGGCCGCGGATCGTGGCGGCAGCGTTGGTCCTCACTGGACTCGGGGTGTTTTTGGCAGTGAACAGGGGCACTCCGGCCGCCCTTGTTACCGGCGACTTCCTCATTTTGGCCGCGTCCCTGGTGGCCGGGGTGAGCTGTGCGCGAGCCGGTGCCCGAGGGGGTGCGAACGCGAAGGCCTGGACCTATATGGCTGCGGCGTCCTTCGTCTGGGCAGCCGGAATGGCGCTCTACGCGTTTTACGGCCTTCTGAACGACCATGTTTACCCCTTTCCCTCCCTGGCAGACGCCCTGTTCCTTGGCTACTCGGTGCCCGCTGTCGTGGCGCTGTTCTCGTTCAAGCGGCGCGCCGGCACTCCCGTGGCGCTGTTTCGGGCGGTCATGGACGCCGCCGTCATTGCCGGCTCGGTGCTTGTGGTCAGCTGGTACACGGCCCTTGGCCCCGCCTTCAACGCTGTTGGGGACCCACTGACACGCCTTACCGGGATGGCCTACCCCGTGGTGGATCTGGTGATCACGTCCCTGGTACTGGTCCTGGCCATGCGGCGTCAGCCGGGCGAGCGCCTGCCCTGGCTCTGTTTCGGTGGCGGCCTGGTGGTGCTGGCCGTTACGGACAGCATTTACGTGCGCATGACGTTCGACGGCGTGACGGGAACCACCGGATCACCGCTTGCCTTGGGCTGGATAGGCGCCTTCCTCATCATCGCCATGGCTCCTGCTGCACCGTACGTGGAGAACACAGGCCCGGACCGGAAGGGATACACGCTTGCACTGGAACTGCTCCCATACGTTCCCCTCCTCCTGGCTGTACTCCAATTCGCCGGCCCGCACCTGCAGGAGCTCGATCCGTTCCTTCTCGTAGTGGGAGCCACTGTCCTTGCCTCCGTGCTGGTCCGTCAGGTGCTGATCGTCTTCGAGAACATCAGCCTGACCGGCGGACTCGAGGATGAAGTGGCTGCCCGCACCGTGGAACTTGAGGCGGCCCGGGAGGCGGCGTTGGAATCCAGCCGCCTCAAATCCGAATTCCTGGCTACCATGAGCCACGAAATCCGCACTCCGATGAACGGGGTAGTCGGCCTAACCGGGCTCCTTCTGGAAACCGGGCTGGACGAGACGCAGCGTCAGTACGCCCAAGGGGTTAAGGGTGCGGGGGAATCGTTGCTGGCCCTTATCAATGACATCCTCGATTTCTCGAAGCTGGAGGCCGGAAAGGTGGACCTGGACGTCCGTCCCTTCGACCCCAGGGTCCTCGTCGAAGAGGTGGCCGCCCTGCTGGCCGAACCTGCACTGGCCAAGAACCTGGAGCTGATCGCCTACTGTGAGCCTGACGTTCCTGCCCGTTTGCAGGGCGACTCCGGCAGGATCCGGCAAATATTGCTCAACCTTGCCTCCAATGCCGTGAAGTTCACGGCATCCGGGGAGGTCTCCATCCGGGTCACGGCCAAGGACCCGGGCTACGGCCCGGGAAGCACCGCGGCAATTGAGTTCGAGGTCCGCGACACCGGCATTGGCATCAGCCCGGAACATCACGGCAAATTGTTTGAATCCTTCTCGCAGGCGGATGCTTCCACCACCCGCCGCTACGGCGGTACGGGTCTTGGCCTGGCCATCTGCAGGCGCCTGACCGCTGTGATGGACGGTGCCATCGGGATGGACAGCGCACCGGGCCAGGGCAGCACATTCTGGTTCCGGCTGCCGCTGCCCATAGCACCCCCGTCCACGGATCCTGTGCCGGCCGCCGGCTTCCTCACCGGTCTCCGCGTCCTGGTGGTGGATGACAATGCCACAAACCGGCTGGTCCTCGAATCCCAGCTCCGTGGCTGGCGCCTTGAACCGCAATCCGTTCCGGACGCGACGGCCGCTTTGGAAGTGGCCCGCGCCGCGCGGCAGGCCGGGACACCCTTCCATCTCGCCGTTTTGGACTACTGCATGCCCGACACGGATGGCCTGGAGCTGGCCCGGCGCATCAAGGCCGACGCAGCACTTGCGGGCATGGAACTGATCATGCTGACCTCGACCATGCAGGTAGACCCGGCAGAGATTGCCGCCGCGGGTGTGCGTGAGTGGCTGATGAAACCCGTCCGCAGTTCCGAGTTTTACAACCGGCTGGTCCGCCTGATCTCGACCCGCGAGCCCACACCGGAATCCTGGAGCCGCCCAAGGCCCGCCCGAACCGCGCAGGCTGGGCGCGGCACGCCGCGCCGCGGGCAGATCCTGGTCGTTGAGGACAATGAGGTGAACCAGTTGGTGGCACGCGCAACAGTCGAAAAGTTCG
The DNA here is from genome assembly GCF_007828995.1 of Arthrobacter sp. AG367. NCBI lineage: Bacteria > Bacillati > Actinomycetota > Actinomycetes > Micrococcales > Micrococcaceae > Arthrobacter > Arthrobacter sp. AG367. The sequence continues at coordinate 431,139 of NZ_VIVE01000003.1, forward strand.
GCTACGCGGTGGATGTGGTGTGCAACGGTGCCGAAGCGGTGGCGGCCGCGGCCGCGACAAGATACTCCGCCATACTGATGGATTGCCACATGCCGGTGATGGACGGCTTCGAGGCAACCCGCGAGATCCGCCGCCTGCCCTCTGCAATCCGGGTGCCCATCATTGCCATGACCGCAGGGGCCCTCGATGGAGACCGGGAACGCTGCCTCGCCGCGGGCATGGACGATTACCTGTCAAAACCCGTGGACGCGGCTGCCCTGGAAGCTGCGTTGTCCCGCTGGGTTCCCGTGCAGCTCCCGCAGCCTCTTGCTGTCACCGGAGGTCCTTCCGCCGGAAGCCCCGGGCCCGCACTGGACCCGAACCGCCTCGCCGTCCTTAGGGACCTGGGCCAGGATGACGGAGGGGCATTGTTGCGGGCAACGCTGGAGGCGTTCCGACGGGAGAGCCAGGTGCGCGTGGCGGCGCTTCGCGCAGCGGTTCCTGGCGACAGCCAGGTCCTGGTGCAGGCTGCCCACGCCCTGAAGGGGTCCGCGGCAAACATCGGAGCCTCCGGCGTGGTTTCGGCCTGTGCCGAGCTCGAAGAGCTGGGCCGCAACGGGCAACTGGGCAACGCCGAGGGACTCGTCAGCCGGCTCGAGGCTGAACTGCAGCGGTTGGACGCCGAACTGGAGGCCGCAGTGAAGGGGGACCATTGAGAGTTCTCGTAGCGGACGATGATCCGGGGTCGCTCCTGGTGGCCAGGGCCGCCGTCGAACGTTCGGGGCATGACTGCATAACGGCTGCGGACGGTGGCGAGGCATGGGCCCTGTTCCAGGCACACCGGCCGGATGTGGTGGTCACCGACCGGATGATGCCCGTGATGGACGGATTGGAACTCTGCCGGGCCATCCGTGCAGAGGAGCCTGAGCTGTACACCTACATCGTGCTGCTGACCTCGCAAGGATCGCGCGACGACGTTCTGTCCGGGCTCGAGGCCGGCGCCGACGACTACGTCACCAAGCCGTTGGACCCCTTTGTCCTGCACACCAGGCTCCTAGTGGCGTTGCGGATCACCACGCTTCACGCGGACCTCGCACACTACCGGAAAGTCCTCTCGGAGCAAGCGCGCACCGATCCCCTGACCGGACTTCACAACCGGTTGAAACTTTCAGAGGACCTGGAGCAACTGCACGCCCGGAGCGCCCGCCATGGCGAGGAGTACAGTGTGGCGCTGTGCGACGTGGACAATTTCAAGAGCTACAACGACCTCTACGGTCACCAGGCCGGCGATCTGGCCCTTCGGGCGGTGGCATCCACCCTCGCGGCAACGGCACGACGGGCTGACGGTGTCTACCGGTTCGGGGGCGAGGAGTTCCTGCTGGTGCTTCCCCGACAGGGCGTGATCGGGGCCAAGGCCCTTGTGGAACGGGCGTTATGCGCCGTACGTGACCTGGCCATACCCCATGCCGGCGACCCATCGGGCCAGTTGGGGTTCAGCGCTGGAGTCTCCGGGTTCTCCGCGGGGCATGTGGTGAGTGCCGAAATGCTGCTAAATGAAGCCGACGCAGCCCTTTACGCGGCAAAGGCCGCAGGGCGGAACCAGGTGATGCTTGCACCGTAGGCGCTATGCTGCCTTTTTCCCGCCAGACTTCTTCTGCGGGGCCTTCTGACCGGACGGCCGCTGCTCAGCAACGGCTGCCGCATGGGCGGGTGTTTCTGCCGGCCGGCCAGCGTACGGCGCCCTGGCCGTTGCGGAAGCAGCAGGTTCAGCGTGCACACCGGGTGCGGCGGCGCGGTTGCGGCGCCAGCGGCGGACCAGGTCGACGGCGGCCAGCAGGCCTGCGAGGGGGGTCAGCACAGCTGCCGCGTAGACGAACAGCATCCAGGTCAGGGTGGTGAGCGGTGGCTGGTTGTTGTTGAGCAGGGACAGTCCGCCCAGCATTCCAACAACCCAGAACAGCACTACGGCCGTCAGGACAGCGCCGGCAGGAAAATACTGGTTGGTCACGACTTTTTTCAGGGTTTCCATGCACTTCCTCCTGCCTGGCCGGGGGGACGGCGAAAGCCGCTCAAAAACAAGTATGGGGCCCGGCCGGCGCGAAACCGTGCAAGACGACACGGCGAGTGATCAAGCTAACGTAACCATCCGCCGTCGTCCGAATTCCCGGGCCAAAATAAGGTCCGGCGCCCTTCCCGGAAAGGCCCTGGGCGCATACCGTAATGCCTGTCCGCTCGAAAACTGGAGGTTCCCATGCGCAAAGTCACTGCCGGCCTGTTCCACTCCGTGGACGGGGTGGTGTCCGAACCCTTCAAGTTCCAGTTCGACAGCTTCGACGACGAACTCGGCGCGGGCCTGACCAAGATGATGAACACCGTGGATACCGTGGTCCTGGGCCGCGTCAGCTACCAGGAGTGGGCTGGTTACTGGCCCACCGCCTCGGCAGACCAGGACTTTGCCGCGTTCATCAACCCGGTGGAAAAGTTCGTTGCGTCACGCACCCTGACCGGGCAGCTGGAATGGCAGAACTCTCAGTTGATGGACGCTCCGCTTGAGGAGTTCGTTGCCGCCTTGAAGGACCGCGACGGCGGCGAGATCGCCGTGTGCGGGAGCATCTCGGTGGTGCGGCAGCTGCTGTTCGCCGGGCTGCTGGACTCGCTGCAGCTGATGACGCACCCGGTCATTGCCGGCAGCGGCCGCAGGCTGTTCCAGGACGGTGACCCGCTGACCCGGCTGGTGTTGCTTGACCAGTCCACCACCAGCAAGGGCAACGTGCTGAGCACCTACGGGGTCCGCGGGGACTAAGCCTACGCGGCCAGCGGGGCCCCGAAAAGCTCCTCCGCAAGCCGGGACAAGTGGTCCGGGATGTCCGCTTCGGCCCCGTGCTCGCCGCGGCCGAGGAAGACCGCGGTGCCACGGATCCCGTCAAGGTCCAGGCCGCATTCGTGCATCAGCTGCCCGGCGCGGAAGTTGACCGGCAGGAGCATGGTGACGCTTTCGGCGTTGACGTAGACATGCCAGTCGCCGCGGATCACCGACTCCAGCGGCCCGCCCACCAGGGCTTCCAAGGCCTGCAGGTCTGCCGGCACCTGCTCGATGCGCATGGGCTCAGAATTGCCGGCCGGTACGACAAGTGCAGTGTAAGTTCTGTTGTTCATCGTTCATTTCTCCTTAGGTTTTAACACCGGTGGAGACGGCAGTGTTCCCGGTAACTATGCCTTCCCGGCCAACGCTGCGATGTCGGCGGGCGTGGTCCGGCAGCAGCCGCCCACGATGCGGGCACCAAGCTGCCGCCACTCAGGGGCACCTGTGCCGAGGCTGGAGGGAGCACCGCTGCCGGAAGCCGCCCGGTCCTGGCTCCACGTCTTTGTCGCGGGATGGTAGGTCTCTCCCGAATTGGGATAGGCCAGCAGCGGCTTGTCCGTGTGCAGGCCCAGTGCTGCGAGCGCGGGAGCGACCAGGTTGAGCGGGACGCAGTTCACACCCACGGCGGCGACGTGGGGCTGTCCGTCAAGGAGCCGGGCCACGTCGGCGAGCGGGGTTCCGTCGCTGATGTGCCCGCCGTCGCGCAGGGAAAAGGAGAACCAGGTGTCGACGCCGTGTTCCCGGCTGAGTGCCAGGAGGGCTTCGGCCTCAGCGAAGGAAGGCAGCGTTTCCAAGGCCAGGAGGTCCACGCCGGCGTCCACCAGCGCGGCGATGCGGGGGGCGTGGAAGTCCTGGAACTCTTCTGCGGTGAGGGCGTAGTCCCCCCGGTACTCCGAGCCGTCCGCAAGGTAGGCACCGTAGGGACCCACGGAACCGGCGACCAGCAGCGGCCCGGCGTCCGGGTGGTCCTCCAGATGCTGCCGCCGCGCTTCATCCGCCAACCGGGCGGACAGCGCAACGAGCTCCAGGGCTTCCCGTTCGCCCATCCCCCGCGCCGCAAACCCCCGGGGCGTGGCCTGGTAGCTGGCGGTGGTGGCGATGTTCGCGCCGGCGGCGAAGTAGTCCCGGTGCACGTCCCTGATCAGCTCGGGCTGTTCCAGGAGGACCTTGGCGGACCACAGTGCGTCGTTCAAATCGCAGCCGCGGGCCTCCAGTTCGGTGGCCAGGGCGCCGTCAGCTACGAGGCCTGCGCCGGCGTCAAGCAGGGTGGACAGGGAACGGCGGCTAGGCATCGCAACTCCGGTCGATTGTTGGCTGTTTTATTCATTATAGGCAAGTTTCCATGCTTGTAATGCATATCACTGTGTGCCACGATGACTGCAGCAACGACCATTACAGGAGGAATATTCGTGAGTGTGCACCTGAACAGTGTCCGCAAGCTACGGGTCCACTGGCCCATCAGTGCGGAAACCTTCGGCCGGATAGCCGCCGGAGACGCCAACGCCGTCCAGCAGGATCCGGGGCTGGCAGAACTCCTGCACACCGTTGGGCATTACCCGGACCTCGGTGATTTCGGGAACTACAAGCACGTCTTCGAATCCGGCATCGGATTCGAAGGATTCTCGTGCGGCGAAGGGGCGTCTCCCACGCTTGGCAGGGTGGGCGAGCAGACCCTCTCCCCCACGTTCGTCTTCACCACCTATTTTGATGCCACCCTGGACGAGGCCGTCCTGGAACGGGTTATGCAGGAACTGGTGGCCATCCACCCGTGGGAACTGCCTGTCATCGAGGTGACCGGTCCCGTGAGCGTGGCCGGTGGGCTGCACCGTAAAACCCCCTCGGCGGCGGCAGCATCATGACACTCACCACCACTGCCGCCTGGCCCGCGCTTCAGTCCGCCCTGGCAGGCAGGACGTTCACGGACCTCACCCATGCCTTCCATCCAGGCCAGCCCCGTTTCGCCGCCTTTCCGGACGAAACCCGGGAGGCTCTTTTCGACCTTGAAAGGGGCGACGGGTTTACGGCCCACCGATATTCGATCGTTGGCCAGTGGGGCACGCATGTGGATCCGCCTTCCCACTTCATCCGGGGTGGACGCACCCTTGACCGGATTCCAGTCCAGGACATGATTCTTCCCCTTGTGGTCCTGGACATCACCCGGCGGGTGGAACGGGATCCGGATGCAACCCCCACCCTGCAGGATGTGCACGGATGGGAAGACCGGAACGGAAGAATCCCGGCTGGATGCTTCGTTGCCCTGAGGACCGGCTGGAGCTCACGGTGGCCGGACGGAGATGCCATGGCCAACAAGGATGCGGACGGAGTCAGCCACACTCCCGGGTGGTCCCGTGAGGTGCTGTCCTTCCTGGTGGAGGAACGCTGGGTTTCGGCCATCGGGCACGAGCAAACGGACACCGATCCGGGGCTGGCAACCTCGCAGGGGGACTTTAGCCTGGAAACCTACATCCTGGCGAAGGACCGCTGGCAGATAGAACTGATGGCTGATTTGTCCGGCCTCCCTGAATCGGGTGCCGCAATCGTGGCCAGCTGGGCCAAACCCTCCGAAGGGAGCGGCTTCCCGGCCCGCGTCTTCGCCATCTCCTGACCCGGGCGGGCGGTCCTCTAGACTCGGACCATGTCGAGGACTTCAAGCATGGGACGTGGCGTCATGGCCGTCCTGGCGGCCGGGGAACGCCACCTGCGTGGCCTCCCCGGCGGCTCGGTTGCAGAGATCGCTGCGGACCTGGGCAGGGACCGAAGCCAGGTTTCCAGAAGCCTGCGCACAGCTGAACAGGAAGGTTTCCTGCGGAGAACCCCCGAACGCACCTTCGCCCTGGACTGGAGCGTCCTGACCGACGCCCTCCTGCTGACCCGGCGCCGGCTGGCAACCGACGGGACCGCCGCCCTGGAACGCCTTTCGAGGGAGACTGATGAGGGGTGCTTCCTGGGGGTCCTCAGCGGCAGGAGCACCGTAACGGTGGGCGAAAGCGTCCCGGCGAGCAGCCGGCTGGTGGGCTCGTGGCTGGGCCGGCCCTACCCGGCCTACTGCAGCGACGCCGGGCAGGCACTTTTGTGGGAGACTCCGGACGATGAGGTCCGCAAAATCTTCGCGGGCGTCCAGTTCCAGCAGCACGGCCCGAACACCCCCGCGGACGTCGAGGATTTCCTGGCACGGCTCAGGGACGCACGGGTCCGCGGCTACTCCATCGTCGACGAGGAAGCGGAGCCCGGGCTCTACTCACTGGCCGTACCCATCAGGGATTTCAGGGGCGACGTGGTGGCGGCCCTGCAGGTGGTGGGCCTGAAGGGCCGCCTTGAACCCAGCCGGTCCCGGCACGCCGAAGCGCTCGTCCGCCAGGGCCGCTGGCTGGAAGGCATGCTGGGATGGCAGTCTCCGGACAGCAACCCCTAAGGGCCGCCTACCCCTCCGGCCCGGGATGGACCGAACCGAGCCTTGCCGCGGCCTCCGCGAGCACATCCGCCAATTCCCCTGCGCGGGGTCCAACGTCCGGCTGCCCGCCCAGCACACTCAGCGAAGCGACGATCCCACCGCCCGGATCCCGGACAGGCACGGCCACCTCCACGATGCCGTGTTCGAATTCCTCGGTGGCGACAACGAAACCATGGGGCTTGTCTTTGGCCATGAGTTCCCAGGCCTCCGCGCTGGAATGCGGGGCGCCGGGACCACCGACGCCGACAAAGTTCACGTCGGAAAGCAAAGCTTCAAACCCGCGCCGCTTATGGTCCCACAACAGCGCCCTGCCCGATCCGGTACACCACACAGGCGTCACCATGCCGGGCTGGACGAAGCTGCCCGCCTGCAAATCGTTGCTGGACGCCAGGAGCAGGATGACCCTGTAGCCGTCGCGGACCGAGACCCGGGCGCGCAGCCCGGTAGTGGCCACCAGCGCCTCCAGTTCCGCCGCCGCATGCCGGATCCACCCCGTATTGAGGGTGGCCGCAAGGCCGAAGAAGCCCGTCCCTACGCGGAACGGGCCGCGTTCGCGGCGCTCCAGCAGGCCAAGCTCACAAAGCTCCTGGGTCAAACGGGAGACGCGGCTTTGGTCCATGTCCAGCTCGGCGGCCAACTGGGAGACACCCATAAGCTGCTTCCCCGTCTTTTCCCGGTCAATGACCAGGCGCACTATCCGCAATCCCTGCGCCAGCGACGCCGCCTCCGGGGAGTTATCCACCCTGCTGCTCCTTCCGACCGGCAACCAGCCTATCCTCACACGTTGCGGCACCGCCCAACGGGAAACACCAATCAGCCGGAAGCAACGCAGTCCCGGGCACGGCGATGGCCTGGCACGGACGTTCGGCCGTCCGCGCCAGGCCATGGAAACGGTTCAGCCCTGCGCCGTCTTTTCGGCTGCGGCCCGGCGCCCGTACCTGATGTGGAAGTAACCGTAGCAGGCGGCGACGAAAGGAATCCCAAAGTACAGCGCCGCCACTTGGGCCGGATCGAAAGCGATGCCGACCAGGGAGACTGTGCAGAGAGTGAATGCCAGGACCGGCACCAGTGGGAAGAGCGGCGCGCGGTAGGACAAGGTGGACACGTCCCCGCCGTTCCGGACAAAAGACCGCCGGTGGAAGAAATGCGAGGCGGTGATGGACATCCAGACTCCCACCACTGCGAAGCCCGCTACCGATACCAGCACCAGGTACACGGTTTCCGGAGCAACCACGCTGCTGATGAGTGAGGCCAGCCCTCCGAGCATGCTCACCGAGAGCGCGGTCATGGGAATGCCGCGCTTAGTCAGCTTCTTAAGCGCCCGGGGTGCGTGGCCTTCGTCGGCCAGGGAGTACAGCATCCTGGCGCACGAGAACAGGCCACTGTTGCCTGCAGACAGCAGCGCCGTGATGATGACGAAGTTCATCAGATCGGCGGCAAAGGGAACACCCGTCGCCGTGAACACCGTCACGAACGGGCTTTCGTCGAGCCCAACTTCCTGGTACGGGATCGTGGCGGCGATGACGGCGATGGCTCCGACGAAGAACACCAGGAGGCGGATGACCGTACTGCGCATCGCTTTGGGAATGCTGGTGGCGGGATCCTTCGTCTCCCCTGCGGCGACGCCGATCAGTTCAGAGCCTGAGAAGGCATAGAAGACTGCGAGCGCCGTCACCAGAACGCCGGTGAAACCGTTGGGAAACAGCCCTCCCTCGGTGTTGAAGTTTTCGAACAGGAAGGGATGGTTGCCCGATGCGCTGAGCGGGTGGAAGCCCAGGAGGGCTGCCCCGCCCAGGACGATGAGCCCGATGATGGCGCCCACTTTGATGATGGCGAACCAGAATTCCGACTCACCGAAGAACTTGGATGACACGGCGTTGAGGCCGAACAACGTTGCGGCGAAGATCAGGCACCAGACCCAGACGTCAACGCCCGGGAACCAGCGCTGCATCAGCAGGCCCGAGGCTGTGAACTCCGATCCGATGGCGACCGCCCAGCACAGCCAGTAGAGCCAGGCGGTGGCGAATCCCGTGGCGGGACCAATGGACCGGGAAGCATAGATATGGAACGCACCGGAGACGGGGTAGGCGATGGCGAGCTCCCCCAAGCAGGCCATGACCAGGTAAACCACGAAGGCACCGATGAGGTAGGCGAGAACGGCTCCCAGCGGGCCGGCCTGGGAAATGGTGTAACCCGAGCTGAGGAACAGTCCGGAACCAATCACGCCGCCCATGGCGATCATGACAAGGTGCCGGGGCCCCATGGAGCGGCGGAGCCCTGATTCCGTTGACGGCGGTGCGTCCGGCTCCGGCTTGAGGGTGAGGGGGGTCGAAGATTCCAAGTGGTGCCTCCAGTGGGGGATGGTCGGAAGGACGGCCGCGGTTCGGGTGCCGGTCCATGAAAGCTTTAAGCGCGTCGACAGTGACGAAAGTAACACAAGCTGGCATTTTTAGTCATCAAAATCATATTTAAATGCGAATGTTGCACGTTTATTGCTGTTACTCCGTATGTCGATTTGCCCTTCAGATGGTCGTTTCGCCTCCCCGGCGGAGCGTTTGGACATGCCTCAACGGACACCCGGTGGGCACAGGATGGGAGCAACAACAACCACCTCAAGGGAGCAGCAATGACCACCTACGACATCGCGCTGATCGGGTTCGGCGGCGTCAACCGGACCCTGGCCGAACTGATTGCCACCAGAAGGGATGCGCTTGGCAGCGCCCTCGGCTTTGACCTGCGGGTGGTTGCCATTACGGACCTTGGGCTGGGTTCCCTGGTCCAGGATGGGGGGATCGATCTTGACATGGCTTTGGGCCTGGATCCCGCCGTCGCGACATTTGCAGCGTACGGCGGGTCAGCGGACCCGGACAACGAGCGCGTGATCCGGACCTGCTCCGCAGGGATCATTTGCGAAGCAACGTTCACCAACCCTGCAGACGGCGAGCCTGCGGCTTCACACGTTCGCTGGGCGCTGGAGTCGGGAAAGAGTGTCTGCACCACCAACAAGGGTCCGGTCGCCCTGCATGGCCAGGAGTTGAGCCGGCTCGCGAAGCTTAAAGGGCTGCATTTCGAATTCGAGGGCGCGGTGATGAGCGGGACACCCGTCATCCGTTTGGCCAAACAACTGTTCCCCGGACTGGCGCTCAATGGCTTCGAGGGCATCCTCAATGGCACCAGCAACTATGTCCTGGGCAGGATGGAAGAGGGCCTCAGCTTTGAGGAATCGGTCCTCGAAGCCCAGAGCCGGGGGTACGCAGAGGCAGATCCCACGGCCGACATCGAGGGCCACGACGTCCAACTGAAAGTCCTGATCCTGGCCAATGAGCTGCTGGGGGCGGACATCACGCTGGCGGACGTGCACCGCCAAGGGATGTCAACGCTGTCGCCCGAGGACATCAGGCGCGCCAGGAACGAGGGGCGGCGGTGGAAACTGGTGGGCTCCGCGCGGCGGAACCTGGATGGAAGCATCAGTGCCGGAGTTGCCCCCGTGGCGCTCCCCCTGGCCCACGGCCTCGCCGGGGTTTCGGGTGCCAACAATGCAGTGTCGTTCAACACCGATCTCCTCGGCCCGGTGACGGTGTCCGGACCCGGGGCCGGGCGGGTGGAGACAGCGTACGCCCTGCTGTCCGACATCATCGCCATGCACGCCGCACGGAACCAGGTGGCTGCAGATGCGTGAATCAACCCTTGCACCGCTGGATCACGCAACGGCCGCGATCCGGGAGGTGCTCAGCCCCTACGACGGCCGGGTGGTGGGAGCCGTGGCCCTGACCACGGCGGAGTCCGTGGACGCGATTATCCGGGCTGCCAGGTCCGGGGCGGCGCAGGCACGCGCATTGTCCCGCCATGCCCGGGGGAAGCTGCTGGACGCGGCTGCCGCACTAATCGACGCGCGCCACGCGGAATTCGCCCAGACCATCACAGCCGAGAGCGGCAAAACCATCCGCCAGGCACGAAAGGAGGTGCTGCGGGCAGTCAACACCCTGCGCCTGTCCGCCGCGGAGGCACGCCGGAACGCCGGCGAGATCATTCCCTTTGACTCCTATGAAGGCTCCGAGGACCGCATGGGGTGGTACGCACGGGAACCGCTGGGCATCATTGCGGCCATCACCCCGTACAACGACCCCCTTAATCTGGTGGCACACAAGGTGGGCCCGGCAATCGCCGGTGGCAACGCCGTCATCCTCAAGCCGTCCGCGCTGACGCCCCTGTCCGCGCAACTGCTTGCCGAAGTCTTCGCCGAAGCTGGCCTGCCTGCCGGCGTCCTCACAGTGGTCCACGGGGACAGGGACGTGGCGGAGGCGATCGTGCGGAGCCGGGAGGTCCGCATGGTGTCCTTCACCGGCGGATTCACGGCCGGCGAGGCCATTGCCAGGACCGCAGGCCTGAAGAAGCTGTCCATGGACCTTGGCGGGAACGCCCCGGTCATCGTCATGGATGATGCCGACTTGGATGCTGCCGTTTCAGCCTGCGTCTCCGGAGCCTTCTGGGCAGCCGGACAGAACTGCGTGGGGGTTCAGCGCATCCTCGTGGCCGCCTCCCGCTACCACGAGTTCCGTCGGCGCTTCCTGCAGGAGGCGTCGCGGCTGGTGGCGGGCGACCCCGCCGAGGAAGCCACCGACGTCGGTCCCATGATCAGTCCCGCCGCCGTGGATCAGCTCCAGGCCAAGATTGAGGCGGCGGTTGCCTCCGGCGCCGTGGTCCTCGCCGGCAACACCAGGGTAAACAACGTGCTGCATCCGACGGTCCTGGAGAGAGTGCCCGCCGGCAGCAGGCTGTGGACGGAGGAGGTGTTCGGGCCGGTCGTCATGCTGCACCCCTTCACAACCTTCGACGAAGCCGTGGGGACCGCCAACGCCATCGACTTCAGCCTTCACGCCGGGATCTTCACCGGCTCGCTGGACACGGCCCTGGACGCCGCGGGCCGCATCGACGCAGGCGGCGTCATGGTCAACGACTCATCGGACTACCGCTTCGACGGCATGCCGTTCGGGGGATCCAAGTATGGCGGCCTGGGCCGCGAAGGGGTCCGGTTCGCCTATGAGGAGATGACCCAGCCGAAAGTGGTATGCGTCAAGCGCCAGGGCTGATCACCGGAAGCGGAGCCTGGTCGAGAGCGTTTCCCGGCTGGGCCGGCTTCGCTGCCGCATCCCGCCGGATGTAGTTGGAAAGGGTCATCGCCGTCACGGTGTCCGTCACGCCGGGCGTGGCCGCTATCTGCTCCCAGATCTCCTGGATGCGTTCAAGCGACCGTGCTTCCACCCGCACCAGCAGGTCGAAGTCGCCGCTGACCACATCGCACAGGACCACCTCCGGGATCGATTGCAGCACGGCGATGACGTCCGATCCGCGCACCCTGTCCTTCCGGTAGACCATCAGGAAAGCAGAGACTGTGCCGTGCCCCGGGGCGCCGGTCACCACGGTGTAGCCCTGGATGTAACCCTGCCGTTCCATCCTGTCGATGCGTTGCCGGACCGCATTGCGGGACAGCATCACCTTTGCAGCCAGCTCCGCGTGGCTGACCCGGGCATTGCGGGTCAGCTCCGCCAGGATGCCCTGGTCGATCCGGTCAAGACTCGCCCGATCCATGTTTCACCCTTCACCGCATGACTTCACAACAGCAGACACGAGTCGGCCCGGCTCCAGAATGAAAGCACACAGAGATGATACTTCGGCAGCAGCCGCTGCAGAGTCAGCGGAGAGCCTTCAGCTGCGTGCTGTTGGACATGGACGGGACGCTGCTGGATTCGGCGGCAGGCGTGACGGCGAGCGCCGCCCGGGCGCTTGCCGCCGTGGGGGCCGCTGTGCCACCGGCCGGGGACCTGGTCCGGCTGGTGGGGCCGCCCATGCTTGAGTCCTTCCGCGAGCACTTGGGACACGATGAGGTCCTTGCCCGGCTGGCGCTGCGGCATTACCGGAAGGCTTACGCGGATTACGGTGCACACCAGTCCGTTCCGTACACCGGGATCAGGGAACTGCTGGAACAGCTCCATCGTGCGGGCGTACCCATGGCGGTTGCCACCTCGAAGGCCGAAGACCAGGCGCTCCGGATGGCCCGCCTGTTTGGGATGGACCATTACTTCTCCGCCGTCTGCGGCGCATCGGACCAGGAAGCCAGGTGGAGCAAGGCAGATGTCATTGCCGAAGTGCTGGACAGGCTGAGGGCAGCCAAGGTGGATGTCTCTGCCCCGCTCATGGTGGGTGACCGCAGCTACGACGTGGCCGGGGCAGCCGTCCACGGTATTCCCACCGTCTTCGCCGGTTGGGGCTACGGCTCTGCAGGGGAAGAAGCAGGAGCCGCCTTCGTTGCGCCCTTCCCGGATGGGGTGCTGCCGGTTGCGCTGCCCTGACGGTACAGCCCTGAAAGGTACGACGCCGGCACTCCCCCAAGTGCCGGCGTAGGACCTGCACGTCGTGGCGGGGAAGGCAACCGGGTAAACTTGTCCGGTCATGCGCTGTTCCTACTTTGATGCCGGCACCTGCCGCTCCTGCACCCACATGGGCGTGCCCTACGGTGAGCAGCTGGCCGGCAAACAGCTGCACTGCCAGACCCTCCTGTCCGGTCACACCGAACTCGAATGGCTGCCGCCGGTGGCCAGCCAGGAGTCCGGCTTCCGCAACAAGGCCAAGATGGTGATCGGCGGGACCGCGCAGAATCCCACCATCGGGATCCTGGACGCCGATGGGCATGGCGTGGACCTGCGCAAGTGCGGCGTCTGCTCACCCGGCCTGCTCGCCTGTTTCCCCGTGCTGGCGAATTTCATCCGCCGGGTCCGCCTGACGCCCTATGACGTTCCCCGCCGGACCGGTGAACTCAAGCACGTCATCCTCACCGAATCCCCGGACGGCGAGGTCATGCTCCGGCTGGTCCTGCGCTCGGACCAGGTGGTGCCGCGCATCCGGAAGCACCTCCCGGACCTCCTGGCCGCCCTGCCGCAGGTGAAGGTGGTCTCGGTCAACCTGCACCCGGAACACAAGGCCGTGCTGGAAGGCGACCGGGAGATCCTGCTGACCGGCCAGTCCACCCTGAACATGCGGGTCAACGACATCAACCTGCACCTCCGCCCGCAAAGCTTCTTCCAGACCAACAGTGAGATGGCCGCGGCCCTGTACCGCCAGGGACGCGAGTGGGTCAACGAACTGGCGCCGGCCTCGGTGTGGGACCTGTACTGCGGCGTGGGCGGGTTCGCCCTGCACAGCGCCGCACCGGCCCGCACCGTCACGGGCATTGAAACCAGCAGCGAAGCGATCGTGTCCGCCCGCCTCAGCAGTGACGAGGCAGGCCTGGAGGGGATGGAGTTCCAGGCCGGGGACGCCACCGCGTTTGCCGTGGCCAGCAAGCAGTCGCCGGACCTGGTGATCGTGAACCCGCCCCGGCGCGGCATCGGCAAGGAGCTCTGCGGCTGGCTGGAAGCCTCGGACGTGCAGCACGTTGTGTACTCCAGCTGCAACGCGCAGTCGCTGGCCCGGGACCTGGCCGCGCTCCCGTCGTTCACCGCCCGGCGTGCCCGCGTCCTGGACATGTTCCCGCAGACCACGCACTACGAGGTGATGGTGCTGCTGGAACGGGCGGCTTAGGGCCCATAGGCGTCAGTTCCGGCGCGCGCGTTCGACGGCGGCCGCGCCGGCTTCACGCCCCCCGGCCCGAAGACCCGCTGCCACTCCTTCAGCGTCGGCGTCGGAGCGGTTCTGGCTCAGTTTTTCCTTCGCCTCGATCCGGCTGATCACCAGCTCCACGCCCACGATCGCCCGCAGTTGCCCGGCAATGAACTTCTCCGGCGCGTCGTCCACGGCCCAAGGGTCTGCCCGGCCGTCCTCGTGCAGTCCGGTCAGGTGCCGGACGTGCCGTGCCAGCCAGCCGGCGTCGTCATGGATAACCAGCTCGCCGTACACGTGCGCGGTGCTGTAGTTCCAAGTGGGGACCACCCGCCCGTGCTCGGCCTTGGCGGCGTACCACGACGGCGAGATGTAGTCGTCGGGGCCCTGGATGATGGCCAGCGCCTCGCCGGCCGGCGCGGTGGACCACTGCGGGTTGGTGCGCGCCATGTGGGCCTGCAGCGCGCCGCGCTCCCCCACCGCCGGGTTGAAGGCGAAGGGCAGCAGTGTTGCCAGCAGGCCGTGGTCCGTCATGGTCACCAGGTTGGCGGCGCCGGGAGTCGTGAGGAGGTGCCGGACGGCATCGGGGCCGGCAGCAAAGTGGGCGGGAATGTACATGGGAAGTCCTTTCAGCAGTTCAGGGGGCCGGTTTGAGCCGGACGCGGACGGCCGCAGCGGCACAGAGGATCACGGCGAGGGCGCCGATCAGGGTGGTCCAGGTGAGCGCCTCCCCCAGCAGTAGCGCGGCCCAGCCGATGCTGAGGACGGGCTGGAACAGCTGGATCTGGCTCACCTGCGCCATGGGGCCAATGGCCAGCCCCCGGTACCAGGCGAAGAAGCCCAGGAACATGCTGACCACGGCGAGGTAGGCGAAGGCAGCCCACTGGACGGGTGTGGCCGACGGCGGCTGGTCCAGGACCGACACTACGGCGAGGACCAGCATGGCCGGCGCGGCAAGGACCAGTGCCCAGGCGATGGTCTGCCACGAGCCCAGCGTGCGCGCCAGCAGGCCGCCCTCCGCGTACCCCACCGCGGCGCAGGCCACGGCGCCGAGCAGCAGGAGGTCCGCCCAGTGCAGGTGCCCCACGCCGCCTGACTGGAGGAAGGCGAAGGAGATGGCGGCCAGCGAGCCGAGCGCCATCACCACCCAGAAGGCGGCCGGGGGCCGCTCTCCGGTGCGCAGGACCGCCACCGTTGCGGTGGCGGCCGGCAGGAGGGCGATGACCACGGCTCCATGTCCCGCCGGTACGGCAGTGAGGGCATAGGACGTCAGCAGCGGAAAGCCGACGACGACGCCGCCCGCCACGAGCGACAGGCGCAGCCAGGTGCGGGGCGGGGGCAGCCGCTGGCGGGTGATGGCAAGTGCTGCGATGGCGAGGGCAGCGGCCACGACGGCCCGGCCGGAACCGATGAGCAGCGGCGGGATGCCTGCCACGGCCACGCGGGTGAACGGAACGGTGAAGGAGAAGGCCGCCACGCCGAGCAGGCCCCACCAGATTCCGGTGGCCTTTCGCGGCGATATCACTGGGCGATTCAGTACAGTAGCGCTACTATGTTCTTTCATGAATAACGATAGCAGTTCGCGGATCGTTGCGGCACTCCGGCAATGGGTCGGCGGCGCGGCTCCGGGGGCCCGGCTGCCGTCCACCCGGCAGCTCGTTGCCGAGTACCAGGCCAGCCCGGTGACAGTGCAGAAGGCGCTGCAGGCGCTGACCGCTCAGGGGCTGATTGAAAGCCGGCCCGGCGTTGGAACGTTCGTCCGTGCCGTGCGCACCGCCCGTCCGTCGGACTATGGCTGGCAGACGGCTGCGCTGCGGTCGCCGTCGTCCCCGCTGCCGTCGTCGTCGGGCACCATGCGCAACGTTCCCGGCGATGCCATCTGGTTCCATTCCGGCTACCCGGACCGCGAACTGCTGCCGGAACGGCTGGTCCGCGCCGCGCTGGCCCGGGCTGCCCGGGGCGACGCCGCACTGTCGCGGCCGCCGGCGGCGGGCATGCCGGAGCTGCAGCAATGGTTCGCGCAGGAACTGGGGTCGGCCACCCCGGTGGGCATCACGCCTCCCACCCCGAATGATGTGGTTGTGCTGCCCGGAAGCCAGAGCGGGCTCAGCTCCATCTTCCGTGCGCTGGTGGGCGCGGGACAGCCGCTGCTGATGGAGTCGCCGTCGTACTGGGGCGCCATCCTTGCCGCCGCGCAGACCGGGGTGCGGGTGGTTCCGGTGCCCACCGGCCCGGACGGGCCGGATCCCGCGGACGTGGACCGCGCCTTTGCCGAGACCGGGGCGCGGGCGTTCTACGTGCAGCCCAACTATTCGAATCCCACGGGCGGGCAGTGGGCGGCAGGGCGCGGCGACGAGATCCTGGACGTGGCCCGCCGGCACGGCGCCTTCCTGGTGGAGGACGACTGGGCACACGATTTCGGCATCACCTCCGACCCCGTTCCGCTGGCAACCCGCGATGATTCCGGGCACGTGGTGTACATCAGGTCCCTGACCAAGAGCGTGTCCACCGCCATCCGGATTGCTGCCGTGATCGTCCGGGGACCGGCGCGCGAACGCATCCTGGGCCAGCGCGCCGCCGAGTCGATGTACGTCAGCGGGCTCCTGCAGGCCGCCGCGCTGGACGTGGTGACGCAACCCGGGTGGCAGACCCACCTGCGGAGCCTCCGGCAGCAGCTCCAGTCACGCCGCGACCTGCTGGCCACCAGCATCCGGGAGCACCTCCCCCAGGCGCACCTCGATGTCCTGCCGAAGGGCGGCCTGAACCTGTGGTTGCGCCTGCCCGACGCCACGGATCTGCCGCGCCTGGTGCGGGACTGCGAGGATGCCGGCGTGATCATAGCCGCCGGCACGGAGTGGTACCCGGCCGAACCCGCCGGAGCCTTCATCCGGCTCAACTTCTCGGGTCCGAATCCGGGCGCCTACCCGGAGGGTGCGCGGCTGATCGGTGGGGCGCTGGCCAGGCAGGGCTGACCTCCGCACAACCGGGCAACCGGGAGCTTCAAGGTTGGTGCAGGAATACATCAAGATTTGCGCTTAAACCGTTCCGGCCATCCCGGCGTAGCTACGCTGGCCGTGCACATCGCATCCAGCACACGCACTTGGGGGAACCATGCCTGCCGTCCAACGCTTTTCCGCGCCCCGCACCCGCCGTCGGGAACCCGCGCTGACCCCAGGAGCCGCCGGGCGGAAGGGCCCGCACAAGGTGCTGGGCGCCGGGGCCGCCGCCGTCGTGCTTCTGCTGACCGGGTGCGGTGCACCCCAGGCCTCCCTGAGCGCCGCTGCCGGACCCGCCAGCGAATCCGCCACCGCAACGCCCAGGGCAACGCCCATTGCCGGTACGCTGTGCACCGCCGCAAACGGGCAGCAGGTTTCGGCCGGCACCACCTACGTCTGTACCAAGGACGGGTCGGGCAGGCTTGTGTGGCTGGAAGCCGCGGAGTCCAAGCGCGTCACGGAGAAGCTGGCAGCCGCTGCCGCAGCGAAGGCGGCCACCGACCAGGCCGCGGCGGAAAAGGCAGCCGCCGAGAAGGCGGCAGCTGACAAAGCCGCTGCCGACAAGGCCGCCGCTGACGCAGCCGCCGCCCGGCAGGCCGCCGAGGCGAAGGCGGCGCAGGATGCTGCGGCAGCAAAGGCCGCCGCCGAAGCAGCCGCGAAGGCGGCAGCGCCGCCCGCTCCCGTTGCGCCTCCGGCCCATGTTGCCCCGGCCGTTCCGGGCACCAATCCCGGCTGCGACCCGAACTACTCAGGGTGCGTCCCCATTGCCTCGGACGTGGACTGCGCCGGCGGAAGCGGCAACGGACCGGCCTACGTCAGTGGCCCCCTCCAGGTTATTGGCAGGGACATCTACGGGCTGGACGCCGACCACGACGGCGTTGCCTGTGAGCGTTAGGGCTGGACGAAGGCCTTGACCAGCTCATCACTCTTGTCCCACAGCCCGCGCGTCAGTTCGGCGTCGTAAGCCTGCGGGTTGGCCTTGGCCAGGGCCCGCTTGGCGTAGTAGGCCCCGGAGATCCAGTCCGTGCCGGGGGTGCCGTTGATGAGCCAAAGCATGGTGTCGGCACCCTGGTCCGGGCTGAGCATGAAGCGGTTCAGCAGGGTCTTGTAGGCATGCCGGAAGTGGCTGGTGGAATCTGCCGCGAAGTTGGTGCGGACAACGCCGGGGTGGAACGCCGCCGTCGTGATTCCCCGGTCATGGAAGCGGCGGTGCAGCTCGGACGTGAAGAGGATGTTGGCGAGCTTGCCCGTCCCGTAGGCGCGGTAGGTGCGGTACCCCTGCTCGGCCTTGAGGTCGAAGAGGTCCATCTTTCCCGAGTAGTTTGCGGCGCTGGCGGTGTTGATGATCTTCGCGTTGCTGGCCGCCAGCGTGTCCATCAGCAGGGTGGTGAGCAGGAACGGCGCCAGGTGGTTGACCTGGAACGTCAGTTCGTTCCCGTCCACCGTGAGCGTTCGCTTGCCCATCATGCCGCCGGCGTTGTTCGCCAGGACGTCAATGCGGGGGTACTTTTCCTCAAGTTCCGTGGCCAGGGTCCGGACCTGCGAAAGGTCGGCGAAGTCGGCGAGGTAAAAGTCTGCACCTATCTCCTCCGCCAGGGCGCGGGTCTTTTCAGCGGAACGGCCGACGACGACCACCTGCTCCCCCGCCTTTGCCAGTGTCCGGGCGGCCGCAGCGCCGATGCCGTCGCTGGCGCCGGTGATCACGATGGTGCGAGGAGTCAAGGGGTGTCCTTCGGTTGAGGTACTTCCGGAGCCGTTGTACTTCCGGAAGGGGTGACTCTGGCACAACGACGGCCGGGCGGCAGGTGTTCCCCTCCCTACCCACTTCCCCTATAGTCCCTCCCCTATTTGGGACCGTGGCCTGCTAGGACGCACCTCGAGACGTAAAATGTTTGTGCCGGAAGGTGCGCCTAAAAGGACCTCCTTAAGGTTTAGCGATGATCGCACACACCGCCAGTAGCTGGGATGGCGGATTCATATTTGCATCAATGCATTGAAAGAATCCGAATATCAGTCAAGCAAATTAGTCGGACTCGATTTCAGTCCCTTCATCGGCGGTGACAGCACAGGCAGTTGCACTGCTGGGCACCCGTCGGACTTGAAAGGCGCAGCTTGAATTTGGCCGCGGCCGGTTGGCGTTCGGTGCTTGAAAGGGCTTTCCGAAGCATGCACGGAGGAGGCGAAAGCCGTATCCGCGAATCCCTGTTATGTCTGCCTTCGGCGTCGAAACCCCAGGCATTTGCAGAAAAGACTAAAAATGAAGCTATCACTCCGCCGCGTCTGGATTTTGTTCGCGGCACTGTTTTTCGCCCTCGCGACGGGCATGTCGGCGGCGCAGGCAGCCACCACCATCAATCCCGCTGCCGCCCCGACGGGTACGCATCTTCAGACGGGAACTATCGGTTGTAGCGTCGACTCGACAACGCAACTCGTTACCTGCACCACGTTCGAATTGGCGGGCGTCGGAAACACCAACGCCACAGCAACCTTGACCGCGACCTACACGGCCACGGTCCAATGCCGCAACCACGGCGGCCAGATCGTCGAGGTGAAGTCTCAGGTCACCACAGCGCCGACGTCCACCGGCAAACTCGAGCCCAAGAACGGCAGGCTCACCGTCCCACAGCTGACTTCGGGGCCCGTCCCGACGGCGGCACAGTTTGAGGCCCGTGCGACTTGCCCCAACGGCAACTGGACCAAGGAATTGCTCGGCGGAACCATCACGCTCAGCAGCTTCACCTACACGCTGCACTTCGCTGGATTCACCGGCGACTACATCAAGATCACCGGGTAGTAACTATCGCAGCCCAGTAGTTTTGCGCGAGGCGGAGAGCCGGGGCCGGGCCCTGGCTCTCTGCCGTCGACGGCGCGATCTCGTTGTGGGTGTTAGTCGAACACACCACCGGATCCCGCGGCGGCTCACTTATCCCGCCGCCCACGACAAGGCCTACTCCTCGAGGGCCACCCGGTCCCAACTTCGCGACCGCAACATCGTCGCTGTCATCCCGCAACCAGCAGCCCCACTATGACGATACGACCTCACCTACCGTGGCGGAGCAGTCCAGCGGCACCGAGCAATCAACATCCGGCTCACCGCTTTAGGAGACACCATGGTCGGTTCCCACTGACATGGGGCAGTACATCCCTTCAGCGATCCGAAAGCCCGCAGCTTCTCCCCTGGGTCTGAGGACTGCACGGCCCCGGAGCCCCTCGCGGGTTTCGGGGCCCACCCATGCTCCCTGACCACAGGTCAAGCAAAAGCGCCAACTGCCGTTCCGAAGGCTCAGAACGGCAGTCGGCGCTGCTTGGTTGAGAGCGGACTTAGCCCCCTATACCGGCCACCATGAAGATGACCGCGGCGACGGCGAAGCCCATCACGCCGATCAGCGTTTCCATCACGGTCCAGGTCTTCAGGGTGGTCTTGACGTCCATGCCGAAGAAGCGGCCAACCAGCCAGAAGCCGGAGTCGTTGACGTGTGAGACCACCACTGAGCCCGCAGCCACGGCGATGACCAGCGCCGCCACCTGCATGCCGGTCAGCCCCGCGGTGGCCACTGCCGGGGCGATGAGGCCCGCGGTGGTGGTCAGTGCGACGGTGGCCGAACCCTGGGCGATGCGCAGGATGGCGGAGATGAGGAAGCCGGCCAGGATCAGCGGGATGCCCAGGTTGCCCAGGACAGAAGCCAGCGCCGCGCCGATGCCCGAGGTGCGCAGGACGCCGCCGAACATGCCGCCGGCGCCGGTAATAAGGATGACAGAGCAGACCGGGCCCAGCGAGGACTCAAGCAGCTTCTCCAGGGCACCGGCGTGGGTTCCGCGGCGGGCTCCGAGGACATACATGGCCACGAGCACGGCGATCAGCAGCGCCACCGGCGTTTCACCCACGGTGCGAAGGAGCTGGAACCACTGTTCCTTCTTCACGGCGTCGGACAGCACGCCGGAGGAGGCCAGGGTGTTCAGGCCGGTGTTGAGGAAGATCAGGACCAGTGGCAGGAGCAGCAGGCCAATGATGGTGCGGAACCGGGGCGGGTGGGACTCGGCCTCCGCGCTGGCGTGGCCCAGGATTTCCGGCACGGGCAGGACCAGCTTCTTGCCGGTCCAGAGGCCATACAGGTAGGCCGTGACGTACCAGGTGGGAATGGCGGTGATGAGGCCGGCGATCAGCACCAGGCCGATGTTGGCGTCAAAGAATGCAGCGGCCGAGACCGGCCCCGGGTGCGGCGGCAGGAAGATGTGCATGACCGAGAACGCGCCGGCGGCCGGAAGTCCATACCGCAGCACGCCGCCGCCAAGTCGGTGGGCTACGGCGAAGACGACGGGCAGCATGACCACCAGGCCGGCGTCGAAGAAGATGGGGAAGCCGAAGATCAGGGAGGCCAGGCCCAGGGCGAACGGTGCCCGTTTCTCGCCAAAGACGCCGATCAGGTAATCGGCCAGGACTTTGGCGCCGCCGCTGGTTTCCACGATGCGGCCGAGCATGGCGCCGAGGCCGACGAGCAGTGCCACGGTGCCCAGGGTGGTGCCGAAGCCGTTGATCAGGACCGGAACCACCTGGTTGGCGGGGATTCCGGTGGCGAAGGCGGTGGCGAGGCTGATGAGGATCAGTGCCACCAGCGCGTGCATCTTCAGCCGGATGATGAGGAACAGCAGCACAAGAATTGCCGCCGCGGCGATGAGCAGCAGGGGGCCTGCACCCATCGTCTGGGTCCATCCTTCGATGGTCATGGTTCTCCTTTGAAACAGGGTTGGGGACTACGGGGTCAGGACGCTTTGGGCGCCTGGCCGGCGGGGAGGTTCAGGGCCCGGACGACGGCGGCGACCAGCTCTTCGGGTGAGTGCGAGATGTCGAGGCGGAGGCTGCCGGCGTCGAGCTCTTCCTGGCTGAGCGGTTCTAGGGTGGCCAGCTGGCTGGGCAGCAGGGCGGGCGGCATGAAGTGGCCCACCCGGCCCTGCATCCGCTGGCTGATCAGGTCCGCGCCGCCGTCGAGGTGGAGGAAGATGACACGGCCTTCGGCGCCGGCGAGCAGCTCCCGGTAGCCGCGCTTGAGCGCGGAGCAGGTGAGGACGGTGCTCTTGCCGGCGGCGGCCTGCGCGGTCATCCAGCTGCGGATCTCATCGAGCCAGGGCCAGCGGTCCTCGTCCTGGAGCGGAATCCCCTGGCTCATCTTGGTGATGTTCGCTTCTGGATGGAACTCATCTGCTTCGGCGCAGGCCCATCCCAGCTGCTGGGACAGGGCGGCCGCCAGGGTGGATTTGCCGGAACCGGCAACGCCCATGACCACCAGGTGCGTGGCTGGATACTGCATGTCATACCTCCGGAGAAGACGTCTTTGGCTTTCGAAGAAGCTCGCTGCGGGTCCGGTGTTCATCGGACCAAGCGATAAGGTATCACCTTTTTGAGCAATAGATACTATCTATTCGTGTCACAAGTCATACCTTTGGCGGTTAGGGGGCTATTCTTGAGGGGCGCACCGGCGCGTAAGGGAACGGGGAAAAGAATGTCGACGGCGACAGTCCAGGACGGCGATGAAGTGCACGACGGCGGGCCTGCCCCAGCCACGCAGGGCCGGGTTATTGAGGCAGTGGGGGTAGCCATAGCCTCCGGGAAGCTGGCCCCGGGCACCCGCCTCACTCTTGAAGGGCTGCAGCACGACTACGGCATCTCCCGGACCGTTGCCCGGGACACCATGAAGGTCCTGGAATCGATGAACCTGGTCTATTCGCGGCGTCGCGTGGGCATCGTGGTGCAGGAACCGTCCCTGTGGAATGTGTTTGACCCCAACCTGGTGCGCTGGCGGCTGGCCTCGGACCGGCGGGACCTGCAGTACAGCAGCCTGACCGAGCTACGCATCGCCGTCGAACCCATCGCGGCCGCTGGGGCGGCACGCCGGGCCAGCGCAGCCGAACGTGCCCAGCTCGTGGCCCTGGCCGCTGACCTCCGCAAGCTGGGCGAGGCTGGTGATCTTCAGGCCTTCCTGACCGCCGACATCGCCTTCCACCAGCTGCTGCTGCGAAGCTGCGGCAATGAAATGTTCCGTGCGCTGGAAGGAATGATCGCGGAGGTCCTGACCAGCCGGACCCGGCAGGGGCTCATGCCGTTCAAGCCGAGGAACGAGGCGCTGAAGGCGCACGAGGACGTGGCCTCAGCCGTGGCCGGCGGTGACACGGCGGAGGCTGAACGGGCCATGCACCACATCCTCGATGAGGTGCGGGAGGCCATGGGGCTGCACTGACCCGGAAAACGCAGGTCCGGCCGGGGCAACCGCCCCGGCCGGACCGTGTAGCCGGCGTTAGTCGACCACTCTCACCTTGCCCACCATGCCCATGTAGTCATGGAGTGCGCAGATGTACTCGAACGTTCCTTCGGACTTGAACGTTACTTCGAATGTGCCGCCACCGGGCGGGATGATGCCCGAACTAAGGTCGCCGCCGGTGAAATGCTCCGGGTCGCCGGACGGGGCGAAAATGTTCGCCGGTTCAGTGCCGAAGGTGACCGTGTGGGGTGCGCCCATGCCGTCATTGACGAACTCCACCGTCTCGCCCACGTGCACCGTCACGGTGGGCCGCACGAACCGCATGACCATGGCCACGCCGTCGTCACCGCCTGCCATCACCTTGTGGTTGGATGCCTCCTGTGCCAGGGATGCGTCCAGTTGGTGCCCGTCCCGGAGGATGGCCCGCTCCTGCGCCCGTGATGCCTTGTCGTAGTCAGCCTGGCTGTACGGGTAGTCGGTGCCCCGGTCGCGCACGTGCACGGTCCCCTTCATCATCGTGCCGTGGACCAGGCAGTAGTAGGTGAAGTTTCCTTCCCGGGGGAAGGACAGGGTGTAGCTCCTCGCATCCGGGAAGCCAGGGACGTCCACATTGGCCAGGATGCCGGAGTTGTAGTACGACTTTCCGTCGTAATAATCCTTTCCACGCTTCTGCAGCTCATCGTCGCTGAACGGATTGAACGGCTGCAGCGACTGGCCTGCCGCCAGGAACGTCACGGTATGTATTTCTGCGGAGTTTGCCTGCCAGGTGATGGTGTCCCGCTCATTGATGTAGATCTCTGAGGGAAGGAAGGCCATCCCCTGGATCTCCTGGTCGCTGGACTCAGAGCCCACCTGTACCTGCCAGGTCCGGTGGCCCCATCCGTCGGCTGACGCGGGGCCGGCTGCAGCCAGGGAGGCGAGCAATGCGACAGCGAATGCCACAATCAATGCCAGCTTGTTGGATCTCGGTTTGATTCCCCGATAGTGCTTCATGGCGATGCTTTCTTGAACGGCGATCTGTTAAATGCCGATTTGCAGCTGCGGCCGATTCAAACCCATTGCATGACTGGCCCAACCGGCCACTGTTTTTTCGGAGTGAAGGTGCCGGCTGCCGATGCCGGGGAGCGCTGGCAGCCAGTGCCGGCCGGTGATCGGGGCCGGATATGCACCACCCCAACTGGTGCCGCGCAGGTTCAATTCTCTTCCCAGCCAAGGCGCTGGTTCCGCACGTCAGAGGCGTGCGCAGTACAAGAGTGCTCCTGCAATTCACATTTGTCGAGACGGTTCTTCCAAGGAAGATGCCCGCCCAACGCTCAGCCCTGGGCAAGGCCCAACCCGGGGAACTGGCACACACGGGTTAAACAGAAAGCAGGGCCTGCCGATAAACGGCAGGCCCTGCTTGGAAACCTAACGGTCCCGGAACTCTAAGGAATTAGAGAGCCTGGATGTTGGTGGCCTGGGGACCCTTGGGGCCCTGCTCGGTGTCGAAGGAAACCTTCTGGTTCTCTTCGAGGGAGCGGAAGCCGTTGGAGTTGATCGCGGAGTAGTGCGCGAAAACGTCCTGCGAGGAGTCGTCCGGGGAAATGAAGCCGAAGCCCTTTTCAGCGTTAAACCATTTGACGGTACCAGTAGCCATTATTTTTGTCCTTCGTGAAGGTGGAGGGAAAATCCCGACTTTCGGGCCCTCCGGCGTGGGGTGTTCAAAAACCGCTACTTCAGAAGAACACGGACTTTCGACCGCGCGTACTGCCTGAACTACCAACTGCATAAACACAACAACAGTCTCAACACTACAGGAGTTTCCGCCCACACCTAATCCCGCACCTGTTGGGCGCCGCTAAACCTGGCCGCCGCCTTCCAACGCCGTGCTGTAGCGGGTGTATCCCGGCCGGAGCCGGACTGAGTGCGGCCCCACCATCGATATGTCCTCCCACAGCACCAAAAACGAGCCGCGGTGCCGCCACCGAAGGATCCGGGCCAGCAGCCAGGGCCGGGTGAGGCCGTTCCGCTCGTAGCCCAGGAACGATGCGACACTGTGCGGGCTGACCACCAGCCCCAGCAGCCGCGGCTCCGCCATCAGCTGGTGCGGGGCTCCGTCCAGCACGAAACGGGCGTCGGCAACGCGGCCCAGCCGTCCGCCGTCGGCATCGTGGACCGGTGTGCCCAGCAGGTCACCGAGGATCATGGCGGCCTCCCGGTATCCGCGCAATGATCTTGTCCCGCACCCACCGTTCCACCCAGCCGGCGTCCAGCGGCTCCCCGCTCACGCCAAGGCGCACCACCACACCCACTTCCGCCACGTCCTTCCACGGGATGCGGATCAGCCGGGACGACGGCGGCCTGCCGCCAAAGATCCGCGTGCCCAGGACCGCGCCGGTCAGCAGGGCGGTGATGGCCGGCGGTGCCGTCCCCGCCGGAATCTCCACGCCCAAATCAGGCCCGCCCACCTCAAGGTCGTCCACGGTGGTGACCGGGACGCCGTCGTGGTCCAGGACCTGCCGGTCCATGAGGTGCAGTTGCGCGTCCAGGATGCGGCCGCTTACGCGCGTCGGCGGCAAAGGACCGGATGGCGACGTCATGAGCCGGCTCCTGTCACAATCATGAGCGGGATGGCGGCAAGCGAGGCCACCAGGATGATCACCAGGTAAACCATTCCCAGCACGTTCACGGCCCGCCCGTTCACATGCTCGCCCATGTACTGGGGATCATTGGCCACGATGAGGACCGGCAGGTACGTGAGCGGCAGGGCGATGGCGGAGAACACCACCGAGTATTCGGTCACCAGCACCGGGTCCACACCGGTGGCCAGGACGGCCATGCCCACCAGGAGGCACACCATCATCGACAGGTGGAACCGCGCGGCCTCCGCCGGCCGGCGGAACTTCCCCCAGGACCAGCCAAAAAACTGGGCCAGGGTGTATCCGGACGAGAGGGTGGTCTCCAGGGCGGCGCCGAACGTGGCGGCCACAATGCCCACCAGCACAAACGCCAGCCCGACCTTCCCGGCACCCTCCGCCACGGGCAGGACCACCTGGGACAGCGACGTCACCGAAATACCGGCGGGCAGGAGGACGACGGCGGCGCACCCGGCGATCGCCACGGACAGCAGGCCGCCCAGCGGGAAGCCGACCAGGACGTTGGTGCGCTCCTGCAGCAGGTCCTTCACGGTCCAGCCTTCCTCGACGGCCCCGGAGGAGAAGAAGAAGACCTCATAGGGGGTCATGGCAGCGCCGAACAGCGCGATCGCGTAGTAGCTGTAGGTCCATACCGTTTCCTGCTCCGGCACGGCCGGCGCCAGCTGCCCGGCGAGCGCACCCCAGTCCGGCTTGAGCAGGAACAGCGCCACCGCAAAGACAATCAGCGTCAGCCCCAGCACGCCCGTGACGTTCTCCATGATGGAGAACCGCACCCGCCAGATCACCAGCCACACTGCCACCGCGGCAACGGGAATCCACAACAGGTAATACACACTGCTGGCCAATTGCAGGGCCAGGGCCACGCCGCCGATCTCCGCCGTGACCGTCATGAGGTTGATTAGGAACGACGCCGAGAGGTTGGCCAGCCCGGCCCGGGGCCCCAGGCGTTCGCGGATCACTTCGAACGTGGCGCGGCCGGATGCGGCCGCCACCCGGCCGGACATGTTGGCGAAGAGGCAGATGCCCAGTACGCCGACGGCCACCACCCACACCAGCGACAGGCCGAAGCGGGAACCGACAACGGCGTTGGTCACCAGGTCCCCGATGTCCACGAACCCGCCGATGGCGGTGAGGATCCCGAGCGCGACGCCGAGGAGCCGCTTCACGGTTCCGCCCTCATTGTGACCCCACCTTGCCTTCGAGCTGCTTCAGGGCGTCCTGCGCGTCCGCGAGCGCCTTGTCACCGTCCGCGAGGGAGGGGGCGCCGCCGTCGTTCCCTGCCAGGGTGGCGCGCGCCACGGCGAACCCCGCGGCGCAATGGTCCAGCACGTCCAGTGCCTGCTTCTGGGTGTCGCGGTCCTCCTGCGTTGCCGGCGAGAGGTTGAGGACGGTGTTCCGGCTCCCCTGGACTTCTTTTAGCTCATCGTCGAGGGCGGTGGAGGTGGCGGCGCGGGTCAGCTTGCCGTCCATATCCTGCCGGAGCGCGATCCGGGCTGTGGCCACCGCGGAGGAGCTGTCCTTCACAGCGGTGGCCACCGACTGGCTGGTGCCGCCGCTGCAGCCGGTGAGGAGGACGAGCGCGGCGAGGGCAACGAACGCGAGCCGGGGTGCAGTGGCGGGACGGTTGGCCGGGCGGCACCGGATTCCTGCAGCCGGGGCGGAGGCCGGCGTGTTCAGCACCGTTGCCTCCAGCCCCCGGGACAATCCCGGATCCATGCGACCTGGCGGGGCAGCCACAAAATAGTTGCCTTGAGCTATATATAGCACTCCGCCGGGAAGTTTAACCTGCTCAGGACGGGATTTATTGCCGGCTGGGCGCATGCATCCCGGACCCTCGACCCCGCCTCCGAATAGGCATATCCTGCATCCAGATCCTGCGGATACACCCTGCCACCGGGAGATGAAGCCATGGAGATGCCCAAAGCCACCGAGGAAGACAAAGAGCGGTTCCGGCGCGTGGTTCCCGACCATCCGGGGGTGGTGGTGAAGCCGATGTTCGGCAACCTTGGCGCGTTCGTCAACGGCAACATGTTCGCCGGGCTGTTCGGTTCCACCATCGGCGTGAAGCTCTCCCCGAAGGACAAGGAGGTGCTGGAGTCGTCCGAGCGGACCGTGCCGTTCGGGCCGGCCGAGCGGCCCATGGGCGGATACACCGGGCTGCCGGAAATGTGGAATGAAGAGGGCGACGGCGATGACACCCGGGCGCGGGCCTGGGCCGGGAAGGCGCTGGACTACGTCGCGTCCCTGCCGCCCAAAGAGCCCAAGGAACCTAAAGCCCGTGCGTCCAGGACCGCAAAGGCGGCGCAGTAGCCATGTCCGCCCCCGCGGTTTCCCGCCATGAGACCAACACGGTGGTAGTAGGCGCCGGACAGGCAGGCCTGGCCACGAGCTACTGGCTGTCGCAGCGCGGCGTGGAACACCGGATCCTGGAGCAGCGGCCCGCCCTGGGCGGCGCCTGGCAGGACCGGTGGGATTCCTTCTACCTGAACACCCCCAACTTTTCAGTCTCCCTGCCGGGGAAGGCCTACGACGGACCGGAACCGGACGGGTTCATCGCCCGGGACGCCACCATCGACTTCTTCCGCCGCTACGCCCGGGACATCCATGCCCCGGTGGAGCTGGACACGACGGTGACCCGGATCGCCCCGGCGGATGCCGGGTTCACCCTCGAAACGGACCGGGGCACGTGGGCCGCCCGGAACGTGGTGCTGGCCAGCGGCGCCTTCCAGCGCCCACGGACCCCGCCTGCCGCCGTCGGCCTCTCCCCCGAAGTCCTGCAGCTGCACAGCCACGACTACCGCAACCCCGCCCAGCTCCCACAGGGTGCGGTGCTGGTGGTGGGCACCGGGCAATCGGGCGGCCAGATTACCGAGGACCTGCTGGACGCCGGCCGCGCCGTACACCTGTCCGTGTCCAGCTGCCCGGAGGCGCCCAGGCGGTACCGGGGGCAGGACATCTTCCACTGGATCGTGGAGGTGAACGTCCACGGCCCGGAGTACGGCATCAACGCGCTCCAGGTGGACGGGCTGCCCTCCCCCGCCGGGCGCTTCATGTGCAATCCGCTGCTGTCCGGCAACGACGGCGGCCACAGCGTGCACTTGCGCGAACTGGGCCGCCGCGGCGTCCGGCTGCACGGCCGGTTCGAGGGAATCGACGACGGCGTCCTCGTCTTCACCGACGACCTCGCCGAGCGCCTGGCACTGGTTGAGGCAGGGTTCGGGCAGCGGCTGGGGCGGCTGTCCGATGCGTACATCAAGGCTGCCGGGATCGACGCTCCGGCGGCGGACGTGCCGGAGGAAGACCACTGGCTGCCGGCAGAGCCAGGCGCCCGGCTGGACCTTAAGGCGGAAGGGATCACCTCCATCATCTGGTGCACGGGCTACGCGCTGGACTTCAGCATGCTGGACCTTCCCCTCCTGGACGAATGGAACTACCCGCGCCACACGAAAGGCGTGACGGAGCACCCGGGCCTGTACGCCGTCGGGCTCCCCTGGCTCACGCGCCATATCTCCGCCACCCTCGTGGGGGCGGGCCCGGACGCCGAGTACGTGACCGGACATCTGGCAGCGCGCCGCTGACCGGCGCCGGCGAAAGACAATGCCATGGAACCGCTCCGCGTGATCCTGCTTCCCGGCAGCGTCCTTCCCGCCGGCCCCGCCTACGGCGCGCTGCTGCAGGTCCTGGGACCCGGAGTGGACGCCATCGCCAAGGACCTGGAGCTCTACGCCGGGGATGCCCCGCCGCCGGGATGGAGCCTGGATACAGAGGGGGACGGCGTGCTCCGCGAGGCCGACGCCCATGGCTGGGACACCTTCCACCTGGTGGGGTATTCCGGCGGCGGGGCTGCCGCGTTGGCCCTCGCCGCCTCACATCCCGGACGGCTCCGCAGCCTGGCGCTGCTTGAGCCGGCCTGGGCGGGAAACTGGGACTGGAGCCCTGCCCACACCGAACTGTGGCAGCGTTACGGCCAGTTGTCCGCCCTGCCGCAGGACGAGTTCATGCCGGCCTTCATCAGGCTGCAGGTAAAGCCTGACGCCGTCCTGCCGGCACCGCCGCCCGGCCCGCCGCCGCCGTGGATGGCCAAGCGGCCGGCAGGCATCAACGCCTTCCTCCAGGCGTTCAACACCTATGACCTGGACCGCGGCCGCCTTGCCTCCTTCACGAAACCTGTGCTGTTTGTGCTGGGCGGCATGAGCAGTCCGGACGAGCAGGGCGACAACGCCGCCCGGCTGGCCCGCGTCTTTTCCGATTACCGGCTGGAAGTCTTCCCGGGCCGCCACCATTTCGACCCCCCGCACCGGGCTGAGCCGCAGAGGGTCGCCGCGCTGCTGCGTGGGCACTGGACCCGGGCGGAGGCGGTCCTCTGATGGCCCGCATGGGCTCACCGGCCGGCCTACCGGCCCGCTGGGCCCCTTAGCCTGCCCGGGGCCCGGGGCCGTGCGTCTTCTGCCGTCCGTCGCGGTGGGCGACGTAGGCGTAGACCATCAGCGTGATTCCCGCCAGGATCATGATGGCCGGGAAGGCGAAGTCCAGGGAAATGAACACCACCGTGGCCTGGAGCGCAAAGATCAAACCCATGACCGTCAGGACCGCCGCGGGGATCAGCGGCCAACTCATCCTTTCGCTGGGGTGGTCGGCAGCGTGCCCGGAGCTACGGACCGGGACCAGGGAGAGCGCGCCGAAGGTGGCTGCCAGGCCCAGGAACAGGACGGCCGCGGTCGGCATGCCCTGCAGTTCCTGCGGGAGTGCCACGATGACAGCAAGCGTCAACATGACGCCCGCCGGGATCAGGGCCCACCAGTTGGTGCGCTCGCGGAGGAACACGGCGGCGAACCCGCCACCCATGAAGAGGAAGAGGAAAGATGCACCCCATGCGCCGTTGGTGAGCTGCGTGGTGGTGATGACCGCTGCCAGGCCCAGGAACACGGACCCGGGGATGGCCGCCCACCAGTTCTCCCGGCGCTGGACGAACAGGGACAGGAACAAAACCCCTATGGCCGCGAAGATCAGCGGTGCGACAAAAGCTGCCGTGTCCATGACGCCGAGCCGGTCCAGCAGTAAGAGCCCACCCAGCCCAATAAGGACAAGGCCTGCAATAATGCTTGCGTTCGCCGATTTCACCGTGTGCCTCCCGGATCCGGCAGGCGGCCTTACGCCGCCCTGCTGATTTCAGGCTAGGGCGGCCCCGCAACCGGAAACAGGGCACAAAGCCCCCGCCTTCCAAGGGAACCAAATCTCCAAACCTTCCACGCGGGAATCTGTACCCGTCCTCCCCCATGACGGGACTTTCAGCCCTACAGCGGGACCCCAGACCCTTGGCATCCTTGTAGGGGCGCCGTCCGGGTCCTCAGGTTTGCGAGGCCGGAGTGGCTTTCCCCCTGACGCCCCTCCCCTGAGACCCAGTTCCCTTGCACACAGTCCACTTGCACACAGTTCACTTGCACACACTTCCCTTGCCGCTGAGGCATTCCCGCAGTGTCACCGCAGATGATGCCCCCGCAGGCACATGCTGCAAGCTCGCTGCACTTGTAAAGGACCAGCATGCCTGACATCCGCACGCTCCGTCCCGCCCTGAAGGCGCCGCTGGAGCCCGCGCGGCTGTCGCGGGAGGACGCCTCCCGCCGTCGGGCGATGCTCCTGCATCCTGCCAATTTCAAACCCTCAACATCCCCGGGCAGCGAAGCCGGCGGGAGGGCCGGGGAGCTCAGCAGCAGGTTCGAATGCCTTCATGCGGACCTGGTGGGCCGCGGTTTGGCGGAGAAGGATGCGCGGACGGAAGTGGCCCGGATTGCGGCCCGGGAGGTTTGGGACGGGTTTGCCGCCCAGCTGCGCCGTCACCGGGCCGCGGGCCGGCAGCTGGACGCAAACGTGCTTGCTGTCGCACTGGCATCAATGCAGGGCATGACGCTCGCGCTGCTCCGGCACCAGGGCGACCTGGGATACGCCATCCGTGCCGTGTCCACCGCCCTCCGCCGCCTCCGCTACAACGGTGGCCTGCTGGAGCGCCTGCACCCGCATGGCAGCCCGGCCTTCACTGCCGCAACCATCACCCTCCAGTCATTGGAGGCGTTTCTCGCCCGCCCGCAAACCAAAGCTGCCT
The DNA here is from genome assembly GCF_007828995.1 of Arthrobacter sp. AG367. Taxonomy (NCBI): domain Bacteria; kingdom Bacillati; phylum Actinomycetota; class Actinomycetes; order Micrococcales; family Micrococcaceae; genus Arthrobacter; species Arthrobacter sp. AG367. Next base: position 463,014 of record NZ_VIVE01000003.1, read on the forward strand.
GATCAGGGAGGCACCGTGGCAACTTCTGAAGAGTACAGGGCCGTGTACGGTCAGGAAGCGCCTGGCGGCCAGGCCCCAGCGGAAATTGGCGATGGCGGGTGCAACGTCATTTTCAAGGACAACGGTGCCGTCGTGGGACGCTGGAGTTCCTGGGAGAAAGCCAGCGTGGCACTCAACCGGCTGCAAAAGCTTTCGGGCTGGCTTGAGTACCGGCTGGAGGAATCGCACCGGTGGGTCAGGGCAAAGGGGGCCGGAGACACCATGAGGTGCTCTGGCTGCAGCGCCCTTCGCCAACTTCAGGAGGCAGCCGGGCCATTGGCTCCCCGTGGCTTCGGCTGGTGACGAATCAGGAACGGACTTTTGGCCCTGCTGGCACAGCAGAGGGACGCGAAATGATTGAACGAGGATCCTTCCGACCGGGGCGGCTGCATCAGACGGGCAGCCGGGGAGGGCGTCGAATCAATGAGAGCGTCGTCATGGAAACACCCGCAGAACCCCGGGATGTCTTTCAGTCCCCAGCCGGGACCGCCCGGATCTTCATCCTCAATGACCATGAACTGGTGCGGCGGGGCCTGAAGGACCTGCTCGAAAATGATGGGTTCACGATTGCCGGCGAGAGCGGATCGGCCGCAGAGGCCCGGCGCCTGATCCCCAGCCTGAAACCCGATATCGCTGTGTTGGACGACAGGCTGCCGGACGGAACCGGGATCGAGGTCTGCCGCGACCTCCGCGCCACGGCCCCCGGGGTCCGATGCCTGATCCTGACCGGCTGGGACGAACAGCATGCCGTGCGGGCGGCGGTGCTGGCGGGCGCGTCCGGGTACGTCCTCAAGCAGGTGAGCAACAGCAAGGATCTGGTGGACAGCATCCGCTGTGCCGCCGCCGGCGCATCACTGTTCCGGCCGGAGGTCCGGGAAAGGGTTGCCGAAAGCTTGTACGCAGCCGCCTCTGCCTCTTGGCTGCAAGGCCTCACAGGGAGGGAGCGGAACGTGCTTGCCTTCATGGCCCGCGGCCTGACAAACCGGCAGATCGGGCAGGAACTGGTGCTCCCCGAAGATGCGGTGGTTGGCACTGTGTCCTCGGTACTGCAAAAGTTGGGATTCCGGCGCCGCAGCCCGTTGATCCCGGCTCCCATCCCGCGCGCGTGGGAAATGCTGTCCTGAGAGGGCAGGCCGCCGTCAGGCCGGAAGGGGTACCCGCCAGGTCACGCTGGTGCCTTGGCCGGGGGCGCTCTCAATGGTGCAGGTCCCGCCCAGCCGGCTGGCCCGGCTCTTCATGTTGTTCAGTCCGCTGATCCGGCCGGGATCGGCAAATCCGCAGCCATGGTCCTGGACGGTAAGGACCACGTCACCGTCCTGAACGGCGAGGAGGACGTAAATTTCTTCAGAGCCCGAGTGCCGCACGGCGTTGCTGACGCTTTCAGACAGCACCGGCAACAATTGTTCGGCCACCTCCTCGTCCACGATGTCATCCACCGGGCCCGAGAGCTGGATCCTTGGCAGGAAGCCACCGGCGTTGGCTGCTTCCTGCACGGCGCGCAGGACGCGGCCGCTGAGGAGTTCCCGGTCGGGTTTCCTGGCCTGCAGTGAGTAAATCGTGTCGCGGAGCTGGTGGATGCAGTCATCCAGTTCAGTGGTGATATCGGCGATGCGGCGCTCATGGGCAACGGGGTCCGAGGTGTAGCGGCGCAGGCCCTGGATGCTCAACCCGGCTGCGAACAGCCGCTGGATGACCAGGTCGTGCAGGTCCGCCGCAATCCGCTCGCGGTCGATGAACAACGCGTGCTCTTCCCGCAGCTGGTTTGCCTTGAGCAGGTCCAGCGTCAGGCCGATCCGCGAGGCAAACACGGCGCTCTGCTCAACATCCACGTCCGTGTAGCGGCTTCCACCGGTCCCCCGGGCCAGGATCAGCACACTGTCCCGGTGTCCGTCACTGTTGCTTCCCAGGGCGGCAACCAGGACCGGCCCGAGTTTCTCTGCCAGCTCATGGTCAAATACCAGGGACGGGTCTGCCAGCGCCCTGGACTCCCCGCTTTCCAGGACTTCGGATAACACGTCAGAGGCTGGCAATTCCTGGCCGCCAGGCATCGATTGCACGCCCACAGATGTACGGCACCTGACGGTTCCGTCCCCGCCCGCGGATGCGATTACCCCCAGGACCGAAGCGGAGGCCTTAACGGCCCGTTCCGCGATCATGTCCAGGTTTTCGGTATCCGAGCGTGGCCGGTCCTTCAGGCAGTCACTGACCTCCATGCCCGCCTCAAGCCATTTTTGGCGCCGCTTGCTGTCATCGAACAACTTGGCGTTTTGGATGGCCACGCCGGCAGCAGAAGCCAGGGCTACTGCCAGGTCTTCGTCTTCACCCGAAAAATCCTGGCCGCCGATTTTTTCCGCCAGGTACAGGTTCCCGAAGACCTCATCCCGGACACGGACCGGAACACCCAGGAACGTGCCCATCGGCGGGTGGTTGGCGGGGAAACCGACGGCAATGGGAAGTTCGCCGAGATCGTGGAGCCGCAGTGGTTTGGGTTCGCGGATCAGTTCGCCAAGCACTCCGTGGCCGGTTGGAAGGTCACCGATGAGGCGGGCTCCATCATCATCAATGCCTACGGTGATGAAGTGGCTGAGCTGCTGGTCATCACCGATGACGCCCAGAGCCCCGTAGCGCGCTCCCACCAGTTCGCAAGCAGACTGCACCACCCGGTCAAGCACTGCTTCCAGGCTGAGGTCTTCGGTCAGGGACACCACTGCACCGAGCAGGCCTTCAACGTGTTCCTGTGCCCGGACAAGGTCATCAGCCCGTTCTACGAACTCCCGCAGAAGTTCCCGGGTCCGCCGCCTGATCGGTTCACGCCACATGAGAGTACACCCCAAAGTTCGAACAGCATGATCCAAGGCGGCCTTCATCACCCTGCTTTGAACATCTCAGCGAAAGCCCCAGCTTCTCTCTCCTCCATGCTAACCCCGGCGTCGCCACAAGGGTTATGGGTTACGGACAGATCTCCCCTGCCGCGCCTTGCGCCGCCCAAGCCTTGGCACGCCTGAGGGGACCGCGGGCTTGGGGACCTTGACCGGGATGCTGTACCTGGAGGCCCTGCGGGCGATGTGGTGCGTGGCGTGCCGGCGCTTGACGGGAGGTGGCGGGGCGGGCAGCTGCTGGGCGCTGCGGGCAAAGAACCATCGTTTGGCCAGTTCCACCAGGACCAGATACACCACCACCATGCCCATCAGGGCCAGGAAGAACGGGACAGGCAGCGGGTCGAAGCCGAGCAGGCCGGCCAATGGCGAGAGCGGCAGGAAGATTCCCAGCGCCACCACGCCGAGCGACGCGGCAATCAGGCCGGCTGACGGCCGGCTGCGCAGGAAGGGAACACGCCGTGTGCGGATGGCGAAGATGATCAGCGTCTGGGTGGCGATGGATTCGATGAACCAGCCGGCCCGGAACTCCCCCGGCGCAGCGGTGAACACGAACAGCATCAGGGCGAAGGTGGCGAAGTCGAACAGCGAACTGATGGGCCCGAAGAGAAGCATGAACCGCCGGATGAAGGCGATGTCCCAGTGGGACGGCGCCCGCAGCTGCTCCTTGTCCACCCGGTCCCCCGGAATAGCCAGCTGCCCGGAGTCATACAGCAGGTTGTTCAGCAGGATCTGGCCCGGCAGCATGGGCAGGAAGCTCAGTACCACCGAGGCTGCTGCCGCGCTGAACATGTTGCCGAAGTTGCTGGACGTGCCCATCAGCACGTACTTGATGGTGTTGGCGAAGATCCGCCGCCCCTCCATCACGCCGTCCGCCAGCACTCCCAGGTCCTTGTCCAAAAGGACGACGTCGGCCGCGTCCTTGGCAACGTCCGTTGCCGTGTCGACGGAGATGCCGATGTCCGCCTTGTGCAGTGCCAGGGCGTCGTTCACGCCATCGCCCATGAAGCCCACGGAGCCGCCGCTGAGGCGCAGCAGGCTGATGATGCGCGCTTTCTGTTCGGGCGAGACGCGCGCAAAGATGGTGGCTGTCCGCGCGGCGGCGGCAAGGTCGGCGTCGGACATCTGCTCAACCTGGGCACCGGTGAGGGTGCCGCCGGAGAGCACGTCCAGGTCGGCACAGACTTTCTCCGCCACCTTGGCGTTGTCCCCGGTGGCGATCTTTACCGAAATACCCAGGGCCTCCAGCAGATCCAGGGACTGCCTGGCGTTGGTTTTGGGCCGGTCCAGGAAAACGAGGAACCCGGCCAGCGTCAGCCCATGCTCATCAGCCGGGGCCAGCTCCACCAGGCCTGCAGCCGGACGGGTTGCCACGGCGACCACCCGGGAGCCGCCGTCGAACTGCTCGTCCAACAGCCTCTGCACCGCGGGTGGGGTTGGCCCACACAGGGCAAGGACGTCCTCGGGGGCGCCCTTCGTCACCAGGCGGGCGGGGCCGCCGTCTTCACGGACCAGCGCGGTGGTGCGGCGGCGCTGGTGATCGAAGCCAATCATGTCCAGGCGCTGATGACGCTTCGGTTCAAAGGCGGCGGCGCCGGGGCTGTCCCAGAGGGCGGCGTCCAGCGGGTTCTGCCCTGCCGGGGATGCATTTCCTTCCGAGTAGTCGGCCTCCGTGGCGAGCAGGCCCAAAGTGAGCAGGTCGTCTTCGGAAACGTCCTGCGTCACCGGAAGCGCGCTGGTGAAACTGATCCGCCCCTCCGTCAGGGTGCCGGTCTTGTCCGTGACCAGGATGTCCATATCCCCCAGGTCCTCGATGCACACCAGCCGCTTGACCAGCACTTTCCGCTTGGCCAGCTGCCGGGTACCGGTGGCCAGGGACGTGCTCACCACGGCGGGAAGCAGCTGCGGGGTGATGCCTACGGCGATTGCCAGCGAGAACAGCAGGGATTCAATGAGCGGGCGTTGCAGCAGCAGGTTGGCCACGAAAATCAGCGTGGTGAGCACCATCGCCACCTGCAGCAGCAGGAATGAAAAGCGCCTGAGTCCCAGCTGGAACTCGGTTTGCGGCTGCCTCTCCCCCAGGCCCAGCGCGATGCGGCCGAACTCAGCCCGGCCACCGGTGGCCACCACAACCCCGGTGCAGCTGCCGGACTGGATCACCGTGCCCATGAACACGCAGGAGGCGAGGTCGCCAAGTGCCGCGCCTGCGGCCACGGGAGCGGGGTCCTTGGCGGCGGGCTGGGACTCGCCCGTGAGGATGCTTTCATCGCAGAGCAGGTTGTTGGTGGCGAGGAGCCGGATGTCGGCGGGGATGATGGCACCCAGGGAGAGATGGACGACGTCGCCCGGCACCAGGGCGGTAACGTCCACTTCCCTGGTGGTTCCGCCCCGAAGGACCACGGCGCGGTGGGTGACACGGTCGTGCAGCGCCTCGGACGCCCGCTCCGCGCGGAATTCGTTGGTGAAGCCAAGGCCCACGCTAACCAGCAGGATCACGCCGATGACGATCGAGTTGGTTGCGTCACCCAGGAACAGGGACAGCCCGGCGGTGACCAGCAGAAGGATGAGGATGGGGCTGGCGAACTGCCGGCCCAGCACGGCCCAGGCGTTGGCGCGGTGCGTGCGGACGGCATTGGGGCCAAGGCTGCCAAAGCGGGCGGCGGCTTCCTCCTCCGGCAGGCCGTCCGGGCCGGAGGCCAGGTGCGCCAGCGTCTGCCCGGATGTCAGGCTCGCGGCGTCAGTGATCGGCAGCTGGAGGGAGCTCCGCTCCCGGACATTGAGCTCTGTCATGCCGCATCCGTTCGGACGTTTGCTTTCGTGGCGTTAGCTTAGGGCAAGGGTACGACGGCGTGGCCTCGCCAAGGGCCCAAGGTCGAGGTTGGCCAGGCGGACCGGGGCGTTCAGGCGCTCAATGACATATCAGTGCGGCGTGCCAGCGGGGCACGTCAGCCCGGTGGTCCGGGGCTGGTGGCCGTGCCCAGGATGTGGGCAAGCGGAGGGTTCAGCCGCTGCACGGCGAAGCCGAAGCGCTGGTTGTCCTGGACCGTGAAGCCTGCTGCGGTGATGGCGGCGAGGGTGTCCCGGTTGAGGTGGCATCCGCCCATGAACCGGCCCCAAAGCGGGGTCAGGAGGTCTTCTGCCCTGGCCAGGACCGGGTGCCGGGACCGGACATGCTCGTAGTAGGCCAGTGTTCCGCCGGGTCGCAGGACGCGGCGGATCTCCGCAAGCACGGCGGCCTGGTCCTTGACGCTGCAGAGAACCAGGCTGGCCACCACGGCGTCGGCGCTGCCGGTCTCCGCGGGGATGTTCTCTGCGGCGGCGGCAACCACCGTTACGGGGACGCTGGCCGTGGCGGCCTGTTTCTGCGCCAGGGCCCGGAGGTAGTCATCGGGTTCCAGGGCCAGGACGCGGGTGACGGCGGGAGGGTACAGCGGGAAGGAGGAGCCGGCCCCGGCCCCGATTTCGATGACTGATCCACGCAGGCCGGCCAGGGCGCGGCGGCGGTGGTCGGCTGCCCCGCGGCGGTCCATGCCACCCACGGCCCGGGCAAATGCCCGGGCAAAGAATGGATGCTGCAGCGGGCCCGGCCCCACCCCGCCCTCCGTGCCGCCAGGTGTGCGGTCCATCCGGATACCTCCTTGGGACTGTCTGGCTCTCATCATGGCACGGCGCGTGGGTGCCGGGGCCGGGCGCGGCTGGTAAAGGCGGTCCGGGCTACAGGCAGCTGGGCTGGTACGCGGGGTCCGCAGGGCCGGAGGCCTGGCCCAGCGCGTTTGCCACAAACTGGTGCACCACGGGATCGTTGGGTGTCTGGTCGTGTTCGAAGACATCGGCAGGACATTTGTCCTGGATGGTGATGTTGGTGACCTGCCTGGCCGGTCCCGCCAGGAACTGGCTGTTGTAGGGAATCACCACTTCGTCATAAACGGTGGAGATCACGGTGTACGACGGGCCGGCGACGGTATCGCCCTTGGCGTTGAGTTCCTGCATGAACGCCGACCCGGCCTGCTGGTCCGCGCATGCTGCGCAGCCCAGGGTGGTGTAGGCGGGATTCGGGACGGCATCCGGCGGCGGCACGATCAGGCCCTGGGTGCCGTGGTTGGATGGCGCAATGCCCACCAGGTGGTGGACGTACTTGGCGCCGCCCAGCAGGTGCATGTAGTAGCGCGGCATCATGCCGCCCTGGCTGTGGCCCACCAGGTCCACTTTCGGCGCACCCGTGGCGGCGCGGACGGCATCAACGAACGGGGCGAGTTCCTTCGCGGAGTCGGCCACCGGGGCAGTTGCGTAGACGCCGTTGGTCTCGCCGTAATTGAGGGCGAAGACGCAGTATCCGGCGCTCTTGAGGTAGGGCGAAAGCGTGGACCAGTTTTTCGCCATGCTTTCGAAGGTTCCGGGCACCAGGACCACGGGGTACGGGTGTTCGGCGGAGGGCTTGCAGGACCAGTCGTTGGCGCCCGGCGGCGCGATGTCCAGGGTGTCGGCCTGGGCGGGAGCCGTGGAGAGCGAGCCTGCCAGGACGGCGGCTGCGGCGACGGACAGGGCGCGTTTCAGCAGTGACATATAAACCTCTTTGTTCGCGTGTCAGCAGGGGTTCCGCGGCCCGAGGTGCCAGCGGCGGTGTGCCTGCCGGTGCCCGGGGTGCGGTCCTAGAAATGCTAGGCAGCCTGGACCCGCAGGTGGACCCGCCTGCACGAACGTGCGGGGAATTGGTCCGCGTCCGGCCCACCCCAACCCGGCCGGCCCCAGCACGCCGGGATATTCATTGTTACTGGTGAGTAGCAATTAAGTGCGGCTGAGGCCCCGTGGCCTTTGGAGCCGGCACCGTTCCGACAGCACCGCGCCAACTGCACGAATGTGCAGATGGCGTGAGACTCTCGGCCGGGCGTATAGGTCTGCCGTCGTACGTTCTGCCCAGGATCGCTACTTGAGGCTCAGTACCTCGTCGATGGGACGGCCGTTGACGAACACCTGCGCGCTGGTGGCACCGGATGCCGTCATGGCCGTGTATTCCAGTTGGGCCTTGGCGCGTGGGATGTCGCACACGCCGCCGAGCATGAACTGCCCGGAAAGCCAGATGGTGATGGTGCTGCCGTTCAACTCGCCACCCAGATAGGTCAGGCTCGACTGGTACAGGACGTTGATGAGGCCGGACAGGCCGATGTCGCGGCTCTTGTTGGCCAGCAGGGTGTTGATGCTGGGGCCCACCTGGTCGGTGAAGCGGACGGGGGCCGTGGTGGTGGCCACCAGGCTGTCACCGCAGCCGATCGCGGGCCCGGAGACGCCGTTGTCACCCACGGCCACGTAGTAGATGGTCAGCGGGGCCACCTGCTCGGGCAGCCCGGTGGGCGTCGGTTCCGCCGTGGGCGGCGGGCTGGCAGGAGCGGACGACGGCGGAGCGGCGGCTGACGTGGTGGGTGCGGCTGAGGTGCTGGCAGGGGTGGTGGGGGTGGCCGATGCGGTGGGGCTCGCCGTCGTGTTTGGGGACGCGCTGCTGGGGCTGGCGCTGCTGGCGGTGGGGCTGGGGGCCGGGGAACTGCTGGAAGGGGCCGGGGCGGGAGGGCCGAAGCACCCCGTAAGGAGCAGCAGGCTGCTGAACCCGAGAATGCTGAGTGCCGAATGCCTGGGCCTGGTCATGACGCCCCCTTGACTGCTCGCCCCGCGGTTGCGGGAACCACTTTCAAGCTACGCCTGAGGGTTAGTCCAGAACAGGGACTAAAGTCCGAGTTCCCCGGAGACTCACCACACCGAGTCGCCGCGCAGGACAACATCGCTGCCGCCGTCGACATAGACGATCTGCCCGCAGAGGTGCGTGTTCTCCTCGCTGTTGAGCCAGGCCAGCAGGCGGGCCACCACAATGGGCTCGGCGATGCCGTTCAGCGGCATCGGGACCACTTCCAGCAGCGACCTTCGTTCCTCTTCGGTATCGATCAGGTCCGCCGTCATTGGGGTGGCGATGACGCCCGGCGCCACCGCGTTCAGGGGGATCCCGGTGCCGGCCCACTCTGCCGTTGCGGCCTGGCGGCGGACCCAGCGGGAGAGCGCCAGCTTGGTGGAGGCGTAGATGAGCTGGCCCGTGGTCGCTGGTTCCTTGGCCATGACCTCGGCGCGGGCCATGGCCGCCGGTTCATCCCCGGCGGCCAGGAGTGCAACAAGCTCGCTGTCGCTGGCCAGGAGGGCGGCCATCGATGAGACCGCGACGGCGCGTGGCGCGTCCGACCCCACCAGGAGGGGCCGGAGCCGTTCCAGCGTTGCCACCGTCCCGAAAAAATTGACGGCCACGGTGGCGGGGGCCGGAACGGCGAGGCCGGCATTGGCGTAGATGGCATCGATCCTGCCGCCGCTGACCTTCCTTACCGCATCCGGCAACGCGTCGCGTCCCTCGGCGGTGGACAGGTCCGCCACCACCTCGGCATCGTGGAGATCCAGCCCGATGACGCGTTCGCCGCGCTGCTCAAGCAGTTCCCTGGTGGCTTTGCCAATGCCGGAGGCTGCGCCGGTGACGACGGAGGTGCGGGGCATGATGTCCTCTTTCCCTGGCTTCTTAGGGTTGTGAGCCACTCTGCCTGCGACCCCGCGTCGGGGCCAGAGTCCAAAGGCCCTGCGCCGCATCCCGCTCTGGCTCCAGCGTCGGCGGATCCATCAACAGGTTTTGTCACGCCGTTAACCGGCCATTCATATCCTCCTCGAAACCTGTCCAACAGCTGGAAATAGCGTGGAAGCCATGGACAACATCTCCCGCAGAACCCTCATCTCCGCCGGCATCGGAGCCGGCATCGTCGCCGCACTGCCAAGTGCCGCCGTCGCCGTTTCCACCGCGGACGACGCCGGTCTTCGCACCGATCCCTTCATGCTCGGCATCGCGTCGGGCGAGCCGTGGCCGGACGGCTTCGTCCTGTGGACCCGCCTGGCCGTGAACCCGGTGGCGGAGGACGGGCTGGGCGGCATGCCGTCGCGCCCGGTGGCCGTGCAGTGGGAAGTGGCCGAGGACCAGGGCATGCGGAAGGTGGCGGCCCGCGGCGTGGAGCAGGCACGCACCGAGACCGCGCACTCGGTGCACGTGGAGCTGCGCGGCCTGCAGCCGGGCCGCGAGTACTTCTACCGGTTCCGCACCGGCAAGTACGTCAGCCCCGTGGGCCGCACCCTCACCAGCCCTGCCCTGCACGAGACGCCCGCCGCGCTGGCCATGGCGTTCGCCAGCTGCGCGCAGTATGAGCACGGCTACTTCACCGCGTACCGGCGCCTGGCGGAGGACCACCCGGACCTGGTACTGCACCTGGGCGACTACCTTTATGAATACAAGAAGGGCAGCTACGTGATCGGCGGAGGGAACCCCCGTGACCACGAGGGCCCGGAGACCGTCACGCTGGAGACGTACCGGCAGCGCCACGCCCAGTACAAGGCCGACGCCGACCTGCAGGCAGCGCACGCAGTCGCACCCTGGGCGGTGGTGTGGGATGACCACGAGGTGGACAACAACTGGGCGGACGACGTTCCGGAGAACCAGGACGCCGCCCAGTTGAACGACAGTGTGGAGCACTTCCGGCAGCGCCGCGCCGCAGCCTTCCAGGCCTACTACGAGAACATGCCGCTGCGCCCGTCCTCGCTCCCCGCCGGGCCGGACATGAAGATCTACCGCCGCATCCAGTGGGGCCAGCTGGCCAACTTCCACATGATGGATACACGGCAGTACCGGGACGACCAGCTTGCCGGCGACGGCTGGAAGAAGAACGTCACAGAGCGGCTCGCCGAAAACCGGACCATCACCGGCGCCGAGCAGGAGAAGTGGCTGCTGGACGGATTCAGGAACTCCACGCAGCGGTGGGACATCCTGGGCCAGCAGGTCTTCTTCGCCGAGCGGGACCGGAACAAGGCACCGGAGATCGACGACGTTTCCATGGACGGCTGGGACGGGTACGCGGCCTCCCGCCGCCGCATCACCCAGGGCTGGACCGACGCGAAGGTGCGCAACGCCGTCGTCCTCACCGGCGATGTGCACCGGCACTGGGCCAACGACGTGAAGGTGGACTACAAGGACCCCGCCTCCCCCGTAGTGGGCTCGGAACTGGTGTGCACGTCCATCACCTCCACGGGTGACGGCACGGGCTCCACCACGGACGCCACCATGGCCTGGAACCCGCACCTGAAGTTCTACAACGACAACCGCGGCTATGTGAACACGCGCATCACCAGGGACTCCATGACCGCGGACTTCCGCGTGCTGGACCACGTGACGACGCCGGGCGCACCCGTTGTCACGAAGGCCTCCTTTGAGATCCGCGACGGCGTGCCGGGGCTGCAGGCGCGGGCCTGACGCCTCGCGGCGGGCGTTTGCGTGACTTTTCTGCGTGGCCCGGGCGGCGGGACCTTCGGCACTTTGCGTGCCGGGGGTCCCGTGGCATGTTGCGGCTATGGCCGGACTGCGATATTTGCGACGGACGGACGGCGGAGCTAATCGGCGCAGGCGCCTGCAGCTCCTGGCGGCGTCGCTCGGCGTACAGATCACGGCATATCTGCTGTGGCGTCCGGCCATGCTGCGCTGGGGAACCGAGGGCACGGAAGCCGTGGAGCGGCTGCCCGGCGACGACCTTGAGCCCCAACCGGTGATCCAGAGCACCAGGGCCATCAGCATCGACGCCCCGCCCGAGCGCGTGTGGCCGTGGATCGTGCAGATGGGAATCTACCGCGCCGGGTTCTACACGCATGACCGGGTCGAGCGTGCCCTGTTCCATGCCCGGTACGTCGAGGGCAAACAGTCTGCAACCCGAATCCACCCGGAACTGCAGGACCTCAAGGTGGGCGACAAGGTACCGTATGGCGGAGGCGTGTACGCGACCGTCACCGCGCTTGAGCCCAACCGGCACCTGGTGGCGGGAGAACAGTTCATCCTGCGGCCCCTGCCAGGGAACCGCACCCGGTTGATCATCCGGTACCGCGGCAAGGGGTACCTGAGCGCCGCGGCGCGCGGTGCCGGGCCCGACGCTCCCATGACCACCCGGGCTTTGGCCTTCACCCTCCAAAACGTTCCGGGCGCGATGCTGCTGGCACGCGCCGTCGACCTTTTCATTGGCGACCCGCTGCACCACTACATGGAAGTTGGCGTGCTCCGCGGGGTCAAGCAGCGCGCGGAGTCCTGAAGAACTCCATAGCTCTGCCGGAGACCAGTTCCGGCCGGTGGTCGGCGATGAAGTGCCCCTCACCCGGGACGATCTCGGTGGTGACGTTGCCGCCCCGGCCGCGGCGGTGGCCCATCCGTTGCAGGGTGGCCGATGGTTCCATGGATCCGATAAGGACGAGGGTGGGGACCGTGAAGTCGCGCCGGCCGTACACCCCGAAAATGATCTTCAGGAAGGCTGGCAGGATGGTGCCGCGGTAGAGTGCCGAGCCCGCTCTTGCCCTGGCAGGCTTTGCGGCTGCTGCGTTGTAGAGGTTCATGTCCGCCTCGGATACGCCCCCTGCGGGTTCAAATGCTGTGAAGAGGTGCTGCATCACCTTCCGGCTCCGCTGGATCCGCGGGCCGATAAATGGAACGGCCAGGGCGAAGGCGTGCCACAGCTTGGGAAAGACCAAAACCAGCCGGGCATTGGGCCTGATGTGGACGTCGGGGGCACCTGTAACGATGAGTGCCTCAACAAGATCAGGCCGCTGCATGGCGAGTAGCTGCCCCACTATGGCACCCCAGTCGTGGGTGAGGAAGCGGGCTCGGCTGATGCCAAGCTTTGCCATGAGTCCGATGACGTCCTCCACCAGCAACCCGGCTGAGTATCGGCCCTGTGGTGCATCACTCCAGCCGAAACCCCGCTGGTCAGGCGCGATCACCCGGTAATGTGTGGCCAGCAAAGGCATCACGCCGTGCCATTCCCACCAGTTCTGCGGGAAGCCGTGCAGGAGAACCAGGGGATCCCCGCTGCCTGCCTCAGCGATATGCAATCGGATGCCGCGGATGTTCATCCATCTGTGGGTGACGCCATCAAGCTCCGGCATCGCAGCGACTTTGCCTTCCATGAACCTAATTTACTACTTAAGTAGTACCGGTGTCAGGACCTGCCGCGCAGCCCCTCCGGGTGCACCCGGCCCTGCGCGCATTAAGGCCTGGTCCGTCGCCGTCGTACTTCTGCAAAGCCGTTGTGCGCCGTGGAGCCCGGGGCTACGATGCTCCCGGGGAGAGGTCCTTTGTCTCGCGAGACTGGAAAGGGCCACGCACATGACCGACTTCTTCACAATGCAGCCCGGCGAGACGGCGCCTCCCCTGCCGGCGGGACCCGTCCTGTGCGCGGGGACGGCAGCGATGCGGCGCATCCACCGGTTCTTCCTCTGGGCCTACGGCGAGGCGCCGGGACTGGTGCGCTCCGCCGCCGCCGGCGACACTGCCCGGGCAGCCTACGTGGGCGAAGTGCTGGGCAACTTCGACAAGGTGCTGCATATCCACCACGAAGGCGAAGACCTCCTGATGTACCCGCAGCTGAAGGAGCGGGCACCGGCATGCGCGCTGCATGTGGGGCAGATGCTTGAGCAGCACAGGCAGGTCACGCAGAGGCTGGAGGCCATCGAGCCGGTCCGGCTGCGCTGGATGCAGACGGCGGATGAGGAGTCCGGCGCGGAACTCGCCGCCCGCTATGAAGACCTGTCCGGCGTCCTCAACGTACATCTGCGCCGCGAGGTCACGGAGATGATGCCGGTTGCTGACAGGGTGATGACGGAGAAGGAAGCTGCCGCGGTGGGGCAGCACGGGATCCAGGAACTCGACAAGAAATTCCTGGTGGGCTACCTCGGCATGGTGCTGGCTACCAACCCGCCGGCGGACCGGAAAGAACTGTTCAAGGAAATCCCTCCGCCGGTGCGGCTCGCCTACCGCCTGGTGGGACGGCGGATGTACCGGAAACAGTACTCAACGCTGTTCCCCGGACGCCCGGTTCCCGAGACGCTGTAGGCGTTCTGTTGCGGCGCCAAGCTGCGGTGGCGGCGGTCAGGGCCGTCCACACGCTGGCGTGGTTCTCCATCGAGTCCTGCGTCATCTACGTGCTCTACACCGGCCTGGCCGGCCGCACTGACAGGCGGGTGGGGTGGGCGGCCGCCGTGGTTGCCGCCGAATCACTGGTGTTCGCCGGAAACGGGTTCCGCTGTCCGCTCACCGGAATCGCGGAGCGCTACGGCGCCGAGCGCGGCTCCGTCACCGACATCTACCTGCCGCGATGGTTCGCGCACAACCTGCCCGCCATCCACCTTCCGCTCCTGGTGCTGATGGTGTACCTCCATGCCCGGAACCTCCGGCACGGGCGCCCGCCGGGCTGAAGTAAGCCGCACTGCCTCCACGACGTCGCTGGCCCGCAGCAGATGCGTCGTTGCCTGGACCGCATCCCAGCGTCCGAAATTTGCCGGGTCCAGGAAGTGCTCCCGACTCCGCTCGAGATCCCTCCGTACGTCTGCCGGCCACTCCCTGAATCCCTTGCCCAGAACACCTGCACCATCGGCGCCGGGGACGCGTTCTGCGCCGCCCTGATCCTGGCGCTGCAGCGGGGCCTGGACTACACCTCGGCACTTTCTGTTGCCAACCTGGTGGGTGCCGACGCTGTCGGCGACCCTTCCTCCCGGCCCGATTTGGCACGGCTGGGCTACTATCTGGAGCGGATTGCCCCGGCCGTGGACACACGGTGAGCGTGGCACTGCGGCGGGCGGCGCCGTCGGACCTTCCCGAGGTCATGCGCATCACCCGGGACGCGTACCTCCGGCAGCTTCCTGGCATCGGGGCCATCAGCATCACCAGCGCCACGTTCATGGAGCGCGCGCACGCCCTGTACGGGTCGCTGGGCTTCCGCCGTGCGCCGGAACGGGATTGGCATGTGCCCGGCAAGGACGTGCTGCTGTGGGTGTTTACGCTGGAACTCGGTGGCTGAGCCTGCCCGCTAAACCCTCGTGGCCAGCTGGGAGTCTTGATCGGCCAGGAGATCAGAATGCCGGTGGACGATCCGCCAGGCACCCTCTTCGCGGCGGTAGATGTGCGTTGTGCGCATCGTGTAGACGGCGGGGATGCCATCCACCACGGCGCTGCTGTGCTCAAGGCCGACCGTGTAGGCGAGGCTTCCGCTGGCACCTGCGGCGACGAGCTCGAACTCAGATCCGGCAGATCCCGTGAACCGGCGGGCCTCCTGGCGGAACTTGGGTTCGAGGTCCGCCCAGCCTGCTCCGGAGATGTGTGCACCGAACAACGTCACGGGGGTCCGGTGTGACCACAGGGCCAGGCGGGGTGCCACGTCTCCCCTGTGCAGCGCCAGAGTCATGTCCCGCTGCTTTGGCAGGATCTCCGCCAGGAACGCGTCCGTTTCCTTGTGCATGGCTTCTTTGTGCATGACTTCCTTGTGCATGGGCCGCCCGCCTTTAGGTGCCGGTCCGGGCGCCAGGCAAAGGAACGGTGGCCTCCCCCGGCGGGAAGTCCGCATGCCGGTGCACGATCCGCCAGTTCCCGTCCTCCCGGCGGTAGACGTGCGTTACCCGCAAGGTGTACTGGCGCGGTGTTCCGTCGACGGTGGCGGAGGTGTGCTCGTAGCCCACGGTGTAGGCGAGGTTGCCGCTTGCTCCGGCAGCGATGATCTCCAGGTCGAAGGAGTCTGCGTGCGTGAACCACGAGGCCACGCTGTGGAACATCGGCTCCACCTCGGCCCAGCCGGTGCCGCTGAGCCGCGCCCCGAAGAGCGTCACAGGATCGTCCTGCGACCAAAGCGCGATGCGCGGGGCGACGTCACCGTTGTGGATGGCGGCGTCCGCGGCCCGCTGCCGGGGAATCATTTCGGCCAGGAATGCATCCGTTTCGGTGGACATGACCAACTCCATTACAGTCATACTGTTTTGAATACAGTTATAATGCATCCAATGGAACGGAAGATCAAGAGGCAGTACGATTCCCGTCGCCGCCAGGAGCAGGCTGCAGAAACCCGGCGGACCATCATCGCGGCGGCGAACGAACTCTTCATTGCCCAGGGATACGGCCAGACCACCATCAAGCAGGTGGCCGCGCGCGCCGGCGTCTCCGTCGAGACCGTATACGCCACGTTTGGCACCAAGGCGTCGCTGCTCAGGCACGTTTGGTATGTCGATTTCCGGGGGGATGAAGCGGACGTGGCGCTCTATGACAGGGAGGAGATGCAGTCCATCCTGGCCGAGCCGGACCTGTCGGAGAGGATCCGCCGCCACGCCGTCTTCGTGACGGCGACCAACCGCCGCATCTTTCCGCTCCTGGACGCGCTTACCGGAGCTGCTGCGAGCGAGCCCGACGCCGCCGCCATGCTCGCCGAGTGGGCGGACCGGCGCCTGGACGTGGCCACCCGCTACGCTCACGCCGCGGCTGCGACCGGCCAGCTGGGCGTCAGCGAGGAGGAATGCAGGGACGTGCTGTTCGCCACCATGGACGGCACCCTGTGGGCCCAGCTGGTGGGGCAGCGCGGCTGGAGCGACGAGAGGTTCTCAACCTGGCTCGCCACGACGTGGATCGGTGCGCTCGTCCGGGCAAAGTAGCGGTCAGGGCTTCAGCCGGCGGTCGGGGCTTCAGCCGGCCGGTTTCCCTGCGGATCCTCCGGCGCGGCCTTTCCTCCGGAGCATGAACCTCGCAGTGAGCGCCGCGATGAGGCCGGCGAGAGTCACCAGCTGCACTTCGTCGAAGGACAGCCCGTCAATGTTCGGCTGCAGCTCCTCCTCGGTAGCCCAGCCGAACCAGGCTTCGCTGACCAGGATTCCGGCAACGAAATAGGCCAGGGCCGCGTAGAGCCAGAGCCAGCGGGTCACGTGCCTGCCGACAATCAGGTGGGCCACCAGGCCGAAGGCGAGCGACATGGCCGCCAGCAATAACAGGCCGGCAATTCCCAGATCCCACTGCGGCACGGCGAGCCACCTCCCTGCTCCGCACTTCTTGCGCTCCAGTCTGCTTGCCAGGCGTCGGTGGATGTAGAGGCGAAGGTCACCGGGGTTCTATCTCCATGGGTGCAGCCCTAGGGTGCGGAGCGGGTTCCCGAGTCCTTGCTGGAGCCGGTGGTGGGGACGAAGTTCCAGTCGAAGGACCCGTCGCCGTGCAGAGTCAGCCGGAGGAAGCCGCGGGTGTCACTGAAGCGCTTGGCGATGTATTTTGGCTTGCTGATGAACGGGCGCGTATCGATGCCTCCGGTGGACACCTGGAATGCCGTCATCCCGTCATTGACGCACTTGTCCGCGTTGTTCACCGGGCAGGACCGTTCGTAGTTGTGCTGCGACCCCGACAAAGTCAGCCGGACCCTGTACTTCCACATCAGGTCGATCCACGGCTTCTGGTCCCCGGCCCGCCCGTGCTCCTCCGTATCCGAGGTGAAGTAGGGCTCGTGGTACACGACAGCCAGGTACTTCCCCGCCTTTTGGGCGGCGGCGAGGTCCTTGTCCAGCCACGTGGTTGCAGCCGAAGCTTCCGCTTTGTCGTACCGCCACAGCGCGGACGACAGGAAGGCGAAGTGCCAGTTGCCGAAGTCCTTCGAGTACGGCTCGCCGTTCGGGATGAACCCGCGCTCCTGGTTGATCGCCGCCTTCTCGGGAGATCCCGGGCATTGGCCGTTCATGAACTTCGCCAGGTCTTCGTTGCGGCCGGGTTCCCAGTCGTGATTGGGCGCGGACACCCAATACAGCTTGGGTTTGGTGCCGCCCCACAGCGGTGTCCAGGTCTTCACGTAGTTGTCGCAGTATCCGGTCTCGTACTGGAAGTCCCCCAGCCCCAGGAACGCGTCAATCTCATTGTTCTCCACAAGCTTGGTTATCGCCGCGCCGTTCCGCCCGGACGGGCTGTCAGTGTCAACGTTGTCGGCGGGGTTCATGTCGCCCACCGCGGCGATATGGACATCGGGCCCGGGAGGCGCGGGCTCCGGCGGCTTCGGCGTGCAGGCCGTGGCAGAGAGCGCCAGCAGGACTGCGGAAACTGCGGCTACATGCCGGAAGGGTTTGTGGCGAGGGAGTGCTTGCCGCATCCCGTATCCCCTTTCGAGCAGCGAAACCGCAGGTCGGCGTGCATTAGGCAGCCACGCGCACCGGCACCTTGATCCTCCTTACGCGTTGGACCGGCTGTCAAGGGTGGAGTGCTATGAATCCTGCGGGGAGCGGTGCCCAAGAATGCCGAAGGCCTTTCCCAGCTATCCCCGTTGTCGGCGGCCCCGCGCCCAGATAACCTCAGCAACGCCGCCCAGGGCCAGTGGGAACGCAACGACGGCGGCCAGGAAGCGCATCAGATTGTAGGGCCCCACCAGTGCCGCCCAGCCCACGAGCACACCCGGCAGCCCCACGCAGACAGTCACCCAGACGGGGTTGCCACGACGGTGCGACCAGATGGCGGCCGCGATCGACATCACGCATCCGCCGTAGGTGAAGCGGTTACCGACCCAGGACTCCTCCATCTCCGCCGGAGTGGGCAGCCAGAAATAGAAATCGGCGCGCACAATCCCATAGCCGATAAGGACCATCGAGGCGAGGACGAACAAAGGCCACCCAATGGTTCCAGTCCATCGGCGGCGGGCCTCCCGGACAGCAGCCTGACTCATCGCGGCGTGCTATTCAGGGGTCGCGGCTCGATTGGCGGTGTGGACCTAGACCAGGCTCTCGAAGACCATCGTTGCCTGGATGCGGTCACCGCCGCCAAGTCCCTTGCTCCCGCTGCTGGACGTGGTGATGGTGTGGAGCCGGTAGCCCTTTGCGGCCTGGTCGTTGATGGCTTTTTCCAGCGAGGTCAGGTTGCCCGAACGGTTCCCCACAATTTCTCCTTGAGGATCACCTGCATGACGACGTACTGCATGGCGCTGCTTCCTTCCGACGCTGGTCAAGTGGCAGCAATGCTACTCGCGGGAAGCGTGAGACATCGGAACGCCGCGATGCCGGCCTGCAACGTGCTGCGCGGTTCACGCAAGGTAGCTTGCGCTAAACGCGCAATGCCGCATATGATCTACATCATGCTTCGAGCTGACTGCTCGGCCCCTCTCCCCCAACAACAATGAGGTTGATTCATGTCTGTCCCAATCAAGGCCACCATGGAAAAAGTTCCCGGCGGCATGATGCTGATTCCCCTGCTGATCGGTGCCCTTCTCGGCACCTTCGCCCCGGATTCCGCCAAGTTCTTCGGCTCCTTCACCGGCGCACTCTTCACCGGTGGCACCACCATCCTTGCGGTCTTCTACGTCTGCATGGGCGCCAGCATCGATATCAAGGCCACCCCGTACATCCTGAAAAAGGGCGGCGTCCTCTTCGGCAGCAAGGTCCTGTTCGCGATCATCATCGGCGTCATCGCCGGCAGGTTCCTGGGCGAACTTCCCATTGACGGCGGGATCCTGTCGGGCCTTTCTGTCCTGGCCATCCTGGCGGCCCTCAATGACACCAACGGCGGAATGTACATGGCCCTGATGGGCCAGTACGGCAAGCCCAAGGATGTGGCGGCCTACTCCGTCATGACCCTGGAATCCGGCCCCTTCCTGACCATGGTGACCCTCGGCGTCGCCGGACTGTCCGCCTTCCCCTGGCAGGCCCTGGTGGGTGCCATCATCCCCCTGCTCCTCGGAGCCATCCTGGGCGCCCTGGATCCGGCCATGCGCAAGTTCCTGTCCTCCGCGGCCCCCGTCCTCATCCCGTTCTTCGCCCTCGCGCTTGGCTTCGGCCTGAACCTGGGACAGGTTGTCAACGCGGGACTGCTGGGAGTGGCGCTCGGCCTGTTCGTCCTCATCGCCGGCGGCGCCGTGCTCTTCCTTGCGGACAAGCTGACCGGCGGCTCGGGCATTGCCGGCCTGGAGGCAGCCACCACGGCCGGCAACGCAGCCACCGTTCCAATGCTGGTGGCGGCAGCCAATCCGGCCTACGCTCCCGCAGCCGGCCCCGCCACCGTGCTGGTTGCCGCCTCCGTGGTGGTCACCGCCATCGGCTGCCCCCTCATGGTCGCTTGGTACGCTAAGCGCCTGAAAGCCAAGCAGACCGTGGAGACTCTCGAGGTGTCCCCAGCAGTATGAACACCAACGCAGCCATGCGCTGGGCAATCATTGCCGACGACCTGACGGGAGCGGCGGATGCGGCCGCAGCCTACGGGCCCACGCACAGCAGTTCCGTCATCCTCGACATCGACAGCGCTTGGCCCGACGCCGAGATCCTTTCGATCAATACCGAGAGCCGCTACCTGGCCCCCGCGGAAGCAGCCAAGGCCGTCACGACGGCGGCCGGCCGGGCCCTGGGCCAGCACCGGCGGGTCTTCAAGAAGATGGATTCACTGCTGCGCGGCAACGTGGGCGTGGAAGTCGCGGCAACCCTGGCACGGCTCACCCAGGGCCGCGGCAAAGGCCTGGCCGTTGTTGCCCCCGCGTTCCCGGGTACGGGACGGACCACCCTCGGCGGCATCGTGCACGTCAACGGTGTTCCCAACACCGCAGGGAACTTTGACGGGGACATCGCCGCGGCACTCGCCGCCGGAGGCCTCACCGCCGAAGTCGCCGGAACAACCGGACGCACGCCGGAGGAAATCGCGCGGCACCTGCGGGACGTGCAGGAACGCGGAATTGACGCCGTCGTACTGGACGCCGTCTCCGACGATGACCTCAAGGCCATCGCGGCTGCCGCGGACCTGCTGGACTTTCCCGCCCTCCTGGTGGGCTCCGGCGGCCTGGCAGGGCACATCGCGGACCAGGAAGAACGAGCCTCTGCGCAAAACGCGCAGGTTCGGCTCGTCAGCCGGACCCTGACCGTGATCGGCAGCTACTCCGCCCTTGCCCGGCAGCAGATTGGTGAGCTGGTCGCGGCCGGGGCTGAACACATCACCCTGGAGCACGCCACCCTGGACGGCACCGCGGTTCCGCGCCTGGTTGCCCAGGCGATGGCGCGGACAAACGTGGTGCTGACCCCGGACCCCATGGGCGCCGTGGACAAGTCGCAGGCACTTGTTGTGGCGGCGGCCCTGGCCCGTGCCACCGCGGCGGGCATCGGGCACTGCGACGCCCTGGTCCTCACCGGCGGGGAGACGGCCACGGCGGTCCTGAAAGCCCTCGGCGCCGGCAGCTTCACCGTCCTCGGAGAGATTGAGCCCGGCGTCGTGATGAGCCTGCTTCCCGGGTCACTTCCCCTGCTGGTCACCAAGGCCGGCGCGTTCGGCGACGCCGGGACCCTGGCCCGGACCACCAACTTCCTTACTGCCACCACGACTGAAATGAGTATCAAATAATGGGACGCCCGATTGTTGCCATCACCATGGGCGATGCGGCCGGCATTGGCCCGGAAATCATCGTCAAAGCGCTTGCTGACGCGGAGCTTCGGTCAAAGGCGCGGATGCTGGTCATCGGCGACCTCCGCCGGATGCGGCTGGCAGCGGACATCGTCGCCAGCCCGCTGACCCTGCGCCCGGTCCTGGAGCCGTCCGAGGCTTTGTTCGAGGAAGGCACCATCGACGTGCTGGACATCGACTGCATCCCGGAGGACCTTGCCTGGGGTGAGCTCTCCGCCGCCGCCGGACACGGGTCCTACCTCTTTATCGAGAAGGCCGTCCAGCTGGCCATGGACCGGCAGGTGGACGCCATCTGCACCGGGCCGCTGAACAAGGCGGCGCTGCACGCGGCCGGGCACAAGTTCCCCGGCCACACCGAACTCCTTGCCGAACTGACCGGCACCGAGGAAGTGTCCATGATGCTGACGGCGCCCAAGATGCGCGTCATCCACGTGACCACCCACATCGGCCTGATCGATGCGATCGCCAAGATCAACGGCGACCTGGTGTACCGGACCATCAAGCGGGGCTATGAACTGCTGCGCGCGTCCGGCATTGAGAACCCGCGGATCGCCGTGTGCGCCATCAACCCGCACGCGGGCGAGAACGGGCTGTTCGGCTACGGCGAGGAGGCGGAGAAGATCCAGCCGGGCATCAAGAAGGCCCAGGCGGACGGGATCGACGCCTTCGGCCCGCTCCCGGCGGACACCCTGTTCTTCCTGGCCGGCCGCGGCGACTTCGACCTGGTGGTGGCCCAGTACCACGACCAGGGCCACGGCCCCGTCAAGGTTTTGGGCCTGGAGAACGGCGTGAACATCACGGTGGGCCTGCCCGTGGTGCGCACGTCCGTGGACCACGGCACGGCGTTCGACATCGCGGGCAAGAACATCGCGGACCATGAGTCGCTGCTGGAGGCACTGCGGCAGGCAGTGGACCTGGCGCCGTCGCGCGACGAGGCCGTCTAGCCGCACGGAAGAATCGGCCGGTCAGCGTAATATTGCTGACCGGCCGTTTTGCCGGCTCCTGGCTGCGGAACTTGCCGGAGCCGGAACTAGCATGGTTAGCACTGCCACCGCCATGCCCACGGGAAGGAGACCGGGAATGCTCAGCGCAACCGCGCGGCGTGAGGAGATCTACCACCTTGCCGTGACCACCGGCCTGGCCTCCGTGGAGGAGCTCTCCGCCCGGTTCCAGGTGACGGCCTCCACCATCCGCCGCGACCTGGCTTTGCTGAACGGACAGGGCCGGCTGGCCCGCACCTACGGCGGTGCCATGGCACTGGGCGCCCACCCCGAGGCGTCGCTGCGGCAGCGCACCGGCGAGGCGTTCGAGCAGAAGCACGCCATCGCCCGCTGGGCGGCGGCCGTGATCCGGCCCGGGGAAAATATCCTGCTCGACGCCGGCTCCACCGTGGGTGCCCTGGCCCACGAACTGCGCGGGTTCGGGAAGCTCTCGGTCACCACGCCGGGCATCAACACGATGCAGGAACTGGCCGAGTCCGAGGGCATCGAGGTGGACTGCCTGGGCGGCCGGCTGCGCAGCCTTTCGCAGAGTTTTGTGGGTCCGCTGACGGAGGCGGCGCTGGAGCGGATGAGCTTTGACCGCGTGTTCCTGGGCGCCGACGCCGTCACGGCCGAGGACGGCATCTGCGAAGCCGACCATGCCCAGACCCGGCTCAAGGAGCTCATGGCCCGGCGCGGCCGGGAAGTCTATGTTTTGGCCGACTCCTCCAAGCTGGGGCTGCGCCCCTTCCACGCCTGGGTGCGGCTGGCGCTGCCGTGGACTTTGGTGACGGACGACGGCGCCGACCCCGCCCAGGTGCAGAAGTTCGGGGACGCAGGGGTACAGGTTGAGGTGGCTGCGGTCAGTCGTTGAGTCCTAGGCTTCGAAGCAAATGCTACGATTGCTACGGAGGTGTGCCATGACAACAATCCCCCACCGCGAGCTAAGGAATCAAAGCAGCAAAATCCTGGAGCGGGTGAAAAACGGCGAAACCATCGATGTCACGAATAACGGCGAAGTTGCCGCCACCCTTATCCCGCCTGCAGCCTCACCCTTCGAGCGTCTGCTCCTGTCCGGCAGCGTGCGGCAGGCCGCGGAAAGCCCGGTCGACTTCCAGTTGCTCCAACGCGTGACGTCTGATGTGGGCACGGCCGACATAATCGCAGACCTCCGCGGCGACCGGTGATTCTGTACGTCGACACGTCGGCGGCCCTGAGACTGGTGGTCGAGGAACCTGAGTCCGGTCCCACTGCGGAGTTTCTTTCAACGGCGGCGCAGCGGGGTGACCGACTTGTTGCCTCGATGCTCCTTCACACGGAGTTGCACTGCGCCGCCAACCGCCGCGGCCTGCCGCCGGAACTGGTCAACGCGGTGTTGACCGGAATCAACCTGGTGGACCTGACGCGTTCAGACCTCCTGTACGCGGCCGCACTGCCAGGTAAATTGCGCAGCGCGGACGCGATCCACCTCGCGGCTGCGATCAGGCTTGAAGCTGACCGGTTGATCGCCTTCGACAAGGAACTGCTGGGGGCAGCAACCCGGGCAGGACTTCACACGATCTCCCCGGGCAGCTAACCAGCTGCCTCGCACCCCTACTCGGCGATGTCCTCGGCCCACAGCTCCGGGTGGTCGGACTGGAAGGTGCGCATCATGTCCACGCAGCGCTGATCGTCCAGGACCACCACCTCAACCCCGCGTGACCGCAAAAGCTCCAGTTCGCCGTCGAACGTTTGTGCCTCCCCCACCACCACGCGGGGGATCTTGAACTGGAGGATGGTTCCCGCGCACATGGCACAGGGTGCCAGCGTGGTGTAGAGCGTGGTGTCCCGGTAGCTCTTTTGCCGGCCGGCGGCGCGCAGTGCGGACATCTCGCCGTGCGCGATCGGATCGGCGTTCTGGACCCGTTCGTTGTGCCCGCTGGCAACCACCACGCCGTCCCGGGCGAGCGCCGCCCCGATGGGGATCCCGCCCTCGGCCAGGCTCTTTTGGGCGGCCTGGTAGGCGGCTTCGAATGCGGGGTGGGCGGCGCGGTCCGGTTCCGGCGCGGCGGTTTCATGCTGCTCAGGGGTCATGGCGCCATTGTTGCACGCGGCTAGGCGAGAGATCCCGGAGCACCTGACGCCTCGAGGACCTGCTGCAGCCCGGTGACCGGGATGTCGGGAAACTCGGCCCGCGCGGGACCAAACTCGAACGCCGCCGCCCCCGATTCCTCCCAGGCCGCGGCACCCGCCACCCGGGCAAGGAACGGTGAAAACGGCCTGGCCGCCACGGACAGCAGCCGGACGGCGGCAGCCGGAACCCGCTGGATTGATCCATGGCCGGCCCGGGCAAGCAGAGCCTCCGCCACCTCATGTGCGGGGAGCGTCTGTGAGCCCCATTCGATGACGCGGTTCCGCAGCGCCGGGTCGCGAAGGGCACGGACCACGACGGCGGCCGCGTCCCGGACCGAGGTATAGGTCACCGGGGCGGACCCCGAGCCGAACACGGGCACCTTGCCCTTCGATTCAAGCGGGGCCGTCATGATCTCCAGCCGCTGTTCCAGGAGGGCGCCGATCCGGACGATCGTCCAGTCCATGCCGGAGGAGCGCACGGCGTCCTCGGCCGCGGCTTTGCAGCGCAGGAAATCGATGGGCCCGTCCGCGGCAGCGCCGGGCATGGACATCATCACCACGTGCCGCACTCCGGCCGCGGCCGCCGCGCGGGCCAGCCGGATGGCGCCGTCGCGGTCGACTGCGCGCGGGCTGGAGTCCTTGATCCCGAACCCCGACGCCGCGAACACCACCTCGCTGCAGCCAGCCACCGCCTGCCTGCAGTCCGCGTCGGAGCCGAGGTCCCCGCGGAGGAGTTCGACGGCGTCGCCCATCTTTTGCGGGAAGGGCTGGGACTTGCCCCGGGCCATGATGCGGACCTGTTGCCCTGCGGCAACGAGCAGGGGAACCACGGCGCGGCCAAGGCGCCCGGTGCCGCCGACCACCAGGATCATGACCGGTCACCTCCGGCCGCACCATGGACTGCCTCCCGGACGGCCTGGTTCACGTCGCCGGAGTCCTGGTCCACAGGTTCGAGGTAGAACTGGGCGGCGGCGATTTTGTCGTCGCGGAGGGTGAAGATGG
Organism: Arthrobacter sp. AG367; assembly: GCF_007828995.1. NCBI lineage: Bacteria > Bacillati > Actinomycetota > Actinomycetes > Micrococcales > Micrococcaceae > Arthrobacter > Arthrobacter sp. AG367. The sequence continues at coordinate 488,273 of NZ_VIVE01000003.1, forward strand.
CCACCCCTGCGGCTTGCTGCACGGATCCGTCCGGCCGGGTGCCGCGGTTGCTCCATTCGATCCAGACCTTGCCGTCCGGTCCGGTTGCCGCGTCATGGACCGTCAGGGTGAGGTCCGGCAGGCCGGCAAAGAGTGCCGTCCAGTTCTTCCGGACCTGCGCGGAGCCCGTGAAGCTGCGGGCCGGGTGGACGGGGGTGGTGTTCCGGTAGTCCTCCGCGAACTGGGACACCATGGCCTCGAGGTCATGGCGGTTGGCCGCGGCCAGCATGCGCCGGACCGGGCCTTCGGGGACGCGCCCGATTCCTGAAGCGTCCATGATCTGCTCCTTAGGTTCCGTCGCGGGAGGCGGAGAGGCTGGTACGCTGAATTTGATACAGTTAGCTGTATCTAACTGATACAAGGAGCTTAAGCCCGATGGGACCCGCGGTCAATGGTGCGCCACCCCGCTCCCGCAGCTACGACGCCCGGCGCCGGCAGGAGGCTGCCGGGGAAGCCAGGAATCGGGTGCTGGCCCAGTCCCGCGCGCTGTTCCTGGCCCACGGCTACGGCCGGACCACCATCGCTGCCATCGCCCACGCGGCCGGCGTCTCCAAGGAGTCCGTGTACAAGGGGTTCGGCGGAAAGCCTGGGCTGGTGCGTGCCATCTACGAACAGAGCCTGCTGGGCGCCGGCGGCCCGCCGGCGGAAGAGCGGTCGGACCGCGCCCAGGCCACGGTCACCGAACCCCGCGAACTCATGGAGCAGTTCGGCCGCTTCATTTCCGAGGTGAGCCCGCTGGGCTCCCCCGTCTACCTCCTCATCCGGGACGCCGCGGCGAGCGGGGACCAGGACATGGCCGCGCTCCTGCGCGACGTGGATGACGGGCGGTACCAACGGATGCTGCACAACGCGCGCCAGGTGCTCGGGAGGGGATTCCTGCGGCCGGGCCTGACGGCGGAGGAGGTGGCCGACGTCTTCTTCATGAGCACCTCAGCCGAGCTCTACGAAACCCTGGTCCTCAAGCGCGGCTGGAGTGCCGAGCATTTCGGACGATTCATGGCCCGTACCTTGGCGGCCAACCTCCTGCCGGAAGGCTGAGGAAACGGGAACCAAGAGGCGGCTCACTCCTCCAGGCTGGCAGCAGTGGGCGAGCCGCCCCGGAACCTCCAGATGAAGACCCCGGCCAGCCAGGCGAGAACAAACAAGCCCACCACGGCGTAGCCAAGCCCCGTCAGATCGATGCCGCCGATGGCCGCAAAGACCCCGGAAACCGCTCCCGTATTCGGCGTAACCACGGACAGCAGTTCCACGGTCCCCACACCCAGCGCCACGGTGGCCGAGAGCCCGGTCAGGACCAGGTTGTACAGCAGCCTCCGGCGCGGGTGCGCGAACGCCCAACCGTAGGCCGCGTTCATGAACCATCCGTCCAGGCTGTCTAGCAGGCTCATGCCCGCCGCGAAGAGGACGGGCAGGGTGAGGACGGCGTACCACGGAAGTTCCAGCGCCGCCGCTCCCCCGGCCACTACCAGCAGTGCCACCTCGGTGGCCGTATCGAATCCCAGGCCGAACAGCAGCCCCACCCAATACATCTGGGCGGGCCGGGTGATGCTGCGCAGGACCGGGCGCAGCAGGCGGACCAGAAGGCCCGGGACCTCGACAGTCGTCCCCAATCCCGGCTGCCCTGCCCGCAGCCGGAAGTCCGTGGCGACGCGGATCAGCAGGGCAAGGTTGAGGAAGGCCAGGAGGTAAAGGAACAGTCCTGAGATGGTGGCGCCTACTGGTCCCAGGACCTCCCGCCACCACGAGGCGCCATCTCCGAGCTGGTTTCCAAGGCTGCGGGCTCCCGCAGCCAGCAGCAGGCAGAGGCCAAGGACGATGCTGGAGTGGCCAAGGGAGAACCAGAAACCGACAGTGACGGGGCGAAGGCCTTCACCCATGAGCTTTCGGGTGGTGCCGTCGATCGCGGCGATGTGGTCCACGTCGAAGGCGTGGCGCATGCCCAGCAGGTAGGCACCTAGCCCGATCCCCAGTCCGAAGACCTGGCTGGAGCCGAGGAGGAGGTTCTGCGGGACGACGCCCAGCACCAGCACTCCCCAGCCCACCGCGTGCAGCAGAAGTACGACGGCGGCCATTCCGGCCAGCGGCGCGCCCGGCTTCTGCGCGGCGGGCCACGTCGCCGTCCCGTTCGGTAAAGGGGAACCTGGAGGCCCATGGCCTTCCCGTCAGCCCATCGGTGGATTTAGCCCGTACCGGGCGATGATGTCCGGCAGCCATGGCGCCTCGCCGAACTGGAGGCCGTATTCTGCGGCCAGTTTGCCGATGGCTTCAGGGTCCGGCGGTCCACCGGCTTCAAGCTGGTCGGCCAGTCCCCAGAAGAAATGCTCGAACCCGGCCGGGCTGATGACTTCGATCATCCGCGCCGGAACTTTGCCCGCATTCCACATGGTGTGCAGTTCGCCGCGCGGCTTGGTGATGTAGCCCCCGGCGCCCAGCACTGCCTCGCGCTCACCGGACCGGAATCCGATCTCGCCTTCCAGGACGATTGAGTATTCGTCCTCGCGGCTGTGCATATGCACTGGAACCAAGGCCCCCACCGGAAACGGGTGTTCCACGATGGAGATCTGCTCGTTGGTGTGTTCACCGAACAGTTTGAAGACAACCCCGATACTTCCGAGACTGCCCTGGCGTCCCTCCCCAGGCTGCACGACTGTCAGCCGCGGAGCCTCCTCAGCGCCCATGGCATCCATCCCTTTCCATTTCGATATACAGTTGTGTATATCGAATTGTCAGCCCACGCAGGACCGGTGTCAATACTTTGAGTGAACAGCAGCGTTCAGCCAAAGCGCGCAAGTACCAGATGAACAAGCGTGCCGAGCAGGTGGACACCACCCGGCAGCGCATCGTGGACGCGGCGGTGGCGCTCCACGGGTCAGTCGGCCCTGCCCGGACCACCATTGCGGGCATCGCCGAGCAGGCCCAGGTCACCCGGCTGACGGTCTACCGTCATTTCGCCGACGAGGAATCGCTGTTCTCCGCCTGCTCCTCGCACTGGCTTTCACAACAGCAGCTGCCAGATCCTTCGGCGTGGTGTGAGCACCCGGACCCCCTCCAACGCCTCCATGCCGGACTCACAGACCTGTACCGGTTCTACCGCGACGGCGAGCCAATGCTCAGGAACATCTACGGCGATTGGGCCGCCCTTCCGGAAAAGCACCGCACAGGCCTCCGGGAGCGCGACACGTTCTTCCGTGACCGCCTCCTGGAGGCATTTCCGGAGCCGGGCAGCGCCAGGCTGCGCGCCGTCGTCGCCCACGCGGTGTCCTTCTGGACCTGGCGTTCCCTCTGCCACGAGAACGGGCTCGCAAATGAGGACGCCGTCCACGCCATGACGGACTTGGCTGGGGTGACGGCCGGCCTGCGGCGGGGCGCCGGCGCCCTCGTGCCAGGACAGTAGGGCCACCCAAGCGGGCAAGGCCCTACCGCTCATGCCTCTTAACCTTCCCCGAAACGCCTGGTTCGAAAGGCTACCGGCTCAGTCCTCTTCCAATTCGCCGCAGACAAGCCGCCGCGTAACGTCCGTCAACAGTTCGACGCCGCGCAACGCGTCGTCGTCGCGGGTGTACTCCGCTTCGTTGTGCGAGATGCCTTCGACGCTGGGAACGAAGAGCATGACGGTCGGAACCACATCCTTCATGTTGGTGGAATCGTGCCCGGCGACGGTCATCACGTCCCTGTGGCTGTAGCCCAGACTCTCTGCGCTTACCCTGCCCAAGGCCGCGCCCTTGGACTGGTAGGACACCACACCCCAGTTGTGCGTCAGGTCCAGGCGGATCTCCGTCCGGGAATCTGCCTCGGCGTCGACAATCCTCTTGCCCAGCCGTTCCATGGCCACGCCCAGGACGGACTCATCGGGGGAACGCAGGTCCAGGTTCATCAGGACCTGGCGGGCGATGGTGACCGGTGAGTTCGGCAGGACATACAGCTCGGATACCGATGTGTGCAGCAGCCCGGGCTCGAATTCCGCAGTCAGTTCACGAGCGGCGGCGATGACCAGCGCAGCCCCAAAGAGGGCGTCACGGCGATCCTCCATGCGGGTGGCGCCAGTGTGTGACTGGGTTCCGTCCACGGTAACCCGGTACTTGCTGGCGGCCCAGGTGCGGTCCACGATCCCCACTTGGGTGCCGGTTTCTTCCAGGTTCCTGCCCTGCTCGATGTGGATCTCGGCATAGCGTGCAACCTCGGCGAGGACCGGGGCGTTTCCTTGCGAAGTGCTGTGTCCCGCCGCCAGGGCTTCCGCCACTGTGATTCCGGCAGGGTCTGCGGTGGCAAGCGCGTCCTCAAGCGGCAGCTTTCCGGTGAAGACAGAGCTTCCCATCATGCTGGGCGCGAAGCGGCTGCCTTCCTCGTTGAACCAGTTCACAACGGCCAGGTTGTAGGTGGGGTGGAGCTTTCCGGCCCGGACTTCCGCAGCGACGCGGGCGCCTGCATGGGCCGCTGCGAGCACGCCATAGGCCCCGTCGTACCGGCCGGCCAGCGGCTGGGAGTCCAGGTGTGAGCCGACCAGCACATAAGGGGCGCCGGCGACCAGGTCCAGGGTGCCGAACTGGTTGCCTGCCTCATCCACTGATTGGGTATAGCCATGCCGGGCCAGCCACTGGCTGAACCACGCCCGTGTGGCGTGGTCTGCGGCCGTGCCGGCCTGCCGGTCCACGCCTCCCCCGGGCGTGGCGCCGAAGCCTGACATCGTGGCGAAGTCTGCGAGGAACTCGTCGTGTGCGGTGCTCATGGGGTTTCCTTCCCTGTCAATGCTGCCTCAAGGTCTGTGGCGCGGACCGGCGCCGGCAGATTTTCCTCGCCGAAACGGATTTGCCCGCCCACCATGGTGGCGAGCACGCGGGTAGCTGAGATGTTTGAGGGGTCCACGGCGGTGGGGTCCTGGTCCAGGAACACGAGGTCCGCCAGGTACCCCGGTGCCAAGCGGCCCTTGATGTGCCCGGTTCCCGTGGCGGCGGCCGATCCCGTGGTATAGGCTGCCAGCGCTTCGGCCGCGGTGATCCTTTCGGCCGGGCCGTACACGTCGCCTGAAGGAGTCAGCCGCTCCACGAACGACTGCATGACATCCAGGGGCCGGCCGTTGGAGACGGGGCGGTCTGAACTTCCCGGCAGTGTAACTCCTCGCTTCAGCAGGCTTTTGGCGGGATAGGACCACGAGGTGCGTTTGGGGCCCAGCAGGCGGGCCATACCGTCTCCAAACTCGGTGATGAAGTGCGGCTGCGGGACCAGCACGATGCCGGCCCGGGCTATCCGGTCAAGCTGATCGGGGCGGACCACGCCGCCGTGCTCGATCCGGTTGGGCTGTGCGTTGGAACCGAACCTTTCCTGCGCCTCAGTGATGATGTCAATGGCGTGGTCGATCGCGTGGTCCCCGATGGCATGCATCGCAATCGCCCAGCCCGCCCGGTAGGCGCTGAGCGCCGACTCGCGCAGCTGGTCCGCGTCCATTTGCAGGTAGCCGTGGTTGTGGGTGCAGCCGACATAGTCCTCGGTCATGTAGGCGGTACTGCCAAGGAGCGAACCGTCGCTGAAGATCTTCACCGGTCCCAGGCGCAGCCAATCGTCGCCCAAGCCGGTGCGGATTCCGGCGTCGAGGCTTATGGAGGCCGGGTCATCGGCGTGGCCGGGCACATCGTGGAGGGCATCCATAACCAGCATTGGCTGCATCCTGACGCTCAGCATCCCCTTGTCGCGGGCATTCTGGTACGCGGCGAACTCCCGCGGCGAATAGCCGATCCAGCCGCCGGCGATGCCCGCATCCGTGACGCTGGTAATTCCTTCGGAGAGGTAGTGTGACGTGGCCAGATCCAGTGCGCGTTCAATGGTCTCCAGCGGATACGGCAGCAGGATGTCCTGCACCAAGCGCAGGGCGTTTTCCTCCAGCAGCCCCGTCGGCAGGCCATCTTCGCCCATGACGACGGCTCCGCCTTCGATCGGTGCACTGAGATCGGCCTGGGCGGCTACGAGCTCCAGTGCTACGCCGTTGAGCGTGCAGGCGTGGCCGGAGGAGTGTTTGATCCACACTGGACGTCCCCCTGCCGCCGCATCCAACCGGTCCCTGTCCGGTTGCTGGCCGTCGAGCAGCAGCGGGCTGTAACCGGATGCCACAACCCACTCCCCCGGGGCCATTTCGGCGGCGGCCTCGGCGATGATCTGGTACAGCCCGTCCAGATTTGCCGCTGCCCCTGCGTTGGCCTCCATGAGCCCCAGACCGAACCAGACACTGTGCGCGTGGACGTCATTGAACCCAGGGACAATCGTGGTTCCGGCGGCATCAATGGTCCAGAGGGCGTGGCCGCAAAGGCTGGCGTCGGGATCCACATCGAGGATTCTGCCGTCGTGAATGAGCAGGCTTGTCGCGGTGGGGCGGGAGGCATCCTGGGTCAGTATGCGTGCATTGCGAATCAGGAGATCGAAGGGCATGGATCCTCTTTGCTAGGGTCCCCGGGCCTTTCCGAGGAGTTAAGGCCGCGGCCTGAAAGTGCGGCTCCGTCCATTCAACTCTGTGATATCGCTGCCTTCAATGGATATAGAACGCTGTTTCATGGTCAAACTTTAGGCTTTTGCATAAAATGCCTGCATGACAGCAAATGATGGTGACGATGCGCGATCCTACGGTACGACCGCCAGGGAGTTCCGTCCCGGCCGTCCCACCGAGCCGGAATGGACCGAGTTGCTGGAGAGTCTTTGGAAGGATCGATCCCTGCTGGTGGACGACTTCCTGGAGCGTTTTTCCTCCATTTCCTATGGTGAAGCAGTGGTTCCCAAGGAGGACATCTACCGGACCGCAGCGGACACCATGGACATGTTCCTCTATCAGATGGCCGGGTTGGAGCTCCCCCCGGACCTGCAGACGCTTCCCCGCGAGGTGGCCGCCCGGCGCGCCCGCCAGGGCGTTCCCCTCGACGCGTTCCTGGTAGCCATCCGCAATGACTTCCGTGTTCTCTGGAAGGGGCTGGAACGGGTCGCGCGGGACAAGGGGATCGGTGTCCTGGTGGCCAACATGGACCGGGTCCTGGACGCCGTCGAAGGCTACGTGACCAGCATCCAACAGGCCTATGCCGAGGAAGAGGCGCGCCTGGCCCGCAACAAGCAGTTGTACCGCCAGCGCCTGCTTTCCCGGCTGTTCAATGCCGGACCTGGCACCCCACGTGAAGTCCAGGACCTTGCAGCGGCCCTCGAAGTGCGGGCCACCGGGACCTTCGAAGTGCTCGCAGTGACCTTGGACGCCGTATCCCAGGCCCAGCAGCAGTTCGAGTCTGACCACAGCATCTATATGTACGAGAACAGCGGAGTCCTGTATGTCTTCCGGCAGCAGCGGAAGGGGCTGACCTGGCGTCACGAACCGCCCGCCTTTCCTGCCGGGTACGTACCGGGAGTGGAGGGACTGGATGCCGTTCCCTCCGCTGCGGCTTCGGCACTTGTGCTGGCACAGCAGAAGCGCCGCGGCACCCGGCTGGCCACGATGGAGGACGCATGGATGGGAATCGCCAGCGGCCTCCTGGAGCAGAAGTTTCCCGGCTTTTCCACCTCCATAAAGAACGCTCTGGACAAGTGCACGCCCGTCGAACGCCAACGCCTGCTGGAGGTGGCACGCAGCTATGGGCGGACCGGATCCATCAAAGAAACGTCGGAGGAGCTGTTCTGCCACCGCAACACCGTAGTGAACCGCCTCCACAGCCTTCACGAGGCGATCGGCCTTGACCTCACAGTGCCGGGCGAGGCCGCGCGGGCACTCATCGCCCTCAGCCGCTACAGCGAGTTCACCGACTAGTTTGTGAAAATGCCTAAGAAAGGGGCCGAAAGTGGGTGGAAATTATCATTGTTTAGGGCGTTATCACTCACCTACTCTCGAATAATCACCGCAGCAGTGCAGGCCATCGCCCTTCGCCCGCCGCGGGACCCGAGATGCAAGAACTCAACCCCGCTCGAAAGGGCCCACGCAGTGACCACCTCAAATTCACTTTCCCCCGCCGCAGGTGCTCCTCCGGTGATCTCCGGCAAGGACGCAGGAAAGATTGCCCGTGCCGCCTTCGTCGGGACCGCGCTGGAGTGGTACGACTACTACCTCTTCGGCACGGCTGCGGCGCTGGTCTTCAACCGGCTGTTCTTCACCAATATGGACCCCACCGCGGCGCTGCTGGCCTCCTTTGCCACGTTCGGCGTCGGCTTCGCAGCCCGTCCGATCGGGGCCATGATCTTTGGCTACATCGGCGACCGTTACGGACGCCGGCCCGCGCTGCTGATGACCATCGTCATGATCGGCGCGGCCACGGCCTTCATCGGCCTGTTGCCCGATTTCGGCAGCATCGGCCTGGCGGCGCCCATCCTGCTCGCCGTCTTGCGGCTTGTCCAGGGCCTGGCTGTCGGCGGTGAATGGGGCGGTGCGGTAACCATGGCCGTCGAGCATGCCCCCGTTGAAAAGCGGGGCCGGTACGCCGCCTTGGTACAGGTCGGTTCGCCGGTGGCTACGCTGCTGGCCTCGGGCGCCTTCTCGCTCGTCCTCCTATTCCCGTCGGAAGCTTTTGACGCCTGGGGCTGGCGGATTCCATTCCTGCTGGCTTTCCCCATGCTCGGCATCGCGCTCTGGATCCGCCTCAAGGTGGAAGAATCCCCCATCTTCAAGGATCTGCTCGCCCAGGGTGAAACGTCCAAGGTTCCGGCGTTCGAGGTCTTCCGCCACGCCTCCGGCCGCTTGCTCGTGGCCGTACTCGCGGCCCTCCTCGGCGTGGGTGGCTTCTACATGATCACCACCTTCGCGGTGAGCTACGGGTCCAACACCCTGAAGGTGGACCGGAACGTCATGGTCAACGCAACACTGGTTGCCGCCGTGGCCCAGATCGGAGTCACGTTCCTCATGGGCCGGCTCGCAGAGAAGATCGGGCCGGGCAAGGTCACCATGTGGGGCGGTATCGTCAGCGCCGTCGCCGCTTTCCCCCTCTTCGCCATGATTGACACGAAATCCCCACTGCTGATTACGCTGGCAATCACCGTCGGGATCATGCTTATAGCGGTGGCGTACGCCGTCAACGGTGCCCTGCTGACCGAGCTGTTCCCGCCGAAGCTGCGCTACTCCGGTGTGGCCCTGGGCTATAACATCGCAGGTGCCACCAGTGGATTCATGCCCTTGCTGGCCACGGCCATGCTGGGCGTCTCCGGTAACCAGTCGTGGGGTGCGGCCCTGATCCTGGCGATCATCTCCCTGCTCACCGCCGTCGGCGGGTTCTTCGGCGAGCGCCTGCGGGTCCAGGACAAGAAGCTTGTCGCCGGCAGCTAGGGCCGGCCGCAGACAGTAGCCCAAGCTTTACTCTCTTTCGAATGCTCAACCACCAGAACGGGGAGCCGTCCACCGGACGGCTCCCCGTTTCGTTAGGAGACAATATTGCTCAGTGACGACCAAACACTCCGCATCCTGGAGGCCGTCGACGCCGCCTTCGATGCCCAGCTGACCTTCACCCAGGACCTGGTCAAGCACCCGTCGCTGCGCACCCGGGAGGGCAGCGCCCAGGACCTGATGCATGCGGCCATGGCAGGCCGTGGCCTGGAGATGGACCGGTGGGAGCTGGACGCCGATGACCTGTCCGCCCATGAGGGCTACGGGCCCACAACGGTTTCCTATGCGGGCATGACTAACGTGGTGGGCACGTACCGTCCAGCCTCCGAGCAGGGCCGATCCCTTATCCTTAACGGCCACATCGACGTCGTCCCCGAGGGTCCGTCCGAGTCCTGGTCCCGCTACCCTTGGGACGCCCCCATCATCGACGGATGGATGTATGGCCGCGGCGCCGGAGACATGAAAGCAGGTCTCGCAGCCAACCTCTTCGCCTTCGACGCCGTCCGCGCGGCGGGGTTCGAGCCCGCCGGCCGCATTCACTTCCAGTCCGTCGTCGAGGAGGAATGCACAGGCAACGGCTCCCTGTCCGCACTGATGCGCGGCTATCGTGCCGACGCCGTCATCATCCCCGAACCAGAAGAAGACATGCTGGTGCGCGCCAACGTCGGCGTGCTCTGGTTCAGGGTCAGGGTCACCGGGAATCCGACCCATCCCCGTGAGATGGGCACCGGCTTCAACGCCATCGACGCAGCGTATACGGCAATCTCTGCGCTGCGGGAGGTCGAAGAGAAGTGGAATGCGGACCGCGGACAGCACCGCTACTTCGAAGACCTGGACCACCCCATCAACTTCAACTTCGGCGGCATCCAGGGCGGGGACTGGCCCTCCAGCGTCCCGGCCTGGTGCGAGTTCGACGTGCGCGCGGCAATATATCCCGGCATCCCCGCGGAGCAGGCATGGGCTGAACTTCAGGACTGCCTTGCCTCCCTGGGCCGGGGACCCGACCCGATCAACGCGGTCGGTGTGAAGACAGGTTTCTTCTCCGAGGGCTATGTGCTGGAGCCCGGAAGCGAAGCAGAGGCCATGCTGGAGCGCACCCATGAGCAGGTGTTCGGCAGTGAACTGAAAAGCTTCACCACGCCGGGCTACCTCGACGGCCGGGTCTTCACGCTCTATGCCGATACGCCGGCGCTGGTTTACGGCCCCGTTTCAGAGTCGATCCACGGGTTCGACGAGCGGGTCTCGGTCGAATCCATCCGCCGGATCACCAAGAGCATCGCCCTGTTCATCGCCGGCTGGTGCGGCATCCACGAACAGCCCGGGGTCCATTCGGAGCCCTGAGCAGCGCCAGCCATGGGTACGCTACTTCTACAACGAGCGAAACCACTCAACGAAATGGACGGAACCACATGCACGCCGTGCTCGAATACACCTACGAGGACAACTACCTTCAGACCCGCGAACAATACCGTTCAGACCACCTCAAGGCGGGCTGGGAAGCAGTGGAACGCGGCGAGCTTCTGCTGGGCGGGGCCGTTGGTGACGGCCCCTTCACCGGGTTGCTGATCTTCACCGGCGAGAACGCACTCGAGGCGGCAAAGGCCTTTGCAGCCGCCGATCCCTACGTCAAAGCTGGGGTCGTGACGTCCTGGACCGCCCGCCCCTGGACAACGGTGCTGGGAAAAGAGGCGGCCACCCCCGTCCACCCCTAAGGCCAGGCTGGGACGGCGGCCTGCCGGGATTTGCAAATGCCGTGCACGGAGAGTCAAGCAACCAGTAGCGCGGCAACTTAGTGTTGTGATCCAAAGCACCTTCAGGGACTGGGATTATGGACAACACAGCTGACCTTCTTCTGATCAACGGCGTCATTGACACCCTGCACGATGAACTCCCCCGCGTCACATCACTTGCGGTCAAGGCCGGGAAGGTCCACGCCGTCGGATCGTTGGCCGAGGCCGCGGCGGGGCCGGGCACTGAGATCATCAACCTCGGCGGCGCCTACGTCATGCCCGGGCTGCTTGACGTCCACAATCACCACATGCTGGCAGGGCAGATGGACTTGTTCGAATGCAACGAGGCGCCCACCAAGTCGCTCGATGACCTCCTCACCGCCGTCGCAGAGTATGCAGGGAGCCTGGGCCACGACGAGTGGGTGGTCGGTGGAAGCTGGGGTTCCGGACTCCTGGCCGAACTCAACTCCGTGGAAACGCTCCTCCGTTTTGATGCCGCAACCGGCGGACGGCCTGCCATCTTGAAAGACGACAGCAAGCACAACAGGTGGGTGAATTCCCGGGGCCTGGAACTGGCCGGCATCGGCCAGCACACTCCGGATCCCGAGGGTGGCCAGATAATGCGGGATGCTTCGGGGCGTGCCACCGGTGTCCTCATCGAGGCCGGTGGCGTCCTGGCGGAACAGACGCTGGCGCGGTTGCAGCCGCGGTCCACCCAAGACCTCTCCCGGGCCGCAGCGCGCGGCATCGAGATCCTCCATTCCTACGGCGTGACGGGATTCCAGGATGCGGCATCCTCACTCCAGATGTTGCAGGCGCTGAAAGAGCTCGACGAATCCGGTGAACTCGCTGCCTGGGTGGTGACGTCCATGCAGGCCAATGATTTTATTTTCGGCACCACGCCGCTCGGCGAGGGCATCATCGCCCATCGCGAAGAGACACGGTCCCGGCACCACCGGCCGGACTTCATCAAGATCTTCCTTGACGGGGTGCCCCCGGCGGGGACTGCGGCGTTCATCGAACCCTATTTGCCGGATGTCGGCTTCCCGGAGTGCCACTGCGGGGGCACCACCATGTCTGCAGCAGAGCTGGAGCGCTGGCTGATGGGCACGGCGGAGCGTGGTATTTCCGCCAAGATCCACTGCACGGGCGACGCGTCGGTCCGGCTGGTGCTCGACACCGTGGCGAAGGTCCGCTCAGCCGGACACATCATGCCGAAGTACCACATCGCCCACGGCCAGTTTGTCCAGGAACAGGACATCCCCCGGTTTGCCGAACTCGATGTCACCGCCGACATCTCCCCGTCGTTGTGGTTCCCCGGTGTCATCTCCGAGGCCATTGCCACGGTGCTCCCGGCGGAGAGGGCGTCGAAAATGCAGCCCAACCGCTCCCTGCTGGACGCCGGGGCCCGCATCGCCGGCGGCTCGGACTGGCCAGTCAGCGTGTCGCCGAATGCGTGGGAAGGGATTTACGGCTTGGTAACCCGCCAGGACCCAACAGGGCAATTCCCTGGCACGCTCTGGCCCGAACAGGCCATTTCACTCCCGGAAGCCATCCGGGTGTACACCACCGACTCGGCACAGGCGATGGGCCTGGACGATGTCACCGGCTCCCTGGTCCCGGGAAAGTCGGCGGATTTCATCGTCCTGAGTGCCAATCCGTACGAGATCGACACCGAACAAATCGCGCACATCAAAACCCGCCAGACCTGGTTCGCAGGCCGCAAGGTCTTCGATGCAGAAACAACGGACCCCGCAGCCCCGGCCGAAGGACGCGCAGCGCAGCGCGCCTGACGGCTTCCGCATAACCCCTGCTCCGTGTGTGCCCGGCAGGGGCTCATCAACACCCAATTCCCGCCGACGGCGGCCTTCGCCGCTTCGTCCTGCCCGAAAGACAAACATCATGGCCACCACCGCACAAGCTGCCCGGGCAGCCGTCTCCCCAGATAAGGGGACGTACACCTATATCGCCGTTTTCAGCGCAGTCCTGTACACCGTCCTGCTGATTGCCCCGGTGATCGCAGGCAAACTGATCGAGCAGTTCGGCCTTACACCAGTCCAGGTGGGGACGCTCTTCTCCCTGGAGCTCGGCGCCTTCAGCCTGGCCACCGTGCCGGCCTATCTCTGGCTCCGGCGGCTGAACCTGAGGACGGCGAGCTATATCTTCACCGCGGTGGTCATTGCCGGCAACGTGGTTTCCGGCTTTGTGGACGATTTCGGCCTGTTGATGATCGCCCGGGTGGTGACCAGCCTCGCGGCCGGCTCCATCACCGTGATCATCTTGACCCTTAGTGGCAAAACCGCCAACCCCAGCCGCGCCTTTGGAATATTCGTCGTTTTCCAGCTGGCCATGGGAGCACTGATTCTTGCCGTCTTCCCCTCCCTGTTCGCGGGGGCGGCAGTTTCAGCGATCTACTGGACACTCGCCGGACTTGCCGTGCTGTGCCTCCTGGTTGTCAACCGCATCGACGGCGAGGTGCTGCGGACCGCCGCCGCACCCGCCCCAGGGCAGGCAGCGAACCGCGTCCCGGTGCTCAAAGCGGCCGCGGGAATGGCCGCTGTCCTCCTCTTCTACATCGCGCTCAGCGGTGTCTGGTCTTTCATTGCCCAGATCTCGGCCGCTTCCGGCATCGACCTTTCCGCCAGCAGCCTTGTCCTTTCCCTTGCTACCGTCGGCGGCATCCTGTCAGCCCTTGTTGCCACCGCACTTGGTGAGACGCCGCGCCGGAAGCTTTACCTGGCGGCAGGTTACGCAGGCATGGCCCTTAGCATCGTGCTTCTTTTCGGTTCACCGGCCCTGATCCAATTCGCCGTCGCCGCTGTGATCTTCAAGTTCGCCTGGACCTTCATCCTGCCGTACCTGCTGTCCACGTTGTCCTCGCTTTCCAGCGGCGCACACCTGATGAACACCACCAACCTCATGATCGGCACCGGCTTCTCCATCGGTCCGATTGTCAGCGGGGCATTGATCCAATCGGCCGGTGGTTCGTTCACGGGCATGCTCGTCTTCGCCCTCGCCGGCGTGCTGGCGTCCGGCGCTCTGGTCCTGATCGCCCAGCGCCGCTAGTCCCTGAGGCGGCGGCTGCCCCTGATCCGGGAAGTTCAGCAAAAACTCGGTAAAACCTGGGACATCCGCGCCCACCCGGCCTATACGATTTCCTGGATGACCGGGATCTGGGGCTTCCGGCGAACAAAACAGGGGGGATCTATGCCGGAACTCAGCCGCATCTATTGGACCCGGCAGGGGCTTCGCTTGGCGTATTCAGCGGTGATGGTTTGGCTCGCTGTCGCGGTGATGTCAGCGCTCATGCCGAAGGCAGCTCCGGCTGCGGGAGCGTCCTCCGCCGCCGGGGTGTTGCGCAGCCTGTTCGACGGCGTCGTCGCCGCGGTCACTGTCCCCGGCGTGGCCGCCGTCGTTCTTGGCATTACGGCCGCCATCATCAGCAGCCGGGACCCACGACGCCGGGATCCCGTGCGGCGCTTCACCCGCCAGCAGCGCCGCGAAGGGATGGCCCGCGCTGGCGGGCTATGCGAGCTGGAAGCCGGGTTTGGGCGTCGCTGCGGCCGCCCGGCCGAGCACGGCGACCACTTTTACCCGTGGTCCAAGGGCGGTTCCACCAGTCTGCAGAACTTCGTGGCAGCCTGTGCCAGGTGCAACCGAGCCAAACGTGCCAGGGTCCCGTCTCCGGGCCAGCAGCGGCGGATGGAACGACGACGGCGTGAGTACCTGCCGCCGTCGTCCTCCGTCAGCGTGGGCGAACGGCAGCCGCTGCCCTGAGGCAGTTGGCGTGCGGGCTACGGCCCGCTCTCCGCAGCCTTGGCGAGCGTGAATATGCCATATCGCATCGCACCGGTGCGGTAGGCCAGGATCAGGCGGGGAATGCCCAGAAACGAGGTGCGGTTGCGTGCGCCAAGGGCGAGACGCCGCGTCTCGCCGTCGGTGAGCAACAACTTCACGAGTCGGGCGGCGCAGATCGGCCAGGTCCGGGCGACGCGGAGGCTGACGTCCTCATAGCCGGTGACCGCAAAGCCCGCCGCCCTCGCCATCGCCTCATACTCCTCGCGCGTGCCCATCGAGGGCAGGCGCCCTTCGCGGCAGATCGGCTCCAGCAGGTGACGGACCTTCCACCAGCTGGCACCGGTCTCGGCGAGCCACGCGCAGATGACGAAGCGGCCACCGGGCGACAGCACGCGGTGCGCCTCGGCGAAGAACCTGGGTTTATCGACCATGTGCTCGCTCGACTCGATGGCCCATGCCGCATCGGCCGAGGCGTCGGCCAGCCCGTTGGCGAGCCAGTCGCGGACCTGGATGTCCACGTCCGGTACGGGATGCGCAGCGGCGTAGCGGGCCTGCTCAGCGGACAGCGTGAAGCCGGTGACCCGGACACCTCGTGTCACTGCGAGCCGCCTCGCTGTGGAGCCGTAACCGCAGCCGATGTCGATGCACGCCTGGCCCGGCATCAGCCTCAGCCGGTCGCCAACTGTTTCGACCAGCGCCTCGACGGCCTCGCCGGGTGTCTCATGGCCGGTCACCCAGAGGCCGTGATGGACATGCTCGCCCCATATCCGGCGATAGATGGGGTCGAGCTCGTCGTAGTGATCCGCCACCGCCACGGCGTTCTGGGAGATATCGGGGACGATCACGCCACGACCCTACAACGGGCTCCACGCCGCCGGAAGGGTCAACAACCTAGCGCCCCGACCGCTCTGCAGGCGTTAACCCGGCCATGGGCCCAGTCCTTCCCGATGTCGCCAACCGCGTCGGTGGTGGATTCGACCTTGGCGCGGATGTCCGAGGTGGTGCCGCCGGGGTTGGCACTGCGGGCGAGCGCGGCCACCGCGGCGACAACAGGCGAGGACATCGAGGTGCCGCTGCCGATGTCATACCCCTGGGATCGGTTGTACTCCCTGGCAAGGACAAACTTGTGGTTGGGGAAAGTGGAGTAGACGCTGACCCCCGGCGCTGCCACGTCCACCCACGTGCCATAGGTGGAGAATGTCGCCTTCGTGTCGTTGTTGTCGGTTGCGCCCACGGCAATGACGTTGGGGTACGCGGCCGGGTAATTCATGGAGGTGTTCCCACCGTTGCCGGCCGCAGCAACCAGCACCACACCCGCGTTCCAGGCATTATTGACCGCAGTTTCCAGGGTGGTTGACGCGCCGACCGCCAGGCTCATGTTGATGACCTTCGCGCCGTTCTTGACGGCCCAGTTGATGCCGTTCGCCAGGCCTGAGCTTGATCCCATCCCCGTGTCGCTGAGGATTTTCCCGGCCAGGATGCTGCATCCCGGGCACACGCCGGCCACGCCCATGCCGTTGTTGGCGGTGGCGGCAACGATTCCGGCGACGTGGGTTCCGTGGCCGTAGTTGTCGTCGTTGCTCCTGGACGTGGTGAAGTTGGTCCGCGCCACGACCTTCGGGTTGATGTCGGGGTTGTCCATCGCGACGCCGGAATCCAGGACAGCCACCCGGATCCCGGTACCTGTGGTGACGGTCCAGGCCTCCACCGCGTCCACATCGGCGTCAGGTGTGCCCTTGCCTACACTCACCGTACCGGCGGTATTCGTGAATGACTGGCCTGTGTTTTGCAGCGCGTACTGGCTGGAGAAGTAGGTGTCGTCCGATGCCGGAGTGACCACATAGTCCGGTTCGGCGTACTCCACGGCGGGGTTCCGGCCCAGCGCTTCGACCAGCTGCAGCTCCTTCCCTGCCGGCACGGTGATCAGGTGCGCGCCGGTGCTGCCGACGTCGGGCCCGTCGGTCAGCCCGTGCGATCTGAGGGCGCCCGCGGCGGCGGCATTGTCGCGGAACTTGACCAGGATCTGTCCTGCAGTGATGGCAGGGTTGGCCGCGGCATTGCCGGGGACCACACCGCCCAGAAAGGAGCCAATAACCAGGAGAAGGGCGGCGAAGCTCGCCAGCACAAGCTTTTTCATGGGCTTATCATCCGCGCGCGTGGCCCGGCTGGATAGGGGGAAAGCCCCTTGATATTTTCCCGGCCACCCGGGCTGTGGCCAGCAGGCAGGGCAGGAAGGACGACGGCGGCACGTGCGTCCCGCCGTCGTTCTTCCTTCCGTGCCGGGCGTCCGCTCTCCAGCCCTGCGGGCGTGCTCGACCGACCGTGGCGTGTCCGCTCAGCGGGCCTTCGCCTTGGTCACGGTGATTGTGATGCGGTCCGTGACTGCGTGGGGGCTGACCCCGTTGAAGGCGGTGACCCTGAATGTGAACTTGCCGGCCTTGGCCGGGGTGCCGGACAGAACTCCCGTGGCGGTGTCCAGGTTCAAGCCTGCAGGCAGTGCACCGGAGGACACATGGAAGGTCGGCGCGGGGGCAGCCGTGGCGGCGAACGTGTAGTTGTAGGCGGTCCGCGTGTTCGCCTTGGTGGGCGGTGTGGCCGCGGTGAACACCGGCGGTGCTGCGTCCACGGTGATGACCGATACCGTGTTGGAAATGGTGTTGACGACGTAGGCAGCCGACCCGTCCGGGGAGACGGCAACACCCGTCGGATGCGCCCCGCTCAGGACCGTCGAGGTCACGGTATTCGAGGCCACACCGATGATCGACACCGTGTCGGCACCGGAGTTCGTGACGTAGGCCTCCGACCCGTCCGGGGCGATGGCAACACCGTCCGGAGCGCGCCCGACCGGGATGGTGGAGGTGACCCTACCCGACGCAACGTCGATGACCGACACGGAATCGCCCTCGTTGTTGGCAGTGTAGGCTGCCGATCCATCCGGGGTGAACGCAACATCGGTCGGAGACGACCCGACCGGGATCGTGGAGGTCCAGGTCCCCGAGGCGACATCAATGACCGACACCATGTCGGAATCCTGCCCATTGGTGACATACGCCGTCGACCCGTCCGGCGCAAACGCAACGGCATTCGGAAGGGGCCCGACCGGGATCGTGGAAGCCACCGTGCCCGACGCCACATCGATGACCGACACTGTGCCAGAACTGCTGCCGCCGCTGGTGACATAGGCCGTCATCCCGTTCGGGGCGAACGCAACGGCGAACGGAGCCGCGCCGATCGTGATCGTGGAAGTCACCGTGCCCGAAGTGACATCTATAACGGACACCTTGTCGGAATCGCCACTGGTGACATAGGCGATCGACATGTCCGGGGCGATCGCCAGATCGATGGGAGACACCCCGACCGGGATTGTGGAGGTTACCGTGTCCGAGACGACATCGATGACCGACACCGTCCTGGCTTCCCCGTTGGTGACGTAGGCTTTCGACCCGTCCGGGGTGAACGCAACCTCCCTGGGGCTTGAACCGACCGGGATCGTGGCAGTCACCGTGGCTGCAGCGTTTGCAGGGGTACTGCCCGCCAGCATGAGGGCCGCCAGGATCGTCCCGATGAGTGCCACACTCCGGCCGCGAAGGCGGGCAGCGAACGAACGTGGTCCTTGGTAGCGCCGGGACCCTGTATTGAGTAGCTGCATCACGTTTCCCCCTGCTTGAAGAGCGAATTCTGTTGTGGAGCGTGCGGACATCGGAAGCCACCCTCTGACGGCTGGCCGAAAATACGGCGTGAGCGGAGTCTATAAACCAGGCAAAACCATGGTCACCGTTGGCCCGTACCTGTCTTTTGGACCGGTACTACCTGTTGTGAAGTGCGGCGAGACTGGCGAGCAAGAGTTTTTTCATGGGGGTAATCTTCCGCAGACGAGGCCCCAGCTAGGTAGGGGGAAATGTCCCTTGTTATGTTTCCGGCTACCCGGGCATTGGACAGCAGGCAGGGTAGGCGGCACGACGGCGGCACGTGCGTCCCGCCGTCGTCCTTCCTTCCCTCCGTGCCGGGGGTCCGCCCGGCAGAACCTACGGGTGCACCAGCACCTTCACCGCCGTGTCCTTGTGGTTGATGAGCGTGTCAAAGCCCTGCTCCACCAGGTCCTCCAGCGCGATCCGGCCGGTGATGAACGGCTTGAGATCCACCTTGCCCTCCTGCACCATCTTGATCACCGCGGGGTGGTCGCGGACGTAGGCGATGGTGCCGCGCAGGTCGATCTCCTTGAGCACAATCTTCTGCATGTCCACGGTGGCGGGCGCGCCCCAGATGGACACGTTGACCACCACGGCGCCGGGCCGGACGGCGTCGAGCATGGTGTCCAGCACCGCGTTCACGCCGGCGCATTCGAAGGCGACGTCGGCCCCGGTGCCGCCGGTGAGCTCCCGCACCCGCTCCGGCACGTCCTCCTTGCTCGGGTCCAGGACGTGGTCCGCGACGCCGCTGGAGGTGGCCTTCTCCTTGCGCGCCTGGGTGAGCTCGCTGATGATCGTGGTCACCCCCATGCCCTTCAGGACCGCAGCGGTGAGCAGCCCGATGGGCCCGGACCCGCCCACCAGTGCCGTGTCGCCGGCCTTCACGCCGCTGCGCGCCACCGCGTGGTGCGCCACGGACAGCGGCTCGATCAGCGCCGCCTCATCGAGCGGGATGTCCCCGATGGGGTGCACCCAGCGTGCGTCCACCACGATCTTCTCGCTCAGCCCTCCCCCGCCGCCGGACAGCCCGATGAAGCCCATTTGCCGGCAGAGGTGGTAGCTGCCCGCCTGGCACATGTCGCAGGTTCCGTCCACAAAATAGGGTTCGACGACGACGTTGTCCCCCTCCGCCAGGCCCGTCACCCCTTCGCCCACCTCGGAGACAGTCCCGGAGAATTCGTGCCCCAGGGTCACCGGGGATTCCTCGTGGGAGAGCGGGTGCGGATGCCCGGGTGCCGGGCAGAAGATGGGCCCTTCCAGGTATTCGTGCAGGTCGGTGCCGCAGATGCCGCACCACGCGACGTCGATCTTCACCGCCCCGGCGCGGAGTTCCGGCTCCGGGATGTCCTCGATGCGGATGTCCTTGCGGGCGTGGAATCGTGCTGCCTTCATGATGGGTTCTTTCGTTAGCGTGTGTGGTGGCTGGGCTGCAGTTCGTAGACCGGCGTCTCCAGCCCCTCCATCCGGGCCTTGAGCTGCAGGGCCAGATAGGAGGAGTAGTGCCGGCTTTGGTGCAGGTTGCCGCCGTGGATCCAGAGGTTGGGGACGTTGGTTGGTTTCCACATATTGCGCAGCTCCCCTTCCCAGGGGCCCGGGTCTTTTGGCGTGTCGGAGCCGTAGCCCCAGCACTTGCCCACCCGGTCCGCGATCTCGGGCGAGACCAGGTCCGCGAGCCAGCCGTTCATGGACCCGTACCCGGTGGCGTAGACAATCAGGTCGGCCTCCAGTTCTGTCCCGTCGTCCATCACCACGGCGTTGCCGGTGATCTTGGAGACCTGCCCGTTCTTCAGCTTCACCCGGCCGTCGATGATCAGCTGGGAGGCGCCGACGTCGATGTAGTAGCCGGAGCCGCGCCGCAGGTACTTCAGGAACAGGCCGGACCCGTCCACGCCGAAGTCCAGCTCGAACCCCGCGGCCTCCAGCTGGGAGTAGAACTCCGCGTCCCGCTTGGCCATCTCCTGGTACACGGGCACCTGCGCCTCCGGCAGGATGCGCATGGGCAGGGAGGCGAAGAGCAGGTCGGCCTTCTCGGTGGTCACCCCGGCAGCCAAAGCCCGTTCCGAGTACAGGTCCCCCAGCGCCAGGTCCATCAGTGATTCGCTGCGGGCGATGTGGGTGGAGGAGCGCTGGACCATGGTGACGTCGGCGCCGTGCTCCCAGAGGTCGGCGCAGATATCGTGCGCGGAGTTGTTGGAGCCGATCACCACGGCCTTCTTGCCTGTCCAGTCGCCGCCGCCGGGGTGCTGGGAGGAGTGCCGCTGCTCGCCCAGGAAGGACTGCGCGCCGTCGAAGGCGGGGATGTTCGGGTAGCCGGAGACGCCCAGGGCGAAGACGAGCTGCTTGGGGCGGAGGGTCACCGGTGACCCGTTGCGGAGGACGTTGACCTCCCATTCCTGCGTGCCGTCGTCGTACTCCGCGCCCACGCACTCGGTGCCGGACCAGTAGTTCAGCTCCATGATGCGGGTGTAGTGCTCCAGCCAGTCGCCGATCTTGTCTTTGGCGGCGAAGACGGGCCAGTCGTCCGGGAACTTGAGGTAGGGCAGGTGGTCGTACCAGACGGGGTCGTGCAGGTGCAGGGACTTGTAGCGGTTGCGCCAGGAGTCGCCGGGGTTCTGGTTCTTCTCGATCACGATGGTGGGCACGCCGAGCCGCTTCAGCCGCGCGGCGAGGCCGATGCCGCCCTGCCCGCCGCCGATGATCACGCAGTAGGGCTGTTCCTCGTAGCCGAGCCGCGCCTCCTGCTCTTCCTTGAGTTCCTTCCAGGAGCGGCGGCCGCGGATGATTGCGTGCGCCACGCCCTGCTCGCGGCGCGGGCCCTTCTTCTCTTCGAAGCCCTTCAGTTCCTGCATGGTGGTGAGCAGCGTCCAGCATTTGCCGTTGCGGAGCCGGAGGTGGCCGTAGCCGCGGGCGGCACCGGTTTCGAACGTGATCCAGGCTTCCACGGTTCCGTCGGCGTCGGCGCTGCCGGTGGCGTCCTCCGCGAGCGCCCAGTTGGCCGGCTGCACATGGTCCAGCATGGCCTCGAGCATGCGGCGGATATCCGCCTTGCCTTCCAGTGTTTTCAGGTTCCAGGTGAACGCCACGAAGTCGCGCCAGTAGCCCTCGTCCTCGAAGAGGTCCAGCGCGGCGTCCACGTCGCGCCGCTGCAGCGCGGCGTCCAGGCTGGCCAGCCAGGCCTGCGCGGCGGCGGTGGGTGTTTCGGTCATCTCCACTCCTTTGTGTCGGTCCCTCAGGTGGTCCGGGCGGCTCCGTCCCGCCGGGGTCCCTGCGGTATGCTGGGGCGGTCGTGAGCTGCATCACTATTGGAACGCGGCGGGGGTAACAAGCGCGTTACACGGGCACTGCCGGCAAGGACGCCGGCGGTGAGGAGGAGACGGTGGACTACGGCCTGAGGTTTTCGGACCCGGCGAAGTACGCGCGTGCCCTGCGCCGCGCCCACGAGCTGGTCATCTCCGGTGTCACTCGCCCGGAGATCCCCACACCCCTGGCCGAGTCGTGGCGCCGGTCCATGGCGCTGGGCATCAGCCCGGACCAGCACAGCCCGCGCCATCTGCACGATCCGTCCGAGGTGGTACAGCTGCGGCGCGAGCACCGGCTGCACCAGGTGATGCCGGCGCTGCAGGACCTGCTGGCCGACGATTCCAGTTCCGGCCGGCACCTGCTGGTGCTCACCGACGCCACTGGTGAGATCCTGTGGCGGGTGGGCAGCCGGGAGGCCCTGCGCCGGGCGGACCGGCTGGAGTTCTCCGAAGGGGCGGACTGGTCCGAGGCCGGGATCGGCACCAACGCGATCAGCGAGGCCCTCGTCACCGGCGGCCCGGTGCAGGTGTTCTCCGCCGAGCACCTGGTCCGCACCCACCACGACTGGGCCTGCACGGCGGCGCCCATCACGGACCCTTTGACGGGCGGGCTGCTCGGGGTGCTGGATGTTTCCGGGCCGCTGGACACCATCAGCGCGGACACGCTGCGGATGGTGCGGTGCGCCGTCCGGGTGGCCGAGTCCCTGTTGGGAACGTCCGACGGCGGCTCCTCCCTTGGTGCCTCTTCTTCAGGGCGTGCGTCCCGGCAGGGTGCGCGCCGGCCTGGTGCTGTTGTTTCGTCGCTGGAGCTGCTGGGCGACAGGCCTGCCGCGGTGTTTGCTGATGGGAGCCGGGTGCCGCTGACGCTGCGTCGGGCTGAAATTCTGGTGTTGCTGGATTCCCGGTCGCAGGGGTGGAGCGCGGACGAACTGGCGTATGAGCTGCACGGCGATGCCGGTACGCCGCAGGCGATCCGGACGGAGATGTTCCGGGTGCGGTCAATGCTGGGCGACGCGGTGGAGTCGAACCCGTACCGGCTTGCTGCCGGTCTGGCCGGATGCTCGGATTCGGGGCGGGTGCTGCGGATGCTGCGTGAGGGTCTTGTGGCGAAAGCGCTGGAGGAGTATACCGCTCCCCTGCTCAGCCGATCCGGTGTTCTCGCCGTTCAGCTGCTGCGGGACCAGCTGGACATGGCTGTTGGCTCAGCGGTAACGGCCAGCGGGGACGCCGGGCTGCTGGTCCGGTGGCTGTCCACGGACATGGGCTGCCGGGATCCCCTCGCCGTGGAAGCCTTCGGCCAGCTTGTGGGACGCGCCGATGCCCAATACCTCGCGTTTCGCGCATCCTCCGGTAGTTGAACTGACGGACCCTGGGGTCAGTAGAAGACTGCTGATGGAAGGAGCCGGTGGCCGCCCAGCCCGGCTCACCGCTGCGCGTGGCGGTTTACTCGCGGATTGCCGAGGACATCCGCAACGGGCTCCTTCTCCCGGTTCCATGCTCCCTCCGAGACCGAACTCGGCGCCGACATGACGGTCAGCCGCACCATGCCCCCGAAGCCCTAATGCCACTCGAGGAGGACGGCCTCAGGGCGCCGCGGCGTCGGACGCTTCATCTCGGACACACTCCCCCGCATCGGCATCCAACGCATCCGCCCCTTCGAGGAGGTTCTCGCCGGCGCCGGCCAGACGCTCGTGGCGAAGCCCCACCAGTCCATCGCGCCGCGGACGCTAAAAGGGGCGGCCGGCGGGCACGGTGCGGATGATGCAGAACGCGGCGATCACGGCCAAGGCTTGTGTCCACCGCCGACTATTCTATACCTATGTGTAAATTTGCCGGGTTTGGCGTGGCTAACTACAGAAGCTTCGGGCCGAGAATGTCAAGGGTAGGCACGCTGGCGAAGGTGCACCTTATCGCTGGCCGCAATAATGCAGGGAAATCATCCCTGCTCCGTCTAATCAATGCTCTCAGCACCGAGAGTAGGAATCTGGACGGGCGCCCGTACTTCGGCGGCGCACTGAGCAATGAGGATATACCTGCGGGGCAAGCGAGAAATCCCTTGGAACTATCGCTTTGCTTCGAGGCAGATGACGATGCTTGGCGGCACTTGGGGATACTTGGAGACGACATATACCAAAAGATTTTTCTCCAGGAAGAATATTCTCGCGGCCAGACCGGATATTGCTGGTTTGATTTTTATCTTGACGACAGTTACGAATTGGTACCGAACTTTGAGCAGTTTGAGGCCGCATGCAAGGGCGCTTCAATCTCCCCGACTACAGCCGTCCGAGATCTGCGCGGTCTTGTCGACGACGAGTACGATGCTTCCGATTCCATATACGGACCGGCCCAAGACCTAGCAGGATACTTCCAGAAACTTGCCTTTTGGTCCTTCATTCCAAGGACCGTTAAATTGGAAGCGAAGCGGGAAATCACGGCTGACGCACTAAACGGGAACATATACTCAAGCCTCCCGAACGGCAAAGGCCTCGTTGGGACCATTGCCTTGATGGAACGACCGCCGCAGGACAAGTTAGATGATTATGAGCCTAAGTACAATGCATTCCTCGCGTTAGTTCGCAACATTCTAGAAGATCAATCGATTGAACTGCAAGTTCCTCGTCCAAAAGAAGAAACAATCTTGGTGCGTAGGGAAACATCCCCCTGGATGCCACTTGAATCGCTTGGCTCAGGCATAGGTGAAATCATAATGCTTGCCGCTATGGCTACTTTTTATGACAACAGTCTCATATGCATTGAGGAACCGGAGCTTCACCTTCATCCAGCTCAACAGCGAAAGTTGATAAAGTACCTATTTGAGACCAGCAATACTTATATGATTGCTACCCACTCGGCGACGCTACTTAACTCTCCGGGAGTCTCAATCTCGCACGTCACACTCCCATATGAACACAACAGGATTAACAACGTTTCTTCCGGTAATACGCTGGCATTGGCAGTGGCCGATCTCGGAAACCGCGCATCGGATCTTGTCCAATCTGATTTTGCGATTTGGGTGGAGGGGCCATCTGATCGCATCTACGTGAAGCACTGGATCACACTGGCCGACTCCAACCTTCTCGAAGGAGTTCACTACTCCATCGTATTCTACGGAGGTGCGATGCTGAGCCATCTCAGCGCAGATGAAGACAACGTTGACGAGCTCATTGAACTTTTGAAGATTAATAGGAACCTCGCTGTCATCATCGACTCGGACGCAACTCTCGACAAGCCTGATTTGAACGATACGAAGCAGCGGATTCGTACGGAGTTGGAAGAAATGGGAGCTCAGGCATGGATTACAGAAGGGTACACGATCGAAAACTATGTCCCTGTTCCTTGGTTGAGCGCCGCTCTCGAGAAGGCGCATCCCAGAAGTGCCACTTATCCTGTCGCGGATAGCCTCTATGAATCCCCAATTGGCGCTCCTTTTCCCGATACAAAGACCTATCCGGATAAGGTAAAAATCGCACGGCATGTAACGTCGGAAAAGCGGGCTAGCCTACTCGACTGGCAAAGTAGCCACCTGAATGAGCAGGTAAACCTTTTGGTCAGCGGCATAAAGAAGGCCAATGGTCTTCACTGAATGAAGAGCTCTTCCCACTCCAGCAGTGGGTTGCTGCGAAGGGCGGGCGGCGACCACATCGACTTTGCGTGATCGCCGGCACTGCTCCTTCGGATCGCCTCGGCTATTTTAGGCCTTCCGAATCGGTAAGAAGAGCGACGCCAAGTCATGTGCCAGCCATGATAGGGACGCACGAGCGCAGTTTTGCGACTCCAGCCCACCGTTAGCGGAACCGAACGTTAGTTTCCAATCAGGGGCCGGACCCCCAGCCCCAGACAGGGCCCGGCCCTTCAGGCACCCATAGGCGTCGCTCGGGCAGCAGAAGTTTCGAGCACAAGTACGGACCGTACGGATGTTTATCCCACCGCCAGCTGCCGGGAGTCCTCGAAGTCAGCATGCATCGCAGAGGTCAGGTCTTCAACGACCCCTCCGACTCTCGGGCGAGATCAGGAGCCATTGTCTCGCTTGCTTCCCCGCTGCCGCCTGCTTCGATATGCGCGCGAACCTCGTCTAGTAGGACGTGAACGAGCTCCGGTCGAGCTTCAGTAGCCTGAGGCAGGTAAATGCCCACTACGGAAAGGATTCTCACAGCGTTCTTTAGCCTTTCAAAGGCCAGGCCTACATCCTTCTTTGACCTTCAGTGGTCCACGGCCCCACCGATAACTCCATGCCAACGAGCAGATAAATCGCGGCCAACTCAGCAGCTTCTGGACCAGCGCATCATCTTGACTATCGATTCGCCATCTGGCGATGGCTCTTGCAAGGACTGGCTCAGCAAGTTCAATGGCCTTGGCGTTGTTCAGTGCCGCGTCAAGAACGCTGTTGGCGGCTATGACCACTTCGGCACGGATCCACATCATGCGCAGCCGTGACGTTTCTGCCTTCTCCTGCGCCAATTGCGCCTTCGGCGCATCACCTTGCATCTCTATAGCAGCGGCGTCCCGCGTAGCCGCTGCTCTGCCAAGGCCTCTCGATTTCTCTTGCGCTCCTCCAGCAGCATCCTGTCCGAAAGGGTGGATTGATGAGCGTTTGTCCCTTTAACTACGATCAGCGCTACAACGACACTTACGCCGGCCGCGACGGTGACACCAAGAACACCGCTCCATATCTGCATCCACCAGGCTTCCGGAATTCCCCAAAAAGCCACTGCATGTTACGGCTAGAACTTGCCGAACATGCGCGGGACACCCGGTGACACTTAATTAGGATGGTCATTTAGACCAGAATGCCGATTCATCTCTTCCGGAAGCTCCGCATGCGCGCCTCCGTCTCAGTGCTCTTCCAAAGCAGGGTTTTCACGGGTGCTTTCGCTGTCCACCGGAGCCTCTAACCCGGGATTTTCATGGCGGGTCTGTGGGGCTGGCGTGTTAATCGGGGAAAGGGTGCTCTGAGCTGGGAAAATAGTGGTTGTCGAGACCGTTATTTGCCGAGCGAGGGAGCACCCTTTCGATGCAAAAGTCTACCTTCGTTTTCCCGTCCCTGCCCGTCGGTTTCACCGGCCAGTCGCTGATCTCCCACGCCGGGGTTTCGGTGCTCACCGGCTTCATGGACGCGCTGGGTTTCGGCGGGCTGTGCGAGGACAGGCTCGGCCAGTTTGTCCCCTCCGGAGCGAAGCACCGGCCGGGACGGCTGGTTGGATCTCTGACCGCGATGCTCGCCGCCGGCGGTGAACATGCCTCGGACCTGGACATCCTGCGGTCCTCACCCGCGCTCTTCGGTCAACTGCCTTCGAACGCGACGGTGTCCCGGTTCTTCGAACGCACCGTCACGAACCCGGAGCTGTTCAGCTACGGATTCGAAACCCTCACCCGGGAACTGCGCACCCAGGCCTGGAACGCCGCCGGGGCAAGGAACCCGGCACGGGCCGCGACCGCCGCAGACCCGCTCGTCATCGACATCGACGCGACCCTGGTGACCTCCCACTCCGATAAGGAAAACGTCGCCGGCACCTACAAACGCGGCTACGGCTTCGCCCCGTTCATCGCATCCTGTGATTACGGTGCCGGTAACGGCTCGGGGGAAATCCTGGCCGCGGTGCTGCGGCCAGGAAACGCCGGAGCGAACAACGCCGAGGACCACATCCGCGTCTTCCATACCGCCACAGCCCAACTGCCCCAGAGCTTCTTTACCGAGACCGGGGTCCTGGCCGGGGAGAAGATCCTGGTCCGGACCGACAGTGCCGGGGCCTCACGGAAATTCCTCTGGCACCTGCACAGCCTGGGCGTGCAGTTCACCACCAGCTACACCATCCCGTTCGGCAAGGCCCACATGGTCGACTGGATCAGCGACAAACAGTACTGGCAGCCGGCCCTGGACCAGACCGGAAACAACCGCACCGACGCGTGGGTCATCAACGCCACCGACGTCATCCCGCTCACTGACTACCCTCCGGGCACGAAACTGTTCCTGCGCGCCGAGCCGCTGCACCCCGGCGCCCAGCCGACTCTGCTTGATACCGACGGGCACCGGATCACCGCGTTCCTGACCAACTCCCCGCGCTGGCACAGACCGTTCCTGGACGCCAGACACCGCGCCCGGGGACGGTGTGAGAACCGGATCAAAACCCTGAAGAACACCGGCCTGGGCAAGCTCCCGTTCTTCGATTTCGCCGCGAACCAGGCCTGGGCGAACATTGCCGCCCTGGCTTTCAACGCGGTCTCCTGGCTCCAGCTCGCCGCCCTCCCGGACGGCCACCACGCCAAAACCTGGGACATCAAACGCTGGCGCTACCGGCTCTTCACAACCGCCGGGAAAATCATCACCCGAGCCCGCCGCACCCAGCTCCTCCTGCCCGAATCAGCACCGGAGAAAGACCTCCTGAAACTGCTTCTGGAGAACACCCGTCACCTTAGACAAGTGCTCGCCGGCTCAGGCTGAGCAGGCACAGACCCAAGCCCGACAAGCAGCCCCATCACCGGAAGTGGAACCGGCGCCAAACCAGGCGAATCAACAGGCCACACCACCGCGCCCGAAAACAGAAAACAATCGCAAATCAACAGCCCACACAAACCGGCGGCCGGAAACAGCTGTCATGAAAAATCGAGGCTAGCTATCACACGTGCTTTGGACGGAAGCGGGTTTTGACTCGCGTCAGAGCTCTATGATGCGCCCCGATGCCGCCTGCAATCTGGTCAAACCCTAGCAACAGCGTGTTGGCCTGCTCGCTCCGAGCTGCGTGTCGCAAGTATGGCACGTGGAACCAAGCACAGGTCAGTCTTTCCTAGAGCACGCTGCTTTCGTAGAGGACAACAGTAATGCGGCTAAGACAACCTGGGTGAACCTAGAAATTGAAATACTTCCGCGCTTACAGGTGAATTTTCATATATATCGCATTCCCAAACGACAAGTGCGGTCCAGCCCATTGACTCAAGCTCTCGGAGTTGTCGAGCATCCCGCTCCTGATTTCGTCGGCGCTTTAAAGCCCAGAACTCAGTATTCGTTTTAGGGAGACGTGAACCGACTGAGCATCCGTGCCCGTGCCAGAAACATCCGTTGACGAAGATCACCTTGCGTCGACCTGCAAACACCAGGTCCGGCCGTCCCGGTAGGGCTTTGTCGTGGAGGCGAAACCTATAACCAGCGCGATGTAAAAGGCTCCGCAACCGTACTTCTGGCTTTGTATTTTTTGAGTGGATCTTGGCCATATGAGAGCTGCGCTGCTCCGGGCTCATGAAGTCTGCCACAACTCGATTATAAGGCTGATAGAAACGGGTGACATACGACTAGGCGCGCAAAGCGAATGTTCGCGTACCAAAAGTATGGGCGAGACGCTCGCGCGAAGGCTCTATAGTAGGAGCCGAGCGAGGATGAGACGCCAAGACGTTGCGATTGGGGAGACTATGCGTGAATTGACAGAACTCGAGCGACTCAATGTTGAGTTTCTTGTGCGTCTTGACGTCCAGTTTGGCTTACTCGAGCAAACCAAGACCACTTTGGAGAAGGCATACTCGGATGCAACTCAGGAATTTCGGGAGTTCTTGAAGGCGTCCGGACTACATGACTACACAAAGCAGGGGCAGGGACAGGATGCCAAAGTTGTCCATCCCGCGATGATCATCGATAACGGAGAGCCCGTTCAATCCGAAGTCGGCATGTATCGACCTGTTACTAAGTCAGGTGATCCACGGTTCAGAATAACGAGTATCAAAAGAATTTGCGGTCCAGGCGATATTACTGCGGTCCTGTGCGTTGAGCACAAGATCTACATACTGCGGCTGGATCAATTTGATATTGACGCGGAAATGCAACACTCTGGACTGCTGAGATCTATCTTAAGTGGCGCAGCAATGAACCGAATTTCCGCTTCAACCGAGCTTCTGGAGCTCATGCTTGGACTAGCAGAACGTGGTTTTATCAAGACTCATCGAACCGGAGACACAGCAGTGGGCCATCTCCTCGAGACAGAGTTGGGCATCGCGGCAAATTCCAGTAAAGCCCCCGACTACAAGGGTATCGAGATAAAATCGACTCGAGCAAGGGCGCAAACACGTCATACGATGTTTGCCAAGGTGCCTGATTGGAACCAGAGCACGGTTCGAAGCACGGCTGAGTTTCTCGAACTCTATGGTTACCAACGCCGCGGATTCCCCGAGTTAAATTGTGAGGTTAGTGCACGGCGAGCAAACTCCCAGGGGCTTAGGCTTCGCATCACTCGCGATGAAAGGGTTCTTCAAGAATACGCTGAAACACCGGGCTCGACATTTAGGCTTCAATGGGAACTCGAGTCTCTACGAATAGCGCTGCGTAAAAAACATGCAGAGACCTTTTGGGTGAAGGCGACCTCTGAACGCAGGGGCGATGGCGAATACATACGGTTCGACTCAGTAGTCCACACGAGCAAACCGGTCCTCAATCAGGTCGTTCCGCTACTTTCGTCCGGATCCATCACGGTCGATCATTTGATCTCTAAAAAACCTGGCAAAGGCGTGAAGGAACAAGGACCGCTATTTAAGAT
Source organism: Arthrobacter sp. AG367 (assembly GCF_007828995.1). Classification (NCBI taxonomy): domain Bacteria; kingdom Bacillati; phylum Actinomycetota; class Actinomycetes; order Micrococcales; family Micrococcaceae; genus Arthrobacter; species Arthrobacter sp. AG367. Next base: position 518,672 of record NZ_VIVE01000003.1, read on the forward strand.
CGCAGACCGCGAATTTTACACGCTTTTTCCCTGCATTGAAGTGTACAAGTTGGGGTGACGGGTGACATTCGACAGCGATCATTTGGCGCTAACAGTGGGTATAAAGGAACCATGGCGCCATACTCCGGGGGTACGGCGCCATGAGAGGATCGCCGGCCTACCGAGACGAATTCAGAATGGTGGCGACCATTTTACCGACGGCGAAAGAGAGCCACGGCGAGACAGCGTTTCCGACCTGAGAGTACTGCGGCACTTCTATACGCCGTCGATGTGCCCCGGTGGTCTCTTTACCTAAGAACTCAAACGCAGTGGGGAATCCCTGAAAACGGGCCATCTCTCTAACGGTAAAGATTCGCGGTTCCACGGGATGGACATAGTCGTCCGGGAGGGTCACAACAGTTCGAGCAGGGCTGTTCCAACCCAAGACTTTCTGTGAATGCTTCTTGGTGGCCAAATTGATCACCAAGTCGCAGAGCTCATCGAGCGTAGAAGCAATGGTTGTGCCGTCTGGAGCTACTGCCGGCACTTCCGCATCCAACAACTGAGTCTTGACATATAATCTCGCGTCAGAATCCGACATAACTGCGGCGCGGCTTACCACGCGCTGATCGAGGCCGGCTTCAGACAGATACTGGTAGAGACGAAACCGTTCGACCGTACGCGCAGCGTGTCGCCTCGGTACGTGGTTTAGCTCCTCCGCCTTAGGCTTCAGCCGGAGATTCCAGCCGGTGTCACGCATCTCTTTCAAATAGGCACGGTTTCGTGATCGCTTTCCCGAAGTGGAATGAGGCGACAGATCAGAAATCGCGTCTTCTACAGTTCGAACGTCCAGGCGCTTCACCGTCGGAACTGGAGCCAAATCAGGCAGGGGAGAACTTAGGGCATCAATGAAGTCCGACTTCCATAAAGCACCCGTCGTGCGGATCCCCTTTTCCGCTGCAACGTCCGCCCTGAGGCCAATAATCATCAGCCGTGGTCTATGTTGGGGAGCACCGTAGTGCATGGCGTTGACCAGCACTCCCTGCACGACATAGCCAGGGTCCGTCTCGGCTAACGCTTGCTGCAGCTGAACGAAGGATGACTCTTCGTCCGGTGTGAAGCGTTGGTTCATCCCGACGACGTTCTCGATGACAACAGCCTTTGGCTGCGTCCGTGCTACGAACTCCAGATACTCCCACGGAAGCTTGTTGCGAACGTCGTCCCGGTTCCTACGACCTGCCAGCGAAAAGCCCTGACACGGCGGCCCTCCGACGACAAGGTCGATGCCTTCCGCAGCAAGTCCGGACATGACGTCTCCCGCAGCCAAGAGAGCGTTGAGTTCCCTTACAACCACCCCTCTCTGGACCTGATCTGCCAGAGCGCTAGACACATACCGAGACCATTCGTGCATGTCGGAAGCATCGTCAATAAGGTTGTGAAAGAACGTCCGTGCTGCCATGTCCGACTTCTCCACGGCGACAACAAGCTCACCGCCCGCACGTTCGATTCCGAGCGACAGCCCGCCGCATCCAGCAAAGAGGTCCACATATTTCATCACCCACTTATTGTGCCGTATGCCGCCGACATTTTCCAGGAAGCAGGAAGTTCCAGAAGCTTGATAGGAGGGCTTACTGTCCGCCCACCGCATGTCCCCGCAGCCTTAAAGCCCAGGAGTAACCGACCATCCTTCACTACTGTGCGGGTGGCAGCTTGGAGATCACCCGGTGGCGACGACGCCGCCACCTGCCGCCGCGCAGTCGCCCATATTTGTTGAAAATCACAAGAGGAGCTTGTCAAACGCGACAGCGAAAAAGTACTTGGTCGTTTTTGACATCAAGCAGGAGCTGAACAGCTGAACGTCGGATTGCCCACAGTACTCATGCTGCTGAGCGGCGGCGAGCTTAGGGTATGCTGGCAGGCTGCCGCGGTTATCTTGCCGATTGTGTGCGCTGGATAAAGGATTGCTCCTGAGATTCGGTGCGAGGAAACGCTCTGCATCTCGGGCTTAGTGAGGATTGCTGGCCTCACATTGATGGCCTACAGAGCCGGATGTCCGAGGGATGCTGAGTGCAGGTGTATCCGGTCTTCAAGCATAGGAATTAGGAGACAGTCGAAGCCTGAAATCTAGAGGATTATCAAGCGTCCCCAGCCCGATCCGATGGGGACCGAGCCTGCGGCTCCCGAGATAGCCCCGGGGATAGGATGACCGGGTGACTGCTGAACCGACCCAGCCCCGATTCCTGACATTGGCACAGGTCGCCGATGAGTTGAACGTGAAGCAAAGCCTCGTTCAGGGGCTCATCAGGACGAGGGAGTTGCGGGCTTTTCAGCTCGGTGGAAGGGGTCTTTGGCGCATTGGCCGCCAGGACGTCGAAGACTACATCGAGCAGGCCTACCTGCGCACCGCCGAGCGGATTGCTGCCGGTGAACTTGAGGATGGTCCGGACTCTTAGGAGCAGGAGCAGCTAGGTACCTTGGTCATGCCTACTCGCATAACGACGCCTTGAGGTTCTTCTGTGCCGGCACTCGAAATTGTGAAACTGTATCCGAGCTCCCTGCCCCTTCCACTTGAGGTGCAGATCGGGCAGTTTCCCATGACGCCCGACGGCCGGTAGTAGGGCTTGTCCGCCCTCATCTCAAACCGAACGTCCGCGATTACTGCAGAGACTTGTCTGTGGGTGACTTCACCGCCTGTTTCCCAGCGGAAAAGGCCGGGGCAGGGATTCGTGATGATGCACATGAACCGCTCGGGCCCGACAGACTCCCGGACCAGCTTCCAGCCTGCCGGAATGGAGACCCGCTCGGCGCGCGACACCAGCCTGCGGTTATCCCGGCCTCGGCAGACCGGATCACGGAGAACATCGTAACTCTCAGGACCAGAAGCACCGCCAGGACCAATGAGTTTTTGCGCTTTACTGGATGTTATCTCAGCCAGCCTAACCCTCATCTGGATACGGAACAGTCATCCACACACTCACCTAAAAAGTGTTGGGAATGGGTAGCAGAGTCTCTGGGACAAACAATGCCTACACGTAAGACGAGTCAAGATAACCGAGGCCTGCAGAGAAGAATCGGACCTCAGGATCTGGAAGACGATTTCGAGAAGCCCCCGGAAGCGCATGATTCGTTGGCCCATCGTGTCTTCCGTCTTCCCAATCGGAGGCTAGCGCCGGTTCTGTGCCCTACTAGATCCCCGCCGTGTTTCAGTCTCGTCACGCATTCAGGCCGAGGCGTGTGCACCCATCCCACCGCCGCTCGAATAAGCCCTGACCTCCTATAGCCGACGCCGCCGATTCGTGCACGTATTACGACCGCTGCTAGTCGGGATTAGACCGACCGTTAGTCCCCAGCTAGCGTTACTCAAAAATCGCAAGAAGAGTGCCGGGCCGTTGAGGCTGGGGACAGTCTCACTACGGCTAATGGAGTTACGTGCCCGATCCAATTGACGTTTTTCGCATGAAGACGATGTCTCAGTTGTCCGCAATTCGCTCATTCAGAAACTCTTGGCCCTTTCTTCGCGCTAAAATTGTTGCCCACTTGGGCGAAAATCCTTGCGGGGAAGATATATTCCGGCTAGGAGACCACCTAAGCGGCATTTTCCTTTCAGTACCTGCGGCTATAGCTGCCGCGCAACAACGGGAAACTTCTGCGATTTCCGAGCAGAGCAGCCCGCAAAGAACGCAGTCAGATGTTTCGGCCGGCGGCGTTGTCTGGGAGTGCCTAGTTACATGGTATCTAAATTTTGTTTGTTACGGCACAGATCTTCTTGCATCGAAACGGACTAGGGCCAATACACCCTCGGTTATTACCGATGCGATATCTGTTACTCTTCATGGTTATTCTACGACCACTGAATCTGATTTGATTGTTTTCTCTGTACCCGGTGCGAACGCGAGTCCAAGTGGAATTCTAACAATCTCGGAGATCAATAATCGTATCAAGGAAGATACCGCTGCCTGTTCGGTTGCCGTCGTCCAGTGCAAAACGAATTGGAACGATAACGCGCAAATACCAATGTTGTGGGATCTAATTTACCGCAGCCTTCCGTTCGTCAATGTGAGTTCGATCCAGCTTGGACGCAATGGCGTGAATCCGCGCTGTTTCCATGACAGCTCTATAAAGTACGCCTTTGTGACTGTCCCTACTAATAGAAATGCACGATACGCAGTGGGGAGTGTACCGGTTACTCGGGTACTGGGCCTGTCTGGTGGAAACTATTGGGGAAAACCTACCGAACCTGGCGTGGCCACTGGATTCTCCGATTTTCTCAATAACAACTTCAGTGCCCACTTCACCGGGAGCGTGGCAAACCATATAAGCAGGCAGATTACCACCGAGCCTGCTCTCCTCCGCAAGTTCCTCGAACTGGATTTTTCCTAATCGTGGCGTGAGGGCATTCTCTGGTTCGAAGCCTACCCGACTTGTCTGTTGAGATACGGAGAACCTTCCGTAAATTGGCGCTAGGTTTTCAGCAATTCATAGGCGAAGATTCCCGTCCCCGGCTACTGAGCGCCCGACTCCTTTACATCGGCTTGGTCCACGGCAGTGAGCGCACCACGATGAACGGAAGGCCATCTGCTACGCCAGTAGGGCCGCGAAGATGGCGGCTTCCAGGCCTGCCACCTCCGGTGCTTCGGCCGTGATGACACCACGAGCTGCCTCCACCCAGCAGACTCCGGGCGCCGGCCGCCGACCTTTTATCCTTGGCCCCATCGGCAGAGAACGCGCCACTGTCCGTGGCGGCCCCCTCCCTCCGGGGGCGCTGCGCCTACAGCCGGCCGCTGCCGGAACATCGGGAACGACTCCCTGCCCGATCCACCGTGTCCAATACCTCTACAGCCCGCACGCAGGGCTCCAGCCCATGTTCAGCCCCCAGCGCCCATCGGGTCCACCGGTACGGTCCGCCACACGGACACAGGCGGCTGGCACACCCGGCGACATATGCGCTGTTCTCGATAGCGCCCGCCGCATCCACCGCCAGCCACTGCTCCTTCTTGTGTATGCCCAGCACTCTTGACAGACGGACCGGCAGGACATGCACGCCGGAGTCGGTCAGGGGCCTGGTCCACTCCGGGAACCGAAGATCGTGGCAAGTCATAGCCGAACAGGGCCTCCTTGCTCCTCCAGTATTTTGAAGCCAGAACTGGCGGCCCGGCTTTGATCGGCTGAGATACGAGGAAGGCAAGGAGATCCGCTGTTGTTCCCCGTTGTACCAGCATCATTGACAAACGCCTGTGCAGAGAGTCACTATCGACTAAGCAGAACAACGAGGAACAACGATGGGGGCAGTATGAAGTTTTACACCGCGACACTCAGCCGTACGCAAGGCAGGGGCGGCTATTCAGTAATTTTTCGGCATCCTGTCAGACTTGATCCGGGGACCGGTAAACCTGGTCGGCGGGTTCGCCGTGGCCTCGGGACCGGGGATGAGGCTGAAGCATCAGTCCTAGTCGCGCAACTGAACGAGATACTGCGCACACCGGAGCTTTGGGAGCCCTCTGCTCGTGTTCGAGCGGGCGAGCAGGCTGATGCGCGAGTCGTCGATATCTTCTATGACGGAGTTGAGTCCGCGCACACAGATTTCTCTGCCCTGCGTGAAGTTATGATTCCCTTGCCGTCTAAGGACGATGGCTACAGGAAAGTTCTACTTCTGGGAACGACCGGAGCAGGGAAGACGACCGTGGTCCGCCAGCTGATGGGTACTGACCCGGAAACTGAGCGATTTCCTTCTACGTCAACAGCGAAAACCACCGTCGCCGATACTGAGATCATCACGACAAACGATGATGAGTTCACGGCAGCCGTAACCTTCGCTCCTCGCGATGAGGTTATTGACTATCTGACAGAAAACGTCTCTGATGCAGCTCTGGCTGCATTCAAGGGCAAGGATGATCAGGAGATATCCCGACGACTTCTGGACCACGTCAACCAGCGTTTCCGTTTCAGCTACATCCTTGGACGCACCTCGTCACTGGATGCCGACGATGTCATTGATGACGATGACGCAGACTTGCTGGACATCAACCCCGAGGACTACGGGCAAGTGGATCTGGGGACCACGAACCAGGTAGTCATCAACGCCGTCAAGTCAGTTCGAACTGTGGTCGAGCGCCATGCCCAGGCAACTCTTGATGAGTTTCAACCCAGCAAGGACGATGAGCGTGTTGTGACCGAATATCTGGAGGAAAATCTCGACGCTGAGCTTCGACAGACAGACGAGTTCCATGACATCGTGGACGCCCTCCTTGATGAAATTGAGAAACGATTCGCAACCCTCGACGTTGGGCAGCTCAAAAAGAGCCGCCAAGGTTGGCCGGTGAGTTGGTCATGGAAGACAGAAGACCGGGAGGCCTTCATCAAGGTCGTGACGCGGTTTTCAAGCAATTACGCGCCTCTATTTGGTCGGTTGCTCACCCCTCTGGTCAATGGCATTAGGGTCAAGGGGCCCTTCCGCCCAGAGTGGGCGGAAGAGCCATCACAGCTAGTGCTCATCGACGGCGAGGGCCTAGGCCATACACCGAAATCTGTAGCAACGCTCTCAACACATGTAGCCCTTCAGCTGGAGTACGTCGACGCGATACTTCTGGTCGACAACGCGACACAACCCATGCAGGCAGCTCCTGTTTCCGCGCTAAAAAGTGTCGCCCTATCCGGCAACGCAGCAAAGCTGCACTTCCTTTTCACGCACTTCGACCAAGTCAAGGGAGATAACCTGCCGACCTTTTCGGCGCGGGAGGAACATGTCCTCGCTTCGGTGGAAAACGTGCTTGGTGCAATAGGTGATGACCTCGGGCCAGCAGCGGAGCGGGTCCTGCGGTCCCGCCTCGATCGAGCCCGCTTCTTCGTCGGTGGGATACACGAGCAGCTCAGCTCCCGGAAAAAGGTGGGTGCACGCACTATCCAACAGTTTGAAGGACTTGTCCATGTTTTGAGCAACCCGGAGACAGCAGTGGAGGCTGGACCCAGCCGGCCGGTCTTTGACCGGATGAACCTGTCTCTAGCCGTTACTGAGGCTGCGAAGAACTTCCACACCCGTTGGAGGGGATTGCTGGGTTTGGATGTGAACCCAGATGCTCCCAAAGAGCACTGGACACGGGTGAAGGCGCTCAGTAGGAGGTTGGCCGACGGACGCACTGACGAATACGAAAGCCTGAAGCCGGTCGCGGACCTTCGAAACGCACTTCAACGACAGGTCTACCTCATGTTGCAGCAGCCAGTTCGGTGGGAGGGAGGGGACCCGAGCGACGATGAAAGGCAGGCCATCATCGATGAGGTTCAAAACGCGGTAACGAAGAAGCTGATGCGTCTCACCCGGCAGCGACTGAGGGAAGATGTACGGCTTGGTTGGCAAGAAGCCTACGTGCAGCGGGGCCCAGGATCTACATTCGACCGGGCTCGAATAATCGCGAACGAGGTTTACGACAAGGGCGCACCTATTCCTACAGTTAGCGCCTCTCCCGACAGGAACAGCTTCATGAATGATGTCGCTTCTCTCGTAGCTGAGGTGGCAGAAGAGTTCGATGTTGTCTTGATGTGAACTAGTCGTTCGAGTTCGTGCCGGCGTACTTCTTCGTCGCGCATTCCGGATGTGCCATGAGGAAAGACCGGTACGCGCAAAATGCGCGCCCTGAACCAGACTTCAGGGCGCGCATTACTTGGTGGAGGGGTAGTGACAATTCCTCTGATGTGAGCTGGCCCACCTTCGACCAGAACGCTGTACGAAGAGCACGACGTATCCCCCGCCGGTCGGTCTTGTACTCGACAATCCCCTGACACACAGTCCTTTAGGAGAACGCACCTCAGCGGGCAGGATTGGTCGATAGTGACAGGCCCGTTCATTTCTCTCTTCGTGACAGTGACATACCAATTCGCTGCGCACTTTCCCCCGACGTTCTGGGCGATGTCTAGTGGGTTTGCGTCGGAGGGAGAACAGCGGGACCGGCTCCGCCGGAGGCCAACAGCCACAGGAGAATTACGTCCCTACGGGGAATGGCATCCGGGAGCAGCGCTTCTCCTCCCTCGGTCGTTCAGCTTGGCCTACCGGGCACACATGGCGATGGAGAATCGGTGAAAGCGGATGCGCCCTTCGCATGAACTGATTCCGGTAAAGAGTTTTAGGCGCGCCCCGTTCACTAGATGAGCACCGCCTGCTTGTCACCCTCTTAAGATTCGACATGCGGCCGGGTGTTCCGCTTCCGGTGGTTCAGCCAGTTGGCCACCGTCAAAACCGGCACGAGCCCGAATGTGCTGAGCAGCTGGGGGCGGGAATCTTCGCCGCGGAAGCCCACCGTGAAGATCGCCGCTAGAATAACCAGGCCAACCACAGTGAGCCACGGAAGCCAGACATCCGCAGAGGAAGCCCCGTCCCGTTGCCTTCGGCGCGGAGGCGCAAGGCGAGCTGGGCCAGGAGCGCGGACGTCCACACCAGCAGGCAGGTGGAGCCCACGATGTTGAGCAGGACGGGAAGGCCCTTCTCGGGGAAGGCCATCCAGCATCACCGTGACAACGCCGAAGGCGACGCTCGCCAGCACGGCAACTACCGGAACCCGGGCCCTCGACACCGAAGTGAGCCAGCGCGGCGCCTCGCCGCGCTGGGCCAGAGAGAATGCCATTCGGGAGGCACCGTAGAGGTTGGCATTCAGGGCGGAGAGCAGTGCGGCGACGGCCACCAGGGTGATTGGAAGTGGCTGCACCGGGCATACCCGCAGCGTCGAGCACTGCGGCGAACGGGCTCTTCAGCCCGCCGAACCTACGGGAACCACCGCAGCAATGATGAAGATGGCGCCGATGTAGAAGACCAGGATGCGCCACAGCACGGTGCGGACGGCCTTCTTTACGCTGCGGGCCGGCTCTGCGGTCTCGTCCGCCGCCACGGAAACGATTATGGTGCCGCCGAACTCGAACGCAACCACGAACAGGGCCGTCGCGGTCCCGCCGAAGCCGCTGGGAGCGAAGCCCTCCCCCATGGAATCGAGCCGAAGAGCAGGGCAACGCCCACGAGGAGGAACCCGACGATCGCGGCCACCTTGAGCAGGGCGAACCAGAACTCGAACTCGACGAAGTTCTCCACGGTGGTCAGGTTCACGGCGGTGAGCACCACGATGAACACGAGGGCCATCAGCCACACGTGCAGGGCCGGGAAGACGGTGGCCAGCAGGCCCGCCGCCCCGAGTGCTTCGGCGGCGATGACCACCACGAGCTGGATCCACCAGAGCCGCCCATGGTGGCGCCGGCCACCGGACCGCAGGCCTTGGCGGTGTAGACGGAGAAGGCGCCGCTGTCCGGGTTTGCGGCTGGCATCTCGCCGAGCGCCCACATCACCAGGATGATGAGCGTGCCGGCGACGAGGTAGGAGATCAGCACCGCAGGCCTGGCGGCCTGGATGCCGGCGCCGGAGCCGATGAACAGCCCCGCGCCGATGGCGCTGCCCAGGCACGTTATGGTGAGCTGGCGGGGTTTCAGTGCCGCGCCGGGGCGCTGTCAGACGTCGTCGTCTGGTGTTCGATGGGGAGTCCTCTGGTTGTAGGTGGAAGGAATCGGTGGAAGGTCAGCAAGATGTCAGGCCGCTTGGGCTGCTAGGACCCGGAGCACGCGGTCGTTGGAGGCGGGGTCGGCCACGGTGATGCGTACGCCGTCGCCCTGATACGCCCGGACCATAATGCCGGCGGGTCGAACGCCTCCACCAGCGTCGCCAGGAGCTGGTCGTCGGCGCGGATCCACAGAAAGTTGCCCTGGCTCGGCTGCAGCTTCCAGTTCAGCGGCCATCCGGGCGCGCTCCTGCTTGACGAGGGAAACCCGGGCTGCCATCTCCTCCCCGCGTCCAGCGACGCGATGGCGGCCTTCTGAGCCAGCGCGCTTACGGCGAACGGCAGGGCGGGCGGCCCAAACCTTCGGCGATTGCCGCTGTCGTAATTGCTTAGCCCACGCGCAGGCCGGCGAGCCCGTAGGCCATGGAGAACCAACTATGGGCCTCAATAGCGCCAAATAGTCGAGCGCTGCCCTGCAGTTATACGATCGGCTTTGGCGCGCACGCGTCTTTGGGCGCAACGACTGGAGTGGTATGGATACGGACTGGATATATGACAAACGGACTGCATGTTGGTCCTATATGACGACCATGACCGTGCGTGACTACCTGGATTTGGCCAGCGCAGCCCACGCCGCCCAAGGGGGTCTTTCTGGCCAGCGCGGCGTGATGGCGACCACGACCGCAAAAAGGATCCGTGACCGGATGGTCGAGGACCTCAAGAAGGGGGCAACTCTTCCGCCCGTAGTAATCGGAGCGGTCCTTGCCCCGGACGACTTCAGTGCGTTACGGCCGCTGAGCTCAGGCGCTTCGCTCGACTTCCTGCCAGAAGACCGTTCGAATTTGTCGATCATTGATGGAATGCAGCGGACCGCCGCCCTTCAGGAAGCGTACGCGGATCAGCCAAAGATTGGGGAAAGCAAAGTTCGGGTCGAATTCTGGCTCACCGACAACGTCAGAGCGATGATTTACCGCATGCTGATCTTGAACACCGGTCAAGTTCCCTGGACTATCAGCCGGCAGCTTTCCGTCGTGTACGCCCCCCTTCTTGCCGAGATTGTGGAACGAGTACCGGATATCGACAAGGTATCCACTCCCGACCAGCCTGGGCGTCGCGTCGGACCAGCTCAGTACTCCAGTGACGCACTCGTGGAGCTCTACATTGCGTTCTCCTTGCGGAAGACAGGCGTCGATACGAAGGAGGCATTGTCGGACGAATTCTCTCGACTAGATTTCGTGGACAACCTTGCAAACGAGGGTTTTCAGGAGCAGTTCTATGGCGTTCTGTCGATGCTGAGTCAGCTCGACAAGGCATTTTCGCGATATGACGGCGAAGATGGTTTCCCCGGGGGACGCTTCATCTTTGACCGTCAGCCCGCACGCATCGGCTTTATCGTCGCGCTTGGCATAGCCATACTCGGCCGCCCCGGCGCAGACCGGTCACAGGCTGAACGAACCGCGCGGATACAGCAACTTGAGCAGTCGGCCCACGACTTGATCTACCGCCTCGCGAACCTGGACGCCTCCCACCTAAGAGACTTCCTGAAGACAGATGTCTTGGAAGAACTTTTGGACAAGCGAGTCGGACAGGTTGGCCGCTACGAGCGAGGAGTATTTGCTGATGCGTTTAAGGTTCTAATCGAGGAAAACTTTGCGGTCAAAAATCTGGAGCAATGCTGGCGAGCGGGCTGACGTGGATCGAAACATGAAGAAGGCCAACTCAACCCTCTTCCAGCGTCTCGTAAGGTTCGCCGATGAGCGTGAGCGATCCATTCCAAGTCCTCAGGCTCCACGTTGGGTCCATGCAAATCCAGATGCAGATGAGGTACTTAAAAAAACAAAAGTGCATCGCTCGATGAGCTTCGGGCGCTTCCGCCATTTAGCCTGGCTTGAATTTAACGAAGGACATTACATAGCCAGCGTTGGTTTTGAACATGATATTCAAGATCCCAGTCTTGCCCCGCTCGATGATATCCAGGGTTTCGATGTTTGTCTCCTCTCCGAACTAGTCATCTCTCCGAGCGTATCTGCGATTACGGTTTACGATGTGGTCGCTGTCGACAATCTCGACGACAATCCAACGTATGGAGGCCACGACAACGCGAAGATCATGGCACTGTTTCCGCCGATCCGCGTCTTCCAGAGCACTGACCTGATTAGCGACGACGTTGTGTGGTCGCTCTTTCTCAACTTCAGTGCGGAGGAGTCCCGACACGGCGGCTCCTGGATTGAGAACTCACTCGCCGACGCATTGACTGACCTTGCCCATTCCAATATCGAATCCTTGCCGTACAACGAGCTGTGCCGGTCAACATTGGACCTCGACCCAAGAAGTCTCTACATGAGCCTCTACCGCTGCATCGAAGCGACGTATGCGCACGAAAAAGCATCGAAGCTGAAGGTTGCATTAGCAGTAGAAGGCAGTTGGCAAGAGATCGCAGCGGCGCTAGAGAACGAAATGTCTTGGCGCCCTCTTGAGGAGTCGAGTTTGAAGGTGGTACTTAGCCATGCGCGGGAAGAGGACCTGCGTGAGGCCTGCGACTGCCTGGGCGTTAACCTAATGGCAGATACAAGTTTGCCTTCCGCTGCTGGGAAGGCAATCTACCAGTTGCGCAATCGAATCGTGCATTATCGACCCGCTCATGAGCCCTTAAACTTCGACGCAATCGACTGGAATCGACTGTGTCACGCTCTAGTTTCTATCGCGAGCGATGTGTTCCATAATGCATACGGACAAGAAGTGTCGGGAGTCAGCACCATTTCCGCTTAATGCCTTGGTCAAATCGGCGATGCAGGACGGCAAAGGGCGTGCACAACATCAGCCGCCGGCCATGTAGGGCGAAGGGCGCGCCCGACTAAAGCCGGACGCGCCCTCCTGTGCCCTGACCCCCAATTGGTCAGGGCACGTGGTTCAGTCGATGAGCACCGGCTGCTTGGCTCCGTCCGAAGATTCCACTCTCGGAGTGCGCCGCTTACGATGGTTCAGCCAATTCGCCACCATCAGCAGAACCACGAGCCCGAAAGTGCTCAGCAATTGCGGACGAGAATCCTCACCAATGAAGCCAACCGTAAAGATCGCGGTGAGAATCAGCAGGCCAAGGGAAGTGAGCCACGGGAAGCCCGGCATCCGCAGTGGAAGCTCGGTTCCCTCGCGGTCGGCGCGCAGCCGCAAAGCGAGCTGGGCCAGGAGCGCGGACGTCCACACCAGCAGGCACGTCGAACCAACAATGTTGAGCAGGACCGGAAGGACCTTCTCGGGGAAGGCCAGCTCCAGCACGACCGTGACCACGCCGAAGGCGACGCTGGCGAGGACCGCGGCCACCGGAACCCGGGCCTTGGAAACGGAAGCCAGCCAGCGCGGCGCCTCGCCACGCTCGGCCAGGGAGAACGCCATACGCGAAGCACCGTACAGGTTGGCGTTCAACGCTGACAGCAACGCCGCAACGGCCACCAGCGTGATGGCGGTGGCGGCACCTGGCATGCCGGCGGCGTCCAGCACCGCGGCGAACGGGCTCTTCAGACCCGCCGAACCCACCGGAACCACGGCCGCGATCACGAAGATCGCACCGATGTAGAACACCAGGATGCGCCACAGCACCGTACGGACGGCCTTCTTCACGCTCCGGGCCGGTTCGGCCGTCTCGGCGGCCGCGACGGACACGATCTCGGTGCCACCAAACGCGAACGCCACCACAAACAGCGCCGTCGCGATCCCGGCAAAACCACTCGGAGCGAAGCCGGCACCGGTGAAGTTCGACAGGCCCGGCGACTGCACACCCGGCACCAGGCCGAACAGCAGCGCAAAGCCCACCAGCAGGAACCCGACGATTGCCGCCACCTTGAGCAGGGCGAACCAGAACTCGAACTCACCGAAGTTCTTAACACTGGTCAGGTTCACGGCGGTGAGAACAACGATGAACACAAACGCCATCAGCCACACCGGCAGCGCAGGGAAGATGGTGGCCAGCAGGCCTGCGGCACCGAGCGCCTCCGCCGCGATCACCACCACCAGCTGCAGCCACCACAGCCAGCCCACCGTGGCACCGGCCACCGGCCCGTAGGCCTTGGCGGTGTAGACGGAGAAGGCGCCGCTGTCCGGGTTGGCAGCAGCCATCTCGCCGAGCGCCCACATCACCAGGATGATGAGCGTACCGGCCACGAGGTAGGAGATCAGCACCGCCGGGCCGGCGGCCTGGATGCCGGCGCCGGAGCCGATGAACAGGCCCGCGCCGATGGCGCTGCCCAGGCCCATCATGGTCAGCTGCCGGGGCTTGAGGGCCGCGCCGAGTGGGCGGGCAGACATCTTTGTCTGTTGTTCCATGGTGATTCCTCTTAGTTGTAGGTGGAACTGTTGGGGATAAAACTTCAGGCGGCGTGGGCTTCGAGAAGCCGGAGCACGCGGTTGTTGGAGGCAGGGTCGGCAACGGTGATCCGCACGCCGTCGCCCTGATAGGCCCGGACCAGGACGCCCGCGGCATCGAACGCGTCCACCAGCGTGGCCAGGAGCTCGCCGTCGGCACGGATCCACAGGAAATTGCCTTGGCTCGGCTGCGGCTTCCAGCCTTGGGCTGCCAACTCCGCGGCCATCCGGGCACGCTCCTGCTTCACCGCCGAAGCCCGCGCTTCCATCTCCTCCCCCGCATCCAGCGACGCGATGGCCGCCTTCTGGGCCAGCGCGCTCACGCCGAAGGGAAGGGCGGTGCGGCGCAGCCCCTCAGCGATTGCCGGCGCCGCCAGGGCGTAGCCCACGCGGAGGCCGGCGAGCCCGTAGGCCTTGGAGAAGGTGCGCAGGATGCAAACGTTCGGGTACCGGCGGTAGAGCGCCAGAGAGTCAGGGCCCGCGTCGGCGTACTCCACGTACGCCTCGTCAATCACCACCAGGACGTCCGAACGGACGGACTGCAGGAAGGACTCGAGTCGGTCGTGGCTGATCGGCACGCCGGTGGGGTTGTTGGGGGTGCAGAGCAGGACCACCTTGGTGCGGTCGGTGACGGCCGCGGCCATCGCCTCGAGGTGGTGTCCCTCGGCGTCGTCCAGTGGAATGCGGACCGCGCGGGCGCCTGCCAGCTCCACCAGGATGGGGTAGGCCTCGAAGGAGCGCCACGCGAAGACCACTTCGTCCCCGGCGTCGCACAGTCCGGTGATGATCTGCTGCAGGACGCCCACGCTGCCAGGTCCCACCGCCACTTCCTCCGCCGTGACGCCCAGGTGCCGGGCCAGCCGTTCGCGGAGTTCGACGGCGGCCATGTCCGGGTAGCGGTTCATCCTGCCGGCCGCCTCGCCCACCGCAGCCACGGCGGCGGGCAGGGGTTCGTAATGGTTTTCGTTGCTGGCGAGAGCGGCGATGTCTGCGCCGGTGCCGCGCCGGCCCGGAACGTAGGACGGAAGGCCGGCCACCGCGCCACGCAGGGTGGGCAACGCAGTTTCGGGGGCGGCTTCAAGCTGATCACTGGTCATGAAGTCCGATCATGGAAGTGACCCGGACCACAATGCAAGGTAGGCTCCGGTGCTTGGGACTTCTGCTCAACTTCTAGTACCTCTGGTGAAAATATGACCATCGCAAACTCTCGCACCCTCGATTCGCTCGACGGCCGGATCATCCTTGCCCTGGACAAGGACCCCGAAGCCAGCGCCCTGGCACTCTCCCGGACACTCGGCGTCGCACGCAACACCGTCCACGCCCGGCTGGCCCGGCTGGAGCGCAGCGGCGCGCTCCGCTCGTTCAGCCGCAGGCTGGACCCCGCCGCGCTCGGCTACGAACTCATGGCCTTCCTCTCGCTCTCCATCAGCCAGACCCGGACAGGTTCGGTGGAGAACGGGCTCGCCGCAATCCCGGAGGTCATCGAGGTGCATGCCACCACCGGCGACGCGGACCTCATGGCCAAGGTGGTGGCCCGCGGCACGGCCGATCTCTACCGCATCACCAACGAGATCCTGGAGATCGACGGGATCGAGCGGACCAGCACGGCCATCTCCATCCTGGAGCTCATGCCGCCCCGGTACGACGGCCTCATCAGCCGGTTGTCGGAGCAGGAATCCCGCACACACGACTAACCCGTGACGCCCGCCACAGGTGGGCAAATTGTCACTGTGAATGCCTTCTGCTGCCAAAAGTCCCAGCGGCATCCCACGGTATTGCAAACGTGAGATGCAGGCCACACGATGCCTGCATGACTTCACTTACCGTCTCCGGCCGCGTGGCACAGGTTCTCAGCGGCTATGTCAGCGACGTCTTCGGCGTCATGGGCAACGGCAACGTCTACTTCCTGGACGCCGCCGAGCAGCAGGGCCTCCGCTTCTCCCCCGTCCGGCATGAGGGTGCCGCCATCGCCGCGGCTGACGCCTACTACCGGACCTCGGGACGGCTCGCCGCGGGCACCACCACCTACGGCCCCGGCTACACCAACGCGCTCACCGCCCTCGCCGAGGCGGTCCAGGCGCAGATCCCCGTCGTGCTGGTCACCGGCGACGCCCCCACCACCGGCGCCCGGCCCTGGGACGTGGACCAAACAGCCATCGCCGCCGGCCTCGGCGCGGCCACCTTCACCGTCACCCGCGACGCTGCGGGCGCCATCACCCGGCAGGCGGTGGAGTACGCACTCACCCGGCGCACCGCCGTCGTCCTTGCCATCCCCTACGACCTCGCCGCACTCGAGGCTTCGGATGAGGACCTTCCGGAACCGGCGGCACCAAAGGTGACGGACGACGTCGACGGCGGCCTCGGGCAGGTCGCCCGCCTGCTGGCCGGTGCCAGGCGGCCGCTGATCCTGGCCGGCCGGGGTGCGCACCTCTCCGGCGCGGGCCCGGAGCTCCGCGAACTCGCCGACCGGCTCGGCGCACTGACCGCCGGAACCGCCCTGGCGCTCAACCTCCTCAATGGCGAGGGGTACCTGGGCGTTGCCGGCGGTTTCGGCACCGACACCGCGGCCGCGCTCATGGGCGAGGCCGACGTGGTCCTGGTGGCCGGGGCCAGCCTGAGCCCGTTCACCATGCGGTTCGGGCACCTGCTGGGCCCGGACAGCACCGTCATCCAGATCGACACAGCCGTGCAGCCGACGCACGCGCGGGTGGACCTGTTCATTCAGGCGGACGCGAAGGCCGCTGCTTCGCGTCTGCTGTCGCTGCTGGACGGCGAGGCTGCTGTTGCGGGGTGGCGGGCCGAAGCCTCGAAGCGTCTGGCTGCGGGGCCGGGGCACGAGGCCGGATCCGAGGTAACCGAGGACGGCCGGCTGGACCCGCGCGCCCTCGCCACCGCGCTCGATGCCGTGCTGCCGGAGCGCCGCACGGTGGTCCAGGACGGCGGGCACTTTATCGGCTGGGCGCCCATGTACTGGAACATCCCGCGCCCGCAGGACCTGGTGATGGTGGGTACCGCATTCCAGTCCATCGGGCTGGGACTGGCGAGCGCCGTCGGGGCAGCGCGTGCTGTGGAGGACGGCCGCACCCTGGTGCTGGCCTCGGGCGACGGCGGCTTCCTGATGGGCCTGTCCGACCTCGAGTCACTGATCGGTGCCGCCCGCAGCGCCATTGTGGTGATCTACAACGACGCTGCCTACGGTGCCGAGATCCACCAGTACGGTTCACAGGGCCTGACCGAGAAGCCGATGCTGATTCCGGAGGTGGACTTCAGCGGTGTTGCCCGGGCTTTGGGTGCTGAATCCTCTGTCATCCGCTTTCTGGATGACCTTTCCGCGCTGCAGGACTGGATCGATGCCGGCGCCAACGGTACCTTCGTGGCCGACTGCCGCATCACCTCCAGCGTCCGGGCGCCGTGGCTGACCGAGTGGATGAACGCGACGCGCGCCGCCAAGGCGTCGGTGGGGAGCTAAGAATCCTTTCCGACCCTCACTTAGGCTCGGCCGGCCACGACATGCGGCTCGGACGGATCAGTCGCGCTGCCAAACTTGCGGCCGTCGTGACCTTGCCTCAGACGCTCCTCCCTCGCAGTAGCTTGAGAAAAGGATTGCCCAGTAAGCAGGTGCACTAACGCTGCGGCTTCACCCTGGTGGGGTTCCTCATGTTCAAGTGTTTTAGATGTTTCAGCGGGTCTTTGGGCCCTTGTCGAGTTACCTGCCCAGGTCTCAAAGTGGAGGTCGCAAAGTAGAAAAGGTGGAACTACATGGACTGATGCCTGGACCTACTGTAAAGCAACCTCAAAGTACGTAGGCGCGCATCACTGGGTGCCTTGGCTCGGAGGAGCGACAGCTGTCCTCAGCGCGATCACAGCGACGGAAATCTTCACAAGTCTTCAAAACGAGGAGTTCTCGATCACTGCTCGGGTGCTGGTAGGGGTAGTGATGGTCTTAGCAACCGCTATCACGGCTCTTCAGGCTTGGACTGGAAGCCGCATCAAGGCTCTGAACGATCAAGCCAATGCCTTCCACAAGCTGCACCGCAAGATTCAGCGTGACATCGAGACACACGCCGCCGGGTCCGAAACATACGTTAACGACGTGGAGACAGAGTTGCGAGGAATCATGGCAAGCATGGTGTCCGTCAGCAACGCCGCGTGGGACCATGCAAAAGCCGACGTGATCTTGGAGAGAGACACCGAGCTTGAACGGCTTGGAGTCATTCCGCGGAGGCCAACAAAAAGTTGACTATCGAGGATGTAGCTGGAGTTGTTTCCGGCTAACCCTTTGGTCGCGAAGCCCTCCCCCATGAAGCTGTCAAGGCCCGGCGACCGCACATGCGGAAACCAGCCGAACAGCAACGCTCGGCGCCGGCCTCGGCGCAGCCACCTTCATCGTGACCCGCGACGCCGCAGGTGCCGTCACCCCTAGGCATACAGGGCCAACACATCCCGGCGGAAGAGGACTTGTCGTGCTCAATGTCGCCCGCATCCTGCTGACAGCCGAGATTCGAGTTCCGAGACGCCTGCCCGCGGCAGTTCCTTGCGCCTATCATCGATCCAAACTCCCAGTGACAATTGTTGCTTTCCGGAAGCCAGAAACTTCTTGCGCCTTGAGCCTGAACCGGTTGCCCCTTGCCTCTGCCTTCTGCAGCTAATTAGTGCCATCGCTGTGAGGTCCCGGTAGCACGCTTTCACGCGGGGACTAAAGTCCCTAGCAAACTCCTGCGCGTACTTTTATCATCCTCTCGTACTGTTTATTTTAGATAGTCTAAATTTCCTCATAACTACCGCGATGTTGACCATATTGGTTTGTCACCAAGCGCTGATGGCCACTCCCAAGAAAAAGCAACTTTCTCGAGGGATTTTGATGGATAGACGAGTCGAATACCTGGGCCCGAACGACTGCCCGCTTGCCGAGGACGTTGCCGCGCTAATCACCAATTCAGGTGCAAGTTCGCAGGGGTCCGCTTACGGACGAGTCCTGCGTTTGGCCTTGGCTGCCAAGGGCGGGGTGAGTCTGGCAGTTTGGATCGGAGGAGCAGTCGCCGAAATCGACGTTCTTCGAAGGGTGCGCCTTATCCGAACGGGATCTGGGGTGCACAGGTTCTATGTCCTAGAAGAGCCTGGCGAGACGGTAGATCCGCATGTACGATCCCGGGCCCAGACTTATGCGGCATGGCTTGATAAGCAGCGCTATGATCGCGTCGAAGTAGACATACTCGCCGGCGCAAGTGCGGGCGGCCTAAACTCAGTCCTCTACGCCGTTTCCCAAAGAGTGGGCGGCAGCTTTGACCAAGTGCTTTCTGTTTGGCAGCAGCAGGGAGCAATATGGGCGCTCCTCCAGCCAAACGGGTTGCACGCGGTTCCATCGGTCTTTCGAGGTGATGGGTACTTCTGGTCCGGCGTGGAGTCTGCGATTAACACGATCAGGTTCGGCCCAAGAAACAGATTGCACGAGTCCGATAAGTTATCAGTTCATTTGTCCGCTACTATTTCAGACCCCGACTATTTGGCCCAGAATAGCGGTAGGGGGCACTTCCGTTTTGTCCTCCCGCCCTCAAAAATCGAAGATGGCGACGGTTGTCTCCGCAAGAACAATCTTGTGAAAAAGCTTGCATACGCCGCGCGCGCAACGTCTTCGTTTCCTGGGGCGTTTGAGCCTGCGCTGATATGGTCTCACGCCCTCGAGGAGGAGTATCAGGACAACGATCCGTTTGAAGACGGACCGGTTGACATGAGTGTGGAGTTCGCCGCGCGGCGCGGGAATCTTCCAGGGATTCCTTTCAGGGTGATTGATGGGGGAATCCTTGACAACGTTCCCATTGATCGGGCGCTTCATGCGGTTCGCACTTCACCCACGGATACTTACGACACCCGGCGTCTGCTTTACCTCGATCCAAGCCCAGATGCCCGAATCATCCCACCTGCCGCAGTTAGCGTAGACCCTCCAAGCTGGGCCAACAGGGAGGTCATACGCAAGGACAGACTGTCCCGCTTCACTCAGGTCCTCCTCGCTGCGCAGTCGATCAGACGGTTCCGGGAGTCGGCAGAGGATGAGATCGAGCAGGTGGCGAAAGACAGGCTTCGGGCACTCGCCCAGGAGGCACGTCTACGCGCCTGGAAGCAGGCCTCCATGATCACATCCGCCTCTTCGGCGAACCGCAAAGGACTGCAGGACGCATACATTGTTGCACGTGCAGTTACAGATTTAGCCCTCCTTCGAGAGGCAATGGAGGATCCAGAGCGCTGGTTGTTGGACACAGAGAGCCTGGACCGGCCGAGCCTTCAACCCACTTCGCAGAACGCCAAGAGAACTCTGGAGCGGGACTTAAAGTCGGGCTACCAGAGCATGCTTGCATCAGTAAATTCAAGGGAGCGGCCATCGGTTCTCCAGGGCCCTCAGGCTCTGCTGGAAACAGTGTGGGCTGCTCTGGCATGGCTCAGGGCCCAAGAGGAACAGGCCTTTGGCAAAACTGAGATGACTCGGCTCGATCCCCCAGGTCGTCAGGAATCTATCAGGGAGAACCTTTACAAACTTCAGGCGCAGGCTCGCCATCTCCGGGACACCTGTGTGTTAGGAGTTCTGAAGGACACGGAAAGCAGCACCGCGAAAGAACGATGGTTGCGGGAGCAGGACGCGAGATTGGAAAGATGCACGCCGATATGGGCCGAGCTTGATGACGTAGTGGAGTGCCTCAGAGAGCTCTCGACGAAGAATTCGACTCCCGTCAACCCGTGGGCTGCGTTTCCTCAGAATTGGCGATCGTGGGACCTAACACCCTTCGTCGCGCTGGCCTTTAGATCAGAGGGGCATGAAGCGGTGGGGTTCACTGCGATTACCGCGTCAGAGCCGACGGCCTTGGACTCGGGAATCGACCTCGCAGAATTGCTTGCGGCTCGCCGAGCGCGGCAAGCCGAGAAATACTTGAGAATTGCCCTTGATGAGGATTTCGGTGAAGCGGTTCTAAATCAGGGCTTGCCGGAGCAACTGGACGCTGACTCAAAGCTCGCTGGCTCCTCGTTGTTCAACTTCGCAGCCTTCTTCTCAGAACGTTGGCGCACTAACGACTGGTGGTGGGGGAGAGTCGACGCGTCCGCTGGGATAGTGAGAATGCTTGCAGATTTAGACCCCCCGCCGCTCGCGACTGATGATCCAGACTCTCTCGCAGGCGCCCCTGATACGGACGCCCGGAAAGTTCAGTCCGAGGTCGTCGCTCAGGTGAAACAACTGCAGCCTCGGGGAACCTCTGGACCTGAGGGAGACCCAATCCTCCTTTCCGGCCCCGGGGATCTGTTTCGCCTTCAGCCAGCCTACGTGGCAGCTATTTTGCATCGCCTCAGCCGTCTACTTCTCCGCTCCTTTGACATAGGAGACAGTTGGCCAATGAAGATTTGTGAAGCGTTGGTCAAGGTCATAGCGCCCTTGTTTCTTGTTTTGCTTCCTTTCTCACTGGTGCACCTCCCAGCAATTTTCTCTGCCTCGGTGATCGCTGTTGCCATTTCCCTCTCGTCCACTTCCGGAAGCCCGTCCGTATACGCAAGCATCTTTATAATCATCCTCGCAGTGCTGTGTTTAATTCCGCTGTTGTCTACAAGGAAAGCCAGCCTCCGAAGAAAGAGACTGATCAACTGCGAGTCTAAAAACAGTAGTTCCGGGCCCATAGACAGTATTAAAGAGCGGTTATATTGTGATCTGGCCGCACGCATGGCGAGAGGGGAGAAATGGTCTCGTTGGTATTTTTGGGGAGCACTACTCACAGGGGTAGCCTCAGTGGCCGTGGGATTCCATGACGGATGGTCAGCCCGCACACTCATATTTCTCATAGTGACCTTTTCATTGTCCGTCACTAGTTGGTGGAATCTTGTCTGCCTCCCGTCCGAAGTGGCCAATCAAACGGCGGCTACTGCATGGACTGTTGCCTGCATTATGTCAGGTCTACTCGCAGTCGGCCTCATCTTCCTTACAAATCAGCAAAGGCAAACAGCGCTATTGCCAATTTGGCTGACGGGCCCTTTCGCGACAGTTGTCATCACCGCAGTGCTCAGCTTGTGGCTCGTATCCGCATATAAGGAAAGACCACGAAAGGCTTGGATCCAATGGTTTCTCTTGTCACTCGGTAGTGGCCTGGTCACATGTGGGGTGGCGTTCGGGCTGAAGACGGCAGGAGTCGGTACAATTTGGACTTCGCTGATTCTCTATGCTGTGGCGGCTCACTACCTTTGGTGGGCAGGAAGCATTCCCGGCCTCGGGAATTACGGAGCTGTTGAGGTGAACGACATTCCAGACTCCCGCAAACCAGACCATGGATGACGGCCGCTGGTGCTGGGCGGCGTGAACTTGGCAGACAGAGAAGTCCATCTGCCGGAACGTCGGGAACAACTCCCGTACCTGCCCCACTGTCGCCACCGAAACCTCTACCGGCGACATGACGCTCTCTCCGGGAACCCGTTTCCCCGGGAACCGCGAAGAGCCTAGCTGGTTCTCCCCCTGCTGCTCGGGCGGATGCTTCGGGTATTCGGGAAACCACTCCGCCCGAAGGTGGAAGGAGCAGCATCATGAGCGATGACAACTCAATGCCACAGGACGTGGAGCCGCCCTATAAGTCCGGGGGCGGCCTCCTCATGCTGCTCGGAATCCTGGCAGGAGCTACTGCCCTCTATGCCCTCTGCTTCGGGACAACTCGTGGTATCGCGCCGGATGAAGGCTATAAGACACCCCTCGCCGGGCCTGCCGTCTTTATCCCCCTCGGAGTATGTCTGGCGATAGCGGGTGCCTTGGCAGTCTGGCCGCGCACTTCCGGGTTGGGTGCGGGGCTGCTCATTGGCCTGGGCATCTTCATCCTGCTCGGCGGCGGAATCTGCGTTCTTGCCCTTTCCCAGATGAGGAGCCAAATATGACTGCGTCATCGTCTCGGCGGACACTGCCCGGCCGCGGCTAGCCGCTGCGCGGAGACCGAATCCACCAGTACGTCACTGCCTTCTGTCCCCGCTGCCACGAGACAAACCCTCCGCTCGCGCAGGTGCGGCGCCTGTCCGGCGTCCTTCTGGTCGGCGCCGACCGGGTCTGGCTCGAACGCGGTTGCCCGGATCACGGCCTTGTTCGCACGCTGCACGACAAGTCATCGGAGACCTGCGCTTCCTCAGTCCAGGCTCAAAATCGGCGAAGGTTTCGCCAAGAATTGCGCTTTGCGCCTGCTGCCTCGCACACGATATTTTCAGCAGCCAATGCGAAGACCTTCTTCAAAGGACTAGAACAAAATTCAGGGCTACTGCCTCGGCAGGGCCTTCTTGGGGGGAACCATGAACAATGGATACCAACTCGCCGACGGATCGCCACGCTATGGCCACCGCACGGATTCAACTGGCGCAGTCCAGACGGCGACGTCCTTCGCTGCTCCCGCGGAGGTGGTTGAGGGCGCTGCCAAACATAGCCTGGACGTGATGGCAGCCGCCATTGACCGCCGGCTCAGGAGCGCATGGGCGGATGAACCAGGCCCGGCTGTGGAAGCACTCCGGCGCGACAATCCCGACGAACTGGCTGCAGCCCGCGCCCCTCGTCCGGCTTCACCTCGGCTCCCAGCGGCAGTGGCGCATTAAAGCCCAGGCTGTCCGGGATAAGCAGCTGGCCGGTATCTGGGCGCGGCGCAGGTCCGCGGGCCGCAGCCGGGAAGTCCTGGCACTGCGGTTGGGGCTGATGGCCGCGCTGATCGGTCCTCCTGCATACATCGTGGCAACCAGCCCGGACGACATCCTGAGGCTCCTGCTTGTCGGCATCTCCTGCTTTGCCTTCGCCGTTGTCGCCGGACACTTCCTGACCTGCCGCGCCCAGGTGCCAGTCATGCCGAACATCCGCGGTCCTTAGCTCCCTAAGCTCCGGGAGGACGTGGTCAACGCAACCTACGTCGCCATCCTCCAGAACAAGGGCACCCCGCCGGACCCCCTCACGGCGGCGGCTGGCTGCCGCGGCTGGGAAAGCATCCAGGCTGCTTCCAATGCCATCGACGCACTGAACACCTAATCCGCGCGCCGACCGGCCGTCGTCGTAAATTACGACGACGGCCCACTTGCCAAGGTGCCTGACTCCTTAGGTAGGACCGGCTTAGGATTTCTTCCATGAGGATTGCCGTTGCAGGGGGAACCGGTACAGTGGGCCGCCACGTCGTGGCCATCGCCAGGGAACGCGGGCATGAGGTGGCCAGCCTCAGCCGCGCGGAGGGGGTGGACCTGGTCAACGGGCGCGGCCTCGATCAGGCACTCCAAAATGTCGAGACCGTCATCGACGCCTCCGGCATCCAGGCCATGTCCACCAAGAAGGCCGTGGATTACTTCACCAACGCCACCCAGAACCTGCTGGCCGCCGGGAAAAAGGCCGGCGTAACGCACCACGTGGTGCTGTCCATTGTCGGCATCGATAAAGCCAACTCGGGACTGTACGCCGGGAAGCTGGTGCAGGAGGACGAAGTCAGGCACGGCGGCATTCCGTGGACGCTCCTCCGGTCCACTCAATTCCACGAGTTCGTGCCGATGTCCATCAAGGCCGCCTCAGTGGGCCCACTGGTCCTCGTGCCCACGATGGTCACCCAGCCGGTGGCGGCAAAGGAGGTGGCGGCTGCCCTCGTGGATGCGGCCGAGTCCGGGCCGAAGGGACGCATTCCAGACCTCGGCGGCCCGCGGACCGAACACCTGAAAGGCCTGGTGGCGGCCTATCTGGCCAAGACGCAGCAGAAAAAACTGATCGTACCGCTCCGGGTGCCGGGGCCCATGGGCAAGGCAATGCGCAACGGCGGGCTGATCCCGGCGCCGGGTTCCGCCGTCGGACGCCAGACGTTCCTGGAATGGCTGGAAGCCATCGACGCCGCGTAATAGCCGATGCTAAATGGGGCAACTGCCCCATGCCCCTGCTGCGGCCCGGTCATAGTCTCGCCTCATAGAGAAAAGGAGGCGGCCATGACCATCTACCAGCCGCAGTCATCAGCAGAGGCAACACCGAACGTTGCCGACCTTCCCGAGGACCCAGCGGAGCACTTCGCCGGCTACGCCGTCCTGGGGCTGCCTTTCACCAGCGGCCACTACCTGGCGTTCCGGGATTTCCCGGTGAGCTCCGTTGGCCCCGGCTACCGCTCCGTCTGGCACCGCACACCCGGCGGCGAGTGGACCATCTACGCCAACACCGCACCGGAGTTCAGCTGCGCCCGCTACTTCGGGGCGGCCGTCCACCATACGGTGGAGACCGACGTCGACATCCAGTGGAGCGGGCCCTTCACCGCGCTGATTACGGTGCCGGGAGTCCTCAACTGGGACCTGCAGCTGGGCACCTCCGCGGCCACCACGATGCTGACCGCCATGGCCGTGCGGATGCCGGAAAGCCTGTGGCGGAACGAGCTGGTGCTCCGGGCCATGGGGGCATTCGCCGGCCCGCTGCTCGGTGCGGGCAGGATGAAAGTATCAGGCGTTGTGCCCAATGGCCAGACGTTCCAGGCCCAGCCGCGGCAGCTGTGGCTCGTGACGGATTCCCAGGCCACCATCGTGGGTGAGGACGCGGGAGCTCCGGGCCCGCTGCCGGTCCAGGACCACCTGGCGGACTTCTGGCTTCCACAGCGTGGACTGTTCGGAGCGCAGGTGGGCGTCCGGTTCCCGTCCACCGCACAATCCGCCGGACCAGGCCCCGTCCAGGCACGGACTGGGAAGAACCAGGCGGCATAACAGCCGCACGCGCGGTCCCTACTGCCGTGGCTGGCGGCTTCCTAGAATGGCAGGTGTGATGCAGTCACCGGCTGCGCCCCGGCGCAGCGAAGTCCTGGCCGCGCTGTCGCTCGCCATCGACCTGGGGCTGGGGCAGCCGATGGAGCACATGCTGCGTGCGTCCCTGCTGGCCCTGCGGATCGCCGGGGCAGCGGGCATTGACGCCGCCGGCCAGGGCAGGATCTACTACGCCAACCAGCTGGCCTGGATCGGCTGCCACGCGGATTCCTTTGAACTCGCCGCGCTGTTCACGGACGACATCGCCTTCCGCGCCGACTACTACGACCGCGACCAGCACGGCCTGCCCATGTACGCCGGCATGTTCAGCCACGCCGGCGCCGGCCTCCCGCCGCTGGCCCGCGTTGCCCGCTGGACGCGTTTCGCGGCGACCGGCAGCGGGGCGGTGCGGACCATGATTGCCTCGCACTGCGTCTCGGCCGGGGTGTTGGCCAGCAGTGTAGGGCTCGACGACGGCGTGGCAGGACTGCTCACCCACACCTTTGAGCGGTGGGACGGCAAGGGCCTGCCGGAGGGGGTGGCGGGGGCGGACATTCCATTGGAGATGCGGATCATGCACCTGGCGGATACGGCCGAGGTCTTCCTGCGGAGGGAAGGAGTGGCCGGCGCGGTGGCCATGGTGCGGGCACGCCGCGGCAGCCAGTTCGACCCGGCACTGGCCGGGATGTTCATCGACCAGGCTGAGGCGCTCACCGAAGGACTCCTCGACGTCGACTGCTGGCAGGCGGCCCTTGACCTGGCTCCCACTGACGCTCCCCTGTCGGGCAGCCAGCTGGATACAGTACTGCGCGCCATCGGCGACTTTGCAGACCTCAAGTCCCCCTACACGGCCGGACACTCCCGCGCGGTGGCGGCCCTGGCGGCCGCCGCCGGCGAGGAGCATGGGCTGCCAGCCGACGACGTCACGGAGCTCCGCCGTGCAGGTTGGGTGCATGACCTGGGCCGGTTGGGGGTGTCCAACCAGGTGTGGGACAAGAAGGAGCCCCTCTCAGCGCTGGAGCAGGAACGAATCCGCATGCATCCGTTTCTGGGCGAGCGGATCCTCAGCCGCGTTCCCGGCCTGAAGGGCGAGGCCGCCCTCACCGGCTCACACCACGAGCGGCTGGACGGGTCCGGCTATCCACGAGGGATCGGCGGAAACGAGCTGGGGATCAAGCAGCGGATCCTGGCGGCAGCGGACTCCTACCATGCCTCCGTGGAGCCACGCCCGCACCGGCCCGCACTCACGCCGGCTGATGCGGCCGCCCGTCTCCGGCAGGAAGTTTCGGCCGGGAGGCTCGCCGCCGGAGCAGTGGAGGCCGTGCTGGTGGCGGCCGGCCAGCAGCCCCGCCGTTCGCATGCCGCCGCGGCTGGGCTCACCCCGCGGGAAGTGGAAATCCTCGGCATGCTCTGCCGCGGCATGACTCCGGCCGAGATCGCGGACAGCCTCTTCCTCTCCCGGAAGACCGTCCGCAACCACGTGGAGCACATCTACACCAAGATCGGTGCAACCAACCGGGTGGGGGCCACCTTGTTCGCGATCAGGAACGGCCTGACCGATTACGGGACGGCACCCAATTAGCGCCGTCGGCTTCTCACGAACGTCGCAACACCAATCTGAAAGAGGTATTGGATCATGCGCAGTTCGACGCGCCTATCGCGAAGAATGGGCCCGTAGGGCTTGGTTGAGAAGCGTGCGCTCTACCAATTAAGCATCCGCCCCGTTCCAGCAGGATCTGCCCGCCTGCTGCGTTCGGTTAAGTTCAGCAGGCGACCAAGGTCCAGGACCAAGGTGAAGCCACGCAAGTACATTACTGATGAGCTGAAGATCGGGGACCGCCCAGCCCACACCGCCACCAGGGAGGAAGCTGGCCATTTGGTAGGTGCCCTCATCATGGGGAAAGGAAACAATTCAGCGATAGTGACGCTGGTTGAACGCACTTCGCGACTCCTCGTCGCTTATGTGCTCCGCCCGGGCCCCTGGCAGCGCGCGTCAAACGCGAACGCCAATGGCCTATTTCGTCAGTACTTCCGGAAAAGAGAAGGGCCTAAGTGCCTGGTCCGTCCGTCCCGCAAGGAGATCGCCTACCGCATTAGCTGGTCACTTGTCGGAGCTTGAACACGATCGAGTCGAAGACGGCGCGTGCCTCTCGTGTCAGCTCCGGATTGATCGATTCGTGGAATTGGACCACCCAGAACATTGCGCGTTGGCCGTGCAGGTTGACCACCCGGTAAGTTTCGCGCTCAGCGGCGCTCGAGTACCAGCGGGTGCATAGGTTCGAATATTCTGAGTGAACGCAAAACTGACCGTTGTCGCAGGCTTTGATGTCCCTGTCACCCTCGACGGAGAGATCGAACTCGACGCCGGAATAATCGCCAACCACAACCTCGACCGGAGGGGTGCTCGCCGTTGACGTCTGCGCCATCATCGCGTCGACGAATGCATTGGCCGACGGATTGACCTCGACGAGCGCGCCCTGCCACGCGCATGCGTCCGTCGGCACATGGTCGGAGTGCCACCAACCCACGAAGACCGCCATCGCATCCGGGTGATCCGGGTCGTCCTTTCCCAAGCCATCACCGTCGGCCGACCAGCCGTCCGGGACGGTGATCTCGAAATTCTCTGCGAAGCTGTTGACGAGATATGTACCTGGGTCGATGTCGCCTCTGTCCGGCAGCGGTGGGACCGTGGAAAACGGTGGGACCGTGCGGGCCTCCGTAGTCGGTGCCGGGGATGGCGTCTCGGCGACGGTGCACGCCGAAAGGCCGAGGCAGACAGACAAGACTGATGTCATGGAGATGAAACGGCGTAGCAGCACACGCATGGAGGCCTCCAAAGGCAACCCTTATGCTGCGGACGTTACGCCCAGCCAACACTGACGGCAAGAGGCGCCAGAAGCCAACGCTCCCCCCTTTTTTCGATAACGGGAACGGATGGCGAGTCCCGCAGCCGCCTCCGCTACGGGAGCCCGAGGTCCGTGATCGGTGTGAAAACCATCTCTTCGGTAGGATCGCCAGCGGTGCTAGCGGCTGACAAGCCGCCACAGTGACGTGACCTCGGCCGAGCGCGCCGCGAACAGGGGATCGTCGCGGTCGGAAGCTTTCGGATGCGTTGGCTTGGTGTCGAGCCGCTCCGTCACCTTCAGCCCGGCCGCTTCGACGGCGGCCAGCAGGTCCTTCCGCGACCGCAGGCCCAGGTGCTCGGCCAGGTCGGACAGGACCAGCCAGCCCTCACCGCCCGACTCCAGATGGCCGGGGAGTTCGTTCAGGAAGCGGAACAGCATCCTGCTCCCAGGGTCGTAGACGGCGCTGTCCAGGCTGGAATGCGGCGTGGCCGGAATCCAGGGCGGGTTGCACACGATCAGCGGTGCCCGTCCGGGCGGGAACATGTCGGTCAGGACCGCCTCGGCACGGTCCTGAACCCCGAGGTTCCGGAAATTATCCGCGGCGCAGGCGATGGCACGCGGCTCGTTGTCGGTGGCGATCACGCGGCGGACGCCGCGGCGGGCGAGGACGGCGGCGAGCACTCCGGTGCCGGTTCCGACGTCGAACGCCAGCGTATCGGAGGGCAGCGCGGCCGCCGCCACGAGATCCACGTACTCGCTGCGGGTGGGGAAGAACGCGCCGTAGTGCGGGTGGATGCGGTCCTGCAGAGCATCGACGTAGACACCATTCCGCCGCCACTCGTGGGCGCCGACGGCCCCGACAAGCTCATGCAGGGACACCACGGAAGATTCTCCAATGCCTCCGTACGCTTCCGCCGCGGCTTCCCGGATATCCGGTGCGCGGCGCAGCGGCACCACCGGACCCGGATCAAGGGGAATCAGCAGCAGGCCCAGAATGCGTGCCCGATGTGAGGCGGCCTGCCGGTGCCGGTAGAACTGCTCAGCAGGGGTTCCGCCGGCCTTCTTTCCGGTGCCTATCCGGCGGTCCAGGGCGTTGAGGATCTGCCGCGCGTTGTGGAAGTCGCCGTGCCAGAGCATCGCCATCCCCTGTGACGCCATGCGGTACGCAGCATCGGCGGTGAGGGCGTCGTCCACCACTTCCACGTGCCCCGGTGCCGGCCTGCCGTTCGCCGAGCGCCACCGCGCGGCCATGCCGGCGCCGGCCTCAACCCAGGCCACGTATCCATCCACCGCAGCAGCGCGCGAAGGTTTGGGGTCAGCGGGTGGGATTCCCGCGGGAGCTGGGGTGTGAGTAGGGATGAAGATCCATTCCAAGATATTGGGGGCAATCGGATCCTGACGATTGCAGTGACGGTTCGATGACGTCCAAGGCGGCGGGCCAGGATTCCAGACCGACATCCGGCAGTAAACCGGGCTTGGTCGATGGGGCGATGAAGCCCTTGAACCTACATGTCAGGATACAGGAGCGGCACGGGTTGCCTCTGGACAAAAATAGTCTGTGCATAGATAATCTTTGTATAGACCATCTGCCGAGGAGGCCACCATGTGGGAATACGAGAACAGCATCGAAACCAGTGCCACGCCTGAGTCCATCTGGCGGCTGTGGTCCGACGTCGAGAACTGGGGCGCCTGGAACGGGGAGATCGAGAAGATCGAGATCAACGGCCCGTTCGCCACGGGCTCGCAGATCCTGATGAAGGCCCCGGGCGACGATCCGATCCCCCTGGTCATCGCCGAAGCTATTGAAAACGAACGGTTCGTGGACGAGGCCCGCTTCGGCGACCTTCTCCTAAGGACCACCCACCGCATCGACACCATCGAACCCAACCGGAACCGGGTGGTGTACCGGATGAAGATCACCGGCGACGGCGCCAACGAAGCCGGCCCGCAGATTGGACCCGGCATCACCGCCGACTGGCCCGAGACCATGGCCGCCCTGGTCAGGATGGCTGGCGGCTGATGCCCCTCAACCCCGGCGAAAGTCCCGGATTCCTGCTCTGGCACACCACGCTGCGCTGGCAGCGGGACATCGCGGCAGCCTTGGCGCCGCTCGACCTCACCCACGTGCAGTTCGTGCTGCTCGCCGGCGCCTGGTGGCTCAATAACCAAGGTGAACACCCGAACCAGCTGGCCCTGGCACGGCATGCCGGCACCGACGTCAAGATGGCCTCCCAGGTCCTGCGCGCACTGGAAGCCAAGGGACTCATCGAACGGGAAGTCGATCCGGCGGACACCCGTGCCAAACGGCTGCGCGTCACCGGCGCCGGAGCCCAGCTGGCGCCGCGCGCAATCGCTGCCGTCGAACTCGCCGACGCGCAGTTCTTCCAGCCTGTGCCCGTCGACGATGCCGTGTCCCTGCTCCGGCGCCTGGCCCGGCCCGCGGGGTGAGAGCCGCGTGACGCCCAGCCGGGCGCCGGATGTCACACGGCCCATTGTTGGGACTTATGCGGGATCTTCCAGCTCCCAGTCCTTGACGTCCGCCAAAGGAGCGAACACGGCGGGGTCGAGCTCCCCGAACTCCAGGTTGTTGCGGACAAGGTGGGGCCAGTTCCGGTTGGCCAGCGCCCCCTTGCCCAGCGCCACGACATCCGCCCAGCCGTCCACCAGCATGGACACGGCGGTATCCGGATCATCAAGCTTGCCGTTGGCAATCACCGGAAGGCCCGAGTACCTCTTCGCCAGCGCAGCCAGGGTCTCCCCGGCATCCGCGAACGCGGCCTCGGTGGCGCGGTATTCGGTGGTGTGGACAAAATCAATCCCCGTCCCGCCCAAGGTGGCGAAAATGACCTCGGCTTCCTCCACTCCCCCGCTCCACTTGTGCTCGGTGTCGCTGACCTTGGACTGGGAAATGCGGATACCAACGGTCATGTCCGGGCCAACAGCCTCGCGGACGTCCCGGCAGATTTCAGCGGCGAATCGCACCCTGTTTTCGGCTGAACCACCGTAGTGGTCGTCGCGCTGGTTCAGGTAGTCCGTGAGGAACTGATCCAGCAGGTACCCGTTGGCACCATGGATCTCCACGCCGTCGAACCCCGCCTGCTGCGCATGCAGCGCGGCCGTGACGAACCCGTCCCGGACTTCCTTCATCTGGGACAGGGTAATCGCGGAAGGAACCGGGTACGGACCTTCGCCGCGGTAGAACCCCAGCTGCTCCCCCTTGGGCGCCACCGCCGATGGCCCCACAGAGGAGGCCACAAACCTGTTACCCTGGCTCTGCGCCCCCGCATGCATCAGCTGGGCGAAGATCTTGGCACCCTCCGCATGGACGCCGTCGACCACCGTGGCCCAGGACCGGGCCTGCTCCTCCGTCGCAATGCCGGGCTGGTGATGGTAGCCCTGGCTGTGGGCGGTGTCCGGGTAGATGCCTTCCGTGATCAGCAGACCGAAGCCTCCACGTGCAAAGGTCCGGTAGTAGGACGCCATTCTGTCTGTGGCATGCCCATCCTCGGTGGCGCTGATCCGCGTCATGGGTGCCAGGGCCACCCGGTTGTCTAACTCGGTGGCACCGATCCGGATGGGTGACCAGAGCGGGGAGTAATCAGTCATGCAAAATCTCCTTGATAGTATTCGGGGTCCGGCAGAAGACCGGCTGCCCGCGCAGGCAGGCCCGCATTGGCCGGATCAGCCGCGTATGCCTGCCGGCGGCCGTTCAGCTGGTCCAACACGGATGCATCCTTGAAGCACCCGAGCACCGCGGACCACAGTTCGTTGAGCGTCTGGCACTGCGCGGAGGCTCCGGCGGCCCCGGTCATCAGCCACCCGTCTTTGAGGGCGGTCACCTTCGGAACACCGGGGAGGCCGGCGCAGACGGCATTGACCGTCGCTGCCACGATCAGGTGTTGCCGCATGGTCCGTGCCGGGCCCAGGGCGGGGTCCGCCACGGTGGTCCTTCCGCAGGCACCGCACATGTCGCTCCCTTTCCTTAAGGCATCACATCGCCGGAGTTGGGTCCCAGCGTCTGTCCCACAAACAGGTTTCCACCCGGATCGCTGGCCAGCAGGAGAGCCGCGGGAGCCACTTCCGCGGGCGTCCCGAAGCGCCCCAACGGCAGCTCGGCGCGCTTCGCGGCCTTCCAGCTTTCCGAAATGCCTTCCACCAGCGGCGTCTCGATCGGCCCCGGGGCGATGCAGTTGACCAGCACATTGTCCGCCGCCGTTTCCAGGGCAAGCGCCTTGGAAAGGCCGACGACGCCGGCCTTGGCGGCACTGTAATGCGTCAGCCCCACACCGCCTTTGATGGCCAGCTGGGAGGCGATGTTGATGATGCGGCCCCACTTGCGTTGCCGCATCTCCCGCACCACCTCCCGGCAGCACAGGAACACACCGGTCAGGTCCACAGTGAGGGTCTCATTCCACATGTCCAGGGACATGTCCTCCAGCGGAGACTCCGTCAGCAGGCCCGCGCTGTTGACCAGGACGTCGATGCCGCCCAGCGCCTCCCGGGCCTCGGCGAAGGCCGCGCGCACGCTGGCTTCATCGGCCACGTCCACGCGGATGGCGCCGTCCTCTCCGGCCCGGTCCAGCACGGCAACACGGTCGCCGTTGGCCAGGAAGGCCTCGGCGATGGCTTTGCCGATTCCGCTGGAACCGCCGGTGACCACCACACGGCGGCCGTTCGAGGCTTGGGCGTTTCCGAAAGCATGAGTCGATGTGTTCATGGTGTCCTTTCTTTGGGCTGTCAGG
Organism: Arthrobacter sp. AG367; assembly: GCF_007828995.1. Classification (NCBI taxonomy): domain Bacteria; kingdom Bacillati; phylum Actinomycetota; class Actinomycetes; order Micrococcales; family Micrococcaceae; genus Arthrobacter; species Arthrobacter sp. AG367. The sequence continues at coordinate 551,858 of NZ_VIVE01000003.1, forward strand.
CGCGCATCTTCACAGTGAGGCCGCCGTCAACCACCAGCGCCTGCCCCGTGACGTAGCGGGAATCGTCGGAGGTGAGGAAGCCGATGACGCTGGCCACTTCCTCCGGTTTGCCCACCCGGCCCCAGGGGATGTCGTTCCCGGCACGCTTCAGGCCCTCCGGTCCCAGCGAGTTCACCGGGTCGAGGGACTGCGGGGTCTCGATGAGGCCGGGGATGACGGCGTTGGCGCGGATCTGCCGCGGGCCGAGCTCTACGGCCACGCTGCGGACCAGGCCCAGCACGCCTGCCTTGGCGGCGGCATAGTGGGCGTGTTCCTCCCAGCCGTAAACCCCGCCGGCGATGGACGAGACCGCAACCAGTGCTCCGCCGTCGGTCATTCTCTCCGCCCCGGCACGCAGCGTGCGCAGCACGCCGGTGAGGTCAACGTTGAGCATGTCATGCCAGCGCTCGTCCGTCATCTCCCCCAGCGGGGAGTTGCGCAGGATTCCGGCGTTGGCGATGGCGTAGTCCAGCCGGCCGTACTCGTCCACGGCCCGCTGGGCCAGGGCGTCCACGGACGCGGTGGTGCGTACGTCCACTTCGTGGATCACCGCTTCCCCGTTGGCCTCTTTGACCAGGCGGAGGGTTTCCTCTGGGTCGTGGGGGTCGCCGGGGAAGGTGCCGATGATGGACACCACCCCCTTGCGGGCGTAGTGGACGGCGAGGGCGCGGCCGATGCCGCTGGCGGCACCGGTGATGATGGCGGCTTTGTTAGGCGACGTCATGGGGGTGGTCCTCCAGGAGGGCTTCGGCGGGGGGCTTGGCGGCGATCATCAGCAGTCCGGAGAACAGGGTTCCCACGGCTCCGACCCACAGAGCGGCGGGCCCAGTTCCGGCGCCGGCTGCGGCAGCGGTGAACAGGGCGCCGCCGAGGATCACGCCGGGCTGGCTCATGGCGCCGATGAACGAGGTTCCGGTGGCCCGGCAGCTGACCGGGTAGCACTCGGCCATGAAGTACTGGATGGCCGCATACGGGCCCACCAGGAAGAACAGGCCGGCGCCGTAGGTCAGGATGATCATGAACGGGCTGGTGGCGATGGGGCTGAGCATGATGGTGAAGGAGATGCCGGAGAGGATCCAGCCGCCGATGATGGTCCGTTTGCGGCCGATCTTGTCGCCCAGCCAGCCGTGGAAGACGTAGCCGAAGTAGGCCAGCATGTTGATGACGATCAGCATCCAGAAGGCGTCCGAGAGTTCAACGCCCTTGGCGTTCTTCAGGACGGAGGAGCCGAGGATGCTGAAGATCATGATGCCGAAGAAGTTGAAGATCCAGGCCAGCGAGAAGACGATGGTGTTCCGGCGCAGGTGCGGCTCCCAGATGCGCTTGAGCGGGGCTGCCGAGGAGTGCTCGACGCCGTAAGCGTGGGCCAGGGAGTGGGCCTCCTCCGTCTTTCCGTGCTTTTCGAGCTCGGTCAGTTTGTGGTGCAGTTCGAACTGGGGAGTTTCCTTGAGCTTCTTGGCGATCACCCAGACGATCACTGCAGCGGGAATCGTGGCCATGAGGTACAGGGCGCGCCAGCCCAGGGAGGGCAGGAAAGCCAGGGCGAGTGCGCTGGCCAGCAGGAACCCCAGCGGCCATCCGCCCTGGATGAAGGAGTAGTGGAAACCGGGGCGCTTGCGCTTATCGGCCACCTCTGTGACCTGGTACACCTCGTTCATGTAGGTGGCGTTCACGGCCTGCTCGGAGAATCCGAGTCCACCGAACGAACGAATCACTACCAGCATGGCGTTGCTGAAGAAAGGCACGCCCGTAGGGATCAGTGCCGTCAGGCCGGAGACGACGGCGGTCCCACCAATGGTGGTCATCATGCCTTTGCGGCGGCCGAGCCTGTCGATGACGGGACCGATGCCGAAGCAGACGACAGCGGTGCCGACCGCGATCCACGTGTTGATGGCGTACGCCTCCGTGGCGGACCAGCCGAATTCCTGCTGCATGGCCGGCAGCAGGGTACCGAACAAGCCGTAGTCAAAGACGGCAACGGTCCACGCCAGCAAGGCAAGGACGGTTGCGGTCGTTGTGTGGCGCTTGGTAAAGACCGGGAAGCGGCGCTTCTCGTCCGGGCGGGGCTGTGACAGGTCGACAGCCGGTTCTTGGATGGTCATGACTTGTTCTCCTTACGGGGGCTGCGGGAAAGGAAGGAGTCGGCGATCTGGTCGAAGGTCAGCCAGCTGACGCCCTCATGGGAGTTGATGTGTTCGATGAGCCGCTCGAGCATGAGGAGCACCTGGGGGCGGCCGGAGACGTCCGGGTGAATGGTCATGGTGAAGACGGCCTGGTCCATTTCGCGGTAGACCCAGTCGAACTGGTCCCGCCACATTTCTTCGATGTCGCGGGGGTTGACGAACCCGTGCGAGTTCGGGGATGCCTTGATGAACATCATGGGAGGCAGGTCATCTAGGTACCAGTTGGCCGGGATTTCCACCAGGTCCGTTTCCTGCCCGCGCACCAGGGGCTCCATCCATGTCTGGGCGTCCTTGGTGTAGTCGATCTTCTTCCACGAGTCCCCGACCCGGACGTAGTACGGCTCGAAGTCCCGGTGCATCAGGGAGTGGTCGTACTTGATGCCGCGCTCCAGGAGGATCTCGTTGGTGACAGGCGAGAACTCCCACCACGGTGCAACGTAGCCGGTGGGCCGGCGGCCGGATACCTTTTCGATCAGTTCAATCGCGCGGTCCAGGATGGCGGTCTCCTGCTCCCGGGTCATGGCGATGGGGTTCTCGTGCGAATACCCATGCACCCCGATCTCGTGCCCGGCATCCACGATCATCTGCGTCAGTTCGGGGAAGGTTTCGATTGAGTGGCCCGGCACGAACCAGGTGGCCGGGAGGTTGTATTTCTGGAACAAACGGATCAGCCGGGGTCCGCCGACTTCACCGCTGAACAGGCCGCGGCTGATGTCGCACGGGGAGTCCTCTCCTCCGTAGGAGCCGAGCATGCCTGCCACTGCGTCTACGTCCACGCCGAAGGCGACTTGGATGTCCTTAGCCATGAGATTTTCCTTTCAATTCGTTCAAAACCGGGGTGTTCTGGGTGTCAGGCGGAAGGTTCAGGGGGCCTCCCTCGTTGGGCAAAAATTTCGGTGATCCGGTCCCGGTCAGGATTGATCCTGAGCAGGAGGCTGAGCAGGATCAGCGACTGTGACGGCCGGAGGTGGCCGGAGCTGATGGCACCGGCAACGCGCAGGTCCTCGCCACCGCCGCCGGCCCCGTAGATGGGCACCACCGGTCCCGCATCCACGCGGGTGCTGGTGACCACCACGGCGCCGGACGCGACGGCGGCGGCCACCTCTGCGCAGAGGCTGGCGTTTGCATTGCCGCTTCCGGTTCCTTGCAGGACGATGCCTTCCGCTCCTGCTTCAAGGGCGGCGTGCATCAGGGTGGAATCGGCGCCGGGATAGGCGGCCACCAGGTCCACCCGCGGGGAGCCGCCGCCCGGCTGGGGCAGGGGCAGGGCCTCGAGCCTGCCGCCGCTGCCGTCCATGGCAACTTCTCCCTGGGCTGATACCTGGCCAAGTACCCCAAAATCGGGGTTCGCAAAGGCATCCAGCCGAAGAGTTTGGCTTTTCCGCACGCCGGCGGCCGGGAAGATGGTGCCCGCAAAGTGGACCATGACGCCCTTTCCCCGCCCGTCCTTCGAACCCGCGACGGCGATGGCCCGGGCCAGGTTGTCCGGCCCGTCGGGAGCGTCGGAGTCGGCGGCCCGCTGCGAGCCGGTGAACACCACCGGCCGCTCGTCCGTGTGCGTCAGGTCCGCGAGGTAGGCGGTCTCCTCCATCGTGTCGGTGCCGTGGGTGACCACCACGCCCAGGACGCTGGGGTCCTTGAGGACGTCCTGGATGGTGGCGCAGATCCTCAGCATGTCGTCGAACGTCAGGAGGTAGGACCCCTTCTGGAACACGTCCAGCACCCGGACGGGGTGGGACACCCGCGAGCCGAGGGCTTTGAACACCTGCTCGCCGGTATCGGAGGCGACCGCGCCGCCGGCCTGGGAAGAACGCGACGAGATGGTGCCTCCAGTAGCCAGCAGCACGACGTGGGAGTCGGTAACAGTCATTTCAGCTCCGGATGTTTGCTGCGCGGTACGCAACCCAATCGATTGGGTGACCTTCCACGAAAATGGGGAGATGCCTGGAAACGGGGGGCGGCGCCTGGGGGTGGGGGCACCGGAGGATTTTTTTGGGGTGGTCTACCCAAACGTTTGGGTAGCGCTGATGAACGACTATAGGATGTGAAGCGGGTCACGTCAAGGGTTGCCTTGGCGCCCTTCCGGGCAGCCCGGGCAGACCTGGGCTACAGTGGCCCCGGTGGGCAGGAGAGGGACATGAAAGAAAAGGCCGACGGCGGCCGGACGGTCACGCTGAAGGATTTGGCTCGGGAGCTGGGCGTCCATCCGTCCACCGTCTCCAGGGTCCTGCATTCCGGTTCCGACGTGGCCAAGGGAGCGGCCTCGGCCGCCACCGCCGAGCGCGTCCGTGAACTGGCCCGCAAGCTGGGCTACTCCCCCGACCCGCAGGCCGCCAGCCTCCGCACCCGGCGGACCAAGCTGCTGGGGGTCATCGTCCCCCGGCTTTCGGACCTGGTCCTGGCCATCATGTACGAGGGCATCGACGAGGCGTCGGCCGAGGTGGGCTACTCCGCGTTCGTGATGAACTCCCGCGATGACCCGGACGAACAACGGCGGAAGATCGACCTCATGCTGGCGCGCCGCGTGGACGGCCTGATCATTGGCGACGCCCATCTTGACGGCGGCCTCCTGCAGGAGCTGACGGACCGGAAGGTCCCGTTCGTGCTGATGAACCGCCGGGTGCCGGGCTACCCGTCCGCCACCTGCGACGACGTCGTGGGCGGCGAACTCGTGGCCAGCCACCTCTGGGAAATGGGCCACCGGCAGGTGGCGGTCATCGCCGGCGAGCCCTACGCAAGCACCGCCGTCGACCGCACCGCGGGCTTCCTGGACCGCTGGCGGTCACTGGGCGGCACCATCTCCGACGACGACGTGGTGTGGTCCAGGTTCGATACCGCCGGCGGCCGGGAGGCCGGGGACAAGATCCTCGCCAGCGGCAGGCCGCGCCCCACGGCAATCTTCGCGGTCAACGATTTCGCCGCCATCGGCGCGATGGGAGCCCTGCGCTCCCACGGCCTCACCGTAGGACAGGACGTGGCGGTGGTGGGCTACAACGACACCTCCCTGGCCGCCGAACTTCCCATTCCGCTGACCTCGGTCCACTCCCCCATGGCGGACATTGGACGGACGGCGGTGCAGCTCATCCAGTCCGTGCTCAGGGGCGAAAAACCCGAACCCGTACAGCTGGAGCCCACCTTGTTCGTCCGCGAAAGCAGCGCCGCCAGGGCGCCCGCCGAGATGGCGGCCAACTAGGTTCCGGCGGCGACGATCCGCAGTGCCAGCAGGCAGGTGGCCCGCACCTCGCCGTCATCCAGGTCCACCCGGAGAAGCTCCTCGATCTTGCGCAACCTGTACGTCAGGGTGTTGCGGTGGATGAAGAGCTCCCTGCAGGTTTCGCGGGTATTCCCGCTGTACCGCAGGTATGCCTCAAGCGTTTCGCGCAAGGCCGTGCCGCCGTCGGACATCAACGGGGCCAGGAGGCGCCGGGACATGGCCACCAGCCCGGCGCCGGGCAGGCCTTCCACCACGCCGGCAAGGTCAGCCACCGGCGCCCGATGGAGCCCCGGCTCACCCACCCGGCGGCGGGCCAGCTGCAGCACCAGCGGCAGTTCGTCCAGGTTCCCGCACCCGGAGACGACGGCGGACAGTTCCGGCGCGTCCTGGAAGGACTTTTGGACGGCTTCCATGAGCTCCATCCCGGCTTCCCCGCGCTGCACCAGCACCGTGGTGAGGCCGGCTTCCTCCATGAACCGCACGGTCCCGAATTCAGCCTGCAGTCCCACCCGGACCCGCCAGGCGATGGTCCGCAGCTTGGCCGGTGCAACCTCGCCCGCGCCGCCGATGAGCACGGAGCCCCACTCCCTGTCCGGCTCGAACCCGGCCTCCGCGGCATAGCGCCGCAGGGCGGGCGCCGGAGTCCCCCTGGCCTCGTAGAGTGCCTCGATGAACCGGGCGGCTTCGCGGGAATGCAAAGGCGACCGGGACCCGAGGGTGTAGCTCAGCTGCATGGCGATCACCGCAGCCACCGGACCCAGCAGCGGCTGCAGCACCAGGCTGCTCTTGATTCCCTCGATCGCCAGCCTGAACCGGAGGATCCCGCCGCTGGGCAGGCTCAGGGTGGTCCGGGCCGTGCCCCCCGCAGCCGTCCCCGCGGACATCAGTTCAAAACCGTTGTGGTCAAGGACCGCCACCCGCGCCCGGATGGTCGTGGCCACCCGTTCCAGGACCTGCGCCAGCGAATGGCCGCCCGCGGCCAGCCTGGTGCACTCATCCGCCAGGTCCCACCCGGCGCGCAGTTCGGCATAGCGCTCGGCGGCAATGAGCTGGTCAACGTGCCGCATCACCTGGACGAACGGCACTTCCGGAGGCAGTTCAAGCAGGGGAAGGCCGTGGGCTTCGCAGGCTTTCACCAGTCCCGGCGGCAGTTCGCGGTGCGCGGCGCCCAGGCCGAAAACCAGGCCTGACACGGGCACGGACATCAGCCGCTCCACGTAGGCATCCCAGATGCGGTAGTCCCTGACGTTCAGGCCCATCCCGTTGGTGAGCAGCAGCGCGTTGACGCTGAGGAACGGCGTGGGGTCCATGTGCTCCGTGGGGGCACACCAGGCAATGGGCCGGGCCAGGCGTCCGGGGCTGCCCGGGACGGCAAGGCGGATGTTCAGCGCAGTATCCGCGACGAGATCGGCAACACGCATGGCAAGCCCTCCTGGTTAGTGCAAAAAGCATAATCCGCATGGGCACATTCGGCGATCCGCCCAATTCCGGCCGGCTCGCCGCCTCTGTACCGTTGCCTGCATGCAAAAAAACGTGACGGAAACCACGCCTGCCCAGGTGCTCCTGAATTCGGACATGGGTGAAGGCTTCGGCCTGCACGAGTTCGGCAACGACGCCGCGCTCATGGAAATCATCGACGTCGCCAACGTCGCCTGCGGCTACCACGCCGGGGACCCGGACGTCATGAACCGGACGGTGGCCCTTGCCGCCGAACACGGCGTGGCCGTGGGCGCCCATCCCGGGCTCCCCGATCCCATGGGTTTCGGCCGCCGCCGCATGGTGCTCACACCGGAGGAGGTCGAATCGATCATCCTGTACCAGACCGGGGCGCTGACCGCCTTCCTGGCCAAGAACGGCCTGTCCCTGAACCACATCAAACCCCACGGCGCGCTCTACGGCATGCTCGCCGGAGACGAAGAGCTCATGCAGGCGGCGGCCGGAACAGCCAAACAGTTCGGGGTTCCCTTCTACGGCCTGGCCGGCACCGCCCATGAATCCGTCTGCCGCGCCATGGGCGTGGACTTCGTCGCGGAGCTCTACGTGGACCTCAACTACGGCCCCGGCGGCGAGCTCCTCATCCAGCGACGCCCCGCACCCACCGACCCGGACGCCGCCGCGGAACGCGTCATCCGGGCGGTTGCAGGCGGGCCCGTGCCCGCCGTCGACGGCACTCCCCTGAACATCGCCTTCCAGAGCATCTGCGTCCACTCGGATGCACCCAACGCCGTCGCCGTGGCCTCCGCCGTGCGCAAGGCACTCGACTCATCCCGATCCGCCCACCCCTGAAAGCGAGCAGCACATGGCCACCATCGTTTCACCCCTTCCCGGAGTCTTCTACCGCAAGCCCGGGCCGGGCAAACCCCCCTTTGCCAACGAAGGCGACACCATCGAAGTCGGCCAGACCATCGGCATCGTGGAAATCATGAAGCAGTTCACCGAGATCCAGTCCGACGTCGCCGGGACCCTGGAATCCTTTGAAGTCAACGAAGGCGACATGGTCAACCCGGGCGACTCGATCGTCGTCATCCGGGAAGGATAAAGGCAGCCCATGAAACTGTTTATCGCAAACCGCGGCGAGATCGCCGTGCGGATCGCCAGGACTGCCCGCGACATGGGCATCGAAACCGTCCTGGGGGTCAGCGAGCCCGACGCGGAATCACTGGCAGCCCGGACAGCCGACCACTACGTGGTGGTGGGCCCGGCCCAGGCAACCGCCAGCTACCTGAACCAGGACGCCCTGGTCGCTGCGGCCCTCGAGCAGGGGTGCGACGCCGTCCACCCGGGCTACGGTTTCCTGTCGGAGAACGCCGACTTCGCCAGGAGGGTGGCAGAGGCCGGCCTCACCTGGGTGGGCCCCACCGCGGACACCATCTCCATGATGGGCAACAAATCCCTGGCCCGGGAAGCGGCAGCCAACGCCGGCGTCCCCGTGCTCAAGGGGTCTGACGGCCCCTTGGATCCGGAGGCGGACGCCGTCGACATTGCGCGTTCGATTGGGTACCCGCTGGTGGTGAAGGCCTCCGCCGGCGGTGGCGGCCGGGGCATCCGGTTCGTGCATGACGAAAGCGATCTGCTGGAAACCATCGAGATGGCCAGGGGCGAGGCCGCCGCCATCTTCGGCGACCCCACCGTCTACCTGGAACGGTTCGTGGAGCATGCCCGCCATGTGGAGGTGCAGGTCCTGGGCGACGGGACCAACTTCATCCACCTCGGCGACCGCGACTGTTCCATGCAGCGCCGTTCGCAGAAGGTACTGGAGGAAGCCCCTGCACCCAACCTCCCGGACGCCGTCCGGGCCACCATCCGGGAGTCCTCCGTGGCCCTTGCCCGCCAGTGCGGGTACCACGGGGCGGGGACGGTGGAGTTCCTGTACGACCCCGGGAACCATGAGGCCGCATTCATTGAGATGAACACCCGCATCCAGGTGGAGCACCCCATCACCGAGCAAATCACCGGCGTGGACCTGGTCCGCGAGCAGCTCCTGATTGCCTCCACCGGATCCATGTCCATCTCCCAGGACGACGTGCACTTCAGCGGCCACGCCATCGAATGCCGCATCAACGCGGAAGACCCCAGCCACCACTTCTTCCCCAGCCCGGGAACCATCCGGTCCCTGGACTGGCCATCGGGTGATGGCATCCGCGTGGACACCGGGGTGGAAGCAGGTTCGGTGGTGAGCCCTTACTACGACTCCCTCCTGGCCAAGCTGGCCGTCCACGCCGCGGACCGGGACGCCGCCATCGCGGCCACCTTGGCGGCGCTGGAGGCAACACACATTGAAGGGGTCAAGACCACCGTCCCCGTCCACCTGGCGCTGCTGGCGCGGCCTGAATTCGCCGAAGTCAGCCACCACTCCAAGTTCATTGAAACCGCAGCCGACCTCATGGGGGCAAAATGACCACCGAAGCCGCCATCCTCCCGGGTGCGCGCTACACCTGGGGCGGGGACGAATTCCTGTTCGTGGAAGTCTCCGAAGCGATGAGCCTGCCCGCGAACTTCAAGGTGATGTCCATCGCCGGCAGGTTATCCGACGCCGCGCTTCCGGGAATCGTTGACATCTGCCCGGCCAACGCATCCCTGCTAGTGCGGTTCGACCCCGACGTCCTACCTCCGGAACAGCTGGAAACTGCTGTGCGCGACATCGAGCGGGACCTGACGTCCCACCAGGAACGGGCACTGGAGACCCGGATCGTCGAGGTTCCGGTCTGGTACGAGGACCCCTTCACCGCGGAAGTGGCCCAGCGGTTCCGTGAAGGGTTCCACCAGGAGCCTGCAGGCAGCGACATCGATTACGCGGCTAAGGTCAACCACCTCAAGGATGCTACGGAGTTCATCCAGCGGCACCACGAACAGCCGTGGCTGGTGTCCATGGTGGGCTTCGTGGCCGGACTGCCGTTCCTGTTCCAGCTGGTGGACCGCGAGAAGCAGCTGGAGGTGCCCAAGTACCTGAGCCCGCGGACCGACACCCCCAAGCTGACCGTGGGGCACGGCGGATGCTTCGGCTGCATCTATTCGGTCCGGGGCGCCGGCGGGTACCAGATGTTCGGAGTGGCCGCCGCCCCCATCTTCGACCCCGGCCAGGCCTTGGCGGACTTCAAGGACTTCATGGTGTTCTTCCGCCCCGGGGACATCGTAAAGTTCAAACCGGTCACGGAGGCGGAATACAACACCATCCAGGCGGAGATCTCCGCTGGCACCTTCCGCTACCGCCAGGCACCGGTGACGTTCGACCTGTCCAGGGCGCTGGCCGACCCGGAAGGCTACAACCGTGAACTCATGGAGGCCCTCAATGGCATTTGAAATCGGAAACCCGGGCCTGGCCACCACGGTCCAGGACCAGGGGCGAACGGGCCACTACAACGTGGGCATACCGCAAAGCGGTTCCATGGACCAGTACTCCACCGAACTGGGAAACGCCCTGGTGGGAAACACGGCACGGGAAGCGGTCCTTGAGTGCACCTACCTGGGCCCGGTGCTGACCACCGACAGCGACGCCGTCATCGCCGTCACCGGCGCTCCTGTGGAGGTGAAGGTCAACGGGGAGCCGCGGCCGCAGTGGAGCCGCCTGCTGCTGAAGGCCGGGGACCAGCTTTCCTTCGGCGTGATCCAGGGCGGCACCCGCTACTACATCGCCGTCCAGGGCGGCATCGACGTCCCGGAGGTGTTGGGCAGCCGGTCCACGTACAGCCTGGGCGGGATCGGCGGGTTCAAGGGCCGCAAGCTCGAGGCGGGCGACGTTGTCCCCGTGGGCGCTCCCCTCAACGGCGGAAGCCTCCCCCAGGCCGAAAGCGTCCCGGATGAATACCGGCCCGTTTTCGCCAAGGAGCAGGAAGTCCGGATCGTGCTGGGGTTGTACGACCACCGCCTGACCGACGAAGGCCTGGGCAATCTCCTCCACGAGGAGTGGAAAGTGACTCCCGTGGCCGACCGGATGGGTCTTCGCTACTCCGGACCTGGGGTGAAATGGAAAGAGCGCGAACAGCCGTTCGGCGCCGGCTCGGACCCTTCCAACATCGTGGACGCGGGGTATGCCGTGGGATCCATCCAGATTCCCGGCGGCACCCAGCCGATCATCCTGCACCGCGATGCCGTCTCCGGCGGCGGCTACGCGATGGTGGGCACCGTGATCAGCGCCGACATGGATCTGGTTGCCAGGGCGGCTCCCGGAACGGCGACCCGTTTTGTGCCCGTCAGCCTTGCGGATGCTTTGGAGGCGCGCCGCGATCTTGCTGAACGCCGCAATAAGGCGTGGGCGGCGCTGGGCGCCAGCCGCTGACATGTGGAGGCGGGCCCCAACAATATGGGACCCGCCTCTGCCCGGCGCATCAGCCGAAGCGCTTGGGCTAGTTGTACTGCCCAGGCAGGTTGGTTAAGCGGCTGATGGGCGGGTGGCCTCCGATTGCGGTGTGGGGCCTGTGGTGATTGTAGTGGTGCAGCCATGCC
>NZ_VIVE01000004.1:0-315819 GCF_007828995.1 Arthrobacter sp. AG367
AGCAGTTCCGGATCAATCCGCAGCTCGTCCAGGGTCAGCTTGCCCTTGATGTCCGAACGTCCCAGCAGGGTCTGCGCCACGGCGTCGGGCTGGTCGTGGATTTCCTTCTCCATGAAGGAGGAGAAGCCGCCCTTTTCCGCGGAGGCCGGGTCCCAGTCCACGTGGTATTCCTTGCCCTGGGCCGGGTTGCCGTAGAAATCGGTGATCTCCACCGTGTCTGCGGTGATGGTCACGATCTGGTCCTGGCCCAGCTCCACCGCGCGGCGGGTGTAGTCGATGAACCCGGACACGTCCGAGCCCAGGAAGTTCTCCCCCTCGCCCAGGCCCACCACCAGCGGTGAGTTGCGGCGGGCGGCCACGACGACGTCGGGCTGGTCCGCGTGCACGGCCAGCAGGGTGAAGGCGCCCTCCAGGCGCTGGCAGGCCAGCTCCATGGCGCGGGTCAGGCCACCGTTCGCGGTGTCCCCGCCCAGCTTGTTCCGGAGGATGTCGGCCAGCAGCGCGGCAGCGACCTCGGTGTCCGTCTCGGACAGGAACGTGGCGCCCTTTTCAAGCAGCTCGAGCTTGAGCTCGGCGAAGTTTTCGATGATGCCGTTGTGGATCACGGCCAGCTTGCCGCCGTCAGCCAGGTGCGGGTGCGCGTTGCGGTCCGTCGGGCCGCCGTGCGTGGCCCAGCGGGTGTGTCCGATCCCGGTCACCGTCTCAGGCAACGGGCGGGCCTCCAGCTCGGCAATCAGGTTGCTCAGCTTCCCTGACTTCTTCCGCGACTCAATGGCGCCCTTGGACACCACTGCCACGCCGGCAGAGTCATAACCGCGGTACTCCAGGCGGCGCAGTCCTTCAAGGACAACATCCAGGGCACTGTGACCGTTAATTGCACCGTCAACCGGACGGCCTACGTATCCCACGATTCCACACATAGGCACAAGACTATCGGCAGCGTGCCTGTTGCTCTAAACCGGCGGCCCACCCGGCGGGGCTTTTACGGGGGCCTGCGTGACGGGCTCCGCCGCGCTGAGCAGGGCGCTCATTTCGTGATGGGCCGGGCGCGGGGCAGAATCTTTAGCGTGACTTCGCAACGCAATGAAGCGAACGGGGAGGGTGCCTCGCCGTTCGTGGAGCTGGACCGGCAAACCTGGTCCCGGCTCGCAGCCCAGATGGAACAGCCCCTTAATGAAGAGGATGTGCTGCGCCTTCGCGGGCTCGGTGACCCCCTGGACATCAATGAAGTCAGGGATGTCTACCTGCCGCTGTCACGGCTGCTGCACCTGTACGTTGAGGCGGCGGGGCAGCTGCACGCGGCCACTACCACGTTCCTGGGCGAGCAGACCCAGCGCACCCCGTTCGTGATCGGCGTGGCCGGTTCGGTTGCCGTGGGCAAGTCCACCATCGCCCGCGTGCTGCGTGAGATGCTCCGCCGCTGGCCGGGCACCCCCAACGTGGAACTCATCACCACCGATGGCTTCCTCTACCCCCTGGCCGAACTCAAGCGCCGGCAGCTGCTAGACCGGAAGGGCTTCCCGGAGTCCTACGACCGGCGGGCGCTGCTGCGCTTCGTGAGCGAGATCAAGGGCGGCGCCGAGGAAGTGCGCGCGCCCTGGTACTCCCACGTCACGTACGACATCGTGCCCGGCAAGGAAGTTGTGGTCCGCCGCCCGGACGTGCTCATCGTGGAGGGCCTGAACGTCCTGGCTCCGGCACGGCCCCGGCATGACGGCCGCCAGGGGCTGGCACTGAGCGACTTCTTTGACTTCTCCATCTATGTCGATGCCAAGACCTCCTACATTGAGGAGTGGTACGTGGACCGGTTCCGGAAGCTGCGCAGCACCGCGTTCGCGCAGCCGGAGTCCTACTTCCACCGCTACGCCACGCTGTCCGACGAGGAAGCCGAAACCACGGCACGCGACATCTGGAAGCGGATCAACGAGCCCAACCTGGAGGAGAATGTCCTTCCCACGCGGGGGCGGGCGCAGCTGGTGCTGACCAAAGAAGCGGACCACTCCATTCGCCGCATGCTCCTCCGGAAGGTGTAGCACAGGTGTGCTACCAATGCGGGTCCCCCAGCCGGCGCAGCTTCACCCGGTTCCTCGCAGCGGGGGCCGGGCTGACTGTCCTGGCAGCGTGCACACCTGAGGCACCCAAGTCCGTGCCGCCGTCGTCCGCTGCCGCTTCGGCGTCCCCCTCCCCTGTTGCCGTCACCGCTTCAGCGGGCCCGACGGCGGAAGCCGCCACGGTGGGCCAGTCACCGGAGGTGCCGTCCCCCGCACCGTCACCGTCGCCGTCGGCGGCCCCGGCGCGTCAGTTTTCGCTTGATGACCCGGCCAGCCAATGGGTCATCGTCAACAAGCACCGGCCCCTGAAGCCGGCGGACTTTGTGCCGGCGGACCTGGTGCGTCCCGCCGTCGCCATTTCCGCCGCGGGCGAGGCGGCGCTGTTGAACAGCACGACGGCGGCGGCGGCCGAAGCGATGTTCGCGGCCGCCGCGCAGGATGGCGTGGCTTTGGTCCTGGCCAGCGGCTACCGCTCGTACAGCACGCAGGTGACCACCTACAACGGGTACGTCGCGGCGCGCGGTCAAGCCGATGCCGACACGGCCAGTGCCCGGCCCGGCCACTCGGAGCACCAGACGGGGTGGGCGTTCGACATCGCGGACGGCGGGGGCGCCTGCAGCTTCCAGCCGTGCTTTGCCGACCAGCCAGCGGCGTCCTGGGCGAAAGCCAACGGCCACCGCTTCGGATTCGTGGTGCGGTATCCCTGGATGCTGCACCCCATCACGGGGTATTACTACGAGCCGTGGCACCTGCGGTACGTGGGCGTGGAGGCGGCCACGGACATGCTGAACCGGGGCATTGGCACGCTGGAGGAATACTTCGGCCTGGAGGCGGCACCGGCGTACCTGTAATGCCGGTGCGCTAGGTTGGTTTCCATGCTTAGTGGATTCAAAAACTTCATTATGAAGGGCAACGTGGTTGACCTTGCGGTCGCCGTCGTCATAGGTACTGCTTTCGGCGCCGTGGTGACGGCGCTGGTCAACAAAGTGCTGATGCCCTTCGTCTCAGGCCTGGTGGGTGCACCCAACTTCGACAGCTTTGGAAGGGTGGAGCTGAACGGCAACGCCATCGAGTTCGGGGTGCTGCTGACCGCGGTGGTGAACTTCCTGCTGATTGCGGCGGCCATCTATTTTGTGGTGGTGATGCCGATGAACATCATGATTGAGCGCCGCAACCGCCGGCTTGGGATCAACAAGGATGTGAAGAAGGACGCTGCAGAGGATCCGCAGGTTGCGCTCCTGACCGAGATCCGGGATGCATTGAAGGACCGGGTCTAAGCCTTTCCAACCGCAAAGTGGCCCGTCTCCCTGTTGGGAGGCGGGCCACTCTTTTTGCTGCGGTTGTTTTGAGCCGCGCCGGCTAGTTGGAGGCGAGCTCCAGCGCGAGTTCGGTGCGGACCACCTGGGCCAGGTGTTCGGCGATGGACTGGGCCGTCTCCTCGTCGGCGGCCTCCACCATGACGCGGACCACGGGCTCTGTGCCGGATGGGCGGAGCAGGACGCGGCCGGTTTCCCCAAGCGCTGCTTCCGCCGATGCCACGGCCTGGGCCAGGACATCGCTGCTGCCCACGCGGGTGCGGTCCACGCCCTTGACGTTGATGAGGACCTGCGGGAGCTTGGTCATTACGGTGGCGAGTTCCTTGAGCGGTTTCCCGGTCAGGGCCACCTGTGCGGCGAGCTGCAGGCCGGTGAGGAGGCCGTCGCCGGTGGTTGCGTGATCGGCGAAGATGACGTGGCCGGACTGTTCGCCGCCCAGGTTGTAGCCGCCGTCGCGCATGCCCTCCAGCACGTAGCGGTCCCCCACCGCGGTTTCCACGATGGTGATGCCGGCGTCGCGGAGGGCGATCTTCAGGCCGAGATTGCTCATGACGGTGGCTACCAGGACGTCATCCTTGAGCTTGCCGGAGTTCTTGAGCGCAACGGCGAGGATGGCCATGATCTGGTCGCCGTCAACCTCGTTGCCCTCGTGGTCCACGGCCAGGCAGCGGTCGGCATCGCCGTCGTGGGCGATTCCCAGGTTGGCACCGTACTTGATCACGGCTTCCTTGAGCGGGCCGAGATGGGTGGAGCCGACGCCGTCGTTGATGTTGAGTCCGTCCGGATCGGCGCCGATGACGACCACGTCAGCTCCGGCGTCCTTGAAGAGCTGGGGCGAGCAGCCGCTGGCCGCACCGTTGGCGCAGTCAAGGACCACGGTGAGGCCATCGAGGCGGTGCGGGAGGGTGCGGAGCAGGTGGACGATGTAGCGGTCCTCTGCGTCGGAGAAGCGCTGGATGCGGCCTACGTCGGCGCCGGTGGGCCGGACGGCTTCCTTGCCCATCTGGGCTTCGATGGCGTCCTCCACCTCGTCGGGCAGCTTCTGGCCGCCGCGGGCGAAGAACTTGATGCCGTTATCCGGTGCCGGGTTGTGGGAGGCGGAGATCATGACGCCGAAATCCGCGTCCAGGTCCGCCACCAGGTAAGCGGCCGCGGGGGTGGGCAACACCCCTGCGTCATAGACGTCGATGCCTGAGCTGGAGAGCCCGGCTTCCACGGCTGCGGCGATGAATTCGCCGCTGGCGCGCGGGTCGCGGGCCAGCACGGCGCGGGGCCGGGAGCCGTTGGAGTTGCGGTCGTGGCCGAGCACGACGGCGGCCGCCTGGGCCAACTGCAGGGCCAGTTCTGCTGTCAGCAGGCCGTTGGCCAGCCCCCGGACACCATCAGTTCCAAATAATCTAGACACCGGTCAAGTGTAGAGGATGGGTGTGGGGGGAAATGGAAACCGCTGCTTCCCAGGCACGCATTGCCGATCTTCAACCTGAATCAGAAGGCGCCCCAGCGCAATCGCAGGCATCGGGCCGACGATCTCCCGGCCGCTTAATTCCTGGATGGCTCCTTGTTTTGGATGCGGCTTTCCCGGCCCTGACTCCATAGACGTGGACGCCAGCTTGTCTTGTCGACCAGATCACCCACGGTTGACGCCAATCGAAGACTGGGTCGCTCCACCAAGGCGCTGAAAGCCACGGCCAAGGCGATAGAAAGCGGTACGGCGATGAGCCCGACTACAACGGGCTCATCAGAATGTGTCACAAGGGCGACGGACACAACCACGGGTTCGTGAGTCAAGTAAAGGCTAAAGGACAGTTTGCCCAGCCATTGGAGAGCCGGAGCACTCCCAATCATGCTGGTCCCCTTCGACCCGACGAACATGAACAGAAGAAGTACTCCGCCGACTGCAGACAGTGCATTGGCTGCAGGAATGCCAGGCAGAATCCAGCGCGACAACAAGAAGATGAGTGTGACGGTGAGAAGCCCACACCACGTGCTGGAACGGAACTTTGCCGCCCACGCGCTGAGAACCTCCACATGCGATGCCATGAGAACGCCGAGTCCAAACATGGGGAGGAATACCAGTACGTCCTCTTCCAGGATGTCTCCTAGGCCGATTGTCATGAGAAGGCCCGCCATGCGCAGCATCCAGGCTTGCCTGAATCGACAGACACCTATGCAAAACATCGGGAGCAACAATGAAAACAGAACTTCCCACCTCAGAGACCAGAGAGGTGAGTTCAAGCTACTTGCGCCGAAAAGCAAGGCTCCATCAATGAAGGCATTTGTGGGTTCTTGATGCTTATTGACCCAAGAACTTAGGTCAGGGTCTGCGATCCTGGGTGCAATCCAGACGGTAATGACAGCGAGACCGAGCGACGCCCACACGGGCGGAAAGATTCGAGCTATTCGCTTACAGTAATAAGCCGGCCAACTCTGAGGACGGCCTCGCAGCCGTGGCAGCGTGAGGACGAACCCGGACAGGATAAAAAACACAAAGACCGCCTCTTGGCCTGCCCAGAAAAGGTGAAGGGGCGAAAAGACGGTCCACCATGTCCACGGTTCGAAGGTGCCGCGTCCGTTGCTGTCCACCGCTTCCGCCAGCTCCGGGGAGACCAGGCAACAGTGATGAATCAGGACCACGCATGCGGCGATGCCCCTCAACCCATCGAGGGCTTGGTACCGCGCCACGCCTATCCCTTGCATGCGTCAAAGGTATGTAGCCGGCCCGGTCCTGCGCCTCAGTAGCAACTACCTGATTTCGCCGTCGCACCTCCCACACGGCCCGGAACCTAGTGGCTATCCGGGCTTTTCAGGCGGAACGGTGATTGGAGCTCCCTTTTGCAGCAAGAAGGCTTCCAACCGGCTACTTGGTCTTCCATCGCGATTACCTGCCTCAGCGAGAGTGCGGGACTTCCTGGCTACTTAGATCACGGTCCGGGTACCTGTCTTTACCTCAAACCCTCGCCGTGCCTACTTCGTGAACCCTACGATCCATGCATGACACCTAGCTATGGGGGCTTGGCGCTCGAAATTGTAGTACCGGTCTACAACGAAGAAGCGGTACTCGAAAACAGCATCACAAGGCTCGCCGATTATCTGACGCATGAAATGCCGTCGACGTGGAAAATTACCATCGCCGATAATGCAAGCACCGACGGGACACCGGTGATTGCCGCTCGACTCAGTGAGCAACATGAAAACATCGAATACCGACGCCTTGAAGCCAAAGGACGCGGCTTGGCACTGAGAGATGCCTGGACCGCTTCCGAAGCAAAAGTCCTCGCCTACTTGGACGTGGATCTATCCACCGATCTTGCGGCGCTTCCGCCCCTTGTCGCCCCCTTGCTGTCTGGTCATTCGGATATTTCGATAGGCACACGGTTGGGTCAGACCTCACGGGTGAGCCGTGGTCCGAAGCGCGAATTCATTTCCCGGTCCTACAACTTCCTGTTGCGTCGCACAATGCACGTGAGGTTCTCCGACGCACAGTGCGGGTTCAAGGCACTTCGGGCCGACGTAGCGAAACGCCTGCTCCCCCATATCGAGGACAACGGCTGGTTTTTTGACACAGAGTTGCTGATCATCGCTGAACGCTCCGGGCTCCGCATTCACGAAATTCCAGTCGATTGGGTGGATGATCCCGACAGCCGGGTCGATATCAAGCAGACTGCTCTGGATGACCTCAGGGGGATGGTGCGGGTAGCCACCTCCTTATTAAAGGGCGTGATTCCTGTTCAGGCAATCTACGCTGAACTCGGACGCCGGCCGATCGCGCCTCTGAACCGGCCAAGCTTCTTTGGGCAGGTACTCCGCTTTGGACTCGTGGGGGCGGCCTCGACTCTGGCGTTCGCTCTGCTGTACCTAATGATGCAGGGACCCCTTGGCTCTCAGGAAGCCAACTTCGTTGCACTACTGCTTACGGCGGTAGGAAATACCGCAGCAAACCGCAGATACACATTCGGTATAAGCGGGCCAGAGAAATTGTTCACCCAACAATTCCAAGGTTTCTTGGTCTTCTTGTTGGCCTGGGCTATCACGTCATCGTGTTTGCTGGTGCTCCACTCGGTGCATCCCGACGCTGCACCCAGAGTGGAACTTCTAGTTCTGACTGCTGCGAACGTCGTTGCGACATTGCTGCGATTCGTGCTCCTCCGCCTCTGGGTCTTCAGAGGCGGCCGTACTTCGGGCAGTGCGACAAGCATGCAAGTTGCGCATGCCGGAAAGTCTGGCCTGTGAAAGTCGCGGAAGAGCAGCGGGGCACTGCGGTCCTGAACGACCAGGTCCCTGTTCACCGGCACAGGGAAAAATGGGCTCTTGGTGCCCTAATGCTCGCGGCGGGGCTCGTGTACGTCTGGGCAGTTGACAGAAATGGCTGGGCAAATGCCTATTACTCTGCTGCGATACAGGCCGGACAGTACAACCTTGAAGCATTTCTTTTCGCTTCGGCTGATTGGGGCAACTTCATCACGGTCGACAAGCC
Source organism: Arthrobacter sp. AG367 (assembly GCF_007828995.1). Classification (NCBI taxonomy): domain Bacteria; kingdom Bacillati; phylum Actinomycetota; class Actinomycetes; order Micrococcales; family Micrococcaceae; genus Arthrobacter; species Arthrobacter sp. AG367. The sequence continues at coordinate 7,842 of NZ_VIVE01000004.1, forward strand.
CCCGCTAAGCCTTTGGATTATGGGAATCTCTGTTCGGATTTTTGGCCTCAACTCTTGGTCCATAATGGTTCCACAGGCAGTCATGACATTGGCCAGCACTTACATGGCGTTTCGGCTTTTGAGGCGGTGTTTTCCTTTCTCAACCGCCCTCCTCGCAGGAATCGCCTATGCTTTCGCCCCCATCACAGTCCTGATGGCTCGCTACAACAACCCAGACCCTCTTATGGTTCTTTTGATGGTCGCCGCCCTCTACGCAGGTGTTCGCGCATCCGAGAGCGGTCACTTCAGGTATATGCTCCTGGCGACCGTCTTCCTTATCCTGGGGTTTCTAACTAAGCAACTGCAGGCCTTCCTTGTACTTCCGGCAGTTGCTGCATCGTATTTACTCTACGCACCACTTGGGTGGCGCAGGCGATTCGTTTCCTTGGGTGCCGCGGGCCTCGTGCTAGGGATTGGTTCACTCGCGTGGCCACTTTTCGTGGACTCGCGATTCAATTCAAGTCGCCCTTACATCGGGGGCTCGACCACTAACAGCATGATTGAGCTCACATTGGGGTACAACGGACTGGATCGCGTCCTGCAGCACGACGACTCCCCATCTGCCGCCCTTATACCCGTCCAATTCCGCACGGTGGAATCAGATGCTGGATTGCTTCGACTGTTCAATGCAAACTACGGCCAAGAACTAGGTTGGCTTCTGCTGCCAGCCTTACTTTCCTGCATAGGGTTGATCATTCTCCTAGCGAAAAATAGCTATTCTCGCCGACAGTCAATTCTTATTTGTGGGTCGGTGGCATGGACAGCTACCACCTATATGGTGCTCAGCTTTATGGGAAGTAACTTTCATTCCTACTACACTGCATCTCTGGCACTTCCCATGGCTCTATGCCTCGGCCTAGGGACTGACTTGATGAGAAAATCAGTGAACACACGTTCGGGGCGCATTACCCTGGCACTCTCCTTGGTGGTGGCCACGGTGTTCGCGCACGGGATGTGGCAATTGAGCAGCGCCTATCCAGACTGGTTGGGGACTAGCCTCCTACTCCTCGGCGTTTGCGCAGCTGCAGTTCTGGCAGTCCGGGCACCCCGGCAGTGGATACCTCGCACTGCTGGCTCTCTTGCGGTCGGTGTACTCCTTGTAGGCCCCCTTTCCTGCTCCGCATTCACGCTGCAGTCGCCGCAGGAGGGATCAAATCCCATGTCAGGTGCGCTGACAAACAACCCGAATACACTGAGTCGGTTTCTACAAGGGGTAAAGCAGCAAGAGCCAGCGTGGGCCACAGGCATAGCGATTGGTATTAAACCAAGCCCCGCCATGGTCAACCTTGTTCGGCAGGCCCCAGACAGCTGCACATGGGCCGCTGCAACATATCCCGGCCAAACCGCCGCCCAATATCAACTTGCAACAGGACGCGCGGTTATGTCGATTGGGGGATTCGCGGCGGTGGACCCCACACCGACCCTCGAACAATTTCAAACGGCAGTATCCTCCGGTCAGGTCTGCTATGTGATCGAGCAGCAAGAGCAACTGAGGGTGCCGGGCAACAGCAAGGATCTCATTGCCCTACAGGATTGGGTCAAAGCAAACTTTGAAGCGGAGAAGATAGATGGCACTAACGTCTACAACGTCGGCGCTCGATGAACGAAGCGCAGGTAAACCGAAAGCGCCTTGGCCTGACAGATGGACGAGACATTGGCCCGAAGCAGCGCTCTATTCCATAGCCGGACTGGTCTACTTGTGGAACCTAACGATAAATGGATGGGGAAATCCCTATTACGCCTCTGCGGCGCAAGTAGGCGCCGCAGATTTGCAAGGCCTGTTCTACGGTTCTGCCGATGCAGGAAACGGTCTAACAGTAGATAAGCCGCCGGCGCATTTGTGGATAATGGCATTGTCCATAAGGCTATTCGGCCTAAATTCATTGAGCGTCCTCGTCCCTCAAGCATTGATGGGGATTGCAACAGTAGGCATGGTCTACCGCACCACGCTTTGCTGGTCTAGTCGGCGTCAAGCTCTTATTACCGGGCTGTTTGTGGTACTCATTCCTGTGACATCCATTATTTTTAGGTTCAATAATCCGGACGCCTTGCTACTGTTTCTGTGGTCTTTGGCCGTATTTTTCGCCGTGAAGTCAGCAGAAAAGCACCAACCGAGGTATATCTACGCAGCCTCGTTTATCCTGGGCATTGCCTTCCTATGTAAGCAGTTCCAGAGTTGGATTCTGGTACCAGCTCTCGGACTTGCGTTCTTGATCTTCGGCGACGGCCGAATGCGTGCGAGGCTTGGCCATCTTTTTACCGCCGCAGTGGTCACACTTATTCCGGCTTCATTGTGGATTGCGATCGTTGAACTGACGCCGCCCTCGAAAAGACCCTGGATAGGTGGAACAACGACAAACAGCTTTGTCGACCTTACTTTTGGATACAACGGGCTCGGCCGGTTGACCGGCAAGACGGACCTAGGCGCCGTTAATCCAAAAGACTTTTCAGGGGTAGTTGGATATGACGCAAGTCCAATCCGTCTCTTCACCATCAATTACGCTCCCGAGGTGGCATGGCTGCTACCTGTTGCCTTCGTGGGCACAGCTCTGATGGTGATCAGAATCTGCCGCCGCAGCCCGTCCCGTTTGGGGTCCTACGCTATGGCACTATTGGTCATGTGGTTTTTGACCACCTTTGCAGTGCTTAGCTTCATGACCGGTGATATCCACCCGTACTACACCTCGATGCTGGCACTACCAATGGCATCGATGGCTGGCACCGCGTTCGAAGCCTTCTGGGTGAACAGAAATAGGATGATCTATGTGCGGGGGGCAGCGGTTGTCACGCTCCTCTGCGCTGTACTCACGTCCGGTATCCTCACGTGGTTTCAGGACTGGCAGCCTTGGGCAGTATTCGGAATGAAAGTCGGAGCGCTTGCGTCTGCAGTCGCCCTACTACTTCCCCTTACGGCCAAACGACATCAAGTCGCTTCGATAGCGCTCTTACTAGCAGGGACGACAATAGCCATAATCCCTGCGTTGTTCGTCATCGAGTCCATATCGACTTCCCAGCAAGGATCGTTTCCGATTTCCGGACCTGTTCCGACTGCCGAGAGTTGGCACAAACGCGACGCCGAACAATTGAGGCTGGATGAGAAGAGCAAGTACGCACTCTCTCGAGGAGAGCCTGTGGTCGCAGAAATTGCAGCATACATTGAGGGGACATCTTCTGGCGCGCGTTGGGCGGCTGCGACGACGGGAAGCGAAAATGCGGCCCTTTACCAACTGGCTACGAAGCGTCCGGTGATGTCCGTTGGCGGTTTCTCTGCTCTGGATTCTTACCCGTCACTGAACTCCTTTAAGGACTATCTACACGCAGGAGAAGTGCACTACTACATCCACCAGCCGGGTATCCTAAGTTGGTCTGCCAGCCCGAACACACTGTCGGTTGTCGCTTGGATCCAAGACCACTACCCATACCGGGAATTCGCCGGTGTTCGTCTGTATGATCTGACGCAGCAACTACCAGACTGAAGCGACAGAAGCCCGCCCCGCTGGATAGCGGGGCGGGCTTCTGTGCAAGCGGATTTAGCGCTTGGAGTACTGCTGAGCCTTACGGGCCTTCTTGAGACCAGCCTTCTTACGCTCGATGACACGGGCGTCGCGGGACAGGTAACCGGCCTTCTTCAGGGTCGCGCGGTTGTTCTCGACGTCGATCTCGTTCAGGGAACGGGCGATGCCAAGACGCAGGGCGCCTGCCTGGCCGGAGATGCCGCCGCCGTGGATGCGGGCGATGACGTCGTAGGCACCTTCGAGATCGAGGATCTTGAAGGGCTCGTTGACGTCCTGCTGGTGCAGCTTGTTGGGGAAGTAGTTCGCCAGCTCGCGGCCGTTGATGGTCCACTTGCCGGAGCCGGGCACAACGCGGACGCGTGCAACGGCTTCCTTGCGGCGGCCAACAGCTGCGCCGGCAACGGTCAGGGCCGGGCGCTCCTTCTTGGGAGCAGCTTCAGCAGCTGAGCTCTCAGAGGTGTAGCTGGTCAGGTTTTCCTCGGCCTCGACGACCTCGGTGGTCTCTTCGTTCTGAGCCACGATTCTCCTTGTATAGATAAGTTGTTTGGTGGCCAGGACTACTGGGCGACCTGGGTGATTTCGAAAGTCTTGGGCTGCTGGGCGGCGTGCGGGTGCTCGGCACCGCGGTACACCTTCAGCTTGCCGAGCTGCTGGGCAGCCAGGGAGTTCTTGGGGAGCATGCCCTTGATGGCCTTCTCAACGGCGCGGACCGGGTTCGATTCCAGCAGTTCCGCGTAGTTGACGGAGGTCAGGCCGCCCGGGTAGCCGGAGTGGCGGTATGCGCGCTTCTGCTCCAGCTTGGCACCGGTCAGGGCTACCTTCTCGGCGTTGATGATGATGACAAAGTCGCCCATGTCCATGTGGGATGCGAAAGTGGCCTTGTGCTTGCCGCGCAGCAGGATTGCGGTCTGGCTTGCAAGACGACCAAGGACAACGTCGGTGGCGTCAATGACGTGCCACTGGCGGTTGATATCGCCGGGCTTCGGGGTGTACGTACGCACGGTGTTTGCCTCGTTCTTGTTCTGGCGTTCTTGTTTAGGTGTCGCTAGCTCGCGCACCTACTGTCTGCGCGCTACCGGAACAGAGGTGAGGGCTCCATGTAACCAGTCATCCTGAAGTTCCGAATGTGCACGTTGAGTAGTTATCCTGCAACCGGATTCTCAAGCGGGCACGCACCATCGGAATAGGACACGCACAACGACTACCAAGATTAGCGCGTCAAGGGGTTCAGGGTCAAAATGGGGTAGCCGGCGGTGGGTACATCCCGCGCCGGCCCAAGCTACTTAGGGGGCCGCAGTGGTATCAGCAGGGGGCAACGGTCCGACCGCTGGTCTCATGGTCGTTGCCATCGGCCTCCTGGGGCTCTTCCTCTCCCCCGTGGCCGAGCTCTTGATTTCGCGACTGCTCCCGCGGCTGGGTGGCCTTCCTACTTTGCGGGTTCGGATTACGACGGCGGCAATCACCGGCGCCGCCTGTGTCGCCCTCGTTGTGCGTTTCGGAAATACTGCGGCACTGCCCGCATTGATACTCCTGGCCGTGCTTGGTGTGCAGCTTGCCAGGGTGGATATTGCGCTGCATTTATTGCCCAACCAGCTGGTCATAATTTTGCTAGTAGCCGGCGTTCTCTTGTTGGCAGCACCCCTGATATTTGGTCAGCAGGCTGATGACTTTCTGCGCGCACTTCTCAGCGCCGCGATTTTGTTCGCCATCTACGTTCTTTTGGCTTTGATTTCGCCTGGTGCCATCGGTATGGGTGATGTAAAGCTGGCGGCACCTATCGGCCTTTATCTGGGGTACCTAGGTTGGAGCCAACTGCTGTATGGCGGCCTTCTGGGCTTCATTGTGAACGGGATCAGCACAGCCATAATCGTCGGTGGAAAACGCCGGAATAAGGCCAAGGAAGTGGCACATGGCCCCGCTATGCTGGGCGCCCTGGCCATCACAGCACTGCTCATCCCGTAGCCGGAACACTCCCTTCCGGACGCCTCCCGCTCGTGGTGAAGCGCACCCATCCAAGTAGTAAAGAGAACACGCGGATCTCACCCTAGGTACCTTTCCGAGTATTCGAGTACGTCAGTTCAGCATGCCACGAAAAATTCGAGTACTACTACGCATTGTTGCCCGTTGGCTTGAATGACAATCTCTTCTTAGCGAAGTCCAGCCGCTAAGGATTTATGGGGGCAGCTGGAAATTCGTTGAAATACAAATCACTTCAATTTCACCGAATTAAGGAAAATACAATGACTTCTCTCATGGTCTCGATGATGGCTTTCGTCACCGGTGTCAAGGAGCGTTTCTCCTCGGAAAAGGGAGCGACGGCCACCGAGTACTCCCTGCTGGTAGGCCTCATCGCACTGGTGATCGTCGCGGGCGTAACGCTCTTCGGCGGCAACCTCAACACCTTCTTCAACGGACTCGCTGGCAAGGTTGGCGCCTGGTAGAAGCCAACGTCAACGAGGGAGTGTCGACAAAATGTCAAACATTAATGCCTTTGTTCGAGAACTGGCGGTTGCCATCCGGACAATCTTCACCAGCGAAAAGGGCGCAACGGCCACTGAATACTCACTGCTCGTTGGACTTATTGCCTTGGTTATCGTCGCAGGGGTAACTCTCTTCGGCACTAACCTGAATGCCTTCTTCAATGGTCTAGCCGGCACTGTCGGCGCTTGGTAGTTATCCGGAATCGGTGTGCCGTGCTCCCGAGCACGGCACACCGACCCTTTTCAAGCTGCAACCGTCCAGGGGGACCCTTTGAAACGCAGCAACAGAACTTCTGATAACGGTGAACGGGGTGCCGTTGCAGTCGAATTCGCGTTAGTCGCCCCGATTCTGGTCGCTTTGATCATAGCCATCGTCGAGTTCTCAAATGCATACAACATTCAAGTCTCTGTCACACAGGCATCACGCGAAGCTGCCCGGACGATGGCCATCACCAAGGACGCGACGAAAGCAACGGCAGCTGGCAAGGCCGGCGCACCTTCAATTAACTCCTCTCTGCTCACCTTCGACTTCTCGTCAGCGACCTGCCCGGCAGCGACGCCAGCATCGACTGCAGTAGTAACGGTCAAATACAGCGGCTCTTCTCTAACAGGGTTTTTCGGCCCGAGCCTCACAGTCACAGGTAAAGGGGCTATGCAATGTGGCGGTTAGTCAAAAAGGCAAGGGGTGAAAACGAAGGTGAACGCGGAGCAGCCGGTGTGACAGTCGCTGTCATGATGCTCGTCCTCATAGGCGCGGGTGCAATGGCGGTCGATGTCGGGCAGATCTATGCCGAGCGCGCGCAACTGCAAAATGGCGCCGACGCAAGCGCCCTAGCCGTTGCTCTAAGTTGCCAGGCCGGCACCTGTACTCCTGCCCTTGCGAATGACTTGGCAAATTCAAACTCCAACGATGGCGCCAGCACGGCTTCCGTTGATCTTTCGACACCCGGTCAAGTGACAGTCACTACGTCCACGAAAAATGGTTCGTCCAGTTTTCTGACGAACCTATTCGCAAATGCAATTAACGCTGGCCCGGTAACGGTTGGTGCCCAAGCTGTAGCAGCTGCGGGCCCCCCTGGTGGCGGCTCCGGATTCCCGCTGGCTTTGTCTAACAACTGTTACAACCTGGCTTCAGGGAGCCAGACGGCGGAAGTTCAGAAGATGTCATACAAACCGGGAGGGACATGCACGGGCCCCTCCGGAACACAGATTCCAGGCGGTTGGGGCTGGCTTGACCAGGACTCCCCCTGTGTCGCTGACACACAAGTGGGAACAAATGATATGGGATCGGACCCCGGCAATAACCCTCCAAGTGGCTGCGCAACAATTCTCGGTACCTGGAAAACCACGATCGAAGCAGGAGGAGAAGTCAAAGTCGAATTCCCCGTGTTCGACACGTCCTCTGGCACTGGGCAGGGTGGTTCGTTCCACATTATTGGTTACGCAACATTCAAAATCTGGGGCTGGAAGTTCGGCAACAACGGAGTTTACGAGTTCCGCAACACCGCCAGTGACCCCGGAATGACAAGCTCCCTAGCTTGCTCAGGCGGAAACGACCGCTGTGTCATCGGCCAGTTCGTCAAATACTCGGTTATCGGCTCCGGTGGCTACATTCCTGGAGGCCAAAATCTGGGCACGTCGGAAATCCGGCTCATCAAATAGTTCCAACTAAGGGGAAAGTAATGAAAACACGCCTACTGGGAGGCATAGCCGCACTGGTGGTAGCAGTTCTTGGCACAGTCCTTCTCTTCAATTACGTCCAAGGAGCGGATCGACGCGCCTTGGCAAACACCGAAACAGAGGACGTACTGGTCGTCAAACAGAACGTCCCGGCCGGAACGCCGGCCAGCCAACTCTCGCAGTACGTTACTACTAAAGCAGTGCCACGCACCGCCGTGGCAGTCGATGGAGTCCACGATCTGGCCTCGTTGGGATCGACAGTCACCGCAGTCGCGCTGGTGCCTGGCGAGCAGCTCCTCAGCAGCCGCCTCGTAGACGCAAATGCCTACCTCGGCCCGTCACGGGTTGCGGTGCCACCCGGGCTCCAGGAAATCACTCTTCGCCTGGGGATTGAGCGGGTCGTCGGCGGCAAGATCCAGGCCGGCGACACAGTAGGCGTGTTCATCTCCATGACAGATCCTTCGGGCGTCGGCAACGGAACCCAGCTCACGTTCCACAAGGTTCTAGTCACTGCCGTTCAGTTCAGTTCGGGAGCCGCAGCCCAAACGCAGGCGCAATCAACTCAAGGGAGCTCATCGGGTGCCCTCAACGCGGCTAGCGAGAACAAGCCAGCTACAAGCGATTCGTACCTGATCACGTTCGCCCGGAATGCAGTCGACACCGAAAAGCTCGTTTATGCCGCTGAATTCGGGAAGGTCTACCTCTCGAAAGAACCGGCCGACGCCACTGAAGGCACCAACGGTGTAGTCAACCAAACAAAGGTATTCAAATGAGCCGGTTCATTCTGATATCGCCATCCCTTGACTACGAGCGCAAGGTTCGGGCATCTGTAGCCCCGTTGAGCGGATCATTGCAGTTTTTCCAAGCCGCTTACCTTCCCGAGTCCCCTGAAGATCTCCTTCGGCAGCAAGCAGGCGAACCTCCAGAGGTGCTCATTCTTGGCCCCGGGCTTCCGCAGGAGGAAGCCCTGAAATTCGCCGCGGTCATGGACCTGCAATATCCCGAAATCAGCATCGTGCTGGCGGCAGAGGACGACGGCGATCTTGCCTTGAATGCAATGCGTTCCGGTATTCGTGATCTGATCCCGCCCGCAGCAGATCTAGACCAGGTTCGAGCACTGGTGGAACGGGCGAGCCTTGCGGCCGCCGGACGCCGGCGGGGTTTGGCACCAAACACTGCCGAGCGTCCGGCCGCTGAAGGAGGCCGGGTCATCGCCGTCATGTCTCCCAAAGGCGGGGTGGGTAAGACGACGGTGGCCAGCAACCTTGCGATCGGCTTGGGACAGGTTTCACCCATGAGCGTCGTGGTTGTCGACCTGGATCTCCAGTTCGGGGACATAGCAAGCGGCCTGATGCTTGAGCCTGAATTCACGATCACGGAGGCTGTGGTGGGTGCCGCGAGCCAGGATGCAATGGTACTCAAGACCTATTTGTCTCTCCACCCAGGCAACATTTACGTCCTGTGCGCGCCCCGGAATCCTATCGATATGGACCGGATATCCGGCGAAAATATAAGCCACTTACTTCGCCAACTGAGGGCAGAGTTCCAATATGTGGTGGTCGATACCGCACCCGGCCTTGGCGAGCACGTGCTGGCCACTCTGGAGCAGGCCACGGACGCTGTTTGGGTATGCGGAATGGATGTCCCGAGTATTCGTGGGTTGCGAACGGGGTTCCAGATCCTTTCGGAACTCGATCTGCTCCCTGATAACCGGCACGTGGTGCTAAACATGGCGGATCGGCGGACGGGCCTGACAGTTCAAGACGTTGAGGCCACCATTGGCGCGCCTGTAGATGTCGTTCTTCCCAAGTCCCGCGCGGTCCCATTCTCGACGAACAAGGGCGTCCCGCTGCTTCAGGATGGCAGCCGGGATGGAGCAGCCAAGGGGCTGCGCAAGTTGGTCGAGCGGTTCAAACCTAATTGGGAAGCGCCACGCAAGAAGGTCCACAGAAGGGCGGTAGTTCAGTGAGTCTCTCCAACCGTTTTGCAAAGTTGCGTGGCGAGTCCGATGCTCCCACTTCCGAAGCTGCCCCATACCTCGCATCTACCTTGGGTTCTATTCAACTGGCTCAAGCAGCTGAGCAGGCCCAAGCCCCGGTGACGATAGAAGTAACCGGTGGAACTGCGAGCGAGGCACTCACAGGCCTCAAGGAACGGGCCAGTCAGGCACTCTACGAGAGGCTGGGCTCCCGGATCACGGACTCATCCCTTGAGGAGGCTGAGCTCCATCAGTTTGTAAAGGATGAGCTGAAGGCAGTTGTTGATGAGGAACAGGTCCCTCTGTCACAGGGTGAGCGACAGCGCCTCACACGGGAGATCATCGACGATGTCCTCGGACATGGACCGCTGCAGCGGTACCTGGACGACCCGTCAGTCACAGAAATTATGGTGAACAGGGCGGACCAGATATACGTCGAGCGAAATGGGCACCTTTTCCTCACCGACACCAAGTTCAGTAATGAGGATGCTCTTCGTAGGGTCATTGAGCGGATCGTCACCCGGATTGGGCGCCGAATCGATGAATCGTCCCCACTTGTGGATGCTCGCTTGGCCGATGGATCCCGTGTAAACGCGATCATCCCTCCGTTGGCGGTGAACGGCGCGTCGCTGACAATCCGTAAGTTCGGGCGCGAGGCGCTGACGGTACAAAAACTGGTCAGCTTCGGAAGCCTGTCCCCCGAAATGGCCGAGTTGCTCCAGGCATGCGTATTGGCAAGGATGAACATCATCGTTTCCGGTGGTACGGGCACCGGCAAGACGACGATGTTGAACGTGCTTTCCTCCTTCATCCCCGCTACGGACCGCATCGTGACCATCGAGGATGCCGTCGAACTGCAGCTTCAGCAGGACCACGTGGTCAGACTCGAAAGCCGGCCAGCGAATATTGAAGGCAAGGGCGAGGTCTCTATTCGTGATCTGGTCCGCAACTCTCTTCGTATGAGGCCTGACCGCATTGTTGTCGGTGAGGTCCGTGGCGGCGAATCACTCGATATGCTCCAGGCGATGAACACCGGCCACGACGGCTCGATCTCGACCGTCCACGCCAACTCGCCTCGTGACGCAGTGGCCCGCCTGGAAACACTTGTCCTCATGGCAGGGATGGACCTACCGCTCAGGGCAATCCGGGAGCAGATTGCGTCCGCGGTAAACCTGATCGTGCATATCTCGCGGCTCAGGGACGGATCACGGCGGGTGACACACATAACTGAAGTGCAGGGCATGGAAGGAGACATCGTCACGCTTCAGGATGCCTTCGTCTTCGACTATTCCGCGGGCATTGACGCGAACGGCCGATTCCTTGGGAAGCCTATTCCTACCGGAGTCCGGCCCCGGTTCACGGACAGGTTCGAGGAACTGGGAATCAAAATCTCCCCTGCTGTTTTTGGTGCGCAAGGGCCAAGGAGTCGATAGATGGAAACTCCAGAAGCTCCGGTCATGATGTTGGTTGCGGGGGTGCTAATGATCTTCACGTCGATCATTGTCACTTTCATTGTCGTACTGAAACCCCGTCATGCGATTCCGCTCTCACGGCGCCGGCCGGATGTGCCCGCAGGTGCTTCCAGGCTGACTGTCCTCACCGATACTGCAGTTGGCGCCATCAACAAACGTATGAAAGGAAGAAAAGACTTTCTGGTTAGCCGCGAAAAGCTGGAACAGGCCGGGTTAAAGACCCAGCCAGCCGACTTCCTGCTCATGATGGGCGCGGGCGCGCTGGCGGGAAGCGTCTTCGGTTTCCTGCTTGGGGGGCTCTTCTTCGCGATCATTCTGCTCGCAGTTGTTCCGGCCGGAATGCTCGCCTATCTTTCGGTACTAACTTCCAGACGGAAGGGCAAGTTCGATGAGCAACTGCCGGACACCCTGCAAATGCTCACCGGAAGCATGCGTGCTGGTCATTCCCTCTTGCGAGCTATCGACGCGTCAGCACGTGAAAGTGACGCACCCATGTCGGAAGAACTGAGCAGGATCGTCAATGAAACTAGGATCGGCCGCGACCTTGGGGATTCAATGAACGAGGTTTCTTCTCGCACCGGCAGCGAAGACTTCAGTTGGATCTCCCAAGCCATTGAGATCCACCGTGAGGTGGGCGGAGATTTGGCGGAAGTGCTCGACCACGTCGGCGAAACCATCCGTGACCGTAACCAGATACGCCGCCAGGTAAAGGCGCTTAGTGCCGAAGGCAAGATGTCGGCTGCCGTGCTCATGGGACTGCCAGTTGTTTTGTTCTTCGCCCTGATCCTGATCAACGGTCAATATGCGAAAACGTTTACGAGCACCGTTCCTGGTTACCTGATGCTGAGCGCTGCGGCTGTAATGCTCACTGCCGGTGGCTTCTGGCTCAGCCGGCTTATCAAGCCAAAGTATTAGGAGAGCAACATGTCACCCATTGCACTCGGAGCCATACTTGCCATCGTTTTGCCTGTCACATACCTCGTGTGGTCGGTAGCAGCCGTAGATAGGCTCGCCCTTCGAAACATCCAAACGAACCTCGGTCAACGGGCCAGGAACGCAGCTCCGCAAAGCTTAACCCTGGAATTCAGCGCCGTGGCCCGCAAAGTGACTCCAGTTCGCTACGTCGCTTGGCTGGACAAACAGCTCGCTGCCCTGGGACGCCCCAAGGAGTGGCCCCTTGAACGACTCCTGGTGACGAAACCGCTACTGGCTCTCGGTGCCGGACTTCTGGCTCTTTTCTACTTCCTCGCCTCGCCTGAGCCGGCACGGTTCGCGTTCCTCATTGCCGCTCTTGCGTTTGGCTATTTCGCACCGGACCTGCTGATTCGCAGTAAGGCTGAGAAGAGGAGAGACAAGATTCGGCTGGAGTTGCCGAACACCCTGGACCAGATGTTGATCTCTGTCCAAGCAGGTCTTGGGTTTGAAGCCGCTATGGCGCGCACAGCGCAAAATGGGGGCGGCCCACTGGCTGACGAAATGATGCGAACGCTGCAGGACATGCAAGTGGGGCGTTCCCGAAAGGAAGCCTATTTGGCTATGTCTGACCGAGTTGACGTCCCCGACCTGCGCTCATTCATCCGCGCGATTGTTCAAGCGGATGCATACGGAATTGCCATCGCCAAGGTGCTGAAAGTCCAGGCCCACGAAATGCGGATGAAGCGCCGACAGCGTGCCGAGGAACACGCCATGAAGATACCAGTGAAGATTCTCTTTCCACTAATTTTCTTCATCTTCCCGACCCTCTTCATCATCCTGCTGGGGCCGGCAGTCATGAACATCATCGCCGCGTTCTCCTAGGAGGAGTCATGAGGAATCCTGCACAGTCCCTATTCCTGATCCGTAATTTCGCACGGCGAATAAGGTGCGAGGAAGACGGCGCCACCGCAACAGAATATGGAATCACCGTTGGTTTCGTTGCTGTCGTCATCGTGGCCGGAGTCGGCTTATTTGGGTTCTCACTTAACGGCTTCTTTGACCATCTCACCTCCGGGATCAAGACTGCGCTCGGCATCCCCTAGCAGCGGCCGTAAGCCCGGCGCCTCTGGCGCCCCATAGACCGGACCCCCTCGGCACCCAGAACCGAGGGGGTCCGTTGTTGCCGTCCAAAGAGGCCAGCCGAGTCGGTGAAACGAGCAGCTGGCTTACCGACAGAAACCATAGGAGGGCGGTTTCCTCTTCGGATCGTTTCCATGGAGATCGCGGACTAGAGGTCGCAGCCCACGAATCTATACAAGATGGCGGAGCCTTGTTGGTCGACTTTGACGAATGCCGACGAATCCGGGGGAACGCTAATGCCTGGAAAATCATTCACCTCGGTGCGCAGCGGATCAATGTAGTGCTCGCCAAAATCAAGGAGGAATCCAACATTCTCCCTCTTTGCAGCCGCACAAGCCTCTGAGCCGGCCGTGGCTTGATTTAGTGTCTTGGCCACCAGCAAACGGTCCGGATTCGAACCTGTGTATGCGTGCGGGAAGAGTACCCGGCGGTTCGCGATGGCGAAGGCTGTGGAACTACCATCCCACGGGTTGTTGGCCATCACCGCACCCTCCGGGACTTCGGCACTAAGACGGCGCAGCAATTCAAGTTCATCGGGGCTCAGCAAGGGTGAGTCTGCTGTAAGAGCGTAGGTTCGTTCCCTCCCCGGCGTGGTTTGAGAATTTGTTGGCCACATCACGGTAGTAGCGGCCGCGGCTGCGATGCCAGCGGCAACAAACCATCTGACACGGTAGCTGGAGGCGATGTCTTCAAAGAGCCACGTCGCTGCCAGACCGACAAACACAGCCCAGAACATCGGCAGAAGGGCAGCGAGCCGGGGTGGGTCCCCGTACCACGCACCAATAATGATTTGCCTCGCGAGCGGCTGTGGTAGTGAGGCCGCCACCAGGTAAAGCGTGACGGCGCCTCCGTACGCGGCCAGAAACCACCGTCCGGTTGGGCGTCTGAACATGATGGCGGTTCCCAGCAGTGTGACCACCGCAAGGCTCCAGCTGACGTCCCCGTGAGTAGGAGCCACTACGAGGACACTGCCTATGGCCGCCGCAGGGGTGTCAATCGGATCCCAGGTGGTGGTCCACGGCCTCACCACGGCCCAGACCACCAGGCCAAGGGAAAATACGGTCGTCCAAAGTGCTGTCCATTGGAGGTAGGCAAGAGGATCGGACTTCCTCTGTTTGAGTTGCCGGAACGAACGTACGGTGGCCATGGCAGCGAAACCCGATGTAAGCCCAACAAGGGCTACCAGCGCCGACATGTGTGTGACCACAAGACCGGGCATTCCGGCCACCAGTGTCGTGAGGCCTAGCGGCCAAGGCATCGGTGTCCGGCCGAACCCAAGTAACGAGGCCGATACCGTCAGCAGGGGAGCCAGGAAAGTGACAGCGAGCATATACGGGAACAGCGGACCGAAGTCGCTCTTTTGGCTCTGCATGATAGTAAAAGGAAAAGCGAAAAATCCTGCGCTCGCAGTACCGGCAGCCAGCAAGGCGATCATCTTAGGTCCAACCACGACGTGGACCAGGAGAAGTACACCGATCGGCCATGCCAAGGCTACGACGGCGAAGTTTAGAGCATTCGATGCCTCGACCACGGGCAACCCTGTCGCCTCTGCCACAAGGGCAGCAAGCGCGTGCCATATTTGAGGGTAAAAACCGCCTCCTTCCCCCATCAGCTCCCTCACAGAGAAGGGTGAACCGTCTTGGGAATCAATGATCTGCTGGACGAGGTTAAGGTGAAATGGCGTGTCTATGCCTTGGTTGATGTTGGCCGGATCCTCGACAATCTGGGCATAGCGCAGGGTCAGAAGGATCCCGCTGGCGAGTAAGGCAAGCCAGTATGCAGCGCCTGCCGAGTTCTCTGCGGGATCCCAATTAAAGTACTTCGGCCAAAGCCTGGCCGCTACACGGACCAGGACAAGCGCAACTCCGGCGCACACCACTACGGATACGGTGAACACGCCCAACTGCCAGTCAATGTTCACCCACCAGCAAACCAAGGTGGAGACTGCAACAAGTGACGCAGTCAGGACCGGCGCAAGTGACATCATCCAAATACGCCGCAACCCCAGCGTCCAGCCGAGAAGCAGCCCGGGCAACAAGAGCACCGCCGCCGCCATTCCAAAGCCCGGCAGAGCAGTAAGCCAAGAGTTCAAGGATTCCCCAAGTAGTTCATCAGTATTCCCCAAGTTTCGACATTCTGCCCGGAAGCCCTCCCTGTGCGCCTATAGCATACCTAACATGAAACTTAGCCACGGGGGCCTGGCGCTTGAAATTGTTGTACCGGTTTTCAATGAGGAAGCCGTACTCGAAAAGAGCATCACTAAACTCGCAAATTATCTGCGTAACGAAATGTCAGTGACGTGGCAGATTACCATCGCCGACAACGCAAGCACTGACGAGACACCAGTCATTGCGGCTGGCCTGGCCGCCAGTATGTCAAATGTCGCTTACCGGCGGCTTGATGTGAAGGGCCGCGGATGGGCGCTCCGTGATGCCTGGACTTCTTCCGCCGCGGAAGTCCTGGCGTATGTAGACGTCGACCTCTCCACGGACCTCGCGGCACTGCCGCCGCTTGTCGCCCCGTTGCTGTCAGGCCACTCCGATATCTCCATTGGCACGAGGCTTGGCCAGAGCTCCCGCGTAAGCCGCGGGCCGCAGCGTGAGTTCATTTCGCGCTCATACAACTTTCTGCTTAAACGCACTATGCAGGTTCGTTTCTCCGATGCCCAGTGCGGTTTCAAGGCCGTCCGGGCTGAAGTCGCCAAGAAACTCCTTCCCCATATTGAGGACAACGGATGGTTTTTTGACACGGAACTGCTGATAATTGCGGAGCGCTCGGGCCTTCGGATCCACGAGATCCCAGTGGACTGGGTCGACGACCCGGACAGTCGGGTTGACATCATGCAGACAGCAGCTGACGACATTCGCGGACTGGTCCGCGTTGCTGGCTCCCTTGTGAAAGGGTCCATTCCCGTCCAAGCGATATATGCCGAGCTGGGGCGGCGCCCCATGGTCGCACAGTCGAGGCCCAGCTTTTTTGGGCAAGTTATCCGGTTCGGCATTGTCGGAGCCATATCCACTGTGGCCTTTGCACTGCTCTATGTGCTGTTCCAGGAGCCTCTTGGCCCCCAACCCGCCAACTTTCTCGCCCTCCTCCTGACGGCGGTGGGTAATACAGCCGCTAATCGCCGTTTTACGTTCGGCATGAACGGCCCGGACAGGCTCTTTACCCAGCAGTTTCAGGGACTTGTTGTTTTTACGCTGGCCTGGTCAATAACATCATCGTCGCTGCTGGTATTGCACACTTCTGCACCGCACGCTTCCCCTACCATGGAGCTCGTGACACTGACAGGGGCTAATATCCTCGCGACCCTCATGCGCTTCGTCATGTTGCGCGTCTGGGTTTTCCGTGTTCCCGGCACTGATCCAGCCCGCCGCGTTGTGGCATCCAGCGCGCAAGCGGTACGCGCCTCTTGACGGCGTTGACACCCGACCCGTCGGACCCCGCTGAGCTTCGAGCGCAGGTGCTTCAATCACGCCAAACCCCCCTTGCGGCACATCGGGCATCCTCGGGGCGCCGGAGGGAGACTTGGATGCTGTGGGCCCTCCTGGCCCTGACAGCGGTGCTCTACCTTTGGGGCCTGGACCGCAACGGATGGGCGAATTCGTACTATTCAGCGGCTGCCATGGCAGGCTCACAGGATTGGACGGCATTCTTCTTTTCATCCTCGGATCCTGGCAACGCCATTAGCGTCGATAAACCTCCTCTCAGCCTCTGGTTAATGTCGGCTTCCGTCTGGGCCTTCGGTCTGAATCCCTGGAGCATCTTGGTGCCGCAGGCATTGATGGGCGTCGCGAGCGTCTTCCTGATGTACCGCATGGTCCGCACTTATGTCGGAAGCACCGCGGGGTTTCTCGCAGCGACATTCTTCGCCATAACCCCGGTTGCAGTGGTGATGTTCCGCTATAACAATCCGGATGCATTGCTCACCTTGCTGATGATCGGCGTGGCCTATGCTGCGTTGGAGTCTATCCGCAGCGACAAGGTTCGGTGGCTGATATTGGCTGGTGGCCTCACCGGTGCTGCTTTACTGACGAAGCAGCTTCAAATCGCACTGGTCCTGCCTGCGGTTGCTGTTACCTATCTCGCTTTTGCCACCGGTCCACTTGTGAAACGCGTGCTGCACGTCGCGGCTGCCCTGTTAACAGCAGTGGTTACGGGCGGCTGGTGGTTTGTCCTTGTGCAGATGGTCCCGGCGGCCAGCCGCCCCTTCGTCGGAGGATCCCGTCTTAACAGCGCGGTGGAATTGAGCTTGGGCTACAACGGCCTGGACCGCCTGACCGGTGAGGACGCCAGCCGGACTATGTCTCCCAGCACCGCCAGCCTGGCGGAAAAACTGGATCCAGGATTTCAGCGTTTCCTGCAACCGCAATTCTCTGGCCAGTTCGGCTGGTTCCTGCCTCTGGCCGTAGCAGGCATGTGCATTGCCATCTGGCACATCAAGCGGCGGAGCGGTAGCCGGCGATATCGGGCGTTCCTCAGTCTGTGCGTTCTCTGGTTTCTCTGCGCCTCAACGGTGTTGGCATTCATGTCAGGTATTGTCCATCCGTATTACTGCCTAACTGTTGTACCACCGTTGTGCTGCCTCGCAGGGACGGGTCTGCTGCACTTGTACCGGCTTCGTGACCAGCGAAACGCACGCTGGGTGCTGGCCGGGACGCTCCTGGCAACGATGGTTCTGGCCTTCCTCTCGGCGAATCGTTCAACCGCTGATTTTCCGCTAGGTCCTCTTGTGGCGCTCCTGGTCTGGTCGTTGGCCATCACCCTTCTGGCGGTCCCGCCCCCGTTTCCAGCCCTCCGGAACGTGCCAGCGAGCCTCTTGGCTGTCGCGCTATTGGCCGGTCCTTCCGTTTGGTCCCTCAATACAGTCCTGAGTCCCCACGAGGGTGCAGGCGTCGTGGCTGGCCCCAGTATCCTCGGCGTGCGCACCGACCACCCCGACCGTCAGCAGATGGGTTCGGACGTGCCACCCAGTTTCATGGCTGTCATGTTCGGAAACCTGCCAGAATCCGGAATCGTTTCGCGCCTCCGTGCCACGCCGGCCACCAGCAAATGGTCGGCGGCCATGGTGGGCTCCGAGACAGCGGCTAACTATCAGCTGGCAAGCTTACGCTCCGTGCTGCCGCTTGGCGGTTTCGATGGTACTGATCCCTTCCCGACCCTGGAACAGTTTCAGCGTATGGTCACCGACCACCAGGTGGCGTCCGTAGTCATACAGGACCTGCCACCATTGACCCTTGAGGGCCGCGGAGAGTCGGCAAGAATCGTGGACTGGGTGAGAGGCCATTACCGGGCCGAACAAATCGGGAGTGCCCAGTTTTACAAGTTGCTGCCGTAACGGCGGACAGTGGCCGCACAGCTTCTGTCCTTTTCGGAACTGGGCCATCCTTCCGATATCGCAGGGTTTGCCGGGTGATTGCGCACCAAACATGCACTTTGAAAAGCCTTTGCGAATACGCCAGCCACCCCGTCGAAATGACTCAAGCGGAGAATCTGTCGCGTTGACCACCTGTACTTGCGCAGGACTTTCACCGTGGAAACAGCTCGGGTTCCACGACGGACACCGTCCAGGCGACGGCTCCTCATGGCGAACGCCGGTGTGACCCAACAACACCGAATACAGCAAACAACACATCCATTCCTGGTGCCAGCTTCGCCTTCGCAGTCTGCAAGCCTTCCAGTTCCGCAAGGTTTTCCACGCAATTGCGCAGGAAAGGTACACCTTGAAAAGCCTTTGCACAGGATCCTGCAAGACCCGGTCAACACCGCATCAAGGCTTGCTAACTTCGTCTTAGTGCTGGTGCAGGGCCAGCCAAACCTACTCGCTCAGGAGTTCATAATGCTTTCTCTCATCGCCACCCTTCAGACCCTCGGCTTCAACATCAAGAACCGCCTCCACGACGAAAAGGGCGCAACAGCTGTCGAATACGGCATCATGGTCGGCCTCATCGCAGTCGTCATCATCGTCGCTGTAACCACCTTGGGCGGCCAGTTGAACACCATGTTCACCAGCGTCACGGCCAAGCTCTAGCTGGGACGAAAAGAGCTCGGGTTCCTGCGACGAACACCGTCCGGGCCACGGCTCCTCATGGCGAACGCCGGCGTGACCGCAAACAACAGCGGGTTCGGCAAAATACAGAATCCTGCAAGACCCGGTCAACCGTTTCAAGCCTTGCTATAACTTCGTCCTAATGCTGGTGCAGGGCCAGCCAAACCCACTCGCTCAGGAGTTCACAATGCGGTCTCTCATCGCCACCCTTCAGACCCTCGGCTTCAACATCAAGAACCGTCTCCACGAAGAAGAGGGCGCAACAGCTGTCGAATACGGCATCATGGTCGGACTCATTGCAGTCGTCATCATCGTCGCAGTAACCACCTTGGGTGGCCAGCTCAACTCGATGTTTACAAATGTGACTGCCAATCTCTAAAACCCGGCCCCTACAGCAAGACCCGAGGCCCAGCGCGCCCGGCTATTGTGCGGTGCAGCTCAACTGCACCGCACAAGCTGTTTCACGTGTACAAATCCACTCATCGCAACACAGACTCGAGAGGAACGCAGCAGATGCTGAGGCCATCAGAACGCGGGGCGGCGGCCGTTGAGTTCGCCATCGTCGTGCCTGTCCTCATCAGTTTGCTCCTTGGCATCATGGAATTCAGCCGGGCCTACAACGCCCAGGCATCGCTTTCGGCCGCGGCCCGCGAGGGGGTCCGGGTAATGGCCATCACCAATGATCCGGCGGCGTCTCGGACGGCAGCCGAAAACACGGCTGTCTCCCTAAATCCCCTTCTCGCTGATTCAAACATCACCTTCAAGAACCTCGACACGGGCACTACAACCTGCTCATCGGGCAACCGCATTGCGGTCACAATCACATATACACTCTCCACGCTGACTGGTATCGCCGGACCATTCACTATGACTGGCCAAGGAGCCATGTTGTGCGGCGGCTGAAGAATATCAGCAGAAATTCCCGCTCCGAACAGGGCGCCGTGAGTGTCATCGTGGCAATAATGATGGTGGCTCTGCTTGGTTTCGCCGCCGTGGCGGTTGATGTCTCGATGATGTACTCAGAACGTACCCAGGTTCGGAACGGCGCTGACGCGGCTGCGCTTGCCATCGCTCAGAAGTGCGCTAAGAGTACCGCTGACCCGGACTGCACGGGCACCTCCCCGCTCGCCGCCAGCCTAGCGAATAGCAACGCCACCGACGGGCTGAGTAACATCAAGTCCGCCACGCCCAATACGGCCAGTCAGACTGTAACCGTTACGGCGGGATCACAGCAGACGGGGAATAGCCCAAACCAGGTCACCCTCTTTTTCGCTCAAATATTCGGAATCTCTTCGGCAGAAGTAACCGCTGCCGCTTCGGCGCAATGGGGTACCCCGTCCAAGGGGCCCGCTATTCTTCCCTTGGCCATTGCTTACTGCAAACTGGACATTCCACCAGCCGGAAGCCAAGGCGCCGTACAGGTTCTCGAGCAGGCGGTGAATGGTTGTGGTGGCTTGCCGGGCGGGTTCGGGTGGATCACCACCTCGGGAACAAAATGCTCCGTCACGATGACGGCCGGCCAGTCCGACAATGCGGGTATCTGGTTTGCGAGCGATCCCGGGGCCAGCGCCCCAACGATCTGTAGCGCTGCCGATTTCAACCAGATGAACGACCAGACAGTTCTACTCCCTCTCTATGACGTGGCCACCGGTACGGGTTCCTCCGGCAAGTACTACGTCAAAGGCTTTGCGGCATTTCATGTAACTGGCTACCACTTTGCCGACATTTCCTGGAGCACGGGCGGAAACGTCCAAAACAAGACGATTCGTGGATACTTCGTAAAATTCGTATCCCTCGCCCAAGCATTTGAACTTGGTAACGTCCCAAACTTTGGGGCCTCAGTTGTGCGCCTCACCCCATAGCTAAAAGCAACAGGAGCAGTCATTGAAGTCACGTATGTTGGCCGGTGTATCAGCAGTGGTGCTGGCCATCATTGGGGCGCTTCTCATCGTCGCCTACGCCCAGGGTGCCGACCAGCGCGCCATGAAGGACTTGGATCCCATCGGGGTACTCGTGGTGACCAAGGCCGTACCGGCAGGCGCTTCCCTCGACATCGTAAAGGCGTCCGTTACTGAACAGCAGGTGCCAGCAACCGCTGTTTCAAAGACCGCTCTGAAAACCCTTGAGGCCTCCGCCGGCAAAGTCGCCGCAGTGGACCTCGTCCCCGGCGAGCAACTTCTCGCCGAACGGTTGGTTGACCCGGTGGACGCCAAGTCCAGTGGTGCCATCAAAGTGCCTATAGGGATGCAGGAAGTAACCTTCGAGCTCGAACCCAAGCGTGTGGTGGGCGGCAGGATTGACGCCGGCGACCATGTGGGCATCGGGTTCAGCTTCGCTGCGGAAAAAGCAAAAGCAGGCGAGCCAACCACCCAACTCACCCTCCGAAAGGTTTTGGTTACCGCCGTCCAGCGGGCCCCGCAGGCACTACCAAGCGCGAAGCCCACGGACGGCACCAATCCCCAGGACACAACGCTTCCGCAAGGTTCGCTCATGGTCACGGTTGCCGTGAACGACATCGACGCAACCAAGATCATCTACTCCTCAAACAACGGCGATCTCTGGCTCACCAAAGAACCCCTCGACGCCAAGGACAACGGCGGCTTCATCGCCAAGAAGGACACGGTGTATAAGTGAGCCGCTTCGTCCTCCTTTCCCCCAACGGCGACTTCGACCTGAAGCTGCGTTCCGCCGTCGCCAACGGCCTGCGCGGCAGCGTCCAGACCATCGCCTCGGACATCCTCCCGGCGGGCCCCGCGGAACTCTTCGCCCTCCTCAACCAGGAGCAGCCGGAGGTGCTGATCATCGGCCCGGACGTCCCCTACGAGGAAGCACTCCGGTTCGCCAAGGTCTTCGATGTCCAACTGCCCGGCCTCAGCCTGGTCCTGGTCAGTGACATTGACCCCGGTGGCTTGTTGCACGCTATGCGCGCGGGCATCCGGGACATCCTCAGCCCCCAGGCGGACGCCGCCGAAATCCGGGTGCTGCTGGAACGCGCCTGCCAGTCCTTCGCCACCCGGCACCGCGGCCCCGAGGCACAACAGTCGGGGAACGGCAAGGGCCTGGTCATCGGCGTGTTCTCCCCCAAGGGCGGCGTGGGCAAAACCACACTGGCCACGAACATCGCCATTGGACTCGGGCGGATCGCCCCCATGAGCGTGGTCATCGTGGACCTGGACCTCCAGTTCGGGGACGTCGCCTCCGGCCTCTACCTCAACCCCGAACACACGGTCACGGACGCCGTCACCCCCGCCGCCGCCCAGGACTCCCTGGTCCTCAAGGCCTTCCTTACCGTGCATCCGGCCGGCATCTACGCCCTGTGCGCACCGCCCAACCCGGTGGACGCGGACCACATCACCCCGGACCAGGTCAGCCGGCTGCTGGAGCAACTGGCCCAGGAGTTCCAGTACGTGGTCATCGACACCGCCCCCGGCATGCCGGAAATCGGACTCGCCGCAATGGAGAAATGCACCGATGTGGTCTGGGTGAGCGCCATGGACATCCCCAGCCTGCGCGGACTCCGCTCCGGCCTGGAAGTCCTCCGCCAACTCGAAATCATGCCGGAATCCCGGCACGTGGTCCTGAACATGGCGGACGCCAAGGCAGGCCTGAACGTGCAGGACGTCGAATCCACCATCGGCGCCCCGGTTGACGTCAGCATCCCCAGGTCGCGCGCGGTGGCCCTGTCCACGAACCGTGGCATCCCTGTCCTGCAGGACTCGAAGAAGGACCCCGCCGTCAAAAGCCTCCGCCAGCTTGTGGAGCGCTTCAATCCGGCCTGGCGAGCACAAGCACAGCGGAAGCTTCACCGAAGGGTGGTTATCTGATGAAACTCTCCGAGCGCATCAACGCGGTCCAAGGCCGCAACGTATCCTCCACCAGCCCGGGATCCGTACCCGGCACCGCGCTGCTCGAGCAGCCGCGTCCTGCGACCGCGCCTTCCCCGTCCCCCGCCGAACGTGCGGAAGCTCGCTCTCCCGGCATCACCGCCGTCGCGCATCCAACGCACGAGGCCGGCACTTCCTTTGTGCCTAAGGCACCGGGCGTGGATGTCTTCGCAGCAATGAAGCTCAGGGCCGCAACCGCACTTTTCGAGCGGATGGGCACCCGGTTCAATGATGGTGCAGTCACTGAGCAGGAACTCCGGAGCACAGCCAAAGAGGAGCTTACCCGGATCATTGACGCGGAACAGGTACCGCTGACGCCGGAGGAGCGGACCAGGCTGGTCCAGGACGTCGCAGACGACGTGCTGGGCTACGGCCCCCTCCAGCGGCTGCTGGACGATCCCGCAGTCACCGAAATCATGGTTAACCGCATGGACCAGATTTACGTGGAACGCAAAGGGAAGCTGGTTCTCACTGAGTCCCGGTTCAGTTCCGAAGAGCACCTGCGCAAGGTCATCGAACGCATCGTGTCCAAGGTAGGCCGCCGCATCGACGAGTCCTCGCCGCTTGTGGACGCCCGGTTGGAGGATGGCTCGCGTGTCAACGCCGTCATTCCGCCCCTTGCCGTGGGGGGCTCCTCGTTGACCATCCGTAAGTTCAGCAAAACTCCGCTGACCGTTCAAAACCTCATAAACTTTGGCACCCTGACGCCGGAGATGGCGGAGCTGCTAAACGCCTGTGTCAAGGCCAAGCTCAACATTATAGTTTCCGGCGGTACCGGAACCGGCAAGACGACGTTGCTGAACGTGCTGTCATCCTTCCTGCCGGCTGACGAACGCATCGTGACTATCGAGGACGCCGTGGAACTACAGATCCAACAGGAGCACGTCGTTCGGCTCGAAAGCCGTCCGCCCAACACCGAAGGCAAAGGCGCGGTGACCATCCGTGAGCTCCTCCGCAACTCGCTTCGTATGCGTCCTGACCGAATTGTGGTTGGTGAGGTCCGTGGCGGCGAATCACTGGACATGCTCCAGGCCATGAATACCGGCCACGACGGCTCCCTGTCCACGGTTCACTCCAACTCCCCCCGCGACGCCGTGGCCCGCCTTGAAACCCTGGTGCTGATGGCTGGCATGGACCTCCCGCTGCGGGCCATCCGCGAACAGATCGCCTCCGCGGTGAATCTGATCGTGCAGATCTCCAGGCTCCGTGACGGGTCCCGCCGGATCACCCACGTCACCGAGGTCCAGGGGATGGAAGGCGACATTGTCACCCTCCAGGACGCGTTCGTCTTCGATTACTCGGCCGGCGTGGACGCCCAGGGGCGGTTCCTCGGGAGGCCCGTGGCCACCGGCATCCGGCCCCGGTTCATTGACCGTTTCGAGGACTTGGGAATCCACGTATCGCCGGGCGTCTTTGCCGGTCCGCTGTCCCCGGGCGCCAAGTAGGGACGCGGCCATGATCATCGCCATTGGAAGCGTCTTTCTCCTGGCTGCTATCTGCCTCCTCGGCGTGGCCATCCTTCTGCCAAGCGCCCCTACAGTGCCGCTGGACCGCCGTCGTCCGTTTGAACCGGAACCGCCATCCTCCCTGTCCCGGCTGGCACTGTCAGGCGTCAGGTCCTTCGAACGGCTGCTCGGTGGCCGCAACGTCAGGCTATTCTCCCGCGCGGAGCTGGAGAATGCGGGCCTGCGCCAAAGCCAGGCCGAATTCTTCCTGCTGGTGGGCATCGGCGCGTGCGTCGGGATGCTGGTGGGAGCCGTGATTGTGGGCCCACTGCTCGGATTGCTGCTCGCGCTGCTCGCTCCGTTCGTGGGGAAGCTTGTCCTCGGCTTCCTGAGCGGCAGGCGTCGTGCAGCGTTCGACGGCCAACTCGGCGACACCTTGCAACTGCTCTCCGGCGGCCTCCGTGCCGGCCACAGCATCCTGCGCGCCATCGATGCCGCCGCCGTGGAATCGCAGAAGCCAACGTCGGAAGAGATGCGCCGTGTAATCACCGAAACCAGCCTGGGCCGCGACCTGCTGGCCGCCCTCAACGACACCGCCGAGCGGATGAAGAACGAGGACTTCGTGTGGATCTCGCAGGCCATCCAAATCAACCGGGAGGTCGGCGGCAACCTGGCCGAGGTGCTGGACCAGGTGAACGAGACCATCCGCGAGCGTGGGGAGATCAAAGGCCACATTAAGGCACTCGCCGCCGAGGGCAAGTTCTCGGCTTACATCCTAATAGCCATGCCGTTCGGTATCGTTGCCATGCTGCTTTCCGTCAGCCCCAACTACATGAATTCGATGTTCACCCATCCCCTGGGCTGGGTGATGATCGGAGCCTCGTTCGTCCTGATGACCATCGGCGCGCTCTGGATGCGCAAGATCATCGACCTGAAGTTCTGAGGACACATGAACCTGACCATCCTGCTCTCAGTCCTTCTGGTCTGCCTGCCCCTTGCGGGGCTTGCCTGGTCTGTCCTGACCGTGGACAAGCAGGGCCGGACCTCCGCCGCCGAGCTACTCTCGCGCGGCGCACCGGCAGTCACCGCTGCACCAGTGGGAGCACCGGGGCTACTCGAAACCTTGGGCAGGCGCGTGACTCCCCCGGCCTATGTCGCATTCCTGGACCGGCTGCTGTCCCTCGCCGGCAGGCCCGTTACGATGCCGCTGGGCAAGGTGCTTGGGTCCAAGCTGGGCCTCGGCCTGGTCGGGGTGGCCCTGGGCGGCTACTTGGCGGCGGTGGGAAGCAGCCCGATGATGAAACTCGCGGGACTCTTCGTCCTCTTCCTTGGTTACTTCATCCCGGACCTCCTGCTATACAGCAAGGGCAAGGAACGGCAGAAGGCCATGCAGCTGGAACTCGCCAACACCCTGGACCAGATGCTCATTTCGGTTGAGGCTGGGCTGGGCTTTGAAGGCGCCATGGCCCGGGCAGGCGAGAACGGCAAGGGCCCCCTTGCAGAGGAGCTGGTCCGCACCCTGCAGGACATGCAGGTGGGACGCAGCCGCCGCGAGTCCTACATCGCCCTGGCCGAGAGGACCAGCATCCCGGAGCTGCGCAGCTTTGTGCAGGCCGTGGTGCAGGCGGACACGTACGGAATCGCCATCAGCCGGGTCCTGCGCGTCCAGGCGAAGGTCATGCGGGTCAAACGGCGCCAGCGGGCCGAGGAAAAGGCCATGAAGCTGCCCGTCATGATCCTTTTCCCGCTGCTGTTCTTTATTTTTCCGGTCCTCTTCATTGCCATTCTGGGGCCGGCCGTAATCAATACAGTGGTGACCTTCAGCGGCCAGTAAAGATGCTCAGCGCGGCGGCAAGGTTGTCTCAAGGTTTACACAGAATGATGAAAAACAGGACCCCGAAGCATTTCCAGGAAGTAGCCTTGAACAATGAACAGTCCCGATCCCGGTTCCAGCGGAAAGAGCCCCGCTGCGGACTTCCCGCTGTCCGGGGTCGGTTTTCCTCCCGCTCCCGCTCCCGCCGGCGTGGACCCCTCACTGGAAGCGGCCGCTCTCTTGCCGTTGGTTGATGCCGCAGTGCTGGCGGAACTCGAAGATGAGCTGGCCGGGTCCGGACTGGCGCAGCGCTTCGCCAGGGACTACGCGGCCATGTGGGACGTGCGGCTGGCCCGGCTGGGGACAGCGGTGCTGAGCCGGGACGGGGACTCTGCCCTGGACGCGGTCATCAGCCTCAAAATCAGTTCCGCCATGGTGGGTGGGGTACGGCTGGCAAAGCTCGCCGAACTCCTGGAGGGCCTGATCCGGCAGGGTGACTTTGTCCAAGGGCAGGCGATGATGGCAGGCGTGGCCCAGGACGGGGCACGCACCGTATCCGAACTGCAGTCAACCTACATCATGGAAAACGGCTAGCAGTCAGGCATCGTCCGGCCGCTTCGGCGCCAGCCGGTAACCCACCCCACGGACTGTCTGCAGCCAACGAGGGGACAACTGGTCCTCTTTCAGCTTGCGCCGCAGGTTTCCCACGTGGACCTCCACCGCCCGTTCGTCCGCTTCGCTGATGTACGTATCCCGATCATAGAAATCGCCCCGCACCGCCCGCACCAGGTCCGCCCTGGTGCACACGGCACCACCGCCCTTCAGAAGCACGTGGAGCAGGTCGAACTCGCTGCGGGTCAAGCCCAGCGGCTCACCCTTGACCTCCACGGTGCGCGTCCGGTGGTTCAACAGGAGTCCGTTGTGCCGCAGGACCCCAGGCTCGGACTGCGTGGCGGCAGGAACCGGTGCCTGGCCCCCGTGTGACGCGGATTCATGCTGCTCGTTCACCTCGTGGCGCGGCCTGCGCATCATGGCTGCCACCCTTGCCCGGAGTTCCCTGGGCCTGAACGGCTTGGCGATATAGTCATCCGCGCCCGCATTCAGTGCTGACAGCAGGTCCGGTTCGTCGGTCCGGCCAGTCAGCATGACCACGTACGCGTTGCTGAAATTCCGGATTCGCCGCAAAACCTCGAACCCGTCGATATCCGGCAGGCCGATATCCAGCGTCACAACGTTGGCCTGCTTGGTGCGGACCACCTCAACCCCGGCCCGTCCGTCAGCCGCCGTATGAACTTCGAAGCCCGCCTGGGTCAAGACACCTTCGAGGAGGTTGCGTACGTCGTCGTCGTCCTCGATAACCACCGCTACACCAAGATCGTCCATTAATACCCCTGCGCCAGGCGGAGATGGCCCCCCATTGGCCCAGCGCCAATGCCATTCCCGCTCCAACAATTTATACGCTACTAGTAAGCCCGGCTGTGCACATCCGAATCGACACTGAAAATTGAAAAGTCAATTACTATGACAAGACATGTGCATTATCCAAGGGAAAGGGTGCTGGCCAAGGTAACTGGGGGGAATTGCTACATCTTGGCGGCGCCTGCTTTCCGGACCTAAAGGGGTACGAGTCAGAAACATGGCCGAGCCGTTGTTCCAGCGTGGACCCGGACGCATCTTCCGGCGGCTGGGAACCCGCGCCCAGGTGGCGCTGTGCCAGCTCCCCCTTACCTTCCTTGTGCTTGTCATTGCCGTGGCCACCCCCTTCGCCTGGCCCTCACTCATGCACTCCCCCTTGTACGTGGCCGGCCTTGCCCTGAACGCGGTTTTGTTCCTGGGCTGCTTCCTGGTTCCCTGGGAACGCCTGGCGCACCGCCCATACCTGCTGATCCCCGTGCTGGACTTCGCGCTGATCGGGTTCCTGCGCAACGGCGCCGCTCCGCTCCTGCCGGGCCTCGCGGTACTGGTGGTCTTCCCAGTCATCTGGCTTTCCGCCTCCGGCATGCTGGCGCGCAGCAGCCTGGTGCTCAGTTTTGCGGGGCCCTTCCTGATCATGGTTCCATCTGCCGTGGGCCATTTCCCCACCGTCACGGCCTCGGACCTCACCACCGTCCTGCTCTTTCCCGTGATGATGCTCGCTGTATCCCTGGCCATCCGCTTCGCGAGCGTAAGCCTCCGGCAGCAGCAGCGTGAACTGGCGGACAAGGACCGTGAACTCCGCGAACTGCTGGCCGCAAGCCGGGAACGGGAGAAGCTGCTCGAAACTGTATTGGAGGCCACCGACGTCGGAATTGCCGCCGTCGACCGCTCCGGCCACTTCCTGGTGTCCAACAGCCGCCAGCGCAACTTCCGCCGTGTCACGGGCGCTGACGACGCCCTCCCCGGCCAGGGGCACCAGCTCATCTTTGGACAGGACCGGCGCACACTGCTCCCCCGGGACCGGCGGCCCATCAACAGGGCCATGGCGGGTGAGTCCTTCGCCGACTACCTGGTGTGGGCCGGCGAAGGCCCGGAGCAGCGCGCCATATCCACCGCCGCCCGCCCGCTGGTCGGCGAGGACGGCCGGCTGACCGGGGCAGTGGTGGTCTACACGGACGTCACCGGCTGGGTGGAGTCTCTGGCCGCGAACCAGGAGCTGGTGTCCAACGTCTCGCACGAGTTCAAGAACCCACTGAACTCGATTCTGGGCAACGTGGACCTGGTCCTGGACGACGCCGACAGCCTGCCCCGGCAGGTGGCCCAGCGCCTGCTCGTGGTGCAGCGCAACGCGGAACGGCTGCTGGACCTGGTGGCCGACCTGACGGCCTCCGCCTCCACCACCTTGAACGTCCACCCCAAGCGGACCGATCTGGCCAGCCTGGTGGAGACCAGCCTTGGTTCCGCCCAGGCCCTGGCGCAACGCTCCCACGTGGAGATCGCCGCCGACGTCCCCTCGCCGCTGTGGGCCTACGCGGATCCGCTCAGGATCGGACAGGTGCTGGACAACCTCGTGTCCAACGCCATCAAGTACTCGCCCGACGGCGGCAAGGTCAGCATCAGCGCGGACGCGGACCGGCAGTGGGTCCGGCTGAGCGTCACGGACACCGGGATGGGCATGTCCAGCGAGGACGCGGCGAGGGCTTTCAACCGGTTCTTCCGCGCCGAGACCGCCCGGAAGGCCGCCATCCCGGGCGCAGGTCTGGGTCTGTCAATCACCCGAATGATTGTGGAGCGGCACGGCGGGACGATCGCCTGCGAGAGCGGCGAGGGCCAGGGCAGCACGTTTACGGTGACGCTGCCGGCCGAGGGTCCACCCCCGGCATTCTAGTCAGGGCTCGCGGAGCGCCCGGGTCTGTTCGGCGCGGGCCAGGAGTTCGCTGTCCGAGGGGTAGGCCACTTCCTCAAGCACCAACGGATGCGGGGCGGCCAGGACCGACTTGGCGTCCCGCTTCTGCAGCAGCAGCCGTTCGTGCAGCCAGCCCGGCTCCACAACGCCTTCACCCACGTACAGCGCGGAGCCGATGAGGGCGCGCACCATGTTGTGGCAGAACGCATCCGCCTGGACGGTGGCCACAATGACGCCGTCCTCGCCGCGCCTGAACTCAAACCGCTGGAGTTCCCGGATGGTGGTGGCGCCTTCGCGCGGCTTGCAGAAAGACAGGAAGTTCTGCAGGCCCAGCAGCTGTGAGGCGCCCTCGTTCAGCAGTCCCACGTCCAGCGGATTCCTGTGCCACAACGTGAAATACCGCTCCAACGGATCCCACAGGGCGGGCCCGTCTGCGATCCGGTAGCTGTAGCGGCGCCAGAGAGCCGAGAAGCGGGCGTCAAAGCCCACAGGTGCCAACGAGATGTCATGCACTTCCACGGCCCCGTGAAGATCGCCCAGGGCCCGGTTCAATGCCCCGCGGAGCCTGCGCAGCATGGCGACGGCGGGATCCAGTTCGTGCCCGCGCGGCAGGTTCTGCCACTCGTCTTCGGTGAGGTCCAGGTGGACCACCTGGCCGCGGGCGTGCACGCCGGCGTCGGTCCGTCCCGCCACGGTGACACGCACCGGACGGCGTACCAACAGGGCGATCGCCTCTTCCAGGACGCCCTGGATGGTACGCCGTCCCGGTTGCAGCGCCCAACCGCTGAACGGGCCGCCGTCGTACGAAAGGTCAAGCCGGATACGCAAAAACCCGCCGCCCCCTGGAACGGGGGCCGCGGGTTTTTGGTGGTTCACAGACCTAAGTCTATGCGAAGAGAATCAGCGAATTACTTCGC
This sequence comes from Arthrobacter sp. AG367, assembly GCF_007828995.1. Taxonomy (NCBI): domain Bacteria; kingdom Bacillati; phylum Actinomycetota; class Actinomycetes; order Micrococcales; family Micrococcaceae; genus Arthrobacter; species Arthrobacter sp. AG367. The sequence continues at coordinate 38,491 of NZ_VIVE01000004.1, forward strand.
GTCCTTCTCTTCGGCGGCGGGAGCCTCGGGAGCTTCCTCAGCGGCGGGAGCCTCTTCGGTTGCAGCCTCTTCAGCCGGAGCCTCAGCAGCTTCGGGCTCCACGGCCTCAGCCTCGGGAGCTTCTTCTGCAACGGGTGCAGCAGCAGCTTCCTTCTTGTCGGCATCGCGCTTGGCAGCGGAGGTAGCCTCGGCTACGACGGCCTGCTTGGCGGAAACCGGCTCGAGGACCAGTTCGATGACAGCCATGGGAGCGTTGTCGCCCTTACGGTTGCCGATCTTGGTGATGCGGGTGTAGCCGCCATCGCGGTTCTCCACAGCCTGGGCGATGTCGGTGAACAGCTCGTGGACGATGCCCTTGTTGCTGATCAGGCCGAGAACGCGGCGGCGGGAAGCGAGGTCGCCACGCTTGGCGAAGGTCACCAGGCGCTCTGCGTACGGCTTCAGGCGCTTGGCCTTGGTCACCGTGGTGGTGATCCGCTTGTGCTCGAACAGGGATGCTGCCAGGTTCGCGAGCATGAGGCGCTCGTGAGCCGGGCCGCCTCCGAGGCGCGGACCCTTAGTGGGGGTAGGCATAATTGTTTCTCCTCATGTGGAAGCCGTGGGCGGCACACCGTGGTGCTGCCCTCCGGCCAAGGTCTGGTTTAGAGTTCGTCGTCGCCGAAGGCGGCGTCGTCCTCTTCGATTGCTGCGGCGCGTGCTGCGAGGTCAAAACCGGGAGGCGAGTCCTTGAGGGACAGGCCCAGTTCAACCAGCTTTGCCTTGACCTCGTCAATGGACTTTGCACCGAAGTTGCGGATGTCCATCAGGTCAGCCTCGGAGCGGGCAACGAGTTCACCCACGGTGTGGATGCCCTCACGCTTGAGGCAGTTGTAGGAACGGACGGTGAGGTCCAGATCCTCGATCGGCAGTGCCATGTCGGCTGCCAGGGCAGCGTCGGTGGGCGACGGGCCGATCTCGATACCTTCAGCTGCGGTGTTCAGCTCACGGGCCAGACCGAACAGTTCCACCAGGGTGGTGCCTGCGGAAGCGACGGCATCGCGCGGGGCGATGGCCTGCTTGGTCTCGACGTCGACAATCAGCTTGTCGAAGTCGGTGCGCTGCTCAACACGGGTTGCTTCCACGCGGAAAGTAACCTTCAGCACCGGCGAGTAGATGGAGTCGACCGGGATACGGCCGATCTCTGCATCGCCGGACTTGTTCTGAGCTGCCGAAACGTAGCCGCGGCCGCGCTCGATGGTCAGTTCGAGTTCGAACTTGCCCTTCGAGTTCAGCGTGGCGATGTGCAGATCCGGGTTGTGGAATTCGACGCCGGCCGGCGGAGCGATGTCCGCGGCGGTGACGACTCCGGGGCCCTGCTTGCGCAGGTAAGCCACGACGGGCTCGTCGTGCTCGGAGGAAACCGACAGGCTCTTGATGTTAAGGATGATCTCGGTGACATCTTCCTTGACACCCGGAACCGTGGTGAACTCGTGCAGCACACCATCGATCCGGATGCTGGTTACGGCAGCACCGGGGATGGAGGAGAGCAGGGTACGGCGGAGGGAGTTTCCGAGGGTGTAGCCGAAGCCCGGTTCCAGCGGTTCGATGATGAAACGCGAACGGTTTTCGGAGACTACCTCTTCGGAGAGGGTGGGGCGCTGTGCAATGAGCACTTAGGTTTCCTTTCGGCGAGCATCCGCTATATGACGCAACACAGGTGGTGGAAATTCGGTCTGAAGACTTAACGCGCTGGGCTTGCCCGGACCATCGCTGGTCCGGGCAAGCTCCTGCTGCGGAAAAGAATTAGACGCGGCGGCGCTTCGGCGGGCGGCAGCCGTTGTGGGCTGCGGGGGTGACGTCCTGGATGGAGCCAACCTCGAGGCCTGCGGCCTGCAGCGAACGGATTGCCGTCTCGCGACCGGAACCCGGTCCCTTGACGAAAACGTCTACCTTGCGCATGCCGTGCTCCTGCGCACGCTTGGCAGCGGCTTCGGCAGCCATCTGTGCAGCGAACGGGGTGGACTTGCGCGAGCCCTTGAAGCCAACCTCACCGGAGGAAGCCCAGGAAATAACAGCGCCGTTCGGATCCGTGATGGAAACGATGGTGTTGTTAAAGGTGCTCTTGATGTGCGCCTGGCCAAGCGCGATATTCTTCTTGTCCTTCTTACGCGGCTTGCGAACCGCGCCACGAGTCTTCGGGGGCATTTTTTCTCCTACAGAAAGTTATTGGGGAAAGTCCGTAAATCCCGAGCGGGGATTTTAACGGGCCTTCTTCTTGCCGGCGACGGTACGCTTCGGGCCCTTGCGGGTACGTGCGTTGGTCTTCGTACGCTGACCGCGTACGGGCAGGCCCTTGCGGTGGCGCAGGCCTTCGTAGCTGCCGATTTCAACCTTGCGGCGGATATCTGCTGCTACTTCGCGGCGAAGGTCACCCTCAACCTTGTAGTTGCCTTCAATGTAGTCACGCAGCTCAACCAACTGGGCGTCAGTCAGGTCCTTGACGCGAACGTCAGCGCTGATGCCCGTGGCAGCCAGGGTTTCGTGTGCACGGGTCTTGCCCACGCCGTAGATGTAAGTAAGCGCAATTTCCAGCCGCTTTTCGCGGGGAATGTCTACGCCAGCGAGACGAGCCATAGTGGCAGTACTCCTTGATAAACCGGAGGTCGTAGGCAGTACACCCGCATGTTCCATGCGGCCCCAGCCTCCGACCGGGGGTTAGCTGTCCGGACTCTTTCGAGCTCAATGTTCCAGATCAGCTTGTGCTGCCTTTATTTACTTGCGTGGGTTAGCAACCCAGGATTTCCTTCAGGGAAGGAAATTAGCCCTGGCGCTGCTTGTGGCGCGGGTTCTCGCAGATCACCATGACCCGGCCATTACGGCGGATCACTTTGCACTTTTCGCAGATCTGCTTGACGCTCGGCTTGACCTTCATGGCGTTCCTTTGCGTGTAGCAGTGTGGTCAACTGGAGCAGCGGTCAGCTTGTGCTGAAGCCGCCCAGCAATTTACTTGTAGCGGTAGACGATACGACCACGGGTGAGGTCGTACGGGCTCAGCTCCACCACTACGCGGTCCTCGGGGAGGATTCGGATGTAGTGCTGACGCATCTTTCCAGAGATGTGTGCCAGAACGATGTGCTTGTTGGTGAGCTCAACGCGAAACATCGCGTTAGGCAGCGCCTCGGTCACAACGCCTTCGATCTCAATGACCCCGTCCTTCTTGGCCATACCCTCCGCTAACTGTTGTTGCCGCAGTCCCGCCGGAATGCACCGGGCATGACCACGAACGTTTTTGTTGGATCGATTGCCGCCTCCAGGCCCAAAAGGGCGTGGCAGTCCAGACAACCAACAAACAACACTACCCTGTTGGCCGGTAAAAGTTAAATCGGCCATAGTAGCCTACGCCGGGCGGTACGCACCATATTCGCCTGCTGGAGTGCTGACGCCTGCAGCGCTGGCCACGCCGTCCAGGATGGCCAGGCGGACGACGTCGGCTGCCGCACTCTGCAGCGTAATAAGGCTGACCTGCCGGGCAGCTTCGTCCGAGCGGTCCAGTGCCACGGCACCGGTCGCCAGGCAAAAAACGGTGTCCCCGTCGGCGAGGGTGTGGCTGGGATTCAAGGCACGGGCAATCCCCGCGTGCGAGGCAGCCGCCGTGCGCTTGCACTCGGCCGCATCAAGGACGGCATTCGTGGCCACCACGGCAAGGGTGGTGTTCGTCGTGGTCGCTGCTTTGATTGGCGCTGGAAAGCCAGGTTTGGTCTGGTCGAACGGGAGCCCGAGTGCGTTGACTATGGCCAGCGCGCCGACCACTACCCCGTTCTCCAGCGTGACCGACGCCGTGCCAACTCCCCCTTTGTATTGCCCCCTGCCAATAAGTGCCCCGGTTCCGGCACCCACGTTGCCGCGTTCGACGTCGTGCCCTTCCTTCTGTGCTGCCGCGGCGGCCGTTGCGGCGTAGCCCATGTCCGGCGTCGGCCGTGCCTTGAAGTCGCCGCCCCTGCCAAGGTCGAAGATCGCGGCAGCGGGGACGATGGGCACGACGCCCCCGGGAACGGCGAACCCCCGCCCATTCTCCTCGCACCAGCGCTGGGCACCGGCCGCGGACGCCAGCCCGTAGGCGCTGCCGCCGGTCAGCACCACGGCGTCCACCGCCCTGACCAGGGTGGTGGGGTCAAGGGCGTCCGTTTCATGTGTGGCAGGGCCGCCGCCCTGGACCTCCACCGAACCCACGCAGCCCGGCGGCGGCAGGACCACGGTGACGCCGGTCAGCCAGCCCCCGCTGTCCTTGTGGACCTGGCCTACCCGGATGCCCGGCACGTCGGTGATGGTTCCCATTCCCCTATTCTCCCCTCTGTGAGCGCGCCCCTGCCGCATCGCGGGACTTTGTGCGAGACTGCATTCAACACAGCGTTAACGGGCGACGAAGCCTTGGATAACAGTCCCCTGACAAGGGCATATGCGGGTTTCAGCCCCCTGACGGTCTGGTGTAGTAGTCCCTAGATCAAGCCAGGGCCGGCCACGAGCAGGCTCCCAACCCGGGAGAGACACGCATGACCCGTCAACTCGCCCCCCACCCCGCCGCCAAACCCAAGAGGCCTCCGGGGCGGTCCGCGAAAATCCCTAAGCGCCGGTGGACTGCACGGACCCGCAGGGACTTCTTTGTCTTCCTGGCCATGGCGCTGCCCAACCTGGTGCTGATCGCCGTCTTCACCTACCGGCCGCTGTTCAGCAATATCTATTACTCCACCCTCGACTGGACCCTTGGCTCCCCCACGGCCACCGTGGTTGGCCTCAGCAACTACGTCACCTTCTTCACCAGCAATGATGCGCCGAAAGTCCTGGGGACCACGGCTGTGTTCACCGTGGTCACGGTGGGCGGCTCCATGGTGCTGGGCCTGCTGGTGGCGCTGGCACTGAACGCGAAGGTGCGCGGCACCACCTTCGCCCGTTCGGCCGTCTTTGCCCCGTACGTACTCTCCGGCGTCGGCGTGGGCCTGGTGTGGCTGTTCATCTTCGACCCCGGCTACGGCGTCCTGGCCTGGCTGCTGCGCGGCATCGGGCAGCAGAGCCCGCAGTGGATCAACGACCCCCAACTCTCGCTGGTCATGGTGATCCTGGTCTACGTCTGGAAAAACCTGGGCTACTGCGCCGTGGTGTACCTTGCGGGGCTCCAGTCCCTCCCGGCGGATGTCATGGAAGCCGCGTCCCTGGACGGCGCCAACGGATTCCGCCGCTTTGTCAGCATCTCGCTGCCGCTGCTGTCCCCCACCACGTTTTTCCTCCTGATCACCACCATGCTCAGCTCGCTGCAGGCCTTCGACCTCATCCGGATCATGACGCCGCTGGGCACCGGCACCAGCACCCTGATCTACGAGGCCTACCTGCAGGCCTTCGGGGCGTACAACAGGGCCGGCTACTCGGCAGCCATTTCCGTGGTCCTGTTCGCAATCCTCCTGGTGATCACCGTGCTGCAGCTGCGGTTCGTGGAACGAAAGGTGCATTACTCGTGACTTCCCTTTCCCCGGTCAGCCCCGACCCCGCAGCTCCCGCCATTGCCGGACCGGAGCCAAGCCTCCACCGTGACCGGCCGTTCTCCCGCCGCAACCTCATCCGGACCGTGGTGGCCGGCTACCTGCCGCTGCTCGTGGCCACCCTGGTGGTGTTCCTGCCCCTCCTGTGGATGGTCCTGAGCTCCTTCAAGACGTCCGGCGAGATCGTCACCACGGACCTGAAGATCCTCCCTGAAAGCCTGGACCTGCAGAACTACCGGACCGCCATGACCACGGTGCCGTTTGGGCAGTTCTTCCTGAACAGCGCCATCGTTACCCTGGCCGGGGCCACCATCAAGGTGCTGCTGGCGATCCTGACGGCCTATGCCCTGGTGTTTGTCCGCTTCCCGTTCCGGAACTTCATCTTCCTGCTGATCCTGGTGGCTCTCATGGTGCCGCCGCAGGTGTCCATCCTGCCCAACTTCATCCTGATCGCCGGCATCGGCGGGAAGAACACGCTGTGGGGCATCATCCTCCCCGGCCTTGGCACCGCGTTCGGAACGTTCCTGCTCCGCCAGCACTTCCGCACGCTTCCCGCCTCCATCCTGGAATCGGCCGAGGTGGACGGTGCCGGCCACTGGCGCCGGCTCTGGCAGATCGTGGTTCCCGTCTCGGTCCCGTCCATCGCCACCGTGGCGCTGGTGACGATCGTGACCGAATGGAATGACTACATCTGGCCCCTCATCATCACGGACCGCCCCGAAACCATGACCCTGCCCGTGGGTCTCACCCTGCTGCAGAACAACGAAAGCAACGCCGCTGGCTGGGGCGTCCTCATGGCCGGGGCGGTCCTGGTCATCGTTCCCATCCTGATCATCTTCGCGGCCCTCCAGCGCTACATCGTTGCGGGCCTCACCCAGGGCAGCGTAACCGGCTAAGCTGCCGGCCGCCGTCGTACTTTCCAACCTTTACCAAGGCAACAACCGAAAGGAACCGTCATGACACTGCACCTGGACCGGAGGCATTTCCTGGGCCTGGCAGGGGTATCCGCCTCTGCAGCTGCCCTGGCCGCATGCGGCGGACCATCAACAACCGGCGGCGGCCAGGCTACCTCCCAGGCAGCCGAGATCGACTTCAACGGCGTGAAGCCCGCCGCCAAGATCGACTTCTGGTCCAGCCACCCTGGCCAGTCCCAGGAGGTGGAGAAGAGCCTGATCGACAAATTCCACGCCAAGAACCCGGACATCACCGTCAACCTGGTCACCGCCGGTGCCAACTACGAGGAAATTGCCCAGAAGTTCCAGACCGCCCAGGCCGCTAAGTCTGGCCTGCCGGGCGTGGTGGTCCTGTCCGATGTCTGGTGGTTCCGCTACTACACCAACGGCAGCATCATTCCGGTTGACGGCCTTATCAAGCAGCTGGACATGAAGATGGACGACTTCCAGCAGTCGCTGGTCAATGACTACAAATACGACGGCAAGCAGTGGGCACTGCCGTACGGCCGGTCAACGCCGCTGTTCTACTACAACAAGGACCACTTTGCGGCGGCTGGAATTCCCGACCGTGCCCCGAAGACCTGGGACGAGTTCAGTCAGTGGGCACCCAAGCTGAAGGCAAGCTCGGGCGCGCAGTACGCCTACATCTACCCCGCCCTCGCCGGGTACGCGGGCTGGACGCTGCAGAACATGCTGTGGGGCTGGGGCGGCGGCTGGTCCAAGGAATGGAACATCACGTGCGACTCCACCGATTCCGTGGCGGCCCTGCAGTGGGCGCAGGACTCCATCTACAAGGACAAGTGGGCCGGTGTTTCGTCCAAGGAAGCGGCGGATGACTTCTCGGCCGGGCTGACCTCCACCACCATTTCGTCCACCGGTTCGCTGCTGGGGATCCTGAAGTCGGCCAAGTTCAACGTTGGTGTTGGCTTCCTGCCGGGCGGTCCCAAATCCCAGTCGAACGTGTGCCCCACGGGCGGCGCCGGCCTGGGCATCCCCAGCGGGATCACCAAGGAGGAACAGCTGGCCGCCGGCAAGTTCCTGGACTTCGTCACCCAGCCGGAGAGCACGGCGGAGTTCTCGGCAGCCACCGGCTACATGCCCACCCGCAAGTCCGCGGACATGGCGGCCGTCTTGGCCAAGACGCCACAGATCAAGACCGCCATGGACCAGCTGGCGGTGACCAAAGTCCAGGACAACGCCCGGGTGTTCCTGCCGGGCGCCGACCAGGAAATGGCCAAGGCCGCCGCCAAGATCCTCACCCAGCAGGGCGACGTCAAGTCCACCATGACGGACCTGAAGAACACGCTGCAGAGCATCTACGACCGCGACGTGAAGCCGAAACTGAAGTCGTAGCACCTGGCCGACGCGCAAAAGCCCTGGCGACACCCACTTACAGGTGTCGCCAGGGCTTTTGCGTGTCGTGCCTGAAGGCGCGCGTCGCTTACGGAATCGGCGCGTCGCCTACGGGATCGGCACGGGGGTGACGCCGAGGGGCAACAGGTGCTCCGCGCCGCCGTCGGGAGCTGAAAGCACCCAGATGCCTTTTTCGTGCACGGCCACGGAGTGCTCCCACTGGCAGGAACGCTTGGCGTCGGTGGTGACCACCGTCCAGTCGTCATCCAGGACTGCCGTGTCAATGCTGCCGCGGACCAGCATGGGCTCGATGGCCAGGCACAGGCCCGGTTTGATCTTGGGCCCGCGGTGGTTGGTGCGGTAGTTCAGGACGTCCGGTGCCATGTGCATCTCGGAGCCGATGCCGTGGCCCACGTAGTCCTCCAGGATGCCAAGCGGTTTGCCCGGCACAGATGAAACGTAGTCGTCGATGGCGGCTCCGATGTCCCCCACATGCGTGCCGGTTGCCAGTGCCGCGATCCCCCGCCACATCGCTGCATGGGTGACGTCGGACAGCCGCTGGTCCTCGGGGTCCGCGTTTCCCACGATCACAGTGCGGGCGGAGTCCGAATGCCAGCCGTTGACGATCGCGCCGCCGTCGATGGAGATGATGTCGCCGTCCTGCAGGACGCGGCTGCCGGGGATGCCGTGCACCACTTCCTCATTGACGGACGTGCAGATGGTAGCGGGGAAGCCGTGGTAGCCCAGGAAGTTGGACTTGGCACCTGCCTCGTTGAGGACTGCGGCGAAGACGTCATCCAGGTGCTTGGTGGTGACCCCCGGCACCGCGGCGGCAACGGCGGCATCCAGTGCACGGCTGAGGACCAGGCCGGCCTCATGCATGGTGCGCATCTGGGCGTTGTTCTTGAATTCGATGCGGGGCTGGCCGAAGGCCATGGTGTGTCCTTTCAAATGGCTGAGGCTCCTCCCGGATGCCGGGAGGAGCCTCGATAAACCGGGCGCCTGGGGTCAGGCTGCCTGTGCGGCCTTGATGGCCTGCATGACGCGGTTGGTGACTTCGTCGATGGGACCGATCCCGTCAACCTGGGTGAGGATGCCGCGCTCGGCGTACTTTGCCACCACGGCTTCGGTCTGCTCGTGGTACAGGTCAAGGCGGTGGCGGATGACGGCTTCGTTGTCGTCGCTCCGGCCCGTTTCCTTGGCCCGGCCCAGGAGGCGGTGGACCAGTTCCTCGTCATCGGCGGTCAGCTGCAGGACCACGTCGAGCTTCTCGTCGCCGTCGGCGAGGATCTCGTCCAGGTAGTCCACCTGCGCGGTGGTGCGCGGGTAGCCGTCAAGCAGGAAGCCGTTCTCGACGTCGGACTCGCCCAGGCGGTCGCGGACCATCTTGTTGGTCACGCTGTCCGGAACAAAGTCACCGTTGTCCATGTACTTCTTGGCCTCGATGCCCAGAGGGGTTTCACCCTTCACGTTGGCCCGGAAGATGTCACCGGTGGAGATGGCCACAACGCCGAGGCGTTCTGAGATCCGCTCCGCCTGCGTTCCTTTTCCGGAACCGGGAGGTCCAATAATCAGCATTCTCGTCATCGCAAAAGCCCTTCGTAGTGACGTTGTTGTAGCTGCGCATCAATTTGCTTTACGGTCTCCAACCCAACGCCCACCATGATCAGGATCGAGGTGCCACCGAACGGGAAGTTCTGGTTTGCGTTGATCAGTACCAGTGCAACCAACGGGATCAGCGCCACGAAGCCCAGGTAGAGGGCGCCGGGCAGGGTGATCCGAGAGAGCACGTACTGCAGGTAATCAGCGGTCGGCCTGCCGGCGCGGATACCTGGGATGAAGCCGCCGTACTTCTTCATGTTGTCTGAGACTTCTTCAGGGTTGAAGGTAATCGCGACGTAGAAGTAGGTGAAGAACACGATCAGGACGAAGTAAACCGCCATATAGATCGGGTGGTCACCGCGGGTGAGGTTGTTGTTGATCCATTCAACCCACGGTTGCATCGACTCGCCGTTCCGGGGCTGGTTGAACTGTGCGATCAGCCCTGGAATGTAGAGCATGGAGGAGGCGAAGATCACCGGAATGACACCGGCCATGTTCACCTTGATGGGAATGTAGGTGCTGGTGCCGCCCACGGTGCGCCGGCCGATCATACGTTTGGCGTACTGGACCGGAACGCGCCGCTGGGACTGTTCCACGAAGACCACCAGCGCGACGGTGAGCAGGCCAACGGCCAGGACAATGAAGAAGGTCCCGGGGCCCTGCGAGGTCCAGATGGCACCCAGCGAGGTGGGGAACTGCGCAGCGATGGACGTGAAGATGAGCAGCGACATGCCGTTGCCCACGCCCTTCTCGGTGACGAGCTCACCCATCCACATGATCAGGCCGGTGCCGGCCGTCAGCGTGATGATGATCAGGATGGTGGTGATGATGCTGTTGTCCGGGATCACCGGCAGCTGGCAGCCGGGAAGCAGCTGCCCGGAGCGGGCCAGGGACACCAGCGTGGTGGCGTTGAGCAGGCCCAGCGCGATGGTGAGGTAGCGGGTGTACTGGGTCAGCTTGGACTGTCCCGACGCGCCCTCGTCGTAAAGCTGCTGGAACCGGGGAATGACCACCCGGAGCAGCTGGACGATGATGCTGGCCGTGATGTAGGGCATGATGCCCAGGGCGAAGATGGACACCTGGAGCAGCGCACCGCCGCTGAAGAGGTTAACGAGCTGGTACAGCCCGCCGGCGGTCTGACCGTTTTGCAAGCATTGCTGGACATTCTGGTAGTTCACACCTGGCGAGGGAATGAAAGCACCCAAGCGGAATATGGTGATGATTCCCAGCGTGAACAACAACTTGCGTCGCAGATCAGGCGTGCGAAAGGCCCGGCCAAATGCGCTAAGCAAGCGTCCTCCTGTGGTGTCAATAAGAGTGGGGGTGCGGAACTTGATAAATCCCGACAACCGAGTCTAACGGTTGAATGTGCCGTGCGAACAATCCGCGCCAGCGCGCATGCGCCGGATGGCGGGAAAATATCGCCCGGCGGATGTGAAAAACTCCCGGTATCCGGGGCCGAAGCCCGCGGATACCGGGAGTTCAACAGCTGGCGCCGTCCCTTAGAGGGCGGTGGTGCTTCCGCCTGCTGCAGCAATCTTTTCAGCGGCACTGGCCGAGAATGCGTGGGCGGTGACGTCAACCTTGACGGTGATGTCGCCGGTGCCCAGCACCTTGACGGGCTGGTTCTTGCGAACTGCGCCCTTTTCGACCAGGTTCTCCACGGTGACTGCGCCACCTTCCGGGAACAGCTCGTTGAGCTTGTCCAGGTTTACAACCTGGAACTCAACCCGGAACGGGTTCTTGAAGCCACGCAGCTTCGGCAGGCGCATGTGCAGCGGCAACTGGCCGCCGGCAAAGCCAGCCTTCACCTGGTAGCGGGCAGCCGTACCCTTGGTACCACGGCCGGCAGTCTTACCCTTGGATGCCTCGCCACGACCAACACGGGTCTTGGCGGTCTTGGCACCCGGCGCGGGACGCAGGTGGTGAACCTTCAGGGCGTTCTGCTTCTCAGCAGCCTGTGCCTTATCAGCAGTGTTCTCTGCCATTTACTTCGCCTCCTCTACCTTTACCAGGTGCGGAACCGTGTTGAGCATTCCAACGGTCACGGCATCGGCGGTGCGGACAACGGTGTGTCCGATCCGCTTCAGGCCGAGGGACCGAAGGGTGTCGCGCTGGTTCTGCTTGCCGCCAATGGCGGACTTGATCTGAGTGATCTCCAACTGAGCGTCGGAGGGGACCAGGTTCTTAGCCATGACTAAACACCTGCCTTAGGGGCGAGGAGGGCCTTCACCAGTGCCGCCGGAGCGATCTCGTCGAGGGGCAGGCCGCGGCGTGCTGCCACTGCTGCCGGCTCTTCGAGGCGCTTCAGGGCATCAACAGTCGCGTGAACGATGTTGATGGCGTTGGAGGAACCGAGCGACTTGGAGAGGATGTCGTGGATACCCACGCACTCCAGTACTGCACGGACCGGACCACCGGCGATAACACCGGTACCGGCGGAGGCCGGACGCAGCATTACAACGCCTGCAGCGGCTTCACCCTGAACGCGGTGCGGGATGGTGCTGCCAACGCGGGGAACGCGGAAGAAGGACTTCTTGGCCTCTTCAACGCCCTTGGCGATAGCAGCGGGAACTTCCTTGGCCTTGCCGTAGCCCACGCCGACCATGCCGTTACCGTCACCAACGACGACGAGTGCGGTGAAGCTGAAGCGACGACCACCCTTGACGACCTTGGAAACGCGGTTGATGGTGACAACGCGCTCTACGAACTGGTTCTTCTCGGCTTCACGGCCACCGTCGCGGCCGCCACGGCCACCGCGGTCGCCGCGGCCCTGGCCGCGGTCGCCACGCTCGCCGCGACGGGCGCCACCACGGCGGTCCTCGGCAGCGGGGGCAGTGGTCTCAGCAGCTGCGGCTTCGGGCGCCTTCTGATCTGCAGACACAGTGTCCTTTTCCTTGTTTGCTTCGGTCACAGTGACAGCCCACCTTCGCGTGCACCGTCAGCGACGGCGGCAATGCGGCCGTGGTACTTGTTACCACCACGGTCGAACACGACAGCCTCGACGCCGGCAGCCTTGGCACGTTCGGCAACGAGCTCGCCGACGCGCTTGGCCTTGGCAGTCTTGTCACCGTCGAATGCACGGAGGTCAGCTTCCAGGGTGGACGCGCTTGCTACGGTCTGGCCAATGCTGTCATCGACAACCTGGACAAATACGTGGCGTGCGGAGCGGTTGACCACCAGGCGGGGGCGGGCAGCCGTACCGGCAATGCGCTTGCGGATACGAAGCTGGCGGCGGCTGCGGGCGGCAGCCTTGCTCTTGTTCGTACGCTTCTTGTTAATGGAGATGGCCATGGTTACTTACCAGCCTTTCCGACCTTGCGGCGGATGACTTCGCCGGCGTAACGGATGCCCTTGCCCTTGTAGGGGTCCGGCTTCCGCAGCTTACGAATGTTGGCAGCAACTTCGCCGACCTGCTGCTTATTGATACCTGAGACAGAGAGCTTGGTCGGTCCCTCTACTGCAAAGGTGATGCCGGCCGGAGCGGAAACGCTGACCGGGTGGCTGTAGCCGAGAGCGAACTCAAGGTCAGATCCCTTGGCCTGAACGCGGTAACCGGTACCGACGATTTCAAGCTTCTTCTCGTAGCCTGCGGTGACGCCCTGGATCATGTTGGCGATCAGGGTGCGGGTCAGGCCGTGGAGCGAACGGGAGGCGCGCTCGTCGTTCGGGCGGCTGACGGTCAGGGTGTTCTCGTCCAGGGCAACCTCGATGGGGCTGGCCACAGTGTGGGTCAGCTCCCCCTTGGAACCCTTGACGCTGACGACAGAGCCGTCAACCTTGACCTCAACGCCGGCAGGAACGGTGATGGGGAGACGTCCAATACGTGACATTATTCTCTTCCTTTCCCGTTACCAGACGTACGCGAGGACTTCGCCGCCCACGCCCTTCTTGCCGGCCTGCTTGTCAGTCAGGAGGCCGGAAGAGGTGGACAGGATTGCGATACCCAGGCCACCGAGCACGTGAGGCAGGTTGGTGGACTTCGCGTAAACACGGAGACCCGGCTTGGAGATGCGGCGTACACCGGCGATGGAACGCTCGCGGTTCGGACCGAACTTGAGTTCGAGGGTCAGCTTCTTGCCAACCTCAGCGTCCTCTTCCTTCCAGCCGGCGATGAAACCTTCGGCCTTGAGGATGTCGGCAACGCGTGCCTTGAGCTTGCTGTAAGGCATAGACACGGAGTCGTGGTATGCCGAGTTTGCGTTACGCAGGCGCGTAAGCATATCTGCGACAGGATCTGTCATTGTCATGTGGGCTCATGCCCTTCCTCGTAACGGTTTCCGCCGTTCCCTCCTTGATGGAGCGGAGCGGCCGGACCTTTTACGTAGTTAATTAAGCTTCGGTTTTGAACGGGAAACCAAGCGCCTTGAGCAGCGCGCGGCCTTCGTCATCGGTCTTGGCGGTGGTCACAACCGTGATGTCCATACCGCGGACGCGGTCGATCTTGTCCTGGTCGATTTCGTGGAACATAACCTGCTCGGTCAGACCGAAGGTGTAGTTGCCGTTGCCATCGAACTGCTTGCCGCTGAGGCCGCGGAAGTCGCGGATACGGGGCAGGGCCAGGGTGACCAGGCGGTCCACGAATTCCCACATGCGGTCGCCACGCAGGGTTGCGTGTGCACCGATGGGCATGCCTTCGCGCAGCTTGAACTGTGCGATCGACTTGCGGGCCTTGGTAACCTGCGGCTTCTGGCCGGTGATCTGGGTGAGGTCGCGGACAGCGCCGTCGATCAGCTTGGAGTCCTTGGCGGCATCTCCAACACCCATGTTCACAACAACCTTCACCAGGCGGGGTACCTGGTTCACGTTCTCGTACTTGAATTCATCCTGGAGCGTTGCCTTGATGGATTCGGCGTACTTGGTCTTCAGACGAGGAACGATCTTCGTTGCCGGAGTCTCGAGAGTCTCAGTCATTAGATGTCCTTCCCGGAGCTCTTGGACACGCGGATGCGGACGGTCTTCTTGACACCGTTCTTCTCCACCGTGTCGAGGCGGAAGCCCACGCGGGTCGGCTTCTTGGTCGACGGGTCAACCAGGGCCACGTTGGAAATGTGGATCGGGGCCTCTACGACCTCGATGCCACCGGTCTTGGTGCCGCGCTGCGACTGTCCAACCCGGGTGTGCTTGGTGACGCGGTTGATACCCTCAACCAGCACGCGGTTGGTGTCGGTGAATACGCGCAGAACCTTGCCCTGCTTGCCGCGGTCGCCGCCGCGCTCAGCCTTGGCGCCAGTGATGACCTGAACCAGGTCACCCTTCTTGATCTTTGCAGCCATGGACTAGAGCACCTCCGGAGCCAGAGAAACGATCTTCATGAACTTCTTGTCACGCAGTTCACGACCAACCGGTCCGAAGATACGGGTACCGCGGGGGTCACCGTCGTTCTTCAGGATCACAGCTGCGTTCTCGTCAAACTTGATGTAGGAACCATCCGCACGGCGGCGTTCCTTCTTGGTACGGACGATGACGGCCTTGACCACATCGCCCTTCTTTACGTTGCCGCCCGGGATTGCATCCTTGACGGTGGCGACAATGACGTCACCGATGCCTGCGTAGCGACGGCCGGATCCACCGAGAACGCGAATGGTAAGGATTTCCTTAGCACCCGTGTTGTCGGCGACCTTGAGTCGCGACTCCTGCTGAATCACTATTTACTCCTTGCGTCGCGCCGGTTCTCAGGCCGTGATCTTGCTACGGAATGAGCCTTGCGGAACGGTTGATCGGGGTGTCTCTTGACCTGCCTGGATTTTGCCAGACCAGGCCTAAACGCCCGTGCCAGAAGCAGTTGCTCCCATCCGGTCCGGGACGGATCCCGGGCGCACAGGGGCACTATGCTGTGGCACGCTTGTTTACGAGGTTGATGACGGCGCGCGAAAGGCGCCATACAAACTCAATATCCTAGCACATTTTCCGCCGGTCCCCATATCACCACCGCCCACCACCCCGCAAGACGGACGACGGCGTCACGCAGGGCAGCCTTTCGGCCCACCAAAGGTGCCACTCCCCCGCCAGTCCAGGCGCCGCCGTCGTCCGGCAGTCCACTACGCCCCATCACTACCTGCAGGAAATCCTCCAACGCGCCATCACCTCCCGCTGGTACGTTTCGGCAAGTGATGTGGCGTTTCCGAAAAGCGTGCAGGAACTGATGGGGCGCTTCGGGAAAAGATGCAGGAAGTGATGGGGCGTCTGTGTGGGACGGACGGCCACGCCCGCTGCCCGTTAAACGAGGAAGCCCCCGCTCCCGGGAGGGAGCAGGGGCAACAGCTAAGCAGCAGGTGCTACTTGGCCTTCTCGAGGATTTCCACGAGCCGCCAGTTCTTGGTGGCGGACAGCGGACGGGTCTCGGCGATGACTACGAGGTCGCCGATGCCGGCGGTGTTCTCTTCGTCGTGTGCCTTGACCTTGGAAGTGCGGCGGATGACCTTGCCGTACAGTGCGTGCTTCACGCGGTCTTCAACCTCGACGACGATGGTCTTTTCCATCTTGTCAGAGACCACGTAGCCGCGACGGGTCTTGCGGTAACCGCGCTGCCCAGCCTTGGCTGCGGTAGCAGTTTCGGTCACGTTCTGGTCCTTTTCACTCACTTGGCGTCCTCCTCGGTCTCAGCCTTTTCAGCCTTGTCGGCCTTCTTGGTTGAAGCCTTCTTGGACTTCTTCTCTTCCTTGGCTTCCACAACCGGTGCGGCAACCTCGGCACGAATGCCCAGCTCGCGTTCGCGGAGAACGGTGTAGATGCGGGCGATGTCCTTCTTTACCGCGCGCAGGCGACCGTGGTTCTCCAGCTGTCCGGTGGCGGACTGGAAACGCAGGTTGAACAGCTCTTCCTTGGCCTTGCGGAGTTCTTCAACGAGACGCTCGTTGTCGAAACCGTCCAGCTGTGCGGGAGCCAGATCCTTGGATCCTACTGCCATTTCTACTCACCACCTTCGCGACGCACAATGCGTGCCTTCAACGGCAGCTTGTGGATTGCCAGGCGCAGGGCCTCGCGAGCTACCTCTTCATTGACACCGGAGAGTTCGAAAAGAACCCGGCCCGGCTTGACGTTGGCGACCCACCATTCCGGTGAACCCTTACCGGAACCCATGCGGGTTTCGGCCGGCTTCTTGGTCAGGGGACGGTCCGGGTAGATGTTGATCCAGACCTTACCGCCACGCTTGATGTGGCGGGTCATCGCAATACGGGCAGATTCGATCTGGCGGTTGGTGACGTATGCCGGGCTCAGCGCCTGGATACCCCACTCACCGAACGAGACCTCGGTGCCGCCCGTGGCAGCGCCGGAACGACCCGGGTGGTGCTGCTTACGGTGCTTGACTCGACGTGGGATAAGCATTTAAGCCTGTCCTCCTTCTACAGCAGCAGGTGCTGCTTCAACTGCCGGTGCTTCGGCAGCAGGAGCTGCGTCAGCGGCCGGGCGGTCGGTGCGACGGCGGCGGTCACCACGGTCAGCGCCACCCGGGCGGCCGGGACGGTCGCCACGGTTACCGCGGGACGGAGCTGCAGCAGCCTGTGCTGCCAGTTCCTTGGCGGTGACGTCACCCTTGTAGATCCAGACCTTCACGCCGATACGGCCGAAGGTGGTCTTGGCTTCGTAGAAGCCGTAGTCGATGTTCGCGCGGAGGGTGTGCAGGGGCACACGGCCTTCGCGGTAGAACTCCGAGCGGGACATTTCAGCGCCACCCAGGCGGCCCGAGCAGGCGATACGGATGCCCTTGGCACCTGCACGCTGAGCGGACTGCATGGCCTTCTTCATCGCACGGCGGAATGCCACGCGGGAAGTCAGCTGCTCTGCAACGCCCTGGGCAACAAGCTGGGCTTCCATCTCGGGGTTCTTGACCTCGAGGATGTTCAGCTGGACCTGCTTGCCGGTGAGCTTTTCGAGCTCGCCGCGGATGCGGTCTGCTTCTGCTCCACGGCGGCCGATGACGATGCCGGGACGTGCCGTGTGGATGTCCACGCGGACACGGTCACGGGTGCGCTCGATCTCGACCTTGGCGATGCCGGCGCGCTCCATGCCCGTGGACATGAGCTGGCGGATGCGGATGTCTTCGCGGACGAAGTCCTTGTACCGCTGGCCTGCCTTGGTGCTGTCAGCGAACCAGTGCGATACGTGATCGGTGGTGATGCCGAGTCGGAACCCGTGCGGGTTTACTTTCTGTCCCACTTAGCGAGCCTCCTCTTTCTCCGGGGTAGCGACTACCACGGTGATGTGGCTGGTGCGCTTCTTGATCTGAAATGCACGACCCTGGGCACGCGGCTGGAACCGCTTCATGGTCGGGCCTTCATCAACAAACGCTTCGCTGATGATGAGGTCGCCTTCGTCAAACGCCACGCCGTCGCGGTCCGCGAGGACCCGGGCGTTGGAGATTGCCGACTGAACTACCTTGAATACCGGCTCCGAAGCTGCCTGGGGGGCAAACTTCAGAATTGCCAGAGCCTCATTCGCTTGCAATCCACGAACAAGGTTGACGACGCGCCGGGCCTTCATAGGCGTTACGCGGATGTGGCGCGCAATTGCCTTGGCTTCCATTGCTTTCCTTCTCTCGTCTTTGACGTAAACGCAGGCGCCTAGCGGCGCTTGCCCTTACGGTCGTCCTTGACATGGCCGCGGAATGTCCGCGTGGGAGCGAATTCGCCGAGCTTGTGCCCGACCATCGACTCAGTGACAAACACCGGGATGTGCTTGCGTCCGTCGTGTACGGCGATCGTGTGTCCGAGCATGTCGGGGATGATCATCGAACGGCGGGACCAGGTCTTGATGACGTTCTTGGTGCCCTTTTCGTTTTCCCTGGCTACCTTCACAAAGAGGTGCTGGTCGACGAAAGGACCTTTTTTCAGGCTGCGTGGCATGTGTCCAGGCTCCTATCGCTTGTTCTTGCCAGTACGACGGCGACGCACAATAAGCTTGTCGCTCTCTTTGTTGGGGCGGCGGGTGCGGCCTTCACGCTTACCGTTCGGGTTGACGGGGTTACGTCCACCGGACGTCTTACCCTCGCCACCACCGTGCGGGTGGTCAACCGGGTTCATGGCAACACCACGGACGGTCGGGCGGACGCCCTTCCACCGCATACGGCCGGCCTTGCCCCAGTTGATGTTCGACTGCTCGGCGTTGCCCACCTCGCCGACGGTTGCGCGGCAGCGCACGTCAACGTTGCGGATTTCACCGGAAGGCAGGCGCAGCTGGGCGAAGCGGCCTTCCTTGGCAACAAGCTGGATGGATGCGCCGGCGGAGCGGCCCATCTTGGCGCCGCCACCCGGACGCAGTTCCACTGCGTGGATAACGGTACCCACCGGGATGTTGAGCAGGGGCAGGTTGTTACCGGGCTTGATGTCAGCACCGGCACCTGCCTCGACAACGTCACCCTGGGAGAGCTTGTTGGGAGCGATGATGTAACGCTTGGTGCCATCAACGTAGTGCAGGAGGGCGATGCGAGCCGTGCGGTTCGGATCGTACTCGATTTCGGCAACGCGGGCGTTGACGCCGTCCTTGTCGTGGCGACGGAAGTCGATCAGACGGTACTGGCGCTTGTGCCCACCACCCTTGTGACGGGTGGTGATCTTACCGGTGTTGTTACGGCCGCCCTTCTTGGGCAGCGGACGTACCAACGACTTTTCCGGCGTCGACCGCGTAATTTCGATGAAGTCCGCTACGCTCGAGCCACGACGGCCCGGGGTAGTCGGCTTGTACTTACGGATTCCCATAATTTATTTCCTCGTTAAAGTGGTCTCCGCTACGCGAGCGGACCGCCGAAGATGTCGATGGTGCCTTCTTTGAGGGTGACAATCGCACGCTTGGTGTTCTTGCGGGTACCCCATCCGAATTTGGTGCGCTTGCGCTTACCGGCACGGTTGATGGTGTTGATCGATTCGACCTTGACGGAGAAGATCTTCTCCACGGCCAGCTTGATCTCGGTCTTGTTCGAACGGGGGTCCACCAGGAAGGTGTACTTGCCCTCGTCGATCAGGCCGTAGCTCTTTTCCGACACGACGGGTGCAAGCACGACGTCGCGGGGATCCTTGATGGTGGCTGCACTCACTTGGCATCCTCCTCGTTCTTAGCTGCCTTAGCGGCAACGAATGCGTCGTAGGCAGCCTTGGTGAAGACAACGTCATCAGAGACGAGAACGTCGTAGGTGTTCAGCTGGTCTACGTACAGAACGTGAACGCCGGCGAGGTTGCGCACGGACAGTGCGGCAACGTCGTTATCGCGCTCGATGACGACCAGCAGGTTCTTGCGGTCGGACACACCGCGGAGCGTTGCCAGTGCGGTCTTGGCGGAGGGCTTGGTGCCTTCAACCAGTTCTGCGACAACGTGGATGCGACCGTTGCGTGCCCGGTCAGACAGTGCGCCGCGCAGTGCAGCAGCAATCATCTTCTTGGGGGTGCGCTGGCTGTAGTCACGCGGGGTGGGACCGTGGACGATGCCACCGCCGGTCATGTGGGGAGCACGGATGGAACCCTGACGGGCGCGGCCGGTGCCCTTCTGCTTGAACGGCTTGCGTCCTGCACCGGAAACTTCAGCGCGGGTCTTGGTCTTGTGGGTTCCCTGGCGGGCAGCAGCGAGCTGGGCAACGACAACCTGGTGCAGCAGCGGCACGTTGGTCTGAACGTCGAAGATCTCTGCAGGCAGGTCAACCTGGACAGTGTTAGCCATTGAACTAGGCTCCCTTCACGGCGGTGCGTACGAGTACGACCTGGCCGCGGGCGCCGGGAACGGCACCCTTGATCAGGAGCAGCGACTTCTCGACGTCAACCGCGTGGACCGTGAGGTTCAGCGTGGTGTGACGAACGGCGCCCATGCGGCCGGCCATTTTCATGCCCTTGAAGACGCGGCTCGGGGTGGATGCGCCACCGATTGAACCGGGCTTACGGTGGTTCTTGTGGGCACCGTGGGAAGCTCCAACACCGTGGAAGCCGTGACGCTTCATAACACCGGCGAAGCCCTTACCCTTGGTGGTGCCGATGACGTCGATCTTCTGGCCGGCTTCGAAGACCTCTACGGAGAGCTCCTGGCCCAGCTCGTACTCGGCAGCATCTGCGGTACGGAGTTCGACGACGTGGCGGCGAGGCGTGACGCCTGCCTTTTCAAAGTGACCAGCCAGCGGCTTGGTGACCTTGCGGGGATCGATCTGGCCGTAGCCGATCTGAACGGCGACGTAGCCATCGGTCTCAGCGTTGCGCAGCTGGGTGATGACGTTCGAGTCTGCCTGGACCACAGTGACGGGGATGAGCTTGTTGTTCTCGTCCCAGACCTGGGTCATGCCGAGCTTCGTGCCCAACAGGCCCTTTACGTTACGGGTTGCGGTCATAGTTTCTCAGCACCTCCCTACAGCTTGATTTCGATGTTCACGTCAGCCGGCAGGTCGAGACGCATGAGCGAGTCAACAGCCTTCGGCGTGGGATCGATGATGTCGATAAGACGCTTGTGCGTGCGCATTTCAAAGTGCTCGCGGCTGTCCTTGTACTTGTGCGGAGAGCGGATCACGCAGTACACGTTCTTCTCCGTCGGCAGCGGCACGGGGCCGACTACCGTTGCGCCTGCGCGCGTGACCGTCTCAACGATCTTCCGTGCTGAAACGTCAATGACCTCGTGGTCGTATGACTTCAGCCGGATGCGGATTTTTTGTCCCGCCATGTCGCCTGACTCTCTTTCAGTCTGTGCTTCCCCGGTTTAGGGCTGCCCTGTTCACTTACTCGTTGTATGGCTGCCGAAGCATTTGAGGTCGTAACCACCATCCGCCGCACAAACTGAATCCGGATGAATCCGGGTTCCTCACCTTGCCGGCGTAACCGACCCCCGCGGTCGGGCGTGTCGCGCTGGGCGCACATATAAATCCGCAGTTCCATGGGGGTGGGTTATGTTTGGTCTTCAGCTTGGACCCTGCACCCGGCATTATCCGGATCGGGACGCGAAGAAGCGCTTGAACAACTCATCTAGTATGCCGGAAATCCGCGGCAGATGCGAATCGGCTCCGGGTCCGGGCTGGTCACCGGCCATTGCCGCGGACCCGAACGCGCTGGATGATAGGGAGCATGACCCTGGAAGGCACTGAATCGGTGACCGAACTGGCCGGACGCGTTCCGCCGTCGTTCACGCTTGGCGTCGCGGCGGCGGCGTTCCAAATTGAAGGCGCACTCAAGGCCGGGGGCCGTGGGCCATCGGGGTGGGATGCCTTTGCGGAGAAGCCCGGCGCCATCCAGGACGGACACTCCCCCGCCGTGGCCTGCGACCATTACAACAGGTTGCCGGAGGATGTGGCGCTGCTCAAGGAACTGGGCGTTGACTCATACCGGTTCTCGCTGTCCTGGCCACGCATCCAGCCGGATGGCCAGGGCGGCTTCAATCCCGAGGGCCTGGACTTTTACGACCGGCTGATCGACCAACTCCTTGAGGCCGGCATCTCCCCCATGGCAACGCTCTACCACTGGGACACCCCGTTGCCCCTGGAACACCGCGGCGGCTGGCTGAACCGTGACACCGCGGAGCGGTTTGGCGAGTATGCCAGGGCTGCCGGCGAGCGGTTCGGCGACCGTGTGGCGCAGTGGGTCACCCTCAACGAACCGGTCTCGGTCACCCTGAACGGCTATGCCCTTGGAGTGCACGCACCGGGGCGCCGGTTGATGTTTGACGCCCTTCCCGCCATCCATCACCAGCTCCTGGCGCACGGGCTCGGCGTGCAGGCACTGCGGGCCGCCGGCGTGGCGGGCGGCATCGGCCTGACCAACCTGCACTCCCCCGTCAGGCCCGCCACCAGGAAGCTTGGCGACCGGCTGGTGGCCCATCTCTACGACCTGCTCATGAACAGGATCTATGCCGACCCCGTCCTGCTGGGCCAATACCCCTCGCTGCCGCTGTACGCTAAGCCCTGGCTGCGATCAATCGGCAGGATTTCCGATGCGGACCTCCGGACCATCCACCAGCCGCTGGACTTCTACGGACTGAACTACTACTTCCCCGTCAAGGTGGCCCTGGGGCCGGGCATCACTCCCCTGCCTGCGGATATGCACAAGCAACTCGCCAAGCTGCCCTTCCACGAGGTTGGCTACTCCGAGTTCGACAGCACAGGATTCGGCTGGCCCGTGGCACCGGACCATCTGGGAATCCTGCTGCGGGAAATGCGGGACCGGTACGGAGCGGCCCTCCCGCCGGTGTACATCACCGAGGGCGGTGCCAGCTTCCCCGAACCCGACCGTATCGCCGGCACACTGGAAGACACCGACCGCGTGGAGTACCTTGCCGCACATCTGACGGCAGCGCTTGACGCCACCGCCCCCGGCGGCCACGCCGAGGGCGTGGATCTCCGGGGCTACTACGTCTGGACGCTGATGGACAACTTTGAGTGGGCGGCCGGCTACTCGCAGCGTTTTGGGCTGGTGCACGTGGACTTCGAGACACTGGAGCGGACGCCCAAGCGGTCCTTCTACTGGTACCAGGCGCTGTCCAGGGCACGGCGCCACCGGCCACATTAGTGGCGCGCCACCAGCACCGTAGCGGCGGCGGCGGATTCAGCCGTGTCCCAACACCGTGAGGAAGATCAGCACGCAGTTCAAGCCCACGATCAGGGTGGCGCTGGTCCACCCGGCGATCTTGAGCGGCTTTGAATCGGCGTGGATGCCCATCACCTTGCGGCTGCCGGTGAGCCGGATCAGGGGGATCAGCGCGAACGGGATGCCGAAACTCAGGAGGACCTGGCTCAGGACCAACGCCAGCGTCGGTTCAATCCCTGCGCCCAGGACCGCCAGCGCGGGAATCAGGGTGACGGTCCGCCGGACCAGCAGGGGAATCCGCACCTTGAGGAGGCCGCCCATGATGGTGGCCCCGGCGTAGCATCCCACCGAGGTGGACGCCAGGCCGGAGGCCAGCAGGCCCACAGCGAAAACGACGCCGATCACAGGGCCCAGTGCGGACGTCACGGCAGCGTGCGCGCCGGCAATGGTGTCAGTACCCTCCACGCCGCGAAGGCTGGAGGCAGCCAGCAGCAGCATGGCAATGTTGACGACGCCGGCGAGCAGCAGAGCGCCGGCGACATCCACGCGCGTGGTTCGGATCAGCCGGGTCCTGACCGCCGGATCTTCGGAGAATCCGTGGCGGTCGCGGGCAAGGGCGGAATGCAGGTAGATGGCATGCGGCATAACCGTGGCACCGAGCATGCTCGCCGCGAGCAGCACGGTGTCGGTTCCCTCGAACCGGGGCACCAGTCCGGCCAGGGCGCCGCCGGCGTCAGGCGGTGCGACGAAGAGGCCCGAAACGAACCCGACAGCAATGACGCCCAGCAGGGTAAGAATGGCAAATTCGAAGGATTTCTGGCTGCGGTGCGACTGGAGCGCCAGCAGCAGCATGGACGCCAGGCCGATAATGACGCCGCCGGTCAGCAGGGGCAGGCCGAACAACAGGTTCAGTGCCACTGCCCCACCGATAACCTCGGCCATGTCAGTGGCCCCGGCAACGATCTCGGCCTGCACCCAATAGGCGCGGCGGCGCCGCGTGCCCAGGCGCTTGCCGAGGATTTCGGGCAGGCTCATGCCGGTGGCGAGCCCCAGCTTGGCTGACTGGTACTGGATCAGTACGGCCATGCCATTGGCTGCAACGAGGACCCAGACCAGGAGGTAGCCGAAGCTGGCGCCGGCGGTCAGGTTGGCGGCGACATTTCCCGGGTCGACGTAGGCAATGGCAGCTACGAATGCCGGCCCGAGCAGGAGCAGGCGGGACCAGATCCTGGGGGTGGCGGATTCTGCCGTCATTGTTGAAACAGCCATTGCGTGTCCTCGTCGTTGCGGGCGTCGATATGACGAGGATACCCCGAATTTAGGTATACCGAAAAGTAGGAGTAAGGACTACCGGCAGATCGCTGTGCTCACGCCGTTGCTACTGGTTTTTGTTTGCCCTGTTGATCCGCTTGGCCCGGTCAATCTCGCGCCGGAAGTACTTCCTGGTCCAGAACACCCCGGCTACAACGGCAACCGCGATGATCAGGAAAATAAGCCATCCCATGATGAACTCCTTTCAGTGGTGCAACAGTACCAGTGGCCCCTTAACGAAAAAGGACAGCCCCGCTGCTACTGCAGCGGGGCTGTCCTTTAGGTCAGCAAGTACTACTTGATGATCTTGGTAACACGTCCCGAACCAACGGTGCGGCCGCCTTCGCGGATTGCGAAGCCGAGGCCCTCTTCCATAGCGATCGGCTGGATGAGCGCAACGGTCATCTCAGTGTTGTCGCCAGGCATAACCATTTCCGTGCCCTCGGGCAGGGTGATAACGCCGGTTACGTCCGTGGTACGGAAGTAGAACTGCGGGCGGTAGTTGGAGTAGAACGGGTTGTGACGTCCGCCTTCGTCCTTGGAGAGGATGTAGACGTTGGCCTCGAAGTCGGTGTGCGGGGTGATGGAACCCGGCTTGACGACAACCTGGCCACGCTCGACATCGTCGCGCTTCAGACCGCGGAGCAGGAGGCCACAGTTCTCGCCGGCCCATGCTTCGTCGAGCTGCTTGTGGAACATCTCGATACCGGTAACCGTGGTCTTCTGGACCGGGCGGATGCCGACAATCTCGACCTCGGAGTTGATGGCGAGGGTTCCACGCTCGGCGCGGCCCGTAACAACGGTGCCACGACCGGTGATGGTGAAGACGTCCTCGATCGGCATCAGGAACGGCTTGTCGCGGTCACGTACGGGGTCCGGAACGGACTCGTCGACTGCTGCCATCAGGTCCTCAACGGACTTGACCCACTCGGGGTCGCCTTCCAGGGCCTTCAGGCCGGAAACGCGGACGACGGGAGCTTCGTCACCATCGAAGCCCTGAGAGCTCAGGAGCTCACGAACTTCCATTTCAACGAGGTCCAGCAGTTCCTCATCGTCAACCATGTCGGCCTTGTTCAGGGCGACCAGCAGGTAGGGAACACCAACCTGGCGAGCGAGCAGAACGTGCTCGCGGGTCTGAGCCATCGGGCCGTCGGTAGCGGCAACCACGAGGATTGCGCCGTCCATCTGGGCAGCACCGGTGATCATGTTCTTGATGTAGTCAGCGTGGCCGGGGGCGTCAACGTGTGCGTAGTGACGCTTCTCGGTCTGGTACTCCACGTGGGAGATGTTGATGGTAATACCGCGCTGACGCTCTTCGGGTGCAGAGTCAATCGACGCGAAGTCACGCTTCTCGTTGAGATCCGGGTACTTGTCGTACAGCACCTTGGAAATGGCGGCCGTCAGCGTCGTCTTACCGTGGTCAACGTGACCAATGGTGCCGATGTTGACGTGCGGCTTAGTCCGCTCGAACTTTGCCTTTGCCACAGGTTCCTCCTAGAACGTTTTCAAATAGCTTGCCCTCCAGCCGCGCTTATCGCGGTAGAACTCAGGCAAGTCTACTTGGGGGGCTTTGGATTGGTGAAATTGCAGATTCAGGAACTAATACTAATCCCCTGAGCCTGTTCGTGCAGGGGCCGGACCGGCTTGCCGGATAAATCCGGCCGGCCCGGCCACCTGCACCGGCTGCGCTGTCCGCTGGCGGACTGCCCAACCGAGGTGTTCGCTTTGAAAGTCCGGAAGGACTACTCGCCGCGGGACTTCTGGATGATCTCGTCGGCAACTGCCTTCGGGACCTCGGCGTAGCTGTTGAACGTCATGGAGTACACAGCGCGGCCCTGGGTCTTGGAGCGCAGGTCACCGATGTAGCCGAACATGCCGGACAGCGGAACGTGCGCACGGATGACCTTGACGCCCTGTGCATCTTCCATGGACTGCATCTGGCCACGGCGGGAGTTGAGGTCACCAATAACTTCACCCATGTATTCCTCAGGGGTGCGGACCTCGACATCCATCAGTGGTTCGAGCAGAACCGGGTTCGCCTTGCGTGCAGCTTCCTTGAAAGCCATACGGCCGGCGATCTTGAACGCCATTTCCGAGGAGTCAACATCGTGGTACGCGCCGTCGATCAGCGTGGCCTTGATGCCGACAACCGGGTAGCCGGCCAGGACGCCGTCGTTCAGTGCATCCTGGATGCCCGCGTCAACGGACGGGATGTATTCGCGCGGAACGCGGCCACCGGTGACCTTGTTCTCGAACTCGTACAGCTCGCCTTCGGCGGTGTCCAGCGGCTCGATGGCGATCTGGATCTTTGCGAACTGGCCCGAACCACCGGTCTGCTTCTTGTGCGTGTAGTCGTGGCGTTCGACGGCGCGCTTGATGGTTTCGCGGTAGGCAACCTGGGGCTTGCCCACGTTTGCCTCGACCTTGAATTCGCGGCGCATGCGGTCCACCAGGATGTCCAGGTGGAGCTCGCCCATGCCGGCGATGATGGTCTGGCCGGTGTCTTCGTTGAGGGACACCTGGAAGGTGGGGTCCTCAGCGGAGAGCTTCTGGATGGCCGTGGAGAGCTTCTCCTGGTCACCCTTGGTGTTCGGCTCGATGGCAACCGAGATCACGGGCTCCGGGAAGCTCATGGACTCAAGCACGATCTGGTTGTTGGCATCACACAGGGTGTCACCCGTGGTGGTGTCCTTCAGGCCAATGGCTGCGTAGATGTGGCCGGCGGTAGCGCCCTCAACGGGCATTTCCTTGTTGGCGTGCATCTGGAACAGCTTGCCGATGCGCTCCTTCTTGCCCTTGGTGGAGTTGACCACCTGGGCGCCTGCTTCCACGTGACCGGAGTACACGCGGATGAAGGTGAGCTGGCCGAAGAAGGGGTGCGCAGCAATCTTGAACGCCAGAGCCGAGAAGGGCTCTTCCGAGGAAGGCTTGCGCGTCAGTTCCTTCTCTTCGTCGCGAGGATCGTGGCCGACCATCGGGGGGACGTCGAGCGGGTTCGGCAGGTAGTCCACAACTGCGTCGAGCATGGGCTGAACGCCACGGTTCTTGAAAGCGGAACCGCAGAAGATCGGGTACAGCTCGGAGTTGATGGTCATCTTGCGGATGCCGGCCTTGAGCTCGTCAATCGAGATCTCTTCACCCTCGAGGTACTTGTCCATGAGTTCCTCGGAGGACTCAGCGACAGTCTCAATAAGGGTCGCGCGGTATTCCTCAGCCTTTTCCTGGAGGTCAGCCGGGATCTCGCGGATCTCGTACTTGGCACCCATGGTCACGTCACCCTTGGCGTCGCCGGGCCATACCAGGGCGCGCATGTAGAGCAGGTCAACGACGCCGATGAAGTCGTTCTCGGCACCGATGGGCAGCTGCATGACCAGCGGCTTGGCACCGAGGCGGCTGATGATGGTGTCTACGGTGAAGTAGAAGTCAGCACCGAGCTTGTCCATCTTGTTGACGAAGCAGATACGCGGAACGTTGTACTTGTCAGCCTGGCGCCAAACAGTCTCGGACTGCGGCTCAACGCCTTCCTTGCCATCGAAGACGGCGACTGCACCGTCGAGGACGCGCAGGGAGCGCTCAACCTCAACCGTGAAGTCAACGTGGCCGGGGGTGTCGATGATGTTGATCTGGTTGTTTTCCCAGAAGCAGGTCACGGCGGCAGACGTGATGGTGATGCCGCGTTCCTTTTCCTGTTCCATCCAGTCGGTGGTCGAAGCGCCGTCGTGCGTTTCGCCGATCTTGTGGTTCACACCCGTGTAGAACAGGATGCGCTCGGTGGTGGTGGTCTTGCCGGCATCAATATGGGCCATGATGCCGATGTTGCGGACCTTACTAAGGTCGGTAAGCACGTCCTGTGCCACGGGGTCTCCTTTTGGGATGGACTACGCGTTCGCCGCCGGCTCTGTTGAGCCGGCGGCGTCCGGGGAGTATTACCAGCGGTAGTGTGCGAAGGCCTTGTTGGACTCGGCCATCTTGTGGGTGTCTTCGCGACGCTTCACAGCGGCACCGAGACCGTTGGACGCATCCAGGATTTCGTTCTGGAGACGCTCGGTCATCGTCTTCTCGCGGCGGGCCTTGGAGTAGCCAACCAGCCAGCGCAGGGCGAGTGCGGTGGAGCGGCCGGGCTTGACCTCAACCGGAACCTGGTAGGTGGCGCCACCGACACGGCGGGAGCGGACCTCGAGGGAAGGCTTGACGTTGTCCATGGCCTTCTTCAGGGCTGCAACGGGGTCGCCGCCGGACTTGGCGCGTGCGCCTTCGAGTGCACCGTAGACAATGCGCTCTGCCGTGGACTTCTTGCCGTCAACGAGCACCTTGTTGATGAGCTGGGTTACCAGCGGGGAACCGTATACCGGATCCGAAACGAGCGGCCGCTTGGGGGCCGGACCCTTGCGAGGCATATTACTTCTTCTCCATCTTTGCGCCGTAGCGGCTGCGGGCCTGCTTACGGTTCTTCACACCCTGGGTATCGAGGGCGCCACGGACGATCTTGTAGCGGACACCCGGGAGGTCCTTCACACGACCACCGCGAACGAGCACAATGGAGTGCTCCTGCAGGTTGTGGCCAACACCGGGGATGTAGGCGGTAACTTCCACGCCGCCGTTGAGGCGCACACGTGCCACCTTACGCAGAGCCGAGTTCGGCTTCTTCGGGGTGGTGGTGTAGACGCGGGTGCAGACACCGCGGCGCATGGGGCTGCCCTTAAGCGCGGGAGCCTTGGTCTTTGAGACCTTAGGCGTGCGGCCCTTGCGGACCAGCTGGTTAATCGTAGGCACTCTCGTGTTCTCCGTTTTATCCGGAGTGGCTGTTTCCGGCCACTCTCCTGTTGCGTTGCCCCGCCGCCCGGGCCTTGAAGAAGATCTCCAGGGCGGCGAAGGCGAAGCCTTAATAGTCGGATCGCATTCCCGGGGGCGACTGGCGTCGGACAAGTCCCTAGGCATGCAAAAATGTGGCATACGTTGCACAAGAACCCTGCAAACCGGAAACGTCGCTCTGGTCCAGCTTTTCAGCTGGTACCGGCGCTCTCATCCACTGCCACAATAACAATTGGTTACAAGTCTAGCACGGACAGGCTCCATGCCTTAATCGGGGGGTTAAAGCGGATGGTCCCCCACCTTTCGGTGCGGGACCATCCCCTCGTAAGGCTCTACCGGAGTTGGTTACCGGAAGTCGTTGCCCAGGTCGTAGTCATCCAGCGGGATGGCGTGGAACTCGGGGGCTCCGTCACCGCCCAGGGTGTCGTACGAGAAGTCACTGAATGCGCTGGGGCCGGTGAACAGGTTGGCCTTTGCTTCCTCAGTGGGCTCGACGGTGACCTCGGTGTAGCGCGGGAGGCCCGTGCCGGCCGGGATCAGCTTACCGATGATGACGTTTTCCTTCAGGCCCAGCAGCGGATCGCTCTTGCCTTCCATGGCCGCCTGCGTCAGGACGCGGGTGGTCTCCTGGAAGGAAGCTGCGGACAGCCAGGACTCGGTGGCCAGCGATGCCTTGGTGATGCCCATGAGCTCGGGACGTCCGGAAGCCGGAGTCTTGCCCTCGGACACAACGCGGCGGTTCGCTTCCTCGAACCGGCTGCGCTCGGCGAGTTCGCCGGGCAGCAGGTCCGATTCGCCGGACTCGATGACCGTGACGCGGCGCAGCATCTGGCGGACGATAACCTCGACGTGCTTGTCGTGGATACCGATGCCCTGGCTGCGGTACACGCCCTGGACTTCGTCCACCAGGAACTTCTGTGCCGCACGCGGACCCATGATGCGCAGGACCTGCTTGGGGTCCACCGGGCCGTTGATCAGCTTCTGTCCGACGGAGACGTGGTCGCCGTCTTCGATCAGCAGGCGTGAACGGCGCAGGACCGGGTAAGCGATCTCTTCCGTTCCGTCATCCGGGGTGATGACCAGGCGCATCTGGCGCTCGGACTCTTCGATGGTGATGCGGCCGGCTGCTTCAGCAATCGGGGCGACACCCTTCGGAGTACGGGCTTCGAAGAGCTCCTGGATACGGGGCAGACCCTGGGTGATGTCGTCGCCGCCGCTGGCGGAAACTGCACCACCGGTGTGGAACGTACGCATCGTCAGCTGGGTACCGGGTTCACCGATGGACTGTGCGGCGATGATGCCCACGGCCTCGCCGATGTCCACGGTCTTGCCGGTGGCAAGCGAACGGCCGTAGCACAGGGCGCAGGTGCCGACGCTGGACTCACAGGTGAGTACGGAGCGGACCTTGACCTCGGTGATGCCTGCCTTGAAGAGCTCGGCGATGACGACGTCGCCACAGTCGGTGCCGGCGGCTGCGAGGACGTTGCCCTCGGAGTCCAAGACGTCGACGGCGAGCGTACGTGCGTAGGCGCTGTTCTCGACGTTCTCGTCCAGGACGAGTTCACCGTTGGAGTCGGCGACGGCGATGGGCGTGACCAGGCCACGCTCGGTGCCGCAGTCTTCTTCGCGGACGATGACGTCCTGGGAGACGTCCACCAGACGACGGGTCAGGTAACCCGAGTTGGCGGTACGCAGAGCGGTATCGGCCAGGCCCTTACGGGCGCCGTGGGTGGCGATGAAGTATTCCAGCACCGACAGGCCCTCACGGTAGGAGGACTTGATGGGGCGCGGGATGATCTCACCCTTCGGGTTGGCCACCAGGCCACGGATACCCGCGATCTGGCGGACCTGCATCCAGTTACCACGTGCACCGGAGGACACCATGCGGTTGATGGTGTTCATCGGGGACAGGCTGTCACGCATTGCCTGGGCGATCTCGTTGGTCGCCTTGTTCCAGATCTCGATCAGTTCCTGGCGGCGCTCGTCGTCGTCGATCAGGCCCTTGTCGTACTGGCCCTGGATCTTGGCGGCCCGCTCTTCGTACCCGGCAAGGATTTCCGGCTTGGCGGCCGGGACCTCGATGTCGGAGATGGCGACGGTGACGCCCGAACGGGTGGCCCAGTAGAAACCGGCATCTTTCAGGTTGTCCAGCGTTGCTGCGGTGACGACCTTCGGGTAGCGCTCGGCAAGGTCGTTGACGATGCGGGAAAGTTCGCCCTTGTCGGCAACAGCCTCAACCCAGGGGTAGTCCTCGGGCAGGGTCTCGTTGAAGAGGACCTGGCCCAGGGAGGTCTGGACGAGTGCGGGCTGACCCGGCTCCCAGCCTTCCGGAGCTTCCCAGCCGGCGTAGGGCACGAAGCCTTCGAGGCGGATCTTGACCTGCGAGTTCAGGTGCAGCTCGCGGGCATCGAACGCCATGATGGCTTCCGAAACCGAACCGAAGATGCGGCCTTCGCCGGCAGAACCGACACGCTTGGTGGTCAGGTGGTACAGGCCGATGATCATATCCTGCGAAGGCAGGGTGACCGGGCGTCCGTCGGAGGGCTTCAGGATGTTGTTCGAGGACAGCATCAGGATGCGGGCCTCAGCCTGCGCCTCGGGGCTCAGCGGCAGGTGCACTGCCATCTGGTCGCCGTCGAAGTCGGCGTTGAACGCGCCACAAACCAGCGGGTGCAGCTGGATTGCCTTGCCTTCGACAAGCTGCGGCTCGAACGCCTGGATGCCCAGGCGGTGCAGGGTAGGTGCACGGTTGAGCAGCACCGGGTGTTCGGTAATGATCTCTTCGAGCACGTCCCAGACCTGCGGGCGGTAGCGCTCCACCATCCGCTTGGCCGATTTGATGTTCTGGGCGTGGTTGAGGTCAACCAGGCGCTTCATCACGAACGGCTTGAAGAGCTCCAGGGCCATCTGCTTGGGCAGGCCGCACTGGTGCAGCTTCAGCTGCGGGCCGACGACGATGACCGAACGGCCGGAGTAGTCGACGCGCTTGCCGAGGAGGTTCTGGCGGAAACGGCCCTGCTTGCCCTTGAGCATGTCGCTCAGGGACTTCAGCGGACGGTTGCCCGGTCCGGTGACCGGACGGCCGCGGCGGCCGTTGTCGAAGAGGCTGTCAACAGCTTCCTGAAGCATGCGCTTCTCGTTGTTGACGATGATCTCCGGAGCACCCAGGTCAAGCAGGCGCTTGAGGCGGTTGTTGCGGTTGATCACGCGGCGGTAGAGGTCGTTGAGGTCGGAGGTCGCGAAGCGGCCACCGTCCAGCTGGACCATGGGGCGCAGTTCCGGCGGGATCACCGGGACGGCGTCGAGGACCATGCCAAGCGGGCTGTTGTTGGTGGTCAGGAACGCGTTGACCACCTTCAGGCGCTTGAGGGCGCGGGTCTTGCGCTGGCCCTTGCCGTTGGCGATGACGTCGCGCAGCAGGTCGGACTCGGCCTGCATGTCGAAGTTCTCAAGGCGCTTCTTGATGGCTTCGGCACCCATGGAGCCCTCGAAGTACATGCCGTAGCGGTCGCGCAGTTCGCGGTACAGGCCTTCGTCACCTTCGAGGTCGGCGACCTTCAGGTTCTTGAAGCGGTCCCAGACCTGCTCGAGGCGCTCGATGTCGGCGTCGGCACGCTTGCGCACGTTGGCCATCTGGCGGTCGGCGGAGTCGCGGGCCTTCTTCTTGTCGGCAGCCTTGGCGCCTTCGCCTTCGAGGCGTGCGATTTCGCCTTCGAGGTCGCGGGCGATCGCGGCGATGTCGGCATCGCGGTTGTCGATCAGCTGCTTCTTCTCGATGTCGTGCTCAACCTGCAGGTTGGGCAGTTCCTCGTGGCGGGCAGCTTCGTCAACGCTGGTGATCATGTAGGCGGCGAAGTAGATGACCTTTTCGAGGTCCTTCGGGGCCAGGTCAAGCAGGTAGCCCAGGCGGGACGGAACACCCTTGAAGTACCAGATGTGCGTGACGGGGGCGGCCAGTTCGATGTGGCCCATGCGCTCACGGCGGACCTTGGCGCGGGTGACTTCAACGCCACAGCGCTCACAGATGATGCCCTTGAAGCGCACGCGCTTGTACTTGCCGCAGTAGCATTCCCAGTCCCGGGACGGGCCGAAGATCTTCTCGCAGAAGAGGCCGTCCTTCTCGGGCTTGAGCGTGCGGTAGTTGATGGTTTCCGGCTTCTTAACCTCGCCGTACGACCAGCCGCGGATGTCTTCCGCGGTGGCGAGGCCGATCTGCATGAGGCCGAAGGAGGATTCGCTGGACATATGGTCCCTGTTCTCTCTTGTTCTCTAAATTCTGAAGTCTTGGTGCGGGATGAGGGAGGGGGCGTACGACGGCGGGTGGTCACCCGCCGTCGCAAACCTCCTGCTAGACCTCTTCTACGGAGCTGGGCTCTGCGCGAGACAGATCGATGCCCAGTTCCTCCGCAGCCGTGAAGACTGCGTCATCAGAGTCACGCATTTCAATTGTGGTTCCGTCCGTGGAAAGGACTTCCACGTTCAGGCACAGCGACTGCATTTCCTTGATCAAGACCTTGAAGGATTCGGGAACGCCCGGCTCGGGGATGTTCTCGCCCTTGACGATTGCTTCGTAGACCTTCACACGACCGTGGATGTCATCCGACTTGATCGTGAGGAGTTCCTGGAGCGTGTAGGCGGCGCCGTAAGCTTCGAGCGCCCACACTTCCATTTCACCGAAGCGCTGGCCACCGAACTGTGCCTTACCACCCAGCGGCTGCTGCGTGATCATGGAGTACGGGCCGGTGGAGCGTGCGTGGATCTTGTCGTCCACCAGGTGGTGGAGCTTCAGGATGTACATGTAGCCGACCGAGATCGGATCCGGGAACGGCTCGCCGGAGCGGCCGTCAAACAGGCGGGTCTTGCCGGAGGAGTTGATCAGGCGCTCACCATCGCGGGTCACGTTGGTGGAATCCAGCAGGCCCGTGATTTCCTCTTCGCGGGCACCGTCGAACACCGGCGTCGCAACAGTGGTGGGGCCACTCTCGCGCGGCAGGTTCGGCAGCTGCTTGACCCACTCGGGCTCGCCTTCGATCTTCCAACCGGTCTTGGCAACCCAGCCAAGGTGGGTTTCGAGCACCTGCCCCACATTCATACGGCCCGGAACACCCAGCGGGTTCAGGACGATGTCAACGGGGGTGCCGTCGGCAAGGAAGGGCATGTCCTCAACGGGGAGGATCTTGGAGATAACACCCTTGTTGCCGTGGCGGCCGGCGAGCTTGTCGCCGTCGGTGATCTTGCGCTTGGCGGCCACGTAGACGCGGACCAGCTGGTTCACGCCCGGGGGCAGCTCGTCGTCGTTGTCGCGGTCGAAGACGCGGACGCCGATGACGGTGCCGGACTCGCCGTGGGGCACCTTCAGGGAGGTGTCGCGGACTTCGCGGGACTTCTCACCGAAGATGGCGCGCAGCAGGCGCTCTTCCGGGGTCAGTTCGGTTTCACCCTTCGGGGTGACCTTTCCAACCAGGATGTCCCCTGCTTCAACCTCGGCACCGATGTGGATGATGCCGCGCTCGTCCAGGCCTGCCAGGACTTCCTCGGACACGTTGGGGATGTCACGGGTGATTTCCTCGGCACCAAGCTTGGTGTCGCGGGCATCGATCTCGTGCTCCTCGATGTGGATGGAGGAAAGGACGTCCTCGGCAACGATGCGCTGCGAGAGGATGATGGCGTCCTCGAAGTTGTGGCCTTCCCATGACATGAATGCCACGAGCAGGTTCTTGCCCAGTGCGAGCTCGCCCTGGTCCGTTGCCGGGCCGTCGGCGATGATGCCGCCAACTTCCAGGCGCTGGCCTTCGTTCACCAGGACGCGGTGGTTGTAGCAGTTGCCCTGGTTGGAGCGGGCGAACTTGTTGATGCGGTAGTTGGTCTCGGTGCCGTCGTCGTTGAGCATGATGACGAGCTCGGCGGAAACCTCGGTGACCACACCGGCCTTCTTGGCGATGACAACGTCACCGGCGTCGACGGCGGCAGCGCGCTCCATGCCGGTGCCCACGAACGGAGCCTCGGAACGGACCAGCGGCACAGCCTGGCGCTGCATGTTGGCACCCATGAGTGCGCGGTTGGCGTCGTCGTGCTCCAGGAACGGGATCAGGGCGGTAGCCACGGACACCATCTGGCGCGGGGAGACGTCCATGAACTCAACGTCCGCGGCCGGAACCAGGACGGGCTCGCCCCCACCACCACGGGCACGGACCAGCACGGTGTCTTCAGCGAACTTGTTGTTCTCGTCCAGCGGCGCGTTGGCCTGGGCGATCAGGACCTCGGCCTCGTCGTCGGCTGTCAGGTACTGGACGTCGTCGGACACGACGCCGTCCTTGACCAGGCGGTACGGGGTTTCGATGAACCCGAACGGGTTGATGCGTCCGTAGGATGCCAGCGAACCGATCAGGCCGATGTTGGGGCCTTCAGGGGTTTCGATGGGGCACATACGTCCGTAGTGGGACGGGTGCACGTCACGGACTTCCATGCCGGCGCGGTCACGGGACAGACCACCGGGGCCAAGGGCCGACAGGCGGCGCTTGTGGGTCAGGCCCGAGAGCGGGTTGTTCTGGTCCATGAACTGCGACAGCTGGGAGGTTCCGAAGAACTCCTTGATGGCTGCGACCACGGGGCGGATGTTGATCAGGGTCTGCGGCGTGATGGCCTCGACGTCCTGGGTGGTCATACGCTCGCGGACAACGCGCTCCATGCGGGACAGGCCCGTGCGGACCTGGTTCTCGATGAGCTCGCCAACGGCGCGGATGCGGCGGTTGCCGAAGTGGTCGATGTCGTCGATTTCGACGCGCAGGTCCACTTCCTGGCCATCGCGGGTGCCCTTGATGGTCTTCTCGCCGGCGTGCAGCGCGACGAGGAACTTGATCATGGCAACGATGTCTTCAACGTGCAGGACAGAAGCTTCCTTGTCGCCAAGGGAGCGGTCGATGCCCAGCTTGCGGTTGATCTTGTAGCGGCCAACCTTGGCCAGATCGTAGCGCTTGGAGTTGAAGTACAGGTTGTCCAGCAGGGACTGGGCAGCCTCGACGGTGGGCGGCTCGCCCGGACGCAGCTTGCGGTAGATGTCCAGCAGGGCGTCTTCGCGGGTCTCGGTGGCGTCCTTCTCCAGGGTTGCCCGCATGGAGTCGTACTGGCCGAACTCTTCGAGGATCTGGCCTTCGGTCCAGCCAAGGGCCTTCAGCAGGACGGTGACGGACTGCTTGCGCTTGCGGTCGAGGCGGACGCCGACCTGGTCGCGCTTGTCGATCTCGAGCTCAAACCAGGCACCGCGGGACGGGATGATCTTCGCGGTGAAGATGTCCTTGTCGCTGGTCTTGTCAGCGGCGCGCTCGAAGTAGGCGCCCGGGGAACGGACCAGCTGGGAGACGACGACACGCTCGGTGCCGTTGACGACAAAGGTGCCCTTCTCGGTCATCAGCGGGAAGTCACCCATGAACACGGTCTGCTGCTTGATTTCGCCCGTGTTGTTGTTCATGAACTCGGCCTTGACGTACAGCGGAGCCGAGTACGTTGCGTCCCGGTCCTTGCATTCGGCCATGGTGTACTTGGGGTCAGCGAACTCCGGATCGGAGAAGCTCAGGGACATAGTGCCCTGGAAATCCTCGATCGGGGAGATCTCTTCGAAGATGTCCGACAGGCCGGACGTGGTGGCGACGCTGAGATCGTTTTCTTCGACAGCCTTTGCCACGCGTGCCTGCCAGCGCTCATTGCCGACCAGCCAGTCAAAGCTGTCCGTCTGCAGGGCAAGCAGATTCGGAACGTCAAGAGGTTCGTGAATCTTTGCGAATGAGAGCCGGCGAGTGGCACCATCAGTGCTGTCGGCAGTGTTAGCGGTTTCGTTATTAGAGGTGCTCGAGGCGACCAAGAGGGATCCTTCCACAGACCTTCAGGCGTTTTCAGATCTCCCCCGCTGTGCACCCTGCGGAGTGACTCCGCAGCGCTACCATCCGGTTCCGCTATATGACCCGGGACCTGATACTGACTATGCTGTGACCGTTGTTACGGCACGTTGATTGCCAGCTGCCAGGCAAAGCCCACCGCTATATGAAGGCTGAAGGTAAACAGGGAAGACGCAAATATCTACGATACGGCAAAATAACCTACGTGTCTACCCCACATCCGGCCGGATTGCAAGCACCTGATTTTTGGGGACCCCTAGGGCGCCCCCCGGATGCTAGAGCCTGAGCGTGACGCCCGCCGCCGTGCAAGCCGCGGAGTTGGCGAAGACGGCGTCCCGCACCGCGTCCTGGGACTCCGGCGCCGGCTTGGCTCCGGCCTCCGCCGCGGATGAGTGGTCGATGGCCAGCAGGCTCAGGGAGGCAAACAGTCCCTGCAGATCCCCGGAGACGGTGTCCTTGGCGTCCTGGGCCTTCAGGTACACGTCCTCATAGCCCTTGGAGTCAGTGGGTGCAACAGCGGAGTAATCCGCCACCAGCCTGTTGAAGAGCTCGCAGGCTTCCCGGGTTCCGCCTGCCCTGGCACCCTGGCTTGTGCCGTCGGTGGCCAGGGGGCCGCTTCCGGCCGCATCCCGGGTCTGCTCCGGCGATGCGGTCGACTGGACCGATTCCGCCGGCGCCGGGGTGGACACCGAGCAGCCTGCCATCATTCCGCCCGCCAGTAAGGCCGTGGCGGCCGTGGCGGCCGCGATAGATGTCGTCTTCACTGTGTCGCTCCGTCCGTCCCGGCTCCGGACCATCTGTCCCCCTGCAAAGCATGTGCCCCTGCAAAGCCTCGCCGTCCACCCTACGCAAGAGGCCGCCGTCGTGCACAACGCTGCCGATGGGTACCTCTCCCCTGCCGCGTGTGGAACGAACTGATTCAGGAATGCACATAGGGGTTCCAGCGTTTGAATAGTTGGGTGACCAGGGT
The DNA here is from genome assembly GCF_007828995.1 of Arthrobacter sp. AG367. NCBI lineage: Bacteria > Bacillati > Actinomycetota > Actinomycetes > Micrococcales > Micrococcaceae > Arthrobacter > Arthrobacter sp. AG367. Next base: position 76,378 of record NZ_VIVE01000004.1, read on the forward strand.
CACGATAGCCTTGGTGGCTTACACCGGAACTGGACTGAAAGTGAAAACCATGGGCAACTCTCCCGACAACAGTGACGTTGTCATCCTCGGGGCAGCACGGACTCCGCAGGGCCGGATCAACGGCCAGCTCTCGAGTCTCACCGCCGTGGACCTTGGCGCCCACGCCATCAAAGCCGCACTGGAATCCAGCGGCGTCGGCACCGGCGACGTGGAGGCCGTGATCATGGGCCAGGTGCTTCAGGCCGGTGCGGGGCAGAATCCAGCGCGGCAGAGCGCCGTCGGCGCCGGCATCGGCTGGAACGTCCCCGCGGTCACAGTCAATAAGGTGTGTCTTTCAGGCCTGACGGCGGTGATCGACGCCGCCCGGATGATCCGTGCCGGCGAGGCCGCGGTGGTGGTGGCCGGCGGCCAGGAGTCGATGAGCCGGGCGCCGCACCTGCTCCCGGGGTCCCGCCAAGGATGGACGTACGGCTCCATCCAGGCGCTGGACGCTGCCGCCCATGACGGCTTGACCGATGCCTTCGACGGCCAGTCCATGGGCCTGTCCACGGAAACACGGAACCTCACGCTGGGCATTGACCGCACGTCGCAGGACAACGTTGCCGCCCAGTCCCACCAGCGGGCGGCGCTGGCGGCAAAGAACGGAACGTTCGACGGCGAGATCGCACCCATCAGTGTGAAGCAGCGCAAGGGCGAGCCCCTGGTGGTGGATTCCGACGAGGGCGTCCGCCCCAACACCTCGGTGGAGTCGCTGGCAGGCCTGCGCGCAGCGTTCGTCACCGATGGCACCATCACCGCCGGTAACTCCTCTCCCCTGTCCGACGGCGCCGCCGCCCTGGTGCTCGCATCCCGAGGCTACGCGGAGGAGAACGGGCTGGAGTACCTGGCCGTGGTGGGAAAGCCGGGACAGGTGGCCGGCCCTGACAACTCGCTGCATTCCCAGCCGTCAAACGCCATCATGAACGCCTTGGGCAAGGCCGGGTGGAGCACTGCGGACCTTGACTTCATCGAGATCAACGAGGCCTTCGGGTCCGTGGCGGTACAGTCTCTGAAGGACCTGGACTACCCCCTGGAAAAGTGCAACATACACGGCGGTGCCATCGCGCTGGGACATCCGATCGGGGCCTCGGGCGCACGGCTGGCGGCCCATGCGGCCCATGAGCTGAAACGGCGCGGAACGGGCAAAGCCGCCGTGTCCCTCTGCGGTGGGGGCGGGCAGGGCGAGGCCCTCCTGCTGTACCGCGACTGATGGCGGGCGCATCCGGAAACGGAACGGACGGCGTCGGACGGGAACGCTTCCTGGCCGACGCCGCGGCCCGCGGCCTGCAGGTTGACGTGGTGCAGCGCCCGGCAGCAAAGAGCCTCGAAGAGGCAGCCGGCATCCTGGGCATCAGCCCGGCCGACATCGTCAAATCCCTGGTGGTCAAGCACAAGGACGGCACCTTTTTGTTCGCCCTGGTCCCGGGCGACCGGCAGATCTCCTGGCCCAAGCTCCGCGCCCTGGTAGGCGTCAATAAGCTGTCCCTCCCGCCCGCCGCTGCCGCGCTGGAGGCAACCGGCTATGAGCGGGGCACGATCACTCCGCTGGGGAGCACCACCGCCTGGCCGGTCTATGCCGATGCCACGATCACTGGGCGACGGATCTCCATGGGGGCCGGCGCCCATGGCTACAGTGCGTTCGTTGACGCCGATGCCCTGACCGCAGCCCTGGACGCGGTTGTGGCGGATATCAGCGACCCCGCGTAACGCGGGAGACCCGTTTAAAGCAGGAAACCCCGCCCACCGGAGTGGACGGGGTTTCCTGAGGAAAAGGCGTTGTTACTTGAGGGTAACGGTGGCGCCTGCAGCCTCGAGCTGCTCCTTGGCCTTCTCGGCAGCTTCCTTGTTGGCGCCTTCGAGGACAGCCTTGGGGGCACCGTCAACCAGGTCCTTGGCTTCCTTGAGGCCGAGGGAGGTGATGGCGCGAACTTCCTTGATGACTGCGATCTTCTTGTCGCCGGCAGCTTCGAGGATGACGTCGAAGTCGGTCTTCTCTTCAACCTCTTCAGCAGCTCCGCCACCGGCGGGGCCGGCAACTGCAACAGCAGCGGCGGTAACTTCGAAGGTCTCTTCGAAGAGCTTGACGAACTCGGAGAGCTCGATGATGGTCAGTTCCTTGAAAGCTTCAATGAGCTCTTCGTTGCTGAGCTTCGCCATGGTAGGCGTCCTTCCTGTTGTGGTGTCCGCAATGGCGCATGGCCTGAGGGGCACCGGAGTCTGGTGGGGGTAAGAGAATCAGTTCTCTTCGGCAGCGGGAGCTTCAGCGGCAGCTTCAGCTTCAGCGGCGGGGGCTTCTTCAGCGGCGGGCGCTTCGGCAGCTGCCGGTGCACCGTTCTCTTCTTCAAGCTTGAGGCGCAGTGCGTCGATGATGCGTGCAGCTGCGGCGGCCGGTGCCTTGAGGACACCTGCAACCTTGGCGAGCTGCAGCTCGCGGGACTCGAGGGCAGCAAGTGCGGCAACCTCGGTGGCGTCCAGCGCCTTGCCCTCGAAGTAACCGGTCTTGATGACCAGCTGCTTGTTGGCCTTGGCAAAATCCGTCAGGCTCTTGGCAGCGGCAACTGCGTCACCCTTGATGAACGCGATTGCAGTGGGGCCGGCAAGCTGGCCGTCGAATGCTTCGACGCCGGCTTCCTTGGCTGCAATGGCGGTCAGGGTGTTCTTGACGACCGCGAACTTGGTGTCCTGGCCGAGAGAAACACGCAGCTGCTTGAGCTGTGCAACGGTGAGCCCGCGGTATTCGGTCAGGACAGCGGCGTTCGATTCCTTGAAATCGTTAGTGATCTCAGCTACTGCTGAAACCTTGGTAGGCGTTGCCATAACCCTCCTTCCGGGGATAGTGCCGGTATTCGACGGTCCCCGCTCAAGAGAGCTAAAACTAAAAACGCCCCGCGCAGATGCACGGGGCTTGGCTCAACACGGCTATACCGCGGAGCTTTGCTTCGTTCACCTGCGCCGGCCGCCCTGCGTTGAGGGTCCTTCGTCCGGAAAACCACTGTGGTCCCCGGAGCACAACTGCAGAGTTGAGCCATGTTCAGGAGAGTGGATTTCCAACAACCGACGGTCTTTGGTACTCCCAGCATACGCGAGGCGTTGCCGGTCCGCCAAATCGGGGGCTCAGCTGGTACTGGCACGCAACGTGGGGAGCTCCTTTTGCCAGATCCCGGTGACGCCGGCCGTCTGGAATCCGAGCTGCCTGTTGACGGTCAGGAGGTACCGGTTCTCCGGCGCGTTCCAGGTGTAGATGATGCGGGCGTCCGGGAACTGCTCGCTGAGCCGCTCCATGTTGGCCACCTTGATGAGCAGGCCCAGCTTGTTGCCGCGGTGTTCCTGCAAAACCAGGGTGTCGTCCTGGAACACGACGTCGGCCCGGTGTGCCAGCACGGTGATGGTGGTGAGTCCCACCAGGGCTCCGGTGGCGACGTGCTCGACGGCGGTGACCACCGTCCTGCGGCCCTGTGCGATGGCGACGTCCTCCGCCTCCCGCAGGATGCCGCCGTCGAACACCATCTCCTGCTCGACGGGCGCGTCCAGCGAGGGATCCAAATCGGCCCCGGCCTGGTTTTCCAGGACGGCCACGGCCTCCAGCCAGCGTTCCGGGCAGCGGTCGGTCCAGTGGTGCAGCCTGTACCTGCCGTTGTTTGCTTCGTCGGCCTCAGCCTGGAGGTCCGCCACCAGCTTGCTGTCCAGCGGCAAGCGGCAGGAGCTGAACTGCTCGATGTGCTGCAGCGTGTATCCGGTCTTCTGCGCGAACTCCACTTCGCGGCTCTCCAGCGGCACGAACCCCTGGCCGGTACCGGGAACCAGCAGGGCCTGTTCAAACTCAGACAGGGACGCGCCGGGGTGGTTGGTGTCCACCAGGATCATGCTGCGCCCTTCCCCCCTTGCCAGTTGTTCGGCTGCCTCCAGCAGCCGCCGTCCCACGCCCTGCCGCTGGTACTCGGGGAGGATGTCCAAAGTGAGTTCGGCGAGGTCCAGGTGGTCAGTCAGCGGCAGTGCAATGTCCACCGTTCCCACAATGGTGCCATCCACCTTGGCCACGAGGATCAGCTGGCGCTCATACGGATCCGCGAACTCAAGCAGCTTCTCCAGTGGACCGTAAGCCAGATCGTCGCTGCCCCACGTGGCCATCCGCACCTTGCGGCCGACTTCGACGGCGGCAAGGAAGTCCGCTGCGTCGGGGGTGTCCAGTGAGTCGGGGATCCAAAGCTGCTCGATCTTTACGTCTATTGCCATTCGGGCATCATCCCAGCCGTTTCTGCCACTCACCTTCATAGCCAGCGGGCCTGAATCCAAGTGCGGTATTTATCGCCAGCATATGCTGGTTTTCGCTGGCATTCCATGTCAGGACCGAGCGCGCCCGGGGCCACTTTTCCTGTGCGCGGCGGAGGTTGGCCACCTTGACCAGCATGCCCAGCCGGTGGCCGCGGTGTTCCTCCGAAACCAGGGTGTCCTGCTGGAGCAGCGACCCCGGCACCAGCGGCCGCCAGGTCAGGACGGTATAGGCCACCAGCTCACCGGTGCGGCGGTGCAGGGCCGCCGCCACGGATGAGTGCACGCCGCTCCTGGCCAGCACCTGCTCATCGTCCCGCACGCGGGCGGCGTCCCAGTCCTCGCGTTCCCAGTCCATCCCGGCGGTGGGCGCATCGGTGCTCATTTGTGCCCGCAGGGCGGCGTACCGGGCGATCAACGGGTCCGGACAGTGCACGTCCCAGGCCGTCAGCCCATAATCGCCGGCGTGGCTGAGGGCATCAGCCTCCAGCCGCGCCAGCAGTTGTCCCGGAACGGGGAGGGCGAGCCGGCTGGAACGCTCCACCTGTTCCAGCCGGTACCCGGCGGACAGGGCGAAGGAGGTGGCCGGGTCAGCCAAAGGAAGTCCCCCGGCCCCCGACATGGCAGGTACCAGCGGACCCGCGTCATCCACCAGGCGGGCAGGGAGTTCAAAGTAGCCATCCAGCGACGTCCGGTTGTTGGCGCGGGCCACCTTCTCCGCGTGGTCAAGGAGCCGCCGCCCCAGCCCGCGCCGCCGGAAGGCCGGCGCCACCAGGACGTTGATCCCTGCCGTGGCGGTGTTCTCCCGCAGGGGCAGCGTCACCGAACACATGCCCACCGGTTCCTTGCCCAGCCGGGCGACAAAGAGGTGCCGCGCCTCGTAAGCGGTGCCGCGCCAGTGTTCCACCTCCTCCGCGTAGGTGTAGCCACGGTCAAGGTCGCCCCATGTCTGCAGTTCGTGCGCTTCCCGCATTGACCGGCAGTCGTTGAAGTCCTGAAAGTCGCTGCCGCCCTCGGTTGACGGAGGAACAACGACGGCGGAAATCACCAGGGCGTTCGGCTGCGTCATTCCCCAAGCGTAGCCAGCCGTGGACGGCTGTCGAGGGTGCGCAAGCGGCGTTAACGCCTGAAGGGACCGCCCGGCTGGTAGCCGGACGGTCCCTTCAGAAGTGCCGGAAGGCACGGGACGCTGCTGAGGATTTACGCCTCGGTGAGCACCTTGGTGACGTTGGGGTCAACGGAGATGCCCGGGCCGAACGTGGTGGCCACGGTGGCCTTCTGGATGTAGCGGCCCTTGGATGCGGACGGCTTGAGGCGAAGGACCTCTTCCAGTGCGGCTGCGTAGTTCTCGGCCAGCTTCACGGCGTCGAAGGAAACCTTGCCGATGATGAAGTGCAGGTTGGAGTGCTTGTCGACGCGGAAGTCGATCTTTCCACCCTTAATGTCGTTGACGGCCTTGGTGACGTCGGGGGTCACGGTGCCCGTCTTGGGGTTCGGCATCAGGTTACGCGGACCCAGGACCTTACCGAGGCGGCCAACCTTGCCCATGAGGTCAGGGGTGGCAACGGCGGCGTCGAAGTCGGTCCAGCCGGCGGCGATCTTTTCGATCAGGTCGTCGGAACCAACGAAGTCGGCGCCGGCTGCGATTGCGGCCTCAGCCTTGTCGCCCGTGGCGAAGACCAGGACGCGGGCCGTCTTACCGGTGCCGTGGGGCAGGTTGACGGTGCCGCGGACCATCTGGTCGGCCTTGCGGGGGTCAACGCCGAGGCGGAAGGCAACCTCAACCGTGGCGTCGAACTTGGACGGGTTGGTGTCCTTGGCCAGCGTTACTGCCTCGAACGGTGCGTAGTGCTTCTCCGCGTCGATCTTGGCGGCTGCTGCCTCATATGCTTTGCTGCGCTTTGCCATGCTGCTTATTTCTCCTTGTGCAGTTGTGGTCTGCGGACCGCGCTGGCCCTGCCACAGTCGGTGATCCGGTTCGTTATCCGGCCCGGATGACCAACATTTCAATGTGTTTGGTGCCGGTGTCCCGGCGGTGCCGCCCGTCGTCGTCAACTACCTGACGCTGGACAGCGGGAAGGGTGGTTAGCCCTCGACGGTGATGCCCATGGAGCGGGCGGTGCCGGCGATGATCTTCGCTGCGCCTTCGAGGCTGGTGGCGTTGAGGTCTTCCATTTTGGTGGAGGCGATCTCGTTGACCTGGGCCTGGGTCAGCTTGGCAACCTTGACGGTGTGCGGGGTTGCTGAACCCTTGGCGACGCCTGCAGCCTTCTTGATGAGTTCTGCAGCCGGCGGGGTCTTGGTAATGAACGTGAAGGAACGGTCTTCGTAGACCGTGATTTCCACGGGGATGACGTTTCCGCGCTGGGCTTCCGTCGCAGCGTTGTACGCCTTGCAGAATTCCATGATGTTGACACCGTGCTGGCCAAGCGCAGGACCGATCGGCGGGGCCGGGTTGGCGGCACCTGCCTGGATCTGCAGCTTGATGAGGCCGGTGACCTTCTTCTTGGGAGCCAATGTAGGGTCCTTCTCTCAATAACGTCCTGGGGCACAGGAGCGTGCCTCAGGTTTTTGGCCGCCATGGCAAGGCGGCCGGCCGTTCCGGTGCAGCTAAGCGGGCGGCGCCGGGACGAATTCTAGGATTCTCAGATCTTGGTGACCTGGTTGAACGCCAGGGTGACGGGCGTTTCGCGCTCGAAGATGGAGACCAGCACCACGAGGGTCTGGGACTCGGGCTTGATCTCGGAGATCGTGGCGGGAAGGGTCTCGAAGGGACCTTCCTTGACGATGACGGATTCACCGACCTCGAAGTCGACGGCCACGGGAGCCTGGTTCTGCTTGTTGACCGGCTTGCCCTTCTCGGCCTGTTCCTCTTCGAAGACAGGGGCGAGCATGGAGAAGACCTCGTCAAGGCGCAGCGGGACCGGGTTGTGGGCGTTGCCCACGAATCCGGTGACGCCGGGGGTGTGGCGGACGGCGCCCCAGGAGGCGTCGGTCAGGTCCATGCGGACCAGGACGTAGCCGGGGATGCGGACGCGGTTGATCACCTTGCGCTGGGCGTTCTTGATCTCCACGACTTCTTCCATGGGCACCTGGATTTCGAAGATGTAATCTTCCATGTCCAGGGTCTGGATGCGGGTTTCAAGGTTGGCCTTCACGCGGTTTTCGTAACCTGCGTACGAGTGGATGACGTACCAGTCACCTTCCTGGCGGCGCAGCTTGGCCTTGAACTCCTCAGCGGGATCCACGGCTGCAGCTGCTGCCGCGGCGGCGAGGGCGTCGGCGGACTCGTCTTCCCCGTCAGCGTCTGATGCATCGCCTTCGGCAGCAACTACCACGTCGGAGGCGGCGTCGTCGGATTCGGGCGTGGAGGACTCAACCTCGGACTCTTCACCGGCTTCTGCCGTGACGTCCGGGGATTCTTCCAGCCCCGTCTCGGTTACCTCGAGCTCCTGCTCAGACACTTGGTCTCCTGCTTCCTCATTGCCTAACATGCCTATTTAAATGGCTCAATCCCGCACACCGGCGCATCCCTTCCGGTTTCCCGGATGGAACACGCGGCCTGCGGACTGTGCAGCCTTAGCTGTCCTTGGGGCCGGTACCGCCGAAGATCCAGCTGACAGCGGTTCCGAAACCAATGTCCAGCAGGCTGACGATGACCATCATGATGGCCACGAACACCAGCACCACGAGCGTGTAGTTGATCAGTTCCTTGCGGGTGGGGGCAACAACCTTCTTCAGTTCGCCGATAATCTGGCGGACAAAGAGTGCAATGCGGGCGAAGAAGTTTGCCTTGGCTTCCTTCTTAGCTGGGCGGCCCTTGGAGCTGCTGGCAGCTGTTTCGGTCACCTGGTCCTCGCTCATCTTTGCAATGGTGGATTACCCGGCCCTGATCAGAACCATGGTTGCTGCGCCTGCCCCGGGCTTTCGCCCGGAGCAGCTTGCGCAGGGCAGACAGGACTCGAACCTGCAACCTGCGGTTTTGGAGACCGCTGCGCTACCAATTGCGCCACTACCCTATGGAGTGAATTCCACTCTTTGACGACCCAACACCAGCTTGAACTGGGGCGCACGTCATCATCCGTGTTTCAACACCGGTGAACCAGTCTACGCAAGAACTTCGCGTAGGTAAAACCAGCCCGGCCCGGTCCGTCCGAAGTCCGGCCTGAAAGGTGCTGCGCAGGGCAGTCATAAATCAAAACCGGCTCCCCGGAGGGTCCGGTGAACAGCATAGAGTAGAACTCGTCGAATCCCACATTCCAGCCACCCGGCTGCAAGCGAAGAACGGACCTGCCATGTCTGCCGCCCGCGTTTCCCAACGCATTTCCGCAATTGCCGAATCCGCAACCCTGGCCGTCGATGCCAAGGCCAAGGCGCTGAAGGCAGCTGGCCGGCCCGTTATTGGCTTCGGCGCGGGTGAACCCGACTTCCCCACCCCGGACTACATCGTGCAGGCGGCAATCGAGGCTGCGGGGCAGCCCAAGTTCCACCGCTACTCCCCCGCCGGCGGCCTGCCCGAGCTGAAGAAGGCCATCGCCGAGAAGACCCTCCGCGATTCCGGCTACCAGGTGGACCCCTCCCAGGTCCTGGTCACCAACGGCGGCAAGCAGGCCGTCTACAACACCTTCGCCACCCTGGTGGATCCGGGCGACGAAGTCATCGTTCCCACCCCGTTCTGGACCACATACCCGGAGGCCATCCGGCTCGCCGGCGGCGTCCCCGTGGAGGTTTTCGCCGGCCCCGAACAGGACTACCTGGTGACCGTCGAACAGCTCGAAGCAGCCGTGACGGACCGCACCAAGATCCTGCTGTTCGTCTCGCCGTCGAACCCCACCGGCGCCGTCTACTCCCCTGAGCAGGTGGCGGAAATCGGCAAGTGGGCCGCCGCCAAGGGCCTGTGGGTGGTCACGGACGAAATCTATGAGCACCTGACCTACGACGGCGTGCCGTTCACGTCGATCGCCACCGCGGCCCCCGAACTGGGCGACAAGGTGGTCATCCTCAACGGCGTTGCCAAGACGTACGCCATGACCGGGTGGCGCGTGGGCTGGATGATCGGCCCGGCCGACGTCATCAAGGCTGCCACCAACCTGCAGTCGCACGCCACCTCCAACGTGTCCAACATCATGCAGATCGCCGCCCTCGCCGCCGTGTCCGGTCCGCTGACCGCCGTGGACGAAATGAAGGTTGCGTTCGACCGCCGGCGCAAGGCGATCGTGGCAGGACTGAACGCGATCGACGGAGTGGAATGCCCGACGCCGAAGGGCGCCTTCTACGTGTACGCGGACGTCCGTGCCCTGCTGGGCAAGGAATTCCCGACCGCGTCCGGTACGGCCACGCCGCAGACCTCCGCGGAACTGGCCTCGCTCATCCTTGACGAGGTTGAGGTGGCAGTGGTTCCCGGCGAAGCCTTCGGCCCCTCGGGCTACCTGCGCCTGTCCTACGCCTTGGGCGACGACGACCTCGCTACGGGCGTCCAGCGCCTGCAGGACTTCCTGGGCAAGGCCCAGTAGTCGCTCCATCACCTTCCGCAGGAACAACCCAAACGCCCCATCACCTTCCGCAGGAACAACCCAAACGCCCCATCACCTGGTGATGGGGCGTTTGGGTTTAAGGCACAGGATCTGATGGGGCGTTTGGTTTTAAGGCCCGAAAGATGATGGGGCGTTTGGGTTTAAGGCGCAGGATCTGATGGGGCGTCTAGAGGAGGCGGCGCTCGGCTGCCCACTTGGTCAGTTCGTGGCGGCTTGAGAGCTGGAGCTTGCGCAGCACGGCTGACACGTGGGTCTCCACCGTCTTGATGCTGATGAAGAGCTCCTTGGCCACCTCCTTGTAGCTGTAGCCGCGGGCGATGAGGCGCATGACCTCAAGTTCCCGGGCGGAGAGCTTGTCCAGCTCGTCATCGGCAATATCCGCAGGAGCGGTGCCGAAGGCGTCCAGGACGAACCCGGCAAGGCGTGGGGAGAAGACCGCGTCGCCGCCGGCCACCCGGAACACGGCGTCGGTGATCTCGGCACCGGAGATGGTCTTGGTGACGTATCCGCGGGCACCAGCGCGGATGACGGCCACCACGTCCTCCGCAGCGTCGGAGACGCTCAATGCCAGGAACCGGGTGGTGGACAGGAGCGCGGCGGAGCCGGCGATGACTTCCCGGCCGCCGCCGCCCAGTCCTCCGGGCAGGTGGACATCGAGAAGAACGACGTCGGGCCGCTGCTGGGCGATCACGGCAATGGCCTGTTCAACGGTGGCGGCCTCCCCCACCACCTGGATGCCGGCGTCGAGGTCAGCTTTCAGCCCGGACCGGAAGATGGCGTGATCGTCCACGATGACCACACTCACGGAGTTTGCCGGCCGGGTGCTTCCGGTACTTGTCCCCTGGGTCGTGTTCATGATTTTCCTTCCGCGTGTTCTGCTGCAGCCGGCAGCCTCAGGCGGACCTCGGTACCATCCCCCGTGCTGAGGATGGCCGCCGAGCCGCCATGCCGTTTCATCCTGCCGATGATCGATTCCCTGATACCGAGGCGGTCCGCCGGGACGTCCCCCAGCTGGAAACCGGGTCCCCTGTCCTTGATGAAGATCTCAGCCTGCCCGTCCGATGCCTCAAGGTAGACCGAGACGGTTCCGCCGCCGTGCCGCGAGGCGTTGAGCATGGCCTCCCGGCTTGCCTGGACCAGGGCTTCGTGCGCCTCGGTCATGGCGGCGTCACCCACGGTGACCACCTCCACGGCGTTGCCAAGCAGGTCCTCCACCTCCGCCGCAACAGCCTTGATCCGGTCTGAAAGCTGTCCGCTTTCACGGCCGGGGTCCTGGAACAGCCAGCCGCGCAGCTCGCGTTCCTGGGCACGGGCCAGGCGGACCACGTCATGCTCGTTGCCGGCGCGCCGCTGGATCAGTGCCAGTGTCTGCAGCACGGAATCGTGGAGGTGGGCAGCGATCTCCGCCCGTTCCGTCTCCCGGATCCGGCCGGCGCGTTCCGATTCCAGGTCCCGCCAAAACTTCAGCGCCCACGGCAACAGGACCAGCACCACGCCGCCCAGGACGGCCACGGACGCCAACAGCGCCAGCCAGGTCTGTTCCCAGGAGCCCGAGCCGGACACCATCACCAGGACCCCGGCCACCACCAGCGCCAGTCCTGCAGCGAGCCTGCCCCACCCGCCGGCCTGGTCCGCTTTGGTCTTGTCCACCAGCCCTGCGCGGCGCGTCTCATCCAGCTGCATCCAGGCGATCGACGCGCCGCCCAGCACAGCTGCAGCCGGGATCAGCGTCCCCAGGGACACGTCCACGCCCAGCATCTGGGCAATCATGATGCCGGCCACCAGCAGGAGCCCGCAGCCCAGCAGGATTTCCTTGCCGTACCGCATCCCGCGCGCCCGGAACCAAGGGGGCTCTCCGGAGGCTCCCGCTCCGGCCGGAACGGGCCCATCGGCACCTGCTGGTGTTCCGCCGTCGGACGCCGTCTCCTGCGCCGGCTGGGCCTGCTGCTGCTGGCCCGGTCCCAGCTGGCTGACGGCGGGAGCAATGGGCGACGCCGGCCGGCGGGCGTTGCGGCGCGCGGCCTCATCCGCGGTGGGCACCATGATCCAGAGCCATGCGTAGAAGACCAGGCCGGCCCCGCCGGCGAAGGAGGCGAGGACCATGCCCAGCCGGACATTCTTGACCGGCCAGCCCAGGTGCGCGGCGAGGCCGGAGCAGACGCCGGCGATGACACGGTCGCTGCTCCGTGCCAGGGGCGGGCGCACCGGGAGGGTTGTCATGGATCAATCCAAACACGGATCAGGGTTGCCCGGACCGTATCCGGCCGCTTACCGGGGACAGCTCAGGGGCCGTTCAGGGTATCCCCCAGTAGAGCGGCGACGGGCCCGGACGGGAGGATCGAGGTATGAACTCGCAGACCCCCTCCCCTGACGACGAACACCCTGCCGGGGCCATCCCCGGATCCGACAGCGAGCGGCCCACGGAGCCGCTGCCGTCCTCCCCTGCAACGCCTCCGGAGCCTGAGGTTGGCCCGGGTGCCGGTCCCGCGGCCGGCCCGTCAGGTGGTCTTGGCGCCGGTCCGTCAGCTGATCCCGGTGCCGGACCGGGCCCTGATCCCGCTGATAACACCCAGGGCTATGCCTACCGCAGCAGCCCCACCGCCCCAACTCCTTCCACCGACTTCTTCGGCTGGATCCGCAGCAACGGCATTTACCGGGGCAACGACCGTTGGGTCGGCGGCGTCTGCAGCGGCATCGCCCACCGGCTGAACGTGGACCCGATCATCATCCGCGGCGCCTTCATTGTCCTCACCCTCCTGGCCGGCATTGGCGTGTTCTTCTATGGCCTGGCATGGGCGTTCCTGCCGGAACCGGACGGCCGGATCCACGTCCAGGAAGCCGGCGCCGGACGCTGGTCCAGTGGCATGACGGGCTCCCTGATTGCCACGGTCCTGGGTCTCACCGGCCTGGGCGGAGGCTTCTGGGGCTGGAGCCATAACGGCCTCAGCGGACTGCTCTGGACCGTCTTCTGGGTGGCCGGCGCAATCTATTTGGTCTACTACCTTTCCCAGCGCAACAAGTCCCACCCCACCATGGCCGGCCACACGCCGGCAGCCCCCGGCGCGGGCCACCCGGCCGGACGCCCGGGCGCGGACTACACCTCGTCGTTCTCCGCAGGCACGCCCTCCGGGCCGGCGCCCGGCTTCCCGGCGGCGCCGCGGTACAGCGGCGGCCCCACCAGCTCAGCATCCACCGGCATCTATGGCCCGGGCGGACACAGCACTCCTATCGGAACCGGTGTTCCCGTCGGAGGCACCTCCGCCGGCCCAAACGGCACCGGTTCAGGCAGCACAGGCCCAGGCGGGCCGGGCACAGGCGGGCCGGGCAGCGGCGTTCCCGGTGGAAGCAGCTACCCCGCACCGTGGGTGCCCCCGCAACCGCCAAAGCCCCGGCCGTCCGGCCCCGGCGCTCCCGCCGTCGCCATCGCCACGGGCTCGGCCCTGGTGGTGGGCGGTGGCCTCAAGGCGCTGGATGCCGCAAACATCATCGACCTGGGCGGCTCCGCCAACGCCATCGTGTGGGCCAGCGCGGCAGCAGTGCTAGGCCTGGGCATCCTGGTGGCGGGTTTCCGCGGCCGCACCTCCGGCGTCCTGAGCCTCTTTGCCGTAATCGCCCTGGTTACCGGCGGCATCTACAACACGCTGGACGACGGCCGGATGCGTTTCCAGCAAGTGGACTGGAACCCGGCAAGCATTGAGGAGGCACGCGGCGGCATCGACATCACCGCCGGGCGGGGCACCGTGGACCTCACGGGCCTGTCACCCACCGCCCCCCTGACGTCCGACGTCGTGGTTCCCCTGGACATCACCGCCAGCAACGTGACCGTGGTGATCCCGCAGAACCTGCCCGTCGACATCAAGGCGGACATGACCATGGGAAACCTTAACGAGGCCACCGGCCAGCGCGGCGGCACCACCACCCGCGAAAGCAGCTACAACGCGGACAAGCCCGGCAACCACCTGGTGGTGCGGATCGACGGCACGTTCAGCAACGTCACAATCCAGGAAGGCAACTGACATGGACAGCAGCAACATTCCGACGACGGCGGGCCAGGACCCCGCCGGACCGGCACCGGCGAGGGTGGGGACGGTGGTGTGGGGACTGATCGTCCTGGCGCTGGCCGCACTCATCATCGTGGCGCAGTTGGGCATCGTGACACTCAATGGCACCTACGTCCTGATCGGCCTCATGATCGGCGCAGGTGTGGCCCTGGTGGCCGGCGGCCTGCTCTCAGCCCGCAAACGTGACAACGCATCAACTACAGGGAAGTCTTGAACCATGGATAAGTTCTTCAGCATTGTCAGGGGCCTTGGCCTGCAGCGCGGCCCACAGCGGTGGCTCGGCGGAGTGCTGGGCGGCATCGCGGCCAAGCTCAACGTCGACGTCGCCTACGTCCGCATCGCATTCCTGCTGTTCTGCCTGCTCCCCGGACCTGCCGTGATCTTCTACCTCCTGGCCTGGGTGATCCTCCCGGACCAGCGCAACGAGATCCTGCTCCAGACGTTCCTGGACCGCCGGTCGCTCAACCGGCCCTGACCAGCCAAGTCGCCGGCGCCGGACACACTGGCGCCGGCACCATAAATCGGCCACGACCACGGCCCCTGCTTTCGCGGACACTCCCCGACAGCAGGGGCCTTTCCTGTCCCGGCACTGCCCGGCCCGGGCACCCCCATGTAACCGGTTTGTGTCGTACCCCACACACCCCATTACACTTCTAGGTGAGCTCAGCGTGGCGCTCTGCCTGTAAACCTTCTCTCCAGGATTTGAGCCGAACATGAAAATTGGAATCCTCACCAGCGGTGGCGACTGCCCCGGACTGAACGCCGTGATCCGAGGCGCAGTGCTTAAGGGCATCGCCGTCCACGGCCAGGAATTCGTCGGATTCCGCGATGGATGGCGGGGTGTGGTGGAGGGGGACATCATCGACATCCCCCGCACCATGGTCCGCGGCATCGCCAAGCAGGGCGGCACCATCCTTGGCACTTCCCGCACCAACCCGTTCGAAAACGGCGGCGGCCCGGAGGCCATCAAGGCCCACATGGACCGGCTGGGCATCGACGCCATCATCGCCATCGGTGGTGAGGGAACACTCGCCGCCGCCAAGCGCCTGACCGACGCCGGACTCAAGATCGTCGGCGTCCCCAAGACCGTTGACAACGACCTTGACGCCACCGATTACACCTTCGGGTTCGACACTGCCGTGCAGATCGCCACCGAAGCCATCGACCGGCTCCGCACCACCGGCGAATCCCACCACCGCTGCATGATCGCCGAAGTGATGGGCCGGCACGTGGGCTGGATCGCCCTGCACGCCGGCATGGCCGCAGGCGCGCACGCCATCCTGATCCCGGAGCAGAAGGTCAGCATCGAGCAGATCACCGAATGGGTCAAGGAAGCCCATCATCGTGGCCGCGCGCCCCTGGTGGTGGTGGCCGAAGGCTTCGTACCCGAACACATGGAAAGCCCGCACTCCGAGCGCGGCCTGGACACCTTCGGCCGTCCCCGGCTGGGCGGCATCGCGGACCAGCTCGCCCCCGAACTGGAGGCACGCACCGGCATTGAAACCCGCGCCACCATCCTGGGCCACATCCAGCGCGGCGGCGTCCCGTCGGCCTTCGACCGGGTCCTGGCCACCCGGCTTGGCATGGCTGCCATCGATTCCGTGGTGGAAGGCTACTGGGGCACCATGGTGGCGCTCAAGGGCACCGACATCCGGCACGTTGCCTTCGAAGAGGCCCTGGGCCAGCTGAAGACCGTCCCGCAAAACCGCTACGACGAAGCCGCGGTCCTGTTCGGCTAAGTCAGTGGGCCGCCCTAGGCTGGGACCATGACACTCGATCCCGGCTCAGCGGCCATCATCCAGCTGGCGTGGGCACGCCGGCTGGGCCTTGACGACGACGCGTTCGGGGACGCCCTGGTCTCCGGGGCACGGATCGTCCGGGCGGACGAATCGGCCCGGACCGTCGAGTTCGTCCGGTTGTTTGGCAGTTCCGCGCTGGTGGGCCCGCAGAGCGTCATCGAAGCCGCAACGGACATTCCGGACGAGGAGATGGCCCAGCACGTCACGCTGCTGAAACTGACCAGGGACCGGGGCGGCCATGGGCTCGGCGCTGCCGCCCTGTTCTTCGCCGACGACCTCCCGCTGCAGCAGCCCTCCGGGGAACTCACGGTCTCGCACGGGAACCCGGAAGCCATTGAACTGGAGGGCCGCTGCCCGCCGGACGACGTCAACGAAGTGGGGCTCTCCGACCTCGAAAACCGCTACACCATCGTGCGTGAGCAGGACGGCAGGCGCGTGCCCCTGGCCTGCGGTGCGTACGGCGAATGGGAGGGCCTGCTGGCTAACATGGGTGTACTGGTGGACCCGGAATGGCGGCGGCGCGGCCTGGGCTCGCTGGCCGCATCCATCGCGGCGCACGAGGCCCTCGCCGCCGGGCTGACGCTGCAGTGGCGTGCGGACGTCAGCAACACCGGCTGCCTGGCACTGGCCAGGCAGCTTGGCCTCTCAGCCGGCGGAATCCAGACCAGCGTCCACCTTCGCTGACGCCTGGTCCTGGCCCTGCGTCCCCCAGCCCTGGACCGGCTGCGGCTTGGCGAAGAACAGTGCCACCGCCGCCCCCACCAGGATCACTCCGGCGGGCAGCAGGATGGACTGGCCCATCGCGGTCGAGAATCCGGCGTGCAGGAACCCGGGCAGCGAGCCACCCATTGCCAGTCCTTCCCCGGCGGACCCGCCCGGCCCTCCCGAGGGAAGCTCGGCGGCCAGCCGCGACTGGATCAACACAGCGATGGCCGCACTGCCCAGCACCGCGCCGATCTGGCGGGTGGTGTTGTACACGCCCGAACCGGCACCCGCCTGGCGCGGCGGCAGGTTCCTGGTGGCAGTCGTGCTCAGCGGGGCCCAAATGCCGGCGTTGGCGAAGCCCAGGACGGCGCTGGGCAGCAGGAACATCAGGATGGGCGTATCCGGCTGCATCAGGACCGAGTTCCACAGCAGCGCCACCGCCATGAGCACCAGCCCGGTGGCCGTGATGAACTTCGGGTTCACGCGGTCCACCAGCTTGCCCACCACGGGTGCAAGCCCGCCGGAGATCAGTGCCATGGGCACCATCATGAGGGCGGACTGTGTGGGGGTTAGGCCCCGGACGAGCTGGTAGTAGAAGATCAGCGGCAGGCTGAAGGCGGTCACCGTGAAGCCGACGGTGGTGATCCCGATGTTGGCCAGCGAGAAGTTGCGGTCCCGGAACAGCGCCAGCGGCAGCAGCGGCTCGCCCTTGTTGAACCGCTGCCACAGGACGAAGACAGCCAGCACCACGATGCCGGCGATTATCAGGCCCCACACGCTGATGGGCCCGGTGATGGTGCCCCAGTTGTAGGTTTCGCCCTCCTGGATCCCGAACACCAGAAGGAACAGCCCGACGGCGCTCAGCAGGACGCCGGGAATATCGAAGCGGTGCGGATGGGTGCTCAGGGCCGGGACGTTGCGCAGCGCCAGGATGAAGCCCACGACGCCGATGGGCACGTTGATGAAGAAGATCCACTCCCAGCCCAGGCCGTCCACCAGGACGCCGCCAAGGATGGGCCCGACGAGCGTCGCCATGCCCGCTGTTGCGCCCCAGACCGCCATGGCTGAGCCGCGGCGGTCCGGCGGGAAGATCCGGGTGATCACGGCCATGGTCTGGGGCGTCATCATCGCGGCGCCAAGGCCCTGGAGGACACGGGCGGCGATCAGGATCCGGACGTCGCCTGAGAGGCCGCACCACAGCGAGGCGAGGGTGAAGACCACCAGGCCGGAGAGGTAGAGCTTCTTGGGCCCGAACCTGTCGCCCAGCCTGCCGGTGATGAGCAGCGGGACGGCGTAGGCCAGCAGGTAGGCGCTGGTCACCCAGATGACCGAGTTGATGTCGGCGTCCAGCCCCTCCATGATGCGGGGGTTGGCCACGGACACGATGGTGGTGTCGATCAGGATCATGAAGAACCCGATCACCAGGGACCACAGTGCCGGCCAGGGCTTTGCTACGTTTTCCACTCGGTCATCCTTCAGGAGTTTTTGTTGGTGCCGGGCGGAACCCGGGCAGAGCTAGCCCAGCAGGTCCAGGATCTCCGTGCGGGCAAACATTTGCGCCGCGGCGCGTGCCGAGGGCGCACCGGCGTCCGGATCCGCTCCGGCGTCAAGCAGGACCCGGGCCACGTCCGTGTAGCCCTTGAATACGGCGCCTGCGAGCGGGGTCTGGCCCCGGTCGTTGGCGGCGTTGGCGTCGGCGCCGTGTTGCAGGAGCAGCCCAACGGTGCCGGCGTGGCCGTGGTAGGCGGCCAGCATGAGCAGGGAGTCACCGGCGGAGTTGGTCATGGTGGCGGGAACCCCGGCGTCCAGGTAGGCACCCAGCAGGGCGTCGCTCCCCTCACGCGCAGCCTCGAAGAGCGCCTGCGCCAAAGCCAGCGCGTCGTCGTCGTGCCCTTCCGCTGCCGTCGTCCCAACGCCGGCAGGCGTGGTCCCGGTGTGCTCGGTCATCAGCGTGGCCCCCTCAGGAATCCGGTCTGGCGCCCCACCACCTGGCCGGCATCGGGGGCAACAATGATTTCCTGGACGGCGGCATACGGCTCATCGCCGTCCAGGACGGTCAGTATCTCATCCGCGGCCACGGAACGTTTTATGACTGCCAGGGCCACAGGACCCATCTCGTAGTGCTGCGCCACGGAGGTGACGGTCCCGACTTTCCGGTCCCCTGCCATGACCGGGCTGCCGGCGGCGGGGAGGGTGTGCTGCGAGCCGTCCAGCTGCAGGAACACCAGCCGGCGGGGCGGGTGGCCCAGGTTGTGGACTCGGGCGATGGTCTCCTGGCCTTTGTAGCAGCCCTTGGCCAGGTGCACCGCAGTGCGCAGCAGGTCAAGCTCGTGCGGGATGGTCTTGTCATCCGTCTCGGCACCGATTCGGGGGCGCCAGGCGGCGACCCGCAGGGCTTCCGCGGCGAGGACACCGGCCAGAGACCGCCCCGCGACGGCCTCTTCCAGTTCGGCGGCCGGGATGAGGTACTCGAACCAGGGGCGCTCCAGCCCCGGATGGTTCTCCTCCGACACGGTGGCATAGGAGTATCCGCCGGCGGATACGTGCGGCCACGGGTCCTGCCAGGCGAGGCGGCCGGACCACTCCGGGACGGCCCGGGTGCTGCCCACGACTGCCCAGTCGGACGAGACGTCGGCGATTTCCACCCGCAGCATGAACTTCATCCGGTTGAGGTACTCCGCCAGCGGCGCTGCCTCGGCGGCCTCAACGATCAGCCACATGGTCCCGCCGTCGTCGACAACCCGGGCGTCAAAGTCGATGCGGCCCTGGACGCTGAGGAGCAGCAGCTCGCTGGACTCCCCCGGCTTCAGCGCGGCCACCTGCTGGGAGGACAGGGTATTAAGCCAGCTCAGCCGGTCCGGGCCGGTGACGGTGACCACGCCGCGGTGGGAAAGGTCGACGACGGCGGTTCCGGCAGCGAGCGCGCGCTGCTCGCGCAGCGGCTCGCCGTAGTGGGCGGCGACTCCGGCGTCAGGGCCGCCGGCCTCGACGGCGCCGGGGCGCGACAACAAGGGGCTGGGCGTAGTCATATGAAGTAGAAGTCCTTGGAGGCTAACGGTATTCCGGATTTTCGAAATCGAAATGGGTACCGGCGTTCCATTCGTTGGGCAGGTTGCCGTAGGCCGGGTAGCCGCCCGCATCCTTCAGCATCTTTGCCAGGTGCAGGAGGTTCCAGGTCATGAAGGTGGTGTTGCGGTTGGTGAAGTCGCTCTCCGGGCCGCCGGAGCCTTCATCCAGGTAGCTTGGGCCCGGACCAACCGGCCCGATCCAACCCGCGTCGGCCTGCGGCGGGATGCTGAAGCCGATGTGCTGAAGACTGTAGAGGATGTTCATGGAACAGTGCTTGATGCCGTCCTCGTTGCCGGTGATCAGGCAGCCGCCCACCTTTGGATAGAAGGCCCACTGGCCCCTGTCATTGAGCTGGCCGGAGTGGGCGTAGAGGCGCTCGATAAGTTTCTTGGTCTGTGACGAGTTGTCACCGAGCCAGATGGGGCCCGCCACCACCACGATGTCAGCTTCCTGGACAGCGGGATAGAGATCCGGCCACTCGTCCGTGGCCCACCCGTACTGGGTCATGTCCGGGTAGACACCGCTGGCGATGTCGTGGTCCACGGTACGGATCACCCTGGTGCTGACACCCTGCTTTTCCATGATGCGGCGGCTGATGGCAATCAGCCCGTCCGTGTTGGATGTCTGCGGCGACTTCTTCAGGGTGCCGTTGAAGAAGACGGCCTTGAGGTCGCCGTAGCCGCTGGGCTTTCGTGCTTGATCCGTGCCGTCTTCCATGAGGTTTCTTTCCTGTTCAGGAGACTCTATGCAGGAACGCGGAGGCGTGGGCTTCAAGGCCCTTGCCGGTTTCGCCGCCTGTCGCCACGTCCCACCGCCACAGGAGGTTGCCGTCCACCAGGCCAAAGATCCTGGTGGCCGCACTGTACTCCTTGGAGTGGCTGCCACGCATCACCATGTCGGTGGTCAACTGGATCTGCGGGCCCTTGATCTGGCCGTAGTACAGCTCGGTGATGCCGCCTGGGTGGGCGATGGACACCGAGATGTCGAAGCCGCCGTCCTTGTTGCGCAGCGCCTCCACCTCATCGGCACTCTTCAAAACCGGGACGATGTCGGCAGGCACCAGGCCCGGGCCGCCGTCGGCATCCAGCTGCTTGCGTTCAAGCGCCCAGAAGCCGGTCTCAACGGTGAGCGGCCGCAGGCGCGTGCCCTCGTCGTCGGTCAACCAGCTCTCGGCCCGGTACTGCAGGTACGGCAGGCCGTTGTGGGTGAAGGAGACGTGCTGCAGGAAGTGTTCCGAATCCTCATCGCCGCTGCCCAGCCGGCCGCGGCCCTCCCACTCGCCAATGAGCCACGAAAGGGGGACGAGTTCAGGGGTCAGATCTGTAGGAATCTCAATGGGCATTTGTTCTACCTCGAGATACGGCCGGCTCCGGAAGAGGGGTGGCTACTTCTGGCCCTTGAAGAGGCGGTAGACCACGAATCCGGCGAACCAGGCCATGGACAGGCTCGCGATGCCGAGCAGGACAAGGAAGAAGATTTCAAAAGCAAGTACGGACATGGTGCCATCCTAACCCGTTAGTAGATGAGTAGTTTGTCTATGAAGTAAGCGAGGGATCCCACCGCTGAGACGGGGGCCAGGCCCATGCTCAGTGCGGCCGCAAAATTCAGCGGGGCGCCGCGGAGCGTGGCCAGTCTGCGGAAGCTTGCCAGGACCGCGCCCACCACCACGCCGAAGACCGCGGCCGGCAGGACGGCGATGTCCGACAGGACCAGTCCGGCGAGCGGCCCGGCCAGGCCCGCCAGGACAATGCCCAGCGGAGCAATGATGCTGTCCGGCCAGCGGATAAGGCCGGCCAGCAGGGCCACCGCGGCACTGATTGCCGCCACCAGCAGCATTTCGCGGACGCCGTTGAACCGCGCTCCGGCAACCCAGCCGGCGCCGAGGCAGGACAGCAGGACACCGGCGCAGCAGCCCAGTGTGGACTCCAGCCGCTGGGCCTGTCCCGTACCGCGGACCAACTGCACCACAAACACCGCCATCATTCCCAGCGCCACGAAGGCCGGCGTCCAGTCCAGGTAGCCCGGGGCCGGCGCCACGCCGGCCGCCACGGCAGCGCCTGCGCCCGGCAGGGCGATGACGGCGGCAAGGGTCTTCTTGGCGGGGATGCGGAGGAAATGCGGCCACCCGATCCCCACTGCGGCGGCGATGGCGACACCGACGGCGACGAGTGCTTCAGGCGAGGCATAGACCCCGGCGATGATGGCGGCCAGGCCGGCGATGCCGACAACGCCGATGGTCCAGGAACCCAGCGAACGCACGGGTGCCTGCAGGTCCGCCGTCATGCAGGGCCCGGCCTGTGCTTCGTCGGTGCACTCACTGCGCTGTTTTCCCATCCTGGCGTTGGCCGGAAGGCTGGTCCGCCCCCTCATGGCAGGGCTGGTCCGCCCTGCTTCAATCCTGCCTTATGTGAAGGGCATATGTCGCAAAACGCTCCCGTCCGCGGCCTGGATCTGTGGCCTGGAGGAGGCCGCCGGGTATACTCAAGGTTCAGCTACGCTCCCTGCTGAGGTAGCTGGCCGGCGGCGTGCTGACGGCCCAGAGCCTCGTGCAGGAAGCCAGTACCGGCCGGTGAGAATCCGGTTCAGTCGCCCAATGATGCGCGGACGGCCCTTGGAGGAACAATGTCGCACATCCTGTTACTGACCAACAGCACCGGTTCTTCGGTGGACATCCTGCCTGCCCTCGAATTGCTGAACCACAGGGTCCACATCCTCCCGGCCGAGCCCACGGCCCTCCTTGAGACAGACCCCTGCGACATCGTCCTGCTGGATGCCCGCAAGGACCTGGTGGGCGCCCGTTCACTCACGCAGCTCCTGAAAGCCACCGGGCTGAGCGCTCCCCTGGTCCTGATCCTCACAGAAGGCGGCATGGCCGCCGTTTCCTCTGCGTGGGCCGTTGACGACATCGTCCTCGATTCCGCCGGACCCGCCGAAGTGGAGGCGCGTATCCGGCTGTCCGTTGCCCGGGCAGTCCCCGAGCAGGAAGACGCTCCGAGTGAGATCCGCGCCGCCGGCGTCATCATCGACGAGGCAAGCTACACGGCACGCGTCAACGGCGCCCCGCTGAACCTGACGTTCAAGGAGTTCGAGCTCCTGAAATACCTGGCCCAGCATCCAGGCCGCGTGTTCACCCGGCAGCAGCTCCTCACCGAAGTCTGGGGCTACGACTACTACGGCGGCACCCGCACCGTGGACGTCCACGTCCGGCGCCTCCGGGCAAAGCTCGGCGCGGACCACGAGAACCTGATCAGCACGGTCAGGAACGTCGGCTACCGCCTCACCCTCGTCCGGCAGCAGGAAGACGAACTCACCGAGGCCTGAGCCCCGGCGCGCCATTGACGTATAGCCTTGGCTCATGACTCCAGCGCATCCGCAGAAGTGGCCCGTCCATGTCGTCCGGGGCGGAGTTGACCAGCAACTCCTGAAGGACTGCCGCGACCTCCTGGCCGCGGCTGAGGAATCGGATGGAAACCCTTCCATCTCCGAGCAGACCCTGGTGACCATGCGCGCCGGGGACTCCGCGGAGCACACCCTGCTGACGCTGGCCCTGTATGCACCCGACGAGGACTCCGATCCGGCGACCGGACAGGACCTGGCGGGCTTCGCCGTCGTGGTTGAGGAGCCGGACGGCCACGGCATCCTGGAGATCGCCGTCCACCCCTCCTACCGGAACCAGGGCGTGGCGGACCGCCTGGTGGGGGCCCTCAAGGAGGTCCGGGGCTTTGGCGGGCTGAACGCCTGGTCCCACGGCAACCACGAGGCAGCTGCCGACCTTGCTGCGCGGTACGGCTACGCGCCGGTGCGTGAGTTGTGGAAGATGCGGATGACGACGGCGGGCGCGGAGCTTCCCGACGCCGGCCTCCCGGACGGGGTGGCCATCCGCACCTTCGTGCCGGGCAAGGATGAGGACGCCTGGCTGGCCGCCAACAGGGCCGCCTTCGCCCACCATCCGGAACAGGGGAACCTCACCCGGGCGGACCTCGAGGCGCGCATGGCGGAGGACTGGTTCGATCCGGCCGGGTTCTTCCTGGCGGAGGACCGGGCCGGCCGCCTTCTGGGCTACCACTGGACCAAAGTCCACCCCCGGCACGGCTCGCACCCAGCCATCGGCGAGGTGTATGTGGTGGGCGTGACACCCGAAGCCCAGGGCATGGGCCTGGGCAAGGCATTGACCATCGCCGGCATCAGGCACCTTCGCGACTCCGGGCTGAACGGGGTCATGCTCTATGTGGACGCCGACAATGCCGCGGCCGTCGCCCTCTACCGGCGGCTCGGCTTTACGCGCTGGGACATGGACGTCATGTATGGCCCGGCGGCGGGGTAGGCAGGACAGCCGGAAGAATCCCCCGCCCGCGTGAAACAGGGGCCGTGGCGTGGGTGAATGCTTGTAAGGTTGAAAGGGAACCGCGCGGGGCGGAAGCGCCGGCACCAACGCGCCAGCTAAAGGAGAAGCCATGAACCCGGAACCCTCCGGAACAGCTACGTCCCAGGATGTTGCGGCGCCTGTACGGGCACGCTTCGGCTCCTCCGAGGTACCGGCCTCCAGGGCCACCCAGGACCGCATTGACATCCCTGAATTCGCGCCGAACCTGCAGCCGGAAGGCGACATCCGGCCTGACCGGTTCCTGGACCGCGAGCTGAGCTGGCTCGCCTTCAATTCGCGGGTCCTGGAACTGGCCGAGGACCCCACCCTGCACCTGCTGGAACGCGTCAGCTTCCTCTCCATTTTCGCGTCGAACCTGGACGAGTTCTTCATGGTCCGCGTGGCCGGCCTCAAGCGCCGTATCGCCACGGGACTCGCCGTCCCCTCCCCCGCCGGCCTGAGCCCCGTCGAGGTGCTGGAGCGGATCAGCGAGGAAGCCCACCGGCTCCAGGCACGGCACGCCCAGGTGTTCGCTGACCAGATCCGCCCGGCCCTGGCCTACGAGCACATCCACCTCATGCACTGGGACGAACTGGACGACGCCGCCAAGCAGCAGCTGAGCGTGATGTTTGCGGAAAAAGTCTTCCCCATCCTCACCCCGCTGGCCGTTGACCCTGCCCACCCCTTCCCTTACATTTCGGGCCTGTCACTGAACCTGGCGGTGGTGGTCCGGAACCCCGTCAGCGACAAGGAGCTCTTCGCCCGCCTGAAGGTGCCGGACCAGTTGCCCCGCCTGATCTCCATCGACGGCCCCCGCGCCGGCGCGGTGCCCGGGCGGGTGGCCCGGTTCATTGCGCTGGAGGAAGTCATCGCCGTCCACCTGGACAAGTTGTTCCCGGGCATGGAGGTGCTGGAACACCACACCTTCCGGGTCACCCGCAACGAGGACCTGGAGGTGGAGGAGGACGACGCCGAAAACCTCCTGCAGGCCCTGGAGAAGGAACTCCTGCGCCGCCGCTTCGGCCCGCCCGTCCGGCTGGAGGTGGCCAACGACATCAACCCCAACATCAGGGCCCTGCTGATCCGCGAGCTGGGCGTGGAGGAATCCGAGGTCTACTCGGTGCCGGCTCCACTGGACCTTCGCGGCCTGTCCGTCATCGCCGGAATCGACCGCGCGGACCTGCATTACCCCAAGCACGTGCCGCACACGTCCCGGTACCTGAATGAGTCCGAGACCTCCAAGGCGGCGAACGTCTTTGCCGCCATGCGCCGCCGCGACATCCTGCTGCACCACCCGTATGATTCGTTCTCAACTTCGGTGCAGGCGTTCCTGGAACAGGCCGCGGCGGATCCCAAGGTGCAGGCCATCAAGCAGACCCTGTACCGCACCTCCGGCGACTCCCCCATCGTTGACGCGCTGATTGATGCCGCCGAGGCCGGCAAGCAGGTCCTGGCCCTGGTGGAGATCAAGGCGCGCTTCGATGAGCAGGCCAACATCTCCTGGGCCCGCAAACTGGAGCAGGCCGGCGTGCATGTGGTGTACGGGATCGTGGGCCTGAAGACGCACTGCAAGCTGTCGCTGGTGGTCCGCCAGGAAGTGGACGGGCTCCGCCGCTACTGCCACATCGGCACCGGCAACTACCACCCGCGGACCGCCCGCTACTACGAGGACCTGGGCCTGCTGACGGCGAACGAACAGGTGGGCGAGGACCTGTCCAAGCTGTTCAACCAGCTTTCCGGCTACGCACCGAAATCGACCTTCAAACGGCTCCTGGTGGCACCCCGTTCCGTCCGGTCGGGACTTATCGACCGGATCGAGACCGAGATCCGCAACGCCAGGGCCGGCGTGCCGGGACATGTGCAGATCAAGGTGAACTCCATGGTCGATGAGGCCATCATCGATTCCCTCTACCGCGCCTCGCAGGCGGGGGTCAAGGTGGATGTGGTGGTCCGCGGCATCTGCTCGCTGCGCCCCGGCGTTCCCGGGCTGAGCGACAACATCACTGTCCGGTCCATCCTGGGCCGGTTCCTGGAGCACTCCAGGGTGTTCGCTTTCGCCAACGGCGGGGATCCCGTGGTGTACATCGGTTCGGCCGACATGATGCACCGCAACCTGGACCGCAGGGTGGAGGCGCTGGTCCAGCTGGCCAGCGCGGACGACATCGCCTATGTCCTGGACCTCATGAAGCGCTACATGGCGCCGGAAACATCCAGCTGGCACCTGGACAACGAGGGCCGCTGGAACCGGCACCACCTGTCCGAGGACGGGAAGCCGCTTGAGGATGTCCAGTCCTGGTTGTTGGCGTCCCGGCCGCGTCAACGCAGCCTGAGCCGGCGATAGGCAGCCGCGTTGTCGAGCGATGCACTCGTAGCCGACCAGACTGACCACCCGGGGGAACCCGTAGCCGTAACCGCTGCGGGCGCCATCCCGTGGCGGGTCAACAAGGACCTCCTGGAAGTCGCGCTGATCCACCGCCCGCGCTATGACGACTGGTCCTGGCCCAAGGGAAAGATCGACAACGGCGAGACCATTCCCGAATGCGCCGTCCGTGAGGTGTGGGAGGAGATCGGCCTCCGCGCGCCCCTGGGCATACCGCTGCCGCCTATCCACTACCACGTGGCGTCGGGCCTCAAGAAGGTCTACTACTGGGCGGTCAAAGTCAACGGCAACACCCTGGTTCCGGACGGCAAGGAGGTGGACAGCGTCATGTGGTGCGCCCCAGAAAAGGCGGCCGGCCTGCTGTCCAACCCTTCCGACGTCGCGCCCCTTGAACACCTGCGGGACGCGCACGAAGCGGGCACCCTGGACACGTGGCCCCTGCTGGTGCTCCGGCACGCCAAAGCCAAGCCGCGCTCATCCTGGAGCAAGGCAGAGGGCGAGCGTCCGCTTGCGGCCACAGGCAACCGCCAGGCACAGGCCGTCGGCCGGCTCCTGGATGTGTGGAAGCCCATGCGGGTGGTCACCAGCCCATGGCTGCGCTGCGTGGCAACCGTGGCCCCCTACGCGCGGGCGGCGGGGGCCAAAGTGAAGCTGGCGGAAGGCCTGACCGAACACAAGCACCAGCGCAGTCCCAAGAAGACCGCGGCCGTCATCGAATCCCTTTTCGACAAGCAGCGGCCCGTGGTTGTCTGCACGCACCGGCCGGCACTGCCCACCGTCCTCAAGCAGGTGGCCACCCATACGCCGGCACCCTTGGCGAAGCTCCTGCCCGGCCGCGAGCCCTACCTGTCCCCCGGCGAGGTGGTGGTGTGCCACGTGGCCAACGGCGGAAAGAAACGGGTCGTGGCGGTGGAGCAGTTCAAGCCCTTCGACGACTAGGCAGCCAGTAGACTTGGGGCGTGAGCATCCCTACTCCCTATGAAGACCTCCTGCGCGATGTCCTGGCCTCCGGCACCCATAAGTCGGACCGCACGGGAACCGGAACCACCAGCGTTTTCGGCCGCCAGATGCGCTTTGACCTGGCCAAGAGCTTCCCGCTGATCACCACCAAGCGGGTCCACTTCAAGTCCGTTGCCGTTGAACTCCTGTGGTTCCTGCGCGGTGAAACCAACATCAAGTGGATGCAGGACCAGGGCGTCACCATCTGGAACGAATGGGCGGACCAGGACGGCGACCTGGGCCCGGTCTATGGTGTGCAGTGGCGCAGCTGGCCCACACCGGACGGCGGGCACATCGACCAGATCGCCGAACTGATCGAGAACCTCAAGTCCAACCCGGACTCCCGGCGGCACCTCGTGTCCGCATGGAATGTCTCCGAACTCAACGACATGGCGCTGCCGCCCTGCCACGCGTTCTTCCAGTTCTACGTGGCCAACGGCAAGCTCTCCTGCCAGCTCTACCAGCGGTCGGCGGACATGTTCCTGGGCGTCCCGTTCAACATCGCCTCCTATGCACTGCTCACCTGCATGGTGGCCCAGCAGGTGGGGCTTGAGCCCGGCGAATTCATCTGGACCGGCGGCGACGTGCACATCTACGAGAACCACATGGACCAGGTCCTCAAGCAGCTGGAACGCGAGCCGTACGAATACCCGCGGTTGAAGATCACCCGCAAGCCGGCCTCGATCTTCGATTACACGCTGGAGGACTTCGAGGTGGTGGGCTACAAGCACCACCCCACGATCAAGGCACCGATTGCCGTATGAGCACCGAAAACTTCACCGATCCCCAGTCCTTCACGGAGGAGCTCGCCGCCTCCATCACCGGCGTCGGCCTGGTCTGGGCGCAGACGTCCGACGGCGTCATCGGCAAGGACGGGGACATGCCCTGGCACCTGCCCGAGGACCTGAAGCACTTCACCCGCCTCACCACCGGGCACCCGGTCATCATGGGCCGCAAGACCTGGCTGTCCTTCCCGGACAAGTACCGCCCCCTGCCCGGCCGCACGAACATCGTCATCACCCGGCAGAAAAGCTGGGCCAGTACGCCTGAGGCGGAGGGCGCCGTCGTGGTTCCCTCGCTGGATGACGCGCTCCTTGAGTCGCAGTTTGTCGACGGCGGCGAAACGGTCTGGATCCTGGGCGGCGGCGATGTTTTCCGCCAGTCCACGGACCTCGCCAACGTTGCCGTGGTCACCACCATCGACATGAAGGCCGACGGCGACACGTTCGCTCCCGAGCTTGGTCCCAGTTGGGTGGCGTCCGCCTCCGTCCCGCCGGACGGCTGGCTGACAGCCGCCAACGGCACGCGCTACCGATTCACCAAATGGTCACGGACCGAGGGCTAGGAACATGCTGAAGAAACCCGAAACCCTGTTTGTCCTGGGCTACATGCTGCTGCCCCTGCTGGCGCTCCTGTCCGCGATCGTCGGCCTGACCATGATCCTGGGCGGCAACAAGATCGCCGGTGCAATCGTGCTGGTTGTCGTCACCCAAGCCTTCGCCTTCGGCGCGTTCTTCGCGCTGCGGGCCCGGAAGGCTGCCGTGCTGGAGGAGTCGGACCGGGGTTAGTGCATACTGCCGTGCAAGGGCAGGACAACCCAACGCGGCCGTAGTGATCCTGCCTTAGGCTGGGGCCTGCAGCGCGCTGAACTGCTGCGGGATGAAAATTGGGGGAATCCTGGTGGCAGGGACTTTGTGGGGTGCCGACGTCGATCCACTGCGCACCCTCGCGCAGCTCTTCAGCAAAACCGCGGACCTGCTGCAGCAGCAATCGACACAGCTGGGCAGCCAGATCAACAACAATCCGGCGTGGGGCCCGGGCTGGCTCACTGATCCCGAAGCCAACCTCATGGTTATCAAGCAGCACCTTGGCAGCAACCTAGAGTGCGGCGTCACTCTTCGCCCGCCGCGAGGATCCCACCGTACAGACCCTTTCCGTGAAGAATGGCGGCGACGGATCATGGACCACTATCTCCACACATAGAGGCTTGACGATGTACTTGCATTTTGCAAGTATGAGCCGCATGAGCCTTTTCATCACCTGCCCGGTTGAGAGCGTCGAGCGCGCAACCGCCTTCTACACCGCCTTGGGCTGGACCCTCAACGCCGAGATGTCCGATCACAACGTGTCATGTTTCGAGATTGCGCCCGAGCAGTACGTCATGCTCGGAAGCCGCGAGATGTACGCAAGCGTCGGCGGCGCCGAGGAGCTGGTCGGCGGACCCGACACTCCTTCGAAGATCACGGTCTCATTCGACCTCGGCAGCCGCGAGGCGGTCGACGAGCTCACCGAACGCGCCGGCGCAGCCGGCGGGCGGATCGGTGACACCGACGACTACCCCTTCATGTACCAGCGCCAGTTCGACGACCCCGACGGCTACCACTACTCGCCGTTTTGGATGAAGCCGGACACCGATCCGACCGAGTGAGCGACCTCGCCGCGGCCCTCGACGTCGTCGGAGCACGGTGGGCCCTGCTCATCGTGGAGCGGCTGCTCGACGGGCCACAGCGCTACGGCGATCTGCAGCGCGACCTTGGAGTGCCGACCAACATTCTCGCGACCCGCCTGCGCGAGCTTGAGGCCGCCCGCGTACTGTCCCGTCTGCCCCTCCGGCACAACACCCGGGCCTATGCGCTGACCGACCGGGGGCTCGCCTTGCGCGAGGCGATCGTCGCGCTGGCACGCTGGGGCGGCGAGGAAGTGGTTTAGGTGTGGCGAGGAATCGCGATGCGCTCCACAAGCTCGGTTATGCCAGGGTTGTGAGTTGCAGCGGGAGCCCTGAAAGCGGTCCCGGCACAGCGGCGAGTAGGCGATGCCTCTGGTTGTCTGCCGTGAAGACCTTCATCCGCGAAAAAAGAAGTGGCGTCGGCGCCGCTCACTTCATTGACTTGGTGCTGCCCGCGAGGGGCCGGTGGCACCGAGCGGAATCCGGAGCGCGCCTTACGCCGCGTACCACGGACCGACGCAGGTCGCTGTCACAGGAGCAGCGCCTCGAGCTCCGGAAGTCGGCCGAACAGGTCGGGGAGGCCGCGCACCCCGTTGCGCACAGCCTCGTGCGACAGCGGGAGGTCAGGGCCGGTGCCCGCCTCGACACCGGCGAGGCACCGGAGGATGTTCCACCTTGTGTGCCCCAGCCAGCCGCCGATCATGAATACAAACCAGCTTGGACCTGAAGGCGGCAGGGTTCCGTCCCCCGCGACATAGCCCTCGAGAACCGAGCGGAAAATGCTGGGCTTGATGTCGTCGAAACCACACCCCTTCGCGATGCTCAGCGCGGTCGAGCCGAGCTCACCGGACAGGTCGAGCATGCCGGAGAGCTCCCAGTCGAGCACCACCGGCCGACGCTCTCTAGTGAGCAGGTTCCATGGTTGGATGTCCCCGTGGGTCAGTACGACGGGGCCTGGCCGTTCGCAGGTGTCGACGAAGCGGGCAATCTCGAGGAACGTCTCGACGTGAGAAGCGAGCTCGTCGGCCCACGGTTGTCCGGTCGCCGCCGCCCGCGCTGCGAGTTCGGGCCAGTCCCGTGGCACCGGGTCCTCGACCGGCACCTGCGACCATGGGATGTCGAGTGCATGGATGCGCGCGAGGATCTCACCGATCTCAAACGCGAACTCCGCCGACACCGGCGCTTCGGGCAGCTTCTCGCCTTCGACCCATCGGTGAACGAGTGTATGGTGGCTGGCCGAGATCGGCTCTGGCATCGGAATGCCGGCAGCGAACGCAGCCCGCTCAAACCTGAACACATCCTCGACGCGATAGGTCCAGCGGCGGTCGACGAGGTTCAACTCCTTCACCGCGAACGACCCCTGGTCGGTGTCGAGTCGGTACACC
Source organism: Arthrobacter sp. AG367 (assembly GCF_007828995.1). NCBI lineage: Bacteria > Bacillati > Actinomycetota > Actinomycetes > Micrococcales > Micrococcaceae > Arthrobacter > Arthrobacter sp. AG367. The sequence goes on from NZ_VIVE01000004.1 coordinate 107,427, forward strand.
CGGTTGGCGAACCCGCCGTGGACGCGAATCATCGGCCCGATCGGCGCGCCGAGATGCGAAAGGTTCACCCACTGATTCTAGGAGCTGGCAGTTCCTTGATACACCGAACTTTCCCGGCCGCTTGCCGAGACCAGGCCAACGAGCTGCGCAAGAAGCGGCAGGCACCCGAACCTGGAACAGGACACGTCAGCAAATGACCCGCAAGGCGTTGCCGGGACAACGGGCCCCTCACGCAGGCCGCCGTCGTACCTTTCCGGGCTGCCGGCGGCGTGACGTAACCGACTGCGACCTGCCGGTTCCGAAGTCTAAACTGGACCAATGACTACAGCAGCTACCCCTTCCGTCGGCCTGGTCGGATGGCGCGGCATGGTCGGTTCCGTCCTGATGCAGCGCATGCAGGACGAGGGCGACTTCGCCAACATCAACCCGGTGTTCTTCTCCACCTCCAACGCGGGAGGTGCCGCGCCTTCCTTCGCTGAAGGCGCCGGCAAGCTCGAGGACGCGTTCGACGTCGACACCCTGGCCAAGCTGCCGATTATCGTTACCGCACAGGGCGGCGACTACACCAAGCAGGTCCACGGCGAACTGCGCAGCCGCGGCTGGGACGGCCTCTGGATCGACGCCGCCTCCACCTTGCGCATGAATGACGATTCGATCATCGTGCTGGACCCCATCAACCGCGACGTCATCGACAAGGGCCTGGTCAACGGCACCAAGGACTTCATCGGCGGCAACTGCACCGTTTCCTGCATGCTGATGGGCCTCGGCGGCCTGTTCAAGAACGGCCTGGTGGAATGGGGCACCTCCATGACCTACCAGGCGGCGTCCGGCGGCGGTGCCCGGCACATGCGCGAACTCCTTAGCCAGTTCGGCACGCTCAACGCCGAGGTCAGCACCGAACTGGACGACCCCGCGTCGGCCATCCTGGACATTGACCGCAAGGTCCTGGCCCACCAGCGCACGGACATCGACGCCACCCAGTTCGGCGTTCCCCTGGCCGGGTCCCTGATCCCCTGGATCGATGCCGACCTAGGCAACGGACAGTCCAAGGAAGAGTGGAAGGCCGGGGTGGAGACCAACAAGATCCTGGGCACTTCCGAGGAAAATCGCGTGATCATGGACGGGCTCTGCGTCCGCATCGGCGCCATGCGCTCCCACTCCCAGGCCCTGACCTTGAGGCTCCGCGAGGACCTGTCCGTCGCCGAAATCGAAAAGCTCCTGGACGAGGACAACCAGTGGGCCAAGGTCATTCCGAACACCAAGGAAGCCTCCATGGCGGACCTGACCCCCGTGGCCGCCTCCGGCACCCTGGACATCCCGGTGGGCCGCATCCGCAAGATGGAGATGGGCCCGCAGTACATCAGCGCCTTCACCGTGGGCGACCAGCTCCTCTGGGGCGCTGCCGAGCCGCTGCGCCGCATGCTCAACATCGCCACCGGCAACCTGTAAGCCCTAGAGCTGCCCTTAAAAGCGGCCCCTGCCCACACGGACGGTGCTCCCCAGCGCCGTTCCTGCGGGCAGGGGCCGCTTTGGTGTTCCGGGCTGTCCGAGGAACGCCGCCAGTCGGGCACGGAGCTCCCAAGGCCGGTCCAAGTGATTCCAGTGCAGCCTGAAGACCCGCCACCCGGCCTCCACAAGCGCATTTTCCCGCCAACGCTCCGCGAGCAGCACCTCCTGCGTCGGTTTGTGGTCCGTGTATTTGACGGCGCCGTCAAATTCGACGATCACCCGGGTTTCAGCATCGGCGAAGTCTGCCCGGAAGAGGCCCGCAGTCGTCGTGATCTCCACCTGTGGCTTGAATGTGGCCAGACCGAACGAGCAGAGCAGCAGCCTGGTCCTGGCCTCCCCGGCCGATTCCGATCTCGCATCCAGAACCTGCAGCAGGTCCGAAGCGCGCCTGCCCCCGCGCGTGACATGGCTTTTCTCCAGCAGCCGCCGCATGGTGGCCAATGATGCGCCCTTGCGGAGGGCGTGGTCGCCGATGACGGCAGCCTTGTCGAGGGGCAGGGTCCGGGCGCAGTCCAGCACGGTCCTTTCGATGGAAGTGGTCAGGATTTCGCGTCCGTCGGGCGTCCACAATGAAGCCAGTTCTTCTTCTGTGAGCGGGAGGCGGTGGGTCTGGACGTCCTTGCCGGCGCTGGCCCGCGAATTGGAGTACTGCGTTGTCACGTGGACCAGGGATCCGGCGTTCCACACATGGCAGCCGTGCAGCCGTGCCGCGCTCGCATGGCTGTACCGGGCCCGTCCCGAGGTCGACTCAAAGTGCGCCATGATTCGGAGCTGGTCCCGGTCCCACGGTTTTATGGTGTCCCAGTGTGCGGCAAGGACATATGCTCCCCGCCGCACGCGGAGCAGGGCACCGCTCTTCACTGCTGCTGTCACCACCCGGTCATCCAGCCCGGCAGCGGCCAGCTGTGCGGTGGAGGCAACGGCTCCTTCAGACCAGCGATCGTGAACCAGGGCACGTACTGTCTCGGCTTTCATCGTTCAAGCGTCGCTGGCGTGCAGGCATGGTGACAGCCGCCCCCACCGCCATGTGGATTGTCGGTAGCCTGAGCGGCCCTTGCCCGCAATACCGTTGCTGCCCCGCACCGGTTATGCGGGGCAGCACCGCTCACGTGGCAAGGAACGTTAGATACCGCCGGGCGGCCCTGGTGAGGGCTGCCTGGGCTGCCGGCCCCAGCTGCCGGGTCTCGTCAAAGAGTTCGGGCACGACGGCGGCACTGCTGCCCGTGCCCTGGAGCGCCCAGGTGCCCACCACCTTTCCCGCCGCAACCACCGTCTTCTTGAAGACTCCGTTGCCGCCGGGAACTATCAGGTCCGAATGCTCCGGCGCCAGGACGGGAGTCCGGTCCGTGTAGCCGAGGACGAACTCATCGAACCCGGGCAGCAGGTGAAGGGAGCGGCCACCGGGAACACCGGAATCCAGGAGGGACGCCACCTCCGGTGAGAGCCAGTAGCTGGTCCCATCGATGTCCAGCTCCACCAGTTGGCCCTGCACGTGCTGGAACGCGGCGCGCACCTCGGTCAGCGGCAGCTGGGTCCACCAGGCAAAGTCGCGCACGGTGGCCGGGCCATGGCTCCGGAAGTACCGAACCATGAACTCACCGATGGCCTCCTCGCGCCCGGGAAGGCGGGACGCCGGAATCCACTCGTCGAAAGCCGCGATCAGCTGCTGGTTACCCGAAAGCGGCCCCGGCACCAGCCAGCCGTGCCGGCACAGCGTACCCAGGAGATGGATGCCGCGCTGGCCCTGCGTTGGCTGGCCGCCGGCGTCGAAAACCTTGAACAGCCCGGAACGGCTGACGGGACCATCGGCCAGGATGCGGTCCAGCGCCAGGTCGCGCGCCTTCTCAACATCAGCCCAGGCAATCTCCAGCTGCCGGTGCCTGGCCGCAATGCTCCGGGTAAGCCGCTCGGCGGTGAGGTCCAGCATCCAGCGCAGGTCCTCGGGGGCAACCAGGTGCAGCGTTCCACGCATGGGCCACGACCGGACCACACTCCCGGAATCGATGGCAGTGCGGACGTCGGCGATCCCCGCACCGGGTACCCGGACCCCCACTGCCCACAGCGCCGCCGGCAGGTCCTGCGCCTGCATGGCGGTCATCCACCGGACCAGTTCCGGTACTGAGGCGGCACCGTCCCCGGTGAGACGCTGCGACACCAGCCGGAGCCTGCCGATCATCCTGTGGTCGCGCACGGAACCAGATGCAGCCATGCGCCCATCCTAGGCCGGGGACTGCGGTGGCGGGATGCCTACAGTTCCAGGCCGATGAGCAGCGGCTCCGGGTGCAGCTGGATGCCAAAGCGGCGTTCGACGCCGGCCCGCACCTCCCGCGCCACAGCCACCATGTCGGCGGCGCTGGCTGAGCCGCGGTTGGTGATGGCCAGGGTGTGCTTGGTGGACAGTGAGGCGCGGCCACCGGCCACGCCATCCGGTTCCAGGCCAAAGCCCTTGCCGAACCCAGACTGGTCGATCAACCACGCGGCGGAAAGTTTCACCAGGCCGTCCTGGCCTGCCGGATACCGCGGCGCTGCTTCGGGCAGCGTGTCCGCGACAGCGGCCGGGACGATGGGGTTGGTGAAGAAGGAACCCGTGGAATACGTATCACGGTCGGCGGCGTCCCACACCATGCCCTTGGAGGCACGCAGCCGGAGCACTTCACGGCGGACGTCGTTGGCGTAGGCGCGCTTGCCCACCTCCACCCCGAGGGATCGGGCCAGTTCGGCGTAGCGGATGGGGGCGCTCATCCGTCCCAGCGGCAACTGGAATTCCACAGTGAGCACCACGTACCGGGGCGAGCCGTTGACGGTGGTCTGCTTGAGGATGGAATCCCGGTAGCCGAACTTCAGTTCGGAGTTGGTGAAGGTCTGCACGGCGTTGCGTTCCCGGTCCCAGGTGCGCACGGCGGCAATGGTCTGCGAGACCTCAGAGCCGTACGCCCCCACGTTCTGGACCGGCGTGGCACCCGTTGAGCCGGGGATCCCGGACAATGCCTCAATCCCGGACCACGCGTGGCGGACGGCGTGCTCCACGAGCTTGTCCCAGTTATGGCCGGCCTGGACCACCACTGCCACGCCACCGCACGAGTCCTCGGCGTTGACCGTGAACCCCTCCGAGGCGATCCTGACAACGGTCCCGGGGAACCCGTCGTCGGACACCAGGAGGTTGGACCCGCCGCTGATGATCAGGACCTGCTCGCCGGCCGCGTCCGCGGACCGGACGGCGTCGATGATCTCTGCCTCGGTCCGGGCCTCAATGAACTTGCCGGCGGGGCCGCCGACGGCGGACGTGGTCAGGGAGGAAAGCAGGGTGGGAGTCACCCATCAACAATACTAGGGAAACCTAGGCGGGCTTCCGGGCCACCGGGGACAGCACGAAGCTCACGGCCAGCATCACCACCACGGCAAGGAGCGAGTGCAGGATGCCCACGTGTTCGGCCAGCAGGCCCAGCAGCGGCGGCCCGCACAGGAACGCCCCGTAGCCGATGGTGGACACCACCGATACCCGGGCCGCTGCCTTCGCCGGATCGTCGGCTGCTGCGGACATGCCCACCGGGAAGCCCAGGGACGCACCCAGGCCCCACGCGGCGAGGCCAACATAGGCGAGCCACGGCGCCGGAGCGAACACGAAGACGGCCAGGCCCAGGACAGCCATCGCAGCGCACCAGCGCATGACGGGTACCCGCCCAAACCGGTCCAGCAGCGGCGTCCCGGCGAACCGGCCGATGGTCATGAACGTGACAAACAGGCCGTATCCGGCGGCGCCGGCGGCATCGCTCTGGCCGTGGCCGTCCGCCAGGGCCAGGGCCACCCAGTCCCCCGCGGCGCCTTCGGCAAGGGCGAGGCCGAGCACCAGGACGCCCAGCAGCAGCGTCCGGCGGTCCCGCCGCGCCTGCGCGATCTTGCGCTTGTTGTCCAGCGGCGCCTCCGCCGTGCTCCCGGCGCGGATCAGGGGGATGGGGCCCGTGATGGGGTCTTCGAAGTTGTCCGGGGAGTAGGTGCGCTCCCCCGCCACCGGGGTGACGTCGGCGGGGAACCAGGACGCCGCCGTCGCCACCGACACGGCCCCCGCCGCCGCAAGGTGCCAGAACACTGGCAGGGACACTGCCGCCGCAGCGGCACCAAGACCCGCACCCGCCACCGTGCCAAGGCTGAAGGCACCGTGGAGCCGGGGCATGATGTGCCGGCCCACTGCCCGTTCCACGGCTGCGCCTTCCACATTGGACGCGGTGTTCCAGCTCCCCGTCCCCAGGCCGATGATGGCCAGGCCCATGGCCGTTGCCACCGGGCTTGCCAGCACGGTTGTGCCAAAACCGGCGGTCAGCAGCCCGGCCCCCACCATGATGCTGCCGGTGCGGATGGTCCGTTTGGACCCCAACCGCAGGACGATCAGCCCGGACGCCGAGACAGAGGCGAACGAGCCCAGCGTCATGCACAGCAGGATCACGCCGATGTTGCCCGGGCTCAGGTCCAGCGCGTCCCGGATGGCGGGCAGCCGGGACACCCAGGAGGCGAACGCCAGGCCGCTGGCGCCATAGGCCACCACGACGGCGTTGCGCCAGTGGGCAACCTGGGCGGCGGTAGCCCCGGTTTTGGGAGCGGAGGTCAACGGGTGCTGCTCATCATCACCAAGCGCGCATCAGGAGAGCCTGCGCTCATCAGGACAGCTGGACGAGGGCCTGGGCCTTCATCAGGACCTTCTGCCCTGCGGAGACAACGGTGAGGTCAACGCGGGCGGTGCGTGCGTCGGCGTCGAGCTTTCCGATGGTGCCGCTGACTTCGATAGTGGCGCCGGACTGGTCCGTTCCGGTGGTGTCCGCGACCAGGACCGGCTTGGTGAAGCGGGTCTGGAAATCGACGACGGCGGCGGGGTCGCCTGCCCAGTCGGTCACCAGCTGGACGGCTGAGCCCATGGTGAACATGCCGTGTGCGATGACGCCCGGCAGCTCCACGCTGGTGGCAAAGGCCTCGTTCCAGTGGATGGGGTTGAAGTCGCCGGAGGCACCGGCGTACTTGACCAGGTCCGTGCGGGTGACCTCGATGGTGCGGCTCCCGATTTCCTGGCCGGCGCTGAGTTCATTGAAGCTGGGGCTCATGGTTACTGTCCCTCTCCGCGGACCAGGATGGATGACGTGGTGGTGGTGACCGGTTCCCGTGAACCGCCGGAACCGAGGGCGAAGATCTCCGAGCGGGTGGTGATCATGGCACCGCCGCCCATGGCCCGGACGCCGTCGACATGCAGTTCCGCGACGAGGCGGTCCCCGGCAATGATGGGCCGGTGGTGGGTGAAGCGCTGGTCCGCGTGGACCACGCGGGAGAAGTCGATGCCGGATTCCGGATCCTCGATGAGCTGGGCGTCGGCCCGCTGGGCGATGATGATCGCGAAGGTGGGCGGCGCCACCAGGTCCGTGTGGCCCAGCGCCTCGGCGGCGTCGACGTCGAAATGCGCGGGGTGGGTGGCCTTCACGGCGCGGGCGAACTCGCGGATTTTCTCGCGGCCAACGTCGTACACCTCTGCGGCAGGGTAGCTTCGGCCCTGCAGATCCGGATTGATAGTCATGGATTCCAGCCTATCGCCCGCGTGTTGGCGGGCAGAAAAGGCCCGCCGCAACCGTTACGGCGGGCGCTACCGGCGCAGGTTCTTCCGGATGGCCTGGCCGCGGACCACGATGCCCACGACGTGCAGGACAAGGCCCAGTCCGATCAGCGGCAGGGAGGCCCAGGCCAGCGTTTGGTTGCCGCCGGTGTTGCCGATGATGTTCAGGATGATGCCGACGGCGATCAGTCCCATCGCGCTGAAGACCAGGACTTTGTAACGGGTTGGCGCGGTGGCCCAGAATTCGTTCAGCACCGTGCAAGTCTACCCGCCGGGCCTGCCGGATCCCGCTAGAACAGGGATTCCTGCACCGCCGGGACCTCCGAGGCGTAGCCGCCCAGGATGATGGTCCGGGCGGCCAGTTGGGAGAGGTTGACCACGAACGCGGCGTCCGTTCCATCCAGCCGGGCCAGAGCATTTGCCCCGCTCAGGGCAGTGACCGTGAAGCCGTGCTGCCCCTGGTCCAGCGCGTGCGGGTAGGCATGGCGTTGGGCGGGCCCGTAGAGGGCTTCAGCGTGCGCCGGCCTCGCCCACTGCTCCTCCACAGTTACAAAACCGTCGACGGCGGTGCGTGCCAGCAGTGTGCGCACCTCGCCGGCCGCGCGGGCGTTGGCGGCCTGCAGGTCCCGTTCCGGGAGAGGCTGCAGGAGGGCGTCCGCTTTGGCTGCGGACCGCACCTGCTGCGTCAGGCCCACCTCGGCTGTCACCAGGTCCTCCAGGATCCGCACCACCCGGCCGTCCCGGGCCCGGGCAACATAAGCGGCCGCAGCGGCCCCCTGCTCCGCGAGTCTGTTCCACTTCCGCGGGCCGGAGGCCGTTCCCACCTTGGTGGCACCGGCCGCGAACGTGGCAACGTACAGCCAGTGTTCCTGCATCAGGTAGTCACGGAGGCCCGGAGTGACCCTGCCGCCCCGGTGGAAGTCGTGCATGAGCCGGGACTCGTCCAGCACAAAGCACCGCTCGCACTGCTTTCCCCGCAGGGCCGGGGCAGCGGAGGCGCAGAGGACGTGGCTCCGCGAGGTTGCCGACTGGACCCGGATGTGGCCCAGGCAGGACCTGCCCGGTTCCACCACCTCTAGGCCGAGGCGCCGGCCGGGGCTAAGGCTGAGCTGACGGAAGTCCCCCTCCGGTGACTGGAGGCGCAAAACCGCGCCGCCGCCGTCGTCCGCGGCCCTGGAACCCTCCGGCGCCTTGGAACCCTCCGGCGCCTTGGAACCCGGCAGCGCATCCCAAAAGACCCCGTGGACCAGATAGCGGGTATCGGTCACGGGGTCTCCTGAAGTGGCGGGTGGGTGTTACAGCGCGGGCTGCACCCCGAAGGCTACGGCGAGCTTCATGATCTTCTCGGCGCGGCCAAGGCGGGGCAGGTCGGAGCCGTCACGGATGACGCGGCCGTTGGCTTCGAAGTCGTTCATGAAGTCGGTGGCCCACGCGACGTCCGACGGCGTGGGGCTGATGACCTCGTTGATCACCGGCGTCTGGTCAATGGCCAGGCAAAGCTTGCCGGTCATGCCCATCATCACGGTGATGCCGGTCTGCTCACGCAGGATGGGGTGGTTGGTGCCCACGGTGGGGCCGTCGATGGGGCCGGGCAGGTTGCCGACGCGGCTGGCGACCACCAGTTTGGCCCGCGGGTAGGCCATGGCCTCCGGGGTGGCGGCCATGCCGGTGTCGCGGCGGAAGTCGCCGGAACCGAAGGCCAGGCGGAACGCACCCTGGGCCTTGGCGATATGGTTGGCTTCCTCGATGCCCAGGGCGGATTCCACCAACGGGATCACGGGGGTCTTGCCGTCCATGCGGTGGAAGCTCTCGGTGACCTGGTCCGCGGATTCGGTCTTGGCGAGCATGACGCCCAGCAGGCCCGGGGTGCCGCGCAGCCCGGCAAGGTCATCAGCCCAGAACGGGCTGGTGGCGTCATTGATCCTCACCCAGGCCTTGCCGCCGCCGGTCAGCCAGTCGATCACGTTGGCGCGGGCCTGGTCTTTCTGGGACGGGTCCACCGCATCTTCAATATCCAGGATGATCGAATCGGCGCGGGAAACGGCCGACTGGTCGAACAGCTCCGGCTTCATGGCATTGACCAGCAGCCAGGAACGGGCGATCTCAGCGGGGATATTGCGTTCCGGCCTAACAGTTTCGGCGGCGATGGTAGACGTCATGCTTTCTACAGTATCCGCCCCGCAAGCGGCAAGGCGAAGAAATCGGCCAGCTTGTGAGGATCAATACGAACTAAACGGGATATGACTGTGTCTCCGGTTAAATGCGGGCAGCAGAAAGGGCCGTTGTGACCTGCACAACGGCCCCTGCTGCTGCCCGGCCGGGAAGGATCAGGGGATGTTGCTCCCGCGAGCCGTGACCCAGAGTTTGTACCAGTCGGCGCGGGTGAGGGCCTGCGCCACCCGGGCTGCGTCGCCGCAGGCCCGGATGCGGTCCGGGTTGACCGTCCCGATGACCGGCGCGATTCCGGCCGGGTGCTTCATCAGCCAGCCCAGCAGGACACCCTCGCCGGAGGTGCCGTACTCCTCCGCAAGCCCCGCCACGAGTTCCGCCGTTGCCGCATCGGCTGAGGTGGGACTGTCCGGTTCGGCGCCGGTGTAGACGCCGCGGGCCAGGGCGCCGTACGCCTGCAGGGTGACGTTGTTCCGGGTGCAATACTCAAGCGTCCCGTGCGGGAAGCTGTAGTCCAGGTGCTCCGGGTGGTTGACCAGGACCTGGCTTTCCAGCCATGCCCGCTTGAGCAGGCTCATTTCCAGCTGGTTGGCAACCACCGGGGTCTCCAGCCGGTCCCGCAGCGCCTCGATCTGCGCTGCGGACATGTTGGACACGCCCAGTTGCCGGACCTTGCCTTCGTCCATGAGCTGCCCGACGGCGGAGGCCACCTCCGCGGGGTCCGCCAGGGGGTCCGGGCGGTGCAGCAGGAGGATGTCCACGTAGTCCGTCCGGAGCCGTTCCAGGCTGCCGTTGACCCGTTCCAGGATGGCGTCCCGGCTCAGGTCGTAGTGGGTCTGAAGGCCGCGTTCGTTCAGCCGGATGCCGCATTTGGTCTGCAGCCGGATCCGTTCCCGCAGACCCGGAGTGGCGGCCATGACCTCACCGAACACCGCCTCGGACTTGCCGCTGCGGTAGATGTCCGCGTGGTCGAACAGGGTGATCCCGGCGTCCAGGGCGGCCTGGACGGCAGCGGCGGCCTGGTCCACATGGTGGCTGCCATGTGGTTCGTCAGTCCAGCTGCCGCCCAGTCCCATGCATCCGTAGATGACCTCCTGCATCAGGCCCGCCCACGCCGGCGGTTCACGCCCATCAGCGCAACCACGCGGTGGTGTTGGCCGGCAGCTTGCCGTCCTCCAGCGGGCCGCTGCTGACCAGCACCTTGCCGGCCGGAAGGTCGACGGCGGTGTTCCCGAAGTTGGTCACGGACTGCCACCCGTTGGGGCGCTTGAAGTGCAGGACGTCCCGGTTGCCGGTGGCAACCCATTCGAGGTCCTCGTCCGTCTGCAGTTCACGGCGGAGCTTCAGGGCCTCGCGGTAGAGCTCCAGGGTGGAACCTTCGGTGCCGTCCTGGGCCTCCACGGCGTACTTGCTGAACCAATCCGGCTGCGGCAGGTGGGAGCCGCCGTCGCCGAAGCCGAAGGAGGTGCCTTCCACCTTCCAGGGCAGCGGCACGCGGCAGCCGTCGCGGCCAATCTCCACGCCCTTGTTGCGGTAGAAGGACGGGTCCTGCCGTTCCGATTCGGGAATCTCGGCCACTTCCTGCAGGCCCAGTTCCTCGCCCTGGTACAGGTACGCGGAGCCGGGAACGGCGAGCATCAGGAGGGTGGCGGCCCGCGCACGGCGCTCGCCCAGTTCAACGTCCAGCTGGTCCTTGGGGCCGCCGGACAGCAGCCAGTCCTTGCCGTCCTGGCCCTTGGCGCCGGCCTTTTCCTTGGCCACCTGCGGCAGCCCGTAGCGGGTGGCGTGCCGTACCACGTCGTGGTTGGAGAACACCCACGTGGAGGAGGCGCCGGTGGCGGCAGCCTCGGCCAGGTTGCGGGTGATGATCTCCTTGAACTCGGCGGCGTCGAAGTCGGCCTGCAGCAGGTCGAAGTTGAACGCCTGGCCCAGGCCCTGGGGGCTGGCATAGCGGGCACGCCTGGTGGCGTGCACCCAGGCTTCGGCGACGGCGGTGCGCGGCGGGTTGTACTCGTTGAACACCGCGCGCCATTCGGCGTAGATCTCGTGCACTTCGTCGCGGTCCCAGAACGGGTGCGTCCCGTCGTCGAATCCGTCCACTCCGGTGTTGGCGGCGCTCAGTTCCAGCTTGGAGAGCAGCGGCTCGGTGAGGTCCTTGGTGAGGGCGTGGGCAACGTCGACGCGGAAACCGTCCACGCCGCGGTCGGACCAGAACCGCAGCGTCTTCAGGAAGTCATCCCGGATTTCGCGGTTGGACCAGTTCAGGTCCGGCTGCTCCTTGGCGAAGATGTGCATGTACCACTGGCCCGGGGTGCCGTCCGGTTCGGTGATGCGCTCCCAGGCGGGGCCGCCGAACACAGAGTCCCAGTCCGACGGCGGGAACTCGCCGTTGGGGCCCTTGCCGTCACGGAAGATGTAGCGGTCGCGGGCCGGCGAACCCTTCGGCGAGGCCAGCGCTTCCTGGAACCACTTGTGCCGGTTGGAGGAGTGGTTGGGGACGATGTCGGCAATGAGTTTGATGCCGGCTTCGTGGAGGGCCTTGGCCATCTCGTCGAAGTCGTCCAGGGTGCCCAGCTTGGGATCCACGTCGCGGTAGTCGTCAACGTCGTAGCCGCCGTCGGCGAGCGCGGAGGGGTAGAACGGGCTCAGCCAGACGGCGTCGATGCCCAGCGACTTCAGGTACGGGACCTTGGCGGTGATGCCCTTCAGGTCACCGATGCCGTCGCCGTTGGAATCGGCAAAGCTGCGCGGGTAGATCTGGTATACGGAGGCCTGGCGCCACCAGTTGGGGTCGGCCGGACGGTCGGAGTCGGACAGGGTTGCCAGCGTGGCAGTGGTGGACAAGGGGTGGTCCTTTTCTTTGCAGCAGGTACATTTATATTGAATCTAAATTTACTTCCCCAAGTATTATCTGGTGCTTTGCTCAGGAAGGTCAACAGCATGCCTGAACTGGTTCCGGCGACTCCCCAGTTGCTGCGGCGGGTCAGTGCCGGCGCGGTCCTCGAATTCCTCCGCGCCTCGGCCGCGGTGACCGTCACGGACGTCATGGCCGCCACGGGCCTGACCCGCGCCACCACCATCGCCGTCTGCGAGGACCTGGTCCGGCGCGGCTGGGTCCTGGAGCGGGAAAACCAGCGCGAATTCGGCGGGTACCACAAGGGCCGCCCCGCCCGCCGGTTCGAACTCAACGAGCGCGCAGGCGTGGTCCTGGGCATGGACATCGGCTATTCAAAGGTCATCGTGGTGGTTTCCGACCTCCGGGGCAAGACATTGGGACGGTCCAGCCGGCCTTTCCAGGCGGGAGACGTCGGTTCCCGGGAACGCATAGCCTTCATCGACGGCGTAGCCCAGGCGGCCCTGCGGTCCGCAGGAACGGAGCCCGGCCGGGTACTGGCCGTCTGCGCCGGAGTTGCCGCACCCGTGGACCGGCACGGGGAGGTGGTGGCCACGCAGAAGTTCTGGGGGCTGTTCGACCTGGGACTGGGGGCGGCCCTCAAGGAAACCCGGGGCTGGACGGTGCTGCTGGAAAACGACGCCAACCTTGCGGCCCTGGGCGAACGCTGGCAGGGGGCGGCCGCGGGAATTGACGACGTGGTGGTGATCCTGGCCAGCGAACGGCTGGGTTCGGGCATCGTGGAGGGCGGCCGGCTGGTCCACGGAACGCGGGGCAGCGCCGGGGAGCTGGCGTACCTGGACCTGGTGGAAGGCGTGGGCGACACCTACGGCATCGCCCACCTGGCGCGGACCTGGGCCGCCGAAGCCCTGGCCACCCCGGTCCCCACCGCCCTCCGCTCCGTCCCCCACGGGCGGTTGGAAGCTGAGCAGGTCTTTGCGGCGGCGGAACAGGGCGACGCCGTGGCTCTTGGCATCATGGACCGGCTGGCGGACAGGATGGCACGGGTGGTGGGAACCGTAGCCACCCTGCTCAATCCGGAGCTGGTGGTGATCGGCGGCGGGGTGGCCGATTCCGCGGGCGTACTCCTTGCACCCATCAGCGAGCGCCTGAAAGACTTCACCGCCACCCCCGCGCGGGTGGCGGTCTCCCCGCTGGGCGACTCAATCGTCACGGTGGGTGCCGTGCGCTGCGCCCTGGACTACGTGGAGCAGAATTCCCTGGACCTGGACCTGGAGCTGGCCGCGCCGGTCGCCCCGGCATAACCGAGGCCACGCGCCCCTTGCCCGCCGGGGTCTACGCGCCCGGTTCCAGGGCCGCTGCCACCGGCAGCGTGCCGTCGCGGAACTCGATGGTCCGGCCTGCGGTCTGGGGCAGGTCCAGCACCGCCGCGGCCACGATCGCCGTGTTGGCACGTGACGTGTCACGGTCCCCATCCGGCGACGGGTCCACGTCGATCAGCCCGGTCCCCGGCTTGTCGGTCAGTGCCCCGGGCCCCAGGATGGTCCACGCCAGCCCGCTGCCGCGCAGGTACTCGTCAGCGGCCGCCTTGGCTTCGGCGTAGGCGAAGAAACTGTTGTCTTCCGGCACTCCGTGGTCCTTGCCCGCACCGAAGTAGGACACCATCACGTACCGGTCCACCCCTGCCTGGGCCGCCGCATCCATGGAGCGGATGGCAGCGTCCCTGTCCACCGCGTAGGTGCGGCCGGGGTTGCCGCCGCCAGCCCCGGCGGACCAGACCACGGCGTCATGCCCGGCCAAGGCATCGGCGATGGCCGCCGTCGTGGCATTTTCCACGTCCAGGACCGACGGCGTGGCGCCAGTGGCGGCGACGTCGTCCGCATGGTCCGGATTGCGGATGAACGAGGTGACGGAGTGGCCCTCGCCGGTGAGGAGCTGGGACAGGAGGAGGGCCACTTTCCCGTGGCCGCCGATGATGGCGATGCGTGTCATGCACCCATTCTGCCCGCCCCGGGAGGGATTCGGAGCAGCCATGGTCCACGGAACAGGGCCTTTGTGCCCTGTTCCGCGTTTCCGGCTCCCGCCTAGCTTGGGGGCATGGCTGCCGGACCCCGTGCGGGGTTAGATGGACCCGCATCAGAAGCAATGTTGAAGCTGGGCCGTTTCTTTACCCGGTGGGACCAGACCGACGACGGCAGGGCCGTCTTCCGGGAGGGGGGCCGCAAGGGCGACATCTTCTACCGCGACCGGTGGAGCCACGACAAGGTGGTCCGCTCCACCCACGGGGTGAACTGCACCGGTTCCTGCTCCTGGAAGGTGTACGTCAAGGACGGCATCATCACCTGGGAATCCCAGCAGACCGACTACCCGTCGGTGGGCCCTGACAGTCCCGAATACGAACCGAGAGGCTGCCCGCGCGGGGCAGCCTTTTCGTGGTACACCTACTCCCCCACCCGGGTCCGCTTTCCCTACGCACGCGGTGTACTGGTGGAGATGTACCGGGAAGCGAAAGCACGCCTGGGCGACCCGGTCCTGGCCTTCGCCGAGATAGCGGCCGACCCGGACAAGCGCCGGCGCTACCAGCAGGCCCGCGGCAAGGGCGGCCTGGTCCGGGTCTCCTGGCAGGAAGCGATCGAGATTGCCGCCGCCGCCCACGTGAACACCATCAAGACCTACGGCCCGGACCGCTGCGCCGGCTTCTCCCCCATCCCGGCCATGTCAATGGTTTCGCACGCCGTCGGTACGCGTTTCATCCAGCTGATCGGCGGGGTGATGACGTCCTTCTACGACTGGTACGCTGACCTGCCTGTCGCCAGCCCGCAGGTGTTCGGGGACCAGACCGACGTTCCCGAGTCCGGTGACTGGTGGGACGCGCGCTACCTCATGATGTGGGGATCGAACGTCCCGGTCACCCGAACTCCGGACGCGCACTGGATGGCCGAGGTGCGGTACCGCGGCACCAAGGTGGTCACGGTCAGCCCGGACTATGCGGACAACACCAAGTTCGCGGACGAATGGCTTCCCGCCCAGGCGGGAACGGACGCTGCCCTGGCGATGGCGATGGGGCACGTCATGCTGAAGGAATTCTTCGTGGACCGGGACGTGCCGTTCTTCACCGACTACGTGAAGCAGTACACGGACCTTCCGTTCCTGGTCCGGCTGGTGAGGAACGACGACGGCGCGCTGACGCCGTCAAAATTCCTCACTGCGCGTGACATCCCGGCGGAGTCCGGGGCAGAGGACGCTGCGTTCCGCACCGTCCTGTTCGACAAGAAGGCCGGCCGTCCGGCCGTCCCCAACGGGTCCCTGGGCTTCCGCTACTCCGGCAGCGGCGAGGGCAAGTGGAACCTGGACCTCGAGGGGATGGAACCGGCGCTGTCGCTGCGGGAGGTCTCGGGAGAAAGCGCCGAGGTCCTGCTCCCGTGCTTCGAGCAGGCGGACGGCACCGGCAGCGTGCTCCGCCGCGGCGTGCCCGTCATCGAGGTGGAAGGCCAGCTGGCCACCACGGTGTTCGACCTCATGCTCGCGCAGTACGGAGTGGGCCGCGACGGGCTGCCCGGGGATTGGGCCGCCAGCTATGACGACGCCGCCACGCCCTACACCCCGGCATGGCAGGAGGAGATCACCTCCGTACCCGCCCAGGCCTGCATCCGGGTGGCCCGCGAGTTCGCCCGCAACGCCGAGCAGTCCAGGGGCCGGTCCATGATCATCATGGGCGCCGGCATCTGCCAGTGGTTCCACGGCGACACCACGTACCGGGCCATCCTGGCGCTGGTGATGCTGACCGGCTGCATGGGACGGAACGGGGGCGGCTGGGCGCACTACGTGGGGCAGGAAAAGACCCGCCCCATCACCGGCTGGGTGTCGCTGGCCAATGCCCTGGACTGGTCCAGGCCGCCGCGCACCATGATCGGCACCGGGTACTGGTACATGCACACGGACCAGTGGCGCCAGGACGGGTACTCGGCCGACGCCCTCAAATCACCGCTGTCCACCGGCGCCCTGGACGGCCTGCACACCGCGGACGCCATCGCCCAGGCCGCGCGGCTTGGATGGATGCCGTTTTACCCGCAGTTCGACCGCAACCCCCTGGACCTCGCCGACGAGGCGGAGGCCGCCGTCGCCGCCGGAACCGCCAAGGACACCCCCAGCTATATCGCGGACGCACTCAAGAACCGGACACTGAACCCGGCCATCGAGGACGTGGACGCCCCGGAGAACTGGCCGCGCACGCTGGTCCTGTGGCGCTCCAACCTGTTCGGTTCCTCCGCCAAGGGCAATGAGTACTTCCTGCGGAACCTGCTGGGCACCCACAACAACGTCCTGGGCACGGATGCCGAGGGACTTAAACCCAAGGATGTGAAGTGGCACGAAAAGGCGCCGGAAGGAAAGCTGGACTTCCTGGTCTCCGCGGACTTCCGGATGACCTCCACCACGCTGCTCTCCGACGTCGTGTTCCCGGCCGCCACGTGGTACGAGAAGCACGACCTGTCCTCCACGGACATGCACCCGTTTGTGCACGCCTTCACCCCAGCAATCGACCCGCCGTGGGAAACCAAAACGGACTTCGAGATGTTCCACCTGCTGGCCCGGGAGTTCTCCCGGATGGCCAAGACCCATCTGGGCGTCCGCCGGGACCTGGTCAGCGTGCCGCTGCAGCACGACACCCCGGGCCAGCTGGCCCAGCCCGGGGGGATCGTGCGGGACTGGCGTGACACGGACATTCCCGCCGTACCGGGCCAGAACATGCCCGCCTTTTCGGTGGTGGAGCGGGACTACACGGCCATCGCGGACAAGCTCGCCGCCGTCGGGCCCCTGGCCGACAAGCTCGGTTTCACCGTCAAGAACGTCACGTACAAACTCGCCGGCCCGTTGGAGCGGCTCAGCCGTTCCAACGGCGTGATGCTCGGCGGCGCAGCGGACGGGCGGCCGGCGATCGACACCGACGCGAAAATGGCCGAGGCCATCCTGGCCTTCTCCGGCACCACCAACGGTGCGCTGTCCGTGCAGGGCTTCAAAGACCTCGAAGTCCGCACCGGAAGGAAGCTGGCGGACCTGTCCGAGGGCTCCGAGGAAAAGTTCATCACCTTCGCCCAGACCCAGGCCGGACCGGTCCCCGTGATCACGTCGCCGGAATGGTCAGGCTCCGAAACGGGCGGCCGGCGCTACGCCCCGTTCACCATCAACATCGAACGGCTCAAGCCCTTCCATACCCTGACGGGGCGGATGCATTTCTTCCTGGACCACGACTGGATCACGGACATCGGCGAGGGGCTGCCCATCTACCGGCCGCCGCTGGACATGCACCGGCTCTTCGGCGAACCCAAACTGGGCCGGAACGGGGAGCTGGAAGTGGTGGTCCGGTACCTGACGCCGCATTCCAAGTGGTCCATCCACTCCGAATACCAGGACAACCTGCTGATGCTCTCGCTCTCCCGCGGCGGCCCCACGGTCTGGATGAGCCCCGCCGACGCCGAGGCGATCCAGGTCAAGGACAACGACTGGGTGGAGTGCCTGAACATCAACGGGGTCCTGGTGGCCCGGGCGATCGTCAGCCACCGGATGCCGGCCGGCGTGGTCTACGTCCACCACGCACAGGAACGCACCATCGACGTGCCGAAGTCCGAAGCCACGGGACGGCGCGGCGGCATCCACAACTCGGTGACCCGGCTGCTGGTCAAGCCTTCGCACCTGATCGGCGGCTACGCCCAGCTGGCCTACGCGTTCAACTACCTCGGCCCCACCGGGAACCAGCGCGACATGGTTGCCACCGTCCGCCGTCGTTCCCAGGAGGTGCAGTACTGATGCGTGTCATGGCTCAAATGGGCATGGTCATGAACCTGGACAAATGCATCGGCTGCCACACCTGTTCCGTGACCTGCAAGCAGGCCTGGACCAACCGTGCGGGCACCGAGTACGTCTGGTTCAACAACGTGGAAACCCGGCCCGGGCAGGGGTATCCGCGCCGCTACGAGGACCAGGAGAGGTGGCACGGCGGCTGGGTGCTGAACAAGCGCGGCAAGCTGGTGCTGAAAGCCGGGGGCCGGGTGAAGAAGCTCCTGGGGATCTTCGCCAGCCCCGTCCAGCCCGAGCTCAAGGACTACTACGAGCCGTGGACCTACGACTACAAGACCCTCGTGGACGCGCCGCTGGGCGACGACTTCCCGGTGGCCCGGCCCAAGTCCCTGATCACCGGCAAAGACACGAAAATCACGTGGTCCGCGAACTGGGACGACGACCTGGGCGGCTCCACCGAAAACGGCCACCTGGACCCGATCGTGGAGAAGGTGCGGCGCGAGTCCGAGGACAAGATCAAGTTCGCCTACGAGCAGACGTTCATGTTCTACCTGCCGCGGATCTGCGAGCACTGCCTGAACCCGTCCTGCATGGCGTCCTGCCCCTCCGGCGCGATCTACAAGCGGGTGGAGGACGGGATTGTGCTGGTGGACCAGGACAAGTGCCGTGGCTGGCGGCAGTGCGTCACCGGCTGCCCGTACAAGAAGATCTACTTCAACCACAAGACGGGCAAGGCCGAGAAGTGCACCTTCTGCTATCCAAGGGTGGAGGTGGGGCTGCCGACGGTCTGTTCGGAGACCTGCGTGGGCCGGCTGCGGTACCTGGGGTTGTTCCTGTACGACGCCGACGCCGTCACCGCGGCGGCCGCGGTCACCGACCCCAAGGAACTCTACGACGCCCAGATGGACGTGCTGCTGGACCCGAACGACCCCGCCGTCCAGGCCGAGGCCCGCGCCCAGGGGATCCCCGAGGACTGGATCGACGCCGCGCGGCGCTCGCCGGTCTACGCCCTGGCCAAGGTCTACAAAGTGGCACTCCCGCTGCACCCCGAGTACCGCACCATGCCGATGGTCTGGTACGTGCCGCCGCTCTCACCCGTTGTGGACCTGCTGCGGGACCAGGGGCACGACGGCGAGGACCACGGCAATCTCTTTGGCGCCATTGATGCGCTGCGCATCCCGGTGGAGTATCTCGCGGAACTGTTCACCGCAGGCGATGCGGACCGGGTCACGGCCGTACTGAAGAAGCTGGCCGCCATGCGTTCCTACATGCGCGGCATCAGCCTCGGCAACGACCCGGACGACTCGATCTCCGAGGCCGTGGGCATGGACGGCCAGACCATGTACGAGATGTACCGGCTGATGGCCATTGCCAAATACGACGAACGGTACGTCATTCCCAAGGCGCACGTGGAGCAGGCCCACGACCTGGAGGAGATGGGCTGCTCGCTGGATTTCGACGGCGGCCCTGGCATGCAGGATTCGGCACCCTTCGGGGAGGCGAGCGGCAGGCCCGTCCCGGTGGCCGTGGACACCTTCCACGCCCTGCGCGACCGGCAGACAAGTGACGAGGTCTCCGCGGGGACGGGCCTGAAGGGCAGGGTGAACCTGCTGAACTGGGACGGCCGCGGGGCGCCGCCCGGCCTGTTCCCGGACAAGGGGCACGAAGCGGATACCCTCGACGCTGCGGAGGACCAGCCGTGAACCGCCACGACCAGGTGGTGTACCTGGCAGCGGCCTGGTGCCTGTCCTATCCCGATGAGGACCTGGTGCAGCGGGTTCCCCTGGTCCGGGCAGCGTTTTCCGAGTTTCCCGGGGCTTTGCCGGCATTTGCGCCGGTACTGGACCTTCTCGAGGCCACCCCGCCCATGGAACTGCAGGCCCAATATGTCCGCGAGTTCGATCTCGGCCGGCGGCACGCGCTGCATTTGAGCTACTGGACCGATGGCGACACCCGGCGCCGCGGTGAGGTGCTGGGCTTCTTCAAGGAGGCCTACCGGCACAGCGGCGCCCTGGTGGACCTGGACGGGGAACTTCCCGACTACCTGCCCATGGTGCTGGAATTCGCTGCCCGGGTGGATTCCGCGGCCGGACGCACCCTGCTGAAGCGTTACCGGGCCAGCTTGGAGATGCTTCGGCTGGGGCTGCTTCGGGACAACCTGCCGCATGCCACGATCCTGGCGGCCATCTGCGCCACCTTGCCCGGGAAGTCACCCCAGGACGAGCAGGAAGTGATGCGCATGGCCGGATACGGTCCACCCTCCGAAAGCGTGGGACTGGATCCCTACGACCCGCGGCTTTTGCCGGTCAGGAGGGCCTGACCATGCCCGCACTCAAGGCGTCCACCGTGGCGGAGCCGGGACCCGCCGTCGTCCTCAACGCCTGGGATACCGTCCTGTGGGGCGTCCTGCCCTATGTCATGGTGGTGGTGCTGGTGGGCGGGCTGGTGTGGCGCTACCGGTACGACCAGTTCGGCTGGACCACCCGGTCCTCCCAGCTTTACGAATCCCGGCTCCTGAGGATCGCCTCCCCGCTTTTCCACTTCGGGCTGCTTGCGGTCATCGCCGGGCACTTCTTCGGCCTGGTGATCCCGATCGCCTGGACGGCGGCGGCGGGCATGAGCCAGGACTTCTACCACTTCAACGCCCTGCTGGTGGGCGGCATCGCCGGGGTGGGAACGCTGGGCGGGATCGCGCTGCTGATCTACCGGCGGCGCACCACCGGCCCGGTCTTCATGGCGACCACCAGGAACGACAAGACCATGTACGTGGTGCTGACCGCGGCCATCGTCTTTGGCCTGTGGACCACCCTGGCCAGTGTGTTCGAGGGAGAACACGGGCACAACTACCGGGAAACGGTGGCGCCGTGGTTCCGGTCGCTGTTCATCTTCCAGCCGGACATCGCGGCGATGGCCGCTGCGCCGTTCACCTTCCACCTGCACACCTTGGTGGGCATGGCGCTGTTCGTCATCTGGCCGTTCACGCGCCTGGTGCACGCCTTCACGGCACCCCTGCACTATCTTTTCCGCCCGTACATCGTCTACCGCTCGCGGGACAGGGAAACGAAGGGCCGGGGCTGGTCCGCCGTTGGCACGCCGGACAGGGACACCCGCAACCGCTGACCGGCGGTGCGTTTGGATCATGGTGAGGAGCAGGAAGTGGCCGGAATGACCACAGCGCCGGGCACCTGGAGGGCGCTGAACCTTGCGCTGGCGACGGCGGCATCCGTGGCAGGTTTCTGGGCATGGAACTCCGTGGCCACGCTGGGCGCCTTCTACGTCCAGAACCTGTCCCTGACGCCGGCCAGCACCGGGATCCTGGTGGCCATGCCGGTGTTCGTCGGTTCGCTGGGACGGATCGTGGTGGGCACGCTCACGGACAAGTACGGCGGCAGGGCCATGTTCACCTTCGTGCTCCTGGCCGCCATCCCTCCCCTCCTCCTGGTGTCGGTCGGCGGCCTCCTGAGTTCCTTCGCGCTGGTACTGGGGGCCGGGCTGCTGCTCGGCGTGGCAGGGACCGTTTTCGCCGTCGGGATCCCGTTCGTCAGCGCCTGGTACCAACCAGCCCGCCGCGGGTTCGCCACCGGTGTCTTCGGCGCCGGGATGGGCGGCACGGCGCTGGCGGCATTTCTGAATCCCCGGCTTGTGGCCGGGATCGGATACTTTCAGACGCACCTGCTGATCGCCGGCGTCCTGGCCGTGATGGCGGCGCTGGTGTGGTTCGCCATGAAGGAATCCCCGGATTGGGCGCCCAGCCACCTGCCGGTGCTGCCCAAACTCCTCGACGCTGCCAGGACGGCAGTCACCTGGAAGATGTGCTTCCTCTACGCCGTGGTCTTCGGCGGTTTCGTTTCCTTCGCCACCTACCTGCCCACCTATCTGCGGGACGTGTACAGTTTCGATCCCTCCGGCGCCGGCGCCCGGACCGCCGGGTTTGCCCTGGCCGCTGTCCTGGCCCGTCCGGTGGGCGGGGTCCTGGCTGACAAGCTGGGCCCGAAACCGGTAGTCCTCACCGCCCTTGCCGCCGTCGCGGTCCTGGGCTGGGTGGTGAACATGCGGCCCGACGGCGAAGTCCCCGCCGGTGCCACATTCGTTGCCATGGCGGCGGCGCTGGGTCTGGGAACGGGCGGCGTGTTTGCGTGGGTCGGCGTCCTGTCACCGGCGGGGAAGGTGGGCAGCATCAGCGGCATCGTGAGCGCCGCTGGCGGATTGGGCGGATACTTCCCCCCTCTGGTCATGGGCGCCACCTATGACGCAGCGACCCGCAGCTATTCGATCGGGCTGCTCCTGCTGGTGGGCACCGCGCTGGTGGCCCTGTTGTTCACCCTCTTCGCGGTCCAGCGCAGGACGGGTGCGCCGGCGGTTCAGAGGACTCCGTAGCGCAGGTACACCACGCCGTTTCCGAACGGGCGTTCCTCCAGCAGTTCCAGCCGGGCCTCCAGTCCGTCCGGCAGGAAGCGCAGGCCGCCGCCCACGGCAACCGGGGTGATGAAGAACTGGCATTCGTCCACCAGGCCGGCGTTGAGGGCGTGTGCCGCCAGCGTGGGGCCGCCGATGCTGATGTTCCTGTCCGTGCCGGCCTTCATGTCCCGCACCGTCTCCGGGCGGAACTGCCGCTCCGGCCTGGTGCGGGGCGTGGCAGCGATGGCCAGCGTCGTCGAGTACACCACCTTGTCCGCCCCCTGCCAGATCCGGGCATAGTCCTGGATCACCGAAGGATCCCCGGACGTGCCCATGGTTTCCCAGACAGACATCACCTGGTACATCCGCCGCCCCAGGAGGTAGGTGCCCACATCCCGCTCCAGGTCGTTGATGAAACCGTGGACCTCCGCATCCGGCGCGGACCAGTTGAAGTTGCCGTCCTTGTCTGCCGTGTAGCCGTCGAGGGACATGATTGCGGAGTAGATCAGCTTCGCCATGGCCCCATTCTGCCGCCGGATATCAGGCCCGCATAGGCCTTCGGCGCTGCTTGCGGCATTCCTGGGCTTGTTCGCACATCCGTGCCTTCTACGCGGGTCATTGCGAACAAGGCTAGGACCGCAGCATCCGGCAAAGCCTTACTGCTGCCGCGACACCATGAACTGCTGGCCCAGCGTCCAGAGGTTGGAAACCGTCCAGTAGACCAGGACTCCGATGGGGAAGAAGATCCCGCCCACGCCGAAGACCACGGGCAGGACGTACAGCAGGACTTGCTGCTGGCGCATCAGGAGACTGTCGCTGTCTTGGCCGTCCATGGTCCGTGAGGCCACAAGTTTCTGCGTCAGGAATTGGCTGGCGATCATCACCAGGATCATGACGACGGCGAGCACAGCCACGGCGGCCGGGTCGCCTGCGCCGTGCTGCAGGGAGGAGGACAGTGGTGCCCCGAAGATGCTGGAGGAATCGAACTGGACCACCTGGTCGTGTCCCATCACGCCCATGCCTTCGCCCTGCCGCGAGGCGTTGGAAATTCCGGACAGCACCTGGAAAAGCGCCAGGAAGAACGGTGCCTGGATCAACAGCGGCAGGCACGCAGAGAACGGGTTGGTGCCGTGCTTTTTGTAGAGGGCCATCTGTTCCTGGGCCATGGCCTGCCGGGACGCAGGGTCTGTCCTGCCCTTGTACCTGTCCTGGAGCTCCTTCAGGTCCGGCTGCAGGAGCCGCATCCTGCGCTGGGCCCTCACCTGGGCCAGGAACACCGGGATTAGTGCTGCGCGGATGACCAGGACCAGCCCGATGATGGACAGCGTCCAGGTCCAGCCGCCCGCCGCCGGCATGCCCACGGCGGCCAGCCCGTCGTGGAAAGCCACCATGACGGCGGACACCAGCCACCGGAACGGCTGCATCACCGCCGTGAAAAAGTCCACCGATCCCCCGTCCGCCAATTGCTGCCAAGCTACTGCGGATCCGGGAAACAGGAAAGCCCCCGGAACCTTGCGGATTCCGGGGGCTTGGCCGCCGCAGACAGGTATTGGTGTGGGGAAGGCCAAGGGGGCAGACAGGACGTTCAGCGGCCCCTCGGCCCCATGTGTGGGACATGCAGGATGAATCTTCAGTCTGTTTGGACGAAAAGGAAGAGGAAGAGGAAGGCAGCACCCATGGCTAAGCCGATCCACATGCTGATCAGGCGTGTCTTCTTGTACTGCCTGGTTTTGCCCCGCTGGTCTGCCATGAGCCACTGATCGTACAGCACCAGCGAGGCCACGATAATCGCGGCAGAAATCGATAAGTAGGTGAACGACATGGCTCAATCTCGACCTGCGGGGCCTACAGAGCGTCACGCCCTTCAGTTTCTGATTTCACCCGATAGTGCCGCGCACGGCTCAGGATGATCCCAAGCCTGCTCACGCAGGCGATGACCAGAACCGTGCCTGTTGCCGCGAAAAAAATATCGACCCCGGTCCAGCCTTCCCAATCGAACCGCACCAGGGTTGGAATAAGCAGGCATAAGCCGAGGATGAAGCCCCACCAAGGCAGAATCCAGCCCTCGTGCCCGTCAGATGACGTAGTGCCCATGCTTCCACCTTCCCAATAGGGCGTCCACGGAGCTTCCTGGTGTGGTGAGGCGGGCGGCCGCCGTAAGGAACCACCCGCCTCGTCCAGCAGCTGGGGAGTCAAAGCCAGCGGCTGGGTACTTTATCTACAGGCCAAGCAGCCTGTTGTGCCCTGACGGGCCCTAATATGGCGTGACATATGCCACTTTTCTGCTCAGTCCAACCTAATAGTAAGCATGCTGAGCAGTCAACACCGGCCGCTTAGATAAGTGCCTTGAAGTCGAGACGCCGCTAGAGATGGATGGACTTGCAGCAAACAGAAAAGCCCCCGGGATCCATGGATCCCGGGGGCTTAGCCTGTAGCGGTGGGGAGGCTCGATCTCCCGACCTCACGATTATGAGTCGTGCGCTCTAACCAACTGAGCTACACCGCCACGAATGAGAAAAACCTGCGTCAAGCCGGTCAAACCGCCTTGACGCAGGCCCTCATTCAGAGCCCCCCACCGGAATCGATCCGGTGACCTCGTTCTTACCAAGAACGCGCTCTACCACTGAGCTAGGGGGGCAACGAGTAAATACTCTACCGGAAGATTTACGCACCAACAAATCGGCGCCCGGAGCCCCTTCCGGACGGTCGGGCAAGTGCTTTTCCGGGCTGCGGAAGCGTGTTTTTCCGCGGAATTCCGGGGCTGGAGGGGTGATGGGAAGCAGGGCGGACGACGGCGGCAGGCACCTTCCCAGGGCCCCTCGCCACCGTGCGGGAGCGCGAATGTGGCGAGTCCCACACCCGTGCGGTTAAACGCCGATGGGCCGGCTCGAAAGCCGGCCCATCGCCGTCGTCAATTCCTCAACGCCGGGGGTTTACCACTTGCCCTTGCGGTTGAAGTCGCGGTGCCCGCCCTCGCTGCCGCTGCGGGGCTTGCGGGAGCCGTCGCCGTGGCCGCCGAAGCGGGAGTCGCCCGACTGGCCGCGGTCGCTGAAGGAGCGCTCGCTATACGAACGGCCGCCGCGGTCAGCGGAGGACCGCTCGCCATCGTTCTTGCGGAATTCCTTCTTGAACCCGCCGTTGCCCTTGAAGTTGCCTCCCCGGTCACCGCCGCGGCTGCCCTGGTAGGCGCCGCGGTCACCGGACGGCTTGCGGCCGTTGTCCAGTTCGAGGTGGATCAGCTCGCCGCCGATCCGGGTGCGGGACAGGGCCTTCAGCTGGTCGGGGCTCAGGTCCGCGGGCAGCTCCACCAGGGAGTGGTCCGAGCGGATGTCGATGCCGCCGATCTGCGCGGAGGAGATGCCGCCTTCGTTGGCAATGGCGCCCACGATGGAGCCGGGCATGACGCGCTGGCGGCGTCCCACCGCGATCCGGTAGGTGGCATTGCCCTCGGTCAGCGCACGGGTCGGCCCACGTGAGCCGAAGCCGTCCTTGGAGCGCTCGCGCTTCTGGAATTCAGGAGCGGCAGGCAGTTCCTTGACCAGCAGCGGCTGCCCGCCCTGCGCCATCACGGCAAGGGCGGCAGCGATCTCTGCTGCGGGAACGTTGTGCTCCTCCTCGTAGGACGCGATGAGGTCCCGGAACGCCGCGACGTCCTCGGAGGCGAGGGTCTCGGTGATGCGCTCGGCGAACTTGCCCAGGCGCAACGTGTTCACGGTCTCGGCTGTGGGCAGGTGCATCTGCTCCACCGGCTGGCGGGTGGCCTTTTCGATGGAACGCAGCAGGTACTTCTCCCGCGGCGTCATGAACAGGATGGCGTCACCGGAACGGCCTGCACGGCCGGTGCGGCCGATGCGGTGCACGTAGGACTCGGTGTCGTGCGGGATGTCGTAGTTGATGACGTGGCTGATGCGTTCCACGTCAAGGCCACGGGCGGCGACGTCGGTGGCCACCAGGATGTCGATGCGGCCTTCCTTCAGCGCGTCAACAGTGCGCTCGCGCTGCTGCTGCGGGATGTCACCGTTGATGGCGGCGGCCTGGAAACCGCGGGACTTCAGCTTGTCAGCAAGGTCCTCGGTGGCCATCTTGGTGCGCACGAAGGCGATGACGCCGTCGAAGTCTTCCACCTCGAGGATGCGGGTCATGGCGTCGAGCTTGTGCGGGCCCATGACCTGCAGGTACCGCTGGCGGGTGTTGGCGCCGGTGGTGGTCTTGGACTTGACGGAGATCTCGGCGGGATCGTTCAGGTACTGCTTGGACATGCGGCGGATCTGGCTCGGCATGGTGGCGGAGAACAGTGCCACCTGGCGGTCCGAAGGCGTCTGCTGGAAGATCTGCTCAACGTCCTCGGCGAAGCCCATGCGCAGCATCTCGTCGGCCTCGTCCAGCACCAGGTACTGGAGTTCGGACAGGTCCAGGGAACCCTTGGAGATGTGGTCGATCACGCGGCCGGGGGTACCAACAACCACTTGGGCGCCGCGGCGCAGGCCGGCCAGCTGGGGCCCGTAGGCGGAGCCGCCGTAGACGGGCAGGACGGTGAAGTCGTCGATGTGCTTGGCGTAGGAGGTGAAGGCCTCGGCCACCTGGAGGGCCAGCTCGCGGGTGGGTGCCAGGACCAGGGCCTGGGTCTTGCGGGACGGGCCGTTGAGGTCGTGGAGCTCGGCCAGGCGGGACAGTGCCGGTACTGCGAATGCTGCAGTCTTACCGGTGCCGGTCTGGGCGAGGCCCACGACGTCGCGGCCTTCAAGCAGCAGCGGGATGGTTGCTGCCTGGATGGGGGAAGGCTTTTCGTAGCCAACGTCCTGCAGGGCGGCCAGGACGCGGCCGTCGATGCCAAGGTCGGCGAACTTCACGGTGTTTTCTTCTGCCTCAGCGGCAGGGGCGTCCGCAGCGGCAGGAGCCTCGGCGGCGGGAGCGGTTGCGGGAGCCTCGGCGGCGGGAGCCACGGGGGCATCCTCAACAACGGCGGTGGTTTCGTTCTGGTTTTCGGGCATAGGGGGATATTCCTCATCCATAGGGGGCCAGGCGGCACTACCCGAGGTGAGCGGAGCCGCAGTACGCGTGCCGATGATGCCGGGCAAACGTTGACCGGCCGGTCACAGAAGTCCGGCGCTTTCGCAATCCCGTGGCAGGACTTCGCGCTGCATCTCTTGGCTGCTATCCCAGCAGTCTGTACAGCGTTTTCTTTAGCCGGCTCTCCCTATGAAAATGCCCGCATCGCTTGTGCGGGCCCCAACACTTGCCAGTCCTGCCTCAAAAATTGGGCAGGAATAAGGGATTTCCGGAGTGGGGGATATTTCAAGTGTAAGGTACGGACGCCATTGACCGCCAATTCAATGCCCGACGGCGGCGGTGAGCTTGCGCACACAGCCCGCCCCGGGCAGGGATGCTACTGCCCGAGCCGCCGCAGCAGCAGCCCAAACTTTGTGTGGTATTCGTCCTGGAGCCGGATCTCGCCGTCGGCCTCTGCACTGCGGAGCGCCTCGATGACCTCCGCGTCCGGCTCACTGAACCACTGGCCGATCGTGATGCCGTGGCGCGGCACGAAGGTCCGCTGGATGGGGTCGCCGGCGCGGATGCTGCCGGTGCGGATGACGCGCAGGTAGGTCCCCACCCGCCCCTCCTCGGTGAACCGCTTCACCCACTGCGGTTCCTTCATCCGGCGCTGGAACGTGGCGCAGGGGACGCGCGGGGAGGTGACCTCAAGTTCGACGTCGGCCCCCACCTTCCAGCGCTCCCCGATGACGGCGTGGGTGGCTTCGATGCCGGCCACCCGCAGGTTCTCACCAAACATGCCCGGCGGCAGTTCGCGTCCCAGGGTGCGCGCCCAGAAGTCGGCGTCGGCCTGGGAATAGGCGTAGACGGCCTGGTCCTCTCCGCCGTGGTGCACCCGGTTGGCCTGGATGTCTCCGCGCAGGCCCAGCTTGTGGACCTTCACCGGACCGTCCGCCGGGCGCTTGTCGATGGCCGTCACGCCAACGTTTCCCTGGTCCGCGATGAGCTGGTGGACGCGGCAGACAGCAAGGACAGAACCAGATTCCATGGCATCCAGTCTAGGGTTCCCCCGCGCCCTGGCTCCTGCGGCTCGGGGATGGGCAGTTCTCCCCTGCCGTCGAGCGCGGTTTTACTCGCAGCCGGCCTGCCCAGGGATTACGCTGATCCGAGGATTGCAATTGGGGGTGCAGCGCTGTGCCCAATTCACGTGGACAACTGAAGGGGACGCTGTGGATTCAAACACCATGGACCCGAACGAGGATCCCAGCAAGGAGCCGGACAACGCTTCCGAGGCGCAGCACGGCGCGTCCGGCCGGCCGCAACCGGGAACCGGCAGCAGCACCGCCAAGCCTCCGCCCTGGCAGGTCCCCAAGCCGGACCTGCGCCCCGAACTCCTCAATGAACCGGTCACCCCTGTCGACCCGTTCGCGCGGGAGCGGGAAAAGCAGCTCAATGACGCGGCCGCACGGAAGAAGCGTTCCCAGCGGCGTACCGTGATGGTGGGCCTGGGCGTGACAGCCCTCCTGGCCGGGACCATCACTGCCGTGGTGGCCAGCAATGAGGATGATCCCGAGTACGCGCAGGTGTGCTTCAACGACGAAACCGGCGAGCGCGTGGCGGACACCAATTGCGATAGCTCTGCGGGCCGCGGGGGCGGCATCTACGCCTGGTACTTCTACTCCCGCGGGGCAAGTGTTCCGCCCATTGGCCAGAACCGGTCCACCGCGCCCAACTACACGCGGACCGTCCCCAGCGGCGCAAAGGCCTCCACGGGGTACAGCAGCCAGGGCGGCACGGTCAGCCGCGGCGGTTTCGGCTCCAGCGCCAAGAGCGGCTCAAGCGGTGGCGGCGGCAAGGTCTCGGGGGGCTGACGGATGAAGAGGATGTTGTCCGAACCCCGGCCGGGCTGGAAGCAGAAGATCGAAGAGCAGGGCCTGGTGTTCTCCACCACCACCATGGACGACGGGCGCCGGATCGAGTACTGGAACGAATCCGCGTACTACGAGTTCACCATGGACGAGGTGGAGACCCTTGAAGTGGCGGCCGAGGAGATGCACCGGATGTGCCTGGAAGCCGCGAAGTTCCTGGCCACCGGGGCCATGGGCAGCATCGGCATCGGTCCCCAGGCACTGGAACTGGCGGCCGCATCGCTGCAGGCCGGCGACGTGGATGTTTACGGCCGGTTCGACTTCATCTACGACGGCCGGGGCGGGCCGGCCAAGATGCTCGAATACAACGCCGACACCCCCACCGGACTCATCGAGGCCGCCGTCGCCCAATGGTTCTGGCTCCAGGACGTGTTTCCGGAGAAGGACCAGTGGAACGGCATCCACGAGGCCCTCATCCGGCAGTGGAAGAAATTCCAGTACCGCACCGGCATGAGCACCCTCCACGTGGCCCACTCCGAGGTGGAGGAATCCGGCGAGGACTGGATGACCGCCGCGTACATGCGCGACGTCGCCGGCCAGGCGGGGTGGACCACCATCGGGATCAACATGTCCGATATCGGCTGGGACCCCAACCTGAACCGCTTCGTGGACCTGGACAACTTCCTGATCAACACCATCTTCAAGCTCTATCCCTGGGAGCTGATGATGAAGGAGGAGTTCGGGCCCCGCCTGCTGGAGCGGGCGCACAACCCGCGCTGGGTGGAACCCGCCTGGAAGATGCTGCTCTCCAACAAGGCCCTGCTGGCCGCCCTGTGGCATCTGTACCCCGGCCATCCCAACCTGCTGCCCGCGTACCTCACGGATCCGGGGCCGCTGAAGGAGTGGGTGGGCAAGCCCCTCCACGGCCGTGAAGGCGACAACATCCGGATCCACGCGGACGGGATCAGCCTGGAGCAGCCCGGCGGCTACGGGCGGGAGGGCTGGTGCTACCAGCAGTACCACCCCTTGCCGGACTTCGACGGCAACCATCCGGTGCTGGGCCTCTGGGTGGTGGACGGCGAGTCCGTGGGCTGCGGCATCCGGGAATCGGACGGGCCGGTCACGGACTACTTCTGCCGCTTCGTCCCCAACACCATTGACGCGCCGGCGCCGCTTTCGGCGGTGGCCGACTCCACCAAGGCAGGAATCGTTCTATGAAACCGGTGACAGCATGAGCACGGACATGACGACGACGGGCGGCCCAGGGCGCGGGACCGGCACCACCGTGCCGGCCAAGGGACTGCGGGCCGGCATCCTGGACCTGGGCGACTCCGTGATGCTGGGGCTGGCCTCCACCGCGCCGGTGTACTCCCTCGCCGCCACCCTGGGCCTGATCGTTGCAGTCAACGGCAACTACACTCCCCTGATCCTGCTGCTGGGCTTCATCCCGGTCCTGTTCATCGCCTACGCGTTCCGCGAACTGAACAGCGCCATCCCGGACTGCGGCACCACCTTCACCTGGTCCCGCCAGGCCTTCGGCCCCTGGGCCGGCTGGCTGGGCGGCTGGGGCGTGGCCCTGGCCGGAATCGTGGTCCTGGCCAACCTCGCCCAGGTAGCGGGGAAGTATCTTTGGCTGCTGGTGGGCGACGGATCGCTGGCGGAGAACACCTTGCTGGTCACCGGCACGGGGCTGCTGTTCATCATCCTCATGACCTTGGTGAACTACCGCGGGATCCGGCTCGGCGAGCACGTCCAGCGCGTGCTGACCTACGTGCAGTACATTGCGCTGGGCATTTTCGCACTGGCCATCGTGGTGCGGATCGTGGGCGGGGCACCGGAAGGGCAGGCCTTTGACCTGGAATGGTTCAACCCGGCCGGCGCCTTTGCCGACCCCGGCGCCGTAGTACACGGCGCCCTCCTTGCCCTGTTCATCTATTGGGGCTGGGACACCTGCCTGGCGGTGAACGAGGAGACCGAGAACCCGTCCACCACACCCGGCCGCGGCGCCGTGATCTCGGCGTTCGTCCTGGTGGCAATCTACGTTTCCGTGGCACTGCTGGTGATGATGTACGCCACCGTGGGCTCGGAAGGGATCGGCCTGGGCAACGAGGCCAACCAGGACGATGTGTTCCTGGCCATGAAGGACGTGGTGCTGGGCCCGTGGGGCTGGCTGATCGTCGTCGCGGTTCTTGCCTCGGTGCTGTCCTCCACCCAGACCACCATCCTGCCCACGGCCCGCGGGACCCTCTCCATGGGGGTCCACGGCGCGCTGCCGGCAAAGTTCGCAGAGGTGCATCCGCGCAATCAGACCCCGGGATTTTCCACCCAGGTGATGGGAGGCGCCGCCGCGGCCTACTACGTGGCCATGAGCTTCCTGAGCGAGAACCTGCTGGCGGACTCCATCAGTGCCATCAGCCTTTTCATCGCGTTCTACTACGCCCTGACCGGCTTCGCCTGTTTCTGGTACTTCCGCGGAACCCTGCGGGCATCGGCGCGCAACCTCTGGTTCCGCGGCATCCTCCCCCTCGCCGGCGCGCTGCTCCTGACCGCCGCCTTCTTCATTTCGGCGGTCCAGATGTGGGACCCGGCGTACGGCGACACCCAAATCTTCGGTGTCGGCGGCGCCTTTGTGAGCGGGGTGCTGCTGCTGGCGCTGGGCGTGGTCCTCGCGGCCGCGTGCCGTTTCATGCCGTCCACCCGCGGATACTTCCAGGTGAAGAAATGACTGGTGAAGCCGTGACCGCGGGCCCGTCGGACGTCCTGGACCTCGACTCCCTGCTGTCCGCGGAGGAACTGGAGCTCCGGCAAAAGGTCCGCGACTTCACCCGGCAGCGGATCAAACCGGACATCGCCCGCTGGTACGAGGACGCCGTCTTTCCCCTCGACCTCGCGACGGAACTGGGTGAGCTGGGCGTCCTGGGGGTGCACCTGGACGGCTATGGCTGCCCGGGCCGGTCCGCCGTCGAATACGGCCTGGCGGCCATGGAACTGGAGGCCGGCGATTCCGGCATCCGCACCTTCGTGTCCGTCCAGGGCTCGCTGGCCATGACGGCCATCCATACGTGGGGATCCGAGGAGCAGAAGCAGGAGTGGCTGCCCCGGATGGCGGCCGGGGAGGTCATCGGGTGCTTCGCCCTGACCGAGCCAACGGCGGGTTCAGATCCCGCCTCCATGGCCACTTTCGCGGAGCGGGACGGCAGCGGGGATGACGCCGGCTGGGTGCTCAACGGTGCCAAGCGCTGGATCGGGCTCGCCTCAGTGGCCGGGGTCATGGTGGTCTGGGCCATGACGGACGACGGCGTCCACGGCTTCCTTGTTCCGGCGGGCACCCCCGGCGTGACTGCCACGCCTATCCGGCAGAAGCTGTCCATGCGCGCCTCCATCCAGTGCGATGTGGTGTTCGACGACGTCCGGCTGGGTCCCGAGGCCCTGCTCCCGGGAGCGCGGGGGCTGCGTGGGCCGTTCACCTGCCTGAACGAGGCCCGGTACGGCATCGCCTGGGGTGCCATGGGCGCCGCCCGGGATTCCTACGAAGCCGCCCTGGCGTACTCGCAGGAGCGGCTGCAGTTCGGCAGGCCGCTGGCCGGCTACCAGCTCACGCAGGAGAAGCTGGTGAACATGCTGGTGGAAATCCAGAAGGGCACCCTGCTGGCGCTGCACCTGGGCCGGCTGAAGGACGCCGGAAGCATCCGGCCGGAGCAGATTTCGCTGGCCAAGCTGAACAACGTCCGCGAGGCGATTGGCGTGGCCCGGGAGGCGCGGTCCATCCTGGGCGGCAACGGCATCACCACGGACTATTCACCGCTTCGGCACGCCGCGAACCTGGAGTCGGTCCGCACGTATGAGGGCACCGACGAGGTGCACACCCTGATCCTTGGCCGGCACATCACCGGCCTGGACGCCTTTCACTGACCCCTCCCCCAACCAGCTAGCAGTAGATGCCGTTTTGGGGGCCCAAAACGGCATCTACTGCGAGTCAGTTGGGAGGGCGCGGCGCGAAGGGGGTGCAGGGCACTCAGGCCGAGAAGCCGCCGTCGGCCTTGATCAGCTGCCCGGATACCCAGCGGCCGGCCGGGGACAGGAGGAACGCGACGGTGCCGGCGACATCGGCCGGGGTGCCGAGCCTCCCGGTGGGCTGGCGCGCGGTGAGCTCCCGGCGGACCTCCGGGGACATCCAGCCGGTGTCCACCGGCCCCGGGTTGAGCACGTTGGCCGAGATCCCCTGCGGACCCAGCTCGCGGGCGGCGGCGATGACGATCCGGTCCAGGGCACCCTTCGAGGCACCGTACGGAAGGTTGAAC
Organism: Arthrobacter sp. AG367; assembly: GCF_007828995.1. NCBI lineage: Bacteria > Bacillati > Actinomycetota > Actinomycetes > Micrococcales > Micrococcaceae > Arthrobacter > Arthrobacter sp. AG367. The sequence goes on from NZ_VIVE01000004.1 coordinate 140,904, forward strand.
GCCGTATGGTCACTGGTCAGCGCAACGATCGCGCCGCCGTCGTCCGGTGCCTGCCGCGCAAAGGCGGCGATCAGCTGCCAACTGGCGCGTGTGTTGACGGCGAAGTGGCGGTCAAAGGATTCGATACTGGTGTCCAGCACGCCCGAATCCACCGATTCAGCGTGGCTGAGCACCAGGCCCTGCAGCGGGCCCGCCAGCTGCCCGGCCTCGGCCACCAGCCTGTCCGGGACGCCGGGATCCTGGAGGTCTGCCGACAGGACCTGGGCCTTGGCTCCAATCGCTTCCAGCTCGGCCGTGAGGCGAACCACGTCCTCGGGTTCGCTCCCCCACGGCATGCGGGCGTCGTAGTCGGCCCAGTAGGACAGGGCCAGGTCCCAGCCGTCCGCCGCGAGCTGCCGGGCAATGCCGGCCCCAATGCCGGCAAGCCGTCCCACGCCGGTGACCAGGGCAACGGGACGGACAGGGGCGGGTGCGACGGGTTCCATCCGACCAGCCTAGCCGCGCCCCAGATCAAGCCGCTGCCGGCTCCGCTTCCCGCGAACTGTGGTGCCGGCGGATGGTGGCACTGATGACCGCAGCGATGGTGCACATGGCTGCGGCTCCCAGCCAGGCGTAGGTGTAGTGGCCGGTGGCATCCCGCAAGGCCCCGGCCGCGATGGCCGCCGCGGCGGCGCCCAGCTGGTGGGCGGCGAAGACCCATCCGAACACCACACTGCCGTCAGCACCGAACGTTTCACGGCAGATGGCGGCCGTGGGCGGAACGGTGGCCACCCAGTCCAATCCGTAGATCACCACGAACACGATCATGCTGGGCTGCACGTCTGCATTCAGCAGCAGCGGCAGCACCAGCAGCCCGATGCCGCGGAACTGGTAGTAGACGGCGAGCAGGACGCGGGGGTTGAAGCGGTCCGTCAGCCAGCCCGAGGCGATGGTCCCGATAATGTCGAAGATTCCGACGACGGCCAGCAGGCCCGCGGCCGTGGTTTCGGGCATGCCGTGGTCATGGGCGGAGGGGATGAAGTGGGTGCCGATCAGGCCGTTGGTGGTGGCGCCGCAGATGGCGAAACCGGCCGCGAGCGCCCAGAACGTGCGCACCCTGCTGGCGCGCTTGAGGACCTGGAGCGCCCGGACGGCGGCGTTGCTGCGCGGGGCGCCTTCCGGAGCCGCTGCCGGGGAACCAGCCTGTTCTTCAATGGCTGGCCCTTCCGCGCCGTAGGGGAGCACCCCGACGTCGGCCGGCGAGTTCTTGAGGAACTTCAGCACCAGCGGGACCACGGCAAGCGCCCCGGCAGCGATCAGCAGGGAGGCCTGGCGCCACCCGGGATCCTGCGCGAGGAGGGCGATGAAGGGCAGGAAGACCAGCTGGCCGGCGGCGCTGCCGGCCGTCAGGATGCCGATGACCAGGCCCCGGTTTTTCGTAAACCACGTGTTGGCGATGGTGGCGGCGAAGACCAGTGCCATGGAGCCGGTGCCGAGCCCGATCAGCAGCCCCCAGGTGAGGAGGATCTGCCATGACTGGTTGACCAGCACGGTCAGCGCGCTGCCCATGCCGATCAGGACCAGGGCTGTTGATGTGACGGCCCGGATGCCGAACCGCTCCATCAGGGCGGCGGCAAACGGAGCCGTGAGGCCGAACAGCACCAGGTTGATGCTGACGGCCGCCGAGAGCACGGTGGTGGACCAGCCGAACTCCTGCTGGAGCGGCACCATGAGGACGCCCGGGGCGGCCCGGAATCCGGCTGCCCCAACCAAGGCAAGGAATGCCACGGCGGCGACGATCCAGGCCGGGTGCAGGCGGCGTCGAGGTCCGGGCGCCTGAAGAATGGTGGTCTGCGAGGGAGTTCCGGCCGTTTCCTCGGGCAGGGTGCTCACGATGCCGCTCCCTTCCCGGATGCGGTGGACAGCCGGATGGGTTGATCGGACCTGGACTGGCTGTGCCAGCTGGTGTTGGCCGCCGTCAGCCGCGCGCCGCATTCGGTGCAGGTGTCCGCCGAGGTGGTGGGTTTCCCGCAGCCGGTGTGGATCACGTAAAGGTGGGCCTGGTCCGACGGCGCGGGCAGGTGTTTTTCCGCCCAGATGGTGACTGCGTTCAGCACCGGCAGGGCGTCCTCACCCTTGGGGGTGAGGACGTACTCCTGGCGTGTGCGGCCGCCGTCGTCGTAGGCCTTCCTGGCCAGCAGCCCGGACTCAACCAGGCCTGCCAGGCGTTTGGTGAGCACCGAGTCCGCCACTTCCAGCCGGCTTTTCATGGCGTCGAAGCGGCCATTCCCAAAGAAGACCTCGCGCAGCACCAGGATGCTCCATGGGTCGCCCAGGATGTCCAGGCCGCGGGCCATGCTGCAGCTGCGTTGGGACCAGTCGGATCGAAGAGGCACAGGGAAAACCCTAGCTGGCTTTCCTCAAGAAAGCCAGACCCTTTCGTGGTTACGGGATGGCCGAGAACGCCTGGTCCAGGTCCGCGATCAGGTCCTCCACGTCCTCGATGCCGCAGGACAGCCGCAGCAGGTTTACCGGGACGGCCAGCTCGGTGCCCTTGACGGACGCGTGGGTCATCTCGGAGGGGTAGTTCATCAGCGACTCGATCCCGCCCAGGGATTCGGCGAGCGTGAACACGGACGTGGACTCCGCTACCTTCCGGGCCGCCGCCTCACCGCCCTTGAACTGCACCGAGACCATGCCGCCGAACTTCCGCATCTGCTTTTTGGCGAGCTCATGGCCGGGGTGGCTGGGCAGGCCCGGATACAGGACGGCCTCAACCTCCGGTCGTTCCAGCAGCCACTCCGCCACGGCCTGCCCGTTCTCGCTGTGCCGGTCCATGCGGACGCCCAGGGTCTTCAGTCCACGGGTGGTCAGGAAGGCGTCCATGGGCCCGGACACGGCGCCCACGGCGAACTGGACGAAGCCGATCTTTTCCGCCAGTTCGGCGTCCTTCACCACGACGGCGCCGCCCACCACGTCGGAGTGGCCGCCGATGTACTTGGTGGTGGAGTGGACCACCACGTCCGCACCCAGGGCGAGCGGGGTCTGCAGGTAGGGGGACGCGAAGGTGTTGTCGACCACCAGGAGGGCCCCGGCGTCGTGCGCTATGTCCGCGAGCGCTGCGATGTCGGTGATCTTCATCAGCGGATTGGAGGGGGTCTCCACCCACAGGAAGCGGGCCTTATGGGAGGCCACGGCGTCGCGGACCATGTCCAGGTTGGCCATGTCCACGGGGGTGTTGCCAATTCCCCAGTCGCCGAGCACCCGGCTGATCAGCCGGTACGTGCCACCGTAGGCGTCATTGCCCAGCACGATGTGGTCCCCGGGGCGGGTCAGCGCGCGGATCAGGGCGTCCTCCGCGGCCAGGCCGGAGCTGAAGCTGTAGGCGGAGGTGCCCAGTTCCAGCGACGCGAGCTGTTCCTGCAGCGCGTCCCGGGTGGGGTTTCCGCCGCGCCCGTATTCGTAGCCGCTGCGCAGTCCCCCGATCCCGTCCTGGGCATAGGTGGAACTGAAGTGCAGCGGCGGCACCACGGCTCCGGTGCGGGGCTCGAAGTCCTGGCCGGCGTGGACGGCGCGGGTGTTGAAACCTTGGTTTTCAGGCAGGGACATGATGCTCCTTTGCGGGTAACGCAGATCAGTTGCTGAGGTAGGCCAGCAGGTCGTGCCGGGTGAGGATGCCAACGGGCGCACCCACGAACGTGACCATCAGGGTGTCCGTGTCAGACAGCAGTTCCCTGGCGGCAGAAATGGTTTCCAGCGATCCGATGACGGGCAGCTTGGGTCCCATATGCTCGGAGATCTTGTCCGTCAGCTTGGCCTCGCCCCGGAACAGTTTGGCAGTCAGTGTGCGCTCGTCCACGGCGCCGAGGACCTCGCCCATGACCACGGGCGGTTCCTGGGACAGGACCGGGATGTGGCTGACGCCGAACTCGTTCATGATGTTGATGACGTCGCGGACAGACTCGTTGGGGTGGATGTGCACCAGGTCCGGCAGTTCGCCGTTCTTGGACTTGATGACCTCCCCCACGGAGGTTTCCTCGCCGCCGGAGAGGAAACCATAGGAGCGCATCCACTGGTCGTTGAAGATCTTGGCCAGGTAGCCGCGTCCTGAGTCTGGGAGGATGACCACGACGACGGCGCTTTCCGGCAGGTCCCGGGCCGCCTGCAGCGCGGCTACTACGGCCATCCCGGAGGAGCCGCCCACCAGCAGTCCCTCCTCCCGCGCCAGCCGGCGGGTCATGGCGAAGGAATCGGCGTCGCTGACGGCGATCACCTCGTCCGGGACCGACTTGTCATAGTTGGCCGGCCACATGTCCTCGCCAACGCCCTCCACGAAGTAGGGGCGCCCGGTCCCGCCGGAGTAGACCGAGCCCGCGGGGTCCGCGCCGATGATCTTGACCACGCCGCCGTCGGACTCCGGCCGGTCCGCCGAAACCTCCTTGAGGTACCGCCCGGTGCCGGTGATGGTGCCGCCCGTGCCCGCGCCGATAACGCAGTGCGTTACCTTGCCGTCGGTATCGCGCCAGATCTCCGGGCCGGTGGTCTTGTAGTGGCTGCCCGGGGCGGCGGGATTGGAGAACTGGTCCGGCTTGTAGGCGCCCGGCGTCTCCCGGGTGATGCGGTCCGAGACGCCGTAGTAGCTTTGCGGGCTGTCCGGCGGAACGGAGGTGGGCGTGACCACCACTTCCGCGCCGTACGCCTGCAGCACCGCACGCTTGTCCTCGCCCACCTTGTCCGGGACCACGAAGATGCACTTGTAGCCCTTCTGCTGCGCCACCAGGGCCAGGCCCACGCCGGTGTTGCCGGAGGTGGGCTCCACAATGGTGCCGCCGGGCTTCAGCTTGCCCTCGCGCTCGGCGTCCTCGATCATCTGCGCGGCGATGCGGTCCTTGATGGATCCGCCCGGATTCAGGTACTCAAGTTTGACCAGGATGGTGGCTTTGAGGCCGTCGGTCACGTGGTTGAGTTTGATGAGCGGGGTATTGCCGATGAGGTCCAGGATGGACTGGGCGTACTTCATAGGTACTAAGCTACCGCTTCCTGCGCGCCCGCCCCGGTGCGGGATGCGAGGATAGGCCGGTGAAGCAGTTCGCATGGCTGAAAGCCGCCCGGAGCTACCTGCTGCCCGGCGGAACGCTGGCAGCAGGTATAGCCACCCTGGCACTCGGTGCGCTCCCCCTGCCCGCGTTCGGGGAGCTTTCTTCCCGGACCATTCCCATCCTGGCCTTCGTGCTGGCCATGTCCCTGGTCACCGAACTGGTGGACGAGGCAGGACTGTTCCGGGTGGTGACGGACAGGCTGGCGGCCCTGGGCCGTGGCCGGGTCTTCCAGCTGTGGCTGCTGGTGGTGGGGGTGGCGACGGTGTCCACCGTGTTCCTGTCCCTGGATACGACGGCGGTCCTGGTGACGCCCGTGGTGGTCCTGCTGGCCGTCCATGCCCGGATCCCGCCGCTGCCGTTTGCGCTGACCAGCATCTGGCTGGCCAATACCGCTTCACTGCTGCTTCCCGTTTCCAACCTCACCAACCTCCTGGCCCAGGACCGGCTGGGCCTGAGCCCCTGGCGTTTTGCGGGGCTGGTGTGGGCGCCCGCCCTGGTGGGCCTGCTGGTCCCCCTGGTCCTGTTGTGGCTGGCTTTCCGGCGGGACCTGCGCGGAACATACGGGCCGCAGCCTGCGCATCCCATCCGCGACCGCACCCTGTTGAAGGCCGCTGCCGTCACGCTCCTGGTCCTGTTGCCTGCGCTGGTGTCCGGAGTGCCGGTGCAGTACCCGGCACTGGCAGCCGCGGCCTTCCTCCTGGTGGTCTTCCTGCGCCGCCGGCCGTCCGTCCTGCGGTGGTCAATGGTGCCATGGCGGCCGCTGATGCTGACGGTGGGCCTGTTCATGCTCATGGAAGCACTGCACGCGCACGGCCTGACCGCACTGCTGGCGGGTGTTGCCGGTTCCGGTGAGAGCCTGCCTGCGCTCCTGCAGCTGGCCGGGCTGGGCGCCGGTGCCGCCAACGCCGCCAACAACCTGCCCGCCTACCTGGCACTGGAACCGGTGGCGGGATCGCCGGCAAGGCTTGCGGCACTGCTCATCGGAGTGAACCTTGGGCCGCTGGTGACTCCGTGGGCGTCGCTGGCCACGCTGCTCTGGCATGAGCGGCTGCGGGTGCTGAACGTCCCCATCCGGTGGGGCGGGTTCGCCCTGGCGGGCCTGGTGGCCGTGGTGCTGACGGTGCCGCTGGCCGTCCTGGCGCTGTGGCTGGTTTCCGGCACGCCGTGAAACGGCCGGGCCGCCGTGAAACGGCAGCCCCGGACCGGCACCCGTGAAACGGCAGCGTACAGCGAAGGCTGTCAGCCGCGCTGGGCGTCCCCTTCGGCCGGGAGATTCTCCCAGAGGCCCATCACGTTGCCCTCGGAATCCCTGAAGTAGGCCGTGTAGCCCATGCCGGGAATTTCGTTCTTCGGTACCACCACTGATCCACCCAGTTCCTCCACCCTCTTGAGGGTGGCATTGATGTCCGGGACGTCCACCGTGACCACCGGGTTGGTGATCTCCCCCTCCCTGGCCATCATGCCCCCGTTGATGGCACCGGCGGCCACTGGCTGGCCGTTGTCATCCATGTCCGCGGTGATGACCATGCTGTAGTCCATCCCTGGCACTGGTTCGATCCGCCAGCCCAAGGCTTCCCGGTAGAACTTGCTGGCCCGGTCCTGGTCGTCCGCGGGGATTTCGAAATGCACCACTCCGCCCATCATGGCCCTCCTGCCGTGTCGGGTTGCGGCGCAGTCTGTTCCGCGCCACAGGGTGGATTCTAGGTTTTGCCCGGGCGGGAAATTAGGGCCGTTCTACCTTTGCTTCCGGCCGTTTTCCTCCCCCGGCTGGCTTATGGGCCGGCTGGTTGTCCCGCCGCTGTCAGTGGTCCGTGGGACGATTGAAGGCATGACGATCGCAGAGGCACCTCCCCGGGTGGCAGCCGCGGCGGACGTGTCCCTGCGGTGGTATCCGGAGGCTCCGTACAGCCTTTCCCGCACGCTTGCGCCTCTTCTGCGGGGCAGCAGTGATCCTTCCTTCTGCGTTCAAGGCGACGTTATCTGGAATGCGTTTACGACGCCGGCCGGTCCGGCAACAATGCGGCTCGCCCCGGCGGGCGGCGAGGCAGCAGGCGCCCCCTTGGTGGACATCCAGGCCTGGGGTCCCGGTGCCGCGGCCGCCGTCAGGGCAGCGCCCCGGCTCCTGGGGGACGACGACGACTGGCGGGGTTTCGACGAACCCTCCTTCCATGCCACACTGCCCCACATGGTCCGGGAGGCCCGGCGGCGCAGCCTGGCGGTGCGGCTGCCGTCCAGCGGCCGCATGGTGGACCAGCTGGTGCCGATCATCCTGGAACAGAAGGTGACGGTCATTGAGGCGCGGCGCGCCTACCGCTACCTGGTGCACCGGTACGGAACCCCGGCGCCCCGGGCCGGTACGTCCACCCCGGCCGGGCTGGTGGTGGCGCCAACGGCAGCGCAGTGGCTGCAGGTTCCCAGCTGGGAGTGGCACAGGGCCGGCGTGGGTCCCCAGCGCTCAGCCACCGTCATGCGCGCGCTGCGCTCCGCCGCCGCACTTGAACGGCTCGCCGCACTGCCGGCCGCGGAGGCTGCCGGGAAGATGCAGGTCATTCCGGGCATCGGGGTATGGACCGCCGCCGAGGTTGTGCAGCGCACCCACGGCTGCCCGGATTCGATCTCCGTGGGCGACTACCACCTCGCCGCCTACGTGGGGGCGGCGCTCACCGGACGCAGGACGGACGACGCCGGGATGCTCCGGCTGCTGGAACCCTGGCGGGGGCACCGGCAGCGCGTGGTCCGGATGATCCAGAGCACCGGTTACCGCAAGCCCACTTTTGGCCCGCGGATGACCATCCAGGACCACCGGGGGCACTGAGGCTTGCCACGGCAGGTCAACGGGTGCTTGATCCGGACCGCGATGGGTAAGGCTACGGGTGTGGCGTCCAGCCAGGCACGGCCGGACCACGATTGAGAGGAACCCATGAGCTCCGATCCTGGACGCACCAACTACGCCGGCGGGGAACCCCTGGACGTGGATCCAACCGGGCAAGACCCCGCGGTGGTGGACCCGGAGGCGCACGATCCTGACGGGGATGCCAAATTGAAGCTGCAACTGGCCATCTTCGACGTGACTCGCCGCGGGGCCACGGGCAAGAGCCTTGAGGAAATCCGGGAGATGCTGCTGACCGCGTTCACCGCGCGGGACGTTGCCCCACCACCGTTCACCTGGGTGGAGTCCGTGGCGTCGTCGGCGTTCTACGGTGAGCCCTACATCATCGACTACCCGACAGCCATCGCCGCCGACGATCTGGAGGCTGCCCCCGATGAGACGGTGCGGGAGCGGCTGGCCGCCCGACGGAAACTGCGCGAGACCCAACTGCCGCAGGGGATCCTTCCGGCTCCGTCCGAGTGGCACATTCCCGCCAACGAGGTCACCGGCGGCAGGACGCGACAGGCCCCCATGGCCGGAAGGAACGGGGCAGCGGTCCTGGCCTTGGTCGCACTGGCGGCGGGCGCCGTCGTGGCCGTTGTGGCGCTACGGCTATCCCGCCGCCCAACCGGCCGCAGTAGCTAGCGGGCAGTTCTCCCCATGCCTCCGGCGGCGCGCCTCGCGTAAGCTTGAGCCTGGATATTTGGGGGAATGATGGCAGGCATTTACGGGGCGGACGTCGCCCAACTTCGCGCCCTGGGAAAGGCCCTTACTGCCTCTTCCGCGCGCTTGATGTCCACTGCCACGGCGCTGTCGAGGAACGTGGGCGAGCCGGGCACCTGGAAAGGGGCCGACGCCGAGAGGTTCCGGAACGACTGGAATGGCACGCACAGCCTCCTGCTGGGCCGCGTCATTGAGGCCCTTGCGGACGCAGGGAAGGCAGCCGCACGGCACGCGGACGAGCAGGAACGCGCCAGCGGCGCCGGTGGCGCGTCAGGCCGGACCAGTACGGCCGGGGGCCCTCCCGGCAAGGCCGCCGGGGATCCGACGTCCGATTACCTGACCGGCGGGGAGCATTCTGTGGCGCGCCACCCCGACCGCGGCGAAGCGAACCTTGCCGCGCCCGAACTGGATAGGCTACAGGGCCTGGTCAGGGACACTGCGTCGGGCGACAACTTCTTTGTGGGCAACGATTCGGACGTCAACAAGCTCCGCGACGCCTTGACCGGGCTCAAACCTGCCCAGCTGAACCAGTTGCTGGAGTCGTTAACCGATGATGAGCTCCGAAGCCTGGGCAGCGGCGCGGCGACCGACGGCAAGGGACTGTTCAACTGGGAGGGAACCACGCCTTTCGAACGTCAGCAACTGCTGGACCAGCTCCTGTCCAAGGCGTCAGCAGAGCAGGTGGGGCGCCTGAAGGACCTCATCCCGTGGGCCCAGCCGGACGGGCAGGCCATGGGAGATGCAGCGAGGCCTGATGGCCCTGACGCCAGCAGCACGAACCGGTGGATGGAACCCAAGTGGCCGGTGGTCGGACAACGCCCGGGCACTGACGACATCAGGCAGGGGCAGTACGGGGACTGCGTGCTTTTGGCCGCCGCCGGGGCCATGATCAATGCCGATTCGGGTTGGGCCCGCGAGCACGTAACGGACAACGGCAACGGCACGGTTTCCGTCCTGCTGTTCGACAAGAACGGAGAGGAGCAGTGGGTCACCGTCACCTCGGACCTGCCGGCAAACAGCAAGGGCGCACAGATGGGAGCCAAAGCAGGGTTTGGCGGCAACTGGCCTGCCTATGTTGAGAAAGCGCTGGCACAGGTTTACACCGAGGACGACAGAAACGACGGGACAGCGGAAGGGGCGCCCCCGGACCAGGCGTATCCGCCAGGCAACTACCGCGCCCTTGAAGGCAACTGGGGTCCCGACGCATTCCAGTTTTTGGCAGGACCGGACGTGGAACGCACCGACGACGCCGGGAAGCTGTGGGAGGCGGCCGGCCGGGGACGTCCGGCCTTGGTCACAACACTGGGTGAAACGCCGGAGGAGGCGCCCAACGGATACCGTGCCGGCCACGCCTATTTCGTTACCGGAGTTGACGAGCGGGGGAACATCATCCTTCAAAACCCATGGGGCCGCTCCGAGCCGCGCATGTACATCTCGCAGGACGAATTCAGCAAGCTCTTCAGCGATGCCACGGTGGCGCGCTGATGCCGCGTCCAGCCCTGCGGCTTCGTGGCCGCATTCTCGCTTGCACGGTTTTGCCTCTGGCACTCTCTCTGAGCGGCTGCTCCCCCTCCGCAGAGCCGTCCCAACAGCACTCACCCCAAGCATCAAAGGAGCCAGCCATGACGTCAACGGCAAGCTGCACCAACACTGGAATTTACCGGATCATCCCGTCTGCAAATGGCTCTTTTCCGCTTCTGCCGGATTCCCCGCGGGGCTCGGATGCCACACCGCTCGTGCGACTGTCCAGCACACACCTGAAGAATGACCCGCCGACGGTGGACCTGTCGGTAGCCTTGTTCGAGGTCAGCAGCCCGGCATCGAAAGACTTTCCGGGGTTGGCACTCGGGCAGGAAGCCACATTTGACGGCTACACCATCCGGATCACCTCGATCTGCGAGGGCGAAGTCCGATTCGACCTGGTGCAGCAGCCCCGCTAGTCAGAGCCGCAGCCGGGCCACCGCTTCCTCGCGCATCTGGACCTTGCGGACCTTCCCTGAGACCGTCATGGGGAAACTCTCGCGCACCTCCACGTAGCGCGGGATCTTGTAGTGGGCCAGCCTCCCCCGGCAGTACTCGGCCACCGCTGCGGCGTCCAGCCGTTCCGCGCCCGGCTTGAGGATTATGCAGGCCATCAGCTCCTCCCCATATGTGGGATCAGGAACCCCAATCACCTGGACGTCCTGGATGGCAGGGTGCGTGTACAGGAACTCCTCGATTTCCCGGGGGTAGATGTTCTCCCCGCCCCGGATCACCATGTCCTTGATCCGGCCCTCCACCACCACGTACCCGTCGTCGTCCATCCGGGCGAGGTCGCCGGTGTGCATCCACCCGTCGGCGTCGATGGCTTCGGCCGTCTTGTCAGGCTGGTTCCAGTACCCGGCCATCACCGCGTAGCCGCGGGTGCAGAGCTCACCGATCTGCCCGCGCTCCAGTTCCTCCCCCGTGGCAGGGTCAACGATCCGGCTCTCCAGTTGCGGCATGGTCCTGCCCACGGTCTCGGTGCGCTGCTGGAGGGTGTCCCCCTTGCGGGTCATCGTGGACACGGGCGAGGTCTCGGTCATGCCGTAGCAGATGGCCACATCCACCATGTTCATTTCCGAGATCACCCGGTTCATCACCTCGATGGGGCACAGCGAACCGGCCATCACCCCCGTGCGGAGCGTGGACAGGTCATAGGAGGCGAAGTCCGGCAGCGCGAGCTCGGCGATGAACATGGTGGGAACCCCGTAGAGGGATGTTCCGGCGAAGTCCTGCACTGCCTCAAGCGCGGCCGGCGGCGAGAAGCCGCGGCCAGGGATGATGGTGGCGGCGCCGTGGCTGAGCGCATTGAGGTTGCCGATCACCATCCCGAAGCAGTGGTAGAAGGGCACCGGGATGACCACCCGGTCATGGTCCGTGTAGCCCAGCAGCTCACCGATGGCGTAGCCGTTGTTCAGGATGTTGTGGTGCGTGAGCGTGGCGCCTTTGGGAAAGCCCGTGGTGCCGGACGTGTACTGCAGGTTGATGGGATCGTGCGGGTGGAGTTCGGCCATGCGGGCCTTCAGGGCAGCGTGACTCACGTCGTCCGCCCGCTTGAGCAGTTCGGCGTACGTCAGTTCGGCATCGCTTTGGGGGCTCCCGGCCGTCAGCCCCTCCAGGCCGTGGTCCGGCAGGAAGACCAGCTCCCGCAGGTCCGGGCAAGTCAGCAGGGCCTGCCGCGCCATGGCCACGTAGTCGCTGTTGTTGTCCGACGGCGCCGTGAACAGCATGCGCATGCCGTTCTGCTTGACCACGAATTCCAGTTCATGGCTGCGGTAGGCCGGGTTGACGTTGACCAGGATGGCGCCGGCCTTGGCGGTGGCGTACTGCAGCAGCGTCCATTCGGCGCAGTTGGGGCTCCAGATGCCCACCCGCTCCCCCTTGGCGATGCCCAGGGCGAGGAGCGCACGCGCCAGCCGGTCGACGTCGTCGTTCATCTTTGTGTAGCTCCAGCGGCGGGCATCGGCGCCCGGCACCGGTGCGGCCTCAATCAAGGCGTCATGGAGGGGGAACTGGGCGGCCACGCGCTCGAAGTTCGCGCCGATGGTTTCCTCCAGGAGCGGGACGTCAGTGTCCCCGGCTGTATAAGCACGCATGATGGCACGCTACCAACAGGATCCCTGCAGGAGAAGGAAGACAGGCGGGGAAACGGGCGCAACACAACGGGGCGCCACCTGCAGCCCCGGTATTGTGAAACGCATGAGTGCACCCATTGACCTGATAGCAACGTTCATTCCCAACGACGGCGAGTTCTTCCGCGTCAAGCTGGCCCTGGAAATCGCGATCGATGAGGTGGTGAACGAGCCAGGCTGCATCCGTTACGAGCTGACCGAAGCCACGGAGGAGAAGCTGGTCCTGACCGAACAGTGGGCGTCCGAGGAGGACCTGGACAAGCACTCCAAGGGCACCGCTGTGCAGGACCTGAACGAGTCGCTGAGCGCATTGCTGGCCGAACCGGTCAAGCTGGAACGCGTCTGACGCAGCCTGAACGCAAAAATGCGGGACCTCCAGAGGGAGGTCCCGCATTTTTTGTGCTGTCAGAGTCTTAGAAGTCGGGGATCTGGGTGCCGTCCTGCGTACCGTCCCGGGGGCCGGCAGGCTGGCTGGCTGCCGCTGCCGCTTCTTCCCGCTGGCGGGCCACGTGGGCGTGGACCTCGTCCATGTCCAGTGCCTTCACCGCGTCCACCACCTGTTCCAGCTGCTGGGCGTTCAGGGCGCCGGGCTGCGAGAACACCAGCACCTTTTCACGGAAGGCCATCAGGGTGGGGATGGAGGTGATGCCTGCCTCCGCCGCCAGCTGCTGCTCTGCTTCGGTGTCCACTTTGGTGAACACGACGTCAGGGTGCTTCTCGGAAACTGCTGCGTAGGTGGGGCCGAACTGCTTGCAGGGGCCGCACCATTCTGCCCAGAAATCGACCAGGACAACGTCGTTGCCTTCGATCGTGGATGCGAACTGTTCACCTGTGATGTCGAGGGTAGCCATGTGTCCACGCTACGCGCCGGGGCCCCGGCTGTCGCCCGTGTTCGCTCCCCGCGTCATCGGGAATAGGGCAAGGACGACGCCGGCACGGGGGTTCAGCGGTTGGCATCCCACAGGTGCGGGGAAGGCGTGCGGCTGCCGGGCAGGGCGCTGGAGGCGCGCCACTCATGGATCCACTCGGGCAGCACCAGGTCCCCGGGCGGTGTCCCGAACTCCGCGATGATCTCCTCCTGGCTGACCGGGCCGGTCTTGGTGACCAGCCGGGTGGCGATGTAGGCACGTGCGTAAATCTCGCCGTCGGCCACCATGCGCTGCTCGAAGAAGATCGCCTTGGTGTCCAGCCCGATGATGCGGGTCTCGATGGCGTAGTCCTGCCACAGCTGCAGGGATTTGCGGAAGGAGATGGTTTCCGCCGACACCACCGGGCTCCAGCCGCGGCGGCGCATCCGCTTCCAGACGCCGCTGCGCACCATGAGGTCGAACCGGCCCAGGTCCATCAGGGACAGGTACATGCCGTTGTTGACGTGCATGGCGATGTCGATGTCCGTGGGCAGGACGCGCAATGGCAGGGATGCCGGTTCCCATACGGTGAGCGGCGGCCGCCGTTTCGACCGGAAAAGCAGAAGCAGTGTTCTCAGGAGCAGGTGCATTCCTCAATGTTACCCGCCGGTAACATCTTTTGGCCTGCTGTGCCGCGGTCCATCCCCTTAGGATTTTCTGCATGACGCAGCAACGCTACCGGGCCCTGGCGGAGTGGCCCCTGATGGCGACGGCACTGGTATTTCTCGGCGCGTACGCCTGGCAGGTCATCGGCAGGGTCGAGGGCAGTGGGGCGGACTGGCTTGAGGCGGTCATGTGGGTGACCTGGTTCGTCTTCGTCCTGGACTACTCGGCAAACCTGTGGCTCTCGGCTGACCGGCGGCAGTGGTTCATCCGGAACCTGCACGAGCTGGTGATCGTGGCCTTGCCGTTCTTCCGGCCGCTGCGCCTGCTGCGCCTGGTCACATTGTTGTCCGTCCTGCACCGTACCGTGGGCGAAACGCTGCGCGGCCGCGTGGTCACGTATGTGGCGGGGTCCGCGGCGCTGCTGGTTTTTGTCGGTGCGCTGGCTGTGCTGGACGTCGAACAATGGGCGCCGGACGCCAAGATCACCACGTTCGGCGATGCCCTGTGGTGGGCCACCGCAACCATCACCACGGTGGGCTATGGGGACATGTACCCGGTGACGCCCATCGGCCGGCTGGTGGCCACGGCGCTGATGATGAGCGGCATCGCCGTGCTGGGTGTCGTGACGGCGTCCATTGCCTCCTGGCTCGTCCAGCGGGTTGAGGATACAGCGGAAACGGTGGCGGAGGCCGTGGAAGAGCCGCTGCGGGTTGAAGTGACGGAACTGGTAACCGAGATTGCCTCATTGCGCCGGGAAATCGCCGAGCTGCGGGAACGCCGGACGCCGTAGAAGCGGGGATTGAGAGATTCCGTTTGGTGGTTGGCCTGCGCCCTCCAGGTCACGGCCGGTGGCAAGTATTGGGCTTCCGGATGCTGAGTAGCTTCGCTGCCGCGGGCGGGTACCGGCCCCGAAAACTCGGGTAATTCCTACTGGTGCCCCGGCCTTGGGGCGATTCCTAGACTCGGGATTCCTAGGACCAACACGCACTGGCAGGTCCCCCGGGTGGCTTCCGGACGTTCCTGCCTTCACGCGGAGTTCCGCATTTTCTGGGTATGCGGATGCCTCCACCCTGTGCCGCCTGCGGCTCCGGCAACTGCCGGGGCCGGCGGTGCAATGACTTCGCCATCCGTCCGGCGCACCGGTGTGCAGCAGCACAACCTGGCTGGACCGAACCCAGATGGGCCAACTCCATGAAACAGCCTTTCATCCCCTCCCCCGAGGGCACCAGCAGAAGCTTCGCCACCGACGAACCACGGACCGACCTCAACACCGGCCGGCCGGTCATCAGCAACAAGTTATGGGCAGGCATGGCCACGGCGGCCGTTGTGGCCGCGGTAGGCGTGGGCGCCATGGCAGCGCCGCCCGCTACCCTCGGCGGAAGCACGACGGCGGCGGCCCAGGTGGCAGAGGCCGCCTCACCACCGTCGCCAAGCGCCGCAGCCGAAACAGCCACGGACGCCGTGGCATCCGGACAAAGCGATCCGGGTGCGGCATCGGCGGTGGCGGCACAGGCTGCTGCGCCGGCCGCCGACCCGGCGCCTGCCCCCGCACCGGCAGCAGCCGAACCTGCGCCGGAACCTGCGCCCGCACCGGCCCCCGCGCCTGCCGGTGACCCCAACGTGTACACCGTGGTCCCGGGCGACACCGTGGGCGCGATTGCTGCCGGCCATGGCGTGGACATGAACGCCATGCTCGCGGCCAACGGGCTCAGCGCCTACAGCATCATCTACCCTGGCCAGACGCTCCTGCTGACCGGTCCGGCCATCGCAGTGGCCGCACCCGCCCCGGCTCCGGCCGCGGCACCTGCCGCGGCCCCGGCTCCAGCGGCCGCACCGGCACCTGCTCCGGCTCCCGTCCCGGCTGCGCCTGCAATCCGGACCATTTACGTTGCCGGCTCCGGCGGCCAGTCCATGGTGGACGCCTGCATCGGGCCCATCCACTTCACCCCCAATGACGGCTATTCACTGTTCATCACCGAGCATGATTTCTGCGGCGGCTGGGCCCGGTTCTCCGGGATCAGCGTGGGTGAGACGGTGAGCATCCCGGGCTATGGAACCTTCACGGTAACGGGGCGCGGGACGGTCCCCAATCCCGGAACCACCAACGACGTGATTGCGGTGTTCGGCGGTTTCCCCCGGGCGATCCTGCAGACCTGCATCCCGGGCACCAGCCAGATGCTGCTGATCGCACTGAACTGAAGGCACATGAACCCGGGAGCTGACCCGGGTTATCAAAAGCTTGTCCGCGGGTCCGAACCTTTTACGGCTTGGATCCGCGGACAAGGCCATGACGTGTCGCCGGCCCTACACCCCGTGGCGCTCCGAGATGTGCTCCACCAGTTCGCCTACGCGCTGTTCGGAGTAGTTGCGCGCAATGTCGCCCTGGCTGATGATGCCCACCAGTTTGTGGTCGGAGATCACCGGGAGCCTGCGGACCTGGTGCTTTTCCATCATGTCGATGGCTGCATCGACGTTGGCGTCGGCGTCGACGCAGTAGGGCTTGCCGGAGGCGAGGTCGCGGGCCATCATCTGGCCCGGGTCACGGCCGGCGGCGACGCACTTGAGCACAATGTCGCGGTCGGTGATCATGCCCTTCAACTTGCCGTCATCCCCGCAGATGGGGAGGGCGCCGCAGTCCAGGTCCTGCATCATCCGGGCGGCGTCCACAAGGGACTCGCCTTCACGGATACATCGCGCATCCGTGGTCATGAATTCACGTACAGCACTCATTGAATCCTCCTTCATCGATGGATTTATCGACGCAGGGCATCGGGGCACGTGCGCCGATTCTGTCAGACTACGCCCGCACCCCCATGGTGTCGACGACGGTTTGGCACCGTTTCCAGGCGGCCTCCGACCCTGCCTGGAGACACGAAAAAGCCCCCGGAACCTGGTGGTTCCGGAGGCTTTCCTTGGGTGGCAGATGAGGGATTCGAACCCCCGTAGGCGTTGCCAGCTGATTTACAGTCAGCCCCCTTTGGCCGCTCGGGTAATCTGCCGAACTTCAAAAGAAGTACCCGCTGATGCAGTGTTCGGAGCGTCCGTTTCCGTCCGTTCCGCTTCAGTAACCGCGGGCAAGACAACTTTACAGAACTTCCGCCGAAGAATCGAATCGAGCCCCGGGCAGTCCCAAAAGCCGCGAAACAGCGCCGGAAAACCGCTGTTTTATGCCTCCTGGCCCAGGATGCGTCCGGCCAGCTTGGCCTCGAAGCTCAGGGCCTGCTCCTCGGTGATCTGGTTCAGCTGCACGGCCCGCTGAAGGTCCGCCCGTACCCCGTCCATGCGGGAGGAGGCGTCGGCCACCGGGCTGAAGATGATGGAGGCTGCCAGCGCTGCCGCCGCCACCGAGGTCGCCGCCGTGGCCACCGCCCCCGCTGCTGCTGATGTGGTCCGGGTGACATAACGGGCGGCCTTGCGGTGCATGGTGTTCCTCTCGAACTTCAGTACAACTGCTCCAACTCTCGCCAGCGCGCCTTCGTTCCCCCGGTGCGTCCGCTGAGAGGGAACTGTGAATCCGCGGCCCCCACCGGTCCGGGCATCCGTACTAGGCTGGATTCCAGTGATCCTGGCCCTGTTCCGCACGGGGCGCCCCATCAACAAAGGAGAGTCATGGCAGGCGAGTCAACGTTCGACGTCGTAAGCAAAGTGGACAAGCAGGAAGTGGCCAACGCGCTCAACCAGGCCCAGAAGGAACTCGCCCAGCGCTACGACTTCAAGGGCGTCGGGGCCGAGGTGGACTTCAGCGGCGAGAAGATCCTCATGAAGGCCAACTCCGAGGAACGCGTCCTGGCGGTCCTGGACGTACTGCAGTCCAAGCTGATCCGCCGCGGAATCTCACTGAAGTCGCTGGATACCGGCGAGCCCTACGCATCCGGCAAGGAGTTCCGCCTGGAAGCCTCCATCAAGGAAGGCATTGCGCAGGACCTGGCCAAGAAGATCAACAAGCTGATCCGGGACGAGGCGCCCAAATCGGTGAAGTCCCAGATCCAGGGCGACGAACTGCGGGTCTCCTCCAAGTCCCGCGATGACCTGCAGGCCACCATGGCGCTGTTGAAGGACTTCGAGGAAGCCGACCTGCAGTTTGTGAACTTCCGCAGCTAGCCCTCCCCGCCGTCGACTTCGACGCGGATAATTTCCTCCGCTACGCCTAACGGCCGGCGCACCCGATATACGGGGGGCGCCGGCCTTTTTGCGTATCGCGGACGGCTTTGCGTGTCGCGGGCGGCTTGGCGTGTCGCGGGCGGCGGAGCCGGTCGCCGATTCCGCTGCGGCCCCGTCATGCGTAACGAACGCGAAATTACAGCACGTTTAGTTTGCGTAATTGCCGGCGCCGGGTAATCTCATCCTTAGGCCTGCCTAAGTAAGGCTTACCTGAGCGAAAGAACCTCCATGACTGCCAACTACCTGATCGGCCTGCGCGAAGGACTCGAAGCCACCCTGGTGGTGGTCCTCCTCATGGCCTACCTGGCCAAGACAAACCGCCGCCGCCTCATCCCCCGGCTGTGGACAGGCGTTGCGGCGGCCATGGCTGTCTCCGTCGGATTCGGGGCCCTCCTGACCTTCGGCCCCAAGGGCCTCACGTTTGAGGCGCAGGAGGCGATTGGCGGCAGCCTGTCCATCCTCGCCGTCGGCCTGGTCACCTGGATGGTCTTCTGGATGGCCCGCACCGCGCGGACACTCGGCAGCGACCTGAAGTCGCGCGTTGACCGGTCCGCAGGCGGGGCCGGTTGGGGCCTGGCCGTGGTGGCAGCCATCGCCGTGGGACGGGAAGGCCTGGAAACGGCCCTCTTCCTGTGGGCGGCGGCCAAGGCCACCGGTGAGACCACCCAGCCACTGCTGGGCGCCCTGCTTGGCCTGGCAACCGCGGCCGGCCTGGGCTACCTGCTGCACCGCGGCGTCCTGAAGGTCAATCTCTCCCGCTTTTTCACCTGGACCGGCGCCGCCCTGATCGTCATCGCCGGCGGCGTGCTGTCCTACGGCATCCATGATCTCCAGGAGGCCCGGCTCCTTCCGGGCCTGCACTCCCTGGCGTTCGATATCAGCGCCGCGGTACCGCCGTCGTCCTGGTACGGCACCCTGCTCAAGGGCACCCTGAACTTCTCCCCGGCTACCACCTGGCTGGAAGCCGCGGCGTGGCTTGTGTACGTACTGCCCGTGCTGTTCCTCTACCAGCGCACCCACTTCACGTCGGTGCCGCCAGGCAGGACCATGGCCGGCAACAACCACACCGCCAAAGCCCCGGCCGCTGCCTGACGGCCTGCCTGACTCCCAAAGACCTCCGCACCCGCACCCAAAGGACAACCCAATGCCCGGCTTCACCCTGCCCAAAACACCCCGGTACGTCTTCCGAAACAAGCCCGCCGCCCTTGCTGCCGCCGTCGTGGCCGTCCCGCTGCTCCTCACCGGCTGCACGGACAACACCAAGGCAGCGGACACCTCGGGTGGCGCCATCGAGGTTGTCAGCTCAAATACCGAGTGCAAGGTCTCGGCCGGCAGCGTGCCCAGCGGAAACCTCAGCTTCTCCGTGAAGAACGAGGGCACGGAGGTCACCGAGTTCTACCTGCTGGCAGCGGACGGGCTGCGCATCCTGGGCGAGGTGGAGAACATCGGCCCCGGCCTGACCCGCAACCTGGTGGTCACCGCCCCGGCAGGCACCTACACGACAGCCTGCAAGCCGGGCATGGAAGGCGACGGGATCAGGGGCGCCCTGGAAGTCACCCAGTCCGGAAACCAGCCGTCGGCCGACACGGACTTCCAGCACCTCCTGGACACCGCCACCGGGCAGTACGCCTCCTACGTCAAGGACCAGAGCGAGCAACTGCTCACCGGCACCCAGCAGTTCGCCGCCGCCTTCGCGGCCGGCAACGCGGAGGAGGCGCGCTCCCTGTACGCCGCAACGCGCCAGCACTGGGAACGGATCGAGCCCGTGGCCGAGTCCTTTGGGGACCTGGACCCGCAACTTGATGCCCGTGAAGCCGATCTCGAACCGGGCCAGGAGTGGACCGGCTGGCACCGTGCCGAGAAGGACCTGTTCCCGCCGGCGGACTACACGGCGTTGACGGCAGCGGAACGGTCCTCGATCGCAGACCGGATGGTGGCCGACACCAAGGACCTGGTGGAGCGCACCCGCACCCTGGAGATTTCCGCGGACATGCTGGGCAACGGCGCCAAGGAACTGCTGGACGAGGTTGCCACCGGAAAGGTGACCGGGGAGGAGGAGATCTGGTCGCACACGGATCTTTGGGACTTCCAGGCGAACGTCGACGGCGCCCGCATCGCCTTCGAAAGCCTGAAGCCCGCATTGCTTCAGAAGGACGCTGCCCTGGCCTCCTCCCTGGATGAGAAATTCGCCGCACTGCAGGCGGAGCTGGCCACGCACGCCCGGGGCACCGGCTTCGCCTCCTACGACAAGCTGGCCCCTGAGCAGGTCCAGCGGCTGGCGTCACTGGTTGACGCGCTCGGCGAACCGCTGTCCCGGCTGACGGCGGCGGTGGTCCTGTGACCGGCTGCCCCTTTGGCGGCCGGCCGCCGGAGGCCTCCGCGCCGGATGAACCTGCCGCTTCACCTGGGGCGCCGCAGGATGGCGGGGACCGGGAACAGCCGACGGCGGGAGCCCGCCTGAGCAGGCGCGGCCTGTTTGGCATCGCCGGACTGGGCGGTGCGGCAGCGGGGCTCGCCGCAGGCTTCCTGGGGCACGACGCCGTGGCCGCCTCTGCCGCGCCGCCGGCCGCCGACAGCCCGGTGGTCCCCTTCCACGGCCACCACCAGGCCGGCATCACCACCCCCGCCCAGGACCGCCTGCACATGGCCGCGTTCGACGTCACCACGACGAAGCGTGAGGAACTGGTCCAGCTGCTCAAGGACTGGACGCGGGCTGCGGAAGCACTGACCGAGGGCCGCCCGGCGGGCGCAACCGGCGCCGTGGACGGACCCTATGGCGCCCCTCCGGAGGACACCGGCGAGGCGCTGGACCTCAACGCGGGAAAGCTGACCCTGACCTTCGGCTTCGGCGCCGGCCTGTTCGAAAAGGACGGCGTGGCCCGCTTCGGACTGGAAGGACGCCGGCCCGAGGCCCTGGCCGACCTGCCGCACTTCCCCGGCGAGGACCTGGACCCCGCCCGCAGCGGCGGCGACCTGGTGGTGCAGGCCTGCGCGGACGACCCCCAGGTGGCGGTGCACGCCATCCGGAACCTGGCGCGGCTCGGCTTCGGCAAGGTGCGGGTCAGGTGGTCCCAGCTGGGCTTCGGCCGGACCTCGTCCACGTCCCGCACGCAGCAGACCCCGCGGAACCTCTTCGGGTTCAAGGACGGCACCAACAACCTGAAGGTGGAGGACCAGCAACTGCTGGACCAGCATGTGTGGGCAGCGGCCGCCCGGCCCCAGGATGCCTGGATGGCAGGCGGCAGCTACCTGGTGGCCCGCCGGATCCGCATGCACATCGAGATCTGGGACCGCACGTCCCTGGGTGAACAGGAAGGCCTGATCGGCCGGACCAAGGGAACGGGTGCGCCCCTGTCCGGCGGCGGGGAGTTCACCGAGCCCGATTTCGCACGGCCGGGCAAGGGCGGAAAACCCCTGATCCCCCTCGATTCCCACATGCGGATGGCACATCCCAGCCAGAACAGCGGGGTGCGGATGCTGCGCCGGGGCTACAACTACACCGACGGTTCCGACGGCCTGGGGCACCTGGACGCCGGGCTGTTCTTCATTGCGTTCGTCACCGATCCACGGACCCACTATGTCCCCATGCAGATGGCGATGGCCAAGGGCGACACCCTGGCGGTGGAGTACCTGAAGCACACGGGCTCCGGACTTTTCGCGGTGCCGGGCGGGGTGAAGCCCGGCGGCTTCATCGGCGAAGGCCTCTTCGCGTAGCGGGACCGCCCATGCCGGCCCCGCCCCGCCGTCGTTCCCGACGCGCCAAAGGCTAACCGCTGCGCAGGTTCCTTGGCGCACCCGAAATACCAGGGGCGCCAAGGAATCTGCGCAGCGAAAATGAAGGTGCGCGTCGCCGGCGAAGGCGCGGGTCGCTGCTGAAGGCAGAGCGTCGGCATACAGGTCCGACGGCGGGCAACCGGCTACGGCTGCCGGCCGGCCATCCGCTCCAGCCGGGCGATCCGGTCCCGCATGGGCGGGTGGGTGGCGAACAGCTTGTTCATGGCGCCGCCGCGGAAGGGGTTGGCGATCATGAGGTGGGAGGCGTTGACCAGCCGCTGGTCCTGCGGCAGGGGCGCGATGGTGACGCCGCGTTCGATCTTGGCCAGTGCCGAGGCGAGCGCCAGCGGATCGCCCGTGAGCTGCGAACCGTCCTCGTCGGCGTCGTACTCCCTGGTGCGGGAGATGGCCATCTGGATCAGCGACGCCGCGAACGGCGCCAGCAGTGCCATGGCGATCATGGCCAGGGGGTTGGCGTTGCGCCGGTCACCGCCGCCAAAGAACAGCAGCATCTGCCCCACGGACGTGATGACGCCCGCGACGGCGGCAGCCACGGATGAGGTGAGGATGTCCCGGTTGTAGACGTGCATCAGTTCGTGTCCCAGGACGCCGCGGAGTTCACGGGCGTCCAGGAGCTGGAGGATGCCCTCGGTGCAGCAGACCGCGGCATTTTGCGGATTGCGTCCGGTGGCGAACGCGTTGGGGTTCATGGTGGGCGACACATAGATGCGCGGCATGGGCTGGTTGGCGCGCATCGAAAGCTCGCGGACAATCTGGTAGAGCTGCGGCGCCTGGGCTTCGGAGACCGGGATGGCCTGCATGGCCCGGATGGCAATCTTGTCGCTGTTCCAGTACCCGTAGAAGGTGGTGCCGACGCCGATCAGGGCCATGATCCAGATGGGGGCCGAGCTGCGTGTCCCCACGCCGATGAGCCCACCAAGGCCCAGCAGCACCGCCCACAGCACCCCGAAGAGTGCCGCGGTCTTCAGTCCGTTGTGATGGTTGTGCACGTTTCCTCCTCGTTAAAAGGAACGGCCGGCTAGGGAACCGGGTTCCGCGCATCGTACGTCCGGAAGCCCGGCTGCAGTTTCGCCGCCAGCAAGGCCCCCGCAATACACAGCGCACCGCCGAGCAGCAGGACCCAGCCCTCATTCAAAATCTTAGTCGCGCCACCCGCCAGCAGGTCCCCGATTCGAGGGCCGCCGGCCACCACCACGATGAACACGCCCTGCAGCCGGCCGCGGAGGTGGTCAGGGGCCGCGGCCTGCAGGATGGTGTTGCGGTAGACGCTGCTGATGGAGTCGGCAATGCCTGCAAGGGCACAGCAGACGGCGGCGGGCAGGAGCCACAGGGTCACTGCCCCGTCCGGCGTGGGACCGGCCAGCAGCACCACCAGGCCGAACGCCCCGATGGACGCGCCCCAGCCCATCACCGAAACGACGACGGCGGCCCCCTGGCGGCGCACGCTGCCCAGCGGACCGGAGAACAAGCCGGCCAGGAAGGCCCCGACGGCGGTGCAGGCCAGCAGGATGCCCACGGTTGCCTCGCCGCCGCCGATCATGAGGGCCGCGACGGCGGGCAGCAGCGCCCGCGGCTGGGCAAGGACCATGGCGATGAGGTCGATGATGAAGGTCATGCGGAGGTTGGGCCGCGTACCAAGGAACCGGAACCCCTCGATGACGGAGCGGATCCCCGCCTTGCTGTGTCCACCGGTGGGCGGCATGGGTGGCAGCCGGTAGACAGCCCATAGGACGAAGGCAAAGCTCACGAAGTCGATGGTGTAGGTCCAGCCGAACCCGAGCCACGCCACCAGGAGGCCGGCCAGCAGCGGCCCCGCGGTCATGGCAAGGCCCAGGGTCAGCATGCTCAGCGCGTTGGCGGCCGGCAGGAGTTCCTTGCGGATGAGCGTGGGGATGATGGCGCTGCGTGCCGGCTGGTTGATGGCCTGGGCCCCGCTTTGCAGTGCCACCAGCAGGTACAGCACCCACACGTTGCCGAGCTGCACCCAGGCCTGCAGTGCGATCAGGCCGGTGGTCAGCCAGAGCACGGTGGTGGCCAGCAGGGCAATCCGCCTGCGGTCGTGGGCGTCGGCGATGGAGCCGCCCATCAGGCCACCGATCACGAGGGGAACCAGCGCGAAGATGCCCAGCAGGCCCACGTAGAAGCTGTCCTGCGTCAGGCGGTACACCTCGAGGCTCACTGCCACCAGGGTGAGCTGGCTGCCGACGGCGGACACCGCCGATCCGAGCCACAACCGGCGGAATGCCGGGCTTTCCCTGAGCGGTGTGACATCGGCAAGCAGTTTCCCCACCCCCGTAACACTAGCGGGCGACACGGGAAGGTAAGCCACGCCTTATTGTGAGTTGCTAAAAATAAGTGTTTCAATGGAGCCATGATGGAGCACTTTGACGGCCAGGAAGCGTGGGCTGCAGCCCTGCGCGCCCACGGCCGCAGGGTGACCAAGCAGCGGCTGGCCGTCCTTGCCGCCGTCGAACGCCACCCCCACTCGCCTGCCGAAAGCATCCTTGCCGCCGCCCGGGCCGAGCTGCCCGAACTGACGGCCCAGTCCGTCTATGTAGTCCTCGGCGACCTGACGGACCTGCACATGCTGCGCCGCTTCGAGCCGCCGCACTCCCCTGCCCTGTATGAGACGCGCGTGGGCGACAACCACCACCACGCCATCTGCATCAGCTGCGGCCGGGTGGAGGACGTGGACTGCGCCGTCGGCCACGCCCCCTGCCTCACGCCGCACTGGAACCCGGACGCCAAGCCCATGACCATCCAGATCGCGGACGTCATGTACCAGGGCATCTGCCAGGAATGCCAGCAGGCCCAGCAACTTCCTCCCCACAGTCCCTCGCAAGAAAAAGAGAAATAGGAGAACAATGACTGCCGTTTCCACAACCCAGTCAGGCGCGCCGGTTACATCCGACGCTCACTCGAAGTCAGTTGGTGCCGATGGTGCCATCATCCTGACCGACCACTACCTCGTTGAAAAGCTCGCGCAGTTCAACCGCGAGCGGGTTCCGGAGCGCGTAGTGCACGCCAAGGGCGGCGGCGCATTCGGCACGTTCAAGACCACCGAAGACATCTCCAAGTACACCAAGGCCGCGTTCCTGCAGCCCGGCGTCGAGACCGAGATGCTGATCCGCTTCTCCTCCGTCGCGGGCGAGAACGGCTCCCCGGACACCTGGCGCGACCCCCGCGGTTTCGCCGTGAAGTTCTACACCACCGAGGGCAACTACGACCTCGTGGGCAACAACACCCCCGTCTTCTTCATCCGCGACGGCATCAAATTCCCGGACTTCATCCACTCCCAGAAGCGCCTGCCGGGCACGCACCTCCGCGACGCCGACATGCAGTGGGACTTCTGGACCCTGTCCCCCGAGTCCGCCCACCAGGTCACCTGGCTCATGGGTGACCGCGGCCTGCCGGCCTCCTGGCGCGAAATGCAGGGCTACGGCTCGCACACCTACCAGTGGATTAACGAAGCCGGTGAGCGCTTCTGGGTCAAGTACCACTTCAAGTCCAACCAGGGCGTGAACTCCATGAGCTCCGAGCAGGCCGAACAGCTGGCCGGCTCTGACGCGGACTTCTACATCCGCGACCTGTCCGAGAACATCGCCGCGGGCAACTTCCCGTCCTGGGACCTGCACGTGCAGGTCATGCCGTACGAGGATGCCAAGACCTACCGCTTCAACCCGTTCGACCTGACCAAGGTGTGGCCGCACGGCGACTACCCGCTGATCAAGGTGGGCACCATGGAGCTGAACCGGAACCCGGAGAACTACTTCGCGCAGATCGAGCAGGCCACCTTCGCGCCGTCGAACTTCGTGCCGGGCATCGCCGCCTCGCCGGACAAGATGCTGCAGGCCCGCATCTTCTCCTACGCGGACGCACACCGCTACCGCGTGGGCACCAACCACGCGCAGATCCCGGTGAACCAGCCCAAGAACCAGGTCAACAACTACAGCCAGGACGGTGCCGGACGTTACCTGTTCAACGCCCCCTCCGTTCCGGTCTACGCACCCAACTCCGTGGGCGGCCCGGCTGCCGTTGAGCCGCAGAACCCGGCCGGCGGCTGGGAGAACGACGGCGAGCTGACCCTTGCCGCGCACTCCCTCCACGCCGAGGACAGCGACTTCGTCCAGGCCGGCGCGCTGTACCGCGAGGTCTACGACGAGGCAGCAAAGGCCCGCTTCCTGGAGACCATCACCGGTGCCGTGGGCGGCGTCCAGAGCCCGGGCATCAAGGAACGCGCCATCCAGTACTGGACCAACGTTGATGCCGAACTCGGCGCCAAGCTGCGCGCCAACCTCGGCGCAGGGGATGCCCCCTCCGCTCCGGCCTCGGATGCAGAGTCCGCCAACAAGATCGGCTGACCAGGCTTCCTGCCGGCTGAACCGAAAGAACACCCCGTCACGGGCCTCCGTGGCGGGGTGTTCTGCAGTCGGGCCGCTTTTGCACATACGGCGGCGTAGACCTGGCTGGTTGCGGGCGGCAGCCCTACGCTCCGTAGATGAACACTTTCGCAGGCATCCCCGTCGAAGCTTTCCGCTTCTACGCACAGCTGGAGGACAACAACAACCGCGACTGGTGGCTGGCACACAAGGCAACGTACGAGGAATCAGTCAAGGCACCACTCACCCTCCTGCTCTCCGAGCTGGAACCCGAGTTCGGACCGGCCAAGCTTTTCCGCCCCAACCGCGACGTCCGCTTCTCACTGGACAAGTCGCCCTACAAAACTGCCCAGGGAGCATTCGCTGCGCGCCAGGAAGGCGTGGGTTTCTATCTCCAAATCAATGCTGACGGGCTGTTGATCGGTGGGGGCTACCACTCCCACACTCCCGCCCAGCTGGCACGGTTCCGCGCGGCCGCCGACGCTTCCGCCAGCGGCGCCGCCCTGCAGGACATTGTTGATGCCGTGGCCGGCGCCGGTTTTGCCATCGAGGGCGAGACGCTGAAAACCGTCCCGCGGGGATTCGACAAAGACCATCCCCGCGCCGAACTGCTCAAGCACAAATCGCTCTCCGCGGGAGTCGAGGTGGGCCGGCCGGAGTGGGTCTCCACACCCGCCGCGAAGGAGCGGATCGCGGAACGGTGGCGGCAGCTCCGGCCGCTCGTGGAATGGGTGGGCCGGTACGCGGCGCCCTGAAACGCGGCTGCCGGAAATGCGGCTGCCCGCCCGGCACAGGCCGGGCGGGCAGTTCAGGAGGAGTGGTCGCGGGCTGTCAGGTGCGGCTCAGCTCATCCTCGTCGTCCCGTTCGGCGGCGGGGGCTGCAGCGGAACCCGCGGCGCCGTTGACGCTGGCGTTGGCCTCGGCGAAGCGCTCGTTGAGCCGGGAGTGCCGCTGTCCGTACGCGAAGTAGATAGCCAGGCCAATGACCAGCCAGACGGCAAAGAAGATCCAGGTCTCCACGGCGAGGTTGGTCATCAGGTACAGGCACAGCACCGCGGAGACAACCGGCAGTACCTTGCCGAACGGGACGCGGAAGGCGGGCTTCAGGTCCGGGCGCTTCCTGCGGAGCACCAGGATGCCCAGGCTGACCACCACGAACGCGGACAGCGTGCCGATGTTGATCATTTCCTCGAGCAGGTCCACGTTGGTCAGGCCTGCCACCAGGGCAACCGCGGCGCCGCAGATGATCTGGAGGCGCGCCGGGGTGGAACGCTTGTCGCTGGTCTTGGACAGCGACCGGGGCAGCAGTCCGTCGCGGCTCATGGCCAGCACCACGCGGGACAGGCCCATGAGGAGCACCATGATCACGGTGGTCAGGCCCACCAGGGAACCGAAAGCGATGACCTTGGCGGCGGACGTGTCGCCCACGGCCTCGAAGGCAGTGGTGAGGGTGGGGCTCTTGGCCTCGGCCAACTGGGTGTAGGACACCATGCCGGTCAGGGCCAGGGACACGAGGATGTAGAGCAGCGTCACCAGGGCCAGGCCGCCAAAGATGCCGCGGGGCAGCGTCTTCTGCGGGTTCTTGACTTCCTCGGCGGAGGTTGCCACCACGTCGAATCCGATGAAGGCGAAGAACACCAGTGCGGCCCCGGCGAAGATGCCCATGGTGCCGTACTGGGCGGGCGCGGCACCGGTCAGGAAGCCGAAGAAGGACTGCTTCAGGACGTCCGCGGCGCCGGTGCCTGCCGTGGGCTGGGCGGCGGGAACGAACGGGCTGTAGTTCTCCAGCTTCACGTAGGTGAAGCCCACCACGATCACGAACAGCACCACGCCGATCTTGATCAGGGTGAAGATGTTGCCCACGCGGGCGGACAGCTTGGTGCCCAGCACCAGCAGCACGGTGAAGATGGCCACGATCAGGAAGGCGCCCCAGTAGAGGTCCACGCCGCCCAGCGAGAGGGCCGGCGGGATGTCGAGGCCCGTGAGGGCAAACACCTTGCTGAGGTAGATGCCCCAGTACTTGGCGATGACGGCGGCGGCCGTGAACAGCTCGAGGATAAGGTTCCAGCCGATGATCCAGGCAAGGAGTTCGCCCATGGTGGCGTAGGTGAAGACGTAGGCCGATCCGGCCACGGGGATGGCGGTGGCGAACTCGGCGTAGCACATGATGGCCAGCGCGCACGTGACGGCGGCGATGGCGAAGGAGACGGTGACGGCGGGGCCCGCGAAGTTGGCAGCGGCCTTGGCGCCCACCGAGAAGATACCGGCGCCCACAGCAACGGCGACGCCCATGATCATGAGGTCCCAGGTGCTGAGGGAACGCTTGAGTTTGCGCCCTGGCTCATCGGCGTCGGCAATCGACTGCTCGATGGATTTTGTCCGCAGAAGATTCATAAGGGGGGTCACAATCCTGGTTTGTGATGGAAACAGACCTATCAACGATAGTGTCCATCCACTGGACGGCCCCAATCGTCCCGAATAGTGAGACGGCCTCTGCGCCGAATATTCTTCCGCCAACGCACTCGGGGCCCTCCTAATGGAGAGCCCCGACGCGTAAAGCGTCGAACTTGCTAGGCAGGCCAGTCCATCAGCGTTGACCGGATCAGGAAGCGTTTGCCCTCCGGCGCTTCCACCGAAAAGCCGCTCCCCCGGCCCGGTACAACGTCCACGGTCAGGTGGGTGTGGCTCCAGTAATTGAACTGTTCCCGGGACATCCAGAACTCCAGCGGAAGTGGCTGCAGGCCGTCGGACAGGTCGAACAGCCCCAGCAGGACGTCCGAGTCCCCCGTGATGAAGTCCCCTGCCGGGTAACACATGGGTGAGGACCCGTCGCAGCAGCCTCCGGACTGGTGGAACATGAGCGGTCCGTGCCGGTCCCAGAGCATCCGCAGCAGGTCCACGGCCGCCGGCGTGAGCGCCACCCGGGAAAAGTCTTCCCCGGGCAGCGTCACGGCGGCATCCATCCCGTGGTCCGGCATCAGAACCTCAGCACCACGCGGCCGTCGATCTTGGCGTGCTTCATCTCATCGAAGACGGCGTTGACCTCGGAGAGCTCCCGGACGGACACTGTGGGGCGGATCTTTCCCCTGGCGTAGAAATCCAGCGCTTCCTCAAGGTCCTGCCGGGTTCCGACGATGGAACCGCGGACCGTCAGCCCCTTGAGCACGATGTCGAAGATCGGCGCCGGAAAGTCCCCCGGAGGCAGTCCATTGAACACGATGGTGCCGCCCCTGCGGGCCATGCCAATGGCCTGTCCGAACGCTGACGGATGCACCGCCGTAACCAGCACCCCATGGCACCCTCCTGTTTCACGCTGGATCACCTCTACCGGATCTTCATGCAGCGCGTTGACGGTCACTTCCGCTCCGTGGGCCCTGGCCAGGGCCAACTTGTCGTCGGCGACGTCCACGGCGGCCACCCGCAGGCCCATGGCGACGGCGTACTGGACGGCGATGTGCCCCAGCCCTCCGATGCCGGAGATGGTGGCCCACTGCCCCGGCCGGGTTTCGGTCATCTTCAGGCCCTTGTAGACGGTGACGCCGGCACAGAGCACCGGCGCCACCTCGACGGGGTCGGATCCCGCCGGTATGCGCGCCGCGAAGCGTGAATCCACGAGCATGTACTCCCCGAAGGACCCGTCCACCGTGTAGCCGCCGTTCTGCTGGGCCTCGCAGAGGGTCTCCCAGCCGGTGCGGCAGTACTGGCAGTCGCCGCAGGCGGACCACAGCCAGGCGTTGCCCACCACGTCTCCGATGCGGAGGTCGGTGACGCCTTCACCCAGTGCCACCACCTCCCCCACGCCCTCGTGGCCGGGAACGAACGGCGGGGCGGGTTTGACTGGCCAGTCCCCTTCTGCTGCGTGGAGGTCGGTGTGGCATACGCCGGTGGTCAAGACCTTGACCAGTGCCTGGCCGGGCCCGGGTACCGGCATGGCGACGTCCTGGACGGACAGGTCGGCACCGAATTTGGTTACTACTGCTGCTTGCATTGTCGTCGTCATTGGCGAAATCCTTGCGTCGTTGTGGCGGGGGGTAGTGCTGGCCTAGAAGAAGCCCAGCTTGTTTTCGTCGTAGCTGACCAGCAGGTTCTTGGTCTGCTGGTAGTGGTCCAGCATCATGGCGTGGTTTTCACGGCCGATGCCCGAGGACTTGTAGCCACCGAAGGCGGCACCCGCCGGGTAGGCGTGGTAGTTGTTGACCCAGACACGGCCGGCCTGGATTTCCCGGCCGGCGCGGTAGGCCACATTGCCGTTGCGGGACCAGACGCCGGCGCCCAGGCCGTACAGGGTGTCGTTGGCGATGCCCATGGCGTCGTTGTAGTCACTGAACCGGGTCACCGCCACCACGGGGCCGAAGATCTCCTCCTGGAAGATCCGCATCCGGTTGTGGCCCTCGAACACGGTGGGCTGGACGTAGAAGCCGCCGGCGAGGTCCCCCGGGAGTTCGGCGCGGGCGCCGCCGGTGAGCACCTTGGCGCCTTCCTGCTTTCCGATGTCGATGTAGGACAGGATCTTCTCCAGCTGGTCGTTGGAGGCCTGTGCACCAACCTGCGTATCGGTGTCCAGCGGGTTGCCCTGGACCATCTTTTCCACCCGGGCCACGGCGTCCGCCATGAAGGAGTCGTAGATGTCCTCCTGGACCAGCGCCCGGGACGGGCAGGTGCAGACTTCGCCCTGGTTGAAGGCGAACAGCGCGAAACCTTCCTGGGCCTTGTCGTAGAACGCGTCGTTCTCCTGGGCAACGTCGTTGAAGAAGATGTTGGGGCTCTTGCCGCCCAGTTCCAGGGTGACGGGGATGAGGTTCTGGCTGGCGTACTGGCTGATCAGCCGGCCGGTGGTGGTCTCGCCGGTGAACGCGATCTTCCGGATCCGGGAGCTGGAGGCCAGCGGCTTGCCGGCCTCCACGCCGAAGCCGTTGACCACGTTCAGCACGCCGGCGGGCAGCAGGTCCCCGATGAGTTCCACCAGCACCAGGATGGAGCTTGGCGTCTGTTCGGCGGGCTTGAGCACCACCGTGTTTCCGGCGGCGAGCGCGGGTGCCAGCTTCCAGACGGCCATGAGGATGGGGAAGTTCCAGGGAATGATCTGGCCCACCACGCCGAGCGGTTCGTGGAAGTGGTATGCGGTGGTGTTCTCGTCCAGCTGGGAGAGGCTGCCTTCCTGGGCACGGACGGCTGAGGCGAAGTAGCGGAAGTGGTCCGCCGCCAGCGGCAGGTCCGCGTTCAGGGTCTCCCGGACCGGCTTGCCGTTGTCCCAGGTTTCGGCGACGGCGAGCATTTCCAGGTTTTCGTCGATGCGGTCGGCGATCCTGTTCAGGATGGCGGCACGTTCCGCTGCTGAGGTCTTGCCCCAGGACGGTGCCGCCTTGTGCGCCGCGTCCAGCGCCAGTTCGATGTCTTCGGCCGTGCCGCGGGCCACCTGGCAGAACGCCTTGCCCGTCACCGGAGTGATGTTGTCGAAGTATTGCCCCTTCACGGGGGCCACCCATTCCCCGCCGATCCAGTTTTCGTACCGATCCTTGAAGGTGACCTTCGAACCGTCGGTTCCCGGCTGTGCGTAAACGGTCATGTGCTTAGCTCCTTTGCTGTGCAGAAGGCGGGCCCCAGGGGCCGTTCGCCGTTGGAGACAGCGTAGGAGTTGGCAGGTTGCAGCCAGGTTGCAGGCCTGTGGCCGGTGTCACAGGGGGGCGTTGTCAGGCGCGCAGTTCGGCTTCCAGCCGTTCCAGGTCGGCCACGACGGCGGCCCGCTTGGGTGAGCGCGGCGGCAGGAGGCGGAGCGCGGCGCGGCGGATTCCGACGTCGTCACTTGCCTCGGGAAGCGCGGCGTACTTGAGCAGGGACTCGGCACTTCCATCCGTGAGGACGGCCTCCCGGAGCAGGGACGAGACCCTGTTCCTCAGCTCGATGATGCCGGGCGCCTCGGAGCGCGGGAGCACGCCGCCGCGGTAAATCTCCAGGGCAATCCGGTGTGCACCGCGCTGCAGGCAACTAAGCACCTGGCCGGTGTCCGGCACCAGGTCGACAGGCAGCCGGTAGGGGCGCGAGCCGGGAACAGCGTCCGGGGAAAGCTGTTGGATGACCTTGCGCAGGCGGACCATCTCGGCGCGCAGCGTCATGGTAGGGCCGTCCCCGGGATACAGCAGAGAGCTGAGTTCCTCCGCGGTGAGCCCGTCCGGGTGGGTGCTGAGCAGGGCCAGGATCTCGCTGTGCCGGGCGGACAGCGAAACCGTCCTGCCGCCCAGGCTGAGCAGCGCCTGGTCGCGGCCCAGCAGCTGCAGGCTGTTCCGGTAGAGGCTGCCTTCCTTGGCACCCTGGCCCTGCCTGCCGGCGGACGCCGGGGACCGCCGTCGTACGGGCTTCCTGGCCAGCTCCGCCGCGCGCTGCAGGCGCTCCACCCGCAGCTGCGCCTGCGCGGCCGCCACGGTGGCCTCCACCAGCGACAGCGTATGCGGCGCCACCGCGGTGGCTGTCCCGGTGATGTCCACGACGCCCAGCACGGCGCCTGAATCGGGGTCGTGGAAGGGGACGGCGGTGCAGCTCCAGGGATGGACGGCCCGCTGGTAGTGCTCGGCGCCGGCGATCTGGATCCCCTTGCCCAGGGCCAGGGCCGTTCCCGGGGCACTGGTGCCAACACTGGCCTCGGACCAGTCGGCACCGGGGACGAACATCATGCCTTCGGCGCGGCGCTGGAGCGTGGGGTCGCCGTCCACCCACAGGAGCCTGCCCACCTCATCGCCTACGGCCACCAGGAGGCCGCTGTCATGGCTGGGCTGGACCAGGAGTTTGTTGATGACCGGCATGATCGCTGCAAGGGGGTGCTGCCGGCGGTAGTCCTCCAGCTCGTCCCAGTCGAAGGCAAGCGGCGCGGCCGCATTGTCAGGATTGGCTTTGAAGCCGGCGGACCGTAGCCACGATTCCCTGATGAGTTTGCGCAGGCCGGGGATTTCGGGCGTGGCATCGCCCAGGCCCGGCATCTCTGGAATGGCACCGTCCAGGCGCTCGTGACCTGCCAGCGCGGCGCGCTGGCGCGGTTCAGGCTGGAGCAGGTTCGTCATCGAACTCCCGGAAAGTGCAGGCTTCTGGCGCGGCTAGTCTAGCCGTACCAGTTCCTCCAGCGCATCCACCCCTGCCACTGCTCCACCCGCGGCAGCGTAGCCCTCCGCAACCCGCCGCGCCCCCGGCGCCTTGGTCCGGGCCTGGTGGACGGCGGCGCGGAGCCTTTCCGGGGTGAGGTGCTTCCGGCTCAGCCGCACCCCGGCGTCGGCGGCCACCACCCTCGCCGCCACCTCGTGCTGGTCCCTGCCGAACGGAACCACCACCACGGGCACCCCTTTGGCGAGCGCCTTCTGCGTCGCCCCCATGCCGCCGTGCGTGATGGCGACGGCGGCGCGGTCAAGGACGGGACCGTGCGGCACGAAGTGTTCCAGCCGGGCATTGGCCGGGACGGACGCAAAGGCTTCGGCGCCGGATGCCCGGTGCGCCCCGGCGGACCCGGTGTCCGCTGCCGGCAGGGTGGCCACCACGGTGAAGGGTTCAGCGGCCAGGCCGGCCAGCGCCGCCCCTACCAGGGCTTCGTCGGCCTGGTATTCGGAGGATGTGGTCACCAGGACCACGGGGTCCTGGCCATCCCCGAGCCAGGAGGGAGGCTCCGCGGGCGGTTCCCAGCCGAGCGCGCCGATCATCCGCACGTCCGGCCCCCAGTCCGGATGGGGATACTCGAACGGCTGCGACGTGGCCACAAGCATCAGCGGCGCGGTGCGGAACATCTCGTCCGCACCGCTGACGGGTGGCAGTTGGCCGGCGGACAGCTCCGTCCGCAGCGCGTTGATGTGCGGCAGCATCAGCTTTTCCACGGCGCCGGTCACCAGGCGGCGGGCCAGTGCATCACGGGCCCTCCCCAGCGGGCCGGACATGGGGGCAAGCCCGGGTCCGAACGGCGGCGTTCCCTTCGACTGGAGCGGCGGGGTGTAGGGGCTGAAGGTGGCCCACGGCAGCCCCGAGGATTCGGCCTGGATGCGGGCTCCCCAGGCGTTGATGTCGATGAGCAGCAGGTCCGGGCGAACGTCATCAATGGCCTGCTGCAAGTCCGGGGCGTCGAACCGGGCGCGGGCCGTGAAGGTCTCCACGCTGGAAGCCAGGGCCGCCTTCGCGTTGTTGGCGCGGTAGTCAGTGGCCTCGACCGCAAGTATCCGGTCATCCACCGGTCCGGCATGGAACCCCGCCTCCATGAGCAGCGGGACCTGCCGGCGCAGGGTACGGACGTGGACACCATGGCCGCGGGCCTTCAGCTCCTGGAGCAGCGGGACCATGGGGAAAAGGTGGCCGATGGCGGGAGAGGTGTAGGCAAGGACGGTGGACATCAGGGCCTCCGGATGAAGGGTTCCAGCATTTCGAGCAGGCAGTGGGCCACGTGGTCGCGGCTGAGCCCGGCATCGAGGCGCAGCAGCTTCCAGGTGTAGACGTCGCAGAGGGCGACGAACTGGGCAAGGCGGCGCTTCCGCTCTACCCCGTCCGGCAGGAAGTCATCTGCCAGGAAGGGCGCGAAGACGCGTTCGCACCACTGCCGGTGGAGCTGCCGGCCGCCTTCGGTGATCTCTGCGAGGACAGGGGACGTTTCCTCCTCGGCCAGCATCTTCAGGGCCAGGGCGCCGGTGGTTTCGTAGTGTTCCAGGAGATTGTCGACGGCGGCGGGTACGTCGCCGGGAGGAGCGGCACCGCGCTTGCCGGCAACCTGCGCTGACGCGAATTCCGCCGTGGCGTGGATCAGGCCCGGGCGGTCGCCGAAGCGGCGGATGACGGTCTGGACGGTCACCCCGGCCCGTTCAGCAACGGCGTTCAGCGTCACGCCGGCGAGCGGTCCCTCCATGAAGAGGTCCAGCGTTGCCTGCAGGATCCGGCGCCCGGTTGCGGCGGCAGAGGCCGCACGCTTCCGGGAGTCGTAGGCACGGGTTCGCACCGTATTCATGTTAATTAGACTAACTTGAATACGGCTCTGCGGCCAGAGGTCACAGGGCCAGGTTTACAACCAGGGCCCGCCCGACCCATCAGATGGCCCCTTCACGGCCAGCGCCTCCAGCTGCCCGTCCGCGCTTCCAACAAGCAGTGAGAGGCGGGTGCGAACGTGGCAGGCCTGCTCCTTGGGGGTTTTCGCCTCTCCCAGAGGGCGCAGCCACAGTGCAATGTTCACGTAGTACTGCAGTCCATACTGCGATTTCTGCAATTCGGCCACAGTGATCACGTCATCGGTGTCGCGGTACCAGGATCCGCTGTGCTTCGAGAATCCCGCACCCTTCATGAAGCCGTCAAAAGTGGTTTGAATGACGTTCCTGCTCATGGCCCTCCCTAAGTAACCACCTGCTGGTGGAGTGCGGCCGGAGTCAGCCGCGGGAGATGCGGATCATGTCTTCGCGCGGCACCACTTTGATCCGTTCGCGCACCACGTGGTCCAGGCCTTCGGGTCCGGTCCAAGCGGCCCCGAGTCCAGCCTCATGGGCGTCGAGCTTGTTCCACCCTTCCCAGGTGGTGTATTCGATGCCGCGTTCCTCGAGCAAGTCGATGATGGCCTGGGGATCCGGGTTTTGTGCAGCGGGGAGGTTCGGCCGGTCCTCCAGCAGGAAGCCGATGGTCTCCAGCGCATCGCCCTTGGTGTGGCCGATGAGCCCGACGGGTCCGCGCTTGATCCAGCCCGTGGTGTAGATGCCCGGGACGGGGTTCCCGTCGGCATCCAGGACGCGTCCGCCCTCATTGGGGATGACGCCGCGCTTGGCGTCGTACTCCAGTTCGTCCAGGGCGGAGCCGTGATAGCCGATGGCCCGGTAGACAGCCTGGACGTTGTATTCGACGTACTCCCCGGTGCCCTTGGCGTTGCCGGTCCCGTCCAGCTGCATGCGCTCAAACTTGATGCCGCCCACCCTGCCCGTGCCGTCGTCGAGCACTTCCACGGGGCTGTGCAGGAAGTGCAGGTGCAGCCTGCGGGAGGAGGGGCTCTCCGACTCCGCGTGCTCCTCAACCAGCCAATTGGTGAGCGTGTTCACCATGGTCTTGACCTGGTTGTTGCTGCGGATGGCCTCATCCGAGGCATCGTCGAATTCAAAGTCCTCCGGATACAGGACGATGTCCACGTCGTCCATATGGCTGAGCTCGCGCAGCTCCAGCGGGGTGAATTTCACCTGGGCCGGTCCGCGGCGGCCGAAAACGTGGACGTCCGTGACGGGCGAGGACTTCAGGCCCTGGTAGACGTTGTCCGGAATCTCGGTGCTCAGCAGCTCCTCGGGGTGCTTGACCAGCATGCGGGCCACATCCAGGGCCACGTTGCCGTTGCCGATGACGGCGATTTCCCTGGCCTCGAGCGGCCATTCCCGGGGAACATCGGGGTGCCCGTCGTACCAGGACACGAAGTCGGCGCCGCCGAAGGAACCCTGGAGGTTGATGCCGGGAATGTCCAGGTCCGCGTCCTTCACGGCGCCCGTGGAAAAGATCACGGCATCATAGAAGGCCCGGAAATCGTGCAGGGTAAGGTCCCGGCCGTAGGTCACGTTGCCCAGGAACCGGATGTCCCCGCGGTCCAGGACCTTGTGCAGGGCGTTCACGATGCCCTTGATGCGGGGGTGGTCCGGGGCCACGCCGTAACGGATCAGTCCGTAGGGCGCGGGATAGGCCTCGAAAAGGTCGATGCTGACCTGGAAGTCGCCGTCCTTCACCCCGCTGGACTTGGTGAGGATGTCCGCAGCATAGACTCCTGCCGGTCCTGCGCCGACGATCGCGACGCGGAGGGGACGGTTGGCGGTTTCGCTCTTGTTGGACACCGGGAGCCCTTCTGAACTGGTCCTGCTCACGTTTCATGAGACTGCGCCGCGTCATGCAGCGCACAGTCCCCCATTCTAGTTGGCGGCCAGGGCCACCACCTTGCCTTCGCGGTACAGGAGTGCCCGGAGTTCGGCCTCCGCCGAGTCCAGGCGCTTTGGATCGATGGTCTCTCCGTCATGGAAGTGGTCCAGGACGCGGGGGTCCACGTAGCTCTTCCGGGCGATGGAGGGTGTGTTGCCCAGCGTCTCCGCGGCCTCGTGCATGGCCCGGCTGATGGCCCGTTTCCGTTTGGCCGCCGTGCGCTGGGGGCCGGTCCGGGCAAGGCTTGCCGCCGCGGCCACCGTCCCGCGAAGGGTGCGGAAATCCTTGGCGGTGAAGTCCGATCCGGTCCGCTCCTTCACGTAGGCGTTGATGTCCGCGCTGGTGACCGGACGCCAGATCCTGCCCTCCTTGTAGGCCAGGAGCCGGGCGTTGGGCCCGCGGCGCTTGAGGAGGCGCAGCACGACGGCGAGGTCCGGGTCGCGGATCTCCGATTCCCAGTCCTTGCCGCTCTTGCCCGGGAAGCGCAGCAGGATGCGGTCCTTGCGGACCTGGACGTGGGCGCACAGCAGGGTAGCCAGGCCCCGGCTGCCGTTTTCATTGGTGTAGCGTTCGGATCCGACGCGCAGGGATCCGCTGTCCAGCATCC
This sequence comes from Arthrobacter sp. AG367, assembly GCF_007828995.1. Classification (NCBI taxonomy): domain Bacteria; kingdom Bacillati; phylum Actinomycetota; class Actinomycetes; order Micrococcales; family Micrococcaceae; genus Arthrobacter; species Arthrobacter sp. AG367. The sequence goes on from NZ_VIVE01000004.1 coordinate 178,567, forward strand.
GGAACGCGGCCGCCAGGACCCGCTCGCGGGTGAAGCCATCGCTGCGCAGGTCCATGGTGACCATGCGGCGTGCCGCGGGCAGCGATTCGGCCAGCTGGAGGGACCGGTCGAACTTCACCCGGTCCTTACGCTCACGCCACTCCGGGTGGTAGATGTACTGGCGACGGCCCACCGCGTCCACCCCGGTGGCCTGGATGTGGCCGTTCTCAAACGGGGCAATCCAGACGTCCGTCCACGCGGGCGGGATGCCGATGCTCTCCAGCCGGTCACGGACGGGACCGGGCGGCAGGGTGGAGCCGTCCAGGTCCCGGTAACTGAAGCCTTTGCCTGCCGGCACCCTGCGGTAGCCGCGGCCCGAGGCGTTGCTGCGCCGGAGCCTCATGGGGCCGACTGCGGGGTACGGGCACATGTCATGAAAGAAAGCCTACTGACTATTTTCGGGTTTTCCCGCCTGCCTCCCGGAATACCTGCCCGCGGGCTGCTGTTATGGAGAGCGTGCCCATGCCAGAAGGAACCCCCGTAGCCACCTCCCACACGTCACGCTCCACGGCAGGTGATGCGGTGCCCGCGGGTCCCAAGGCAGTCGCCGGGGATTCGACGGCGGGAATGCTGTTCGGCATCGGCGCGTACGTTTTGTGGGGGCTGCTCCCGCTGTACTTCTTCATCCTGATGCCGGCCGGCGCCGTCGAGATCGTGGCCAACCGCGTGGTGTGGTCGCTCCTGTTCTGCGCCCTCCTGATCACGGTCACCCGGGCGTGGGGTGCGCTGGCTGCCGCGCTGAAGGACCGCCGCGTATTTGGTTCCCTGGCGCTGGCTGCTTTCCTGATCGCCATCAACTGGCTGACCTATACCTACGGCGTGACCACCGGGCAGGCGGTGGAAACGTCACTGGGCTACTTCATCAACCCGCTGGTCTCGGTGCTCCTCGGCGTGCTGGTCCTGAAGGAAAAGCTGCGTCCGCTCCAGTGGGCCGCGGTGGGCGTGGGCTTCGTGGCCGTGGGCGTCCTCACCTACTCCTACGGGAAGTTGCCGTGGATTGCGCTGACGCTGGCGTTCAGCTTCGGCCTGTATGGCTTCGTCAAGAACCGGGTGGGGTCGAGGGTGGACGCCATCACCAGCCTCAGCGTGGAGACCATGGTGCTGGCACCGCTGGCCGCCGTGGCCATGGTGGTCCTGGCCGCGAACGGCAACTCCACGCTGACTTCCCAGGGGCCCGGGCACTTCTGGCTGCTGCTGGCGTCCGGCGTGATCACCGCCGTTCCGCTGCTCTTCTTCGGCGCCTCCGCGCGGCGGCTGCCCATGACCACCATCGGGCTGCTGCAGTACTTTGCCCCCGTGCTGCAGTTCCTGGTAGCGCTGCTGGTGTTCCGGGAGGCCATGACCGTGGAGCGCTGGATGGGGTTCGGGGTGGTGTGGCTGGCACTGCTCCTGCTGACCCTGGACATGCTGCGGACGGCGCGCAGGAACTCGGTGGCCCGCCGGGCAGCGCTCCGCCAGGCCGCCTAGAAAGCGTCCGATGACAAAGAAGGTGGGCTCCCAACCGGGAGCCCACCTTCTTTGTGTTGCCGGAGGGAGTCGTTCCGGTTAGGCGTTGGCCTTGATGGCGGCGGCGAGGACATCCAGGCCGTCGTTCAGCAGTTCGTCGGTGATGACCAGCGGCGGCAGCAGGCGGATGACGTTGCCGTAGGTGCCGCAGGTGAGGATGATGACGCCTTCCTTGAGGCAGGCGGCGGCAACAGCCTTGGTCAGTTCCGGGTTCGGCTCCTTGGACCCTGCCTGGACAAGTTCGACGGCGAGCATGGCGCCGCGGCCGCGGACGTCGCCGATCACGGCGGTGCCGGAGCCGGCCAGTTCAGTCTGCAGGCCGCGGAGCCGGCCCAACGCGAGTTCCTCGATGTGGCGGGCACGGCCGTTCAGGTCGTACTCCTCCATGGAGCCGATGGAGGCCAGCGCCGCGGCGCAGGCCACCGGGTTGCCGCCATAGGTGCCGCCCAGGCCGCCGGGGTGGACGGCGTCCAGCAGGTCGGCGCGGCCGGTGATGGCGGACAGCGGCATGCCGCCGGCGATGCCCTTGGCCATGGTGATGATGTCCGGGACGACGCCCTCGTGGTTCACTGCGAACCATTCGCCCGTGCGGCAGAAGCCGGACTGGACCTCGTCCGCGATGAAGACGATGCCCTTTTCCTTGGCCCAGGCGGCCAGCGCGGGCAGGAACCCCTCGGCGGGAACGATAAAGCCGCCCTCGCCCTGGATGGGCTCGATGATGATCGCGGCCACCTGGTCGCCGCCGATCTGCTTCTCGATCATGGTGATGGCACGCTTGGCGGCCTCGGCACCGGTGATGGAGGGGTTTTCCTCGCGGTACGGGTAGCTCATGGGCATGCGGTAGACCTCGGGAGCGAACGGTCCGAAGTTGGTCTTGTACGGCATGGCCTTGGCGGTCAGCGCCATGGTCAGGTTGGTGCGGCCGTGGTAGGCGTGGTCAAAGGCGACGACGGCGTCCCGGCCGGTTGCCAGGCGGGCCACCTTGACGGCGTTTTCCACTGCTTCCGCGCCGGAGTTGAAGAGGACGGTGCGCTTTTCGTGGTCGCCCGGGGTGAGGCGGTTCAGCTGCTCGGCGACCGCCACGTAGCCTTCGTACGGGGTGACCATGAAGCAGGTGTGGGTGAAGTGCTCCACCGCTTCCTTGACGGCGCCGACGACGGCGGGATCGGACGCTCCCACGCTGGTCACGGCGATGCCCGAGCCGAGGTCGATGAAGGAGTTGCCGTCGACGTCGTGGATGATGCCGCCGTCGGCGTCTGCAACGTAGACCGGGACGCTGGAGGCGACGCCGGCAGCCACCACGGACTTGCGGCGTTCGGTCAGTGCCACGGACTTGGGGCCCGGGAAGTCGGCCTGGACGTTGCGCTTCTGCTCCAGGCGGTAGGTGATGTCTGATGCGGTGGTGGTCATGGGAAGGCCTTTCTTTGAAGCCTGGCGGTGGGTGGTTTTACGCGTCGAGGGCGGACATCACGTGCTTGATGCGCGTGTAGTCCTCCACGCCGTACATGGAGAGGTCCTTGCCGTAGCCGGACTGCTTGAAGCCGCCGTGCGGCATTTCGGCGGTGAGCAGGATGTGGGTGTTGATCCAGACGGCGCCGAAGTCCAGGTCGCGGCTCAGCCGCATGGCGGTGCCGTGGTTGGTGGTCCAGACACTGGAGGCCAGGGCGTAGTCCACGTCATTGGCCATGGCCACTGCCTCTTCTTCGGTGCTGAACTTCTGCACCGTGATGACCGGGCCGAAGGTTTCCTTCTGCACCACGTCGTCGGTCTGCTTTGCTCCGGTGATGATGGTGGGTTCGAAGAAGTAGCCCTTCTCCCCCGCGCGGTGGCCGCCGGTTTCGATCCGGCAGTTGGCCGGCAGGTTCTCCACCACCGACGTGACGGCGTTGAAGTGGTTCACGTTGTTCAGGGGGCCGAAGTAGTTGTCTTCGTCGTTCTGCGAGCCGGTGTGCAGGGTCCTGGTGTGCTCCACCATGGCGGCCACGACGTCGTCGTGCACGGACTCCTCCACCAGCACGCGGGTGATGGCGGTGCAGTCCTGGCCGGCGTTGAAGAAGGCGAACTCGGCGATGGCCGCGGCGCTCTTCTTGATGTCGGCATCCTTGAACACGATGGCCGGAGCCTTGCCGCCGAGCTCCAGGTGCGCACGCTTCAGGCCCTTTGCGGCACCGGAGGCAACGGCGATGCCGGCGCGCACGGAACCGGTGATGGACACCAGGCCGGGGACCTTGTGCTCCACCATCATGGCGCCTGTTTCGCCAGTGCCGAGCACCACGTTCAGCACGCCGGCCGGGAAGATGCCGCCGGCCAGGCGTGCCAGGACCAGGGTTGATTCGGGGGTGGTGTCCGACGGTTTCAGGACCACGGTGTTGCCGGCCGCGAGCGCGGGGCCGATCTTCCAGATCGCCATCAGGAACGGGTAGTTCCAGGGCGCCACCTGGGCCACTACGCCGATGGGTTCGCGGCGGACGTAGGAGGTGTGGCCCTCGAAGTACTCGCCCGCGGACTTGCCTTCCATGATGCGGGCGGCGCCGGCGAAGAAGCGGAGCTGGTCGGCGCCGGCAGCCACTTCCTCGGAGGCGATCAGGGAGCGGACCTGGCCGGTGTTGCGGTGCTGGGCTTCGACGAGCTCGTCGCTGTTGGCCTCGATGGCGTCGGCGAGCTTGAGCAGCATCAGCTGGCGCTGGCCCGGGGTGACATGCTTCCAGGTCCTGAAGGCGTCCTTGGCAGCCGCCATGGCGGCATCGACGTCCGCCTGCACGGAAACGGGGGCCTGCGCCACCACGTCGCCGTTGGTGGGGTTGACCACGTCCAGCAGGGTGGTGCCGGCGGGGGTGACGAACTTCCCGTTGATGAAGTTCTGCAAGGTTTGGACCACGGTGTGCAACCTCTTTCGTAAGGGCCATCGGCGGCCGGGCGGAGACCACGACGGATGGATGGAACTGCCTTGAGCCTATGCCAGCGCCCAAGCGGGGTGAATAGCCACCTGCACACCCTTGCCAAAGAGGTTTAGTGCGGTTGCCCAGCTCACGTTTATCCTTGCTTCATGGCCATTTCCCTTGCTGCCCTGGTGGGCGTGTCCTCCCTGAAGCTGTCCAAGGCGGGCGTGGCGGAGACTACCTGGAACCAGGACATCAACTGGGTTGCCGTCACGGAGCTGGAGGATCCCCAGCGGTTCCTCAACGGCGGCGAGCTGGTCCTCACCACCGGCCTGCGGCTGCGTTCCGCCCCTGAGCAGCGCCGTTTTGTCCGCCAGGTGCAGCGCGCCGGCGCGGTGGGCATCGGTTTCGGCGTGGGCCTTTCGCATGAGGCGGTGCCGCCGGCCCTCCTGGCGGAGGCCAACCGCTGGGGCCTGCCCGTAGTGGAGGTGCCGTACGAGACCCCCTTCATTGCCATCACCAAGCTGGTGGCGGACGCCCAGTCGGCGGACCACTACGCCAAGCTGGAACGGCTGATCGCAGGGCACCAGGTGCTGGCGCGGGCGCTGCTGACCGGCGGCGGACTTTCCGAGCTGTTGAAGAACCTGGGGGGCATGCTGCGTACCGACATCGCGCTCACGCAGTTCACGGCACAGCTGTACAACAGCAGCACCGCCAGCCCGTCGGCGGAGACCTGGTCCAGCTATCCCGTCCCTACCGGGCGGCGCGATGCGTGCACGCTGTGGGTGCGCCAGCCGTTCGAGGACACAGGGATCATTGGCTACGCGCAGAACCTGATCAGCGTGGAGCTGAACAACATGGTCAAGCAGCGGCAGGCCCAGCGTGCCCTCTGCGGCCAGGTGCTGGAGGACGTGATCCACGGCGCGCTGGAGACCAGCGAGGCGCAGCGCCGCCTGGCCGGCGTGGGCGTGAACAGCACCCGCAAGAACGTGGTGCTGCTCGCTGTTTCGGCCGCCCATGGCAAGGCCCTGGGGAGCACCTCGGTGCCGCTGGAACTGGAAAAGGCCGTTGCCGCCGTCGTGGGCAAGGACCTGGTACTGGTGGTCAATGACGACGGCGGGACGGCGCCGGCGCTGGCACGGAAGCTCAGCGACCACCTCGCCGAAGCCGGGATCCACGCCACGATCGGCATCGGCGGGGCGTACACCAAGCCGAACGGCCTGCGCTGGAGCTACTTCGAGGCCCGGGACGCCGCCAGCCACGGCCTGCCCGTCAACGAACCCGAGCGGCTCAGCCTGACGTCGCTGCTGCTGGCCAGCGAGGATGTGCCGCTGGCGGATATGGCCCACGAATCACTGAACCCCCTGCGGTCCTTCGATGCCACACACGGCTCTGAGCTGATGGCCACGCTGGAGAGCTACCTGAACAACAACGGCTCGGTGGCCGCGGTGGCGGAGGAGCTCACGCTGCACCGCAACACCGTCCGCTACCGGCTGGCCCAGATCACCGAACTGACGGGGTACGACCCCGCCGTCACCGCCGACCGGGTGCAGCTGTGGCTCGCCCTGGCCGTGGCCCGGTTGTCGGCCCGCCAGGGCCGGTAGGCAGGGAGGCAGAATAGGGGGCCGGCAGCGCCCTGCTGCCGGGTCAGATGACGCCGTGCCCCAACAGGTCGCGGGATTTCTTCCAGGCCTTCCGGAAGCCGGCCCGGGCTGCCAGCATCCGTTCTTCCTGCCGGCTGAGCAGGTGGGCATAGATGCCTGCGGCGGCCGCGTCGGTGTTGTCGGCGGCGACACCGGCAAGCAGGTCACGGGCCACTGCGGCGTCCTGGAACCTGCCCAGGATCTTTTGCTGCCGGCGGGCGGCCTTTGCCACCTTGCCCGCACGCTTGCCATGCACCAGCGCGGCTGATTCGGCCACGTGGCGCAGCCGCTTGGCGTCCTTGCGGACACGGTGGAGGGCAAGTTCCTGTTCCCTGCCGCGCCGTGCCCCCTTGGCAGCCTTGCGTGAGCGGCGCAGCCGTTTGGCGGCCTTGTCCACCGCCTTTGCCGCCGCCCGCCGGCCGGCCGTCACAGCTTCGGCCCGCACCGGCGGGTTGTCCCGGAAGTCCTCGAGCTTGTCCAGGAGCCGGAAGTAGCGCTCCGTTCCCAGGGCTTCGCGCAGGAGCCGGTACGCGTCGTCGTAATCGGCGGCCGTGCGCTGTTCCAGCCCTGCCGTTGCTCCCGCAACACCGTCCCCGGGCGGCAGCCCGGCCAGCTCTCCGCGGAGCTGCTCCCGCAGGACTTCAGCGTCGCGCGGCCGGCCCAGCAGCTGGCCCAGCCACTTCAGCTCGCTCCGCAGCTTGCGCACCGGCGACGCCCGGTACAGCCTCCCGTAGGCGCCCAGGACCGAGCGGATCCGGCGCGTTGCCGAGCGCATGGCATGGACCGCTTCCGGCTCCTCGCCCCGGACAGCGGCGTCGGTGGCAAGGATCTGCTCAATCTGCGCCCCCACGTACACGGTGACGACGGCGGCTGCGGGGGCGCGCTTTCCGGCCAGCAGCGCCGGGCTGCCTTCGTCGCCGGCGGGGCCGGCGGCGTCCCCGCTGCCGGGGGACCGCGTTCCGGCCGCCTTGCCCGGCCCCAGTGCGCGGGCCAGCTTGGAGGCGTGGCCTGCGGGGCGGGCGCCGGCAGCGGCAAGCAGTTCCTCCACCGGGCCAAAGAGGCCTGGGTCGCCGTGAACCAGTTCCAGTTCCCACTCGCGCCACTGCTGCCGGGTGGCTGCGGCCCCATCCTGCAGCCGTTCCGCGGTGACCTGGTCGTCGGCGAGGTCGGCGAGGTGCACGCCGTCGTCACCGTACAGGGGGTAGGTGGTGCGCCGCGCGTGCAGTCGGACCACCGGCACCGGGACGGCACCCCTGAGGTAGGCATGCAGGTGGGTGAGCAGGGCGTCCGGGACCACGTCCGGGCGGCCCAGGGGTGCGTGCAGTTCCGTGCGTTGCTGCGGGCCTTCCCCGGCTGCGGCGGCGGCCTGGGGTGGCAGCTTCAGGTGCCACCCGGCGTCCTTCCCGCCCGTTCGCCGGCGGAGGGTGATGCGCCGGGCGGCGAGGGAATGCTTTGGCGTGTCGAAGTAGACCGCTTCAAGGAGATCGGTATGCGGCTTGCCCATGCGGGCCACCCCTGCCGCCTGCTCCAATGCGGGCACTGCGGCGCCAGTGTCGACGTCGTATTTTTTCTCGATCTCGAGTCCCCGGGAAGCCTCCACAGCCGTCCTTCCGCACCACCTGGTCCGCGCCAGGCCCTCCGACAGTCCGTTGGCAGTCTATTGCAGCGGCGCCGGACCGGGAGAGGTTGGCCACAAAAGCGCAAACATCAAACGTCTAACCTTTAGTGTGGAGGGTATGTCCGCCACTCCCCCCGCTTCCCCGCCCGCAAGCATCCAGGCGCCCACCGCAGCCCCCGCCGCGCCGGCACCCGGCATGGCGCCTGCCAAGCCACGCTCCGCCGTCGTGTTCGGTGTCATTGCGTTGGTGCTGATCGGGCTGAACCTCCGCGCGGGCATCACCGGGGCGTCAGCCCTGCTGCACGACCTCCAGTCGGTACTGGGCTACGGGGCGTTGGTGGCGGCCATCATTCCGTCGATTCCCACACTCTGCTTCGCGGTGGCCGGCGCCGCGACGTCCTGGCTCAGCGGCAAGGTGGGTGTGGAGAAAGCCATCCTGCTGTCGCTGGCCCTGCTGGCCGGCGGCCTGTTGCTGCGCGGCATCCCCGCCACCGGCATGCTCGTGGCCGGCAGTGTGGTGGGCATGTCCGGACTGGCCATCTGCAACGTGGCCATGCCGTCCTTCATCCGCGAGCACTTCGCATCCCGCACCTCGCTCATGACCGCCGTCTACACCGTGACCATGACCACCGGCGGCACCCTGACCTCCGTCCTGGTAGTACCCCTGGCCCAAGCCCTCGGATCCCCGTCCGCCGCGGTGGGCGCCGTGGGCATCGCTGCCGTGGCCGCCTTCCTGGGGTTCCTGCCCGTGGCACTGCACGCGCACCGCAACGCCGCCCCGGCCTCGGGCCTGCGCGTGTCCCCCTGGCCGCTGTTGCGGACCCGCAAAGGTCAACTCCTCACCGCGATCTTTGCCCTTCAGGCCCTGCTCGCGTACGCCCTGCTCAGCTGGTTTCCGTACATGCTCACCACCATGGGCCTGAGTGCCTCGGACAGCGGACTGATGTTCGGGCTCATGCAGCTGGTCTCGGTTCCGGCGGGCATGGTGCTGATCGCCATCGGCTCCCGCCCGCGGATGCTGCGCCCGGCGTTCTACCTGGTGAGCATCACCATGGCCGTGGGAATCCTGGCGCTCCTGGTCCTTCCCGTGGGGCTGGCGGCCGCGCCCGCCGTCCTGCTGGGCTTTGGCCTGGGCATCTTCCCGCTGGTGATGGTCATGATCAGCCGCAGCGGCACCAGCACCGCCGAAACCACTGCACTGTCCACGCTGGCCCAGTCGTCGGGTTACCTGCTGGCCACGGTGGGCCCGTTCGGCATGGGCCTGCTGCACAGCGCCACGGGCGGCTGGATCCTGCCGCTGGTGCTGCTGCTGGCACTGGCCCTGGTACAGATTGTGGTATCCCACCTGATTACCGGCCACGCCATGACCGGAAAGCCCGCAGGGGCAGCTCCGGTCCGGGCTGCGGACGGAAGGAAGTAACGCCATGTCCTTGAGCCCGTCAGTCCGGCCGCCGCTCGCCGCCGAAGTCACGGCCAAGCTGCGCGGGATGGTCCACTCCGGCGAGTGGGCCCTGAACCAGCGCATCCCGCCCGAACCGGAACTCATGGCCCGGCTCGGCGTCTCCCGCGGGACCCTCCGTGAAGCGGTCAAGGCCCTTGCCCACGGCGGCATGCTGGAGGTCCGGCGCGGGGACGGCACTTATGTGCGCGCCACAAGCGAGATGTCCGGCGCCGCGCAGCGGATGTACCAGGACCACACCGAGCAGCACATCCTTGAGGTGCGGCTGGGCCTGGACACCCAGGCGGCCCGGCTGGCCGCCCGCAATGCCACGGACGACGACGTCACGGCCCTGCGTGCCCTGCTCGCCAGCCGGGACCAGGCCTGGAACAACGGGGACGTCGACGCCTGGGCGGACGCCGACTGGCACTTCCACGAAGGCATCGCCCGGGCGTCCGGGAACCCGCTGCTGCACGAGCTCTACGCCAGCTTCGGAACCGCGTTCCACCAGGATCTCCTCAAGCAGCAGCGCCGGCCCGGCTTCAACGGGCTTCCGCGGGACGGCCACGAGACGCTGCTCGCTGCGATCGAGCGGCGCGATGAAGACGCTGCCGTCGCCACGGTGAACCGGAACCTGAACTCCTGCGCGGAGTGGCTGGCCGAGTAGTCCCGGCGGTACACCCTGCGGGGAAGGGCCCGCTCCGGGGTTTCCGCACCCCCAAACCATCAGTAGGCTTACCATCTGACGAAGGTTGTTCTGCCCTGCGCCGCATCCCGTGGCGCAGGGCACCCTCCGGACGATGAGGAGTACCCATGGCGCGATCAACACGCCTTAGTGATCAAGAGCTGGGCAACGAGCCCCTCCGGCAGGCGCAGGACGGTGCAGCGGCTGCCGATGGGGCACATGCCGATGCCGGGCGGCCGGGCGGTGCAGCCCGCCAGGGTCAGCGCCCAGGCACCATCAGGAAGGCCTCCGGGTCCAGGCCGCCGGGCGCGCTCTGGTCTGACGGCCTGGGCAGGGCAGGCACCCGCGCAGCCCAGGTTCTGCTGGTTGTGCTGGTGGTCGCCGTCTCCGTCTTCGCGCTGATGCAGATCAAGCTCCTGGTGATCCCCGCCCTGATCGCCCTGATCCTGGCAGCAGCGATCGGCCCGTTCGTGAACATGCTCCGCCGCCGCGGGATACCGGGCGGCCTGGCCACCGGCATGGCGTTCGTGGCGCTGCTGGTGATCCTGGCCGGCGTGTCCACCGTCATCTATTTCTCCGTCCGGAACCAGTGGGGCGAACTGGCGGCGCAGGCCTCCTCCGGCCTCGACGAGCTGGAGCAGTTCCTGCTGACGGGGCCCATCCCCATCGAGCAGGAACAGCTCAACCAGGCACGGGAGGCGGTGGTGCAGTTTGCCACCAGCAGCCAGGTCCGCTCCGGCGCGGTCACCGGGCTGTCCGTGGTGACCGAATTTATTGCCGGGGCCAGCCTCATGGTGGTCATCCTGTTCTTCTTCCTCAAGGACGGCGCCAAGATCTGGGACTTCTTCCTCCGCCCCTTCTCCGGCCAGCGTGAAGCCAAGCTGCGCCGGTCCGGACGCCGCACGCTCGAGGTTTTGGGCGGCTACGTCCGCGGCACCGCGATCGTGGCCCTGGTGGATACCGTGGCCATCGGTGCGGCGCTGCTGATCATGCAGGTACCGCTGGCCATTCCGCTGGCCATCATCGTCTTCATTACCGCCTTCATCCCGCTGGTGGGGGCCACGGTCGCAGGCATCCTGGCCGCCCTCGTGGCGCTTGTTGCCAACGGGCCGGTGGTGGCCCTCATTGTGGTGGCCGTCGTCGTCGCGGTCAACCAGCTGGAGGGCGACCTCCTGCAGCCGGTCGTCATGGGCAAGTCGCTTCAGCTCCACGCCCTGGTGATCCTCATGGCATTGACTGCCGGCACCATCCTGGCCGGGATCGTGGGCGCGGTCCTGTCCGTGCCGCTGGCGGCGGTGGCCTGGGCCATCATCCAAGTGTGGACAGCCGAGGACCCGGACCTGAAGGACATGAACCCGGACCTGCCCCCCGCCAATACGCAACCGGTCTAGTGGGCTCCGCCCCAAGCACCCCGGACACGGCAGCGGCCCGGCACTTACGTGCCGGGCCGCCGTCGTCAGCTTCTTACTGCGTGTCCGCCCTACTCGCCGCGGAGGCCTGCAAAGACGTTCTTGGGCCGCTGCATCTCGCCGTGCTTGGCGCCGAGGATGATCACCAGGGCTGCGAAGCCGGGGATGGCCCACTGCAGGAGCTTGAGCTGCTGCTGGGCCGTCCTCAATTCGTCCGAGGCCGCGCCGTGCGGCTCCGTTGCGCCTTCGGCGCCTTCACCGGCAAGCTTTTCCACCTTCTTGCCCAGGATGCCCGAGTACAGGGTCACCGCGGCGCCCACCACGGTGACCGCCGTCTTGATGACGGTGTCGCGGGCCACGCCCTCCTGCTTGGCGATGCGGCCCTTGTTCTCCCAGGCGATGGCGAGGTCCGCCACCAGGTGGGAGGCGAAAGCCGCCGTCTGGAACGGCGCCCACTTCATCCAGCCGGCACTGGAAAGCCGGGTGCGCTCAGCGGGGTCCTTGGCCTGGGCCGCCGCGCCGTTGAGTCCGATTGCGCCCATGAGTGATCCGCCAAACCATGCTGCCGCGGTCAGGTCGTGAACTGAACGGGCAATGAGGTTTCCTGCCATGATGTGCGTTCCTAACGTTGTGAACTGGTTCCGGGTTTTGCCGCTGTGCAGCGGACTTCGCTTGCCTGTTCCATCGAGGTATGGTGCGCCCATGGTAAGCACACTTACTAATATTACGAAACCCCGTCCCGGGCGGGGGCAACCGCGTAATATCGTCGCCATGGGAAAAACAGGAACATTGTTCGGCTGGGCCTTCGGGGACCCCGCCCGTGAAAGTGACGGCGGCTACGTGGACGGCCTGCAGCGCGAGGCGCTCAGGAATGCGCGGGAAACCGCCAAAGCCAAGGGCGTGGAGGCGGTCACCGGGTCCGAGGTGTTCACCGTCCTCAGTGCGGACGATTCCCTGGTGGAACTGGACAACGCCCCGGGCCAGCTGGTGGTCCGCTGCACCGTGCACGTGGAGGGACCGGGCGCGGAGAAGCTGAGGGCCGAAGGGCCCATGAACGGCTGAACCATGTCCGACGGCGATTCCACCCTCAGCCAGGCAGCAGACGCTGTCGAGGAGGCGTCCAACCACAAGGCCCTGGACGTCCTGGCCCGCACCGGATTTGCCGTCATGGCGGTGCTGCACATCATCGTTGGGGCCATCGCCGTTGCCATCGCCCTCGGCCATCCGGGCGATGCCGAACCCACCGGCGCCATCGCCCAGCTCGCGGACAACCCGTGGGGACCCGTGGTCATGTGGGGGTGCGTGGCGGCCTGCCTGGGCCTTGCCCTGTGGCAGGCCAGCGAAGCGACGTTGCGCGCACGGAGCCTGGCCCGCAAGGAACGGCTGGCCAAGCTGGTCTCCTCGGGATTCCTGGCCATCGCATACGGCAGTGTGGGCCTTACGTTCGCGGGCTTCGCCCTGGGCCAGCGCAGCGACTCGGGAGACAACACCCGGGACTTCAGTGCCAGCCTGATGGCCAACCCCCTGGGGCCGTGGGTCCTGGTGGCGCTGGGGCTGACCATCCTGGGCATCGGCATCTACTTCATCGTCAAGGGAATCCGTCGCGGCTTCAAGGAGGAGCTGTTCCACTTCGACGGCACCCGGCGCGGCAGGCTTATCGACAGCCTGGGCGTCACCGGCCATGTGGCCAAAGGGATAGCGCTGGACCTCACGGGCCTGTTGTTCGTGATCGCCGCGGCCAAGCACCGGCCCGAGGAATCCACCGGCCTGGACGGCAGCCTCAAGGCCCTGCAGCACCACCCGTTCGGGCCCACACTCCTGGTGGCCATTGGCGCCGGCTTCATCGCTTACGGGATTTTCGCGCTGATCCGGGCCCGGTTCGGGCGCATGTAGTCCGCCGCTTTATGGGTAGGAAGGAAGTATGACCCAGCAGCCGCGCGTTCTTTCCACCGTCACCGGGAGTGCCGGGCAGGCCTTTGCCGCCCTCTTCCGGCTCCTCAAACTCGCGCGGCCGGACCGGCCCATCCACCCCCAGGGCCTGGGCCTGGCCGGACAGCTCACCAGGACCGGCAACCCCGCACAGCCCAGCGGCATCGACTGGCTCGATTCCCCGGGGACCGACCCGGTGGTGGCCCGCGTTTCACGGTCCCTGGGCCTGCCGCAGGCGCTGCCGGACATCCTGGGCCTGGCGCTCCGGGTTTCGCCGACCAGTGCTTCCGCCGGTTCCTCGACCCCTGCCGCTGCCTCCGCTACCAACCCCGCGGACGTCCTGTTTGCCTCCACCGGCTGGGGACTGCCGGGCAGGTTCCTCCTGATGCCGCGGCTGGACATTGCGGGAGCCACCCTGACCACGCTGATGCCGTACCGCGGCCGGACGGGCCCGGTGCTGTTGGGACTGCGGACGCTGAACCTGCCTTCGGGGTCGCCGGCCTCCGGCGAATGGGTGCTGGGACTGTCCTGGGCCAGACCCGGAGGGCCGTGGCGGGCGTGCGGTGAACTGCGGCTGAACGCGGGTGCTGACCCCGCGGACATCCCGCTGCGTTTCGACCCCCTTGAGAACCAGCCGCCGGGCGCCCGGACGTACGCCTGGACCCGCCGCCTGCGGAAGCCGTCCTACCGGGCCGCACGGCGGGCCCGCACCTCCCGCCGTCGGACATTTGAAGGACACCGGACGCCGGCGGGGTCCGCCGAAGCACCCACCAAAGCATGACCGGAACCGGAAGGAACTCCATGTCCACCGTCTCGCAGCTGTTCACCTCCCCCGCGGCCGACGTATGGCGGGTCATCGCCGACGGCTGGCTGTATTCCGGCTGGGTGGTGGGCGCATCCCGGATCAGGGACGTGGACGCCGAATGGCCCCGGCAGGGTTCCCGGCTGCACCACTCCGTGGGCGCCTGGCCGCTGGTGATTGATGACAGCACCAGCGTGGCGGCCGTCGAGCCAGGCCGCTCGCTGGAACTGGTGGCGCGGGGCTGGCCGATGGGCGAGGCCAAGGTGGAGATCACGCTGGAGGACCGGGGCGACCAGTGCCTGGTGACCATCGCCGAGGATGCCATCCGCGGGCCCGGCAGGCTGATGCCGAAATTCCTGCGGGACCCGCTGATTTCGGCGCGGAACCGCGAGACCCTGCGTCGGCTGGAGCTCATGGCCGTTGGCGGCGCTGGTAAGCAACAGGGGTAGGGCATATTAAAGCAGGAACCGCGGGACCAATGGCCCCCGCGGTTCCTGTCTGATGGTGCGTTGAATCGGTGCATCAGACCTGCGCGGCCACACCGTCGCGGGAGATGTCCACCATGTCCTCGCGCGGCACCACCTTGATGCGCTCACGCTTGACCTCCACGCCGTGCGATCCCCCGGCCTCAGTGGCAGCTGCACCCAGTGCGAGTTCGTGCGCGTCCAGCGCCAGCCAGCCTTCCCAGCTGGTGAACTTCACGCCGCGTGCGTCGAGGAGTTCGGTGACGGCGTCCTCCTCCGGTGCCGAAGCGACGGGAAGGTTTTCGCGGTCTTCCAGCAGGTAGGTGACGGTCTCCAGGGCGTCGCCCTTGGTGTGGCCGATGAGGCCGACCGGCCCGCGCTTGATCCAGCCGGTGGCGTAGATGCCCGGCACGTGGTTGCCGTCGGAGTCCAGGACGCGGCCGCCGTCGTTCACCACAACGCCCTTCTTGTGGTCGAACTCCACGTCCGGGAGGGCGGAACCAAAGTAGCCGATGGCTCGGTAGACGGCCTGGACCGGGTAGTCCACGTACTCGCCGGTGCCGCGGGCGTTGCCGGCGCCGTCCAGCTCGGTGCGCTCAAACTTGATGCCGGCCACCTTGCCCGGGGTCTCGGCGTCGTCATAGATCTCCACCGGGCTGTGCAGGAAGTGCAGGTGCAGGCGGCGGGACGCCTTGAGCTCGGAGACGTCCTCGGGCTGCTCGGCAATCCAGTTGGTGAGCGTGCCCACCATGGTCTTGGTCTGGTTGTTGGTCTGGATCTGGCGGTCCGATTCCTCGTCGAACTCGAAGTCCTCCGGGTACAGGATGATGTCCACGTCCTTGGAGTGGGACAGCTCGCGCAGCTCCAGCGGGGTGAACTTGACCTGGGCGGGGCCGCGGCGGCCGAAGACGTGCACGTCGGTGACCGGGGAAGCCTTCAGACCGGCGTAGACGTTGTCCGGGATCTCGGTGGTGAGGAGGTCGTCGGCATGCTTGGACAAAACACGGGCCACGTCCAGGGCCACGTTGCCGTTGCCGATCACCGCGATTTCCTTGGCCTCGAGCGGCCATTCGCGCGGGACATCGGGGTGGCCGTCGTACCAGGAGACGAAGTCGGCGCCGCCGAACGAGCCCTCCAGCTCGATGCCGGGGATGTTCAGGTCCGCGTCCTTGATGGCGCCGGTGGCGAAGATGACGGCGTCGTAATGGGTCCGGAGGTCCTCAATGGTGAGGTCCGTGCCGTAGTCCACGTTGCCGAAGAAGCGGATGTCGCCGCGGTCCAGCACCTTGTGCAGGGCGTTCACGATGCCCTTGATGCGGGGGTGGTCCGGGGCCACGCCGTAGCGGATCAGGCCGTAGGGTGCCGGGTAGCGGTCAAAGAGGTCGATGCTGACGGTCAGCTCGCCGCTTTTGACGGCTTCGCTCTTGGTGAGGATGTCGGCGGCGTAGACGCCGGCCGGGCCGGAGCCCACGACGGCGACGCGCAGTGGACGCGCAGCAGTTCCTACGGTGGTGCTGGATGACACGGCTGTGTTCCTTTTCTTCGTTCCGGCCCAACTGGCTCGCATTTGTTGTCGTTTTGACGGCTCAGAACGACAACAACTGCCAGTCAGTTGGGTGGGGCTAGGTGGTGAGGACGGTCTTGCGGGGGCTGTTCGGGGTGGTGGTGCTGTAGTCAGCGGTTTTGAAGTGCGACGGCGCGAAGGGGCTCACGCGCACCACGTCACCGATGACAATCACGGCAGGATTTGCGACGCCGGCCGCCTGGGCCTGGTCGGCGATGGAACCGAGCGTGCCAATGGTGACGCGCTGGTCCGGCAAATAGCCGTTTTCCACGATACCAACCGGGGTGTCCTGCGGCAGGCCGGCTTCGCCCAGCGCGGACGCGGATTCGCGCAGCTGGCCGACGCCCATGAGCAGGACGATCGTGTGGTCCGGACGGGCGGGTACCTCGGAGAGTTCCTCGTGGCCGGTGACCACGCTGAAGCCCTTGGCCAGGCCGCGGTGGGTGACGGGAATGCCGGCTGCTGCGGGAACGGAGATTGCCGAGGTGACGCCGGAGACCACTTCAACCTCGACGCCGTGCTGGCGGCAGTATTCGGCTTCCTCGCCGCCGCGGCCCAGCACGTAGGGGTCCCCGCCCTTGAGCCGGACAACGCGGTGTCCCTTGAGGGCTTCCTCGACGAGGATCCGGTTGATCCCAGCCTGCGGAACGGGGTGGTGGCCGGGGGTCTTGCCGACTTCGATGATCCGGACGTCCGGGGCGAGTTCGTTGAGCAGTCCGCGGGGGCCCAGACGGTCGGCGACCACGACGTCGGCCTGGCCCAGGAGACGGCGGCCGCGGACCGTGATGAGGCCCGTATCGCCGGGACCGCCGCCAACCAGCGCGACGGATCCCTGGTGTGCGCGGCGGCGGCGCAGCGGCAGGTCGCCGGTTTCGAGGGCGGTGGCCACGGCATCGCGCACGGCCATGGCCCGCCGCGGGTCGCCGCCGGCGTTGATGGCGATCTTGACGTCGTCCACCTCCGCAACGGCGGGAGTCCAGGCGGCGGAAGCTTCATGGTTGGAGGCGTTGACGCACCAAACGCGCTGTGCCTCGGCGTCGGCCGACACCTGGGCGTCCACGGCGGAATCGCCGGTGGCGGTCTGGACGAACCACACGCCGTCGACGTCGCTGGAAAGGTAGGGCCGCGCTTCCCAGGTGAGCAGGCCGGCGCCGGCCATCTCCAGCAGCGCGGGCGAGGCAACCGGAGCCACGACGGTGACCACGGCCCCTGCGTCGAGCAGCCCCTTGGCGCGGCGGGCGGCAACGGGGCCGCCGCCCACCACCAGCACCGGGCGGCCGAGCAGCCGCAGCGCCGTGGGGTAAATGTCCTGAATTGCCATGAATCAACGGTAGGTCCGCGTCACATTCGCCCACAAAGGCCGAGCAACACCAGTTCACGTAAGGTAATGCTGCGTCACAAACGTTTAGCCGCAGCGGCGAGGAACCTGCCCCTGCGGACGATGAGGCGCTCCAGGTACCGGGTCAGGAACAGGCGCTCGACGGCGCGGCCCAGGACCCCCAGCGGGGCGGTGAACTCCACCCGGTCAACCATCAGGCTTCCCGTGGCAGTAGGCGCGAATTCGTGGACGTGCCGGAAGGCCTTGAAGGGGCCCTTGACCTGTTCGTCGGTAAAACTGCGCGGGGATGGTAAGCCCGGTTGTCACCCCTCCCACGGCCCGTCCTGGTGGGCGCCGGCGGTCCCGGGGCACTTTGGCGCGTTCCGGCGTCGAACCGGCCCTGAAACCCGGCGTGTCCGTGTCAAAGTGCCCCGGTTCCGTCAGGTCAGGGCACAGGACAGTCAGGGCACAGGACAGCAGAGAGCCCGACGGCGGGACTCGCCGTCGGGCTCTCAGGGTGCCTGGGTGCGGGCTGACTTAGCGGGTGCTGCCGGCCAGGAGGCCGCGGCGGCGCAGGAGGCGCTTCTCGATGGGGCCGAACACCAGAAGCTCAATCAGGATGCCGACTGCGAGGATCAGCAGGATGGCGGCCATGACCACGCCCATATCGGACAGGGTCCGGCCCTGGTCCAGCAGCGACCCCAGGCCGAAGCCGATGGTGCCGCCCACAGCGATGATCTCCGCGGCCATGAGGGAGCGCCAGGAGAAGGCCCAGCCCTGTTTGAGGCCGCCCAGGTAGCCCGGCAGCGCGGCCGGGAGGACAATCTGCAGGGCCATCTGCAGCCGGGACGCGCCAAGCACCGTGCCCACCCGGCGGTACTGCGGCGGGATCTGGTCCACGCCGGAGATGAGCCCGTTGATGATGGACGGGATGGCGCCCATGAACACCACGAAGTACACGGTGGCGTCAGTAAGGCCGAACCAGATGATGGCCGCGGGGACCCACGCCACGGAGGGCAGGACCTGCAGTCCCGAAATGAGCGGTCCAAACGCGCGCCGCAGCGGTGCCACCTGGGCCAGGAGCAAGCCGACCGGCGTGGCGATGGCCACCGAAATCAGGAAGCCCACCACGCCGCGCTGCAGCGACGTCCAGACTGATTCCTGGAACTTGCCGTCGCCCCAGAGAACGCCCAGCTGGCCAAGGACGTCCAGCGGCCCGGGAACCAGGTCGCGCCGTTTGACGCCCAGGGACACGTAGAACTGCCAGACCAGCACCAGCACCAGCAGCGCGGCTACGGGCAGGAGGATGCGGCTCCAGTCGATCCGGTGTTTGCGGTCGGCGTCGGACTGCAGCGAGTCAAGGCCGGATTCCAGCTCCCGGAGGTCCTCGTTGCCGGTGGACGTCCGGGTCAGGGCGGCATGGACTGGCTCGCGGGTTTTGGTTTCGTCGGGCTCAACCACCGGCGCGGAGCCGGACAGGGACTTACTTGGCATGGCGGCGAATCTCCTCCCGCAGCCGGGCGGTGATGACCCCGGTCAGCTGGCCGGCGAGCCCGGCGTCGGTTCGGTGTTCCTCGGTGACGGCCCATTCCTGGACCACGCGGCCGGGGCGCGAGGACAGCAGCAGGACGCGCTGGCCCAGCCGGACGGCCTCGCGGACGTTGTGGGTGACGAAGACGATGGTGCGCCCGGTTTCCTTCCAGATGCGTTCCAGCTCGTCGTGCAGCAGGTCGCGGGTGATTGCGTCCAGCGCGGCGAACGGCTCGTCCATGAGCAGGAGCTGCCGGTCCTGGGCCAGCGAACGTGCCAGCGAGACGCGCTGCCGCATGCCGCCGGAGAGCTCGTGCGGGCGCTTGTCCCCCGCCGTCCCCAGGTGCACCAGTTCCAGGAGCTCCTGGGCCTTGGCCTTGCGCTCGGCCTTGCCCACCCCGCGGAGCTTGAGGGCCAGCTCGATGTTTTCCCGGGCGGTGAGCCACGGGAAGAGGGCGGCGTCCTGGAACATGAAGGCGGCGCCGTCGCTGGGTACTTCCAGGGCGCCCGACGTCGGCGCTTCGAGTCCCGCGATGATGTTCAGGAGGGTGGATTTGCCGCAGCCGGAGGCACCGAGGAGGGCAACGAACTCGCCCTGCTTGATGTTGGCGTTGACGTCGTCCAGTACCGGGGCGCCGTCGCCGAAGCGCTTGCCCAGGTGTTCCAGTACGACTGGCATGGTGCCGTCCTTAGGTAGTGGGGGTGGGTCAGTCCTGGCCGAGTCCGGCCGCAGAAATCTTGTCGGTACCGCCGGTGACCTGGTTGAGGGCACGGAGGTCGAAGAGGCCGTTGATGTCGGCCTTCTTGGTGGTGCCGGCCTCCACGCCGTCCTGGAGGAGCTTGGAGTAGCTGCCGGCCAGGGGGTCCAGGGTGAAGGTGATGTTGGCCAGCGACCTGGTAAGGACATCTCCCGGCAGTGCTGCCCCGGCGGTTTCCTGCAGGGCGGAGTTGATGAGCTCCGCCTTCTGGCCGGCCGGCGCCGAATTGAGCCACGCTACCGATTCCGCGTTCCCCTTCAGCAGCGCCTTGACCGTGTCCGGGTGGTCCGCGGCGAACTTCTGGTTCACGATCAGGATGGTGGTGGGGAACTCGCCCGGCTTGCCGGTGCCGGTTCCGTCCCACAGGTCCTTTTCGTCCACCAGCACCTGGGCGCCGGCCTGGAGCACCAATCGTGAGGCCCACGGCTCAGGCAGCCACGCGCCGTCGAGCTTTCCGTCCTGGAACAGCTTGAGGGACTGGGCGTTGTCTGTGGGGTTGATGGCGACATCGCCGCTGCCGTCCACGTTGGTCTTGTAGCCCTGCTTGCTGAGCCAGGCCCGGAGGGCCACGTCCTGCGTGCCGCCGAGCTGCGGGGACGCGAGCGTCTTGCCCTTGAGGTCGGCGGCGGAGTTGATCCCGGGCCTGACCACCAGCTGTGCACCGCCCGCCGCGGCGCCCGCAATCACCCGCACGGACTGGCCCTGGCTCTTGGCGAACGAGTTGATGGCCGGATTGGGGCCGATGTAGGCGGCGTCGATGGCACCGGCATTCAGGGCCTCGATGGCTGCCGGGCCGGCGTTGAAGGTTTCGGTGCTGAGCCTGGTGCTGCCCAGGGCGTGCGCGAGGAACCCCTTTTTGATGCCCACCAGGGCCGCGGCGTGGGTGACGTTGCCGAAGTAGCCCAGCTTCAGTTCCGCGGCCGGGGTGGGCTCGGCGGCCTGCGCCTCGCTGTTGCGGGAAATGTTCGAGGCCACGATGGCGCCGACGGCGATCAGCAGGACCAGCCCGATGGCCAAGGCAGCCTCGACGGCGCGCCTGCGCGTGGGAACCGCGCTTTCGCCTGCCACGATGCGGGTCATCCCGGGCTTGGAACTAGTCATTGTTTCACCATAGGGAGTGGCCCAAACCCGTTCAACGACGCGGAAACGGGGGGTCACGCACGTTCATCTAGCGTCACATTTGGCCGCACTCCTGCCCTGTTTCGCAGATTCAGTTGCCTTTGACGTTGACCAGCTGCCGCAGCTTGTGCCGCACCGTGACCAGGTCCGCGGCATCCTGCATGACCTGGTCGATCGGCTTGTACGCGGCCGGGATTTCGTCAATGAAGGCCTCCGAGGCGCGGAACTCGATGCCCCGCATGGCCCGCTTCAGCTCCTCCAGCGTGAAGGCCTTCCGGGCAGCGTTCCGGGAGTACTCACGCCCCGCCCCGTGCGGTGAGGAGTTCAGCGACGCCGGGTTGCCACGGCCCACCACAACATACGACGCCGTCCCCATGGACCCGGGGATAAGTCCGGGATCTCCGGGGGCGGCTTTGATGGCGCCCTTGCGGGACACCCACACGGACTTGCCGTAATGCGTCTCCAGCTCGGTAAAGTTGTGGTGGCAGTTGATCCGCTCGCGTTCCCGGACCGGCCCGCCCACCCAGTGGCTGAACTGGGTTCTTACGCGGTCCATCATCTCCTCCCGGTTCAGCAGGGCGAAGTGCTGGGCCCAGCGCAGTTCGGCGATGTACCGCTCGAACTGCGGGGTTCCCTCGTCCAGGTACGCGAGGTCCGGGTGCGGCAGGTATATCTGGTTCTTGCGGCTGATATGCCGGGCGACGCCGATGTGGTGCTGGGCGATCCTGTTGCCGATGCCCCGCGAGCCCGAATGCAGGAAGAGCCACACGCCGTCGTCCTCATCTGCGGACACCTCGATGAAGTGGTTCCCCGAGCCCAGGGACCCCAGCTGCAGCTCCCACTTGGGAACGTACTGGGCAGGGTTGAAACCGGCCTTCGCGGCCCGCTGCTTCAGCTCCGCGATCCGCGGCTGCGCCGTGGGAAGGACCTGCCTGTTGTTATGCCCTGCCGATAAGGGGATGACCCGCTCAATGTCCTCCCGGAGGCGCTTGCGGTCCTTGGGCAGGTCCTTCACGGAGTACTGGGTGCGGACCGCGATCATGCCGCAGCCGATGTCCACGCCAACCGCGGCCGGAATGATGGCGCGCAGCGTGGGGATGACGGAGCCCACGGTGGCGCCCATGCCCAGGTGCGCATCCGGCATCAGCGCCAGGTGCGGGTAGATGAACGGCAGGGCCGCGGTCATCACTGCCTGCTCGCGGGTCTTGTCATCCAGGATGGACGCCCAGTTGAGGAGCTTCGGGCTGATGGTCTCCATGCTTTCGCCTCCTCTGACAACCTTACGAGACGGCAAAACCGCGGCTTGTTCGCGCGTCAGAACCTTCACGGTCCGGATCTGCGAACAAGCCGCGGTTTCGAAAGGAGTACCTAGATGCTGTAGCGCTCGTCCTCGTGGTCGCCCGGGTGGTCCTTGACCAGGCCGGCGGCCAGCGTGTTGCCGTCCAGCGGGTCGATCACCAGGAATGCGCCGGTGCGGCGGTGGTGCAGGTAGTTCTCCAGCGGCAGCGGGGCGGCGAGCCGGAGCTGCGCGTGCCCGATGTCGTTCAGTTCCAGGCTGGAGGCGCCTTCAAGCTTGAAGGTGGCCAGGTCCAGCTTGCCTGAGACGCTGCGGACCATCGCCTGCACCGTCCGGGTGCCGTGCTTGACCAGCACCTTCTGGCCTTCGCGGAGCGGCTTCGGGGACAGCCAGCACAGGGCGGCGTACAGGTCGGCGGAAGCCTCGCGGACGGTGCCGGCGGCCGCGATGGTGTCACCGCGTGCGACGTCGAACTCGTCCGCCAGCCGGATGGCCACCGACTGCGGGGCGGCGGCTTCCTGCAGGGAAGCCCCGGCAAAGTCGATGCCCACCACGGTGGTGGTCCGCGGTGCCTGGCCCGGTGTCAGCACGGACACCTGGTCCCCCACCTTTACGGAGCCTTCGGTGATCTGGCCGGCGTAGGCGCGGTAGTCGCGGAACGCCTCCACATCCAGGCCGGCGGCGACGGCGTCGGGGGCCAAGGCGCCCTGCGGCCGGATGACCAGCTGCACCGGGAAGCGGAAGCTTTCCAGGTGGCTCTCCAGTTCATCGGCGGCTGGCAGGGTCTCCAGGACCTCCAGCAGTGCGGGGCCGGTGTACCAGGGGGTGCGCTCGGAGCGCTCCACCACGTTGTCGCCGTCGAGAGCGGAGACCGGGATGACCAGGAGGTCGCTGATGCCGTCGGCGCCCAGGCCCAGTTCGCGGCCCACCTGCTGCACGTCGGCTTCGATCCCGCGGAACACGGACTCGCTGAAGTCCACCAGGTCGATCTTGTTCACGGCCACGATCACGTGCGCCACGCGCAGCAGCTGCAGCACGGACAGGTGCCGGCGGGTCTGCTCCAGCACACCCTTGCGGGCGTCAATGAGCACGACGACGGCATCCGCAGTGGACGCGCCGGTCACCGTGTTCTTGGTGTACTGCACGTGCCCGGGGCAGTCGGCCAGGATGAAGCTGCGCTGGTCGGTGGCGAAGTAGCGGTAGGCCACGTCGATGGTGATGCCCTGTTCGCGCTCGGCGCGCAGGCCATCGGTCAGCAGGGCCAGGTCGATGCCGCCCTTGTCGCCGCCGAAGCCGCGGTCGGCCGAGGTGCGGGCGACGGCGTCGAGCTGGTCAGCCAGGATGGCCTTGGAATCGTGAAGGAGGCGGCCCACCAGAGTGGACTTGCCGTCGTCGACCGATCCTGCCGTGGCGAAGCGGAAGAGCGTGGTGGGCAGGGCCGTTTCCAGGTCTGCCGGGAGAACTGCTTCGGTGGTCATTAGAAGTACCCGTCCTTCTTGCGGTCTTCCATGGCGGCCTCGGAGATGCGGTCATCTGCGCGGGTGGCGCCACGTTCGGTCAGGGTGGAGGCGGCGACTTCCACCACGACATCGGACACGGTGTAGGCGTTGGATTCCACAGCGCCGGTGCAGGACATGTCCCCCACTGTGCGGTAGCGGACGGTCTTGGTGATGACTTCCTCGCCGTCGCGGGGCTGGGACACTTCGCCCACCGCGCGCCACATGCCGTCGCGGGCGAAGACCTCACGCTCGTGGGCGTAGTAGAGGCCCGGCAGCTCGATGTTCTCGCGCTCGATGTAGCGCCAGATGTCCAGCTCGGTCCAGTTGCTGATGGGGAAGGCCCGGACGTGCTGGCCCACGGTGTGGCGGCCGTTGTAGAGGTTCCACAACTCGGGGCGCTGGTTGCGCGGGTCCCACTGGCCGAACTCGTCGCGGAGGCTGAGGATGCGCTCCTTGGCGCGGGCCTTGTCCTCGTCGCGGCGGCCGCCACCGAAGACGGCGTCGAACTTGTTCTGCTGGATGGCGTCCAGCAGGGGGACGGTCTGGAGCGGGTTGCGGGTGCCGTCGGCGCGCTCGGCCAGCTCGCCGCGGTCGATGAACTCCTGGACGGAGCCCACCACCAGCTTCAGGCCCAGCCGCTCAACGGTGCGGTCGCGGAAGTCGATGACCTCGGGGAAGTTGTGGCCGGTGTCCACGTGCAGCACGGGGAACGGCACCTTGCCGGGCCAGAACGCCTTGGTGGCCAGGTGCAGCATCACCACGGAGTCCTTGCCGCCGGAGAACAGCAGCGCAGGCTTCTCGAACTCGGCAACAACCTCGCGGATGATGTGGATGGCCTCGGACTCCAGGGTGTCCAGGCTGGACAGGCGCGTGGATACGGCGGCGTCAGTCACCTGGGTCTCCTCGGTAAGTGAAGTGCTCATACGTGTAGTCCGCATTCTGTCTTGTCGGTTCCTGCCCAGCGGCCGGCGCGGGGGTCCTCGCCGGGTGCCACCTTGCGGGTGCAGGGCTGGCAGCCGATGGAGGGGTAGCCCTGGGAAAGGAGCGGGTTGACGGGCAGGAGGTTGTCGTCGGAGTACTGGACCAGCTGGTCGAATGTCCAGGCGGCCATGGGGTTGACCTTGACCAGGCCGTTCTTCTCATCCCAGCCGATCAGCGGCGTGTTGGTCCGGGTGGGGGCTTCGTCGCGGCGGACGCCGGTGAACCAGAGCTCGTAGCCGGCCAGGGTGCGCTGCAGCGGGGCCACCTTCCGGAGGGCGCAGCACTGGGCGGCGTCGCGGGCAAAGAGGTCCTTGCCCAGGAGCCGGTCCTGCTGCTCCACAGTGTTTTCGGGGAGCACGTCCACCACGTTGACGCGGAGGTTCGCGGCCACCTCGTCACGCGTGGCGTAGGTTTCCGGGAAGTGGTAGCCGGTTTCCAGGAAGAGGACGTCGACGCCGGGCATCTGGTCCGCCACCAGGGCGGGCAGGACGGCGTCGGCCATGGAGCAGGCGACGGCGACGGCGGGCAGTTCGAAGTTGCGCTCCACCCAGGCGATGACATCGCGGGCAGGGGCGTCCCAGCCGAGTTCGGCCGCGCCGGCTTCAGCCAGCGCCTTGAGCTCCTCGACGGGACGCTTGGCGGGTGCGGGTGCCAGGTGTTTTGCCATTACTGCAATGCCTCCTCGTCTGCTGCGTGGGCCCATTCGGCGAAGGTCTGGCCTTCGGCACGGTCGGCCACGAACCGGCGGACCACCCGCTCCACGTAGTCGGGCAGGTCGTCCACGTACACCTTCAGGCCGCGGACGGTGCGTCCCAGCCCTGCTTCCTCGCGGTCGTTGGAAGCCAGCCCGCCGCCCAGGTGGACCTGGAAACCCGGGGAGGGGTCGCCGTCGGGCGTTGGCAGCATCATGCCCTTCAGGCCGATGTCCGCCGTCTGGATGCGGGCGCAGGAGTTGGGGCAGCCGTTGATGTGCAGCGACAACGCCTGCGGCAGCTGGCCCGAGCCGGCGAGGTCGGCCAGGCGGCGCTCCAGCTCGGCCACGGCCGTGGCGGCGGTGTGCTTGGTCTCCACAATGGCCAGCTTGCAGTACTCGATGCCGGTGCAGGCGATGGTGCCGCGGCGGAACACGGACGGACGGGCGGACAGGCCCAGGGCGTCCAGTTCAGCCACCAGGGGCTCAACCTGTTCCTTCTCGACGTCCAGGACCACCAGCTTCTGGTGCGGGGTGGTGCGCAGGCGCCGGGAGCCGCGGGCCTCAAGGGTGTCCGCGAGCTTGACCAGCTGGGCACCGGACAGCCGGCCGGCCAGCGGGGTGGCGCCGATGAAGAACTTGCCGTCCTTCTGCTCGTGCACGCCGATGTGGTCGCCCGGTGCGGTGGGCTTGGGCGCGGCGGGACCGTCGGCCAGCTTGTAGCCCAGGTATTCGTCCTCGAGGATCTGGCGGAACTTCTCCGGACCCCAGTCAGCCAGCAGGAACTTCAGGCGGGCCTTGGTGCGCATGCGGCGGTAGCCGTAGTCACGGAAGATGCTGGTGACGCCCAGCCACACGTCCGCGGCCTGCTCCGGCTTCACGAACGCGCCCAGGCGCTTGCCGAGCATCGGGTTGGTGGACAGCGCGCCACCCACCCACAGGTCGTAGCCGGCGCCGAATTCGGGGTGCTTCACACCAACCAGGGCGCAGTCGTTGATCTCGTGCACCACGTCCTGGCTGGGGTGGCCGGTGATGGCGGTCTTGTACTTGCGCGGGAGGTTGGACAGCAGCGGGTTGCCGATGAACCGCTCCCCCAGCTCCTCGATGAGCGGGGTGGGGTCGATGATCTCGTCCTTGGCGATGCCCGCCACGGGCGAGCCCAGGATGACGCGGGGAACGTCCCCGCAGGCCTCGGTGGTGGACAGGCCCACGCCTTCCAGGCGGTTCCAGATCTCGGGGATGTCCTCCACGCGGATCCAGTGCAGCTGGATGTTCTGGCGGTCGGTGAGGTCGGCGGAGTCGCGGGCGAAGTCCACGGAGATCTGGCCGATGACGCGCAGCTGCTCGGTGGTCAGGGCGCCGCCGTCGATCCGCACGCGCAGCATGAAGTACTTGTCCTCGAGCTCGTGCGGCTCAAGCGTTGCGGTCTTGCCGCCGTCGATCCCGGGCTTGCGCTGGGTGTACAGGCCCCACCAGCGGAACCGGCCGTGCAGGTCCTGGCCGGGGATCGCGTCGAAGCCCTCTTTGGCGTAGATGGTCTCGATACGCTCGCGCACGTTCAGGCCGTCGTCTTCCTGTTTCCAGGTTTCGTTGGCATTCAGGGGCGTCTTGCCGTCCACCTTCCACTGCCCGTGCGGCTTCGCAGCAGGACGGGACGGGCGGGCGGGGCGCTTGGTGGCAGCGGAGTCCGCGGACGCTCCGGCTAGAGCTGTATCAGTCATGCATCGACTGTAGGTCCCGCCCGAATTGCGTCACAAAGGGCCGGAAACGCTAAGTCACCTAGGGAAATATTTCGTCACGAAACGCCGGAGGGCCTTGAAGATGCCACCCTCCTGTGCATCCGCGGCGGGTGCGGCCGGGGCCGGTGCGGCGGCTTCCAGGGGTGCCGCTGCCGGTGCTTCCGCAGGGGTCCCGTTCATCGTTGCGACGGCGGCGTCGTACCTGTCCAGCGCGATCTCGGCGAGCACCGGGGACGGCAGCAGGGGTTCGGTCACGACGTCGGCTCCTGCCTTGGCCAGCTGGTCGTGGAAGAAGCCCGGCGCCAGGAGGTAGGAGGCAATCACCACCCTTCCGCCGACGTCGACGGCCCCGGCGGACTCCCCCGCCCCGGCACCTCCTTCAAGTTCCTCCCGAAGCATCGCGACGGCGTCGGGCACTGAGGGCTTGGCCGAGGCACCGTAGGCGGCCACGATCCGGTTGGACCGGAGCTCCTGGAGCTGGCGCAGCAGCTCCTCCACGCTGACGGCGGCGTTGGGGTTGGACGAGCCGGCGGCGGCAAGGACGATGACGTCGTTGTCCGTGGTCCCGGCTTCGCGCAGCCGCTGGTCCAGCAGTCTGGCGAGCCGCGGGTCGGGGCCCAGCGGTGCGGCGGCCGCACTGCCCGGACGGCTCTTCACGGCCCGCGCGATGTCCACCTTCACGTGGTAGCCAACGCTGAGCAGCAAGGGAACCACCACGGCGGCCTCCCCCTCCGGCAGGCCCGCCACCACATCCACCAGGTCCGGCTGCTGGACGTCCACATAGGCTTCCCGGACGTCGAGGCCTGGCCGCAGTTCAGCAATGGCGGCGCGCAGGGCGTTGACCTCCGCGGCCCCCTGTGTGTTGGACGTCCCATGGGCACAGGCGATCATGATGGGGCTGTTCATAGGGGCTAGCGTAACGTTGGAGCCGCCCTGTCCGCCCTCTTTGAAATACCGGGACGCCCCATGACATTCGCCTTTGACAACTCCCCGGTGTGGCTGGATCTGCTGGGCGTGTTTTTCTTTGCCGTCTCGGGCTCGCTGCTGGCGGCGCGGAAGCAGATCGACATTGTGGGATCGCTGCTGCTCGCTTCCCTGGTGGGGCTCGGCGGAGGCGTCATCCGGGACATCATCCTGGCCATTGTTCCGGCGGCCTTCACCAATCCGGCGTACCTGGCCCCGCCGCTGCTGGCCACGGTGCTGGTCTTCTTCCTGTTCTCCAGCGTGCAGCGCTACACGTCCCTGCTGATCCTTTTCGACGCCGCGGGCCTGGCCCTGTTCTGCATGACCGGCACGCTCAAGGCGCTGGCAACGGGCCTTAACCCGGTGGCGTCCGTGCTGCTGGGGGTGACGACGGCGGTGGGCGGAGGGCTGCTGCGGGACATCACCGCCAATGAGGTTCCCGAACTGTTCAACCCCAAGGACATCTACGCGCTGCCGGCTTTTGTAGGGGCTGCCATGACTGCCGTGCTCTGGGTCTTCGGCGTGTTCAACGTCCTCACGGCGGCCGCCATCGCGGCAGTGGTTTTCACGTTCCGGGTCCTGGCGTGGCGGCGTTCCTGGCAGGCCCCCCTCGCAGTCCGCGGGTGGCACCGGCGCGGCACCGGTCCAGGGCTGTGAGTGCTGCCCCGGTGTCATTTTGGGGTGCTCCGCATTGGCTAGGATATGAGCATGACTGACATGTTCCTCGAGAAGTTCCGTGCGCTTGTTCCGAAGTATCTCGAGGATGAATGGCAGGAAGAGGACGGCCTGACCCCGGAGGAACTGGATAAGGCCCTCGCCGGGCACCAGTTCCAGATCCCCTTGGTTTTGCGCGAGTTCTACCTGGCCCTTGGCGGCTGCGAGGACCTCATGGAGGCCTACCACTACTTCTGGGACCCCGAAGAGCTCGAGGTCGACGACGAGGGCTTCCTCATGTTCCTCGAGGACGAAGAGGAACAGTTCACCTGGGGCTTCCGCGTAGGAGACCTCAGCGTCCCCGATCCCATCGTGTACCGCCGCAACAATGCCCGCGGCCAGTGGAAGTCCGAGGAAGGCACCTTCTCCGAATTCGTCTTCGACATGTTCGAGTGGGCGTTCGAGGACGAAGAGGAAGAGTAGGGACTCCCCGCTTCGGCTGGGCTGCCTTGCTGCGGTCCTGGGGCACTGCTGCGGTCCTGGGGCACTTTGACACGGACACGCCGTGATGCCAGCCTGTTTTGCCAACTGTCGCGGCCAAAGTGCCCCGCGACCGCGGGAACTCACCGCGCACTGAATGATCCCCGCCGGCTCTGTTCCAGCACCGCCAGGACCTGGTCCACCATCACCCCGGGATGGTGGACCACATCCGCATAGCCGAACCTCAGGCAGAGACGCCCGCCAACCACTGTGGCATTGTTGCGTGCCCTGTCCTTCTTAACCTGCTTTGCCTCCAGGTGGCTGGCGCCGTCGGTTTCCACCACCAGGCAATCCTCAATCAGGAAGTCCACTTCCCCCACGCCCGGGAGCTCCACGTGCCGGCGGACATGGAGGCCGGCCCTGTGGAAGTGGTAGTTGGCCAAGACTTCCAGGAGCGAGTCCGCCCGCGGAATTACGTGATCCAGGACTGACCGGGCACGGGCGTTACGGTTCCCGGGAAGCTTGCGCCGCAGGAAGTCCACCGTCACATCTCCGCGTTGCGCGGCGCACTGGACCATTACCAGCGCCTCCAGTTCCGGCAGGCAGTGCAGGGCATGGATGAGGACGTCGGCCAGGCCTGCCACCGGCAGCCAGGGATGGACAGGGTGGCGGATCCGGCCGTGGGTGAGGGTGCCCGGCACTGCCTTCCTGTGCCCAGGGCTCAGATGGACCACACCCGCCTTCTCCAGGGTCCACAGCTGATAAACGGGGGCAGCGGAAAGGCAGGTCACGAGCGCATTGTGCTGCAGCGCCAAACCGAGCACGCCGCCTTCCACCGGCAGGCCATAAACACCCCGCCGGACCCTCACGATGAGGCCTGCTGCCAGGAACTTGTCCACCCGCGTTCTGGGGAACCCCGCCCGGTGCAGTGCTGCAGTCCGGGCCACCCCTCCCCGGCGACGGAGAAAAGCCTCAATATCCATGGCTCCACAGTCCCCTGCACCTTGCCGCAAGCGACAGTTCCGGGCCGCGCCATGTGGAGAACCTGCAGTCGTGGGGCACTTCGACACGGACCCGCCGCGGGTTCAGCCCTGTATGCAGGGGCGGCCCTCAATGTGCCCCACGACGGCCGCAAAGGCAGCCCTGAAAAATCTTTGACACCGGCAGTAACAAGGGACTTGCGCATTATGACAAAGCTGTCATAAGCTATTCACGGATCCGCTAAACGCCTCCGGCGGGTCTGATGCGAACGGAGAGATGGCCCCGGTTCACAGCAGCTTCGGTTGTTGAGGACCGGGGCTGTCCCGTTAAGCGGGGGCACAAGAAGAAGCCCGGCACCAACTGGATAAACCAGGGGAACCGGGCTCCTAGAAACCAAGGATCAGCTGGCGCGGTCCACCACGGCCAGCGCGAAGTTGGACAGCGACTCCTTGACCACGCCCTCGGGCAGCGGGGCCAGGGCAGCGATGGCTTCGTCGGCCCAGCGGCGTGCCACCACCCAGGACTGAGCAGTGACAGGGTGCTCGCGCAGCCCGGCCACGGCGGCAGCCAGTGCATCATCAGAGGACAGGTCGCCGTCAATCAGCGTCAAAAGGTCGACGGCGGACTGGTCACCGTCAGCGGCAGCCTTGCGCAGGAGCAGGACGGGCAGGGTGGGAACGCCTTCACGCAGGTCCGTTCCGGGCGACTTGCCGGACTTCACCTTCACGCCGGTTACATCGATGACGTCGTCGGCCAGCTGGAACGCGACGCCCACCTTCTCGCCGTACTCCACCAGGATGTCCTCAAAGGCCTCGTCGGCGCCGGAGAAGATGGCACCGAACTGGCCGGAAGCTGCCACCAGCGAGCCGGTCTTGTCCGCGATCACGGAGAGGTAGTGCTCCACCGGATCCTCGTCAGGGCGGGGCCCCACCGTTTCGTGCAGCTGGCCCAGGCACAGCCGCTCAAACGTGCGGGCCTGGATGCCCAGCGCACGCCCGCCGAGTTCGGACACCAGGATGGAGGCCCGGGCAAAGATCAGGTCCCCGGTCAGGACGGCCACGGAGTTGCCCCATACTTCGTGGGCCGTAGGGGCGCCGCGGCGGAACGGCGCGGAGTCCATAACGTCGTCGTGGTACAGGGTTGCCAGGTGCGTCAGTTCCACCACGACGGCGGCCTGCACCACTGCGGGCAAGGATGCGTCCCCGAGGTGGGCGCAGAGCAGGGTCAGCAGCGGCCGGATGCGCTTGCCGCCGGCTTCCACCAGGTGGCGCGACGTTGCGTCAGCCAGCGGATCCGAATTGGCGATGGCTTCCCGGAGTTTCTTCTCCACCTTGGCCAGGTTGTTGGTGATGGCCGGCCCCAGCTCGGCGTCCCCCGCGATGGCCGCGAAGCCTGCCGGCAGCTGGAGGCCCGTGGCAATGGCGGTGGTGTTGAGGCTGGGTTCGGAGTCCGGCAGGCCGTGCCCGGCGTGCGTCCAGCTGTGGTCTGCGGATTTGGTCACGGGTTAACCCTAACTTTTTGTTGCGGATACCGCTGATTCGGAGCTGACGGGGTATTGGACGTGGCCGGAACCAGCGATTCCAGGACGCGGATCACCCGGTCCTCGAAGCCTTTGGCGGTGGGGTCCGTGAGGTTGGCAAGGAGCCTGACCACGAACCGCATGAGAACTGGGATTGGCATGCCTGTCCGCAGCGCGAGTTTCATGACGGCCGGCTTGCCGATCAGCGCGGCGAAGGCCCGGCCGAGGGTAAAGTGCGAGCCCCACTCGTCCCGCACGTAGTCCGCGTACCGCGAAAGGTGCGCGTCGGCGTCGTACGTTCCGCCTGCTGCCATGGAGCGCGAGGAGGCGTCGATGATGAACTCCGCGGCAAAACGCGCCGACTCCATCGCGTAGGAGATGCCCTCACCGTTGAACGGGGACACCATGCCGCCGGCGTCGCCCAGCAGCAGGAGTCCCGGCGAGTAGTGCGGGGTGCGGTTGAAGCCCATGGGCAGCGCGGCGCCGCGGATCTCCCCCACCTGGTTTTCCGGTGTGAAGCCCCAGTCGGCGGGCATGCCGGCGGTCCATTCACGCAGGACCTGCTTGTAGTCGAGCTTGCCGAATTCCTTGGAGGAGTTCAGGATGCCCAGGCCCACGTTGGAGGTGCCGTCGCCCACGCCGAACACCCAGCCGTAGCCGGGCAGCAGCTTGCCGTCACGGCCGGGAAGTTCCAGCCAGCCTTCCATCCAGTCGTCGTCGGTCCGCGGCGAGGTGAAGTAGGTGCGGACGGCGACGCCGAGCGGCCGGTCGTCGCGCTTCTGGATGCCGAGTGAGACAGCGGTGCGGGTGGAGTTGCCGTCGGCGGCCAGGACGACGTCGGCACTGAAGTCGTGCGTCTGTCCCGTCTTGCGTCCGGACTCGTCAAGGAGCGCTGCGCGGACCCCGGTGACCCGGCCGTCGTCGTCCCGGAGGGCATCGGTGACGCTGTGCCGCTCGAGAATGGTGGCACCCGCGGCCTGGGCGTGCCGGGCCAGTTCCTCGTCAAAGCCAAGCCGGGTGCGGATCAGGCCGTACTGCGGGAAGTCGGACACCTCGGGCCAGGGCAGTTCGATGGTGCGGCCGCCGGCGATCAGGCGCAGGCCCTTGTTCCGCCGCCAGCCGTCGTTCTCAGGGTGCGGCAGGCCGAGCTTCTGGATCTCGCGGACGGCCCGGGGCGTGAGCCCGTCGCCGCAGACTTTCTCGCGCGGGAAGCTGGTTTTCTCCAGGACCGTGACATCGAGGCCGGCCTTGGCGAGGTAGTACGCGGCGGTGGATCCGGCAGGGCCGGCGCCGACAATCAGTACCTTCACAGGTCAGCGGACGATGTTGCGGCGCAGCTTGGCCACCGGGCCCTTGTGGGCGGCGATGGCGGCCGCGCCGCCGTTGGACGGCGAGGCGGGCTTGAAGGCGCGGTGGACTGCCACGATGCCGCCGGTCAGGTTGCGGTAGGTGACATTCTCCCAGCCGGCCTCCTGCAGCCAGGCGGCCAAGTGGTCCTGGTCCGGCCAGGCACGGATGGACTCGGCCAGGTAGACGTAGGCGTCGGGGTTGGAGGCGACCTTGACCGCGATGGCCGGCAGGGCCCGCATCAGGTATTCGGTGTACATGGTGCGCCACAGCGGGACCACGGGCTGGGAGAACTCGGCGATGACCAGCCGGCCGCCCGGCTTGGTGACGCGCAGCATCTCCAGCAGCGCCTTCTTGGGCTCGTTCACGTTGCGGAGGCCGAAGGAGATGGTGGTGGCATCGAACGTGTTGTCAGCGAACGGCAGGTTGGTGGCGTCACCGGCAATGAAGTTGATGTCCGGGCGGCGGCGCTTTCCCACCTTGAGCATGCCCAGGGAGAAGTCGCAGGCCACCACGTCTATGCCGGCGTCGGCATATGGCTCGCTGGAGGTCCCCGTTCCGGCCGCGAGGTCCAGGACGCGCTGGCCCTTGGAGACTTCCATCGCCTCCACCACGATCTTCCGCCAGCGGCGGGTCTGCCCCATGGAGAGGACATCGTTGACGACGTCGTATTTCGGTGCGACGTCGTCAAACATCGTGGCTACTTCGTCCGGACGCTTATCCAAGGATGCTCGGTTCACCATGACATTGTCTCAAATGTTCCCGGGCGTGCTGACCAGCCCTTTTTTGCCCACTCAAGCCTGCATCAGGGTGCCGGGGAGGCCACCGTGTACGCGGGAGTAGTGTTGTCTCATCATGACGAGCACGTTCCGCACCTTGACAGTCCCCCTGGATGGCAAAGCGTTCCCCGGGGGGCTGCCTTCGTTTCTGGTCAGGGACGATGTCCTGTGCTGGACCCGCAGGGAAGCCGGGCTGGCCGGGTTTGGCGAGATTGCCCGCTTCACTGCCACCGGGCCGGACCGGTTCCTGGAGGCGGACATCTGGTGGCGGCACCTGGTCCTCGAGGCTGAGGTCGCGGACTCCGTGGAGCTGCCCGGCACTGGCCCCGTCGCCTTCGGCTCCTTTGCCTTTTCCAAGACTTCCGCCCACGAGTCGCGGCTGATCGTGCCCGAGATCGTGGTGGGCGTCCGGGACAACCAGGCATGGCTCACGCAATTGACGTTCGACGACGGCCAGCTCACCGAAGAGTCAGCCCTCGCCGCACTGGACCGCTGGCTCAGCGGTGCTCCCGCCGAAGACCCGGACGTTGAAGGCACGACGGCGGCAGCGGACTCCGCCGGGGACGCTTCCCTGGGCGGCGTGCCCGGCAAAGCCCGCGGCGCCGTCGTACGCCCCCTCCCCCTGGCGGCCGGCGCAACGCTGCACACCGGTTCCCTCAGCGAGGAAGCCTGGATGGAGGCCGTGGCCGCCGGTGTTGCCGAGATCCGCACGGGTGCACTGGAGAAACTGGTGCTGGCGCGGGACGTGGTGGCTACTATTCCTTCCGGCGTACATGCTGCGGACGTGCTGCGTGAACTGGCCGCAAGGTACCGCGAATGCTGGACCTACGGCGTGGACGGGCTTGTCGGCGCAACGCCCGAGATGCTGATCCAGGTGGAGGGCCGCACAGCGCAGGCCCGCGTGCTGGCCGGCACCCTGGACCGCCGCGACGCGCACGGCGAGGACGGCCCGCCCATGGATTATGCAACCCGCGTGCTGGCCGGTTCCGAGAAGCAGCGGCACGAGCACGAGATTGCCATCCAGTCCCTGACCAAGCAGCTGGCGCCGTTCTCGGAAGCCATGAACGCGCACGATGAGCCCTTCATCCTGGAGCTGCCCAACGTGTGGCACCTGGCCTCGGACGTCAAGGCGGAACTCACCGAGGTGGAGGGCCACGTGCCCACCTGCCTGGCCCTGATCAACGCCCTGCACCCCACGGCAGCTGTCTGCGGAACTCCCACGCTGGTGGCGGGCGAACTGATCCGGAAGCTGGAACATCTTGACCGCGGCCCCTACGCCGGTCCGGTGGGCTGGCTGGACGCTGCCGGGAACGGCGAATGGGGCATCGCCCTGCGCGGTGCGGTCATCGAGTCGACCGACACCGTGAGGCTATATGCCGGCTGCGGCATCGTTGACGGCTCGCAGCCCAAAGCCGAGCTGGCCGAAACGTGGGCCAAGTTCCGGCCCATGCTGGAATCGCTGGGCATCAAGAGCTGATTTTCCCCCGGATTGGGTACGAGGTCTGGGATTACAGACTCTTCCCGCTCCTAAAGGCTTGCTTTTGCCCCCGCTACAGTTATCCAATAGTGAAACTTAGTTGCGTGTGACGTACCTCTCTTGTTGAGCGTTACACTATAAGCCGCGTTAGTACCTCATAGCCCCTGCAACAAAAGGTAAGAAATGCAGACTCCCCGTACCCTCCTGGGCACTTCCAAGCTGACCGCTGCCACCATGATCGCCATCAGCGCCCTGGCCCTCTCAGCATGCACGAACGCCTCGGAAACGGGTCCCTCCGGCGCGGCCACGTCCTCAGGCAAGGCCAGCGCGAGCTTTGATCCGTCCACGGTTAAGAAGGACGACGCCCTCGCTGCCATGGTCCCGGACACCATTAAGTCCAAGGGCACCATCACGGTAGGCTCCGACACCAGCTACGCACCGGCCGAATTCCTGGGTCCGGACGGCCAGACTCCCGTGGGCTACGACGTGGACATCGCCAAGGCCATCGGCGCCACGCTGGGCCTCAAGGTCCAGGTCCAGACTGCCGAATTCACCGGCATCCTTCCGGCCCTCGGCCCCAAGTACGATCTGGGCATCTCCTCGTTCACCATCAACCCGGAGCGACTGGGCGCCGTGAACATGGTCAGCTACTTCAACGCCGGCACCGCCTGGGCCGTGCAGAAGGGCAACCCCAAGAAGTTCTCCCTGGATGATGTCTGCGGCAAGTCCATCGGTGTGCAGACCGGCACCGTCCAGGAAGACCCCGATCTTTCCGACCGCAACAAGAAGTGCGTCGCAGACGGCAAGAAGCCCATTGACATCGTCACCCTGAAGAACCAGACGGATGTCACCACCCGCCTGGTAAACGGCAGCATCGACGCCATGACCGCCGACTCCCCCATCATCGGCTACGCGCTGACCCAGACCAACGGCCAGCTGGAGAAGCTGGGCGACGTCTACGATTCCGCTCCCCAGGGCATTGCTGTGGCCAAGGCTGACACCGCCTGGGCAGAGGTCATCCAGAAGACCGTCACCAAGCTGATGGAAGACGGCTCCTACAAGAAGATCCTTGAGGGCTGGGGCAACTCTGAGGGCGCCATCACCAAGTCCGAGGTCAACCCGGCGGTCAAGTCTTGAGTTTTCGCGTTACCGACGACAAGTCAGGCGTGCATATGGAACACCCTCAACACCGGGATGCGCCGGTACTGAACAAGTCAGTGCCGGTGCGCCACCCCGGCCGGTGGATCAGCGCCGCCATCATCCTCCTCCTGGTCGCAGGCCTTCTTCAGAGCCTGTTCACCAACCCCAACTTCCGTTGGGACATTGTGGGCACCTACATCCTGGACGTGAAGGTTGTCCAGGGCGTGGGCTGGACCCTGCTGCTGACCGTGGCGTCGATGGTTCTGGCGATTGTCCTGGCCATCCTGCTGGCAGTCATGCGGCAGTCCGACAACCCCGTGTTCCGCTGGTCCAGCTGGGTCTGGGTGTGGTTCTTCCGCGGAACACCGGTCTACACGCAGTTGGTGTTCTGGGGCCTTGTTACGGTTCTCTACCCGGCCTTCACGCTGGGGATCCCGTTTGGTCCTGAACTGTTCAGCTATGCGCTCTCCGATCCCAGCAAAGGCCTGATCCCCGCGATCCTCGGCCTCGGCCTGAACGAGTCGGCCTACCTGGCGGAAATCTTCCGGGCCGGCCTCAAGTCCGTGGACAGGGGCCAGCAGGAAGCCGCGGAGGCGCTCGGCATGTCCAAGGGCAAGATCATGTGGCGGATCATCCTGCCGCAGGCCATGCGGATCATCGTGCCGCCCACAGGCAACGAAACGATCGGCATGCTGAAGACCACCTCGCTGGTCCTCGCCGTCCCGTTCACCCTGGACCTGACCTTCGCCACCAACGCCCTCGCCAACCGCATCTACCTGCCGATCCCGCTGCTGATCGTTGCCGCCTTCTGGTACCTCCTGGTCACCAGCATCCTGATGGTCGGCCAGCACTACCTTGAGGCCTACTACGGCAGGGGCGTGGACAACCAGGCCCCGGCAGCCGGCGTCAACCCGGCTGCTGCCAAAGCCTCCGGTGCGGGTGCTGACGCGCACCACTCAATGAAGACGGACTTCCCCGAGGAGAGTGCACGATGACGATCACAGCCGAAAAGCCGCTGGTCAAGATCGAAGGCCTGCACAAGTACTACGGGCACCACCATGTGCTCCGGGGCATCGACATGACCGTCAACCAGGGCGAAGTGTCAGTGGTGATCGGGCCCTCGGGTTCGGGCAAGTCCACCATGCTGCGCTGCGTGAACCTCCTGGAAACTATCAGTGCCGGGCGGATTTCCGTGGGCGGTCAGTTGATCGGCTACCGCGAGGTCAACGGCCGGCTCCACGACCTCAAGACCAAGGAAATCGCCGCCCAGCGCCGGGAAATCGGCATGGTGTTCCAGCGGTTCAACCTGTTCCCGCACAAGACCGCGCTCCAGAACGTCATGGAAGCACCGGTGCATGTGAAGGGCCAGTCGAAGGCTGTAGCGCAGAAGCGTGCCCTTGAGCTGCTGGACCGGGTGGGGCTGGGCGACCGCGCCGGCCACTACCCCTCCCAGCTCTCCGGCGGCCAGCAGCAGCGCGTCGCCATCGCCCGGGCCCTGGCCATGGAGCCGGAGCTCATGCTCTTTGATGAGCCCACCTCGGCCCTGGATCCGGAGCTGGTGGGCGACGTCCTGAACGTGATGAAGGACCTGGCCAAGTCCGGCATGACCATGATCGTGGTCACCCACGAGATCGGCTTCGCCCGCGAGGTGGGTGACACGCTGACGTTCATGGACGGCGGCGTGGTGGTGGAGTCGGGCGATCCCCGCGAGATCATCGCCAACCCGCAGCATGCGCGCACCAAGGAGTTCCTCAGCCGAGTGCTTTAGCTTGGTCCGCTTTCGAAGCCCAAATTCCCTGGCGCTGCCGTTATCTCGGTAGCGCCAGGGAATTTGTGCTTCCAGAGGGAATATGCGCGTCGAGGACGTGCGCACGCCCCCAGGCGCTTACCGGCCGGCCAGCACGCCCTCAACTGCCGCGGCCACCGCTTCCTTGATGCGGGCGTGGAGCTGCCGCAGCTGCCGGCGGTCCGTCCGGACCTCCACGATGCTGCGCCCCTGCACAGGCCGGGCCAGCGCTTCGGCGAGTCCCGCCGTCGTACTTACCAGTGAATGTGCGACGCCGTACGCTGCGGCGAGTGCCGCGATGTCCACTGAGTGCGGGGTACCGAAGAGGCGCTCGACGACATCCCCGTAGCGGCCGCCTTCCTGGACTCCCCCGTGCTCCAGCAGCCCGAAGATGGCGCCACCGGAGTCATTGAGGACCACGATCCGCAGGTCCGGCTGCTCCTCCCCCGCGCCGAGGAGGAGTCCGCCGGCGTCATGGAGGAAGGTCACGTCGCCCATGAGGGCGGTGGTCTCCTGCCGGCCGCCCAGGGCAATGCCGGTTGCTGTGGAAATGGTGCCGTCGATCCCGGCAAGGCCCCGGTTTGCGTAGACGGTGGCGGACGGATCAGTGGCGGGCACGCCGGCCAGGTCCACATCCCGGATGCCATTGGAGGACCCCAGCAGCAGCTGGCCGCGTGCATGCTTCCAGACCTGTGAGGCAACGGAGGGGCCGGTGGCGGCGGCCTCTGCGGAGACCACCTGGTCCAGGGCATGCTGGGCAGCAGAGCCGGCGAGCAGCCAGGTGTCCAGCCAGGCGGAGGTGCCCCGGCCGGCGAAATCGGCGAGGTCGGCCAGGTTCTCCAGCGGCAGCTCGGTGCGCCGGCCCGGCTCGTACCACGCGACCGGAACCGGCTGGTACAGGGCGGATTCAACATCGTCGCGGGCCAGCAGCGCGGCCACGGGACGGGACAGGGTGGGCCGGCCGAACAGCACCACTCGCTCAACCGGCTGCGCCGATCCGGGTCCGAAATGCTCCAGCAGCAGCCGGTACGGGCCCACGGCGTTGGGTCCGAACCGGGAATTGGAGGACGGTTCGGCGAGCAGCGGCAGGTTGTGGGCGCGGGCGAACGCCTCGGCCACCGGGCCGGCGTCGTGCCCTGCCAGCACCACGGTGCGCCGCTCCGGCAGGCTGTCCGCTGCCGGGGGCAGGTTCATGACCAGGGGCTCGGTGCCCACCCGGTAGCGCGTCCGTTCCACCGCCTCCGGCAGACCTTCTTCGGGGGACGGGACCAGGGGGTCGCGGAACGCGAGGTTCAGCTGGACCGGGCCTGGCGGCAGGTCCGGGAAGGCGCCGGTTGCCGCGGAAAGCCCGGTTTGAATGGCCCGCTCCGGACTGGTTCCGGCGGGTATGTCGGCCGCGAACCGGACCTGGTCACCGAACAGGTCCGGCTGCACGGTGGTCTGGTTGGCGCCGGTTCCGCGCAGCTCCTCCGGCCGGTCCGCGGACAGGACGATGAGCGGTACGGCGGCATGGTTGGCCTCCATCACCGCCGGCATCAGGTTTCCGACGGCGGTCCCGGACGTGGTGAGCACGGCTGCGGGCGAGCCGGTGGACAGGGCCAGGCCCAGGGCCGTGAACCCGGCGGACCGTTCGTCGATCCGGACCAGCAGGTCCACCCGGCCGGCCGCGGAGGCCTCGGCCAGGGCGTACGCCATGGGGGCCGACCGGGAACCAGGCGACACCACCACGTGCCGCACGCCGCCGTCGAGCAGGACGTCGACGGCGATCCGCGCCGCAGCCAGGGCGCTCAACTGGGCTTCCGGGTCATCCCGGTCGGGGAATCCAGGGGCGGCCCCCGGGGCAGGTTCGTTCGGCAAAGTCACCCAACCAGTCTGCCACCCACCGACGCCCGCTCATGTATGGCAAACAATCTCCCAACCCCCGCTCACCTTTGGTCGCCCAAAACCAAACGCCCGCTCACCTCCGGGCCCCATTAGGAGTCAAAGGTGAGCGGGCGTTTCCAGAAAACCCGTCAAAGGTGAGCGGGCGTTTCCAGTCTTAAGGAAGACTAGCCGCGGAACACCTGGACCACCGCGGGACGGGGCGCGCGCACCTGGCCGGGTGCCGGCGTCGTGCC
This sequence comes from Arthrobacter sp. AG367, assembly GCF_007828995.1. Lineage (NCBI taxonomy): Bacteria > Bacillati > Actinomycetota > Actinomycetes > Micrococcales > Micrococcaceae > Arthrobacter > Arthrobacter sp. AG367. The sequence continues at coordinate 218,718 of NZ_VIVE01000004.1, forward strand.
TGCCGGGACGTAGTCCGGGAAGTAGGAGTGCGGCGCCTCGAAGGTGCCTTCCTCGCCCGGGTGCTGCACGGAGACGAACACCATGCGCTCGTCGTCGTGGATGACCGGGCCGCAGGTTTCGGCGTCGCGGGGAACGGAGAGGAACTGCTCCACCTTGCCGCGCTCGGCGCCGTCCAGGGTGACCTTGAAGAGGCCGTCGTTGTAGCCGATGCCGGACGGCGCGCCGTCGGTGGAGATCCAGAGGTTGCCCACGGAGTCGAAGGCCACATTGTCCGGGCAGGAGATGGGCGAGACCTTGTCCGCCGGGTAGCCGGAGAAGTAGGTGACATCGCCCTGCGCCGGGTCGCCGCAGACCATCAGGAGGGTCCAGTTGAACTTGGTGGAGGTCTGGTCGCCGGTTTCGGTGATTTCCACGATGTGCCCGTCGCGGTTCTGGGTGCGCGGGTTGACTTCGGTGGCGCCCTCCTTGGTGCCGGTGCCGCGGTCCGAGTTGTTGGTGCAGACCACGTAGACCTTGCCGGTGTGCAGGCTGGGCTGGACGTCCTCGCACCGGTCCATTTTGGTGGGTCCCACCTTGTCCGCTGCCAGTCGGGTGTACACCAGGACCTCCTCGACGGACATGCCGGGCACGGCTGACTTGCCGCCGACCACCAGGGGCAGCCATTCGCCGGTACCGTCGAACGCGCCGTCGGCGGGAAGCGCCCCGGTTCCGGTGATCTCAGCAGCGGGAGAGTTGCCGGTGAACTTGGCGACGTACAGATCGCCCTCGGACAGCAGGTCCATGTTGTGCCTGCGGTCGCCCTCACGGTACTTCTCCGCCGAGACGAACTTGTAGAGGTAGTCGAACTTCTCGTCGTCGCCCATGTAGGCCACCACGTGACCGGATTCGGCCACGATCACGTTGGCACCCTCGTGCTTGAAGCGGCCCATCGCGGAGCGCTTCTTGGGCGTTGAGGTGGGGTCGAAGGGGTCGACTTCCACGATCCAGCCGAAGCGGTTGGTTTCGTTTTCGTAGCCGGCGTTGCGGGTGTCGAAGCGGGGATCGTCCAGCTCCCACTTGCGGGCGGTGGGCTTGGCGGTGAGGCCGTAGCGCTTGTCGCTGGCGGAGGTGCCGCCGGCCACGAAGTAGCCGTTGAAGTTTTCCTCGCCGGAGAGGATGGTGCCCCAGGGGGTGGTGCCGCCGGAGCAGTTGCCGAACGTGCCTTTGATGGCGCGGCCGGAGGGATCGGCGACGGTCTTGACGAGCGCCGAGCCGGCGACGGGGCCGGTCAGTTCGTAGGTGGTATCGGAGAGGTAGCGGCGGTTCAGCGGGGCGCCCTTGACGTAGCTCCACGGCTTGGTGGTGTTCTTGCGCTCGAGTTCCACCACGGCCAGGCCGTGCGCTGCGCGGCCGATGGCACGGGTTTCGGCGGCGTCGTAGCCGGCCGGGACCATGATGTTCTCGTTGGTGTATTCGTGGTTGGTGAACAGTACCGCGCGGCGGCCCTTGCTGCCCGGGATTTCCACGATGTCCGTGTAGTCGTTGTTGTAGCCGAACTGGCGGGCCTGGGCTGCGGCAGTCTGGTTGTTGAGGTCGAAGTCCGGCGAGTCAGCGAACAGCGGGTCGCCCCAGCGGATGATCGGCTGCCAGGTGAAACCTTCCGGAACGGTGAAGGCGTCGACGGCTTTGTCCACGGGCTTGATGGCGGTGAACTGCAGCTTGGAGTTGCCGAAGCCTTCCTTGGCGGCCTTGGACAGGCCCGCAGCGGAGGCGGGTTCGGCGGAGCTCACCGCGGAACCGAGGACGACGGCGAGTGCACCGGCGGCTCCCATGCCCAGGGCGGCGCGGCGGGACAGGGTGGCGGAGGCGATGTCGCGGAAGTAGCTGTTGGAGCTGGTGTTGCAGACGTCGCCGGCGCAGGCGTTGTCGCACTTGAGCGCGCAGGTGACGGGGCTGCGCTTGCCCTTGGTATGGCCGAGCATGGGCAGCAGGGTGAACTTGCGGGCAGTTTCAGACATGGGAACCTTCCAAGAATTCTCGCTGGGGTGCCCGATCACCCTTCCAGCCGGTTCCTACAGGAAGCCATCAATTGGATGAAGTTATGGTGAACCGCCCGTGACCTGCAGGAACGTTTCATCCGTCAATGCAGGTGGTACCGCCCGTTCCGTGGGTTGGCTGAACATGCCGCGGCTGCTTCCCGCTGGCGGTGGCGGACTTAAAATTGGAGTGCTGGGCGGACGGCGCCATCAGAGGTTTGGCCGGACACGGCGCTGCAGGCGGCCCAAACACGTCACCCTGTCCAGAGCGGATGCCCCGGCATGAGCACGAACAGACCTGCCTGGCGGCGGGCGGTCTTCGCCGCCGTCCTCGCCGTGACCGGCTGCACCTACACCCCGGACGAGCCCGTCCCCTCCCCAAGCTCCCCCAACCCCTTCGGTTCCCTTGAGAACCAGGTGAAGCTGTTCATGAACGACGGCGCGGTGGCCACCGTCGTGCAGGTCAAATGGCCGGAAGGTGAGTGGTCCAAGGCCTTTGGCATGCGCGACCTTGAAACGAGGACCCCGGCACAGGCCACCGACCGTGTGCAGATCGCCAGCGTCACCAAAACGATGACGGCCGTGGCAGTACTCAAACTCGTCGACGACCACCTCATCGGCCTGGACGACCCCGTAAACGATGTCATCCCCGGCTTCACAGCACTCAAGCCTCCGGGCCCCATCACGGTGAGACAGCTGCTCAGCCACACGTCTGGCATGCCGGAGGCCAACGATGCGTTGCCGCGCGACGTCGACTTCCGCCCAAGTGTTTCCCGGACGATGACGATGGAGCGGGGTTTGCAGCTGGCCGGCACCCTCCCGTGGGATGGGTCCAGCGTCGGCTCCTTTAGGTACTCGAACACGAACTACCTCGCACTCGGCCTGCTTATCCAGGAACTGCGGCATAAGCCCTTTACCAGCGTCATGCGTGAGGAGATCTTTGGTCCGCTTGGTTTGAAGAGCACCACCCTGGACCACCTCGACCCGCTCGAATCCGGGCTTCTCCACGGCTATGTGACCCTCCGGGGTGAGCGGATCGATACCACTGACAACATCTTCAGTGCCGGTTCGCCGGCCATGGGCGCCGTTTCGACAGTGGAGGACATGAACCACTTCATGGCGGCCCTTTTCCAGGGCCGGGCAATCTCCGCCGCGTCGTTGGGCGCGATGACGGCGAAGACCGTCTTCTCGCCGTACGGGCTGGGCCTCTGGGAACACGCAGATGGCTGCTCGCCCCAGCCGCGCTACGCGGGCAGGGGGCTCTTCTGGGACTATCAGACTGTGGCGGTCAGCAGCAGCGACGGGCGCTACCAGGCCGCGATGACCGTCACCACCCCGCCGCTTCCGACAGAGCTGGAGGATGAGTCCACCCAGAACATGCGCGAACTCCTGGTCGGCCAAATCGAGTCAACCCTTAACGAGGCCCTTGACCGGCTGTGCGCGCCGGCAAAATGAGGAAACACCACTCCCCGATTGGTGGCCGTCTTCCTCAACCCACGGGATGCCCGTGCGAGCAGTGGTCCTCCCCCGGCAGGATCTCATGCCCCTGGATGCAGGTCCGTTGCGGGGCAAGGGGCCGGTCATGGCTGCTGAGGAAGATACTGCTGGAGGCACGCTCGATGCCCTCGTCCTCCCGCCTCAGCCATTCCGCCAGGTGCAGCCGGTGATGCTCCCCGGAGTTTTCCCGCTTTTTCGATTCATCCGCCTGATGCCTGAAAGGTATCTTCACCATGGCACTTGCGACCTTAAATAACGTCCCTGTTCGGTGCAGGGAGGAACCGGTGGAACCATGATAGGAGCCGCGCAACCCTCCGGCAATCACCCGCAGCACGCCACCCTGCAGCGACATCCAATGCCGGCTAACTGCCGTTTGGGGCGTGAAAACGGCAGCTACTCAGCAGTCGCTCGGGGGAGGAGGGCGTGGACACGGCGGAGCCGTGCCAGCCACCAGTCCCGCCGGTCCGCGGGAGCCGCAAACCGCTCAAGCAGCCCGGCGTCGGCGGCAACGTCGCGCAGGCGGATGGCGCCGTCGTCGGCCACTAGGGGGTCCGTGGTGATGTCCGAGTCAAACAGCGACACCGTTCCCAGGCCGCAGGCGTAGGGCAGCTCGGGCAGGGCGGCGGCGAGGGCAAGGCCCGCGCGGATGCCGATGGAGGTGTCCAGCGCGGAGCTGACGACGGCGGGGAGTCCGGCCTGTGCCACGATGTCCAGGGCGCGCCGCACTCCCCCAAGCGGTGCCACCTTGACCACGATCAGGTCCGCCGCGCCCGCCCGGGCCACCCGGAGCGGATCGGTTTCCTTGCGGACGCTTTCGTCGGCCGCGACCAACACCGGCGTCCCGGCGTCCCGAAGCCGGGACCGGACCTCGGCAAGGCCCTCGATGGAAGGCACCGGCTGCTCTGCGTATTCCAGCCCAACAGGCGCCAGCCGGGTCAACGCCTCCACGGCGCCGGGCACGTCCCAGCCGCCGTTGGCGTCCACGCGGATGGCCGCGTCCGGCAAAGCGGCGCGCACGGCACGGACCCGGGCGACGTCGTCGTCAAGCGACTGGCCCTGCTCCGCCACCTTGACCTTGACGGCGTCCACGCGGCCGAACCGGGCCAGGACGTCGGGCACCCGGTCCGCGGAGACAGCCGGCACGGTGGCGTTCACCGGGATGCTGTCCCGCAGCGGGGCCGGGAACCCCTGCCAGCCCGCCTCGATGGCGGCGGCCAGCCAGTGCGATGCCTCGGCGTCGCCATACTCGGGAAAGGGGCAGAACTCGCCCCAGCCCGCCGGCCCGCGGAGCAGGAGGGACTCGCGTTCCATGATGCCCCGGAACTTCACGCGCATGGGCAGGCTGACCACGTGCGCGCTGGCCAGGAGTTCGTCAAGCATGCCGTTTACTGTAGCCGCACCTCACTGCGAATTTTGCGCGTCGTGGAGGCACAGGGCCAGCGAAGGAAAGTCAGATCCACTTGTTGTGCTTGAACGCCAGGTAAAGGGCCAGCCCCATGGCCGCCATCACGCCCAGCGCATAGGGGTAGCCATAGGTCCACGCCAGTTCGGGCATGTTGACGAAGTTCATGCCGTAGATGGACGCCACCAGCGTGGGGGCGAACAGGATGGCAGCCCAGGAGGAGATGCGCTTGACCTGCTCGTTCTGCTCAAAGCTGGACTCTGTCATCCGCTGCATTTCATCGTTTTGCCGCTGGGCCACGAGGGCGGCGTTGACGGCGAGCGCGTTCTGGAGCAGGGCCCGGAAGGATGCCACGCGTTCATTGATCCTGAGGACGTGGTCCAGGACATCGCGGTAGTGGTCCCGAAGCTCGGTTGACTGTTCGCGGTCCGGGGCTCCGGCGATCAGGGCCTGCAGTATCCCCGCCAGCGGACTCGTGGCCCGCTGGAAGGTGATGACCTGCCGGGACAGTTCATAGATGCGGCGGGATACGTCCGGATCCGCACCGAACAGGTCATCCTCAATTTCGTCGATGTCGTTTTCCAGGCCCGCCACCACCGGCTCGTATTCGTCCACCACCTGGTCCAGGATCCCGTAGAGCACCGCGTCCGGTCCCAGGGCCAGGAATTCCGGCATGGACTCCATCCGGCGGCGGACCTTGGCCAAATCCGGGGACTCGGCGTGCCGGACGGTCACCACGTACTCGTCGCCGGCGAAGACGTGGATCTCGCCGAAGTCCACCCTTTCTTCGTCGTCACGGTACCGGGCTGGCCTCAGCACCAAAAACAGGCACTCGCCGTAGTGCTCCAGCTTGGCCCGCTGGTGGCCGGCAAGTGCGTCCTCGATGGCCAGCGCGTTGAGGTCGAATTCCTCGCCGACGGACTGCAGTTCCTCTGCGTCAGGCCGGTACAGCCCTATCCACGCCATCCCCTCCCGCTGGCGGAGCAGGAAGTAGGTCTCGTCAAGGTCTTCCGGGTCCTCGGTGCGCAGCCCGTTCACGTACACGGCGTTGTCGATGATGGTCACGGCGTGGCCTCCCTGGCCCGTTCGCGCTCCCAGTCGTCCAGCAGGGCCGGCATCCGCGCATTGAGGAACCGGTAGAACCGGGCCATGTCCGCCACCCGGGCCCGGGCCGCTGATCCCTCCGGGAGGGTTTCCGCCGTGGCGTCGGTCAGGGCCGCCAGCTTTTCGTAGATGGGGCTGTTCCGCATGGACACCACGTACCACTCGTCCTCATGCAGGGCGTAGAGGTCGCGGCGGCTGCCGGGCTGGGAGACGCGATGGACGAAGCCCACCGTCTGCAGGTACCGCACAGCCCCGGAGACCGCCGCGGCGCTGGCCCCCAGCCGCTCCGAAAGTTCCGCAGCCGTGAGGCTCCCCTGCTCGGAGGACACCAGTGCCAGCAGGGTCCGTGCCGGCATCTTGGGGAAACCGGCGGCGGCGAAGGCAGCGGCAGTTATTTCGGCAGCGGCGGCGGTGGAAGCCGCGGCGGCCAGCGTGTCCCGGGCAGCCGCCACCTCAGCTCGGGTGCTCATGCCGACCCCACTTCCCGCCGCCGCATGCCCGCAATGGCCAGCGCGGCGGCAGCCGCGGCGATGGCCAGCATCCACCATGCGCCGCTCCAGTCCGTGGCGTCCCCGTGCGGTACCGGTGTGTGGGTGAACGGGGACAGGTCGCGCAGGCTTTGGTCCAGCCCCAGCATGCCCCCGAAGATTCCCAGCATCACGCCCAGGGCCAGCAACGCCCAGCTGGTGGCGGTGGTCCCGGCAGGCCACAGGACGAACACCAGCGCCGGAACGGCAAGGTAGATCAACGCTGCGGGCAGCTGGGCCAGCTCGGTTTCCCACAGCGCATCGGCCGGCATTGAGGTATCCCCGGAACCGGTGAGCGTGGCCCACGCCCCCACCCCGGCCAGGCCCACCACCAGCACCACGGCCCCCGCGCCCAGCAGCAGGTAGCCGGCCAGCCACCGGACCCGGCCCACCGGTGCGGCCAGCAGGAGTTCGGCGGTTCCGGCGGCTTCCTCCTGCCGCAGCCTGATCACCGCCTGGAGGGCGCACGCCGCCGCCAGGACCCCGGCCATCGAGAAGAGTACCGACACCATGAGCTGGGTCAGTGATGTGCCCTGCGACTGGAGCATGGCCCGCATCACGGCAGTGATGTTGGTGTCAGGGGTGTCGACGGCGGCAATCGCCTTTCCGAGCGACCCCGCCAGCAGCCCGAGGGCCAGCCCGCTGAGCCCCCACCCGATGATCGACCCGGACTGCAGCCGCAGTGCCAGGGCTGCCGGGCTTCGCAGCCCCGGCCGGGCGGCGGCGCGTCCCGGCCTGGCGCCCCAGACGCTTGCCCCGCTGTCCCGCGTTCGGAGGATGAGCCAGGCGGCCGCGAGGCAGCCGGCGGCGAGCCCCACCGGCAGCAGCAGCGGCCAGGTGCGGTTGCCGGAGAACGCGAACGTCTGCTGGCCCCAGCCGATCGGTGAGAACCAGCTGGCAGCCCCTTCAGTCATAGTGGTCCCGTCGGCGCCGGGCGTTCCGGTGGCGTCCCCGATCCCACGCAGGATATAGGCCAGGACCACCAGCGCGGCCGAGACCCCGTTCGCACCGCGCGAAGTCCCCATGAACTGGGCCACCAGCAGTCCCACGCCCAGGAAGGCGAGGCCGACGGCGCCCGTTGCGGCTCCGGCGATCAGGGAGCCTTGCGTGTCCAGCCCCTGGGCGGCGAAGCCACCGAACACCGCGAGCGCCACGAGGATGTTGGCCGTGGCGCCGTGCAGCAGGGTGGCGGCGTTGGGCAGCAGGCGACCGGCAGGCGTGGCGGCCACCAGTTCCGCCGTCCCGGTTTCCTCGTCCGCCCGGGTGTGGCGGACCGCGAGGAAGGTGCTCATCAGACCTGCCAGCAGGGCAAGGAACGCGTAGATCAGGAAGAACGTGAAGGCCCCCTGCTCAGCGCCGCGGGGCAGGCCGCGCAGCATCAGGATGGCGGGCGTGGCGATGGCCACCTGCAGGATTTCCGTGCGGCTGGCCACGTTGCCGTAGGTCTGGGTCACTGCGGCGGCTGCGAACCAGGCGAACGCCCCGATGGCCGCCACCCAGCTCAGCAGCTGCCAGCGGTCCCGGCGCAGCCGCTGGCCCCAGAGGACCAGGAGGACGGCCATGTCAGCTCCGCCCCCTCGCGCCGAGCAGGTGGCGCCGGGAGCCGTGTCCGCCGTCGGGCGCGTCAGCCTGTGGCCCTGCGGTACCGGCGCTGTCGCCGTAGTGGCGCAGGAACAGTTCCTCCAGGGACGGCGGAACAATCGTCAGGCCCTGAACGCCCAAGGCGCCCAGGGCAGGAAGCACCTCCGCGATCCGGTCGGTGTCGGCGCTGAACCGGATCCGCCCGGCGTCGACCGTCAGGTCATGCACCGCGCCCAGCCTGGCCAGGGCCTCCGGGTCCAGTCCGTCAGCGGCGAAGGAAACCTCGGACCTGGTGAGGTGCCGCAGGGAGTCCAGCGTCCCGCCGTCGACAATCCTGCCCGCGCGGATGATGCTCACCCGGTGGCACAGCACCTCCACCTCGGAGAGGATGTGGCTGGAGAGGAGCACGGTGGCTCCGCGGTCGACGGCGGTGAGCAGCTCCCTGCGGAAGACCTCCTCCATGAGCGGGTCAAGGCCGCTGGTGGGTTCGTCGAGCAGGTATACCTCGGCTTCGGTGGCGAGGGCCGCGATCAGGGCCACTTTTTGCCGGTTGCCTTTTGAGTAGGCGCGCCCCTTCTTGGCGGGATCGAAGTCGAAGACCTGGCACAGCCGGTCTTTTCGACGCCGGTACGCACCGCCGTCGGCGGTGCCGCCGCGCAGCCGGGACAGCAGGTCGATGGTTTCCCCGCCGGAGAGGTTGGGCCAGAGCCGGACGTCGCCGGGAACGTAGGCCAGCCGGCGGTGCAGCTCCACCGCCTGTGTCCAGGGCTCAAAACCCAGGACGGACGCGGAGCCGGACGTGGGCCTGGCCAGCCCCAGCAGGATGCGCAGGGTGGTGGATTTCCCGGCGCCGTTGGGACCCAGGAAACCGTGGATCTCACCGCGCTGGACTTCCAGGTCGAGGCCGTCAAGGGCCTTGACGTGCCCAAAGTGCTTGTGCAGGTTCGCTGTGTGGACAACGGTGTTCATGGTTCAAGTCTTCGAAGTTTTCACAAATTTATGAAGGTACTAAAGTCCCCACTATGAGCACCGGCCACCCCCAGTCCAGCGGCAAGGCCGCCAGCTCGTCCTCGGCACCGCTGTATGCCGCGGGGTTCGTCACCGCTTTCGGTGCCCACAGCATCGCGGCCGGGCTGGGCGCGCAGAGCGGAAACATCGGGCTGACCCTGCTGAACCTGGGCATCCTGCTGGCCCTCTACGACGTTGCCGAGGTCTTCCTGAAGCCCGTCTTCGGTGCGCTCAGCGACCGGATCGGCGCCAAACCCGTCGTCGTCGGCGGCCTCTTCGCTTTTGCCGCCCTGTCCTTGATCGGCCTTGGCGCAGCTGACCAGCTGATCCTTGCCCTGGCCAGGCTGGGACAGGGGGCGGCGGCGTCGGCCTTCTCGCCGGCGTCGTCCGCCATGGTGGCAAGGATGGCCCGCGGCGGGAAGGCCGGCACCTACTTTGGCCGGTACGGGTCCTGGAAAAGCCTGGGATACATCATCGGCCCACCGCTGGGCGCGGGGCTGATCCTGGCCGGCGGTTTCCCGCTGCTGTTCGGCACGCTGTCCGCGCTGGCTGCGGTGACCGCGGTGTGGGTGCTGCTGTCCGTGCCGCATCTGGCGCCGCTGCCGCGGAAGCGGTACACGGTGCTGGACCTGGCGCGGCAGGTGGGCGAGCGCCGGTTTCTGGTCCCCACGCTGGTGCTGGCTGCCTCAACGGGTGCGTTGGGTGCCGCCGTCGGCTTCCTTCCGGCGCTGGCCACCCGGCACGGCCTGGACGCCTTCGCCGGGACGGCGGCGGTGAGCGTGGTGGCGCTGGGCTCGGTGCTGACCCAGCCGTGGATCGGGCGGCTGCGGGACCGGCACGCCGTCACGGACAACAGGGGCACGACGACGGGCCTGCTGCTGATTGCCGCGGGCGTCGGCGTGGTGGCGGCCGCCCCGGGAGTGGTCACCATCTTCGTTGCCGCGGCGTTCATCGGGGTTGGGATCGGCGCGGTGACCCCCCTCGGTTTCGCCCACCTGGCGGACACCACGCCCCCCGAACGGATGGGCAGGACCATGGGCTCGGCGGAACTGGGACGCGAACTGGGCGACGCCGGCGGGCCGCTGCTGGTGGGCGGCATCGCCACGGCCACGGCGCTTCCGTTCGGGCTGGGTGTGCTGGCGCTGCTGGTGGCCGCGGCGAGCATCCCCCGGCTGGACCCGGTCCAACCCACCCACCGCAGCCCAATCAACCCCCCGCGGCCCAACTAGCTCGCAGTAACTGTCGTTTTGAGCCCTGAAAACGACAGTTAGTGCGAGCCAGTTTCAACGCTTGAGAGGTCTTCCAGCTTTCTGTGTCACCCTTAACCGCGATGACTTTTTCACGGCAACTACCCACCAGGACCCCGGCCCGGCCTGCCCCGGGCTCGGCGTTCCTGTTCGTGCTGTCCACCCTGGCGTGCATTGCCGGGCTGGTTGCCACCTACTACTTCTTCGTCCAGACCACCACCGGACAGTTCATTGACGAGTCCGCGCTGGTGGAGGCCGTGGAGATCCACGGCCCCGCCGGCAAGGCCGCCACCCGGTTCCTGGACCTGCTGCCCACCATCTCGCTGGTGATGGCCGCCGTCGTGGTCCTTTTTGTGACGGTGATCCGGCGGCACTGGACGGAGGCAGGGATCGCCGTGGCCGCGTGCATCGGCGCCAACGTGGCAACCCAGGTACTGAAGGACCTCCTGCCGCCGCGCCCGGACAAAGGCGTGTTGACGCTGGAGCTGAATTCGCTGCCGTCCGGGCACACCACCCTGGCCGCGTCCGCGGCGGCTGCGGTGTTTTTGATGGCGTCGCCGCGCTGGCGCCCCATGGCCGGCTTCATTGGCGGCACCTTTGCCATCGCCTCGGGGGTGTCCACGCTGATCAACCAATGGCACCGGCCGGCCGACGTGGTGGCAGCGTTCCTGCTGGTGGGGGCGTTCATGATCCCTGCCGGCTGGCTGATCCTCCGCCGTGGTTCATGGAACGAATGGGACGGGTTCGGCGAGCATGTGGGATCCGCCCGGATCTGGCTTACGCTGCCGGTGCTGATCGGCTTGGCCTCGGCCGTGGTGGCGGTGTATTCGTTGATCCGGATTGCGCCCAGTCCATGGCAGGAGGCCAGCACCACCAACTACTTCTGGGCGGGCATCTCCCTGATTGTGATCGCGGGATACCTGGCCACCGTTGCCACAACCTCCCTGTTCGCCTACGCGGCACGACGGCGGGACGCGCCCAGTAGCACGGAGCGGCCGCCGGCAGCGGGGTTTTGAGCAAATCTTGAGGAATTGATACCCCTGGCTTGAGCCATGCCCGGGATAGTTGCAGGTGCCCGGGCGGCGTCTTGAAGTGGGCGCCGCCCGGTACCCCCACTGCTCTCCCGCTTGCAGCCTCTCCGGCGGAGGTCTCAGGGATCGAGCCGCTTGCGCAGGAGGCAGAACTCGTTGCCTTCCGGGTCCTGCAGCACGTGCCACTGCTCGTCGCCGGTCTGCCCCACGTCGGCCGGCCGTGCGCCGAGGGCCAACAGGCGTTCCAGCTCCGCGTCCTGGTCCCGGTCCACGGGGTTGACGTCGATATGCAGCGGAAGCCTCCCCACCCGCGGATTGCTGCTGGGGCTCAGGAAGATGGTGGGCTGCAGACCGCCGAAGCCGGCATCGGGCGGTCCGATCTCGATCGCACCATCCTCCCGGTCGATCTCCACATAACCCAGGACCCCGCTCCAGAACCGCGCAAGCAGTTCCGGGTCGGCACAGTTCAGGACCAGTTCGCTGATACGGCATGACATGGTGCCAGTGTACGGACGGGCCGCGGCTGCGTGCGGGCGGACACGGACCGGAAGGCACGACGGCGGCACGCACCTTGCGCGGGAACTCACCTTCGACGCGCATCGCCTTTCCCGACGCGCAGGGTTGTTCTCGACGCGCGTAGTTGTTCTCGACGCGGATATTCCCCTCCGCGGCCCAAATATCCGGGGCGCAAAGGCAACTGCGGGTCGAAAGTGAATATGCGCGTCGTGACGAGGGCGGGCAGAACCACCGCTGGACGGGCAAGCTCCAGCCCGGCGGGAGGCGGCGCCGCTGCATGGGGGGTGTTAGCAGCGGCGCCTTCTTCCGTCGGGCTGGCGGTGGACCGGCGCCTAGAAGGTCGTGGACAAGCAGGTGACTTTGTTGCTGTTGTTTCCTTGTTCAAGTGACACGGTGGCTGACGCGGTGGTCTGCACCTGGTTCGCGTATGTCGCTGTGACACGGATGGTCAGTGGGGTGGTGGTCCTGTTGGCCAACACGATCTGCGAGTTGATGGTCAGGGTGATGGTGCTGGTTGTTCCCAGGCTTACGGACTCGTTGTAGGAGGGCCCATACGTGCCGTTCGACTGGAGTGCGGCGTAGGTAAGTGTCGTTGGCGCCGTCGTCCCCACCGCTGACAAGGTTGCGGTTTGCCGCGGGTTGTCATTGGTGCAGGTGAATCCCGAGAACTGGTTCGGCCACGCGCCGGAGGCAGTGACGGTCATGGTGGCCGTGGCGCTCTGCTGCCAGAGGGCCGAGGCCGAGGCGCCGCCTATGCCCAGCAGCACCGTGAGGATGAAGGCCCCGGCGGCCAGGCCCGCACCGGGAACATTCCCGAACCGTGCCATCTACTGCGCCCCGGCAGCCGCGTTGTCCCGGGAACGGGTCTTGCGGACCGACCTGTACACGGTGATGGCTCCGCAGCCGATGAGTGCCACGGCAGCGATGACTGTCCAGGTCCCACGGTCGGAATTCCCCAGGAAGTTGGCCACGAAACCCACGTACGGGACTGCGTAGAACAGCTTGCCCTTGACCTGGATGGCGCGGACGGGGTTCTCATCGTTGGCGCCGTTGTTGTCGCCCTTGGTGATCAGTGTCTTCTCGCCCTGCTGGGTGGACCCGAACCCCACGATCCGGTGCGTCTCCACATCGGGCCGGCCTGAGTAGAGCTGGAAAGTGATGACGTCACCATATTTCAGCTCATCAAACGGGGCAGGTTTCATCACCATGAACGTGCCCGGCGGGTACTTCTGCGCCATGGATTTGGTCAGCACCGTGTAGGTCTGCGAACCCGTCGCCACCGGAACCACGATGAGGACCAGGGCGGCGAACAGTGACACCAGCATGGCTGCCATGCCCAGGAAACGTCCGACGACGGCCCAGGCGGCAGTGCGCCTTCGTCCACGCTGCCGGGTGGTTGCCGGAGTCCCGCTCCGCGGTTCTGTCGGGTCGGCTTCGCCGCCCAGCAGGCGTTCGGTCAGGTCAGCAGCCACTGGGCACCCCGCAGAGCTGACGTGCGGTGAGTTGGAGCGAGATGTTCACTGCCTGTCCTTTCACTGTGGAGGGGGCGCTGGTGCTCAGGCTCACCTGGAAACAGAAGACGGTGGAACCGCCTTTGGCAACCGTGGGCGAGACAAGCCCTGCGGTACTGATTGACGCGAAGCCTGTGGCGGTGCTGCATTCCGCGGAGGAAGCCGCAGATTTGGCGTTGACGCTGACGTAACTGGCGAGGGTTCCGCCGCTGACGTTTGCGATGGTGGGCTGGCCTGCCGTGATCGCCGTGTTGAACTGGCCGCCGGCATTGGTGTTGTTGGTGACCACCACTCCGCCGTAGACCGAGGTGCCCGGGCCCAGTGTCCCTGCGGGAGAAAGGGTCAAGGTGGCAGCCGAACCGTCAGCAAGGGTCATTGTGGTTGTTTGTCCCGTGTTGACCGCCGTCAGCGCCGTATCGAACGACGCCGACGTGATGGTCCCAGGGGAGGCTGATGCCGCCGCGCTCCACAACGCGTAGGTTCCCTGAACGGTGAACAGTCCCAGGACCACTGCAACGGCGGTCAGCGCTGCCGCCTGCAGCCTGCGCTTGGTGCGCATGGTTCCTCCTGGGTCCTGATTCCGGGCTTCGGTCAATCCAGCCGGGTGACCTTGAGGCCACCCGCCTGCGCAAGGCTAGGAAAGACCGGTCTGGGTCACCTGGGTCAGCTGGAACGCCACGTTGTTGAAGTTGTAATTCGCTGTGGTGTCCGCGCGGCCGGCAGTGCTGGACAGGAACTCAAAGGTGATTGTCGCGGTGACCGTCTGGGCTGAACCCGTCGGCAGCAGGGGGTTGGCTACGGGCGCGCCGGCAACGGTAAGAGCCGGACCGGTCACAGACACGTTGGCGGTCGTGAAGCCGTTGGTCGCGGTGATGCCAGTGGTTGCCACGTTGGCGGCCATCTTGTTGCCGACCAGGGTTACCGTCAGATCCTGGGTGAAGGTGAGCTTGTCGCCCGGGACCACCTTGTAGGTGCTGATGTCGGCAATCGTGGTGCCCGCACGGTCCTTCCAAACACCGGATGCAGTCTTGGCAACGTTCAAGTCACCGGCAACGATGGTTCCCGGAGCCGCAATTGCCTCCGCGTTCCAGTTGGCCAGGGTTCCCCCGCCGCCCAGCAACAGTGCTGCGCCAACGGCGATGGCTGCGGTTCCCTTAATCAGAGTGCTGTTCTTCATGATGTCCCCTCAGACTTTTTGTGTGTGCGTTTTGTCTAGCTGGGGACAACATTGCCGTGCCAAGCTCAGGAAGTGAGGGGGTAAAACGTCAACGAAAGCTCAAGTTATTTGAAATTTCAACCCGCCCCTGACCTGCACTTCTATCGGAATACAGCTTATTTCTGCTCCACCAACAGCCGGCACCAGGCATCGGTCAGCCAGTCTGCGAACCGTTCCGGACTCCACCCGCGCTGATCCACCAGCAGCACCCAGTATTCGGGCCCGTTCATGCTCCACACGGCGTCGGCCAGCTCTTCGGCAGGCCGGTCCGTCCGCAGTTCCCCGGTGGAGGCAAGGTCCTCAACGAACTTCAGCATGTTCGCCGCCCGCCGGTTGGAGATTTCCTGCCACAGTGCTGCGCAGTCGGGATCCGTGCCGGCGGCATCGCGCAACGCCACGTATACCGGAGCCAGGCGCGGCTGGATGCGGGCCAGAGCATGGGCGTAGATGGAAATCTTTTCGGCTGCCGCCTTCGCCTCCCGCATTCGGATCACATAGTCGCGGCGCTCGGCGGGCACCGCCTGGCCGGTCCCGGAGATGGCCGTTTCCACCACTTCCCGCAGGAGGTCCGGTTTTCGGCCGATGGTGGCATAGATGGTGTCGACGGCGACGCCAGCCCTCCGTGCGATGCCGGCCACGGTGCTGGAACGGTAGCCCTCCCCCACAAAAAGTTCACGGGCAGCAGCCAACACGGCGTCGCGGGTGGCCGCCGCCTGTTCCTTCCGGAGCGGCGAGTGATAGCGGCGGGCCGGGGCATTGACTGCATCCATCGGGAGGCCTACCCTAATTTCATCCGAAGTATATTCGGATGAATCTTAGCAGGAAGCCCGGACAGGCAGTAGCGAACCCGCAAGGCGGCGGCAAAAGCCGCAACGCCGTGGCAGGCTCACAGCAGTCCGGGGCGGAAGGGCAGGCGTCATGTCAGAGCACTTCGATACGGTCGTCATCGGCGGCGGCCAGGCGGGTTTGGCCATGGGCTACCACCTGTCCCTCCTCAAGCGCCCCTACGTCATCCTGGATGAGAACGCCAGTACCGGGGACAGCTGGCGCAGCCGCTGGGACTCCCTCCGGCTGTTCACCCCGGCCCGGTACGACGCCCTTCCCGGCAGCCGCTACCCGGCTCCTCCGTGGTCCTACCCGTCCCGGGAGGAGTTTGCCGGTTACCTGAGCAGCTACGCGGAAAGATTCGCGCTGCCGATCCGGAACAACGTCCGGGTCACCAGCCTCAGCCGCAGCGGACATCACTTCGTCATTGAAACCGAGAGCGGCCGGCAGTTCGAGGCGGACAACGTGGTGGTCGCCGCCGGCTGGGACCGGAAGCCCAAAGTTCCGGCATTCGCACATCACCTCAACCCTGACATCCAGCAGTTCACGGCGGCAAGCTACAGGAACCCAGGAGACCTCGCCCCGGGCCCGGCCCTGGTGGTCGGCGCGGGCAATTCGGGCGCGGACATTGCCCTGGAGCTGGCCACCAGCCGCACGACATATCTCTCCGGCAGGCATCCCGGCGAGATTCCTTGGCCCATCGACGGCGTGGCAGCAAGGCCACTGACCCTCGCGGTCTTCTTCGCTTTCTCCCACGTCCTGACGCTCAATACGCCGATGGGCCGCAAGGCCCGCCCACAAATCCTTGCGCACAGCGGACCACTGGTCAGGGTGAAAAACCGGGACCTGGTGCGTGCCGGCGTCGAACGCGTCCCCAGGACGGAGGACGTCAAGGACGGCCGCCCGTTGCTGGCGGACGGCCGGACCCTTGAGGTTGCCAACGTCATGTGGTGCACCGGCTTCCGGCCCGCGCTGGAGTGGATCCGTCTGCCAGTGTTCGGCCCGGACGGCGAGCCGGAGCAGGACCGCGGCGTTACAGCGCAGGCGGGGCTCTACTTCCTGGGCGCCATCTTCCAGCAGTCGCTGGCGTCCTCCATGGTCCACGGCGTAGGCACGGACGCAGCGTTCATCGCCAGGAGCATCGCAGCAACCAGGGCATCCACGGCAACACAGACACCGGCCGGCGTCAGGCCGGAAGGTTCAGCTGCTCCACAATGATCCGCGCGGTTCCGGGGTCGCCCAGGATCCTGAAGTGCCCCGCCACCGGGAGTTCAATGTTGGTGGCACCGGGAAGGACGCTCCCCTCCGGAATGTGCGGATCGAACGGCCCGTAGATGGACGTGATGCGGCTGTTGACAGTCAGTTCACGGGACATCTGGAGGGTCAGGGCGTTGCGCGGCGAGAAGATCCGGAGGCTGGGCAGCAGCATGTACCGGGCGTAGCGCGAGCCGGAAAACGGTGCGCACACGGCGATCATCCGGTCGATCCGGTGCTCCGGGTCCAGGGACAGCATGGCGTACTTCCCAATCAGGCCGCCCTTGCTGTGCGCCACCAGGATGGCATCGCGCAGTCCCGCCTCCTCCAGGTGCTGGGCCACCAGCTTTGCTGCGTCCGGGACCTTCATCTTGTTGCGCTGCAGCACCGTGACCACGTGCACGGGATGCCCGGCGTCGTGGATGGCCTGGATGAGCGGCATCATGAACTGCCAGTTTTCGTACACGCCGGGAATGATCAGCACGGGCTGCCGGGTGCCGTTGCGGAAGGACTCCGGCTGCACGCGCGACAGGAATCCGCGGACCTGCCAGCCCGCGGCATAAACATAGTCCTGCGCCCACCACACGGCTTTTTGCAGCGGGCTGATGCGGGCTTCAGCGCCGGGATCACTCATGTGTCGAGAATAACGCGCTCCTGCGACACTTCCCGCAATGACGGTCCGGGGGAAAGTGGAGCCGCAGCTGGACCTGGCGTATTGGCCCCGACCAGCTTCACCGTGACTAGCGCTGGGTGCAGGCGTCGTCCACGAGGCGCCGGGCCAGGTTCAGGGCACGCTTGCCGTAGCGGGCGCCGTCGAGAACCGCGCCTGTTGCATAGGCCCCGTTGAGGACGATGAGCAACTCCTCGGCCAGCTCGCCAGGGTCCTGCGCACCGGCGTCGGCTGCCAGCGACTGGAACCAGTCCCGCACCTGCTGCTTGTGCGCTGCCGCCACCAGATGGGCCGGGTGGTTGCCCTCCGGGAACTCGGTGTTCGTGTTCAGCATCGGGCAGCCGCGGTAGGTAGCACCGGCGGTATCTCCGGCCAACACCTCAAACACGGCAGTGAGTTTCTCCCGGGCGTCGTCGCGTTCCCCGGCCGCCTGCCGCATCCGCTCGAACCAGGCGTCCGCGCGTCCCTGAACGAACGCTGTGGCGAGGGCGTCCTTGGTGGGGAACTGGCGGTAAATGGTGGCGTTTCCCACCCCGCATTCCTTGACCACCGTATCCATCCCGACCGCGCGGATTCCCCGCTGGTAGAACAGGCGCGTGGCCACCTCAAGCACATTGCGCCGGTTCTCCTCGCCGCTCTTGCGCGCCACGGCAAACCCCACCCTTCCAAAACCCAAGCCAAAAAATGTACCGCCTTTAGTTTGACAGACGGATCGATCCGTCACAAACTAATGAGAACGATCCGTCACATCAGATCCGACCCGATAAATAAGAAGCTAAGGGAACCACCATGAAGACTGCTGTCCTCGGAACCGGCACTGTCGGCCGCACCATCGCCACCCGCCTGGCAGAGCTCGGACATACCGTGACCATTGGCACCCGCAGCCCCGAAGCCACGCTCGGCCGCACTGAGGCCGACGCCATGGGCAACGCACCCTTCGCCACCTGGGCTGCAGCAAACCCGGGCGTCACGCTGGCCGGCTACGCAGAGGCCGCCGTCGGGGCAGAGCTCATCGTCAACGCCACCAACGGCAACGGATCCCTGGATGCCCTGGCACAGGTAGGCGCGGAGAACCTTGACGGCAAGGTCATTCTGGATATCGCCAACCCGCTCGATTTCAGCCAGGGCATGCCGCCCACCCTGTTCGTCAAGGACACCGATTCACTCGGTGAGCAGATCCAGCGCGCTTTCCCCACCGCCCGCGCGGTGAAGTCCCTCAACACCCTCAATGCCGACCTCATGGCGCGTCCGGACACCCTTCCCGAGGCCAGCACTGTCTTCGTCTCCGGAAACGACGCGGACGCCAAGCACATGGTCACGGAACTGTTGAAGGATTTCGGCCACCAGGACGTCATCGACCTCGGGGACATCTCGACCGCCCGTGGCACGGAGATGCTCCTCCCTGTCTGGCTTCGCCTCTGGGGCGCCCTCGGCACGCCCGAGTTCAACTTCAAGATCGTTCGCTGACCCGGGGAACCGGTTCGGGACGCCAGCCTTGGGGTGGCGTCCCGGCGGTCAGCAGTTGCGGCGGTCAGCAGTTCCTGCGGTCAGTAGTTGCGGCGGTGCTTCAGGCGGGGAATGACGACGCCGAACACGGCCGCCGCCGCGAACCCCAGCAGGCCTGTGGCTGAGATCCCCGGGCCCAGGGAGGCCAGGGCGGTCACCCCGGACAGCAGGACCGGGCCGCCTGTGGAGCCGGCATCCGCCATGAACCGCCAGAGGCCAAGGAACTGGCCGCGGCCCCGGTCCGGCGAGAAGTCGGCGCCCAGCGTCATCACCAGGCCGGAGCTGATGCCGTTGCCAAAGCCGATCAGCAGCGCCGCCAGCAGCAGTCCCACAAAGGAACCGGTGAGCGGGATCAGGAGCAGCGCAGTCCCCATGAGCAGCGTGGAGGGAATCGCCACCCACTGCCGCCCCTTCCGGTCCATCAGTTTCCCGGCGGGATAGAACACCAGCATGTCGATGGCACCGGAGAGCCCGTAGATCAGGGATGCGGAGGTGGCGTCCATGCCCAGGTGGTCGGCCCAGAGCGGGATCACCACCTGCCGGGAGGACCGCAGCGCGCTGAGCAGCAGGATGCCCACGCCCAGGGAAAGGAACACGCCGGCATGCGACACCGCGACGCTCCGAAGCGTGGGCTGGGGGCCCGCGTCCCCGCCCAAGGGGACATCCGGCGTCGCAAGGTCCGGGATGGTGAGGGACAGCAGCGCGGCGGCCGCCATGGCCACCACCCCCACCCAGTAGGCGCCGGCGATGCCGAAGAACTGCATCACCGCCGCGCCCGCGAACGGGCCGATGAACACGCCGATGCGGTTCACGCCGCCCAGCGTGGACAGCGCCCGGGCGCAGAAGGCCACCGGCACCGCCTCCGTCAGGTACTTCTGGCGGGCCAGGCCAAACACCGCCCCGGACATCCCGACGACGGCCATCGCCACGGCGAGCAGCCACAGTCCGTTCGGGGCCAGGGCGGAGGTGGCGGCGGCTGCCAGCGCCAGGCCACCGGCGACGGCGGCGCCCACGATGGACCAGCGTTCACCGAAGCGAAGGGTTACCAGCGACGCCGGCAGGTTGAAGAACCAGGATCCCAGTCCGATGAGGGTGACGATCAGGGCCGCCACTGCCACCGAAGCGCCCAACTCGCGGGCAGATAATGCCACCACCGGAAGGATGGCGCCCTGCCCAATTCCGAAGAGCAGTGTGGGTCCGAAAGCGGCGACCGCAATGCTGCGCAGGCTGAAGGGCTGGGAGGGGTCCGGGGAAGTCATCAGATTTATCCTATGGCCGCCCCCTCCCTGGGGAGGCTGCGGTGTGACGCAGCGGACAGGGACTCACAGTGGCCTCCGCGGAGACTGGATCAATCAACGGGCCCTTGGTTCCAACCCGGCCAGGGCGCGGAACAGGTTGACGACTTCCACCACCGCCCCGATGGCCGAGCCCACGATGCCGAGCACCAGCAGCACCCGCACCAGCACCGGCCAGCCGGACCAGCCGGTGCCGAAGTCGAAGGGAAATACCTCCCACAGGCGCAGCATGGCGGCAACCCCGAAGCCTATGACCACCAGGTTGCCCAGCGCCACGAGGGTACGTGCGTGGATCACCACGCAGACGAGGTTGACGATGATGCCCGCGATCAGGGACGCGTTGATGAGGTCAAGGACGCGGGACATGTCGGCTGTCAGGAACGGCAGCACCTGCCACCCAGGCCACATGTTGATCCCGTACAGCAGCAGGGCGTTGACGATGGCTGAGCCAAGGTTGCCGCTGCGGCTGGTGGTTGTCCTGTCCGCCATGGCAACAGGGTCCGGCATAGGGACCATGCCCGAAAGTGCCGAAGGTCCCCCGGCGGCGCCTTCCTGCCACCGCCCAGCCCTACCGCCCAGCCGCCGAGAACCCATGGACCCACGAACCGGACAACGGCGGGCCCTTCGGCCCTGTTTCGCCGACGCCCAGGGCAACCACGCTGGCTGAAGGAGGTGGTGGAAGATGTTTACTCTTCGCACCCTGGGCGGCATCGCCCTCTTGATGGCCGGGAACAGCTGGTTGTGGATTACGCCCACCTTCGCCACCCGCGGGGTCAACACGTCAGGTATCTGGTGGAACATCACCATGGTGCTTGCGCTGCTGACCGTCTTGGGGTTCCTGGTGGCCACGTGGGGACTCTTTGCCCGGTGGAGCTGGTGGGAAAATGCGGCCCTCGCGTCGGCTGCACTTGGGCTTGTGGCCTTGGTGCCCTTCTGGTTCGCAGCCATCGGCGGGGGCGAAACTGTCGGGACCACGGCGTGGAATGTGTTCGTCCACGTCCTGATGGTGGCCGGCGTCGCGGTGTTGCTGCTGGTCCCGTCGCTGGAGCGGTGGGTGAACCAGCAGGTCATGGGATAACCGGGAATCAGTAACCCTCCAGGACTTCCCTGGCCTTCCCGTTTGCCGCCGCGCTGGTCAATTCCTCCGCCACGAGGTGCAGCTTGACGTTGGCGTGCTGGCTTCTGGCGGCCAGCACCCGGAACGCCGATTCGGCATCCACACTGTGCAGGGCCATGACAATGCCTTTCGCCTGCTCAATGACCGCCTTGTGCCCGAACGCACCCTCGATGGCCTCCGTCGCGGCATGCTGGGACTCGATGCGCAGGCTCTGGGTCACATCCACCATGAAGCCGCGGGCCAGCTCCACGCGCCCGGAAGGCGCGGCGACGGCCTGGATCGCAGAAAAGACGCGCCGCTCCCTGCCGCGGACGTCAATGATCCGGTGCAGCAGGGCACCCTGGCCACCGCCCTCAAGGAGGTCCGCCCACAGCGCGCGCACCGGTTCCCGGTCCCCCGGGTGCTTGTGGGCCATCAGCACGTCAAAAGTGGGCACCACCTCACCTGGCTGCAGCCCGTGAATGCCAAACATGCCCTCGGACCAGTTCATGCTTCCTGAGGCAACGTCCAGCTCAAAGGTCCCCGACGGACAGACGGCAGTAATCGGCAGCGGAAAGAGGTACGCATCCAACTTCGACCACATGCATTCCTCCAAAACTCACATACCCAGTGCGGGTTTTCTCGCACAACAATAGCTGAATCCGGCGGCCGCTGGTTGCCATATCCGCTGGCGCAGCAGGCGGATTCGGGGGGTCACAAAAGCCGCGCGGAGGAGTAGCGTTCGCCTTATGGGCGCTGATCCGCGCCCGCAGCCAAGGGGAGGTCAATTCATGGGTGAAGTGTGGATCCGCACGCTGGGCAACGGGCTGGTCCGGGCAGATCGAGTCACGGAGATTTCATCTACCCGCGGGTCCCTGCATGAGGACAGCGGGTATTCATTGAAAGTGATCGTGGACGGCAAGGGCCACGTGCTGATTGACGACGGCGGGCTGCAGGGGTCCCTGCCCGAACGGCTGGAATATGCCAGGCATATGGAAGACGCCCTGCTGCTGGCCATCGACGAGGCGCGCGAGAACGACGCGTCCATGGTGATCTCCTACGAGCCGGAGCGTGAACGCTGGTCCGCAGCACCAGTTTCAGTATTAACCGGACGGCTTCCCGAAGTCGTCTGACCCGCGGATGAAGCCTGCCCGGGCAACAGTGAGTGCCCGGGCAGGAGGACTTAGCTGTGCGTGGGTTCTTCCACGAGCGCGGTGGCGATGCTGGCCGCGTCCTCCAGTGCGGCCAGGAACCGCTCTGCGTCCAGGGCGGCGGCACAGCCGGTGCCGGCGGCGGTGATGGCCTGCCGGTAACGGTGGTCCACGGCGTCGCCGCAGGCAAAGACGCCCGGCAGGTTTGTGCACGTGGTGGGGGCGTCCACCTTGATGTAGCCTTCCTCGTCCAGGTGCACCTGGCCCGCCACCAGTTCGGTCCGCGGCAGGTGTCCGATGGCCACGAAGATGCCGGTGGCGTCCTGGTGCCGGGTCTCACCGGAACGGGTGTCTGTGAGGGTTACGCCGGTGACCTTGCCGTCGCCGTGGATGGCGGTAACTGCAGAGTTCCAGGCGAAGCGGATCTTGGGGTTGTCCTTGGCCCGCTGCGCCATGATGCGGGAGGCGCGCAGCTCGTTCTTGCGCACCACCACGGTCACGGTCTTGCCGAACCGGGTCAGGAAGGTGGCTTCCTCCATGGCGGAGTCGCCGCCGCCAACCACGATGATGTCCTGGTCACGGAAGAAGAACCCGTCGCAGGTGGCACACCAGGAAACACCGTGGCCGCTGAACTTTTTCTCCTCAGGCAGGCCGAGTTCCTTGTACGCCGAGCCGGTGGCCAGGATGACGGCCGTAGCCTCATAAGTCTCCCCGCCGCCGGTGACCACGCGCTTAACGGAACCTCTCAAGTCAACGGACGTGGCGTCGTCGTACTCAATGCGCGCGCCGAACTTTTCCGCCTGCTGCTGCAGCCCGTCCATCAGCTCAGGGCCCTGGATGCCGCCGGGGAAGCCCGGGAAGTTTTCCACTTCAGTGGTGTTCATCAGCGCGCCGCCGGCGGTGACGGAGCCGGCCAGGACCAGGGGGTTCAGGCCCGCGCGGGCGGCGTAGATGGCGGCGGTGTAGCCGGCGGGGCCGGAGCCGATGATGATCAGCTGTTCTTTGCTCATGGATTGTCCTTCGGTGGCGGTACTACTGGGCGTCCGCGTGCTGCGCGGGCAGGAGTTCGGTGATCAGTTGTTCAACGCGTGCCTTGATCTCATCACGGATTGGACGGACGGACTCAACGCCCTTGCCGGCCGGATCCTCCAGGACCCAGTCTTCGTAACGCTTGCCCGGGAAGAACGGGCACTCGTCACCGCAGCCCATGGTGATCACCACGTCCGATTCTTTCACTGCCTCGGTGGTGAGTACCTTGGGGACCTCTGCGGACATGTCGATGCCTGCCTCGGCCATGGCCTCCACCGCCGCCGGATTGACCTTGTCGGCCGGCTGGGAACCGGCGGAGCGCACCTCGACGGCTCCCCTGGACAAGGATGTGAGGAACGCTGCCGCCATCTGGGACCGGCCGGCGTTGTGGACGCAGACAAAGAGGACGGAAGGCTTTCCTGCGGGGTCGATGCTCATGGCACTCCTCAAACTGGTAGGAAACTACGTTCGGTGTAATAAAGCCCCCCCGTGTTGCGCAGGTCACATTTGTTGCCTAATCTAATTGAGGCTCATGCAAACGGGCCATGCAAGAAGCTGCAGCGTCGCAGCCAATGCCGGGGAAGGCTTTACAACTTGAACTCTAAGCTGAACATCGTAGTCCGGGTGGATCTGGACCACAGCAAGGCCAAGGTGATTGCAACGGGGCATATCACCATTCACAGCGTCAACGCCCTCTATGTAGTGGCAAAGCGTGCCAACTCCCTCAGGGGAGGCCTGGACCTGGAACTGGACGTTTCCAGCGCCTGGGTGGACGAGGAAGCACTGGAAATGCTCCGCGCCGCCTCTGAAACAAGGCACCTTCCAGCCAAAATCGATCCGGAACAGGCTCCCTGCACCATCAGCGTGCTGGCTGACCGCCGACATCCGCGTCACACGGCCGGCCGCCTGGCCGCATAAATTTCCCGGCCGCTCGCCGCGCCCATTTTTCGGGCCAGAGCAGGCCGACCACCGCTTCTCTTTCCGCTCCAACAGCCCGAAGTGCAGCTGCATCTGAACAAACGGATGGCTGCACTTCGGGATGGTGGGGCAGTTTTTGTTTTACCGGAGCTGGTCCTTGGCAACCAGGATGTCCTGAAGCTCCTCAACGGTGAGGCCGGCGGCCCTGCCCAGGTCCTCCTGCCCTGCACCCAGCCTCGCGGCGCTCTGGACTGCATGCTCAAACCGCTCCTGCGCCGCATCCAGCTCCCACTGGAGGCTCTCCACCCTTGCGGAAGCCAATTGGACGGCCTCCAGCGGATCACCGGCAGTGCCGCCGTCGACGATCCTGTAACCGCATGCGCAGGACCATTCCGCCGAGCCAAGCTCCAATGGTGCCCACCCCAGCGACGCTATCGGTACGGGGCCGGCCGCCATCGCTGCGCCGCAGTGAAAGGGTGCCTTGGGGACGCCAATCACAGAGGGTGCGGGCTGAAGCGGGAGTTCTTCGTAGTGCTCAACGCGGGTCGACTGCCCCGGCGCCTGAGGTTCAAGTACTGCAGTCATGCAATCCGCCGTCCAGTAGTTAACTAACAATGTAGCTAGTCTAACTAGGATTATCTCTTTGTCTACCGGCCGGTAATGCCGGGGCCGGAGTTGACGGCGTCCACTGCTTCCCGCATGCGCACCAGGAAGTGCATGACGGCCTTGATTTCTTCGGAAGACAACGATTCGGCGGCTTCCAGCATGCGCTTGTGCATCTGGTTCAGGTTGTGCCGGACTTCCTCGTCGGCGCCGGGAGTAGGCCGCAGGATGACGGCGCGGCGGTCCGAGGGGTGGGGCTCCCGGGTGACGTAGCCGCCGGACACCAGGCGGTCCACAAGACTGGTCATGGAGGCGGACGTGATGCACAGGCGGGCTGCAAGTTCCGTGGGTCGGATTCCCACGCCGGCAGCCTCTGCATCGATGAGGTGCCGCAGCGCCAGGAGGTCCGTCTCCCCCATTGCGGCGGACGATCGGGTGCGCCTTCTCATAGCGCTCTCCGAGGTCCGGAATTCGCGGAGCGCGTTGATGACATCAACAGCCCCGGGCTCGACGCCCTCGACGGGTGGGTACCAGTAGCCTTCGCTTGCACCATGCGGGTTCATGCGAATTCCTTCGATATCCTACTTGCTTGGCTGTCTAACAAACCCATGGTAGCCCACTTGTTCCCCCGCCACCTCCACAACGTTGAAAAGCAGCAGGCAAGTACCCGGGCGGGCGGCACGGGAAAAGTAGAGTACCGGCTACTCGTGCCGCACACCGTCCCGGCCCAATAGGTTTCTTCCAACCCGCGGCGCCACGGCCAAGGGGCGTGACGAGACGGGGGTGCAGGGTGGCGGTTGGCCCGGCAGACAATGTGGAGCCCGAACGGCAGGGGTTCCTGCTGGATTTGGTGACAGGGGCCGACGGCGATGCAGGGTCCCTGCAGAAGCTCACCGATGCTGCCGCCCGCTGGATCAGCACTTCCGCCGGAAGGGCACTGGAGTGCGCCGCCGTCCTGCACCGGCAGCGGTCCTGTTTTGCCACCGCCGGCAGCACTCCGGCCGCGGCCAGCGTGGCATCGGAGGACGAGCACGGGGACAGCCCCACCGCTCTTGGTTCGCCGCTGATGGCGCCGGCAGTGATCAACCAGGCCGGCGCCCGCTGGGAGGCGTACCGCAGGCGGCTGCTGGACAAAGGCTTCGGCTCAGCGCTTGCCGTTCCCCTGGAACTGCAGCCGGGCTCGGCTGGAGCCCTCGTGTTCCTGGGACCGGCAAACTACGTTTTCAACGCCAAGGTGATCAACGAGGCAGCCTGGTTTGGCGAGGTGGCATCGCACAGCCTGAAGCTGGCCCTCGACGTGCACGGCGTCATCCGCGCCGGGGACAACCTGAAACAGGTACTGGAGAGCCGGACCAGCATCGACGTGGCCTGCGGCGTGCTCATGGCGCAGAACCGCTGCTCATACACGGAGGCGTTCAGCAAGCTTGCCGGCACCTCGCGGCACCGGAACCTGAAGGTCCGCAGCGTTGCGGAGAACATCCTGAGGTCACTGCCCAGCGGCACGCCCGGAACACGGTTCGAGCCCCCGGCAATCGCGTAGGAACTGCGGCGAAAAGCCTAGTGCCGTGCCCGTGCCCTGATAAGGCCGGCCGCCACCAGCCCTGCACCTCCGAGTGAAGCCAGCATGCCGCCGAGAGCCACAAAGTAATCGGTAATGGTCATTGTCCTGCGCTCCTTCCGTACTGCCTGATGAGCCCAAGCTATGCGGCGAAACTCAGCATTTCCTGAAGGATCGCCAGCAGCTTTGGTCAAGATCCGGTAAAGGAAAACTGCGGCGATCCACATACTTTGGCCCGCGATCTTCTCTTTGTGGGGGCGTTCCGTATTATTCATGCATGTGGACAAAACAAAGCCAGAGCTTCTGCCCCACCTGCGGCAGGACCACCAATCACGTCACCCATTTCCAAAAGGACGACGCCGGGTCCCTGGTTGCGGACGTCCGCTGCGTTGAGTGCCCCGAGATTGCCGGGGCGGTCGCCTAGGTAGTTTCGTTCCCCGAAGACGGCGGTTGGCCTTCCCTGCCGGAGGCGTGCGGACGTACGACGGCGAAGACCGCCAGGGCCGCGGCCTGGACCACCGTGACGGTAACCGCAAGTGCAGGAACTGAGATCTCGTAGAGCAGGCCGATGACGAAACTGCCGGCCAGCCAGGCAAGGCCGTAGCAGGCAGTGAACATCCCGTAAGCACTCCCCCGCCGGGCCACCGGAGCGAGGCCCGCCACCCCGGCCCGCATGGTACTTTCCTGGACACCCATCGCTGCTCCCCACAGCAGCACCCCCGCCACCGCAAGCGCCGTGCTGTTGCTGAAGCCCAGCCACGGGACCGCGGCGGCCAGGACCGGAAGGGCCAGGAGAACCTTCAACCCCACCCGGTCAAAAAGCCAGCCGGAAACCAATGCCGCCACGGCATCCACTCCCATGGCCGCGGCGTAAAGCACCGGGACCAATGAGGGCGGCAGGAGTCCGGTGGCCACCAGATGGAACGACAGCAGGCCGAACGTGGCATAGCCGAACATGGTCAGGCTGCTGAAGGCTGCGTAGAGCCAGTACTGGCGCGGCATTGGGGCCGGCTTCCCAGCAATTGTGTCCTGGGCGGGAACGGGGCTGGCGGGAGCGGGGCTGGGTGGGGCTGGCGGCGCGGCGGAAGGCTCGTAGACACCGGGGTCGGGAACACGTCGCCTGAGGCGGAACAGAATCAGCATGGCAGCAAGCCCCGGAACAGCCAGGAGCAGGAACCCGGGACCGTAGCTGCCGGACAGCGCCAGGGCCGCCCCCACCAGCAGCGGCCCCACCAGCGCCCCCACCTGGTCCAGCGCCTCGTGCAGCGCGAACGCCTTGCCCTGCCCCATCGCTGAACCGGCCTCGGCCAGCATGGTGTCCTTCGCCGGGCTCCGCACCGCCTTGCCCAGCCTTTCCGCCAGGACCAGCAGGCAGGCTATCCACAGCGCATCGGTGATCCCCAGCAACGGCACGGACAGCGCGGTCAGGGCATAACCGCTGAGTGCGAGCGTCCATCGCAGCGCCGGCCGGTCGGCCAGCCGCCCGAACACCAGGCGGAGCACCAAGGCCACCGCTTCACCAGCCCCCGTGACCACGCTGACCAGGAGCGCGGACGCGCCCAGCGCACCCAGGTAAGGGCCGGTGACGCTCCGCGCCCCTTCGTAGACCATGTCCATCAGCGCACTGACCACCCCGAAGACCAGGATGAAGCGGATGGCAGTCATGGGCGCCGGAGGAGTTGTCCCGCCGGCGCTACCGCTGGTACGCATGCTCCCGGGCCTGCTTCACGCCCCGGCCGGACACAGCTCGGGTTGACACGGCCCGGGCTGACACGGGACGGCCGGGTCCGGCGCGACGGGACCGGGTGGGGTGAGGGTGTACACCTTCCGGACGCGTTACCGCCAGGATCACCCCGATGCCGGCCAGTGAGGAGACCATGGCCGATCCGCCATAGGAGATGAACGGCAGCGGCACGCCGATCACCGGCAGCAGTCCGCTGACCATGGCAATGTTGATCACGGCCTGTCCCAGGATCCAGGTGATCACGCTGCAGGCCACGATCCGCGAGAAGGTGTCCGTGGTGCGGGCAATGGTCTTGAACACCGCGATGGCCAGGATGGCGAACAGCCCCAGCACCAGCAGGGTTCCGGCCAGGCCGAGTTCTTCGCCGAGGATGGAGAAGATGAAGTCGTTGTGGGCTTCCGGGATCCAGTTCCATTTCTGCCGGCTCTGTCCCAGGCCCACGCCAAACCAGCCGCCGGAGGCCAGGGCGTACGCGCCGTGCTGCGCCTGGTAGCCCATTCCCTGTGCGTCCTCGTCGGATCCCATGCCCAGCCAGGATGAGATCCGCCCCATCCGGTTGCCGCTGGTGGCCGCGAGCAGCAGCGCTGCCACCGCGCAGACCAGCCCCGCAACCGAGAACACCTTCATCCGGACTCCGCCGTAGAACATGGTGGCGGCGAGGATCATCATGATGATCATGGTGGTGCCCAGGTCGTGCCCCAGCGCCACGATCAGCATGATCAGTCCCCCTGCGGGTGCCAACGGAATGACCGCATGCTTCCACTGCCCCAGGAGGGCCTGCTTGCGGTCCAGGATGGCGGCGGCCCAGACGATCAGCGAGAGCTTTGCGAACTCGGAGGGCTGCGCGGTGAAACCTCCCACGCTCAGCCAGTTCCGGTTGCCGTTGACGGACATTCCCAGCGGTGTGAACACCAGCACCAGGGCAACAAGGGAGCCGATCAGCAGCGGCCAACCCAGCCATCGGATACGCCGCACGGGCATCCGGGCCAGCACCAGCATGATCACCACGCCAGCCACGGTCCACATGGCCTGCTTCAGGGGCAGGTCGTACGGATTGTTTCCTGCCGCCACAGATTCCACGGACGACGCCGATGCCACCTCCACGAGTCCGATCGCCGAGAGCGTGAGGACCACCGCCAGGATCAGCGGCCGGAGGCGTCCCGGGGAGTCATCCACCAGCCACACCGCCACTTTGCCCAGCCCGCGCCGGGCAGGACGGCCCGCCACGCGCTGCTTTTGTCCTGTATTCATCTGTCCGTTCCTCAGCCTGCACAGCAGGGCTTCCCCCATGGCCGGGCCCATCTCCGGGGCGGGTACCCGCCGAGAAAAAAGAGTACGCCCTCTGCCGCCGCCAGGACCGGGACGGCGCGGCTGCAGGCTGCCGTTCTTGGGGAATTGCCAGCTTGGGCCTGTAGGGTAGCCGAAACCTGTCCCCTCCCGAAGGTCATTTTTTCGTGTTCGGTTCCAGAAAATCCCCCGGCCCGGATCAGGTTGGCTCCGCCCCCGGCGCCTACCCCGGCCAAGGCGAGCTGTACGCCGCCAGTTTGCGCCGCCGTCGGCCTGTACGCCGTGTCCCGCGCTGGCTCAAGGCCGTTACCGCCGTGGTGTCCGCGCTGCTCGTCGGTGCCGTGGCCTTCGGCGGCTACTGGGCGTGGCGCCTGCAGTCGAACATCACAACGTCTGAACTGACGGCGGGTGGAGAGCGGACCGAAGGGACCGTGAACGACAGCACGGACCGGATGCAGATCCTGGTCCTGGGCTCCGACACCCGGGACGGCAGCAACAGCCAGTACGGCAGCGCGGAGGACTCCTCCGGCTACGGCCAGTCCGACGTCATGATGCTGCTGGACATTTCCGCGGACAACAAGCACGTCAACGTGGTCAGCTTCCCGCGCGACCTGCTGGTGGACGTGCCGGCGTGCACGGACCCCAAAACCAAGCAGGCATATCCCGCCCGCCAGGACGTGATGATCAACAGCGCCATGGCACAGGCCGGCATCGGCTGCGCCGTGGACACCGTGAACAAACTGACCGGCCTGGAGGTGGACCACTTCATGATGGCCGACTTCAACGCGGTAAAGGAACTGTCCAATGCCGTGGGTGGCGTGGAGGTCTGCGTCAGCGATGCCGTGCACGATCCGGACAGCGGGCTGAACCTGCCTGCCGGAACGTCCCAGGTGCAGGGCGAACAGGCGCTGGCGTTCCTGCGGACCCGGCACGCTTTCGCCAACGGCGGGGACCTGGGGCGCATCCAGGCCCAGCAGGGCTTCCTGGCTTCGCTCAGCCGGAAGCTCAAGTCCGAGGGCACGCTGGGCAATCCGCAGAAGACCCTGACCATTGCCGACACCATCACCAGGAACCTGACCGTTGACTCGGGCCTGTCCTCCATCCCATCGCTACTGACCATCGCCAACCGGCTGAAGAACATCGACCCGGCCAACATCAACTTCATCACCACGCCCACGGTGCCGGCGCCGGCGGACCCCAACCGGCTGGCACTGAATGAGCCGACAGCCTCCAACTTCTTCGCCGCGCTCCGAAGCAGCCCGGACCTGAGCCAGCCCTCCTCCGCCTCCCCCACGGAGGCGCCCGCAACTCCCGCGGCACCCGCCTACGACAAGTCACTGCAGCCCATCTCCATTGCCAACGGCACCGGCGTGACGGGGCGGAGCAATGCCATTGCCGGGCTGCTCTCCGAGGCCGGTTTCACCAACCTGACCAAGCTGCAGGCCCAGGCGCAGGAGAAGACCATGGTCTACTACTCGGCCGGGTTCGAGGACGTGGCCGCGGACGTGGCAGCGCTGTTCGGCCTGCCCGCAGGCAACGTGCAGCAGGTGGCGAACATCCAGGGCGTGCAACTGTACGCGGGCACGGACTTTGCCGCCGGCACCAAACCCGCCGCACCGCCGTCGTCCGCCGACTCCTCAGGCGGCGTGGTGGCCCAGACGGGCAGCGACCAGACCTGCCAATCGGCCAACCCCCTGGGGTAGCAGGACTACAGGCCGGTCTACCGGCGCGGCGGCTCACACGGCATGGGGCTGAAGGCGCGCTTCCCCAGGAGGCTTCGTTCGCGGGTCCGGCATCGTTCGCCGGGCAGGCTTCGTTGGCGGGACTGGCTTCGTTCGCCGGGCAAGAACCCTGGCGGCCACTTTGGTGGTTCCCAGTCCTGGTGTTCGCTTGTGTAGTGGCGGCCGGTGGGCGAGGTCCAGCCGGGTGGTTCGTTCGTGCTGGCCGGGGTGGGTTTCCAGCCGGTGGTGTGCCGGAGCCTGTGGTGTTTCGGGCAGGGCTGTCCCAGGTTGCTGATTCCGGTGGTGCCGCCGTGGTGCCAGGCGAGAAGATGGTCGGCCTCCGTGTCCAGGGAGGTGTTGCTGCAGCCCGGGAACGGGCATTTCCCGTCCCGCATCCGCAGCCAGGCCCGCATCGCCTTGGGAACCCGGTAACTCTTCCGGCCAATCTCCAACGGCGCCCCGTCCCGCGGGTCCACCAACACCCGGTAGAACGAGCCCGCCCCGTCCGCGACCAGTCGCCGCGCCATCGACGCCGGCACCGGACCATACCCATCCAGCATCGCCGGCTCATCGGTCAAACCCATCAGCGCGAACACCGGAACCGTAACCAGCACCTCGGCGCGGACCGATGGCGAATGGTGGCCAGTTCCCGATGCGGCGCTGGTCCCGCTCCTGCTGGTGCTGCCGCCCCGGGTGTCGCCGCTGCCGAGGATCGCTGCGGCGAAACTGTCGGCCCGCAGCTGGGGCATGGTCCTGTCCTCGCCCGGCCCCTGCAAACCCCGTGCGGCAACGGTGAGCCGGTTCCAGCCAGCCTGGGCCTGGTCCGCGGGCAGGTACGCGCCCAGCCACGCCATCCCGTCCCGGTCCGGCCGGAACTCCACCCGCCGCTCCGCCACACCCCTGGCATGCCGCTTCTCCATCGATTCGGCGTGGTGGCGCTCCCGCCAGGTCCGCGCCTTGACCCGGAACCGGTGCGCCGGCAGCTCCCCAACCGGGCACCCCCTGGCCGGGGGAAGGGCGTCCGGGTCCGGTGTATCGGGTGGCAGGAAATGCGCCTCCAACGCCGCCGCCCCGGCCGCATCAAGGCTCGCCGTTTCGTCGGCCAGCACTATCGCGTGCTGCCATGACAGGGTCCCGGACTGCAACGCCTCCAAAGTCCGCGGCAAGCTGCTGGTCAGGGCGTGGGAGGTGGCCAGGAACGACGCCGCCGCCCGGGGACCCAACGCCAGCACGCACCCGATCTCCGCCGCGACCGCCATCTCCTGCGCCACCACCGGCACGTCCGGCCCCGCCACAGCATGCGCAGCCTCCGCGTACGCCACCGCAGCCTTCGCCTTCACCCCCGCAACCCGCGCCTCCACCTCCCGGGCCCCGGCAAGGATGTCCAGGCACCCATCCGCCAAACCGCACAACGGATCAGGAACCGAGAAAGGCTCAGCATCCAAAAACGCATCAGCATCCGCGAACGCCTCCAGACCCGCCCCATCCACCTCAGCCTGAAGCACAGCAAGGGCAGCACGGATCTCCTCGAACGCCCTCACCACCGCCACTTTCCCCATAAACCCATCATGACAAGGGGGTCTGACAATTGCCGGTGGGCCACCGAAAGTGAACCGCCCCTCCACTGCAGCGGCGGTTGTTCAAGCCGAAAACTTTGCGGGGGACTGGGATTACAGTTCATCTTCACCTGAATACAGTGATGGATGTACTCTAAAACCGTGCAAACCCTCCAGCCCATGCAGACCCTCACCCACGCCCCTGTGCTGGCCCGTTTTGGCTATGCGGTGTCGGACCCTACCCGCGCCCGAGTCCTGCTGGCACTTGCAGATGCCCCCTCCTATCCTTCCGACCTGGCGGACAACTTAGGGGTGTCCCGGCAGAGCATGTCCAATCACTTGACCTGTTTGCGCGGCTGCGGACTGGTGGTTGCGGTGCAGGACGGGCGGCGGAGCCGTTATGAACTGGCGGACGCCCGGATCGGCCACGCTATCAAGGACCTCATCAATGTTGTCCTCGCGGTTGACCCAGCCTGCTGCGCCCCGAATGGGGAGTGTTTCGCATGACCGCTGCGCTTAACTCCCCCACCGCGGAACGCCGCAGGGTGCTGAGCCGGCGAATCCGGCTTCTGGCGGGAGCAACCATCACCTACAACGTCATCGAGGCCGTCGTGTCCCTGTGGGCGGGCGGCGCGGCCGACTCCTCGGCGCTGATCGGCTTCGGCCTGGATTCGGTGATCGAAGTAGCCTCCGCACTGGCATTGTCCTGGCAGTTCTCCGCCAAGGACCCGGAGCGGCGTGAGCATCTGACCCTGCGGATCATCGCCATCTCATTCTTCGCCCTGGCCGCATTCGTGGCTGTGAATGCCATCCGCTCTTTGGCGGGTGCGGGAGAAGCCCAGCACTCAGTGCCCGGCATCGTGATCGCGGCGTTGAGCCTGGCCGTCATGCCGGTCCTGTCCTGGACCCAGCGCAGGGCTGGGCGGGAACTGGGATCACGCACAGCGGTGGCCGATTCCAAGCAGACGCTGCTATGCACCTACCTCTCCGCCGTGCTGCTGGTTGGCCTGGTCCTGAACAGCACCCTGGGCTGGTGGTGGGCAGACGCCGGCGCGGCGCTGGTGATCGCCGGCATTGCGGTGCGTGAAGGCGTCAACGCGTGGCGCGGGGACGCCTGCTGCGCCGTTCCCCACGTGGTGGCTGACGAAGCCGAAAACACTGCGTGCTGCCCGGACTGTTCCAGCGCCGCCAAACCGGAGTCCATGGGTATGCCCAGCATCCGAAAGGACTGACCTGCAGCTTCAGGCGTCGGTTGGTCAGGCGTCAGTTGATCAATTGGCCGGCAGGCTCGGGTTCCTGCGCTGGTTGCTTGGAAGCATTAGGCGCGGAAGGCGCTCGGCCCGGAGTCCCGGGAGTGGAACCTGCAGGCGTTGAACGGTCGACGGCGGGCTCCAGCCTTTTGTTCGCCCATCCCCGGAGCGGCCGCTCAACAAAGCGGAACGACGCGTACGCCAGCAATACCGTGAGGGCTGCGGTCAGTGCGATGCGGAGCGGCAGCGCCGGGATCAGGGGCATCAGCAGCAGGTAGACCGGCAGGTGCCAGAGGTACAGGCCGTAGGACAGATCGCGGCCGGGGCGGGCCAGCCAGGGGTGGCTGAGGATACGGGAAAGGAACCCGGCCGGCTGGAGCACCAGGGAACCGATCAGTACCGCGGACAACAACGCGAGCGCCGCGGGCCCCCACGTCCAAAACAGGTTGAACCAGTCGCCGGGGGTGTCCGGCTCCTTAAGCAGGAACAGCGCTGCCACCAGGGAGATGCCGGCCAGCGGTGCAGCCCAGCGGGCAGCGGACACCAGTGCGCGGTGCAGCCGGGAACCGTCCCGCACGGCCGTGAACATCAAGGCGAGCGCACAGCCGATCAGCAGTTCGTCCGCCCGGGTGTCCGGTCCGTTGTAGATGCGGTCCAGCGGCTCGCCCGCGTTCACCAGCAGGAACCGGTTCAGTACGAAGACGGCGGCCAGGGCGACGGTGGCCAAGGCTGAGGTACGGACCTTCCAGAAGCGGAGCATCAGCAGCAGGAGCAGCGGCCACACCAGGTAGAACTGCTCTTCCACGGCGAGGGTCCAGGTGGGGCCGAGGGTTTCACCCGCGATGGACTCGCCGAACATGCCAAAGTGCGCCAGGTTCATCACGTACGCGGCAGCGGGAAGGACGAACCCCGCCTGGCCGCCCCAGCCTGACGCCGGGAACAGAAGGCCGACGGCGACGATCACCGCGCAGAGTGCCAGGAGCGCCGGCCAAAGCCGGGCCAGGCGCTTGGCGTAGAAGACGCCCAGGTGGAGCCGGCCGGTGGCGATCCGTTCCTTCATGATCAGCAGCGTGATCACGAAGCCGCTCAGCGTGAAGAACACGTCAACACCGATGGATCCACCCGGCATGGAGTCCGTGGCGGTATGGAAAAAGAACACGCCCGCCACGGCGATGCTCCGGAGCCCATCCAGGGCATGCTTGCGCCCCGCGATCAGCCCCGTTTGGGGCGCCGACGGGCGTTCCGGTACTGACAAATTTCCGCTGCTGGACCTAAAAACCACTAAGCAAGCATATATAACGTTTCCATAACTGCGCTGTGCGCGGGCTTGGAGAAGGCTGGTATCGGTGCGCTGATCCCGCCCTTGTGGCTGATTCCTGCTGCTTCTACATTGAACAGATGGTGGACCAGGACATGGCGGACGACTTTGAAGGGATTGTGGATCTGATCGCCGGGACGGAGGACATCAAGTCGGTGCTGGATGGACTCACCGGCTTCGCGGCAGCCAGCATGACCAGCACTACCGGAGTGCCCATCGAATGCGCTGTCACCCTGCACCGGCGCAAGCGTACGGCCACCATCGGCGGCAGCAGCGGCAGGGCCGCGGTGCTTGACCGGATTGAACAAACGCTGGGAGACGGGCCCTGCGTGGAAGCGTTGGAAAGCGGAGTTCCCGTCCTGTTGGGAGACGTTTCGTCCGACCTGCGGTGGCCGGAATACCGGAGCGCCCTTTCTGCCGCGGGGGTTGCCAGTGCCCTTGGCATCCCCATGAAGATGAATGACGACGCCGGGGCAGTCCTGGATTTCTTCGCCCCCTCCACGGGGTGCTTCACTGAGCAGGCGGTGTCTGATGGGCTCCGGTTCGCCGAGATGGCGGGAAAGGCCCTGCGGCTCGCAGTCCGGATCGTGGCTGCGGAACAGCGGGCCGAGCACTTGAAGTCGGCCATGGACACCAGGACCGCCATCGACCTGGCCTGCGGCATCATTATGGCCCAGAACAACTGCAGCAGGGATGCCGCCTTCGGCCTTCTCAGCAACGCCTCCAGCACTCGAAACCAAAAGCTCAACGAACTCGCCGAAACGCTGGTGGACCGGTTCTCGGGCCCTGGAACAGCTGAGGCCCACTTCGACGACTGAGGCTTCACCCCACCCCTTCCCGCTTGGGGAGGGCCCTGTTAGCATGACGCGTGCCGACAACGAAGTCCCGCTCACAAAAGGAGTCCCCGTATGCCCACCCGGCTCAATCCCTATCTGAGCTTTCGAAACAATGCCCGTGAAGCCATGGAGTTCTACAAAGACGTCTTTGGCGGTGAACTGAACATCGGCACGTTCGCGGAATTCCAGGCCAGCCAGGATCCCTCCGAAGACCCGTTGGTCATGCACGCACAACTCGATACCCCAACGGGGCTGACCCTGATGGCGTCGGACACCCCGCAGCGGATGGACTACACGCCCGGAAACACGTTCAGCATCTCCCTCAGCGGCGGTGACGACGCGGAACTCAGGGGCTACTGGGAGAAGTTGTCCGAGGGCGGCACGGTGACAATGCCGTTGAACACAGCCATCTGGGGTGACACCTTTGGCATGTGCACCGACAAATTCGGTGTCCAGTGGCTGGTGAACATCGCCGGGCCGAAGCAGTAACTTGCGCTGAGAGGTCAGCCGCCGGCCCTGCCGCACCAAGTGTCCAGGGCCTCGGCAAGCCCGTCTGCTGAGCCCGCGCCCACCCAGGCGACGTACCCGTCCGGCCGCACCAGGACTGCGGCGGGCGCACCCACAGCACCCAGCACGGGAAGCTGCCAGCCGCCGTCGTACGTGGCCGGAACATCCCG
Source organism: Arthrobacter sp. AG367 (assembly GCF_007828995.1). Lineage (NCBI taxonomy): Bacteria > Bacillati > Actinomycetota > Actinomycetes > Micrococcales > Micrococcaceae > Arthrobacter > Arthrobacter sp. AG367. The sequence continues at coordinate 255,668 of NZ_VIVE01000004.1, forward strand.
CACCCTGCCGTTGGAAAGGCCCGCACCCAACTCCTGCCCGCTGAAGTCCAGCAGCAGGGGCCGCGCCTGGTGCAGCAGTTCGAAGACCCGGATGGGACCTTCGGCAGTGGTGACGTCCAGGTCCGGCATCCGGCGACCCAGGAGCGGATGGCCGGCGCCCAGGTCGTAGGCCACGTCGAGCCCTGTCACAAGCGCCGCGATGGGAACCCCGGCCCCCTCCACGCGGAGCACCTCGCCCAGCAGGTCGCGCAGCGCCTCCTGCCGGGGGTCTGATTTTTGGAAAAGCGACTGCGCCATGGTGTACTTCAGCGCCCGCTCCCCCGCCTGGTGGCGCTCCGCGTGGTAGGTGTCCAGCAGTTCCTCGCAGGTGAGGCCCCGCACCACCTGCCCCAGCTTCCACCCAAGGTTGACCGCGTCCTGCACGCCGAGGCCAATACCGAGCCCGCCTGTCGGTGAGTGGACATGCGCCGCGTCGCCGGCCAGCAGCACCCGGCCCTTCCGGTAGGTCTCCGCCTGGCGGGTGGCGTCGGTGAACCGTGACAGCCAGGTGGGACTGTGCACGCCGAAGTCGGTGCCGAACACGTCGGTCAGCGCCTGCCGCAGGTCCGCCAGGGTGGGCTCGGTGGTTGGACCGAGCGCAGCCTCGGTCACCACCACCCGGACCGTGCCGTCCCCCATCGGGTAGAGGCCGTGGATGCCGCGGGCGTCCACCTTTCCCTGCTGGACAGGCTCCCCCGCCACCTTCACCTCGGCAATCAGGCTGCTCCGGGTTGCGTCCGGGCCCGCCATGGTGATGCCCGCCGAACGCCGCACCGTGCTGCGGCCCCCGTCGGTGCCCACCACATACCGGGCCCGCAGCGATCCGCCCGCGCCAAGCTGAACGTCCACGCCGCCGTCGTCCGCCTCCACGCCGGTGACCTCTACACCGCGCCGGACCTGCACGCCCAGCTCCTCCACCCACTCAAGCAGCAGCCGCTCAATGTGGTTCTGGAACAGCGCCAGCGTGTATGGATGCCGGGTGGGCAGCCCGCCCAGGTCCAGCGGTGTGTTGCCGAACGTGGCCGCGTTAATCGTTTTGCCCTCGGCAAGGAACCTGTCCACGATGCCGCGCTGGTCCAGCAGTTCAAGGGTGCGGGAATGGATTCCGCCCCCGCGGGAGCCCGCCAACTCCTGGGACTCCCGCCGTTCAAGGACAACGGCGTCCACCCCCGCCAGCCGCAGCTCGCCCGCCAGCATCAACCCCGTGGGCCCACTCCCCACAATCACCACGTCATGCATGCCGTCCCCCTCAATCCACGAATAGTCGACCGCCAGTATGCGGCACCCCCGGGGCCTTGCGGCAAGGCCCCCGCGGCGGGGTACCTTGGAAATGGAAGGGGATTCCCGCGCTGCTGTCGATTTTCGCTTCCGGTGCTCGTCGTATGGGTAGGGGCTCCACTGAAGGGCTCCGGCCAACAGCGAAGGGAGCACGACATGTCCAAGTATTTGATCCTGATTTTCCAGGATGAGGCGGTAGCGCGGCAGGCCGAAGGCGAGTCGATCAGCGCCAGCTACCAGGAGTTTATGCAGCGGCGCGGTTCCAACCTGATCAACGGGGCCGCCCTGCAGCCATCCTCGACTGTGACGTCCGTCCGGCGTGATGGGTCGGGCGGGTTCCTGGTCTCGGATGGTCCGTTCGCGGAGTCGAAGGAAACCCTGGGCGGCTATTACCTGGTGGAGGCAGCCGACCTGGATGAAGCCCTCGAAATCGCCAAGGAGGTACCCGCCGGGGTTGGAGTCGAGGTCTGGCCCGTTCGGGTGGTCAGCTGATGCCGCACGCCGCCAGCTCCGAGGTCGCCGCGGCGGTGGCCGACGCCCACCGGCGCGAATGGGGGTTCGTGCTGGCGGCCACGGTGCGTGTTGCCGGGGATATCGACGCCGCCGAAGAGGCGGTCCAGGACGCGTATGCCAGTGCTTTGTCCACGTGGGGCGTGAACGGAATCCCCAGGAATCCGGGGGCCTGGCTTACGGTTACGGCACGACGGCGGGCCCTGGACATGCGGCGCCGCGTGGCCACCCTCCAGCGGGCCCTGCCCAAGCTGCTGGAACCTGAGGAGTATGGCGGCGACGCGCCGGACGCTGATGACATCCCGGACGACCGGCTCCGGCTGATTTTCACCTGCTGCCATCCCGCCCTGGCGCTCGAAGCCCAGGTGGCGCTGACGCTGCGGCTGCTGTGCGGACTGTCCACCGCCGATGTGGCGCGCGCGTTCCTGGTCCCGGAAGCCACCATGGCGGCACGGATCACCCGCGCGAAAAAGAAGATTGCCGCCGCCGGCATCCCCTACCGGGTACCGCCGGTGTCTGAGCTGCACGAACGCGTGGACGGCGTGCTGTCGGTGGTGTACCTGGTGTACACGACGGGGCACACCTCCCCGTCAGGTTCGGACCTGATGCGCCGCGACCTTGCCGAACGCGGTTTGGAGCTGGCCAGGACACTGCGGGTCCTGCTACCCGCTGACCCCGATGTTGCCGGCCTGCTGGCCCTGGTCCTGCTTACGGACGCCCGCAGGGACGCCCGGGTAGACAAGCACGACGACCAGGTTCTGCTCGAGGACCAGGACCGGTCGAAATGGGACCGGCGTGCCATCGCGGAAGGTGTTGGGCTGTTGCGGGAGGCCTTGGTTTCGCGGCCTCCGGGCAGGTTCGCCCTGATGGCCGCGATTGCAGCTGTGCACGATGAAAGCGGATCCTGGTCCGACACCGACTGGCAGGAGATCCTGGTCCTGTATGACCTGCTGATGGAAAGGTGGCCGTCCCCGGTGGTCCAGCTCAACAGGGCCATCGCGCTGGGCTTCGCCGTGGGTTATGCGGAAGGCCTGGCGGAGCTGGATGCGCTCGGTGCCGAGCCGCAGCTCGCCCGGTACCCGTATCTTGCCGCGGCGCGGGCCGACTTCCTGGCCCGGCTTGGGCACCCGGAGGAGGCGCGGGTGGCGTTCCAGGAAGCCCTGATCCTCACCGGCAATGAGGCGGAGCGGCGTGCCCTCCGGGCCCGCCTGGGTCAACTCGTGGAGTAGCCATCGCCGGTTCCTGTCCTGTTCCGGGAAAAGGGAAAGCCCCTCCTAGGAGGGGCTTTCAACGTAGTGGTCATTTGTCTGTAGGTAACGGTCAGTGGTGATGCACTCCCCCTTCCCGGACGCCCCCGGCGCCCATCCGGACTATGACCCAACCCACTTTAATAACATGTGGCCAGTGCGTAAAGACCCTTGTGCCGAAAAACTTGAAAGGAACGACGACGGCGCGGGGCCGCCGTCGTGCCATGGCTGGTTGGGTCAGTCCAAGCCTTCGCCGTGGCTAGGACCTAGCCCAGATGGACACCCAGTCGACCAGGACGTGGCCGCTGGTCTCGGGCAGCGGGCATTTTGGCGAGCAGGACTCGGTCTGCAGGATGTAGTGCATGGGTGTGTTCAGTCCGAACGACCTGGACACGCCGATCGAATTTCCATCAAGGAAGAATTCGATGCCGTCGGCACGCCACTCAGTAGTAGCGATATGCCAGTCCCCGTACGGTACTTCCGGACGTAGGGCGTCCCAACGGTGCACGCCGTTCTCCACGCCGTGTACGGCTGCGTAGATGAGCTTTGACAGGTCTCCCTCGGGAAAATCGATCTCGCCGTCCTCGGGCCATCGCTTGCTGTCCGGCCACAGCAGCCATGCCAGTTTGAATCCCGGCAGGACATCGGCCTTGAAGCGGACCGAATAGCGCCCGTACACCAAGCTGTTGTACGGCCGCTGGCTGGCCCCATCCAGTTTCGGTGACGGAGCAGCACCCATTGCCACACCGTTTTCAGAATGCAGGTAGAAGTCCAGGACGCCATCGTGGACACTCAGGACCTTCGACGGGAAATACCCGGATGTCCGTTCGCCCTTGTTTTGCTGCTGGGCGGCTGTGTCCGGCGTGCCGTCCGCGTAGTTGGCGCTCCAGCGCGTGCCGTAGACGGGGCCCGGGAATCCGCCAGCGCCAACGTCTCCTTCGGCGAAGTCCTCAACAAAGACCTGCCTCCAGCCAGGCAGGTCTCCCACTGGCACGGACAGGGAGGCTGCAGAAGGGTCTGAGGGTCGATCGAGGACAAGGGGCGGTACCGAACCAGGTGAAGGCTCCTCTGTTGGTGGCTGTGCTGACTCAGAGGCCGCGGAAGGGACGTCCGTCGCCGCCTGCGCAGAATCGGAGACCGTGCTCTCCGGGTCGGCTCCCTGGGGCGGCGATGAACCTGGAGCACGCCTGAGGTCGCCGCATGCCACAGCTGATAAAAGCGTCATAACCAAGACGAGGACGACGCAAGTCCATGCACGATGCTGAATCCTCTTCAAGAGTTTCGCTCCTCCCAGAAGACCTTGGACGGGAGCCTGGTCCCCCTAGTCAATTCAGCCTACGGACAAGCCGCGCATTCGGTCACGAGTAGTGGGTACTCATATTTCCGTTCAGGGCCTTGAGGGGGCTACGCGTTAGGTTGATTACGGGGAGGACCGTCAGCCCAATGGGGATACCGTGCGCCAGTATGAGGTTGCGCCGGTTTCCTTTTGGTGCGCGTTACGGGAAAAAAGCCCTGTCCCTGACTCGGCCATAGGCGGCGGAATACGGACAATTTCGAGTTCAAAGATATCGAGCAGACACCTGCTTCCCGTCAATGTGTCCAGAATCCAAAACCGCCCGTATTCCGGGTCTGTGTCCGTCACCGGGCCCCGATGAATCAACGTGTTCTGGTAGAAAGCTTCGATCGCATCGCCGGAAACGAGCTCACTGCAGGATCCAACGACATGGGGGTCAAGACTTGTCACGACTCATCCTTTTCTCTTGGCTTACAGATCCCCCTGTCTCATATCCTTCCTGCGCAAGCTGACTGCCGGGTGTCTACAGGATGATGATTCCCTGACATTTTGGGTGCGGGGCCCCGCACGAGCCCACGCAAAGGCCCGGCCCTTGATTGCGGGTGCTAGCCGACTACCGGGACCGGGCCTTTGCGTGACGGACGGGCCTTTGCAGGAATGTCAGGCGCGGGTCCTGCCACGCAGGAAATGGAAGATCAGGACCACCACGGCGACAACCAGAAGTATGTGGATCAGTCCCCCGCCGATATTGGCTAGCAGGCCCAGAAGCCAGAGGACCGCGATGATAATGGCTATCCAAAGCAACATCAGAATCTCCTTGGTTCGTTTCCAGATGGCACATATATACCCCCGCCAGGGGCGGCCCCTGGAAAGGCCCACAAAGGTTTACCGCGTGGTGCCTCTTACCCTAATTCAGATTTCCATTAGGGGAAATGGCGCCACGAATTGCACCAAGAATTCGTCCCTCAAACAGCGGCCACTAAATGTCGGCCAGCAGCGACGTGGGGTTTTCGATGGCATCTGCCACGAAGCGGAGGAAGCCGCCGGCGGTGCCGCCGTCACAGACGCGGTGGTCGAAGGTCAGCGTGAGTTCGGTGACCTTGCGGACCGCCAGCTCACCGTTGACCACCCACGGCTTGTCGATGATCCGGCCGACGCCGAGGATGGCCACCTCCGGATGGTTGATGATCGCCGCGGACCCGTCCACACCGAACACGCCGTAGTTGTTCAGGGTGAACGTGCCGCTGCCCAGCTCGGTGGGCGTCGCCTTCCCGTCCCGGGCCACTTGGGTGAGGCGGCGGATCTCGCCGTCGAGCTCCCTGGCGCTGAGCTTCTCGGCGCCGCGGACGGACGGGACCACCAGGCCCCGGTCGGTCTGCGCCGCGAAGCCCAGGTTGACGCCGTCGAACGCGACGATCTCCTGCGACCCGTCCTCCGCGGCTTCGATCCGGGTGTTCAGCTCCGGGTACTTCTTCAGCCCTGCGGTGACGAAACGGGCGATGAAGGCCAGCAGGCCCGGAGCCTCGGCGCCGTTGGCCTTAAGTCCCTCGCGGAGCTCCAGCAATGCGGTGGCGTCCACATCCACCCATACGGTTGCTTCCGGGATCTCGGACCGGCTGCGGGCCATGTTGGCGGCCACGGCCTTGCGGACCCCACGGACCGGGGTGCGGGCGGCAATGCCAAGCCCGGTGCGGGCGTCCACGCCGTTGGCCGGGGTGGCTTCCCGGGGCGCCGTGGCCGGCCGCGTTTCGGCGGCCTTGGCCTCCTCGGGCTTGGCTGCGGGGGCTTCCACCGGTGCAGTGGTCCGCAGCGCAGCCTCAACGTCGCGCCGCATGATCAGGCCGCTGTCGCCGGAGCCTGAGATGTCCCCGAGATCGACGCCGTGCTCCCGGGCCATGCGCCGGACCAGCGGCGAGATCACCGCGCCGAGCTTGCCCGGCACACGGGTGCGCAGGAGGGTGAGGTCGTCCTCGGTGGGCTTCGGTTCAGCCGGCTCAGCGAGGGCGACGGCGGTCTTCCGGGCACGGGTGCGCCGGGCAACACCGTGTCCGCCGGGAGTCCCATAACCGATCAGCACATTGCCGGATCCGGCCTTCTCTTCTTCCCGGTAGGCTTCGGCTGCCGCATTGGCCGGCTTGGGCTCGGCAAGCTCGGTCTCTGTGGGCTGGACTTCCGGCTGGGCCGGCGAAGGGGCGGGGGCGGCATCATCCGCGGCGACCCCAGCACCAGAGGAAACAGGCGTCACCGAAATCAGCGGCTGCCCCACGTCCAGGGTCTCGCCGGGCTGGCCGTGCAGTTCGGTGACGATTCCGGCATACGGGGACGGTACCTCCACGGCGGACTTGGCGGTCTCCACCTCGGCAATCGGCTGGTCGACGGCGATCTCGTCGCCCACGGCAACGTGCCAGGAGACGAGTTCAGCTTCGGTAAGGCCCTCGCCGAGGTCGGGCAGCAAAAACACACGTGGTTCGCTCATGGTCAGTTCTCCCACTGAAGGTCGTCAACGGCGTCGAGGATGCGGTCCACGCCGGGCAGGTAGTACTTCTCGAGTTTGGGTGCCGGGTAGGGGACGTCGAATCCGGTAACGCGGCGGATGGGGGCGGCCAGGTAGTGGAAGCAGCGTTCCTGGACCCGGGCCACGATCTCGGAGGACACGGACGCGAAGCCGTGCGCCTCGGCGATCACCACGGCCCGGCCGGTCTTGCGGACGGATGCGCACACGGTGTCGTCGTCGAACGGGACGATGGTCCGCACGTCGATGACCTCCAGCGAGCGGCCTTCCAACGCGGCCGCTTCGGCGGCGGCGAGCGCGGTGGGGACGGACGGGCCATAGGCAATCAGCGTGGCGTCCGTGCCGGGACGTGCGACGGCGGCACGGCCTTCGGAGGTGCGTCCCGCCGTCGTGCCTTCCGCGGAAGCACCTTCCTCGTGAAGGCGGCGGAGCTCGGGAAGGTCCACGGAGTCCTTGGTCCAGTACATCTTCTTGGGCTCCATGAAGACGACGGGGTCGTCGGAGTCGATGGCTTCGCGCAGCATCCGGTAGCCGTCCGCCACCGTGGCCGGGGTATAGACCTTCAGGCCGGCGGTGTGGGCGTAGTAGGACTCGGAGGAGTCGCAGTGGTGCTCCACTCCCCCGATGCCGCCGCCGTACGGGATGCGGATCACCATGGGCAGCTTCACGGCCCCCTTGGTGCGGTTGTGCATCTTGGCCACGTGGCTGACGATCTGCTCGAACGCAGGGTAGGCGAACGCATCGAACTGCATCTCGATGACAGGGCGCATCCCGTTGATGGCCATCCCCACGGCCATGCCCACGATGCCGGACTCGGCCAGCGGGGTGTCGAAGCAGCGCTGTTCGCCGAACGTGGCGGTGAGGCCGTCGGTGATGCGGAAGACCCCGCCCAGCATGCCCACGTCCTCGCCGAACACCAGGACGGAGGAGTCGGCGTGCATGGCGTCCGCCAGGGCGGTGTTGAGGGCCTTGGCCATGGTGACGGGCTGGGGACCCGCGGCTTCGGCGGACGCGGCGGCCGAGGCTGCGGCCCGGGCGGTGGCGGCACTGACGTTGCCGTTGGCTTCGGACGAGGTGGTGATGGTGGGGCTCACTTGCCGGCCTCCTGTGAATCAGTAGCTGCTGCGTCGCGGGCCAGCTCGTCGGCGAGCATGGCGGACTGTTCCTTCAACTGCGGCGTCTGCCGGGCGAAGACGTGGCGGAACAGTTCCTGCGGGTCCACCTGCACGTCCTCGCTCAGGCCCTCGCGCAGCTGGGCGGCAACCGCTTCAGCGTGGGAAGCGATGCGCGCTTCGGCGTCGTCATCCAGCAGCCCCCGGTCCGTCAGGTACGTCCGCATCCGGTTGACGGGATCCTTGGCCCGCCACTCCGCAACCTCGCTATTTTCCCGGTAGCGGGTGTCGTCGTCGGCGTTGGTGTGGGCCTGCATGCGGTAGGTGTTGGCTTCCACCAGGAGCGGTCCGGAGCCTTCGCGGGCGAGTTTCACGGCGCGGTCCAGGACGGCGAGGAGGGCCACCACGTCATTGCCGTCCACGCGTTCGCCGGCCATGCCGTAGCCCACGGCTTTGTGCGCCAGCGACGGCGCCACAGACTGGTGCGCCAGCGGCACCGAGATGGCGTACTTGTTGTTCTGGACGAAGAAGACCACCGGCAGGTGGAAGACGGCGGCGAAATTGAGGGCTTCGTGGAAGTCACCTTCGCTGGTGGCACCGTCACCGCACATGGCCAGCACCACGGTGTCCTCGCCGCGGAGCTTGGCGGCGTGCGCCACGCCCACGGCATGCAGCAACTGGGTGGTCAGCGGCGTGCACTGGATGCCCACCTTGTATTTGAGGGGGTCGTAGCCGCCGTGCCAGTCGCCGCGGAAGATGGTCATCACCTGTACCGGGTCCACGCCGCGGGTCATCACGGCCACGGCGTCGCGGTAGGTGGGGAACATCCAGTCATGCTCGGACAGGCAGAGGGCGGCGGCCACCTGGCAGGCTTCCTGGCCGTGGCTGGAGGGGTAGACGGCCATGCGGCCCTGCCGGACCAGGGCGGAGTTCTGGTCGTTGACGCGGCGTCCGACGACGAGGCGTTCGTACGCTGCCAGCAGTTCGTCATCGCCGGGTACAGGGTATTCGTGGCCGGGCTGGGTGCCCTGCTCGCTGTCCGGGATGAGCCGGCCGTCCGGATCCACCATCTGGATCTGGTGCCGGGCGGGGAGCATGTAGTCCTCCACCGTGATGCCGAACTTCTTCACAGCTTCCGTGAGCGCATCGTCTGCGGGCTCGGTGCTGGCGGTGTCCGGCGCGGTGTGGTCTGCGGAGATCGTCATTGGTCCGTCCTTCGGTAGCCACTATTCCCTCCCAGTATTGTCCCGGGCGAGGTTTCGTATCCAGCACCTGCGCAAATCGTGGAGAAGCTGCCCTGAAGTGCCGGCTTTGGAAGACGATTTGTAACTGTGACGTGGATTACCGACCGGAGCCGTGGACAAAATGGCGGGCTGGGAAACTGCTCATGCTTCCATCCGGGCGCGAAAGCCTGGCGGCCAACGAAAGAAGTGCATTGACCCCTGTCTCCCGAAGGCCCACACTCGGATGATGCGGGTACGCACCGTCCCGGGACATCCGGGACTGCGGCATTTTCCTAACAGCAGTGACAGGCGGGGGCGTTAGCTATGGAAATAGCCAAATTGTGGGACAGGCTCGACCCGGACACGCGGCAATGGCTGGTTGATAATCCCGGCTGCAAGATCCTTCCGCGCACCGTCGCGGCGGCCATCATGAAGAGCACCGGAGTCGAATTCGAACAGGACCGGCATGGCGAAACCGTGCTCTCCCCCGGCGACTGCGACTTCATCCGCGGCGCAGCGGAGGGGACCGGGACCCGCCACCACGGGTCCTGATCCACACCCCGGACGGCCCGGGCAAGGCCGACCGGCCGAGCATCATTCGTTCCAGCGGCGTTCCTGCTGCCGGTTTTGTATTCCCGCGCGCTCCTGCCACGGAGACTCTCCTCAAATCTGCCTACTATGGAAGACGATTTGTATTCGTGAGGTGGAGTACCGACGGGAGCCGAGTGCACAATGGCGGGCAAGGATGTGGCGGCCGAGGTTCCGCTGGATGAGATCGACCGGCGCATCATCAGCGAACTCACCCGGGACGGCCGTATGTCGGTCACGCAGGTGGCGGAAAACGTGCACATTTCCCGGGCGCATGCCTATTCCCGCATTGCCCGGCTGACCGGTGACGGCGTGCTCACCCGGTTCACCGCGCTGGTGGATCCCATCAAGGCAGGGTTGAAGTCCTCCGCCTACGTGACGCTGAAGCTGAAGCAGGATTCGTGGCGGGAACTCCGCGACCAGTTGGGCGCCATCCCGGAGGTGCACCACATCGCGCTGGTGGGCGGCGACTTCGACGTGATCCTGCTGGTCCGGGCCGTGGACAACATCGACCTGCGCCGCGTCATCTTCGACCAGCTGCAGACCATGCCCGGCGTGCTGGACACGCAGACGTTCCTGGTGTTCGAGGACGTGGATACGCGGTAAGCCGGCCTTCCTCGCTGCCGCGCACCGGAATCAAGCGGTCAATATTGAGCCGACCTTGATGAATTCTTGACCGGATCCGGGGACGTCCTTGAGGCGTTCCCTCCAAAGTGATGTGTGAAGGACGGGAGCGCATCGCTGATGCACCTGGGTACTGGGTCCCAGTCAACCCGCGCCTGCGTCGGATAACACCGACGGTCTCAGAAGCCTGGCGGCGCTAAGCAAGGGCGCCGCCAGGCATCCAACTTAACGTTCCGCACAAGACCAGGGGCCTGCGGCGGAGGCACGGATCAGCGTCGATCCGAAAAAGCCGCCGGCCCCCGCACCCCAAGCGGGAATTACGACGGCGGGACGCGGCCGCCGTCGTACGCTCGCGTCCCTGCGTTGATTGACGCGCATATTCGCCCACGACGCGCACATTCCCTTTCGCCGCCCACATTCGAGCCGCGCCACGGAATATGCGCGTCGAAAATCGGGAAGCGCGTCGCGGGTCACTTCCTGCGGCGCACCACCAGCACGATATACAGGGCAACGGCCACCGCCACCAACGCGCCGATGCTGACCCCTGCGCTGGGACCGTCGAGCATCCGGAACTCCTCTCCAGCGCTACATCGTTACTGACGGCAAAAGCATACGTCCGGCCGTCGTCGTCGCCCGCCGGCTGCGGACAGCGGACTGGGGGGGCATTGGCACCCGCTTTGACTTTGGCCACCCGAGTAGCGGCGCACGAATCCCAGTAGTGGAATTCACACTCCCCTGAAAATTCGAGTACCGGTACGTGTTGTTGGGCAGAGCTCCAGCCGAAAACATTGGGTCATCGATCCACCGAAAGGCACCAGGATGGGGCCGCTCATGGGGGAACGGGTTCTCAATCACATTCACAAGGAGTCTTTCCATGCGCCCAATGACCAAGAAGAACAAGATCGCCGCTGTTGCCGCATCCGCCGCCCTGGTGGCTGTTGGCGGCGGTGCCGCCTACGCCTACTGGAGCACCACGGGCTCCGGCAATGGATCGGCAGCGGCGGCGGCCGGCACGCAGGCCGTCACGATCAACGTGACAGTGGCGCCAGGCGTCGCCCCCGGTACGCCCAAGGCCATCACCTACACGGCCACCAATCCGAACACCAGCAGCACCCCGGTGACGCTTGCCGCGCCGGTGGTCACCACCAGCGCTTCCGGTTGCCTGCCGGAATGGTTCACGGCCACGGCACCGACGACCACCACCACTGTCCTCGCCGGCGCAACCACCGGCCTTGGCACCGGAACGCTGACGCTCAGCGATCTCCCTGACACGGACCAGAACGCCTGCAAGGGCGCCACGATCACTGTGACCGTCGGCAGCAACTAACAAACGAGCGGGCCGGGGACGGGTGGAAATCCCGTCCCCGGTTCGTCGTCAACCGCACCAAAGTGGAAGGGGCACGGGGTGCACAACAAAGACGGGCAACCGCGGCATCGCCTGCGGCAGGCCATCAAGGTGGCGCTGATCGGGCTTGCGGTGATGCTGGCCAGCGCGGGGGCGCTGTTCGCCGCAACGCAAAGCACCAAAGCGGGCATCACGGTCCAGGTCTCGCCCGCCAGCCAGTCGGTCCAGCAGGGGCAGTCCGCGGCCTACACGGTGACGGTGACGTCCACCGGGGGCTTCAGCGGTGCGGTCAACCTGACCACCGCGGGACTGCCGGCCGGAGCAACAGGTGCCTTCACGCCGTCGTCCGTCCCCCTCAGCTCAGGCACCACGTCAACTTCCACCCTGAACGTCAGCACGGGAGCCACCACCCCGGCGGGCACCAGCTCGTTGACCATCACCGGCACCAGCAACAAGGTCTCCGGCAGCGTCACCGCCGGCCTCACGGTCAACTACAAGATCTCCTCCGGCCTGACAGTCGCCGCCTCCCCTGATTCCCTCACCGTCCCGCCCGGTTCCACCGCGGTGTACACCCTGCAGATCACCCGGAACAACCTGTCCGGGCCGGTCACCTTCAGCGTCCTGGGCGGACTGCCCTCCGGCGCCGCCGCAACGTTCTCGCCCAATCCGGTGACCGGCACCTCCACCACCCTGCAGGTGGCAACAACGGCCGCTTCACCGAACGGCAGCTACAGCCTCTACCTCATGGGCACGGGCAAGGATGCCGCCGGGAAGGCCCAGTACGCCTACGCCAACGTGCAGCTGGTCCTGGACTCCACCATCAAGCAGTTCGTCCTCTCCGGAAACGTCCCCGGCGCCCTGTCCCCCGGCACGTCGGCCGGCCTGGACCTACGGATCAGCAACCCCAACAACAAGGCGCTCTCGCTGACCAACATGTCCGTGGCGGTGGCAGGCGTCACCCGCAGCGCGGACGCCGTGGCCAGGAACCTTTCCTGCACCGCAGCGGACTTCGTGGTCACGCAGTACAGCGGCCCCTACCCGGTCTCCGTTCCGGCGGGCAGCAGCTCCCTTTCCGGGCTCCGTTTGGCACCGTCGGTGTGGCCCAGGGTGGGAATGCTGGACACCTCCGCCAACCAGGACGGCTGCAAGGGTGCCTCGCTCCAGCTCAGCTACTCAGGATCAGGACAGGGGAACTGAGATGACCGCCAACCCAACCACCCGCCGTCGTGCGGTCAGGGCAGCGGCCCTCGCCGGACTCCTGGCCGCTGCCGGCGCCGGAACCGCCTACGCGTACTGGGGCACCGCGGGCACCGGCACCGGTTCCGCAGCCGCGGCCACCATGCAGGCCGTCACCGTGGACGCGCTCGTCGCCGGGGACAACCCAAAGTCGACGCTTGTTCCCGGCGGTACTGCCGACGTCGTCCTCCGCCTCACCAACCCCAACCCCTACGCCGTGCAGGTCTACAGCGTCACGGCCAACGGGGCCGCCACCGCGGACGCGGCACACCCCGGCTGCACCACCACCGGAGTCAGCTTCGTGGGGAGCGCGGCACCACTGTCCCCGGCCACCTTCGTTCCGGCCAACTCGTCCACCCTGCTCACCCTTCCAGGATCGGCCGCCATGGATACCACCTCTCTCGCAGCCTGCCAGGGCGCCACCTTCCACCTTCCCGTCACGGCGGAGGTGCGCAAATGAGCCTCGCCATCCGTGCTTTGTTCGGCCGCCCGTCGCGCCGGGTGCCCTGGATCATCACCGCGCTCCTGCTCCTGCTGGGCACGGGCACCGCGGCCTATGCCTTCTGGGCCTCCACCACCAGCAGCAACAACGCGGCCGCCGCTGCCGACGCGCTGTCCGCGGGGTCCAAGCCCGCCGTCACCGCCAACGGTGCCTCGCTCAGCGTCAGCTGGGCGGCCGGCACCACGGTCAACGGCCGGGCGGCCACCGGGTACACCGTCACCAGGTACGCGGCGGCCACGGGCGGCACCGGAACACCGGCAACAGGTGGTTGCGCGGGGACCGTCACCACGCTCACCTGCACCGAACAGAATGTCCCGGGCGGCATCTGGTACTACACGGTCACCCCCACCATCGCGCTGTGGACGGGTTCGGAAAGCCCGCGCAGCACCGGCGTCAGCAGTGACTCCACCGCCCCGGTGGCCTCGGTGTCCGGCATTTCGCCCACCCCCAACGCCGCCGGCTGGAACAGCACCAGCCCGGTCACCGTGACCATCACCGCCGACGACGGGACGGCTGGATCCGGCGTCGCCTCCATTACCTACGCGGTCGACGGCGGCGCCAAGCAGACTGTGGGCGGCAGCGTCACCAGCATCCCGGTGAGCGGCGACGGAACGCACACGGTCTCCTACTTCGCCACCGACAACGCCGGCAATGCCGGCACGGCGCAGAGCCAGACGGTGCGGATCGACACCCAGGCGCCTGCCGCGCCGGGGCTCAGCGTGCCCGGCTTTGTGAACTCCGCCAACGTTGCCGCCGTACCCGTCACCGGAACGGCGGAGGCGGGGGCCAAGATCACCCTTACTGCCAGCGACACCGGCACCGCCCATTCCGCTTCCCCCGCTACCGCCACGGCTGACGGGACCGGCAATTGGACAGCGAGCCTGGACCTGACCAGCCTGAACCAGGGCACCCTGACCTACTCGGCGGTGGCCACGGACGCTGCCGGAAACACCAGCACGGCCAGGACGGCGACGAGCATCAAGGACACCATTGCTCCGGCACCAGCGCAGGGCGTGGGCGTGCCGATATACGTCAACAGCTCCACCGTTTCCTCCGTGCGGGTCTCCGGAAGCGCCGAAGCCGGGACCACTGTGACGGTTGCGGCCACGGACACCACTACTGCCCCTCCGGTCACTGGCACGGCCACTGACGCCGGAACGGGTTGGTCACTGAACCTGAACCTCACGCCGCTCAAGGATGGAACAGTCACCTACGCCGTCACAGTCAAGGACGCCGCAGGCAACAGCAGTTCGGCCGTTACACCGAGCCCCACCAGTTTGAAGGACACTGTGGCACCGAAGCTGACCATTGACACCCCGGCGTACATCTACTCGGGCAACGTGGGCGGCTATAAGGTCAGCGGCACCAATGATCCTGGCCTGACCGTCAACCTGAGCGTCAGCGATTCGTCCACCAGCGTCCCGGCAACGGCATCAGGGACGCCATGGACAACCGGCGGCCTCAACCTGGCGGGCCTCAAGGAGACGTCCACGGTTGTTCCGGTGGTCACGGTCACTATCACTGCCACCACAAGCGATGCGGCAGGGAACAGCAGTACGGTCACGGCCACAGCGGTCAAGGACACCCAAGGGCCCACAGTTACCTCAGTCAAGCTGCTCAACGGCGGCTCGACCAATACACGCCAGGCCTCAGCGGACGCTGGCGACACCATTACCCTCAAATTCTCGGAAAAGTTGGACCTGGCCAAGGTGTGCACCAACTGGACCGGCTCCCAATTGTCGGGCACTGCAACGATCACTGATAATGCGGGCAATGACACACTGGGTGTCACGATCCCCGGTTGCTCCGTCGGCACGGTATCCCTCGGCGGGGACTACCTCAACGGCGCCGCGGCCACCTTTGGAGCCCAGGGAACAGGCTCAACCCTCAACTGGGATGCCGCCAACAACGCCATGGTTATCAGACTCGGCAATGCGCCTAACGGCAGCGCAGGCGCGGGCACACTCAACGCGGGTGTCCCTGCGGGCCTGCCGGCGTACGCCCCACCACAGAGCCTGACCGACGTGGCGGGGAACCTGATCGGTACTGTCTCGTTCAGAGACACCCTCTCCTCAGGACTGGGATAGGTGACGCGTTACCGGCTCCCCACCGACTATTCGGCGGGGAGCCGGTGCGTGTCCGGCCGGGGTGTGGTTCACGCTCCTTACGACACACCCCACATACACTTTGGCTAGCGGATCCAGCAAAGGGGCGCGTGATCAAGCACCCCCGGACCGCCCAAGGGAACAGGAACCCAACGTAATGACGGACTTTGATGCCTTGATCGACGCCGAACGGAACCGCCTCATCGGCGCCCTGGAAAGGCTCGACGACGAACGCTGGAACTCACCGAGCCTGTGCGGTGGCTGGCGGGTGAGGGACGTCGTCGTCCATCTCCTGATGCCCTACCAAATGTCCCTACCGCGGTTCTTCATCAATATGGCCGCAGCCGGGTTCGCGTTCGACAGGATGGCGGACCGCTGGGCCACCCGGGACACCCGCCCGAAGGATGAACTGCTGTCAGCCCTTCGGCGCACGAAGGCGGAGCGTTTCGGGGTTCCAGGCGCCGGCCCTGAAGCACCGCTGAGCCACCTTGTCATACATGCGGAGGACATCTACAGGCCCCTGAAGATCGACCATGTGATAGAGCCGGAGAGTGCCAACATCGTCCTGGACCAGCTCACCACGCCCCAGGCCCAGCGTTCACTGAAACCGGGCCTGATCGATGGGCTTGCCTTCTCCACCCAGGACACGGGCTGGAGGCACGGCACCGGCGCCCAGGTGCTGGGCAGCGCGTCGGCCCTGATCTCCACCCTTGCGGGGCGGCAGGGATCCGCAGCCGAGCTGACCGGCGAAGGAGCCATTCTGCTTCAGGGCAGGGGCCGCTGACTTTCCCGATCCCGGCTGCTTCGTTGAATGGCTTCGGCCATGCTCTTGATTCTCTGGAGCCGGGCATCCCATGCAGCGCTGACCGACGACAACTGGGCAACGGCGCGGGAAAGCTCTGCCTGGTTCACCTCATAAACGCGTTGCCGGCCTGCGGGCCTGACATAGACCATCCCCGCACGGTGCAGTACCTCCAGGTGCTTCGCCACCGCCTGCCTGGTCACGGGCAGCCGGGTGCTCAGGCCCGTGGCCGTGCCGCCGCCTTCGGACAGGATCAGGTCGAGCATCTTCCGCCGGGTGGGATCACCCACCGCGGACCAGAGATCGTCGTCGATAGCGATGGTCATTGCGCAGCGACCAGCCGGCCGATGTAGGCCACAAGCCGTGGCAGGAAGTAGTCCCAGCCCCGGACGTGGTCATTGTAGTTAAGCTCGACGTCAGCTTGCTCCCATCCCTTGTCCTGGAACCCTGCCTCCGTAAAGCGCAGCAGTGTCCCCGAGCCCTGCGGAATCAGCTCAAAAGTCACCAGGAGGGAGTTTTCCGGCGATGCCGCGGCTTCGTCGTAAACCCACCTGAAGGAGAAGCGCCGCGACGGCTCGACCTCCACAACCGTCAGCTTCACCACTTTTGCATCTGCCGCCGTCCGGTCGCCGAAGACTATGTCCCCGCTTGAACCCGCGGTGGGGTCAAAGGCGGCCTCATCGGGCCACCATTGGCGCAGGTGTTCGGGGGTGCTGATGACCTCGAAAACAATCTCCGGCGCCGCTTCAATGTGGATTTCCCGCTCAATGCTGTTGTGCATGTCCAGTTCCTTTCGCAACCATTGGTTGCTAAGAGCCTAAACGACGCAGCACCCGAAGCGCAACCATCGGTTGCGCAGGCGTCTTCGCCAACCCGGAGCGGCAGAGATGACGACGGCTGAGATCGCCTGCCTACTTCTGCTCGGGTATCCAGAAGGGAGCATTCACCCCCGCTCCTGTGAGGTTGTCGCAGCGGACCAGCTGGGTGCCGATGCGCTCCAGCGGGCAATCCACGTAGGTGTTAAGGACTTCCTCGTCATAGCCCGCGGTGGCCGGGGCTGGCCCTGCGGAGAGGAAGAGTGCCGGAAAAACGGCAGCGATGACCGGGACAGTGCGCTTGTGCAACGGGGGGCTCCTTGGATTCGGCAAGGGAGATTGACGGGCGGCCGGCCCTGGACGAGGGCCAGCGCAACTGGGTCCCCAGCCGATTCCCCAAAATGCGAATCCTGCCAGCTCAGGACTCTCCGGCAGGACCAAAGTACATGAACCGCCCGGGCAGCCATAAGGGTCCCGGGCACCCCTTATGCAGCACGGCCTACCCAATCATGACTCCCGCAATCCCGGGAACGGGCGCGGGGTGGGCCTACGCAACGAAAGGAAAATCCCCTCCTCCTGGAGGCTTATCCCCCAACACCCACCCCTCCGGAACCCTCTCCGGCCCTTAGTTGTTCGCGTGGATATGCGGACTCCTCCCCCACAAACCCACAATCAGTTGCACTGGCGCAACTGATGCGGGGGTGGGTCATGTCTCGGAATGGCCCACCCTCACCGCTGAGTTACCGTGACGAGCGCCTACCAGTGACGAGGCTGCGACCGGCATCCCGCTACCGGCGCAGTTGCCCGTGCTGCAAGGGCGCCCGTCAGGATGTTTTCTTCCTGGTTGCTTCTGCCTCCGCCCCGCCGGAGAGGGCACCCTGCAGCCGGGCACCGGACAGCGGCCTGTCACCGCTTCGCCGCAATGCCAGCATCACCAGGCCTGCAGCCAGGAGGCAACATGCCAGGAAGATGGACGTGGCCAGGAAACTGCCGTGCGTCACATCCTGCAGGAAACCACCAACGTAGGGTCCAACGAATCCGCCGAGGTTTCCTACCGCATTGATCAGTCCCATAGCGGTGCCGGCGACGGCCACCGGCATGGCCCGGGACGCTGAAGCCCAGAATGGACCGTCGTAGGCCAAGGCCCCGGCGACGGCGATGCTAATGAGGGTAACCGCAAGGAACGGCATATTGTCTCCGGTTGCTACCGAGACCACCAGCGCAACAGCACCGACTGCCATCGACAGCAGCACGTGAGTGGAGTAGCGGCCGGAACGGTCGGCCGCTTTGGCGTTGTACCAGAGGCCGACCATCGCCAGCACGTACGGAATTGCGGTGATGAGCCCCACCTCCATAGACGATCCGGAGGTAATTGTCTTGATCACGTGCGGCAGCCAGATGTTGATGCCATAGAAGCCAATCTGGATGAGGAAGTACACCAAGGTCAGTCGCCACACAACGGTGTTGGACATAACGTGGCGCAGGCCCAGTTTCTCCTGCTGAGGATGTTCCCTTGCATCCGCAGCAAGCCCATTCTCGATGTACTCACGCTCCTGGACCGAGCACCATGCCGCCTCGCGCGGATGGTCAGCGATCAGGGCCCACCACAGGGGTGCGGCGATGACGAAGGGGAAGATGCCCTCGATGATGAACAGCCACCGCCAGTCCGAGAAGGAGAGAATCCAGCCGGAGAGGGGGGCCGTAATGATGGAAGCGATGGCGATGTTCATCATCCACAACGCGTAGGCCCGTGCCCGCTCAGCGGCGGGGAACCAGTGGCTGATCAGGACAAGGATCGCAGGCCAGATTCCGGCCTCGGCGACACCCAGGAAAAAGCGCACCACCAGCAGTTGCGTGAAATCTTGGATGAATCCGGAAAGAACGGCCAGTACGCCCCAGATGAGCACCATGATTCCGACGAACTTCTTCGCGCTCCAGTGCTCGGCGAGGTGGCCGCCTGGAATTTGCAGGACGAGATAGCCGATGAAGAAAATGCCTGCAGCCAGGCCCTGCTGGGCGGCGTCGATGCCCAGGTCCTGATGGAGTCCGTTCAGGGCGAACCCGATATTGGTCCTGTCCATAAACGAAATGATGTAGACGACAATGGCGACGGGAATCAACCGCTTCCACCGGGCATTGCCCACTGCCGTTGCTGACTTGACGTTCTGTGCCATTGGAAATGCTCCTTCGCGATATGGCTGATCAGACCGCCCCCCAGTAAAGCTACTGCTCTCCCGCGGACCTCGTCGGGGTTCGCTTTCCGCCAAGCGGCGGAACGAGCGGGACTTGTTCGGATAGAGCCGACCTGACGTTGCAGGCTTTTACGCCTTGAGTTGGCGATCCTTACCCGAGCAGCATTTTCTTATTTTTACGCAACTATTGCGTTAACGCAATAAGTCATTTAGCCAGGTCGCCAAGGGTGACGTGCAGGTTCTGGGATGCTGAGCCGCGCTGCACGATGACGTCCACCTGCTGCCCGGGGTCCTGTTTCCTGAGGGCCACCAGCAGGTCCGTCACGTTTCCAATGTCTGCCTGGGCGAACTTGGTGATGATGTCTCCTGCCTTCATGCCGGCTTGTTCCGCTGGGCTTCCTTGCGAAACGCTCACGATCAGCGCCCCCGCCGTCGTGGGCAGGGAGAACCGTTGGGCGAGTTGCGGCGTGATGTCGGTGGGGACCACACCGAGGGCGGCGTGTTTGACCGATCCGCTGGCCAACAGCTGGTCTGCAACGTCGGTGACAGTGGAGGATGGCGTAACGAACCCGATGGCTACGGCTCCGGTGCTGGGTGGAAGGTAAGCCTCGGAAAGACCGATTACCTGTCCGCCGGCATTCGCCACCGCACCGCCGGAATTACCGGGGGAAATCGGCGCATCGGTCTGCAGCAGGTCGATGGCGCCGTGGGGTGATTCCTTCGACGGCGGCATGTTCCGGTGCAGGCTCGAGACAATTCCGGCAGTGACGGTTTCCTCCAACCCCAGCGGGCTTCCGATGACAACGGTCATCGAACCCACCTCCGGATCTGTTGCAGCAAATTTTGCGGCCGGAAGGCCGGTGCGGTCGACCTTGAGGACAGCAAGGTCCGTGACGTCATCAACGCCAACTATTGTGCCTTGGGACTGAGAGCCATCAGCGAACTGGACCTCAACGTTCTTAAAGGGCTGTTTTTGCTGGTCCTCCACGACATGGGCGTCTGTGACAATGGATCCATTGCCGTCGTAGATGACACCGCTGCCAAGGCCGACAGCAGTCCTGATGGTGACCACGGATGGTTCAACCTCCCTGACCACGCCGGGAACCGCGGCCAGGCCGCCGCCGCCCGACAGGCTTGCCTTGGATGCGTCCGGTGATGCAGTGGAGGAACCGGGCCCCGGTGCCGGGTTTCCCGTACAGCCCGTCAGCGTCAGCGCCGCTGCGGTCATTCCAGCCGCCGCGTAGAGTCTTAACCTCATTGGATACCTCCTCTTTGAGAGATCGCCCGGGAGGGGCGGTCGCCTGTCTTGCCCAGCAGGGCTGCTGCCAGCGTCAAGGGCTGGGCGAAGGAACATAAGGCTGGTACTGGTCAAAAGTCCCGTCCTGAATGGGGACGTTGATTCTGGTTTCCTGCCCCTTCACGCTTACTGTCAGGTCAGTGCGCGCCCCGGGAGCCTCCGCGGCACTGTTGAGAATGAGGGGCGTCTGGTCAAACTCCTTGTTCCCGCTTGCCGGGATCCTGACCTGGACTTGCTCGTCGGAGTCGGCCAGGACCATCTCAATATCAGCAGCCGTGGTGTTGATGATCGTTCCCAACACGCGTGCGGGTTCATTTTGCCCTGATGTCACCAGCAGAACGCTTCGCAACTCCAGCCCGGCAAAGTTCAAGTCGGAACCGAGCGCAATGGGATCGCGGTCCCCTTCGGAAGGGTTGTAGCAGCCGGTAGCCAGAAGGGCCGAGATCACCAGGACGGGCAGGAGGCGGAGAAACCGTATGGTGCCGTGGGCGGGTTTCATGGATGTTCCTTTCCCTGGCGTTGAGATGCTGCCGGCTGGTCAAAACAGAAGCCTGCATGAGATCTGCAGGTGACAATGCGGCGGAGATGGCGCAGGTCGCCTGGCAGCCCAGTACAGCTTTTCCCCTGCCCCACCGTGGTTAGCTTTAGGGCTTCATCCGTGGGCTTCCCCGGTATATCCCCTCCCTCAGTGTGGCGCAGCACTTGCGCCAACGCAATCACTATCCACTTAGCAAGTTCCACTTTTCTGAATTGTTGCCCTCCTGTTACCGGATTCAGCCCTGTCGATGCAGATTCGGGACATAGCATTGTTTGCACATTGGCAATCATTCCGAGACAAGCGGCACTAGACCCAGGAGGGGTTGCTTCCAGGCACCCCTGTCCATGCGACGCCTTGATCGAAGTGCAGTGACGACACGACAAGGAATTCTCCTGCATGCTCCTCAGAGACAAACTGTGGCGAAAGGCTGCCGCCTTCATGGCTGCCTGCGTCATCGGCGGCTTCCTGGTCACCGGGCTCCTGGTCCCCGCGGCGGCGTTGGGCTCATCCCTGGCCGCTACATCCACCAAGCTTTTCGAGCAGCTGCCCTCAGTGCTGGATCTGAACCCCCCGGCCCGGAACTCGGAGGTGCTGGCTAAAGATGGGTCGGTCATCGCCACGTTCTATTCGCAGAATCGCGTGCCGGTGGAACTGGAGCAGGTATCACCGTTTATGCGCGACGGGATCGTGGCCATCGAGGACTCCCGTTTCTATGAGCACGGCGGCATCGATCCAGCGGGCATTCTCCGGGCCCTCTACGTGGACACCTTGGGCGGCCGGCAGGGCGCATCGACCATCACCCAGCAGTACGTCAAGAACGTGCTCATCCAGGCGCTGATCTCCAGCGGCAGGGCGGACGAGGTCAAGTCCAGCGCGGCCAGGACCATCGGCGACAAACTTCGGGAGATGAAACTCGCCGTCAGCCTCGAGGACAAGTACTCCAAGGACCAGATCCTTCAGGGCTACCTGAACCTGGTGTATTTCGGCAACGGAGCCTACGGCATCCAGTCGGCAGCCAAAGAGTATTTCGGCGTCCCCGCAAGCGACCTCAGCCTTACCCAAGCCGCCGCCCTGGCAGGAGTGGTCAACAGGCCCCTGTACTACGATCCGATCACCGAACCAGGCCATGTGGTGGCCCGGCGCAATGAAGTTCTGGACCAAATGCTCCAACAGGGTTACATCTCCACGGTCCAGCACGACAAGGCTACCGCCGCGCCCCTCGCCTTGAACGTCCAGCCAACCGTCCAAGGATGCGCCGCGGCGACTTCTCCATACTTCTGCGACTACGTCCAACGTTTGATCCTCAACGACCCCGCCTTCGGGGCCGACGAGACGGCCCGGCGCAGACTTTTGTACCAGGGTGGGCTGTCCATCCACACCACTCTGGACCCGAACCTGCAAAAAGTGGCCCAGGGACAGGTCAATGCCTCGCTTCCCCCGGCGGATCCCCTGCAGCGCGGGGCCGCCCTTGTCAGCGTCCAGCCCCGGACGGGCAAGATCCTTGCCATGGCCCAAAACACCATATACAACCCGGCGCCTGGGCCCGGACACTACACGGGCAACTTCGCCCTCCCAGAAACGGACAGCCGCGGTAAGCCGCTCCATGGTGCCGGCGGCTTCCAGATCGGTTCCACGATGAAACCATTCGTCTTTGCTGAATGGCTCAATTCCGGCCGGTCCATGGCTGTCCGGCTGGACGGCTCGGTCCGCACCTACAAGGCCGGCTTCCCATGGAAAAACAGCTGCGGCACGACGGCCGGGTCCTACGATCCCGCCCTCGGCCAGACACCCCTGCCCAACGACGACCCCTACCACTACTACCGGATGAGTGTCCTGGAAGGCCTGTACCACTCCATCAACACCATCACGTTCCAGTCAGCAACGCAGCTGGATTTCTGCAACATCCAGAAGATGGCCACAGCGGCGGGCATCAAGGACGGCCACACCAACAAGCCCTACGACCTCTCCAGTATCGCCAACCTGATCGGCACCCAGGATGTCGCGCCGCTGGACATGGCTACCGCTTACGCAACTTTCGCGGCCGGAGGAATCCGCTGCAGACCCGTCGCCTTGGAGACGGTCACCGGACCCGGCGGACACCACTACCCGGTGCCAGCCGCGGACTGCACCCAGACCATCGACCCGGACGTCGCTGCCGGCGTCACGTACGCCCTGAAGCCAGTACTGACCAAAGGATCGGGCTACAACATTCCCGTGAACAAGGAACAGGACATCTTCGCCAAAACCGGCACCACCGACGGACACACCCAGACATGGACCGTTGGCGCCACCACAGGCATCGCCACCGCCTCATGGTTCGGAAGCTACAAAGGATTCGGGCCGGAATGGGCAAATGAGCACATCACCATCAACGGAAAGTACTACGCCGGTCTGGACGGAGCAAACATCGCCGGCACCCAGTGGGCCCACCTCATGAACGCCGCGGCCCCAAAATACCCAGGCGGCCCTTTTCCCTCGCCACCACCATCAATGCTCCGCTGACGGGGGCGGGCCAGCCCCGTATTCCATTGCGCAATTACAATTATTGCGCTATCGTTCATTGATACTCGGTGAAGCAACGGTGGCTTTTTCACGAGCTTCACTTCCCAAACCGCGAAAGTTCCCCAACGACGAGGAACCAGTCCAGCAGGAGGAATGGGTGCCGCCGTGGCAAGCGATGACGACGATGTCCGCCCTGATGTAAAAGAGTCGCAGTCTCAATCCTTGGCTTTTCGCTTAGGCGACGGATTCATTGTTCCCCCAGGCCGGTTCCTCGTCCTGAGCGCAGTGTCACTTGCGCTGGCCCTGGCCGGCGCCGCTTCCTTTTTGCTGACGCTGGGGGAAGTGCTTCACGGCAATGGCGTCACAGCGGCTGACGGTCCCATGACCGAGTGGTTCGTGAATCACCGGACCAGTGCTGCCACCATGGTTCTGGCGGGACTCGCCATTGTGTTCGGCCCGGTCGCCCTTCCGCTGATAACACTGCTCGCCACCACGGCCTGGGCCCTTTTGACCCGCCGCCTTTGGCGCCCCTTGCTGCTCGCCGGGTCGATGCTCACGGGGGTCATCATTACGGAGGTCATCGCCCACGCCGTGGGACGTTCCCGTCCCCCAGCGGCACTGATGATGCTGGGCGCCGATGCCACTTCATCGTTTCCTTCCGGGCACGTCGTCGGTGCCTCAAACTTTCTGCTGATCGGCGCATACCTGCTCTATTCCCGCTCCTCCCGCACGGTTTCCGTGATCGTTGCCTTCAGCGCTGCAGCCGGAGGCCTGACACTGGAAGCAGCAAGCCGCGTTTACCTCGGCTATCACTGGTTTACAGATACGCTCGCGTCCGCCTCCATCTCCGTGGTTCTCCTCGCGGTCGTGATCATGCTGGATATCAACCGCGGCGGCCATGCGGCAGAACAATGAGTGCGAAAGCCGACTGGCTGCCCGGCTGCTGAGCGGGCTCGATGGACGTTAGCGCTTGCTTCCCCCACACTGTTGCGTTATCGCAAATAAAGCGAGACACTGGCCAGGACAACCACGGCTAAAGGGAGACATCATGCGTGCGCTGACAGTGACCCCGGGAATCAAGGACTCCCTTCACCTGCGCGACATTCCGGAACCGGCAGCGGGTGAAGGACAAGTGCTGGTGAATGCCCTGGCGGTTGGCCTCTGCGGCACCGACGCCGAGATCATCGCGGCAGATTACGGCGAGGCTCCGCCGGGCCAGGACTACCTGGTGCTGGGCCATGAAAACCTGGGCCGGGTGCGGGAAGCTCCGCGGGATTCCGGCCTCGCCGAGGGAGACCTGGTGGTGGGCATTGTCCGCAGGCCCGATCCCGAACCCTGCAAAGCCTGCGCCGCCGGCGAGTGGGACATGTGCCTGAACGGCAAGTACACCGAGCACGGCATCAAAGGCCTGGACGGATTCGCGCGCCAGCAATGGCGCGCCGACCCGCAGTCCATAGTGAAACTGGAGGCGGGGCTGGAAGACGTGGGTGTGCTGCTGGAGCCCACCACCATCGTGGCCAAGGCCTGGGAACAGATCACCAGGATCGGTCAGCGGGCTTTCTTCGACCCTCATATCGCCGTGGTGACCGGAGCCGGACCCGTTGGCTTGCTCGCCGCACTTCTGGGCGTCCAGCAGGGCCTGGAAGTCCACGTCTTCGACATCGTCAAGGACGGGCCCAAGCCGGAGCTGGTCCGGGACCTCGGAGCCATCTACCACAGCGAATCACTGCCGGACTCCGGCCTGAAACCGAACGTCCTGGTTGAGTGCACGGGCGTCACCCCCGTGGTCCTGGACGCACTGCGCTGCCGCGCCCAGGACGCCATCACCTGCCTGACCGGCGTCTCGGGAACCGGGAACCAAACGGAAGTGGATGTCGGCGCCCTCAACCGCGAGGAAGTGCTGATGAACGGCGTGGTCTTCGGCAGTGTCAACGCCAACCGGCGCCACTACGATGCCGGCGCCAAGGCCCTGTCCTCTGCCAACCCCGACTGGCTGCGCCGCCTCATCAGCCGCCGGGTACCCCTCGAAAACTACGCTGAGGCCTTCCATCACAGGCCTGACGACGTCAAGGTTGTGCTGGACCTGCAAAAGTCCCGCGGCGGCAGAGGCGACCAGCGATGATTCCCCGCCGGGAACCAACAGAAGCCACCATCGACCACCGGCACCCGTCCGGGCTCCAGTACGAAATCCGGTACGGCGGGCAAACCGCGCACCTCACGGAGGTTGGCGGGGCATTGCGGGACTACCTGCTGGACGGCCGCCCCTTGCTGGACGGGTATGGACCGGATGAGATGTGCACGGGCGCACGCGGTCAGTCGCTCATCCCCTGGCCGAACCGGATCAAGGCCGGCAGCTATGAGTGGGAAGGCCGTCGGCTCCAGCTTGACCTGAGCGAGCCGGACAAAGGCGGGGCCATCCACGGACTGACCCGCTGGCGGAACTGGAATGCCCCGGTTGTGGAGCAGACCGACGAATCCATCTCCTTCGCCTACACCCTGCACGCCTGCCAAGGCTGGCCCTGGGTCCTCGACTGCCGGCTGGACTATCAACTCGGTCCGGACGGATTGACGGTGCGGAGCACGGCGGTGAACCGGAGCGACTCGCCGTGCCCCTACGGGACTGGGGCGCATCCTTACCTCAGCACAGGAACGGTGCGCGCGGGCGCTATCGACACCGCCTTGGTCCAGGTGCCGGGGCGGACGTACCTGCCCGTGGATGAACGCGGCATCCCCACCGGGCACGAGCGTGTGGACGGCACAAAGTACGACCTGCGTGAACTCCAGCAACTTGGTGGCCGGCACATCGACGTGGCCTACACCGACCTTCTCCGCGGCGGGGATGGGCGCGCCCGCGTAAGGCTGCTGCGCCCGGACCGCTCCGGAGGAGTTGAGCTGTGGGTGGACGACACATACCCCTACCTGGAGATCTTCACCGGGGACACCCTCCCCCAACGGGACCGCCGCCGGACCGGGCTGGGCGTGGAGCCCATGACGTGCGCCCCTGACGCCTTCAACTCCGGCGAAGGCCTGATCACCCTGGACCCCGGGCAATCCCACACCGGACAGTGGGGCATCAAGCCAGCCTGAAGGATTCCCTCCGCCGATCCGGGTCCAGCAGAGAAGACATCCCACTTTTGCCAACTATTGCGCAAACGCAAATATTGGGTTTCAATGAAACCATGGCTTGCCGCACCAGGATCCGGTCACGTCACGTACCGGCTCCCAACGTAAAGCGACCGTCGGAGGTACCCTGGCCACCGGCGGCGGCTGCGAAGGCCTCCAGCGCGGCGGCCAGCGCAGGACGCCGGCCCGCAGGCATCCTGGAAATCACCTCTGCGATGGCCTGCCGCCGGTGCTCCAACACGGAGTTGACCAGTTCCTTGCCCTTGCTGGTCAACTCCAACCGGATGTATCGGCGGTCCGCGGGGTCTTCACGGCGCTGCAGCAGGTCAGCCGCTACAAGCCGGTCGCAGATGCGGGTGGCATTGGATGCGTGCACGCCAAGCTCTGCGGCGACGCCGCCGAGGTTTTGTGGTCCGCGGGTATGGATAAGGACCAGCACCCGCAGCTGTGGCGTATTGACGATGTCCTCAACCTCAGCAACAGAGCGGGCCACGACGCGCAGAAGAGTGTCGGCGGCGCCCATCACCGCTTCGACTTCCCGACTTGAAGGTTCAGGGATCAACGCAGATCCGGCAGATGTATCCATGGGCACCAGTTTCCTCTAATGGTTGCTGTCCCGCAAAGTTTGCCAGCTTCCCTCGTCTGTTCGCAGGCGGCCCGAAGGAGAATCATGAAGACGCAACACCCGGCAGATCCGGTCCGCACCACGGTGAATGGCATCGACCGGCTTGTACGGAATGTGCAGACGGGGAGGTTTGAGCGCTCCCTGTCAGGCCTGACGGCTGCCGGTGCCCTGGTCACGGCGGCGGAAATCTATCTGGAACATGACAAGGCCAGTTTCGGCAACAAGTGGATGTGGGTTCCCGTTGCCTTGGGCCCGCTGGGTGCGGCCGCGGGAGTAGCCGGCGTATTCAGCCGCCGCATGGCAAAGACCGCCCTCCCGCTGGCCAGCGCCGCGATCATTGCCAACGGGCTGCAAGGAACCTGGCTGCACCTGCAGGGCATCCGGCAGAAACCGGGCGGCCTGTCCAACCTGCGCTACAACCTGGAGATGGGTCCGCCGCTGTTCGCGCCGCTGCTGGTCACCCTGGTGGGCGGAATGGGGGTGCTGGCCTCCGTCCTGAGGCGGGAACCATGAGCAGCCTCCCACTGGACATGTCCGACGGCGGCGGCCGCTACCCCGGCTTCAGCACCCGCGCCCAGGCGGGCCATTGGGACCAGGCGACTGCCGCCGTCGTCGAGTCCCGCCTGGGTATGCCGCCGGACGTCCGTTTCTTCACGCCCGCAGAGGAGGCCGCAGCGCGCGCCCTCTTCGACCAGTTACTGGGCCAGCAGGGCGAGCCCCGGGTGCCGGTGGTGAACATGGTGGACGCCCGCCTGGCCGATGAGCAAACCGACGGCTGGCACCATGACAACATGCCGAGGGACGGCGAAGCGTGGCGGGCAACGCTCGCGGCGCTGGACCGTGAAGCGCACTCCCGTGCCGGCTCCACCTATGCCGGCCTGGATCCAGAGCAGCAGGCCGGGCTCCTGCAGGACATCTGCAATCTGCACCGGGAACTCTGGCACGGCCTGCCGGCGGACCGGGTGTGGAGCCTCTGGACCCGGTACGCCTGCACCGCCTTCTACTCGCATCCCCTGGCCTGGGACGAAATCGGCTTCGCGGGACCGGCCTACCCGCGCGGCTACAAGAACCTGGGTGTGAACCGCCTGGAGCCGTTCGAGGTGCGCGACATCCGCCCCGATGCTGACCCCACCCACGGGCCAACCCACGACGCAGGCCACGGGGCAGACCGGTGAACAGGGTCCGCGAACGCAATGAGTCCGCGTGGCTGCTCCCTTCCGGACCCGGCAGCAACCTTCGGCTGCGGGAGAACATGCGGCGGTACGCCGAAACCGATGAGGTGGACATGGTCATCGTGGGCTGCGGAGCAGGAGGTTCCACGCTGCTGCAGCGCCTGGCACGGGCCGGGTGGCGGGCGGTGGCGTTGGACGCCGGCCCCTTCTGGGAGCCCGAGCAGGACTGGGTCAGCGATGAAGCCGGATCCCACCACCTGTACTGGACCGAACCACGGGTTATTGCCGGGACTGATCCCGTGCCCTTGGGGTCAAACAACTCGGGCCGGGGGGTGGGCGGCTCCATGGTCCACTTCGCCGGGTACACGCCACGTTTCCACCCCAGCGATTTCCGGACCTTCACTGCTGATGGGGTGGGCGCCGACTGGCCCCTGGAGTACGCGGAACTGCGGCCGTTCTACGAAGACATCGAAGCGGAACTGCCGGTCGCCGGGGAGCGCTGGCCGTGGGGCGACCCGCACGGCTACCCGCACCGGCCGCATCCTGTGTCCGGCAACGGCGAGCTGTTCCTGCGCGGCGCCAACGCCTGCGGCATCACCGCGAAGGTGGGTCCGGTGGCCATCGCCAACGGCAGGTTCGGCAACCGGCCGCACTGCATCTACCGGGGATTCTGCCTCCAGGGCTGCAAGGTCAACGCCAAGGCATCCCCGCTGATCACGCACGTCCCGGACGCGCTGGCCCACGGCGCCGAAATCCGCCCCGACTCGATGGCCACCCGGATCGGCTTTGACGAACGCAGCGGGCTGGCAACCGGCGTCGAATATGTCCAGGGCGGCGTCACGAAGTTCCAGCGGGCCCGCCTGGTGGCCGTGGCCGGCTACTCGATAGAAACCCCGCGGCTGCTGCTGAACTCCGCCACGCCGCGCTTCCCGGACGGGATGTGCAACGACTTCGACCAGGTGGGACGGTACCTGATGGTCCAGGGCGCGCCCCAAACCGCCGGGCGGTTCCAGGCCGAGGTGCGGATGTGGAAGGCCCCTCCCCCCGAAGTCAGCACGGAGGAGTTCTACGAAACAGACCCGGCAAAGCCATACAAGCGGGGATTCTCCATCCAGTGCGTGTCCCCGTTGCCCATTACCTGGGCCGAGCATGTTGCCGCGCAGGGGCACTGGGGGTCCACCCTCCGCCGCTACATGAGCGACTACCCGCACTGGGCCTGCCTGGGCGCCCTGTGCGAATTCCTCCCCCTGAAGGAGAACCGGGTAACGCTGGCTGACGAGACGGACCGGCACGGCATTCCCGTGGCGCGCTTCAGCTACGGCCAGTGCGACAACGACCGGCAGCTGATGTCCGCAGCACAGCAGGTCATGGAAGAAATCCTGACCGCTGCAGGGGCAGAGGAAGTCATCACCATCAACCGCTATGCCCACCTGGTGGGCGGGGCCCGGATGGCAGCCACCCAGGACGCCGGTGTGGTGGACCGGAACTGCCGCAGTTTCGCGGTACGCAACCTCCTGGTCACGGACGGCAGCGTGCTGCCCACCCAGGGCAGCGCCAACCCCGCCCTGACCATCATGGCGCTGGCGGCCCGCGCCGCCCGCGTCCTGGTCCAAGGCGCCCGCCGCGGCGCCACGATGAGCGCAAAGGAAGACTGATCATGGCAACCACAGTGGCCGACTACCTGCTCGCACGCCTCGGTGAGTGGGGTGTGGACAAGGTCTTCGGTTTCCCCGGAGACGGTATCAACGGCATCCTGGCCGCCTTTGGCAAGGCCGGCAACCAGCCGAAATTCATCCAGGCACGGCACGAGGAGATGGCCGCGTTCGAGGCCGTGGGCTACGCCAAGTTCGGCGGCCGCGTGGCCGTGTGCATGGCCACCTCCGGGCCCGGAGCCATCCATCTGCTCAACGGCCTCTACGACGCCAAGCTGGACCACGTTCCGGTGGTGGCCATCGTGGGACAGACGGCACGCAGCGCCATGGGCGGCTCCTACCAGCAGGAGGTTGACCTGCTGACTCTCTTCAAGGACGTGGCTTCCGACTACGTCCAGATGGTGACCGTCCCCCAGCAGCTGCCCAACGTCATCGACCGCGCCATCCGTATCGCGGAGGCCCAACAGGCACCCACCGCTGTGATCATCCCGGCCGATGTGCAGGAACTCGAGTATGCCGCCCCCACCCACGACTTCAAGATGGTCCCTTCCAGCGTCGGTGTCCGCTGGCCCGACATCCAGCCTGACACCGACTCGATCCGCGGTGCCGCGCAACTCCTGAATGAAGGCTCCAAGGTGGCCATCCTGATCGGACAAGGGGCGCGGGGCGCGTCCGCGGAGGTCCGGGAAGTGGCTGAACTGCTGGGAGCCGGGGTGGCCAAGGCGCTGCTGGGCAAGGACGCCCTGGCCGATGACCTTCCCTACGTCACCGGCTCCATCGGGTTGCTGGGCACCCGCCCCAGTTACGAGATGATGCGGGACTGCGACACCCTGCTCACGGTGGGATCCAGTTTCCCGTACACGCAGTTCCTGCCTGAACCGGGCCAGGCGCGTGGCGTGCAGATCGACGTCGACCCCAAGATGATCGGGCTGCGCTACACCAACGAATTCAACATCGTCTCCGACGCCGCTGCCGCCCTGCGCGCCCTGATTCCGCACCTGGCCCGCAAGCAGGAGCGGTCCTGGCGGGAAAACCTGGAATCGAACATCAGCCGCTGGTGGGAAACCATGCACGACGAAGCCATGGTCAGCGCCAACCCGGTCAACCCCATGCGGCTGTTCGCCGAACTCTCCACCCGGTTGCCGGCGGACGCGATGCTCAGCGCCGATTCCGGCTCCTCAGCCAACTGGTACGCGCGGCAGCTGAAGTTCCGGGAAGGCGTCCGCGGCTCGCTGTCCGGTAACCTGGCCACCATGGGCCCCGGTGTGCCCTACGCCATCGGCGCCAAGTTCGCCTTTCCGGCCCGGCCCGCCATCGCCTTCGCCGGGGACGGCGCCATGCAGATGAACGGGCTGGCGGAGCTCATCACGGTGAAACACTACTGGCGCGAATGGAATGATCCCCGGCTGGTGGTGGCCGTCCTGCACAACAATGACCTGAACCAGGTCACCTGGGAAATGAGGGCCATGGGCGGGGTGCCGGCCTTCCGCGAGTCCCAGGCCCTGCCCGACGTCGACTACGCGGGTTTTGCGGAGAGCCTGGGGTTGCAGGGCATCCACGTTGAGGACCCCGACGACGTGGGGCCGGCCTGGGAGAAGGCCCTCGCCGCGGACCGGCCCACCCTCCTGGACGTCCGCACCGACCCCGATATTCCGCCGATCCCGCCGCACGCCACCTTTGAACAGGCGCGGAAGACTGCGGAGGCCATGGTCAAGGGTGACGACAGCGCCTGGGGCGTGGTGAAGGAAGGGGTCAAGACCAAGATCCAGGAATTCCTGCCGCACAAGGAGGGCTGAACCGTGTCCGCCGCCGCCACCCCGGTCACCGCCATCCGGGCAAGCGCCTTCACGGTTCCAACCGACGCACCCGAAGCGGACGGCACCTACAGCTGGGACTCCACCACCCTGGTCCTGGTGGAAGCGGACGGCGGCGGGAAGACCGGGTTGGGCTGGACCTACGCCCCGGTGCCGGCGGCGGCCCTGGTGGAAGGCTTGCTGGCCCCGGCCGTCCAGGGCATTGGCGTTTTGGACGTGCCGGCCGCGGCAGCTGCGATGGCGCGGACGGTGCGCAACCCTGGCCGGACCGGCCTGGCATCCTATGCCGTGTCCGCCGTCGACTGTGCCCTGTGGGATCTGAAGGCCCGGCTGCTGGAGGTGCCGCTGCATAAACTCCTGGGCGCTGTCCGGGATTCCGTGGCCGTGTACGGCAGCGGCGGGTTCACCACCTACTCCGACGACCAGCTGCGGGACCAGCTCCAGGGCTGGGCCCAGGGCCAGCACATCCCCCGGGTGAAGATCAAGATCGGCCAGGACGGCGGGACGCACGTCGCGCGGGACCTGGAGCGCATCCGCCAGGCGCGTGCCGCCATCGGGCCCGGCACGGAACTGTTCGTGGACGCCAACGGTGGCTACAGCGCCAAGCAGGCAATCCGGGTGATGCGGGACGCAGCAGATGAGCACGTCACTTGGTTCGAAGAACCCGTCTCCAGCGACGACCTCGCCGGACTGCGGGCGGTGCGCGCCGCCGTCGACGCCGACGTGGCCGCCGGGGAGTACGGAACGGGACTGGTGTACTTCCGGCGCATGTGCAGCGCGGACGCCGTCGACTGCCTCCAGGCCGATGTCAGCAGGTGCGGCGGGATCAGCGAATGGCTGCGCGTGGCCGCCGTCGCTGCCGCCCACGGACTGGAAATCTCAGGCCACTGCGCACCCCACCTCAGTGCCGCCGTCGCCGCAGCCACCCCCAATTTCCGGCACCTGGAATGGTTCCACGACCACGTCCGGATCGAAAACATGCTCTTTGACGGAACGCTTGACCCGGAGGGCGGATGGGTATGGCCGTCGGATGTCCCCGGCAACGGGCTGGCCTTCCGCGCTGCCGACGCCCGCCCTTACCGGGTCCAGTGAAAGCAGGTACCCGCCAACCATGACAGGACCGAAAGGAAGCCCATGAGCACCAGCCCAGGCAACGCGAACCCCTCCGGGGCAAAGCCACTTGACCCTGACCCCACAGGCCAGGATCCAAGCGCCGAGGACCCCGGCGGGAGGCAGAAAGCACTGCTGCAGGCGGTGATCTTCGAGGTCGCACGGGAGACCGAAGGCCGGGGGCTGGCGGATATCCGGGACATGCTGCAGTCAGGTTTCGCGCGCGCCGGCGTGGCGGCACCTACCAATGCATGGCTGGACTCGGTGGCTTCCGCGGCGTTCTATGGAGAGCCGTACATCATCGACCTCCCCGCAGCCCTGGCGGCGGAGGGTGCGGTGCCCGCCCCCAACCAGGAGGTACGGGAGCGGCTGGCCGTACGCCGGGAGCTGCGGAAGGAACAACTGCCGTCGGGGATCTTTCCTCCCGCGTCGGCCTGGGAGTTGGATGAGAGCGACGTCACCGGCAGAAGGCCGGAGCCGGGCCCCGATGCCCGGGCCGTGCTGGAAAGCACCCGTGCGGCGCGGCGGATGCTTGCCGTGGCGGCGTCAGGCGCGGCCGCGGGCCTGGCCTTTGCGGCGGTCCGGGCGGCGAGGAACGCACGGCGCTGGAGAAGCGGACGTTCGACGGCGGGTGGTGCCTAATGCCGGCATGGCTGCAGGCATGGATGTGGGGCACCATCGCCGGCGGGGCGCTGGTGGTGGGATGCGCGCTGGCGTGGAAATGGAAGATCCCGCCAAAGGTGGTGTCCTCTGTGATGTCGTTCGGCGCCGGTGTGCTGATTTCTGCGCTGTCGTTTGAGCTCGTGGAGGAGGCCGTCAACGGCGGCGGACTGTGGCCCACCATCGCCGGGTTCGCCAGCGGCGCCCTGGTGTATGTGGCTGCCAATGCCGTGCTGGCCAGCAAGGGCGCGAAGCATCGGAAGCGGTCGGGCGGCAAGCAGCCCTCCGAAAAGGAAAAGCCGGGCAGCGGGACGGCCATCGCCATCGGCGCGCTGCTGGACGGCATCCCGGAATCGGTGGTCCTGGGGGTGGGGCTGGTGACAGCGGGCGCGGTCAGCCCTGCCATGCTGGCCGCCGTCTTCATCTCCAATGTCCCCGAGGGACTGTCCAGCACAGCCGGGATGAAAAGGGCCGGCCGCGGGCCTGGCTACGTGTTCGGCGTGTGGGGCGGCATCGCCGTCCTCTCCGGGCTTGCCGCGCTGGTCGGGTTCCTGGTCCTGCAGGACGCCCCCGGGGAACTGGTCGCCTTCATCACCGCCGTTGCGGCCGGCGCCATCCTGGCGATGCTCGCCGACACAATGATTCCCGAGGCCTTCGAGGAGCATCACCTGCTTACCGGCCTGATCGCCGCCGCGGGATTCCTGGCGGCATTCACCGTGGACCAGGTGGGCGGATAGCTTCCCGGCTTCCCAACTGGCGGGAAGCCGCACCATGTCGGATACGAAACCCGGAGGAACAGATGGCAAGGATCGAAGACTATGCGATCATCGGTGACCTGCACACGGCTGCATTGGTGGGCCGCAGCGGGTCCATCGACTGGATGTGCATGCCAAACTTCGATTCACCGGCATGCTTCGCGGCCCTGCTGGACTCGCCGGAGGCGGGGCGGTGGCGGCTGGCCCCGGCCGGAGCCGGTGACTGCACCCGGCGGCGCTACCGGCCCGGCACGCTGATCCTGGAGACGGAATGGGACACGGCGGACGGAAGCGTCAGGGTAACGGACTTGATGCCGGTCCGCGATGGTTCCGCTGACGTGGTGCGCATGGTGGAGGGCCTGAAGGGGAGCGTTGCCATGCAGGGCGAACTGTCCCTGCGCTTCGATTACGGCCGGATCGTTCCGTGGGTCCGGCGGACCAGCCACGGCATCAGCGCCATCGCGGGCCCTGACGCCGCCTACCTCAGCACCCCCGCGCCGCTGGAGGGCAAGGACATGCGGACCGTCAGTGAATTCACCGTCAACGCCGGTGACCGCATCCCGTTCGTCCTGCGCTGGGCACACAGTTACAAGCCCGTCCCGGACCAAACCGAGCCGGAGAAGGCGCTGGCCTCCACGCAGGAGTATTGGGAGCAATGGACCGGCCGGAACTCCATGGCCGGCGACTACAAAGACGCGGTGGAACGGTCCCTGATCACCCTCAAGGCACTTACCTTCGCCCCGACCGGAGGCATCGTGGCCGCCGCAACCACCTCATTGCCTGAGAACCCCGGGGGCAGCCGCAACTGGGACTACCGCTTCTGCTGGCTGCGGGACGCCACCCTGACGCTGCAGTCCCTGCTGGCCTGCGGCTACAAGGATGAAGCAGCGGCGTGGCGGGAATGGCTGCTGCGTGCGGTGGCCGGCAACCCCGCGGATTTGCAGATCATGTATGGGCTGGACGGGACACGCCGGCTGCCCGAGGCCGAGCTGCCGTGGCTTGGAGGGTTCGAAGGTTCCAAGCCTGTCCGGACCGGCAACGCCGCGGCCCCGCAGCTGCAGCTGGACGTGTGGGGAGAGGTCCTGGACGGCCTGGCCCTCACCCGGGCCGCGGACCCCGGCACCACGGATGATTCCTGGGATATCCAGGTGGCGTTGATGGAGTTCCTGGAGGGCGCGTGGGACCAGCCGGACAACGGGCTCTGGGAGATGCGGGGGCCCCGGCGCCATTTCACCCATTCCAAGGTCATGGCCTGGGTGGCCGCGGACCGGATGGTCAAGGCCGTCCAGGAATCCGGCCTTCCCGGACCCGGGGGGCGCTGGGCCGCACTGCGCAAGCAGATCCACGACGACGTCATGACGCACGGCTTCGACCAAAAACGCAACACCTTCGTCCAGTCCTACGGCAGCAGCGAACTCGATGCCAGCCTGCTGCTGATCCCCCGCGTCGGGTTCCTTCCCCATGACCATCCCCGCGTCGTGGGCACGGTGGACGCGGTCCAGAAGAACCTGACCGAGGACGGGTTCGTCCTGCGGTACCACCCCGAGGCCAGCAATGACGGGCTGCCTGGCACCGAAGGCGTCTTCCTGGCATGCTCCTTCTGGCTCGCCGACGCGCTGCTGGGCATCGGCCGCCGGGACGAGGCCGTGGACCTGTTTGAACGCCTGCTTTCGCTGCGCAACGACGTGGGCCTGCTCAGTGAGGAATGGGACCCCCGCAACAACCGCCAGCTGGGCAACACGCCCCAGGCATTCAGCCATTTCCCGCTCATCCACTGCGCCCTCCAGCTGCAGCACGGCCCGCACCACAGCAATATGCCGCTGAAGGAAAGGCATGCTGGCCTGAAGTGAACGGCTCAGCCGGCGCTGGAAGTCGGGATTGGTGCGGGGGTCCCCCCTCCGCCGGAATCCACGGTGGGTGCCGGCGTTGCCTCGTCAACGGACGACGTCGGCTGCCCGCCTTCCCCGTCCTGGCCCGCCGGCGCTGTGGCCACCTCAGTCGGAGCCGGGTTGGGGGCGCCGGCCGGGGCCGTCGGCTGGGCCGGGACGGTGGGTTCGGTTTGGGAACTGGACGTCGTGGGCCCCGGGGAGGGTCCTGCTGATGCCGGAGATGTCGGCCCGGAGGACGACGTCCCGGAAGTGCCCTTAACGATGGCCGTAATCTGCTCCTTGTAGCCGTTCAACGTGGCCTGGATATCGGAGAGCGGCACGTCCTGGAGATTCCGGCCGTACTCGGCGATCTGCGCCCACAACGCCTCGAGCTGCTGCTTGCTGGCCGGATCCAGCGGCCCGTCCAGGGTCAGGACCAGCTGGCTGGCCAGGGCGTAGGCCAGGCAGTCCAGGCAGTTGTAGTTCGCGGCCGCGGAGAGGTTCTGCGGGACGATGACGTCCGCCTGCCCCACCACCAGGACCACCTGGAATCCGACAGCCACGGCGGCGCAGCCCGTGCAGTTGGCGAACGCGTAGGCCTCGTTGGTGGTGGTGACGGGGTCGCCGTCTTCGGCCCACACCAGCGCGAACGCCACGCTGTACGTCACCGAGCCGTCGGTGGTGTTGACCGCGAGCGCCTGGTTTCCGTCGCCCTCCGGGGCGGCGGGCCGGTCGAACGGGAACACCCAGGCCGGCGCCGCAGCGGAAGAAGCGCCGCCGGTGGAGGACGCCCCGGTACCAGAGGCATCTGCGGGTACCAGCACCATGCTCAGCTGCGGGTTGTCCCGCGTGGGCTTGGTGGCGCCGGCCGGCCACAGCGCAACGGTCTGCCCGGTTGCTCCCTGCCGGAGCGCCCCGCGCTCACGCTGGGGAAGGATTGCCCGGGTGGCGTCCCCCAGTGTCCCGCGTTCGTAAGCCTGGACCGGACGGTACGTCCCGCCGTCGGGCCACCATGCCCAAGCGAGCCCTGCCAGAAGAGCCGCGACGGCGGCCATGGCAACGGTGCGCTGCACCGCCTTGCCGCGCGTTTTCTGCCACAGCCCGGTCACCAGCTGCCGCAGCAGCCGCACCACGATGTACAGCACGCCCAGCACCGGCACGGCCACCACAACAACCGCCAGTGCCCGCACCGCCGCGCCCAAAACGTCGCCGGACGACAGACTCGCCGCCAGCATTTCCTGCTGCTTGACCGCACTCGCCCAGCCCGTGGCCACCAGCCGCGGCAGGGAAAGCACCATCATCACCATGCTGAACAGCAGCACCGGAACGGTCACCAGGACCCAGGCGGTGACCACGGCCCGGGCCCAGGGCTTGAGCACCTTGCTTTCAGGGTTGCCCCACCGCCACGGAAGGATCCCCAGGAGGGTGGGCTTGATCCGCTGGAAAAGGTCGGGCACGCCGGTAGCGTCGGCCAGGATGTGGTAGCCGTCATACTTCACCAGCGGGATCAGCTGGCGGACCATCTGCAGGATCTGCGTGACCACCACCAGCAGCAGCGCATCAAAGCCGGTGGCCCACCACAGTCCCATGATGGCCACTGCCACGATGGCGTTGAAGTACAGGCCGCCCAGGTCCGTGCGGATCCGGCCGCCGCGGCCCAGCCGGTATGAGTCGGTCACGTCCGTGAAGAACGCGGGCCACAGCAGGTACAGCCCGGCGCCCATGGCCCCGGGAGTAGCCCCGCCCTTGCGGGTGGCCGCGGCATGGCCGAATTCGTGGAAGCCGGCGGAGAGGATGGTGACGGCGAGGATCAGCAGCAGGAGAGCGGGCTGGGCAAACGCCTCGTGAGTGGCCGAGCCCAGACCCTTGACCATGAGCACCCACCAGCAGGCGGCCAGGAACGCCACCGTTACTGCCACCACGATCAGCGGGTTGAAGAGGACAGCGAACGGGGCCGTGATCCTGCGGGTGCGTTGGGGGTCGGACACGATGTAGCGGAACCGCAGGCCCAGCAGCGGGTTGGCCTTCCTGACTTCGGGCTGGGTGCCGTCGGCAAGCCGGAGCAGGCCCATCGGCAGCAGCTGGGTGTCCATCAGGGTGCGCACGTTGTCCGCGCTGACCAGCCGTCCGGAGCCTTCGCTGACGTGCCGGGCGATGCCCTCAAGGTCCCGCGTCCCGTCGGCGGCCTCCAGCACCAGGTACAGGAGCCTGGTCAGCTGCAGGGTCTGGCCGTCGGCGCGCCGCACCAGGGCGGGCGGTTCGCGGTAGCCGGATCCTTCGGCGGGGCCAAGCAGCTGCACACCGTCGGCCAGGGCTGGAAGGTGGGCGGCCGCCGTCGTAATGGTCTGGCCCGGCGCGTCCTGGGCAAGGGTGGCGCGTGACGACGGCGGGCCCGCCTCGGGAGGCGGCCCGCCGTGGGTTTGGGTCATCTGCCTTACTGCTGCAGGTCGGACTGCTGATCGGCCGTGGCGTTCGCCTCGCCGTCGATGTGCTGCGAGATGGTGGCGCTCTGGTCCGAGATGGCGTAGGCCTGGCTGTCGATGGAGCCGATGTTCGCGGCCACCGCCGCGTCGATGGGAGCGGCAACGTTGGCGTTGGCGGCCACGGCACCGTTGATGGGTGCCGCGATGGCGGCGTCGGCGTCCAGGTTCACGTCGACGTTCAGAAGGTTGCCGTTCAGGGCGCCCGCTGCATCCGTCAGCCCGCCGGTGCCGGAGGGGACCGTTACCGAACCGGACGTTCCGTCCGTGGTCCCGTCTGTGGTTCCGGTGTCGGTGGTACCCCCGTCCGCGGTGCCATCAGCCTGGCCGATGACGCTGTCCTGCGTGGAGTCCGCATTCGCGTCGGCAGTGATGCCCTGGTCAATGACGGCGTCCTGGCTGGACAGTGCCTGCGCGTCCGAGCCGAAGGACAGGATGTTGGCCGAGGCTGCTGCGTCGATCGGTGCCGCCACGTTGGCGTTGGCGGCTACGGCCAGGTCAATGGGTGCTGCGGCGTTGATACCAAGGTCCAGGTCAGCGTTCAGGTCCAGGACCGATGCAACTTCCTTGTCCGGAAGCGCGGTGGCCTGTTCCGACATCAGTTCTTCATCAGTGAGGGGACGCATTTCATTGTCCATGCTTGAGAGACCTCCGGTGCGGCGCGGGTGCTCTGCCCCCAGCGGACAGCCCGCGCCCAACAATAGTAAGCATGATTATTAGTTTTGCGAAGGGACAACCTCGACGTTTCCGACGCGCAGGTTCCATTTCGCGGCCCATATATGGCCTGCGCCCGGGAAGATGCGAGTCGAAAATGAACCCGCGCGTCGAAAATGCGCTTGCGCGTCGGGGAGGGAGTGGCCCGGCGCCGGGAACTAAGCCCGGGCGAGCCCCAGGATCCCCGCCGCGGTCCCGGCAGCGCCACCGTGCTGGACGATGTGCGGCTTGCCGGGGATTTCCAGGAAGGTGCCGTTGGGGACCGTCGCGGCCAGCTTCTCGCACCAGTCCCGCGGGGCGATGGGGTCGCGTGAGCCGCGGATGACAAGGACCGGCTGGCTCACCAGGGCCAGCCGCGCGTCCAGGTCGTAGCCCATCATGACGGGCAGCTCGGTCAGGTACCAGCGGAGCCCGGAACGGATGTAGTCGGTGAACACGATGGCATTGCCCAGCGGGCTCTCCTTCAGCCCATCCAGGCCAAGGGCCAGGGACTGCTCCAGGACGGTCCGGCGGGTCGGGTCCACTACCGGGCCCAGCAGCGCCACATGGGACACCAGGTCCGGCCGCTGGACCGCCAGCTCGGTGGCGAACTGGGTGCCCATGGAGTGCCCCACCACCACTGCGCGGGAGACACCCATCTTTTCCAGCACCGCAGCCGTGTGTGCGGCGTAGTCGGCCACGGACAGCTGCCGGTCCGGGGTGGGGGTGCCGCCGAAGCCGGGGAGGTCCACGGCGTAGGTGTCCCCGTGCCGGGCCAGCAGCGCCTGCAGCCGCCGGTAATAGCGGTGCGACATTCCAATGCCGTGCAGCAGCACGAAGACCGGTCGCGGGGAACCCGCAGGGCCGGCAAGGAGGTACACGTGTGAGGTCAGTCCGCCGGCGGCGACAATCCGGGGCGTAAGGCAGGGCCGCATGCCGGGCAGGTGCATCGGGCGGCGCGCGGGTTCAGCGGCGGGTGGTTGGTCGGTTGCGGCGTGCACCGGCAGTCCTTTTCAAGTTCAAATCCATCGAGCGGTTCCTACCCTAAAGTGGCCAGCGCGGCAGGTGCGCTATGGACGGTGACCTGCGTGTCGGCGTCGAGCGACCTCACCTCACCATCGATCTGGTACGGGATGGGCTTAAGGGTGGTGAACCCGTAGCTGCTGACGCTGGGCTGGTCCCCCAGCCCCTTGGTGGCTGCGCGGAGCGCGGTGAGCAGCACCCGCAGCTTGGACTTGTGGGGGAAGACCACCACCTCGAACTTGCCGTCGGCCAGCTTGCTGTCGGCGTCGCTGAGGGTGGCGTACTTGGCCATCTGGGCGATGTTCGCCAGGACCAGGCTGTCGAACTTCCGCCGCTTGCCGCCGTCGGGCAGGATCTCGAACGGCTTGAACTTGGCGAACGTGCGCACAACGGACACCGTCTCCTTCAGTGCACCCTTGCTGCCCTTTTCCAGGCCGATGGCCATGATGGGTGTCAGTCCGAAGCCGATGTAGGAGTGCGCGTACTCGTCCGGGGCGTCCCCGGGCTGGCCCGTGGTGATGCGCAGGAGGTCGATGTGCCGGACGTCGCCGCCGGCAATGGCGTGTTCCAGCGGCCCGGTGCCGGTGCTGCGGCTGTGGTCGTTGGCGTTGCCCGCGGCCAGCACGGCGCACACGGCGTCCGGGTTCCCGGCCTGCATGACGCCGTTGACCACCTCGTTGTACCCGCCGTCCCCGCTGACGGAGACCACCAGGACGTGCCCGGTGGCGGCAACCTCGCGCGCCAGCTGGACGGCGTGCCCGGCATGGCTGGTGGGCTGCAGCCGGATGTCCGCGGCGTACGGAAGCAGGCCGCTGAGGCTGGCCTTGAGCTGTTCGGCGAGCGCGGGGGCGTCACCGGTGCTGTTGGGGTTGAAGATGATGGCGATGGTGTCGAAGGTCCGCGGCGTGCCCATGCGCCGGTTCCTAGCTGTTGCCGGTGTGGACAAGGCTGTCCAGGTCCAGCTGCTGGGCAGGCGCGTCGGCCAGGCCGGCGGGAGTGAGGTCAAAATGCTCGACGGCGGCACGGGCTTCGCGGGCAGCGGCGGGGCCGTGCGGGGTATGGGTGTTGTTCATCATGGGTGTGAAATTCCTTGCGTTTCATGCGGAATGGGGGTGTGCGCGGGAAGCGCCGCCACGTGCTCTGCCGTGGTCTCCAGGACCCGGGAATGGCGGCACTGGGAACAGTGGATGGCCACGGCAACTGTTGAGGCGCGGCGGTTCAGGACGGGCGGCGAGTCAACGAACAGGTGGAAGTCCGTGTCGCAGTGGGCGCACCAGGGGCGTTTTCCGTGGGGCT
Organism: Arthrobacter sp. AG367; assembly: GCF_007828995.1. NCBI lineage: Bacteria > Bacillati > Actinomycetota > Actinomycetes > Micrococcales > Micrococcaceae > Arthrobacter > Arthrobacter sp. AG367. The sequence goes on from NZ_VIVE01000004.1 coordinate 297,700, forward strand.
GGAGGGTGTGCCTGGGCACGTAGCTGTTGGAGGCCTGGGTGACGAGGACTGTCACACCACGGCCCGGTAGCTGCACAGGATGTAGTCGGCGGCCGCCGGTCCGGTCATGCGCAGGCAGGCGTCGGGGCGGACGCGTCGGCTCATCGCCTCAAAGAAGACGTGCTCGTCCTGCGGCTCCTGCTTGGACAGGTTGCACCAGCTTGTGTAGAGGCCGTACAGGGTGTCGTCGTCAAGGCTGCTCCCGGACTCGTGGTCCGGGCAGGTGGCTTCGGTGAGGAACTGGTCGAACTGTGATTGCGCCATGGTGGCTCTTTTCAAACAAGGTGCAGTTGTTCGCCGTTCGGCTACAGCGGTTCAAACCCGGAGCCTTGCACAGGGCACCGGGCGGGTTTGCGGGGAGCTGTGAGTGCCCGGCAGGGAAAATCAAACGTGGGGTGGGAGGAGAAGGGGCGCGGCATCCTGGCAGGACGCCGCACCCGGACTTCTCAGTGTCCGGCGGGTGCGCCGGACAACCGCGTGTCAGGCGTGGCTGGTGTGGGTGCGGTTGCCGGCTTTCGCCAGGCCGCGGGCCACCATCAGGCCCACCGTGAGGAAGGCGATGTACTGCATGGCGTGGTTGGCGTTGAACACGTCAACGCCGTTCTCGCTCGCATCGTCCCCCACAACTGCTGCGGTGATGATCGTGGCGAGCACTGCGGCAACGTAAACGGCAAATTCAAGGGTCCGGACGGAAATCCTGATGTCATTGGCGTTGCGGACGGGGGCGGCGTGATCGTTCTGGGTGTGAGTGGACATGTAGTTCTCCTGGGATATGTGTGAGCAGCCGTAGCGGCCATGCAAACTCTGATCCCTTGACTAAAACCATGTCGACAATTTCTCTACACTGTAGACTTTAGGTGTAGACCCAGTAATAAGCAAGCTGGGGGCGGCGTGGCACACGGCGAGGGGTTGCCTGATTTCCAGGCCAAAAGGAATGCCGGGAGCGGACCCATCCAGGGCACCCGCGGCTACGAATGCAGCATGTGTGAGCATACGGCCGCACCCGGCTGAAGGGCCAAACATGCGCGCCCCGAATCATCGACAATTCCTGTCCGAATGCCTTGTCCCCGTCCCGGCAAAGCAGCCGGGCATCAGCGACGACGAGTTGTACGGGCTGTACCTGAGCTGGTGCCTGCTCAATGCCCGGAAGCCCGGCCCCACCGCGTCGCTGTGGGCAGCCGTACGGCAGGAAGGGTACCTGCAGCAGCACCGCGGCGGCCGGAACGAGTGGCCGGATTTGTGTATGACCGGCCCTGCGGCCGTGGACTACATCCTCGCCAGCCGGCCCAGCCTGCTGTAGCCGGGCAGGCTGTAACAGGGCAAGAGGCACGACGGCGGGTGGCCGCCTGGGTGGGTAGCTGGGTCCGGGTTGGGTAAGGTCTGATCATGATCCAGCAGGCTGCGGCCGTGTCCGCGCTGTCGTCCTACCACTGGCTGGGCATCCCGATTGCCGCGGCCGGCGCCGTCCTGCTTGCCTTGGGAACGCTGTTCCAGCACCGCGCCGTGGAAGACCAGCCGGCTGCAGCCGGGCGCGCGGCGGGCAGCATGGGCGGCGGACGCCTGCAGGCCCTGGTCCGGAGGCCGGTGTGGCTGGCCGGGACGGGGATGCTCGGCGCCGCCATCCTCCTCCAGCTCACCAGCCTGCGGTTCTCGCCCCTGATCGTGGTGCAGCCCATCGGCGCCATCGCCCTGGTGGTCACCACCCTGGCAACGGCCCGGATGACCCGCCGGTCCCCCGGGCGGCGGGCCCTCACCGCAGTGGCGTTATGCGTTGGCGGCGTGGGTGTGTTCGTTGCCGTGGCGGCGCTGTCCGCGGAGGACGTGGAGGTCAGCGACCGGCACTTGATCACCATCCTGATCGTGCTCGCCGTGGTCCTGGCCGGTGTTGCCGTGGCCTTCGCCTTATGGCGCCACCGGTCGGGTGCCGTGGTGTTCACCGCCGGAGCCGGGATCCTCTTCGGGTTTGTCGCGGCCCTGGCCAAGACCGTCATCGCCCGGCTGTTCCAGGGTGACTTCGAGTGGTTGTCGCTGACGTGCCTGGCAGGCCTGCTCATCGCAGCCCTGGCCGGCAGCTTCCTGGTCCAGAACGCCCACACAAGGGGAACCCCCGAACTCGTGGTGGCCGGCCTGACCGTCATCGATCCCCTCGTCGCCGTCGCCATCGGCATCACCATCCTGGGCGAGGCCGACGCAGCACCCCCGCTGGCCATCGTCCTGTTCCTCCTGTCCGGGGCCACCGCCGTCGCCGGCGTTTTCCTGCTCGCCACGGTCAAGAAGCCGCCTACGGCGGCGCGTGCGTCGGTTCGTGGTTGAATGACCACTGTGCCCCAGAGCACAGTCAGGACCCATCCGAGCACCAGGAGGACACTATGGCTGGAATCAACGCAAAGTTCGACAAGGAGTACCTCGACAAGGGCATCGACGAATTGGCGAAGGCGCCCGTGGAGGCGCTGAAGGGATTGTCCGAAAGCGACGCGCAGAAGCTCAAAGAGGCGCTGAACATCAAGACCGTCAAGGACCTGGGCACCAACAAGTTCTTCCTCTGGGCGCACTCCGTCGCCAAGCTCGCGGAGTAGCGGGCACCATCCGTCCCTTCAGCAAGCACACGAAAGCTCCCGGCGCAGGGCCGGGAGCTTTCCTGTCTTTGGGTGCCTACCGCACCTAGCCGGCCTTCACGGCGTCGGCAGCGCCGGCGAAAAGCCGGATACGGACTATCCGGACCACCACTCCCAGCAGAACCAGGCCGATTCCCAGGGCCATGAGGCTCCACACGGGCACGGAATCGGAGTCGATGGTCCGGTAGCACGTGGCCGCGGCCCCTCTGCCGGCCTCTTCCAGGTCAGCCAGTTCGGCGGCGCGGCTGTTGGGAAGCAACGGGCTGCCGCAGAGCGGCCCGGACGGCTGCAACCCGATGACGAAGCCAAGGATGTACACGTCGAATCCCGCGGCGACAATCCACAGCCACGTCCGCTGCTGCCAAAAACCCAGTTTGCCGGCAGGAACAGGCTTCGCCCGGGGATCACGCATCTTCATAGGCCGAGCATAATCCGCGCCCGGGTAAAGGTGGAGATAAAGGTGGAGGACCGGCATTCAGCATTTCCCCAGCCTGCGGTCCTACAGTGAACCCTGCCGGTCCAACCCGTCGGGTGGACCCACGCGCAAATTTGGAGGAACACACCGTGGTGAAGCCATCAATTCCGTCAATGAGGGCCCGCATCGGCGTCGGAGCGGCAGCAGTCCTGGCCGCCGGTGCCATGGCCGCCGCGGGCGTGGGTGCCGCGTCCGCATCCCCCAGCCCAACATCCGTGTCTGCAACCTCAACCACAGCATCCAGCGACGTCAAGGCAGCAAAGGGCGCCGGTGGCCTGAAGGCCTTCCTGACCCTGAACGCTGACAGCCCACAGGCCGCCGGGGACCGTGCGGCGGAAGCAGCCGCGGCGCTGGTCAACCATCCCAAGCTTTTCGCCAAACTCCCCGCTTCCCTCCAGGCGGACGTGACAGCCCTCAAGGACGCCGCACCTGCGGACCGCGTGAAGGATGCCTACAAGATCAAGACCACCGCCCTGTCCGGCGGGTACGGTGCCGAGATCCAGAAGCGAGCCGAAGCGCTGGAGAAGGCCGCCACCGGCCTGGCCGGCCTGCGCCAGGAGCTGCGCACCGCGTTCAACTCGGACAATCCCGGCGCCGGGCTCCAGAAGGTGGCCGACCAGCTCATCAACCACCCCAAGCTGTTCGCCAAGCTCCCGGCCAACCTCCAGGCGGACCTGACCGCGCTCAAGAACGCCGCCCCGGCGGACCTGGATGCCCAGGCGAACAAGATCAAGGACACCGCCATCAACGGCGGCTACGGTGCCAAAATCCAGAAGATGGCCCAGGCGCTGGCGAAGAAGGCTGCCGCGGCACCGGCCACGTAAGCCGCGCCTTCCGGAGATACCGTCAGGACATTTGCGACGCCGCCGCGGACGGTTCCAGGTCCGCGAGCGTGAGCGGGTGGGCAGGTTGGTCCGGGAATGGGAAGGTGGACGTCACCGCCAGGTCCGGGCCAACATGCACCAGCTCCCCCGGTGCCATGGGACGCCAGCCGGGGTTCTGGTTCATCCGTTTGGTGGCGAAGAGGACGGAGCGGGACTCGGCCAGTTCGGTGCTTCGGGAGTGGATCCGGGGGCTTCTGGCGTCCAGCGGTGCCACCGGAGCGGGTTCGGTCAAGGGGTCGCGTTCCAGCACATACAGCGGATGGGTTGCCGGGTAGCGGAGCGCCCAAAGGTCGGTGGCCGTCGTCACGATGATGTTCAGGGCCAGGACGGGCAGTTCGGCGGCCACCCAGCCCACCGCCCGGGAGATGCCTTCCGCCACGTCCCCGCCGGCCCTGCGGCTCTCTGCCGTGATGAGGGCGAAGAGCCGCTCACTGTCGGTCTGGCCCTGCACCAGGTCCGCCACACCGAACTCACGCAGCCGCGCGTCGAGCCGGTCGAGTCCGTGGAAGGCGCCGTTGTGGGCGAACAGCCGGCCGTCCTGCTCGAACGGGTGCGTGTTCACCAGGGTGTGCGCACCTGTGCTGGCGTACCGGACGTGGGCCAGGAAGGTGGTGCTCCGCAGCTCCCTGGCCTCCCGGGCGAAGGCGTGGTCCTCCCATGCGGCGAGCGGCCGTTTGGTGACCCGCGGGCCGCCGTCGGGATCGAACGTGCCGATCCCGGCGCCGTCGGGCTCCTTCCTGCTCTGCTCGGACAGGCTGTCCGGGGCGTCAAGGAGCCAGAAGGTGGCGCGGACGGGCCGGTATCCGGCATGCAGCCCGAACAACCGGCACATGGAGCGCTCCTCCCGGCAACGGGCTAGTGGCGGGATGTGTGATCCATGGCCTGATAGCGGTCGTAGCAGTCGCGGGAGCAAAACAGCGCAGAGGGAGTTGGAGGCAGGTCCAAGCCGCAAACCTTGCATTTTGGCTTGGGTCGAAGGCTCCGAAGCATGGTGTTCAGCATGGATGAAGGTTATGCGCCTGGCCGGAAAATTGGACCAGTAACCAGATACTTCAATCTGCGGGCAGCGATACCTAGTGGTGGAACGCTTCCTTGTGCTTGTCGGTGGGCATGGGGGACGTCAGGGCGTCCAGGTAGGCCACTTCCTTCTTGAGGTCGTCAAGGAAGCTGGCGGCAAGGTCCCGGGTGAAGCCGTTGCGGACCACGATCCGCTGCACCGTGATGCCGCTGAGCCCTTCGGGCAGGGCGTAGGCCGGGACCAGCCAGCCGTTCATGCGCAGGCGTTCGGACAGGTGGTGCAGGTCCCAGTTCCTGGTGTGGCCGTCGGTGAGCTGCCAGGCGAAGACCGGGATGTCGGAGCCGTCGCTCCAGAGCGTGAAGGCGTCCATGTTCCCGATCTCGTGGGAGAGGTACAGGGCGACGTCGCGGGAGCTGGCCTGCACGGATTTGTAGCCGGCGAAGCCCAGTCGGAGGAACAGGTAGTACTGCAGCAGCACCTGGGCGCCGGGCCGGGAAAAGTTCAGGGCGAAGGTGGGCATGTCCCCGCCCAGGTAGCTGACGTGGAACACCAGGTCGTCGGGGAGGGACTGTTGGTCCCGCCAGACGATCCAGCCCAGGCCGGGATATACCAGGCCGTACTTGTGGCCGGAGGTGTTGATGGATGCCACCCTGGGCAGCCGGAAGTCCCACACCAGTTCCGGCTGCAGGAACGGCGCCACCATGGCCCCGGAGGCGCCGTCCACATGGATGGGGATGTCCAGGCCCGTGGCGGCCTGGATGCGGTCCAGCGCGGCGGAGATCTGCTCCACGGGTTCGTAGGCGCCGGTGTAGGTGACGCCCATGATGGCCGCGACGCCGATGGTGTTCTCATCCACGTAGCGGTCCAGGTCGTGGCCGTCCAGGGTGGGGTGTTCCCTGGACACGGGAACGTAGCGGGCTTCCACCTCCCAGTAGTTGCAGAACTTCTCCCAGCAGACCTGCACGGCGGAACTGAGGACGATGTTCGGCGAGTCCGTGGGCTTGCCCTCGGCGCGGCGGCGGTGCTGCCACCCGCGTTTGAGGGCCAGGCCGGCCAGCATGCAGGCTTCGGAGGAGCCGATGGTGGAGGTGCCGATGGCCGCCGCAGGGTCCGGAGCGTTCCACAGGTCCGCGAGCATCCGCCAGCACCGGGTCTCGATCAGCGCGGTCTGCGGGTACTCGTCCTTGTCGATCATGTTCTTGTCGAACGCTTCCGCATACAGCTGCGAGGCTTCCCGTTCCATCCAGGTCCCCACGAACGTGGCCAGGTTCAGTCGGGAATTGCCGTCCAGCATCACCTCGTCGTGGACCACCTGGTAGGCGGTGCCCGGCAGCGACTCCCCGTCCGGGATGGTGAAGCGCGGAAAGAGGGTGGATTCCCCCGGCCGGCTGAACAACGGGTTCAGCTCCACGCTCGTTTCGGGCTCGTGCCGTTCGCTCCGGTGTGACCTCGTCATGTCCAGTTCCTTCGCCCGCCGTCGTCCGCAGGCAGGCGCCTGCGGCCGCACTTCCGCTGTTCCCAGCACTCCGTATTATTCATGCACCCGGAGCAAACGGCAGCAGGGGCGGCGGGTTTGGGCGCGGCAGGAGTACGACGGCGGCACGCACCAGGGAGCCAGCCGCACCGTACCAATGGGCCGGGAGAGTCTTACTGCTGGCCGAATTTCTTCAGGCTCAGCGAGCGGGACCTGATCCCCTCGATGTGGTTGTTCATCGCGGCCGTCGCCGCTGCGCAGTCCCCGGCCTTGAAGGCATCAATGATGGCCTGGTGCTCCTGCACCGTGTGGTCACCGCTCATGTCGTTGTGCACCATCAGCCTGAAGCGCTGGATGCTTCCCTCGATGGACCCGTAGGCCCGGAGCAGGAACTCGTTGTCTGTTGCCTCCACGATCCGCCGGTGGAAGTTTTCGTCGGCCTTCCAGTAGGCCCGGTATCCCGCGAAGGTGTCGCCGCCATGGCGTGACGCCTCAAGGTCGCGGTGGAACCCTTCCAGGTCCGCCACGAGATCCTGTGTTGAGTTGGTGCAGGCGATGCTGGTGCATGCAGGCTCGAGGATCTGACGCGACGTCAGAAGCGCGGCGATGTCGCTGGCGGTGGGCTCCGGCGCTACCTTGTAGCCGCGCAGGGCTTCCCGCCTGACCATGCCGGTGGTTTCCAGGCGTGCCAGGGCTTCCCGCACGGGAGTCGAAGAAACTTTAAAGCGCTTGGCCAATCCGTCAATGCTTAACGGCGATCCGGTGGAGATCTTGTCGTCGAGCAACAGGGACAGGATGGCCTCGAACACCTGGTCGACCAGCATGGGCCTGCCGGGGATCAGGACTTCTTCTTCAGGTGAAGCGGCGTTCATTTCGGAATCCTATGTGAATTTTTCGGTCAGTCGCATGCAGCCGCAACACCACTTCCACGAGCGCGTCGTCACAAACCAAACACGGCGAAAAGGGTGTTTGCAGAAAATCGTGCATGATGTACGGTACATGATACCGGACAGCGAAGTGATCTGTACCACAGCCAAGCTGCCCATCAAGGTTGGAAGCTCTCCTACCACCCCTCCTCCCCCACTTCCGAAGGCGTGTAGATGATTCAGTTTCGATCGATGTTGGTGACCGTCGCCGCAGTTTCCATGGCGAGCGTGCTTCTCTCCGGGTGCTCCAACCCCGAAATGACCAGCTCAGCCCAGTCCGATGCCCCTAAGAGCCCAAGCTCCGCGGAGGCCGTCAAAGTCGACGAAGCTGCCGCCGCAGCCCTCCCCAAGGAGGCGCGGGACAGGGGAACCCTGACCGTCACCATGAGCCAGAGCTCGCCTCCCCTGCACTTCATGGCCGCCGACGGGACAACCATTCAAGGTATTGACCCGGAAATTGCCATGGCCCTGGGCCAGACGCTGGGCCTGAAGACGGAGGTCAAGAGCGGCCCCTTCGACGGCATCATCCCCGGTATTGCTGCCGGCAAGTTCGACATGGCCATTTCCCAGATGTCCCCCTCGACGGAACGCATGAAGGTGCTTGATTTCGTCGATTACTACCAGTCAGGCAGCGGCATTGGTGTGGCTCCGGGCAACCCGCAGCACCTCACGCTGGACACACTCTGCGGGAAGCGTGTTGGCGTGCTGAAGGGTTCATTCCAGGACCTCAAGCGCCTGCCTGCCCTCTCCCAGGCGTGCACTGCCGCCGGCAGCCCAGCCATCGAGGCCATGACCTACCCCGATATGCAGGCCCCCAATCTCGCACTGACGGCCGGACGCATCGATGCGGTCTACATCGACGGACCCACCCTGGGCTACGCCATCAAGCAGGGCGGCCAGATCGAACTGCTCGGCGAAAAGGACGTCTCCCCCGTCAGCATCGGCTTCAAGAAGGGGGCGGGCATGGAAAAGGCGGTCCAGCTCGGCATGGAGTCTCTCGCGAAGAGCGGCAAGTACAAGGAAATCCTCGACAAGTGGGGCGTGGGCACCGGTGCAATCTCTGACTTCGCCTTCAACAAAGCGCAGTAGCCAGATGGCCAACACAGCCACGGAACCCGACGCCAAGGCACCCGCCGGTGACGCGCTGGACCGCCAGCTTCTCCTGGGCCGTCCGCACCAGCGCCACGGAGGGTTGTGGCTGACGGCGGCAATCGTCCTGTTCGCGATCTTCCTGGTGGGCTACTCCCTCGTCACCAATCCGCGGTTCGAGTGGAACGTGGTCTTCGGCTGGTTCACCTCGGAAAGACTGTTCACAGGCCTTCTGCGGACGCTGGGACTGACGGCCATCTCCATGGCTGTGGGAATCGTCGTCGGCGTCCTGCTGGCGCTGGCGAGGCTCGCCCCGAACGCCATCGTGGCCGGGACCGCGGCGTTCCTGGTCTGGCTCTTCCGCGGGGTGCCGGTCTTCGTCCAGCTCCTGTTCTGGGGGTTTATCGCCGCCATCTACCCACGGATTGCGGTGGGCGTGCCGTTCGGGCCCGAGTTCTTTTCGGTGGATGCCAACGTGCTCATCACCCCCTTCATGGCGGCGATCCTTGGCCTGGGCTTGAATGAAGGCGCCTACATGTCGGAGATCGTCCGGGCAGGGCTCCTGAGCGTCAACCGTGGACAGACGGAAGCGGCCACGGCACTGGGCATGCGCCGGTTCGCGATACTTTCCCGGATCGTCCTGCCACAGGCGATGAAGATCATCATCCCGCCAACGGGCAACCAGACCATCTCCATGCTGAAGACCACCTCCCTGGTGAGCGTCCTGGCCTTCCCCGAGCTGCTCTATTCAGCGCAGCTGGTCTACAGCGCCAACTTCAAAACCATTCCGCTGCTTATCGCCGCCAGCATGTGGTACCTGCTGGTGACCAGCGTTCTGAGCCTTGGGCAGTTCTTCATTGAACGGCACTTCAACCGGGGCGGAATCACTTCCGGACGCAGCCCCCGGCGGCCCCGCAAGCCCAAGGCGGCGAACCCCCGCACCACACCAGAGGAGGCCCGGCCATGAGTGACGTGATGATTGAAGCACAAGGGGTGACCAAGAGTTTCGGCGACCTCGAAGTCCTCAAGGGCATCGACCTCACCATTCCCAAGGGCAGTGTGACCTGCATTATCGGGCCGTCCGGCTCCGGCAAGTCCACGTTCCTTCGCTGCATCAACCAGCTGGAAACGCTCGACGGCGGGTACATCCTTGTGGACGGACAGCCGGTTGGCGTGAAGATCAGGAAAGGGCGGCTGCACGCGCAGAACAACGCCGAGGCGGCGAGGATGCGCGAGAACATCGGCATGGTCTTCCAGAGCTTCAACCTTTTCCCCCACATGACGGTGCTGGAGAACATCTGCGAGGCGCCGGTCAGGGTGAAGAGGGAGAACCGGAAGGCCGTCCAGGACCGGGCCCGCGTCCTCCTGGAGCGGGTAGGGCTTTCCGAGAAGGTCCATGCCTACCCGGCGTCCCTGTCCGGCGGCCAGCAGCAGCGCGTGGCCATCGCCAGGGCACTGGCCATGGAGCCACGGCTGATGCTGTTCGATGAGCCCACATCGGCCCTGGACCCGGAGCTGGTGGGCGAGGTGCTGGACGTGATGCGGAAGCTCGCGGACGGCGGGATGACCATGATCGTGGTCACGCACGAGATCGGCTTCGCCCGTGAAGTGGGCGACCACCTGATCTTCATGGACGGCGGCGGCATCGTGGAGCAGGGCGACCCCCGGACCGTCCTGCGCGACCCGCGGCATGAACGCACCAAACAATTCTTGGCGAAAGTAATTTAGACCTTCACATTGGAGCAGGACCTTTGAGAAACAAATGGATTGTCAGCATCGATGACTACCGCAAGGCTTCCCGGAAACAGCTTCCGAAAATGATCTCGGACTACTTGGAGGGCGGCGCGCTGGACGAGACCACCATGCGCGCCAACGAGGACCGGTTCGATGCCCTGATGCTTCGCCAACGGTCAATGGTGGACCTTCGGGGACTGAACACGTCCACCACCGTGCTGGGCCATTCCCTGGCGCTGCCGCTGATGGTGGCACCGATGGGCATGCTCACCATCTTCCACCCGGGTTCGGATCCTGCCGTTGCGCGGGCCGCGGTGCGGGCGGGGTCGATTTTCATCCACAGCGCGTGGGCCGGCTGCTCGCTGGAAGAGGTTGCCAAGGTGGCGCCCAACAATCTGTGGGCGCAGATCGCCTTCTGGAAGGATCCGGAGGAGACCGCCAGCTACATCAACCGGGCCCGGGCCGTGGGGGTGGAGACCCTGGTGGTGGCAGGTGACGTGGGTTCATCGAGCAAGCGGGAACGGGACCTTCACCACGGGCTGTCCATGCCGCCGCGCCCGCCGGTGGCGGACTACTTCAATGCCGCCACCCGCCCGGCCTGGCTGTGGCGCTGGCTCACCGGCCGGAAGATGACCTACGGGAATTACCAGATCAACGGCCGCCCGCTGCGCATGGACGAGATGAACAACTGGATGGCAACCAACAAGAACCCGGGTGCCACCTGGGAGGACTTTGCCAGGCTCCGGTCCGAGTGGAAGGGGAACCTGGTGATCAAGGGCATCATGGACGCCGAGGACGCGGCCCGGGCCGTGGACGAGGGCGCGGACGGCATTTTTGTGTCCAACCACGGCGGCCGGCAGTTCGACTCTCAACCCGCCACCATCGATGTCCTCCCCTCCATCGCGGACGCTGTCGGCGGCCGAGCGGAGATCTATCTCGACGGCGGCATCCGGCGCGGCCACGACATCGTCAAGGCAGTGGCGCTGGGCGCCAAGGCTGCACTGGCCGGGCGCCCGTTTGCCTACGCCCTCGCCACTGGCGGGGAGCCGGCGGTGGACCGGGTGTTCGGAATTCTCCAGGACGAGCTCAAGGGGGCCATGGGGTTCGTGGGCAAGTCATCCGTTGCGGACCTGGACAGCAGCATCTTTGCAACACAGGCCCGGGCGGCGCTGGCAGAGAGTGTGCTCGTTTAAGTCATCCGCGCTACGCAGAAGATGCCGGCCCCGTTCATTCGGCGGCGGGCACTTTTCGCGTGGCGCCCGTTGGGGTAACGACGGCGGGCCGCGTCATTCCGCGCCGTGTCACCTTCAGGCCAGGACTTCGAAGCTGTCCTCACCGGGGCGCCAGGCCATCCAGCGCCCGTCCGGGAATCCATTAAGTTCGGTGATGGGAAGTCAAGGGAGCCCGGTGTTTTCAGGCCTTCTAACCCTCAAGCAAAGGGTAGCCGCAGCCTTGGTCACCCAACTGCACTGTTCGCCAAGGTCGCCTGCGGCCCTTCAGTGGGGACCATGGATTCAGCTGCGCCTACGTGCTGACAGGCGCGTTGTAGCTGTCGCTGCGGCTGGACCTGGTGGTAGCCTCAGTGGCGTCCCTTCGGGCGACCTTTCCTGACGTTCATTCAGCCTTGGATGGGGATTTGGAATTGGTGCACCGTGGGTGGGATAAAGTCCCCATGGTCGAGCGCATCGATCGAAACTCCCGCGCCAATCGAGGCCTGGACATCCTTTAGCCCAACCTGGTGGAAATGCACGGCTTCAGAACTACGAACTGAGGTTCCTCCATGGCAAGATCACCGGCCGCAATGCCTCCGCCGGGGCCACCCCTCGCAGCGCGCGGCGTTCGGCGCGCGACTCGGAGCCGGACGCACCGCCAACGACGTGGCAGATGTAAAAGTAAGAACTGCATCACGGGCTACCAAGACAACGGGCAGGCGAACTTAGGAAGCGGGCTCCGCCCGTACAGGTGCCCTCCGCTTAGTGCCACGAACACGGCAGACTGGGGAGTGGGAAGCATCGGATTCGACATGCAGGGTAGCGTCAGAAGGCTCACAAACTGCTATGGCGACACTTGCGGAACAGGGTTCCGGCTAGGTGGCTTATCGGGTAGGGATAGCGGCGCGCCGCTGGGTACGCTTTACGCGCTTGCTCGGCGGCTCTCGATCCGACCACGCGACAGCAACGAGCGACACAGTCGTTGCGACGGTCAGGATCGAGAATCCGGGGCTTCCCGGTTTCAGTGGAGTTTCGGACATGCAACGGAGAACCAGGAAAATAACCAGCCCGAGGGTGAGGCCGCCTGAAGCCTTCGAAGTCCGGAACGCGGTAACCACGAGAATGATGAACAGCGCCGCCAACGCCGTGATACCGACCAGTCCGGCACTGGAGAGCACCTGTACGAACTGGTTATGCGCGTGCGTGGCAGCATCAAAGTTCGGAAGGTAGAGTGCGCGATAATCCGCGCTCAATAACTCGGGGCCGTACCCAACGACCGGGCTCAACTCAAAGCCATGCAGCGCGGCATTCCAGATGCGTTCCCTCCCGTTGAACGTGAACTTGTCTCCGGTCAGCGCGTCCACGGCGAGCTGAGACACGGGGCCCAAGAAGAAGAGCGAAGCAAGAGTTGCGGCAAAACCCCCAAGGATTAAGGTGTTTCTGAACATTGGCTTGGAAACCCACAGGACGACGAGCAAACCAGCGCCGGCGATCACGTAACCAGTTGACGACTGGGCCAGCAGAAGAGCTGCGATGAACGGCAGGGTCCAGAAGACGCGGGACTTTGAACGGGCTTCCAGGATGAGCCCGAGAGCGGCAATGGCCGCGAGTCCGTTGGGGTGCCCCGCGATTCCCGCCAAGCGATGTAGGCCGAAAAACGTTCGCGCCTCCTCGTAATTCCATGCCTCGGCAGGGAATACCCAGATCGCGGCAAAACAAGCGAGCACGGCGATGCGCAGATAGACAAGTGCCGTTCTAAGGAGCCAGTCGAACGTGTATTCGCCGTGGCAGAGGAAAGCCAGAACGATTAGGGGTGACACGGTGTAGCTGAGCGGTAGTGAGGGAACCACCCCCAGCCCACCTGATAGCCACAATGCCGCGTAGTAGGCCACAACAGCCCAAACGATAGGGCCGGCGCCCCGCCTCGGCGTTGCGTGAGCCTTGACCACAGCAACCGCCGCGAGGGCCGCTGATACTGCTGTCACGCCCTGGCTGACCTGCCCGCCAACATGGGCCACCGCGGTGGGGCTTGATTCGAGGAACGTCGCTAGCAGAGCCACCGGACCAGCGACCAGGAACAGGGCTTCTAGATACCAGTACCCGCCGCGGGCGCGAGCTGCTGGCGCCCAAAACCGGACGGCGATCACGAGCCAAATACCGCATGCAGCTACGGCGGCAGCGATAAACAAATACTGAACGAAATCCCCCATGACCTAAATGGTACCGATCCTCAAAGAAAGTGCTGGTTCAGAGTCTCCACGAACCACTTGTCAGCGACAATGGTGCACCATACTAAGGCATGGGGGCTAGTAAGACCAGCATCCTGGCCATTAGCCCGTAGATGCCGTCGTTCATGAACACCCGCAGTGTATCTAGGTACCAAGTAATCAGTTCAATCACGCGCTACATTGTAGGCTTCGGGTAATTGTTCCCAGATAAGTCAGCACGATTCAGCGCTGTCTATTTGCTGGTGGCGTGACGTGGGACTCCAAAAGGCGGTCCCACGCCTTTGCCGGTCGCCTGGCTCCGGTCCTTCGAGGGCTTCTCGACCAGCTTGTAGGTCACCTGGGAAAGGGCAAGGCTACATCCGACCCCGAGGGCAACGACACAGACTATCAGCCAGCCACGTTCCATATCTAGCCGTCCGACCAATGCCCAAGCCAGAAGTGCTATCGGGAAGTGGATTGCGTAAAGGCTGTAGGAACGGTCCCCAAGCCACTTGGCGACGCGCCAGGTGGTCACGTTCCATCCGCCGGCACGGCAGTAGCAAAGGCCCAGTACGAGTCCGGCGAAGGCCGCTAGCCAAAGAAACTGGCCGAGGCGCCCGTCCAGGGCGGGAACCCTGAGCAGTCCGACGAGAGTGCACAGAGCTGCGACGGAAAGCAGGACGCCGGGCTTGAACTGGCAACGCCGCGCAATGTGCGCGAGGACGGCTCCGGCGACAAACCATTCCACCAAAGCAAAGGCCCGGCTGGGCAAAAACAAGCCTGCCGCTGTCACTCCGACGACGATAAGGGCGGCGGCCCCAAAGATTGTCAGTCGCTTGCGCAGGATGAACAGCAGAGGGAAAAGCAGATAAAGCTGCATCTCAACTGCGATGGACCACAGAGGAGGGTTCACCTGGTGAATCCAGCCATCGCTAAAGTTGTGAACAAAAAACAGGTGCGAGATGATGCCGTCTGCGTCAACTGGCGCGTAACTGCGCAGGCTTGGCGACGGTTCAATGAGCAGCCACCCCAAGCCGACTACGACCAAGAGCCCTAGGCCGAAGGACAGGTAATAGGTCGGCAGGATGCGCCACAACCGGCGCCGGACGTACACGCCAAGAGGCGAAGCTTGGCCTTTGTAGATGATGCGGCTCTCTTCGCTCCAGTACAACGCGAAGCCGCTAAGCAGGATGAAGAGCCAAACCATTTGCTCACCGAAGAGCCACGGCCACATTAGTAGATGCCCGAATTCTGCTTTCCAGATTGGAACGGCGGTGTGATCTGGGCCAACCATTCCGAGGGTGTGTCCGACCGCAACTACCAGGGCGGCAAAACCGCGCAGCCCGTCGATGAACTCAAGCCGCACCCGCTGCATGTTTCTCCCCCAAAAGTTGTTTGCTCGGCCTGATTCTACCCGGCAGACAAATCCGGTTATGCGCCACGCGTGAAGGTGTGGCTACTACCGATACCCGTCCACGATCGCGGCGGCAATTTCCTTATACGCCCGCCGCGTCTCTTGCTTCAGCACGTCGAGGGTCACTAGGTCGCCGTCGGCAACGCCGCGGTCGTGCGGCACGGCAATGAGCTCGCGGCAGATCCCGGACAGGTGTTCCTCAATGGCGTCCTTATCCACTCGGGAGGACACCTCGTCTTTGTCGGTGATGACCACGATCGCGTTGCGGGCCAGGTCCTCATACCCGTGGCTGGCCAGCCAGTGCAGGGTACTACGTGCTCGCTTGGCCCCGGACACCGCGTAACCGGCGGCGATCACCAGGTTGTCGGCCGACTGCAGGATGCCGCTCATCGCGTTGTGTGTCACGCCGGTGCCGCAGTCGGTCAGGGCCACGGAGTAGTAGCTGGAGATGAGCTTGCGGATCCGCAGGTATTCCTCGGCGGTCAGGGAGTCCGAGACCTCGGGGTCCTGCTCCCCCGCGATCAGGTGAAACCGCCCGGCATGGTGCATGTACCGGGCAAGGGCCGTGAGGGAGTCGATGGACTCGATGTTTTCCAGCAGGTCCGTGATGGTCCGAGGGCTGGACTGCTGGTAGATGCCCTCGCCCAAGGCCCGCTCCACAAGGTCTCCCGAGTCCGGGTTGGCGTCGATGGCGCAGGGGGCATCCCCGCGGTATTCGGCCAGTGTCAAGCCCACGCCCACCGTGGTGGAGGTCTTGCCGATACCGCCCTTGAGGCTCAGTATGGCGGTGTTGTAGCTGCCCTGGAGCTGGCGTGAGATGCGGCGGCCCAACTCGTCCTCCTGGCGCTGCTTGGGGCCGGGGCCAAGGTTCCAAGCGCCGCCGGTGAGGTTGTAAAGGGCACCGCGGATGCCGCCCCGGGGGCGCGGCTTCTGCTCCTTGACGAACAGGCCGGGCGAGCCGATGAAGTCCGGCATGGGGCTTTCGGCTATTTCGTCGGCCACTGTGGGCCGGCTCCGGCGTAAAGCAGGAGCGTGCTGCGGCGGTGCGGCCGCTTCCGCGGCAGGCACGGAAGCGATGGGCGCCGCCGAAGCCTCGGCATGAGCGGCAACAGACCGGTGCGGGGGCTGCGCGGGAGAAGGTGCGCGGGGAGGTGTGGTGGCGTCGGCGGCAGCAGCCGCTTCCGCCCAGGAGGAGCGGCGTGTTGTCGGCTTCCCGGCGCCGTTGGAACTGGACATATTGGGGGTAACGGCTGGCATGGTTCCTGTCCAGGCATCCTGAACTGAGCCGTCGGCACGACGGAGGTCGCGGCGTCGGCGCAGCTGCGGCTGCCCTGCATCCTCTGCTGGGGCGCCTGCATTCTGATTCGCCGGATGTGGCATGTCTGTCCCCCCGGACGTTCTCGGCAAACGGTTATGCGGCACTGGTTCAATATGTAAGTCTAGGGGGTTCGGCAGGAGACGGCGCCCGGTCTCCGCTGGTCAGTGGTGGACCAACGCGGCCGACACGACGGCCGCGGCGAGTACCAGAAGACCGGCAAGGGCTACATAGCCTATCCACTTGGGACGGCCTTTATGCGGGTTGATGTCGACGTAGGGCATAGTCAGTTTTGGTTACCTCGTGGTGCAGGGCGTACTGCGATCCGCAGTGCGCGGCGCTTGATCCGCAGCATCTGATACAGACCAAGAAAAGGTACGAGTATGGAGCCCGATAGGGCGCATACCGCGAGTGCGTAGTCAGATAAAGCCACAATAATCTCCATCGGTGATAAGCTTCCTTACTGCTCATGACCTAAGCATGTGTCAGCTCAATTGACAAGTCATGTCAAACGACAAGCATTAAGCTGCATAACTGCCGTACGGGCATATATCGAATGCCAGAAGTCGTCGACGAGCGGCATCGTGGAAGCCTACTACAACGACGCTTCCTACGGGTTCCATTTGGTCTCCTGTAGACGCTTGATGAACCAGCGCGACTGCTCCGGGCCATAGGGCAGGACGGGTATAGCTTTGGTGGCGTCGTTGGGGGTGTCGCGGATGGACTGAAGGGCCTGGCGTACGGCTGTGGTCATGGTGTTGGCCATGGTCTTAACGAACTGGTCGCTGCACGGAGTTCCATGGCCGGGAATAAGGAATTCATAGCGGTGGCGCAACGCGGAGATGTGGCGGAGCACGTCAGCCCATTCCTCAGGGTAGGAGTCTTCAAATGAGGGGTGGGCGCCCTGCTCCACGAGGTCACCGACGTAAAGAGTGGTTGGCGTGCCAACTAGGAGGTCACCGTCAGTATGGCCTCGACCGAGATAGAACAGCGTTACTGCCACGTTGCCCAGGTCAACCAAGACAGGCTGGTCCTTGACGATAGCGTTCGGCACCACGAGTTCAACGTTCTCCCCTTCACCGGTGGACATCCCGGGTTCAAGTGTTCCCACATGCCGTCGCTGGAGGTCGCCGCGCTGATCAATCGCCACGGCGCATTTCTGGTGGGCCCAAAATTCAGTGACGCCCGCTTCGGCGAAAACAGCGTTCCCGAAAAAGTGGTCGTAGTGCGCGTGGGTGTTAGCCACAACGAGCGGCAGGTCAGTCTTTTTCCTAACCGCGTCTAGGATCTCGCGTCCTTGGCGGGGACCGCATCCCGTATCAACGATCATGGCCCGCTCAGAGCCGACGATAAGACCCGTGTTGAGAAGGGATCCATCAGTGACCAGCACATAGTTGTTTGTGCCGACTTCGAGCCATTCCGACATTGTTTCTCCGCATCTTCCGGCAAGCAGTTTGTTCGTAGTGGTCCCCGATTCTACTCATGAAGCCCACTGCTTCCAGGATCGGAGGGTCTTCGGCGCGACGCAGAGGCCGTGACGGAATTTCTGACCCGCGCCCGAAGCAGCTGCGGAGCCACAATAGCTGTGTCTCTGCCACCAGCTGTCCTGCGGTGTGGAGGTTATTCGACGGTGACGCTCTTGGCGAGGTTGCGGGGCTGGTCCACGTCGTAGCCCTTGGCTGCCGCGAGTTCCGCGGCGAAGATCTGCAGCGGGACGGT
>NZ_VIVE01000005.1:0-263984 GCF_007828995.1 Arthrobacter sp. AG367
ACCACACCCCAACCTTCATCCCCCCACCCCACCTCGACCCCACCCAAAAACCCCAACAAAACCACTACTTCAAACCCCCACCACCACCCCACCAATACGAATAGGGAACGCAGTCTGGTAGGGAACGCGGCCTGGCGTACTGGGGTTTTCCGGACGGTTCAGAAGGACCGTTACGTGCGGTCCACGGCTGCTGGGCCTGGTTGGCTCGATCCTCCAGGCGGCAGGCAAGATATTGGGGAGCGGGAGGACGGGTTAGTGGGTCCCTGCCGCCACGCGCCCCACGACCACGGTGCCGTCCACTTCCTCCGAATGGACTGTCCGGGTGCCGAACCCGGCGGCGGCCAGGATCGCGGAGGTGCCGGATGCCTGCCGCTGGCTGGTTTCGATGATCAGGTGCCCGCCGGGAGCCAGCCATCCGATGCCCCCGGCGGCGACGCGTCGGTGGAAGTCCAGTCCATCAGGACCGCCATCGAGGGATGCCGCAGGTTCGTACAGCCGCGCTTCGGGGGGCATGGTGCGGATTGCCTCCGTGGGCACGTAGGGAGCATTGACCACGAGCACCCGGACGCGGCCACGCAGTTCACGCGGCAGGGCATCGAACAGGTCCCCCGCGTGAACCTGGCCGCCCACGGGCCCGACGTTCCGCCTGGCGCACCGGACGGCCACAGGATCGATGTCCGCCGCATGCACCTCCGCCCATGGCGCCTCATGAGCAATGGCCGCTCCCACGGCTCCGGACCCGCAGCAGAGGTCCACCACAACAGCGGGCTTCCGCCGGGGCCCCTCCGGCCACGTCGCCGGCAGCAGGGCGAGGGCCTCATTTACCAGCAGCCCGGTACGGCGGCGCGGCACGAAGACACCGGGCTCCACCAGAATGCGCCGGCCCGCAAATTCGGCCCAG
This sequence comes from Arthrobacter sp. AG367, assembly GCF_007828995.1. NCBI lineage: Bacteria > Bacillati > Actinomycetota > Actinomycetes > Micrococcales > Micrococcaceae > Arthrobacter > Arthrobacter sp. AG367. Next base: position 902 of record NZ_VIVE01000005.1, read on the forward strand.
CCCAGGATGAGTTCCAAGGGGACGCCTTCCACCCTGCGCCGGACATTTCGCGCTAAGTCGCCGGGAAGTGAGGCCTCCGCCAGCAGCAGGCGGGCCTCTTCCTCCGCGAAAACGCAGCCGGCGGACCGCAATGCGGAGACAATGCCTTCGAAGACCGGCGACGGGGCAGGACTGCCGGCAGTCCGTGAGTCGAGAGGGGGCACAGCAACGCCTTTCGGTGGGAAGACGGGCGTCCCCATGGCGGCTAGGCCAAGCTCTCCGGACGGCACCGAACGGGAATACCCAAAACTGTGACTGCGGTAATGGGATCCACCTCCTTCGTCCGCTGCTGGAAATCCCATGCTAATAGGTGGCCTTGTGCTCGGGAATGGATGCCAACTCTTGGCAGGATGGGTTAATGACCACGGGAACAGCCAGCAACATTCTTTGGATCGGCACCTACACCCCCGACGGCGGCGGCCGCGCCAATGGCATCGGGGCCGTGCGGGAGCATCAGGACGGAAGCCTTGAATGGTTGGGCACGGCAGTCCAGGCACAGTCGCCGTCGTTCCTGGCCGTGCACCCGACGCTGCCGTTGGTTTACGCAGCGGCGGAGCAGCGCAAAATGGTTCAGGCCTACCGCCGACGGGGTGACTTTGCGCTGGAACTGTCCGGGGCACCGGAGCCTGCCGGAGAGGCCACCTGCCACGTCGCCGTGGACCCGGACGGCCGGTTTGTCACCGCTGCATGCTGGGGTGACGGGCAGGTCCTGCTCTACGAGTTGGATGACGACGGCGGCATGACGGCACGGTTCCCCGCGGCACCGTCGGTTGACCCCCACGCCGGCCTTTTCCCCGGCAGCCCCAGGCCGAGCCGCGCCCATGCCAGCCTGATGCTGCGCGACGGGCGCATCATGACGACCGATCTGGGCCACGACACCCTCCGCATTTGGACCTATGAGCCGGGCACCGGCCTGGTAGCCGACCACGAGGTGGTCCTCCCCTGCGGCACCGGTCCCCGGCACATGGTGGAGCACCCCACGGGCAACGTCTTCATTGTGTCGGAGTACTCCGTGGAGGTCTTCGTGGTCCGGCCCGAGGCCGGCACCTATGAGCTGATATTCCGCGGACCTGCAACTGCGGGCGGCAGCCAGGACGGTGATTCGGCCGCCGAAATCTGCCTTGGCCCGCAGGGGAACTTCGCCTACGCCGGCGTGCGTGGATCCAACCTCCTCAGCGTCCTGGAAGTAGCAGCCGGCGGCACCGAACTGATCCCCGTCAAGGACTTCGACAGCGGCGGGGACTGGCCGCGGCACCACATGGTCCGGGGCAGCTGGCTGCACGTGGCCCACGAAAGGTCGGACAACATTGCCACTTTTGAACTGGATCCCGTCACCGGGCTCCCGGGCCCCGTGCTTCATGATCTTCGCACCCCCTCTCCCACTGCCTTGGTGTCCGCCGGCTAACTGCGATGCCCGCTACGGCTTCCTCCCCTTACTCTTCCCCAGACGCTGGAGTAATTCAGTGCAAGCGCTTACAGTTGTGACTTGGTTCACAGGTCTGCATGCTGTCCTTAGAACCCTCCTGCCGCATCCCTTGTCAACGGCAAGCCTGTACAGCAGCGCTGCTTCCCAGGAAGGTCTCACCCTTGTTATTCCGCACCCCTCCCGGCGCGCCCCCACGCGCCCAACTGCAGGCAAAGCCCGCAGGAACACAGCACCCCACAACCCGCCGCCGGGCCCCGGGCCGGGCAATCACGGCGAGGTCGGCGGCCGGCCTCCTTGCCGCTGCGGTGGCCGTTTCCGCAGCAGTCCTCCCGGCCCATGCCGCGGTGGGCCTCAAGGATTCAGGCTCCAAGAATCCCGGCGCCCAGGGCCAGGGATCCTCCACCGCCCTGCATTCGCTCCGCGGTCCCGTGACGGACGAGAACTTCTACTTCGTCATGGCAGACCGGTTCAGCAACGGCAGCACCGCCAATGACCAGGGCGGCCTGGGGCCGGATCCCATGGTCTCCGGCTTCGATCCCACCAGGAAGGGCTTCTACAACGGCGGCGACCTGGCCGGCCTGCGCAGCAGGATCGACTACATCCAGGGCCTGGGCACCACATCCATCTGGCTGACCCCCAGCTTCAAGAACAAGGCGGTCCAGCCCGAGGACAAGTCGGCAGGCTACCACGGCTACTGGGTCACCGACTTCACCCAGATCGACCCCCACCTGGGCACCAACGGTGAGCTCAAGGCCCTGATCGACGAGGCCCACGCCCGCGGCATGAAGGTCTATTTCGACATCATCACCAACCACACGGCCGACGTCATCGGCTACCAGGAGGGCAACCGGAAAGGCTACATCTCAAAGGACGCAGTCCCTTACAAGACAGCCTCCGGCGAAGCGTTCGACGACCGCGACTACGCCGGTACCGGAACCTTCCCCCGGCTGGACGCCAACACGTCATTCCCCTACAAGCCGGTCCTGGCACCGGGCGAAGAAAACCTCAAGGTTCCCGCCTGGCTGAACGACCCCACGCTGTACCACAACCGCGGCGACACCACCTTCACGGGTGAGGACTCCATGTACGGCGACTTCTTCGGCCTCGATGACCTCTTCACCGAAAACCCCGCCGTGGTGCACGGCATGGAGGACATCTATAAGTCCTGGATCGGCGACTTTGGCGTGGACGGTTTCCGGATCGACACCATGAAGCACGTGAACAACGAGTTCTGGCAGGAATTCGGCCCCAACGTCCTCAGCTACGCCAAGGAGCACGGCAAGGACGAGTTCTTCATGTTCGGCGAGGTCTTCGACACCACCAAGAGCTTGACGTCCCAGTTCACCACCCGCAACAAGATGCAGGCCGTGCTGGACTTCCCCTTCCAGGATGCCGCCCGCAACTTTGCCTCCAAGAGCCAGGACGCCAAGGCGCTCCAGGCGTTCTTCGCCGGTGACGACTGGTACACCGACGCCGATTCCAACGTCTATGAGTTGCCCACGTTCCTGGGCAACCACGACATGGGCCGCATCGGCAGCTTTATCGCCCAGGACAACCCCGCCGCAGGCGATGCCGAGAAGGTGGCACGCGACGAGCTGGCCCACGAGCTGATGTACTTCTCCCGCGGCAACCCGGTGGTGTACTACGGCGACGAACAGGGCTTCACCGGCCAGGGCGGCGACCAGGATGCCCGCCAGACCCTCTTCGCCAGCAAAGTCCCGGACTACCTGGACGACGACCTGCTGGGCACGGACGCCACCCACGCCACGGACAACTTCAACCCAAGCCACCCGCTTTACGCCAAAATCCGGGAGCTTGCAGCCCTCACCAAAGAGCACCCGGCACTGCGGAATGGCGCACACCAGCACCGCTACGCCTCTGACGGGCCGGGCATCTACGCCTTCTCCCGCACCGATGCCAAGGACCAGCGCGAATACGTGGTGGCACTGAACAACAGCACCCAGACACAGACGGTGGAAGTCCCCACCTACATCGCCAAGCGCAGCTACATGCGCGTTTACGGCGAAGGCGCCGATGAAGCCAAAACCTCTGACGACGCAAAACTGACCGTGACCGTGCCGCCGCTTTCCGCCGTCGTCTACGAATCCTCGGGCCGCATTCCGCACTCCAAGGAGGCTCCCGCCGTCGCCCTCCGGCAGCCGGCCGCCGCGCCTGGTGACAACGGACGCATCAACGTAACGGCCGACGTCGACGGTGCTTCGTTCTACGAGGTCACCTTTGAAGCCCGGACGGCGAGCGGCGCGTGGCAGCCGATCGGCACGGACGACACCGCTCCGTACCAGGTTTTCCACGACGTCGCGGCGCTGGATGCCGGCACACCGCTGGAGTACCGCGCCACCGTTCTGGACAACGGCGGGCATTCCGCCACCAGCCAAAGCCGCTCCGCGGCCGTACCCGCGCCCGTGCTGACCCTGCAGAAGCCTGCGGAGGGCAGCAGCGTGGAAGGCAAGGTTGAGCTCAGCGCCACCGCTGACCCGGAGAAGGCCAACCACGTGGTGTCCTTCGAGCGCAGTGTTGGCGGCGGGGTCTGGACCGCTGTGGGCACCGACTCGTCCTCGCCCGTCTACTCAGCAACCGACGACGTGACCGGGCTGGCGGACGGCACCAAGGTCCAATATCGGGCGGCCATGACCGGCACCGGCTACAACGTCACCAGCGAAACCAGGACTGTCACGGTGGGCCAGGCCCCGCAGCCCGACTCGGTCACGGTGGCCGGATCACTGAACCAGGCGATGGGCTGCAGCGCACAATGGGATCCAGGCTGCAGCCAGGCCCGGATGGTGTTGGACCCGGCGGACCGCATTTGGCGGCTGACCGTGGACCTGCCGGCCGGGAAGTACGAATACAAGGCAGCGCTCAACGGCGGCTGGGACGAAAACTACGGCGCCGACGGCCAGCTCAACGGGCAGAACATCGTGCTGGACCATCCCGGCGGCCCGGTGACTTTCCGTTATGACAACAGCACCCACCTGCTCAGCGCCGTCTACGCCTCGCAGCAGCCGGCCGCCGTGGCGGCAGCCGGAAGCATGGACAGCGAGCTGGGCTGCGCCTCGGACTGGGAGCCGTCCTGTAACCAGGCGCAGTTGGTGCTGGACCCGGCAGACCTCGTGTGGAAGCTGTCCGTTCCGGACCTTCCTGCGGGAAGCTACGAGTTCAAGGCGGCCCTGAACCGCAGCTGGGACATCAGTTATGGGGCCGGCGGCGCTTCCCCGGGTGCCAACATAGTGTTTGAGCACGACGGCGGCCCGGTCACCATCCGGTACGACCACTTCACCCATGTGATCGCCGCTAACTAGTTCACCCGCCGAACAAGGCAAACCAGGCAAAGCAACTACGGCAACAGGCCCCGCCGCTTACAAAAGCGGCGGGGCCTGTTGCCTTGAGAACCGCTTAGGCCCGGTGCAGGGCTCCCTCCACCGCCGCGAGCAGCGAGTTGAACCGCTTGTTGGCGGGGAGGTCATCAAGGTAGACGGGTTTGCCGTCCGGCCCACCCAGGGGCACCTGCCAGTTGGGGTACAGGGCTTCTGTGGTTCCGGGCTGGTTCTGGACCCTCCGCTCCCCCACCGCATCCACCAGGGCCACGCCGAGCAGGACCGACGGCGCCTGGGCCAGCAGCAGGTGCAGCGCCTCGATGGTGTGCTCCTCGGACGGCTGCCCCTCCACGCCGCCGGCGGCGCCCTCGGAGAGGTACCCGCGCTCGCGCAGCAGGGCGAACATCTTCTCCAAAGACGCGTTGTGCTCCGCGCGCTCCTCCTGCTCGGACCGTTCCAGCAGCCCCAGCCGGCTTCGGAGCCCCACATGGTCCCCGGCAAGGTAGCCGGCGGTGGGTGGCAGGTCGTGGGTGTTGACGCTGGCGAGCGCCTGCGTGCGGTACTTTTCGGGCGCAAGGGGCGAATCGCCGTCGTACTCAAACCACAGGATGGACGTGCCCAGGATCCCCCGGGCCGCAAGGTAGTCACGCACCCAGGGCTCGAAAGTGCCCAGGTCCTCCCCGATCACCACGGCACCGGCGCGGTGCGCCTCGAGCGCGAGGATGCCGATCAGGGCCTCGTGGTCGTAGCGGACGTAGGCGCCATCCCCCGGAGCGTTCCCCATGGGGATCCACCACAGCCGGAAGAGTCCCAGGATGTGGTCCACGCGGATGCCGCCGGCATGCCTGAGCACGTTGGCCAGCATGTTGCGGAACGGTTCATATCCGGCCTCGGCCAGGCGTGCGGGGTGCCATGGGGGCTGGCCCCAGTCCTGCCCCTGCTGGTTGTACATGTCAGGAGGTGCGCCCACGCTGGTGTTCGGGGTCAGCACGCCGCGCAGCGTCCAGGCGTCGGCACTGCTGTGGTCCACGCCTACTGCAAGGTCGTGCACCACGCCCAGCCGCATCCCCGACCGGAGCGCGGCCCTCTGGGCGTTCTCGAGCTGCTCGTCGCAGATCCACTGCAGCCAGCGGTGGAACCCGATCCGGTCCGCCAGCTTCTCCCGGAGGGCTTCGGCTTCCGGTGTTCCGATGGCGCACTCCGGGTCCGTCCACAGGGGGTCGTCCGGCGCCAGGTCCTCGCGGATGGCTGACCAGAGCGCGAAGTCCTCCAGGCCGCGGCCGGAGCTGCGGCAGAACTCATCGAAGGCGGCCTGCCGGGCCGGTGAACGGCGCGTGTGATAAAGCATTTCCAGCGCCTGCAGCTTGGCCGCGTACACGGCATTGCGGTCGAGGCGGGTGCCTTCCCGGTTCAGCCCTGCCACTTCCTCGTGCAGCTTTTCCAGCGCCGCACGTTTCCGCGGCCGGAGGTATGCCAGCTCGGGAATGGCCTCGATGCGGATGTACAGCGGATTGAAGAACCGGCGGGTGGACGGCGAGTAGGGCGACGGCTGGACCGGCGGTACCGGCTCGGCCGCGTGCAGCGGGTTGACCAGCACGTAGTCGGCGCCGCGCGCACCACTGATCGCGGCCAGGTCCGCCAGGTCCGCAAAGTCGCCGATGCCCCACGACCGCTTTGAGCGGACCGAATACAGCTGCGTGGCCAGCCCCCAGCCGCGGCGTTCCTCCAGCGGCTTTGCCGTGGCCAGCCGCGCAGGGGTTACCACCAGGGCGGCGCTGGCCATAGCGCCCTCCGACTCGACATGCAGCGTGTGCCAGCCCAAGGGCAGGTCCTGGGGAAGGGCGAAGGTGGCACGTCCCGTGGAGACGCCGTCCACCTCCCGGGGCTGGACCCAGACATCCTGCTGGACCGCTTCGCGCTGTCCGGTTCCACCTTCCAGGGTGACGGTCAGGCGCGCGGTGGCGCCGTCGCGCACGTGGACCGGCACTTGGGCCGGTTCGCCCTGCTTAATGACGACGGCGGGCGGCAGCATCCGCCGCCACGGCGCCAGTTCGGCTTCGGCCAGGGCAGCCTCAATGTGACTGTTGGTGTGTGCCTCAACACCGAGGGCTGCCAGCACCTTGACCAGCGTCTCCTGGGCAACGGAATGCGGCAGCCCATCCCAGCCCTGGAAGGACGTACCCACACCATGCGCGTCGGCCAGCTGCTGCAGCAGGTGCGGATCGACTGGCCCGGCCGCAGCGGCGGGAGGGCCTGCTGGGATCGCTGGGCCTGGTGCGTGCTGCTGGTCTGAAGCCGTCATGGGTGTCCGCCTCGTCTGTGATGGTCCCGGAACTTACAGTGCTGTTGTACCGGGCGCTGACACCCCCGTGCACAACCGTTGGTTCAGATTATTGCAGGGCGGCGCGGAGGCGAAACCGGGACGGCATCCAGGCGGATCAGGACGGGTTCCGGAGGTGGACGTTACGGATCGAAGTGCGTGGTCACGGCTCCGTCGCTGACCCGGCCGATGACTCCCGCTGCAAGGTCCCGCAGCTTCTGGTTCTGGTGGCTGGACGCCTTGGTGAGCAGGGCCATGGCTTCATCCTGGCTGCACCGGTTCTGGGCCATGATCACCCCGCACGCCAGGTCGATCGTGGTGCGGTTGGCCATTGCGGCCCTCAGGTCGTCCGCCAGGTTCTGGGCGTCGGCGATCCGCAGTGCCAGCCTCAATGCGCGGCCCGCGAGGTCAGCAAACCCCTCAGCCCTGCGAACGACTTCGTCAGCGAAGACGTCCGGTTCCGAAGCGAAAAAATTCAACGCGGCGGACTGGTGCCCGTCCAGGGCAAGCGGGACGCCCAGGACGCTGCGGCAGCCGTTCTCGGCCAGCAACTTCTGGTACTTGGGCCAGCGGGTATCGGTCTCCACATTGGAAAGGATGACGGGCTTCATGGCCTCCAGCGCCGCAATGCACGGACCTTCACCCAGGACCTGCTCCAGCTTGTCCAGGACAACGGCGCGTTCACTGCTGCCCGCAATGGTGGCACTGCGTTTGCGGCGCTGGAGGGTCACGCCGCACTCGACGAACACGCCCGCGTCCTCGCTGACGGCGGAGGCTGCAACAGAGGACAGCTCAGTCAGGAAATCAGCAACATTGCCGCTGCCCATGATGATGTCATGCAACTGGACGAACTGGTCGTCACTATTGGAGGAGCCCATCCCTCAATATAGGCGCTATGGAGTGCCGCGTGCGCGCCACAAAACGTCATTTGCGGGGCGCCGGTTACTCCGTACGACGAAAAGAGAAGGACTAAGGCGGGAATCTGTGGCGGCCTGCCGAATCTGTGTAGCCTCGTGACGATCCAAGGCACGGCAACTGAATGGAGGAGGCCGCAGATGAGCCTGAGCGAACTGCGGGTGTTCGGACGGTCGGGAACCCCCATCAGTCCCCTCACCCTTGGCACCATGAACTTCGGCGAGGGGAACGGCAGCTCCCAGGGCGCCCCCACCGGCGCGGACGAGAGCATCCGGATCATCCATGAAGCCCTGGACGCCGGCATCACCGCAATCGACACCGCTGACGTCTACTCCCAGGGTGAGTCCGAACAGGTGGTGGGCCGGGCCCTCCGCGGCCGCCGGGACGATGTCTTCCTGGCCACCAAGTTCCACGGCCAGATGAGCCCCAACCCGGCGCACTCCGGGAACTCGCGGCGCTGGATCACCCAGGCCGTGGAGGGCAGCCTCCGGCGCCTGCAGACGGACCGCATCGACCTGTACCAGGCGCACCGGCCGGACTACAACACCGACGTCCTGGAGACCATCACCACCCTCAACGACCTGATCCGCCAGGGCAAGATCCTGTATTACGGGACTTCGGTGTTCACCCCGGCCCAGCTGGTGGAGGCCCAGTGGCTGGCCACCACAAACCATCTGATCCCGCCGCTGGGCAACCAGGTTCCGTACTCCATGCTGGTCCGCGGCAACGAGCGGGACGTCCTGCCCATCGCCCAGCAGTATGGCCTGGGCGTGCTTGCCTACGGCCCACTCGCGGGCGGTTGGCTGTCCGGCAGCTTCGTCCTCGAATCGGGCAAGCCGCCCACCCGGGTCCACACACTGCCCGGCCGGTACGACATCTCCGGGCCATCCAGCGAGCGGAAGCTGCTGGCCGCGGACTCGCTGGCCCGGCTGGCGGACAAGCTGGAAATGTCCCTGGTGGACCTGGCCGTGGGGTTTGCCCTGACCCATCCCGCCATCAGCAGCGTGATCATCGGCCCGCGCAGCGAGGAACACCTCCGGGCGTACCTGCGCGCGGCGGATGTCCAGCTGGGCGAGACCGTACTGGATGCCATCGACGACCTGGTGCCGCCGGGAACCAACTTTGTGGAGCGGGACGCGGGCGCAATCGTGCCGTCCATCGAGTTCGCGGAATTACGACGCCGGTAGGCGGCTTCCAGCCCGGACCCCGGACTATTGACTAACCGGTAGAAGGCTCCTACGGTCGATACCGATACCGCCGCCCAAGGAAGCCGGGGCCTGCCATGCCAATGTCCGATGAGGAGCGACGCCTGCTCAAGGAGCTGGAACTGGGGCTGATCGCGGACGATCCCCACCTGGCCATGGAACTGCTGTCCGGCTATCCGGCACGCCGTCTCCCCGCAGGCCTGTTCCCGGGCATGGCGGCGGCACTGATTGGTGTGGTGCTCATTATAGCGGGGGCCGGGCTGCCGGCTCCCGGTGCGGTGGTGCTAGGGATTCTGTTGCTGGGGCTGGGCGCCTGCCTGCTGCTCGGTCCCACGGTGCTGGCCCGGAGCGGCGGCCGGCAGACCACCGGCTGATGGCCGTGGTGATGCACGTCCGCGGCCCCCGGTGCCGCAGCAGTTTGCCGCCGCGGCGCCAGGATGAACATGCTTGCCAGGACGACGGCGGCGCCAAGCCAGGCAAGTGCTGGGAGCCGTTCTCCCACCACGAGCACGGCCAGGACGGCGGCCACCACGGTTTCGAGCAGCGAGATGCCGGTGGCCGTGCTCGCCCCTACCCGGGCCAGGCCCCACCCGAACAGCAGGTACCCGGCAAACATGGGGACCGCCGCCATGTAGGCGCCGACGCTGACGCTGGTCCAGGACTCCAGCAGCGGGCGTCCCGTTGCGGCAAGGACAGGCACCAGGAGGAGCCCGCCGAGTCCGAAAACGGCGCCCATGGCCGCCCGTGAAGAGACCCCGTCACCGGTCAGCCGGTGTGCCGCCCAGGAGTACAGAGCATAAGTAGTTCCGGCCAGCAGCCCCAGCAGGATTCCCGCCGTCGGCGCCAAGGAAGTCAAAGTCAAGGAAGTCGAGTTCCAGGAATCAGCCCCGGCGCCAGCAGCCCCGTGTGCGGGTGCTGCCGGCGAGTGCCCGGCAAGGGACAGCAGGGCTGCGCCGCCAATTCCCAGCAGCGCCCCGAGAATCCAGCGTCGGCTCAGCGGCTTCCCGTCCGCGAAACGTTCGATCAGGGCGGCCGCTACCGGAGCTGAACCGATGGAAACCACCGTACCCACGGCCACTCCGGAGAGGCGCATGGAACTGTAGAAGGCCAGGGGGTAGACAGCAACCGCCACGGCACCGAGAGATACCAGGCGCCATCGCGCAAGCAGGCTGCCCGACTGAACGGCAATGTGCCGTGCGGCGTACAGTGCCTGCATCAGTCCGCCCAGCCCCATTGCCACCGCGCCGATGGCCAGTGGGCTCACGGCGGGCGCGAAGGTGGCCGCTGTTCCGGTGGTTCCCCAGAGGATGGATGCCGCCACTATGGAGAGCGCTCCCCAGGGCTGGGCCTGCTGATGGTTTGGCTTGTTGTTCACAGGTCGTCCAGCAGTTGCCCGGCGATGGCCCGGGCTTGCCGCAGCGGCACGTCGCCGCCCTCCAGGCCTGCCCTGGCCATGGCACCTTCGAGGAGGAAGGCCAAATGGGCGGCAACGGCAGGCGCCTGCCCCTCCCTCCCGGGCAACAGTGCCGTGACGTGCCGGGCCAGGAGTTCCTGCACTTCCTCCTTGTGGAGCCGCACTGCAGTCCGCCCGGGGTCCCCTGCGGGCAGTTCAGCCGCCGCGTTGAGCAGCCCGCAGCCGCGGAATCCGTGCTGGTAGGCGGCATTTGCGTGGTCCAGGTAGGCGTCGAAGACCGCCAGTGCCTGCTCCGATGGGGTCCCGGCCTTTTCCAGCCGCGTCCGGTAAAGGCCGAGCCACTCCTCATGCCGTGCTTCCAGGTAGGCGGCCACGAGGTCCGCTTTGGACGTGAAGTTGTTGTAGAGGCTTTTTTTGGCAACGCCCGCCTCGGCAGTGATGGTGTCGATCCCGGTGGCCGCAACGCCGCGGGCATAGAAGAGGCGGGCGGCGGCGTCGAGCAGCAGGTCCCGGGCGGGGCGGCGGCTGGTCGCCGAGGCGCGTGACACAGGCATGGGGCTCCTTGCGGTGGTAGTAGGTAGGCCAGTCTACCTACTACCACCGCAAGGGCGGAACACCCGTTTGTGAATCAGGCGGTGCGGACCGCCTTAGCGGACACGGCCTGGAGCTCCGTGGCCAGCCGTTCCACCAGGAGTTCCGGGGGCTCGGTGATATCGGCCAGGAGGTGGGCCTCGTCCTCGTCCAGTTCCTCCAAGGCTGCGAACTGGGATTCCAGCAGGGTCCGCGGCATGAACTCGTGGGCGCGGGCTTCCATCCGCGCGCCAATGGTGCCCGCGCTTCCGGTCAGGTGGATGAAGACAACATCCGGCGCTGCGCTGCGCAGCAGGTCCCGGTAGCGGCGCTTCAACGCTGAGCAGGCGACGATAGGCGGGACTGTTGTGACGCCGTCGGCCTTTCCTGCGAGCAGCTCCCCCAGCGTGCCAAGCCAGGGCTCCCTGTCAACGTCCGTGAGCGGTTTGCCGGCGCCCATTTTCTGCTTGTTGGCGGCCGGATGGAAATCGTCGCCATCGAAGAATGGCATGTCCAGGCGCAGGCCCAGCAGGGAGCCCATGGTGGATTTCCCCGAGCCGGACACGCCCATCACCACCAGGGGCGGCAACGGGGCGTTCACCGTTCCTCCCCGTTCCCGTCGAAGCTGAGGAGGACTTTGCCGGAACTGGTGGAGTCCTTGGCCACCTCGAAGGCGTGCAGGGCGTCCTCCACGGGGTATTGGTGGGTGATGACGGGGTCGATGTGCAGTGACCCGTCGGCAAGCGCCGCGATGACCTCGTCGATTTCGTCGTTGAAGCGGAAGGAGCCCTTGAGGTCCAGTTCGCGGGTGATGGCCAGCGAGATGGGTAGCGGCTGCATGCCGGTGGGCAGCAGCCCCACCAATACCACGGTCCCGCCCCGCACCGCGCCGCGGATGGCGGAGGCCAGTCCGTGGTGGTTGCCGGAGGATTCGATCACCACGTCCGCCTCCACGGCGGCGATCGCTTCCGTGTCTGCGGCGTTGATGACCTGGTCCGCGCCGACGGCCTTGGCGATCTCCAGCGGCTTGGGATGGAGGTCCACAGCGGTGATGTGCGCTGCACCGGCACGTTTGAGGACCGCGACAGCGAGGGCACCGATGGGGCCGGACCCGATCACCAGCGCGGTCTTCCCGGCCACGTCCCCGGCGCGGGAGACCGCGTGCCAGGCCACGGACGCGGGTTCGACCAGGGCGGCCGTGCGCAGGTCGATGCCCTCGGGCAGGGCCCGCAGCATCCGGACGGGCAGGTTCACGTACCGGCTGAAGGCGCCGTCGGTATGCGGGTAGCGGGCGGCGCTGCCCAGGTAGGTGCAGCCGGGTGAGAGGTTGGGCCGGTCCGCGGGGTACCTGGCCGCGCCGGGTCCCGGGGTGGCGGGGTGGACGGCGACGGCGGTTCCGGGCTGCGGTCCCTGGCCGTTGGCGGCGGCGCGGACCACCACGCCGGAGATTTCGTGGCCCAGGACCAGGGGTGCCTTCAGGATGGATTCCCCGGCCGCGCCGTGCAGCCAGTAATGCAGGTCCGAGCCGCAGATGCCGCCGTACAAGACCTCGACGACGGCCTGGTCATCCGCCGGCAGGGCCAGCGGGACCTCATCGATCCGGAGGTCCCCGGCGGCGTGGGCCACCACGGCCGGCCCGGAGGCGGGCAGCGTGTTGGGGCCTGGCTGGACGGGTGTGTTCGCGGGCATCAGACCACCACCGTCATTCCGCCGTCGATGAAAATGGTCTGGCCGTTCACGAAGTCCGACCCGTCCGAGGCCAGCCAGACCACGGGCCCGGCCAGGTCCTTCGGCGTGCCCCAGCGGTGGGCCGGGGTGCGGCCCAAGATCCAGGTATTGAACTGTTCGTCGTCCACCAGGTTCTGCGTCATCTCGGTGTGGATATACCCCGGCGCGATCCCGTTGACCTGCAGGCCGGAAGCGGCCCACTCGGCCGTCATGGCCCGGGTGAGGTTCCGCAGCCCGCCCTTGGCGGCAACATACGGGGCGATAGTGGGGCGGGCCAGGTCCGTCTGCACCGAGCAGATGTTGATGATCTTGCCCCGGCCGCGCGGAATCATGTGCCGGGCCGCCTCCCGCCCCACGAGGAACGCACTGGTCAGGTCCGTGGAAATGACCCGCTCCCAATCCGCCACCTCAAGGTCCAGCATCGGCACCCGGTGCTGGATCCCGGCGTTGTTCACCAGAATCTCCAACGGACCCACGTGCTCTTCGATCCACGCGATGCTGCGGGCTGCCGCCTCGCCGTCGGTGACGTCAAACGCGATGCTGGCGATGCGGCCGGCCGGAAAGTCGGCGGCGAGCGCGGCTTCGGCTTCCTTGAGCCGCTCCGGGTTGATGCCATTCAGCACAACCGTGGCACCGGCGTCGGCCAGTGCCCGGGCGAGTGACGAGCCGATGCCGCGGCTGGAGCCGGTGACCAATGCGACGCGGCCGGTGAGGTCAAACAGTGAGCTCATGCGAACGGTCCCTGCTGCACCAGGTTGACCGGGGTTTCGCCGGCGGCGAGGGCCTCAAGCTGCCGTTTCAGGAGTTTCAGGATCCGTGGTTCGAACGCTGAGGCGTTGCCGCCAACGTGGGGGGTGATGAGGGCGTTCTCCGACGACCAGAGCGGGTGGCCGGCGGGCAGCGGTTCGGGGTCGACAACGTCGATGGCGCAGTGCAGGCGGCCGGACACCACTTCAGCCGTTAGGGCGTCGGTGTCGATCACGGCGCCGCGGCCGACGTTGACCACCAGGGCGCCGTCCGGCAGGGCGGCCAGGACCTTGGCTCCCACCAGGTGGTGGGTCGCCTCGGTGAGGGGAAGGACGGAGACCAGGATGTCGTGGCCGGCGGCGAGCGCCACGAGTTCATCCGGACCGTGGACCTGGCCGTCCGCATCGGTCCGTGCGGCGCTTCCCACCCGGGTCAGTGTGACTTCGAAGGGCTCCAGGCGGCGGGCCAGCTCCTTCCCGATTCCGCCGATGCCCAGCAGCAGGACCTTCCGGTCGGCCAGCGACTGGCGGCGTTGCGGGTTCCAGCGTTCGGCCTGTTGATCGCGGGCGGCCTGGTCGATGCCGCGGAGCTTGGCGAGGATGAGGCCAACGGCCAGCTCCGCGGTGGCAGCTGCATGGACGCCCGAGGCGTTTGCCACGGCGGCGGCCGGACCCGCTGCCTCGCGGACGCCGTCGAACCCTGTTGACTGAGTTTGCACGAACTTCAGGTCCGGGACCTTGCCAAGGTTAGCCAGGACCGCGCCGGCATTGAGGTACGGCAGGATGACCCCGTCGATGCTTCCGTGGGCCTCGTCAGGGGCCCCCTGCATGTCCCACACCACTCCCGTCAGTCCCTCCGGGAGCGGGGACAAATCGGCCAGGAGCTGGGGTTCGGGGAAACTGACGGTTTGCACGTGCTGCATCGTTGAAGGCCTATCGGTTGGTGGGAAGGTGCTGCGGGCGGATCGTTATGCGTCGCGGCGGTCGAAGGTCAGTCCGCCGGGGACCTGGAAGGTGGGCATGAGCTCGAGCATGCCCACATTCACGTGGCGCGGGGTTTCAATGGCGTAATCAAGGGCATTGACGATGTCGTCCGTGGTGAGCGACTCGTAGCCCTCGTAGTAGGTCTGCCAGGCTTCTTCCATGGCCTCGGGGCTGCCGCCCAGGTTGCGGCCGAAGATTTCGGTCTCCACCCGGCCGGGGCAGATTTCGGTGACGCGGATGCGCTTGCCGACCGTGTCGTTGCGCAACTGCCGGGAGATCTGGTGCACGGCGGCCTTGGTGGCGTGGTACGCGGTGTGGCCGTAGAAGTTGTAGAGCCCGGCGATCGAACTGATGTTGACCACGTGGCCCAGGTCCCGCTCCACCATGCCGGGCAGCACCAGCCGGGTGAGCTGCAGCAGGCCGCGGAGGTTGACGTCGATGAGTTCGTCGATGTCCTGCTCGGAGGAGTCCAGGATGTTGCCGGTCCGGGAGACCCCGGCGCAGTTCACCAGGACGTCCACCTTGAGGTCGCGGACGACGCCGGCCAGGGCGGCGGTGTCGGTCAGGTCCACCACATGCGGGACTGCTCCCGTGCGGTCGGCCAGTTCGGCGAGGCGTTCCTCGTTGCGGGCCACCGCGTGCACGGTCAATCCGCGCTTGGCGAGACGTTCGGCGATGGCCGCGCCCATGCCGGTGGACGCTCCGGTGACGAGGGCTGTGGTGTAGTCGGAAAAAGGCACAGGGACTCCAATAAGTGGTAAATGGCGGGGCTCTTAGGTCCGGCAATGGCTGGGCGTAGTGGTTGGCAGGGCGTTAGGGATCGCGTAGCGGTTTGTGGGTGCGGTCCCGGGCGGTGGCACGGGCATTCATGATGTTCAGGCTCCTGACGCCGGGCTGAGTTCGTGCCAGCGCTGGCCGGCGCCGACCCCCAGGAGTCCAAAGACTGTGTTCACGGTGTTCCGGAGTCTGTCCAGTTCCAGGCAGGCTGTGCGGTGCATGGCTGTTGCTTCAGCCACGGTTGTCTTTCTGAAGGTGACGGTGTGTCCGGGCCTGGACTGTGCCAGGACATCCAGGGAGCGGCTTGTGACGACCCCCAGGACCGGATAGCCCGCCGTAACGCCGCGTCCCCGGTGCAGGACCAGCAGTTCGTCCCGGGACGGAACCTCGATGGCCCCCACCGGGACACCGCGGGAGAGGACCTCGGAGGTGAGTTGGCGTTCGGGCAGTGCGCCGCCGAGCCGGAGTCCGATGTGGTTGCTTCGGGGGCTCACGGTGTACTGCGTGGTGAAAAGCAGGTCTGCGGTGTTGCCGAATTCGGCTACGTCCGGCCCCTCGGTGACGTCGATGACCGGGTGGGTGGTGAATTCCGGCTTTGCCAGCCCCAGCCGGAACAGGGGCAGGCCGAAGTATGGCTGGGTGAGGGGCGCGGTGGTCTTTTGCGTTGCAAGCCGGGTGCCCTCAACAAGTTTCAGTCCGAAGCCCACCACCGTGTCCGGTGCGCAACTGCCCAGCAGCGTGGGGACAGTGAAGGATCCGCGGACGGCGATGTAGGCCCGGAGACCGGTGCGGATTCCGCGGACCGCCACTGTTTCGCCGGCCCGTACGGAGACGGGCTCCCACTGGGGGCAATCCCGGCCGCCCACCGAGAGGTCCAGCGGCGCGCCGGTCACGGCGATCAGCAGGTCCGTGGTGGCGCGCATCCTGAAGTCCAGGGCGGTTAGTTCCAGCAGCGGATCGTTGTCCCCGTTGCCGGCCAGGATGTTCGCGGCCTTGGCCGAAAACTGGTCCAGGGCGCCGTTGACGGGGAGTCCGAATGCAGGACCCTTCGTCCGGCCAAGATCGGTGACGACGGAGTGTCCGGGCTGAAGGACGACAAGTGACCCGGTCATGGCCGGGCCTCCAGGAACTGCCCCTCATACTTTCCGAAGTCCTCCGCGGGAATGCGGTAGAAGCGCAGTTCATCGCCGGGGACGTAGGGCACCAGGGGTTCGCGTGCTGCGTCCAGGACCGTCAGGGGGGTCTGGCCGATGACGCACCATCCTCCTGGTGCGACGGCGGGCGCGATCACGGCTTGGCGTCCGGCCACGGATACTGCACCGGCGGGTACGGACAGCCGCGGGTCCTTGAGCCTGGGGACGGGGACCGGGAAGTCTGGTCCGTCCATCATGGGCGAGCCTGCCGGCGCTCCGAGGCAGCGGATGACGTAGGTCTTGGCCGTGTGCCGGGCGATAACGTCCTGGACATCCAGGCCCTGGTGCTCTGCCACGCTTTCCAGGTCCGGCCCGTAGCTGCCCCCGTACACGACCGGCACCTCGAAGCGGCGCGGCTCGCGCAGGGTGGTGCCAACAAAGTCCAGCTGGCGCATCCCCAGGAGGATGAACGCCCTGACCTGGCGGGCGGAGGTGAGGTAGGGGTCGAATTCGACCAGGACGGAGTCGTAGGTGGGAACGGCGCCATGGATGCCTTCGACGCCGGCGGCCGCCAGCCAGCCGGCCAGGGAGTGGACCGTGGCCCAGTTGGCTTCTGCGTCACCGGCCTGTGCCACCACACGCAGGGCGGCGTCGCCTGACTCGTAGATGTCCAGCATTGTCCGGCTGGTTGTCGTTGGGGCGGCCATGGTCAGGAAACCTTTTGCTTTGCGGCGAGCACTTGTGCCAACGGGGCAATGGTGACGCCTGCGGCGATCAGTTCGCTGCGAACCAGGCGGGCAAGTTCGACGGCACCCGGATTGTCGCCGTGGAGCAGCACCGTGTCGGCATGGATGGCGATGTCGCTGCCGGAGACTGTTTCGATGAGTCCTTCGGTCACCATCCGCACAGTGCGCCGGACAATGACGGAGGGGTCGTGGATCACGGCGCCGGGCCGGCTGCGCGGCACCAGAGTACCGTCATCCTGGTAGGCGCGGTCCGCGATGCCAACGATGGCCACCCGCAGGCCGCGCTCCGCCGCCGCAGTGGCGAGTTCACCGTCCTGCGCCAGGATGATCAGCTTCGGGTCCGCCCGGGCGGCGGCATCTGCTACGGCTCGGGCGTAGTCCGCGCGAGTGGCCACCAGGTTGCCCAGGCGGCCGTGGGGAGCCAGGTGGGAGACGGTACCGCCGTGGTAGGCGGCAAACGCCGACAGGGCACCCAGCTGGTAGATCACATCGTTGCGGACTTCGTCAGCCGTGAGGTCCATGGCCCGGCGGCCGAAGCCGCGAAGATCCGGGAAGCTCGGGTGGGCGCCGATGCCGACTCCCGTCCTGACACATTCAGCCACGGTGGCGTCCATGATGTCAGGGTCCCCCGCGTGGAAGCCGCAGGCGATGTTGGCGCTGGAGACGATTTCCAGGAGGGCGTTGTCGTCGCCGATCGAGTAGGCGCCAAAACCTTCACCAAGATCCGCTACGAGATCAACTGTGGGCATTGCGGGCCTTCCTCTGCTGGTGCTGCGGGTGTAAATCAGTGTGGCATCGGGATTGGAGCCACACAAAGACGAATGCGGTATCACGCTATAGGGAACTGTTATGACCTTTAGGGGTGCTATTGGCGAAAATTCAAGCGGCCCTTATTTCGTAACAACAAGACTGGCTTTTCCAACAAATTTTTTCCCTGCTTATGCACAAAACATATGCCGGCATCAAAACCGGCGATGGCTTGGGTCGGGATAGAATGATCTGGTCATTGGAAAAGTCATCTGCAATTAACCTATGCCCGAGACTCGGATCACACAAAGACGTATTGCCTGTCCCGCCATAGCGCCAACGTATGACCCCGCAGGCTGTGCCGTCCCCGGCTGGAAAAGAGGAGCGCTATGGACACCCGGAAGCTGGCGTACTTCGTGAAGATCGTCGACTCAGGAAGCATCACCAAGGCGGCCGCCGCCCTCCATGTCGCCCAGCCGGCGCTGAGCCAGCAGGTGTCGGCCCTGGAAACGGAGCTGAAGCAGCGGCTCCTGATCCGGAGCAAGCAGGGCGTGGAGCCCACGGCGGCCGGCCATACCCTCTACCGGCACGCCCAAACCATCCTGCGCCAAGTGGAGCAGGCAAGGATCGATGTGGCAGCTTCAGGAGCGGCACCTTCCGGGCGCGTCTCCATAGCAATCGCTCCCTACAGCATGGCCTCAAGCCTTACCCCGCGGATTATCCGCGAAGTAGGGCGGCGCTACCCCGACATCGTGCTGCACCTGACCGAGATATACGGCGGCGTACTCAGCGAGGCCATCAAGAACGGGCGGCTGGACATGGCCCTCATCTATGAACCGGGGCCCATCCGGGGTGTGCAATTCACCACCCTCATCGTCGAGGACCTGTACCTGGTGGTCAACGCCGCGCGGGAGCTTCCGGTGGATCCCGGGGCCGGCACCATCGCCCTGGAAGCGGCGGCCACGCTGGGCCTGTTCCTGCCCGAACGGATCCACACCCTCCGCCAGGTGGTGGAGGCGGGCTTCGACAGCAAGGGCCTCACGCTGCACCTGGTGGGGGAAGTGGAATCGGTGCCGTCCCTGACCAGGCTGCTGCGCAGCGACCTGGGTGCGACCATCCTGCCAAAGTCGGCCGCGGATGCCCTGTTCCATGAGGAGGACTTCCGGGTCCTGCGGATCACCGGGCCTGCACTCCAGTGCAAGATCGCGCTGTGCACTCCGGACCACGAACCGCTCTCTGAGGCCGGTTCCGCCGTTCTGCTGGTGCTGAAGGAAATGCTCCAGGAAATGCTGCGCAGCAAATACCAGCCGCTTTCCAGCGAAACACCCTCAGCTGGCGCGGGCGCATCATAAGCGGCCCTTATCAGGTCACGCTCCATTAGTCTTAGCCATGGAATTTGCTGCGTCCTAGGATAAAAGCCATAAAGGTTCGCCAACGGCGTTTACCCGGCACAAATGATTCCCTTGGAGCCCAGCATGAAAAAGATCACCAGCCTGCAATACCGGAAATCCTCGGAACGAAGGATCCAGCTTAAGGCCAGCACCGGTTCGCATTGCCCCACCAATGGTTTCTGGCGGGCCGAGGACGGCGCTGCCTCGGATCCGGTGTTTGTCTTCGAGGGCAGCATGATGCCGCCGGGCAAGCGGGGATCCACCATGTGGTACCTGGATGACTCCCAGGTGGGGCCGCCTGCGTACCTTCTTCCCGGGATCAACTGAGGTGGCTTGAACCACCCCCCCGCCGGCGGCCAAGAGAAGGCCCGGAGTTCCAAAAGGAACTCCGGGCCTCTGTGGTTTAACCCCATCGGTGTGAGCTACAGCGCAGGTTCCAATTCGGCGTCTTCCACCAGCAGCCCCTTTGCCTTCAGGACCTCGGTCAGGTTGCACAACTCGATGGTGGTGCCACCCTCCTTGTAGCGGCGGATGAGGTCGTCCTCAGCGTCCACGCGTGCCTGCGACAGCCTGATGACTTCCTCGATCTCATCCTTGCGGACCACCACCACACCGTCGGCATCACCCAGCAGGACATCGCCCGGGTAGACAATTTCGCCGCCGAACACCAGGGGATGGTTGATCGGGCCAATGGTTTCCTTGACGGTCCCCTTGATGCAGACACTGCCGGAGAACACCGGCAATCCGAGTTCAATCAGGTCCTTGGTGTCGCGGACGCCTGAATCCGTGACCATACCCGCCAGGCCTTTCGCCTTCATGGCGTTGCCCAGCACATCGCCGAATGCCCCGGCTTCCTCGTACTCACCGGCTGCCACCAGGACAACGTCGCCCTGCTTGGCGTAGTGAATGGCCACCTGAAGCATCAGGTTGTCCCGCGGTGCACAGACCACGGTGACGGCGGGGCCGCAGAAGGACATGCTGCGGTCAATCGGCTTGATCTTCGAACTCAGCGCACCTTTGCGGCCCTGTGCTTCATGCACGGTGGCAGATGAGAACTTGGAGAGCCGCTGAACGGCATCTTCGGAAGGGCGGTCGAATTTCGTTTTGACATGGATCATGAGGTGCTCCTGTTTTGTAGAAAGCGTGGGCAAAGCAGTGATTGGGTCAGGCCAGCGCCCTGACGGCCTTTTCGATGGCAGCGATGGAATCCTCGATCACCGGCAGGCCGGTGGCATAGGAAATCCGGAAGTAGGGGCTTAGTCCGTACGCCGAACCCTGGATGACGGCAACGGACGCCGCTTCCAGGAGATACAACGTGAAGTCCTCGTCGTTGCTGATCCGCCTGCCGTCGGGTGTCGTCTTGCCGATGACCCCGGCGCAGTTGACGTACGCGTAAAAGGCGCCTTCCGGCGTCGCGCACTGCAGGCCATTGACCGCGTTAAGCCCGGCGACTGCCGCATCACGCCGTTCGCGGTACACCTCCACGCTTTCGCGGACGAACGCATGGTCTCCGGTGAGTGCCGCGGCGGCAGCCGCCTGGCTGATCGAGGACGGGCAGGAGGACATTTGGGACTGCAGCTTGTTAATGGCAGCCACCAGGGGCGCCGGGCCGCCGGCGTAACCCAGCCGCCATCCGGTCATCGCGTAGGCCTTGGAGACCCCGTTGGTGACCAGCACGCGGTCCTTAAGCTCAGGGGCAACGGCCACGAGACCCGTTATGGGCTCTTCGCCGAAGTGGATCTCGTCGTAGATCTCATCGGTGAGGACATAGACGTCAGGGTGGTCCTTGAGGACGGCGGCCAGGCCTGCCAGTTCTTGGCGGGAGTAGACCGCTCCGGTGGGGTTGGAGGGCGTGTTGAGGATGACCCACTTGGTGTGCTCCGTCAGTGCGCCTGCCAGTGCCTCGGGGGTTAGTTTGAAACCGGTGTCCTCACCACAGGAAACGATGACGGGGGTGCCTTCGTTGGCGAGCACCATGTCCGGGTAGGAGACCCAGTACGGCGCTGGAATGACAACTTCGTCGCCCGGATCGAGGGTGGCCATGAACGCGGTGAAGATGACCTGCTTGCCGCCTCCCCCGATGGTGATTTCGCCGGCGGTGTACTGCTGCCCTGTTTTGCGGTGCAGCGTCTGCAGGATGGCCTTTTGCAGTTCGGGCGTCCCGGTGACCGATGTGTACTTGGTTTCACCACGGTCGATGGCCGCGACGGCAGCGTCCTTGATGTGCTGGGGCGTGTCGAAGTCCGGCTCGCCGACCGTCAGGTCCAGGATCCGGCGGCCCTCGGCCTTGAGCTCCCGGACACGGGCCGCCGCGGCAACGCTGGGTGAGGATTTGATACGGGTTACGCGTGATGCGGGCACGAATTCAGGCATGGTGTCTTCCAGGCTTCCGGTACGGATGGGGGTGGTTCATTTGAGCCTAGGGAAGGAGCCGCCCCCTTGGATAAGACCTAAAGTGCGTGGACAGATAAGCAGCCCTTATGACGGAGCACCTAGAACTTTCGCCTATTGCTCCAAGTACTTTCGGTATTGCCCTGCCGGTTTGACCGGGGCGTAACCTGCAGGGTGGATAACGGGCCCAATGAAGGCACACCGCCGGCCCCCGCGACGCCTCCACGTCCGACGGGCGGGAAGCCGCGCGGGCAGGCGAACACCAACGGAGACAGGGAGCAGAGGTGCCCGGCAGAAAAATTCACGATCGGATACCTCCGCGTTCAGCCAGGACCGGCACGGGCGCGGCCGGCGTGGCAGCGTACCGGTACCGCGGCGTCCCGAAGCCGGACCCCGCCACGGCCCGAGCCCAACAAGTCCTGGCCATGCTGGCCCAGCTGAGGACGACCCTCGCACTTCGGTCCAGCAGGGTACGTGCCCTCACCGCCGAGTTGGGTGATTGCCTTGCCCAGGCCGTGTGCGATGGCGTGAAGGTTGCCGCCGTCGCGAAGGCCGCCGGACAGCCTGCAGCAAGTATCCGGTCTGCCGCGCTGGCACGCGGCGAGCTGTACCCGTCCGGCCAAACCCGGAGCGGGCATCTTCACCTCATTGCGGGATTGGCTTCGGAGCTGGCGGCAGCAGAAGGCGCCCGGAACGACGCGGAAGAACAACGAACGCAGGTTCTGGCCCTGGCCAGGAAATCCCGGCTCCTTGACGACTACCAACTTGCCGGGGCAAGCGGGCTTAAGTCCGACGAAATCCGCAAAATGACCAGGGGCGTCGGCTTGCGTGTGGCCCAGCCGCAGTAATCGTCCCGCCTGATCCCCGGCCGGCGGGCCGGCGGGCCTTCCGCCCTCCCATCCCCGTTCCACGGCGAGCTTCCGTGTTGTCCAAGGTCTCCGGTCCTTCGACTCCAAGCCATAACAAATCGCTATGTAGGTACATAAAAGCCGACTTTGTGTGACCCATACCGCAAACGTTAACTTGATGTTTGAGGCCGGTCCGCAAAGCCGTAAACACGATTTGCGAGAGAGCTCACAGCAGGACCAACAGGACATTCCACTCAAGATCTCTTTCCGAGAGCCCAGGTTTAGCGGCAACCGGTGTTCACCCATCACCCACGGAGACGAAATGACAGAAACCACACTTCCCAGGAAGACCCCGGTCAAGGCCGCAATCGCGGCCTGGATCGGTACGACGTTGGAGTACTACGACTTCGCGGTGTACGGCACCTCGTCGGCGCTGGTTCTGAACGTGCTCTTCTTTTCACCCGAGCTGCCCCAGGGCCTCAGCGTACTGCTCGCCATGATCACCTTCGCGGTCGGCTACGCGGTGCGCCCCCTCGGCTCCCTCATCCTGGGGCCGCTGGGCGATCGTCGCGGCCGCAAGTTCGTCATGATGATCACACTGTTCGGCATCGGCGGCTGCACCTTCCTGATCGGGTGCCTCCCCACATACGCCCAAATCGGGCCTCTTGCTCCAGTCCTGCTCGTGCTGATCCGCGTCATCCAGGGACTGTGCCTTTCCGGCGAGCAGCCCAGTGCCATCACCATGAGCCTGGAGCATGCTTCCGAAGGCCGGCGCGGGTTCCTCGCGAGCTTCACCACCTTGGGTTCCTCCTCCGGCACGCTGCTTACCCTGCTGGTCTTCATCCCGATCGCCGCCATGCCCTCGGAGCAGTTGCTGAGCTGGGGTTGGCGGCTGCCGTTCTGGGCCTCCGCCCTCGTAGTCGTCGCTGCCTACCTGATCCGCCGCCACATCGAGGAGCCGCCGGAGTTCGTAAAGGCCCAGGCCGCCAAGGTGAACGTTGCTCCCCTCCGGCATCTTCTGCGCTTCCACTGGCGTGCGGTGCTGCGGATCGTGTTCTGTGCCCTCATCGCGGGCACGAGCTACATGATGCAGACCTTCTCGGTGGCATTCGGTACCGCCGGCTACAAGCTGGATAAGCCGACCATGCTCCTGACGACTACCGTCTCGGCCGTGATCGCCCTCGGCATCACGCCCCTCGCAGGATTCCTTGTGGACAAGATCGGCCGCAAGACGATGTTCCTCATCGCAACGGGCGGCGTGGGCGTCACGATGGTCCCCTACCTGTGGTCAATCACGACCGGGAACTGGTCGCTGATCTTCCTGTTCGGCATCATCAACTACTCCCTCTTCTACTCAATGGTGAACGCGTCCTGGCCGTCATTCTTCGCGGAGATGTTCCCCGGCCGCCTGCGCGTCTCCGGACTCGCCCTTGGGACTCAGGTCGGCTTCGCCATCTCGGGCGTCATCGGCCCCGTTCTCTCGACAGCCCTCGCTGGCCCCGACCTGAAAGATTGGGTCGGACCGTCCATGGTCGCGCTCGGGTTCATGGTCCTGGCCGGAGCCTCAGCCCTGACCGCCAAGGAGACCAAAAAGTACACCCTCAAGGAGCTCGACGAGGTGCAGCAGAGCGAACGGGAAACGTCCGTCCTCACGGCCGCGGCCATGTCCCCAAGCTCAGCTGCCCGCGGCCTCGCCGGTTAGACCCAAAAGCTGGATGACGGGATATCTCCCTTGAGATGATCACGGACTCGCTGAACGTCCCACAACGTTGATTCAGTTGTGAACAAGTGAAGACCTCTTAGTGACGGCACCAACAGCCAACCACTAAGAGGTCTTCCTGTCGCCAGGGCCGCTCCGGCTGGCTGCAGCACGCCAACCAAAACTTCAACGGCCGCGGCCACCGGCCCGAAGCACGACGGGATCCGCAAGCTGACCAGGGGCATCGCTGCACCGTAACGGCCCGGGCACCTGAGTCCGGTCCGGAAGGCTCTGGCCAGATCTACCGGATAGTGCTGGGATAGTCCCGGAACACGGACTCGCTGGAGGCGATGGGCATGGCACGGTTGAACGGGCGTATTGCGTTGGTGACCGGTGCCACCGGTGGGATCGGGCGGGCAGTGGCTGCCGGACTTGCCCGCGAAGGCGCAACTGTCGTGGTGGTGGGCCGGACCGTCGCGCGTGCCCAGGCGGCGATGGCCGATATCCGGACCCGCGTTCCGGGCGCGGAGCTTGAGCCGCTGGCCTGCGACCTGTCACTGCAGTCTTCGATCCGCTCTGCCGTGGACGGGTTCCGCTCCCGTCACGGCAGGCTGGATGTGCTGGTGAACGCGGCCGGCGTGTTCCGCAAGGAACGCCTTGAAACTGCCGAAGGGCTGGAGCTCACCTTCGCCACCAACGTGATGTCCTACTACCTGGTCACCGGGCTCCTGCTGGACGATCTCAGGAAGGGTGCGTCCGCCGCCCTGCCGTCGCGCGTCATCAACATCGCGTCCAAGTACGGCAATGTCCGGATCCCCTTCGATGACCTGCAGACGGCGAAGGGGAAATACAGCTTCCTCCGTTCCACGCCGCCCACCATGCTGGGCCGGGTCCTCCTGACCCAGGAATTCGCCGCCAGGCTGCGTGGAACAGGGGTGGTGGTCAACGCCGTCCATCCCGGACTGGTGAAGAACACGGGGCTGTTGCAGGACGTGGGCGGCCCGTTCCGGTGGATCACGAACACCCTGGGAAAGTCGGCAGAGAAGGCTGCCGACACGCCGCTCTGGCTGGCAACCTCACCCGAGACGGCGGTGCTGACCGGCAAGCTGTGGGCAGGCCGGAAAGAGCTTCCCACCCCCGGCATGGGTTCTGACCCGGAGGCGCGGCGGCGGCTGTGGGACGCCTGTGCCGGTCTGGCGGGGACTGACTTCCGGTGAGCGCCACCGTTCATGCCCGCCGCACGGGCCGCATGCCGGGGCGGCGCCGGATGCCGGGGCGGCGCCGGATGCCGGGGCGGCGCCGGATGCCGGGGCACGGGAATTTGTTGCCCGCGTCCGGCGTTGTCGATCTGTCCAGAACAATCTGGACATCAGCAGCTGGACAGGAGAACACACCACATGTCAGTTGACTACGACGCTCCACGGGTCACGCCCGAGGAAGAGCCGAACGTCGCCCTGGAGGAGCTGAAGTCCGATAAGTCCGGCCGCCGGGAGGCAGCTCCCGATATGGACGAAACGGACCTGGCGGACAGCTTCGAGCTGCCCGGCGCGGACCTCTCCAACGAGGAACTCCTCATCCAGGTGGTCCCGGTGCAGGCAGACGAATTCACCTGTATGTCCTGCTTCCTGGTCCACCACCGCAGCCAGTTGGCGCGCGAGAAGGATGGCAAGAAGTACTGCAAGGAATGTGAGGGCTAGCAGGGGCACGACGGCCAACTGCGTTCGGTTTCCAACCATTGGAATCTGCACTCGTGGCCGGAGCGATGGACAGCCATGATGTAGGTCACGCTCCGGCAAAGGCCGGCCGACTGGAAAGAAGGAAACCATGTCCCTCAGCGTTGAGGAAATGAACAAGCAGCTCCCGGCGGCCAACGTGCTGCCCGGAGAGGCAGTCCCGTATTACATGGCGTCGGGCGAGGGCGCGCGCTACGAAATCAACGGCCAGTTAGTAACTGTCATCGCCCGCGCCGCCGATACGGGCGGCATCTTCAGCGCGGCCTACATCTCCGGCGGAATGGGGACCGAATCCCCCTTTGTCAGCCACAGCATCGAACACAAGACCCTCTACGTCTTCGACGGGATCCTGCACGTCTGGCTGCCCGGCGAGAGCAGGATCCTCACCCCCGGAGACTCGGTGGTCATCCCGCCGAACACCCCGCACGCCTACCGGATGGCGAGCCACTACACGCGGTTCCTGAACTGGATGACGCCCGGCGGCGGCGAAAAGTACTACGAGCGGGTGGGCACGCCCATCGATTCGCACATCCCGCCGGTGCGCGCGGGACACAAGGCCAGCCTGCAGGAGCAGGCGGAGGTGGGCGCCGAGTTCGGCATCACCTTCCCGGACGTCCAGCGCGTGGCGCCGTCGTTCAAGCACGACGCCGGCCTCCCGCCTGCGCAGAGCCCCTACTTCCTGAGTGCCGGGGAGGGTGAGCGGCTGGTCAGCTACCAGACCATGTTCACCTACCTGTCCCGGCCGGCGAACACCGGTTCGAACTACTTCGCCGTGCACACCAAGGGCGCCAAGTCCCCCTACATCCCGTTGCACTTCCACTCACAGCACACGGAAAACTTCCTCTGCACGGAGGGCCGGATGTGGCTGTACGCCAACGGCCGGGAAATGCTGCTGACCAAGGGCGACTTTGTGCACGCCCCCGCCGGGACCATCCACTCGTTCGCGTTTGACGCCCACAACACCCAGATGGTGGGGTTCCTGACGCCGTCCGTCTTCAACGGGTTCTTCGAGTACTTCAACCAGCCCACCGAGGACTACATGTACACCGAGGGCGGCGAACCCTATATGGACATGGAAGGTTTCGGCCGCGCCCAGGCCGAAATGGACCTGACGGTGGTGGGGCCGCCGCCCCAGCGCCGCGCGGCACTGGACATCCCCTAACCGCTGCTCCCAAGGCCAGGGCCCGGACTTCCGAAAGGAAATCCGGGCCCTGGCTTTGTCATCAATCCATTGCTCCGTAGCGGCCGTTCCGGACACTCAAAACGGCAGTTACGGAGCAGCCGATGGGTATTGCCTGACAAGTTCGCGGCCGTAGTCGTTGCCGTTGGGGGTACGGACCACGGTGTGCATGTGGAAGGGGGCCGGTTCGTCGTTGCTGAGGAACACGCCGGTGTGATGGTCCAGTTCCAGCACCACCACAGGGCTTTGCAGGCGGAAGTAGAAGGCCTCCTCCCCCTCCCAGCCGCCGATCCAGCTGAAGTACGATTCACCGTAGTGCTGCTGGATCTCCCGGCGCCGTGCGGCGCGGGGCCCGTCCGGCAGGTAGGCGATGAAGTCATCCACCACCGCGTCCAGCAGTTCACGGGCCTCCGTGGGCATATCCCGCACGGGGATGCCCTCACAGGGGATCACCCGGTTGTCCTGGAAGCACCCGCCAAGGTGCCGCTCGTCGCCCGGGTGGAGGCGGCCTTCGGGCATGGCCGCGTCCACCATCGACGCGTAGACGGTGGCGCCAGCCCGGAGCTGGGCGGGCAGCGCGCCCATCAGCTGCCGGGCCAGGGCGATGCGCTCCTTGAACACCTTCACGCCCCGGTGCGGGCCGGCGTCGATCATGTCCGGTTCGGCGCCCATGAACACCGGCGACACCACCAGCTGCGTCCCCGCCACCAGGCAGTTCAGCGCCGCGTGGTGGCCGAAGAGCTGCCACCCCCACGGTTCGGTCTCGGACGGTTCGCCGTAGAGGGCAAAGTTGTAGCTGAACTCGTTCATGAGCAGCGGCAGCTCCACCAGGTCGCCCAGGAACCCGTTGATGCGCATCAGGTTCCGCACCAGCTCAAACCCCTGCGGGCTCAGGCTTGCTTCCACCACGCCCAGGGCAGCGTCGCGGACCGGTGGTTCCAGCTCATCCAGGCGCAGCCCGGTATCGTGCTGCATGAATTCGGGGTTGGCCCAGCTTTGCCACTCGGGCGCATCCACGGCGTAGCTGAGCTTCCGCGCCTGGTCCGCAGTGACGGTGCCCAGCAGCTTGCGGGCCGCGGCCACCATCTCCGCGGCAGGCGCTTCCTCCCCGGGCCGGGCCGGTGCCAGCGGGTACAGGCCTTCCCGGCGCACGCCGTCGCTGGTGATGCCGGTGAAGGGCTGCGGGTAAAGCTTCTGCCAGCCTTCGATCATGGGCCCGGCGAACGGGTCGGTCTTGGCAGCTTCTGCGTACTCGCGGGCGTTCAGGCCCCGGATGTCCGCCACGCGCGGGTGGTCCGGGGGAAACAGGTAATCACGGAATGACGGCGTCGACACGGTTGCTCCTGGTGTTCTCAAGGGAAGTGGGCGACCATCCGGCCGCCACGGATAGGGCTGCGCCCGCGGCGGGGGCGGAATTTCCGCGCCAGGCCACGTGCTGGTCCGGGCGGACCAGCACGGCGTTGGCGCCCCACACGTGGGAAAGGGGCCTGCCGTCGTAGGAAGGTCCGACGACGGCGACGGTCACCGGAACGCCCGTCCGGGCGGCGGCCGCCAACACCGGCTGGGCGACTTCAGCCGCGGTCGCGCCTGCCGCGCCGGCGTCCACCAGCAACGTGAATCCGGTGCCCAGATGGCTGTACAGGGAGGTGCCGTCCGCCAGCCATGCGTGCGGCAGCAGGGCGCCCGGGCTGGCGGACGGTACGTAGCGGATGGGGTCTTCGGCCGGGACTGGCAGGCCGTCGGGAACCACGAGGGCCGACTCCGCGTACGAGTAGCCCAGGACCAGGCCCAGGGAGTCGAACTCGCTCTGCTTCACGGCGAGCGCGTCGTGGGCAGCCCGGCGCGCAGCGTCACCACGGGTCCCGGCAAGCGCCAGGTGCGGGTCCGCAAAATGGTACGCCAGGGCCTTGCCGTTCTCCGCGGCGTCGCGGATGGTGCGGGCTGCCACGGGCCGGCGTTCTTCCCCGTAGCTGGGCAGGAGGCCGGGGCCTGCCCAGCCGTTGACGGCGGCGGCGAGCTTCCAGGCCAGGTTGGCGGCGTCGCCGATGCAGGTGTTGAAGCCATGGCCGCCCCATGGCGGGTTGAGGTGGGCGGCGTCGCCCACCAGGAAGATGTTGCCGCGGCTGTACTCCGGGGCCAGCAGCATGCGGGCAGTCCAGGGATCCGTGGCCACCACCTCGACGTCCACCTCAGTGCCTACCAGCGCCCGGACCATCGCGGCAGCATCGGCGGCGGTGACGGTCACGGCCGGATCCACGCCCTGGACAATCGCCCACCAGGTGTCGGTGCGGTCCATGGGCCCCACCATTCCCGAGGTCTCCGATCCCACCACCCAATACTGCACGGCAGGATCCAGCGAGACGGCGGAGGCCAGTGACCGTGAACGGAACAGGATGCTGATGTTGGACAGGGCTGCGGAGCCGCCCTCCAGGCGCATGCCCAGGCTGCGGCGCACCGCAGAGGATCCGCCGTCGGCGCCAATAACGTAGTTCGCGCGGATGGTGCGGCAGGTACCGGAAACATCGGCGATGACGACGGCGTACGGCGCCGTGGCTGCCACGCCTTCCGGATCAGCGGCATCTTCGGGAGCGGCGGCGTGGGAAAGTCCGGCGTGATGGCTGCCGCCTTCGTCTCCGCGGGCGCCCGGCCCCTGAACCTCCTGGACCTCCTGGACGGACCACCCGGTCACAAACGTGACCAGCGGGTTGTCCGCGACGGCGGCGCGGAGCACCTCTTCGAGGACCGGCTGCGGCACCTGCTGGCCGCACTCCGGCTGGGGCCCGTAGGTGCCGGGAACCAGCTGGAAGGCGTGCCGGAACCGGCGGAGTTCATGTGCGGAAGGCCCGGTGAGCGCGGTGCAGAAGATGACGTCCTGGGCGTAGTCCACCGGCAGCGGCGAAGCCTTCCGGAGCGCGTCGGCAAGGCCCAGCCGGCGCAGGTGCGTCATGGTGCGGGCATTGGTGGTCTTGGCCCGGGGCCGGGTGGGGTCCACGGCGGTCCGGGGATCGATGACGGTGCTGGGGACCCCGCGGGATGCCAGGTCCAGGGCCAGGAACAGCCCGCTGGGGCCGCCGCCGGAAACCAGGACCCGCGCCTCCTCCGGGATGTCCGCGGGGCCGGCGTTCTGGAACGTGCTCATCAGGCACGGCTCCGGAGGGAGAGATCGCCCACGGGCGTGGTCAGGGTGCCGAGCTTCTCGATCTCCACCTCGACGGTGTCACCGGGCTGCAGCAGCCACTGCGGGGTGCGGGCGTACCCCACGCCTTCCGGTGTTCCGGTGGCAATGACGTCGCCCGGGTGCAGGGTGAACGTTTGGCTGATGAGCGCGATGATGGCCGGGACGGAGAAGATCATGTCGCGGGTGTTGCCGTTTTGGGCTTCGATTCCGTTCACGCGCGTGCGCACCTGCAGCCCGTCCCGCAAGTCGCCCACCTCGTCGCGGCTGACCAGTGGACCAAGGGGTCCGCTGAAGTCGCCGTTCTTGCCCAGGGTCCACTGCGACGTCAGTTTCTGGGCCCTGCGGGAGGTGATGTCGTTGAAGGTGGAGTAACCAAAGACGGCGCCGGCAGCTGTTACCTCATCCGCGGACTCGACGCGCCGGCCGATGTAGGCGGCCACTTCGCCCTCCCAGTCCAGTCCCGACTCGCCGGCCGGGACGGGAACCGGGACGTTGCCCACGGACAGGGACGCCGTCCAGCGGGCAAACAGGGTGGGGTACGGCGGCAGTTCCTGGTCCTTGAAGCTGCCTTCCGCCACGTGCGCCTTGTAGTTCAGGCCCACGCAGATGACCCGTGCGGACGCCGGGACGAGCGGCACTTCGGTGACGGTGCCGCGCTCCAGCCAGGCGCCGGCGTCGGACGCGTCATGCTCTGCCGCGCCGGCAACCTGCGTTGCCGCCTTGTCCTGCCAGCCTTCCGCGTCGGTCCAGAAGCCGGCGACGGGTGCCAGCGGGAGGACGCGGGAACCGGCGAGCGCTGCTGCCCAGGGTTCGCCGTGGTGCGTGATGCCAATGAACTGCATGGAGGTGCCTTTCGGGTGTGTTCCGGGCGCGTGGCGCACCGAAGGAAGTGGGGAAATCAGTGCTGCTTTGCCTGCCGGCAAAGGAAATCAATGGTGGCGGCGGTTGCCTGCCCGGCCGCCGAGCTGCCGCCGTCCGGCAGCTGCCACATGTGGTCCGCGTCTTCCAGCAGGAGAAGTTCGACGGCGGCACCGGCACCTTCCAGCGCTGCGGCGAGGCTGGTGGACTGCTCCACGGGGACGAACCGGTCCGCCGTTCCGTGGATCAGGAGGAAGGGAGGCACGCCTGGATGCACATAGGTGAGGGGGCTGGCCGCCCTGGCCTTGTCCGGGGCATCGGCCGGCTGCGCTCCGATCAACAGCGCTTCACGGGAGCCGGGGTCATCGGCGCGGGCTATGGCATCCGTCCTGGCCTGTTCGCCCATGCGTTCCAGGTCCGTGGGCGGGTACCAGGCCACGACGGCGGCAACCTGGTCCCTGCCGTCGCGGTCCAGGGTGCCGGCGTCCAGGGTGCCGGCGTCCAGGCTGCCGGCCGGTTGGGAGGATCCGCCAGTCAGGCCCAGGAGCGCGGCCAGGTGGCCGCCTGCCGAATCGCCCCAGGCGTAGATCCGGCGCGGATCCACGCCATAGCGGGCAGCGTGGGCGCGGAGCCAGCGGACCGCCGCCCTGGCGTCCAGCAGCTGGGCAGGGAAGGTGGCAACGTCCGTCAGGCGGTAGTCGGCGGAGGCCACCACGAACCCGGCGTCCACCAGCTGTTCGATGGGGCTGAGGCCGAAACCGTCCACCCCGGGCCCCAGCGAGGAACGCTCACCCATCCGCCAGCCGCCCCCGTGGAAGTGGATCACGGCAGGGCGTCCGTCCTGGTCCGGGCCCTCCCCGGGAGTACCGGGAAGGTAGAGGTCCAGCAGCAGCGGGACTGCGTTTTGGGGCCGGGCGAACTCGATCCCCCGTTGGATCCGCAGTACCGTCATCGTTGACTCCATGTATGCCGCGCCGTTTCTGTCCTGTGCCTTTGAGCGGGCCAATCCTGGGCTCCGCGTTCATGGACTCAACTCTGGGCCATGGACGGCTCCGGACGCGCCGCCGGTTTCACTGAATGAAACCCCTTCGGCTGCACCTTCCTTCTGTTCAAGCAGCGCCTTCTGTTCAAGGAGCGCCGTCTGTTCAAGGAGCGCCGTCCCAGGACTTGAACCTGACGCGGCGTCAGGTCCTACCGTTGGCGGTATGGAACATCTGGATGAACCGCGCTGGAGCATTGGCGAACTGGCCGCGGCCACGGGGGTCACTGTCAGGGCGCTGCACCACTACGACAGCATCGGGCTGCTCCAGGCAAGCGCCCGGACCGCGGCAGGCCACCGCCGCTACACAGGCCAGGACCTCAGGCGCCTCTACAGCATCCGGGCCCTGCGGAGCCTGGGGGTGCCGCTGGGCGGGATCGCCGCCGTGCTGGACCGGTCGGGTGGCAGTCCGGAGTCCATGCGGGATCTCCTGCAGCGCCAACTGGACGCACTGGACGGGCAGGCTCTCCAGCTCGGGCAGCTCCAGCGGACCATCAGGGACCTGCTGGGCCGCATCAACCAGGGGGACGCCGCCCCCGCTTATTTCATGACCGTTTTGGAAAGGATGACGATGTTCGAGAACTACTTCACCGAGGACCAGCGCCGGGAGCTCGAGGAACAGCGCAAACGGCTGGGCCCGGAAGCCACCGAGGAATCCCGGACCGAATGGGCCGGGATGGTCAAGGAGGGCCTGCGCCAGGTGGACGCCGGTGTCCCTGCCAACAGCCCGGAGGCGAGGGAGCTGGTGCGCCGCTGGGATGAGCTGGGCTCCCGGTTCCACAGCAGCGAGGGCACCAAGGCGGCCGCCCGCGCCATGTGGAGCGACAACAGCGCCGAACTCAGCAAGGACCTGCCGTGGACGGTGCAGCAGATGCAGGCACTGGTGGCTCACCTGCAGGAAGCCCGTGAGGCGGGATAACCCGCTGGCCAGGCCCCTCAGCTGACCAAGCCCCTCAGCTGACCAGGACCTGGGTGGCGGATTCCTTCAGCTTGCCGTTGGCCCACTTCATCTGGCGGATCGTTTGGGGATGGCACTTTTCGGCCAGGGCCAGCAGGTCCTTGTCCTTCATTCCCTGGGCAGCCTGGGCCAGCAGCTCCCAGTCGGCCGAGACCCCACACGCCATCAGGTACAGCTCCCGGAGGTCCCGCAGCAGCAGCATCCCGGTTTCCGGACGCCGGCCCACCATCTCACTGCCCTTCTCGCGGAGGGTCTCCATCAGCCCCGCTTCGCCGCGCGGCTCCGGGTCCAGGTCCTGGCCGTAGTTCCTGCCGATCTCCGCGATGTCCCGCACGTGCTGCTGGGACCAGCGCGCCAGGTCACGGGCCAGATGGTAGATCTCGTGGTCCACTTTGTGGCGCTCCGAGATGACCAGCAGGTGGTGTGCCAGGCCGTTCTCGGAGCGGTGCATTTCCTGAAGTACAAGCCCGAATTTCATCGTGCCCCTCCTGCCGTGCCGGTTTCTTCGTCAGCCAGGGCGGCGGCGGTCCCCTTGGTCCTGGCCTCTTCCGGGAAGTCGCCGACGGGAGCCGACGCCGTGGTGGTGGGCGCCAGGGACGGCCCGTCACCGCCGGAAACCCGGGTAATGCGCGCCGCCGCTGTCTTGAAGATGGGCTGCTTGGAGGCGGCGTCCCAGTCCGTGATGGTCAGCTCATTGGCCGCCCGGCCCGGGCCGTCCGGCCGGTGGCCGCCGTTGGTGTCCCAGTAGCCGTAGTGGAACGGCAGGAACAGCACCCCGTTCCGGATCCCGCTGATCCGCACCCTGGCACGGACTGAACCGCGGGGTGTCTCCACCTCTGCAAGGTCGCCCTCGGCAATCCCGTACGCGCCGGCGTCGTCCGCTGACAACTCCACCCAGACGTCCGGCGCGGCCGCCTGCAGCTCCGGCGCCCGGCCTGTCTTGGTGCGGGTGTGGAACTGGTAGAGCGTGCGGCCGGTGATGAGCTGGAGCGGGAAGTCCCGGCTGGGCAGCTCGTGCGGCGGCATGTACTCGGCGGCCTTGATGATGGCCTTGCCCTCCGGGTTGAGGGCCTTGTATTCGGACGGCTCCACGGGCGCCCCGGTGATGAGGTCGCGGCCGTACGTTTCGCAGTATTCCGGGTGTGCCCAGAACTTCCCGTCGGCGTAGATGCGTTCCGTGCCGTCCGGGTTTTCCTCGTTGCACGGCCACTGGATGCCGGAGCCGCCGCGCAGCTTGTCATAGGTGATGCCGGTGTAGTCGCAGGGGCGGCCGCGGGTGCATTCCTTCCACGCTTCGAAGGCGGACTCTGGATCGTGCCACTTGATCAGCGGCTGCCCGTCCTTGTCCTGCAGGCCCATCCGGTGGGCGTAGTCGATGAAGATTTCCAGGTCGGGCCGGGCCTCACCGGGTGGGTCCACGGCCTTCTCCGACAGGTGGACGGTACGGTCCACGTTGGTGAAGGTGCCCGTCTTTTCGCCCCAGGTCGCAGCTGGAAGCACGACATCGGCCAGCTGGGCGGTCTCGGACAAGAAGATGTCCTGCACCACCAGGAACAGGCGGTCCTGTTCCAGGATGCTGCGGATCCGCTTAAGTTCGGGCAGCGAAACGGCGGGGTTGGTGCCGCTGACCCACAGCATCCGGATGGAGCCGTCCTCCGCGTACCGCATCATCTGCATGACGTGCGTTGGCGGTGAGTAGTGCGGGATGGACATGGGGTCGATGTTCCACACCCTGGCGAGGTCCTGGATGTGGGCGTCGTTGGACCAGTTGCGGAAGGCGGCCAGGTCGCCGTCGGCCCCGCATTCGCGGGTGTTCTCCGCGGTGGGCTGGCCGTTCATCTGCAGGATGCCGCAGCCTGGCTTGCCCAGCATGCCGCGGATGATGTTGATGTTGTTGACCTGGACAGCGGCGGCGGTGGCCTGGTTGGACTGGTAGAAACCCTGAAGCACCGTGGACAGCAGCCGCTCGGCGTGGCCGATGATACGGGCGGCTTCGGAGATCTGCTCCGCCGGGACGCCGCAGATCTCCGCCACCAGTGCGGGCGGGTAGTTCCTGACCTCTTTTTCGAGCTCCGGGAACCCCACCGTGTGGGCCTTGATGTACTCGTGGTCCACCCAGCCGTTGGCGATGATGTCGTGCAGGATCCCATTCATCAGGGCCACGTTGGTGCCCGGCCGTGGCGCCAGATGCAGGGTGGCCGCCTTGGCCACGGGGGTGAGGCGGGGATCCACGCAGATGATCTTGGGCGGGTTGGGTCCGGCCAGGCGGTCCAGCATCCTGGTCCAGAGGACGGTCTGGGTTTCCGCCACGTTGTGCCCGTAGAGGGCGATCACATCCGCGTGGTCCACGTCCGTGTAGGAGCCGGGCTGGCCGTCGCAGCCGAATGATTCCTTCAGCGCCTCTCCGGCAGTGGCAGTGCACAGGCGGGTGTTTCCGTCCACGTGATTGGTGCCGATACCGCCGTGCGCCAGGGTCCCCAAGGTGTAGTACTCCTCGGAAAAGAGCTGGCCCGTGGTGTAAAAGCCAATGGCGCTGGGGCCCTGTTCGGCCAGCAGCGCCTTGGAACGGTCCACCACGCGCTGCATGGCCGTGTCCCAGTCGGTTTCCACCAGCTTTCCGCCCTCGCGGATCAGGGGCGTGGTTAGCCGGTCGGCTGACGCGTTCGCCTGCCAGCCGTACAGGTCCTTCGGTCCCAGCCGGCCGTGGTTGACGCGGTCCACAGCCCGGCCGCGCACCCCGACAATGCGGTTGTCCTTGACCGCGATGTCCATGGCGTCGCCGTTGGAGTGCAGGAGGGACGCCGTCTGGACCCACCTGTCCACGCCCTCCGGGGCCACCCCTTCGGCCAGGTGGGTGTCCACCCTCACCGGCCACTCACCGCCACTGCCGTACGGTGTCCTTGTCCCCCATGGTTCAGCTATTCGGTCAATCCGAGCCATCTGTCCATCTCCTGTCCGGAACTGGCAGGCAACATCGGGAACGACGTTGTCCCTACCCGGTCCTGTACCCACGAAGTACGGATGGAAACAGGCCGGCTTCCGGGCCGTGGAGCGTGACGGCGCTGGTCAGGCCCGCTTTTCCTGCAGCGGGCGCCGGGCGAGCCAGGCAGCCACGATGGCGCCGGAAATGTTGTGCCACAGGGAGAAGACGGCGGACGGGAGCGCCGCCAGCGGGCTGAAGTGGGCGGTGGCCAGGGTCGCCGCCAGGCCGGAGTTCTGCATGCCCACCTCGAAGGCGAGGGCTCGGCGCGCCTTGTCGTCCAGGCGTCCGATTTTGCCGGCGAGGTAGCCCAGGCCCAGGCCAAAGCCGTTGTGCAGCACCACGGCAAGGAACACAATGGCGCCGGCCCCGATGATCTTGCCGGCGCTGCCGGCCACCACGATGGCCACGATCAGGGAGATCACGACGGCGGACGCCCACGGCAGTGCGGGCAGCACCTTTGCGACGAGCTTCTTGAGGAAGAGCCGGGCGAGCAGGCCTGCCACCACCGGCAGCAGCACGGTCTTGACGATGTCCAGGACCATGCCGGCGGCGTCGATCTGGAGGTAGGAACCGGCCAGGAACAGGACCAGCAGCGGGGTGACGATCGGGGCGATCAGGGTGGAGACGGATGCCACCGCCACCGAGAGGGCAACATCGCCCTTGGCCAGGAACGCCATCACGTTGGAGGCCGTACCGGAGGGTGCGCATCCCACCAGGATGACGCCGACGGCCAGCTCGGGCTCGAGGTTGAGGGCGCCGGCGATCAGCCAGCCGGCCCCGGGCATGATGATGTAGTGGGCAACGATGCCCAGTGCCACCGCCCACGGACGCTTGGCCACCGCGGCGAAGTCCGGCGGAGTCAGGGTCAGGCCCATGCAGAACATGATGATGCCCAGCAGGTAGGGCACGCTGGGCGCCATGGGTTTGAAGACCCCGGGGAGCAGGAAGCCGATGACACCTGCGGCCACCACCAGGATGGGGAACACCGTCACCGCGATGCGTGCGATCTTGCTCTCCGCTTGCAGCGCAGGGTTGACGGGTGTCCCGTCCGGGGAATTATGGGATTTAGTTGCCTCAAGCATCCAACCATGCTGTCACCGGCTGGTATGGTTCCGCCAATTGATGACCGTGAACGGTAACAACGGCGGAACCATACGGGCCAGCGGGCACCTGCCCCGTTTTGGTGCTCAGAGCTGCTTGCGGAGCTCCATCTTGCGGATCTTGCCGCTGGCCGTGCGGGGCATGTCCGCCACCACCACCAGCGACTTGGGAATCTTGTACCGGGCCAGCCGGCCGTCCAGGAAGCTGCGCAGCTGCTCCTCCGTCAGCGATTCGCCCTCCCGCAGGGTCACGATCGCCTGGGGAACCTCGCCCCATTTGTCATCGCTAACCCCGATGACCGCCACGCTGCTGACAGCCCTGTGCTCCGCGATCACGGCTTCCACCTCGGCCGGGTAGATGTTTTCCCCGCCGGAGATGATCATGTCCTTGAGCCGGTCCGAGACGAACAGGAAGCCTTCCTGGTCCCGGTAGCCCATGTCCCCGGAGCGGAACCAGGCCCCGTCCGCGTAGCTGGCGGCGGTGGCCTCCGGCCGGTTCCAGTACTCCTTGATCACATTGGGGCCGGAGATCTGGATCTCCCCCACCCCGCCCGGGGCCACTGCACCGCCCATCGGGTCGGCGATCCGGACGTCCGTGAAGAAGTGCGGCAGGCCTGCCGAGCCCGCTTTGTCCCGGGACCTGTCGACTGGAAGCATGGTGGCGCCCGGCGCTGTTTCGGTCATGCCGTAGCAGCTGGTGAAGCCGATGCCGCGGTCCTCGTACGCATCCAGGACGCGGCGGGGGATGGCGGAGCCGCCGCAGGTGAGCTTGTCCAGGGAGCTGACGTCCGCCGCGGCCCATCCCGGATGCTCGCAGAGGAGCTGGAACGTGGTGGGCACGCCGTTAAGGGTGGTCACCTTGTGCTCCTGGATGAGTTCCAGGACCCTGGCGGGATCGAACTTCGCCTCAAGCACCACGGTGGCACCCTTCAGCAGCATCGGCAGCAGGCCCATGTCCAGCGATGCCACATGGAACAGCGGCGAGATCATCAGCGCCACATCGTTTCGGTTCAGGTCCATGTCCACGATGGTGTTGATGCAGTTCCACGTGATGTTCCCGTGGGTCAGCAGGGCACCCTTGGGCTTGCCCGTGGTGCCGGAGGTGTAGAGGATCATCGCCGCGTCATCGTGCCCCACCGGCACGTCGGCGGGATCCGGTGCCGCAGCCTGCAGCGCCTCCTCGTAGGGTGCCACCTCACAGGGAACGACGGCGGCGGGTGAGGTGCCGGCGGAAGGTTCCGTCCCGCCGTCGGCCGCTACAACCAGCCGGTGGGTGACGCCCGTACCTTCCAGGGCAGCAGCGGCAGACGCCTCCAGGGCGCCGGCGTTGACCAGGAGCCGGGCCCCGGAATCCTGCAGCTGGAACTGCAGTTCCGGCGGAGCCAGCCGGGTGTTGAGCGGCACGAAGATGGCACCGAGCAGGCCGCAGGCAAAGAACGTTTCCACGAAGGAAGGGTGGTTCTCGCCCAGGTAGGCCACCCGGTCGCCCTTTGCCACTCCCCTGTCCCGGAGCGCGCTGGCCAGGCGGTCGGTCCTGTCGGCCAACTCTTCATAGCTCAGCGTGCGGGCTCCGGACAGGATGGCTGCCTTGGCCCCTGACTTCCGGCGGCGGCGGTGCAGCCAGGATCCAACTCCGTTGTTGTCCATGGTTCTCCTAACGGACCGTGGTGAGGTCGTTGTTCTTAGACTCGCGCGTCAGGGCGATGAAGACAATCGAGACGAGGGCCATGACGGACAGGAACACCACCACGGGAACGATGCTCTGGCCGGAGTCCTTGTAGAGCCCGGCCAGGATTCCGGGGGTGAAACCCGCCCCGATCAGGGTGGCCAGCTGGTAGCCCACCGCGGCACCGGTGTAGCGGGACGTGGTGCCGAACTGTTCGGAGACGAAGGCTGCCAGCGGCCCGTACAGGGATGAGTGCAGGACCAGTGCCACGGTAAAGGCCACGAAGACAAGCCCGACGTTGCCGGAGCCCAGCATGCCGAACATGGGGAAAAGGTACGCGATGAACAGGGCCAGTCCGGCAATCATCACGGGCCTGCGGCCGAAACGGTCGGACAGGCGGCCGCCCAGGAGGACGAAGATGATGGAGATGGCCGAGGCTCCGGCGAAGGCGTAAAGCACGCCCTGCTGCGGCGCCCCCTTGGACACGGCATACGTCACTGAGAACGTGGGCAGTACCACCTGCAGCCCGAACCCGGCGGCGCCGGCGAACATGATCATGATCAGGGCCTTGGGCCGGCGCAGCACCTCAAGCAGCGGGATCTTGCGCTTGGTGGTTGCCTGGGCCTCTTCCTTGGCCACGGCCTCGGCGAAGATGGGGCTCTCCGAGACCCGCAGGCGGACAAACATGCCCACGATCAGCAGCACGAAGGACAGCAGGAACGGCACCCGCCACCCCCAGGCCAGGAACGCGTCCTGCGGCAATGCCGAGAAGATGCCCATTACCACGGTGCCCAGCACGGCGCCGGTGGGGGCGCCGGCGTTGACGAAGGATGCGGCGAAACCGCGCCGCCTGGGGTCGGCGTGCTCCAGGGCCATGAGCGCGGCACCGCCCCATTCACCGCCGACGGCGATGCCCTGGCAGACGCGCAGGAGCACCAGGATCACGGCGCCCCACGGCCCGATGACGCCGGCGCCGGGAATCAGGCCGATGAGGGTGGAGGCGATGCCCATCATGGCCATGGAGATGATCAGCATTCCCTTGCGTCCCACCTTGTCACCGAAGTGGCCGAAGATGATGCCGCCCAGCGGCCTGGCCACGTACCCGGCGGCGAAGGTGGCGTAGGCCGCCACCACGCCCACCCATTCGTCCGTGCCGGCGAAGAAGACCTTGGGGAAAGCTACTGCTGCGGCCGTGGCGTACAGCAGGAAGTCGTAGAACTCGATGGTGCTGCCCAGATAGCTGGACAGGATGACCGTGCGCGCTTCCTTGCGCTTGGCGGCCGTGCCCGCGGGTGCGAGCGTGGTGTGTCCGGACATGGCTGTTCCTAGGGTTTGGGGAATGGGGTACGGAGGGAAGGGGATTTTGGGGTTGCCTGAAGAGGCGGCGCCGTGTGGTGCCGCCGGCGTGGTGAAGGGGTTACTGCCGGTAGTGCGGCCTACTTGTAGAAGCGGGCGAGGAATTCGGCGACGACGGCGGGGCGTTCCTGGCCTTCGATTTCGATGGTGGCGTTGACCTTGATCTGGGCACCGCCCTTGACCTCGGTGACCTCGGCGATGGTGGCCTGCATGCGGACCTTGGAGCCGACCGTCACCGGGGAGGTGAAGCGGACTTTGTCCAGGCCGTAGTTGACCTTGGTGGTGACGCCGTCCACGTCGAACAGCTCGCCCCAGAACGGGATGATCAGCGACAGCGTCAGGAAGCCATGGGCGATCGGGGCGCCGAACGGGCCGTCCTTGGCGCGTTCGGGATCGGTGTGGATCCACTGCTGATCGTCGGTGGCGTCGGCGAAGAGGTTGATTTGTTCCTGGGTGATCTGGCGGTAGTCGGTGGTGCCGAGGTCCTTGCCGGACAGGGTGAGCAGGGTGTCGAAATCGACGACGAGATTGGGCATCGTTGCCTCCTGGCAGTTGTTTCTTCGAGTGTGGAAGTTAGGTTCAGCGGGTGGGTGGTTCAGCGGGTGAAGGCGCTTTCGCCCGTGAGGGCGCGGCCGATGATGAGGGCGTTGATCTCGTGGGTGCCCTCGTAGGAGTAGACGGCTTCGGCGTCGGCGTGGAAGCGGGCCACATCCGTGGCCAGCGTGATGCCGTTGCCGCCCACCACCTCGCGGGCAAGGGCTACGGTGTCACGCATGAAAAGGGACGTCTGCATCTTTGCCAAAGCAGAGTCCTGGTCACGGTAGATGCCTTTGGCCTGCTGCTCGGTAAGCCGGACCACCAGGGACAGGGCGGCGGTGACGTTCCCCAGCATGCGGGCCAGTTTTTCCTGGACCAGCTGGAAGGAACCAAGGGTGCGTCCGAACTGCCGGCGTTCGTTGACGTAGGCCAGCGCGGCCTCGAACGCGCCGGCGGCGATGCCGGTGGCGATCCAGGCCACATCCGAGCGCATGGCCCGGAGCATTGCCGCGACGTCCCTGAAGGAGTTCACGTTCTGCAGGCGCATCGACTCAGGGACGCGGACACCGGTGAAGGTGATGTGGGCGTTCTGCATCATCCTGAGCGACGTCTTTCCGTGGATCTTTTCCAGCGTGATTCCGTCCGCGGCGCGGTCCACGAGGAAGGCCTTGACCTGCCCGTCCGCGGCGTCCCGGGCGAACACGGCCAGGACGTCCGCGGTGGCTGCGCCCCCGATCCAGCGCTTGGCGCCGTCAAGGACCCAGCTGCCGTCAGCCTGCCGCCGGGCGGTGGTGGACAGTCCGCCGGCGATGTCCGAACCGGACCCGGGTTCGGTCAGCGAGAAGACGCCCTTGAGCGAGAAGTCGATGACCCTGGGCATCCATTCGGCCTGCTGTTCCGCCGAGGCACCCACGCGGATGGCCGTCCGGAACAGGCCGGCCTGGGCGGTGTACCAGGTGGCCAGGGACGCGTCGGTGCGGGCAAGTTCAAAGATCCGGAAGCCCTGGTAGATGCCCCGTGCGGGTCCGTCCGCCGTGAGCCCGGCCGGTTCCATCAGGTCCAGGTCGATCAGCGGCCGCGCCAGCTGTTCGGGAAACTCGCCGCGTTCCCAGTATTCGGCCAGGAGCGGCCTGGCTTCCGCGTCCAGGAATGACCGCAGCCGGGACAGGACCTGGCGCTCCTCGAGCGTGAGCAGGGACTCGGCGTCGTACCAATCCGCTGCTTCGTAAAGCCGGGCACCCAGGGCGGCATCCGCCGTCGTCAGCGTGCCCATGTCAGCCGCCCAGCCCGAGCAGGCGGACCGCGTTGCCCTTGAGGATCTTGGGCCGGACCTCGTCCTTCAGCGGGAGGTCGGCGAACGCTCCCAGCCATTTCTGCGGGGTGATCAGCGGGAAGTCGGTGCCAAACAGCACCTTGTCCTGAAGGTAGGAGTTGGAGGCCTTGACCAGCGACTCCGGGAAGTACTTGGGAGACCAGCCGGAGAGGTCGATGAAGACGTTGGCCTTGTGCGTGGCGATGGAGTTTGCCTCGTCCTGCCACGGCACCGACGGGTGGGCCATGATGATCTGCAGGCCCGGGAAATCGGCGGCCACGGCGTCCAGCAGCAACGGGTTGGAGTAAGCGAGCTTGATGCCATACCCGCCGGGCAGGCCCGCTCCCATGCCGTTTTGGCCGGTGTGGAAGATGGCGGGCAGGCCGAGTTCCTGGAGGGTTTCCCATAGTGGGTAGAAGCGTTCGTTCGAGGGGTCGAAGCCCTGGAGGGACGGGTGGAACTTGAAGCCGCGGGCACCGAGCTCCACCGCCTGGTGCTTGGCCCCGGCGATGGCGTCCTCACCCGTGCGCGGGTCGACACTGCCGAACGGAATCAGTACGTCGTTGTTCCGGGCGGCGCCGGCGATGAGTTCGGGGATGCTGTTGGGCTCATGCTTGAGCTGGGTGCGGGCGTCCACGGTGAAGACGACGGCGGCCATGTTCAGTCCGCGGTAGACCTCGGCGATGCGGTCCAGGGACGGGGTGCGGTCTTCAGCCTTGAAGTACTTGGCCGATGCTTCGGTCAATGCCTCAGGCAGCGACCCGTGCCCGCAGCTGTCCACCTCGAGGTGGACGTGCATGTCGATCGCCTCGAGTTTGGCGGGGTGGACGCCCAGTTCGTATCGGTCTGCCATGA
Organism: Arthrobacter sp. AG367; assembly: GCF_007828995.1. Classification (NCBI taxonomy): domain Bacteria; kingdom Bacillati; phylum Actinomycetota; class Actinomycetes; order Micrococcales; family Micrococcaceae; genus Arthrobacter; species Arthrobacter sp. AG367. The sequence goes on from NZ_VIVE01000005.1 coordinate 44,068, forward strand.
TCAGCGCGCCTGGACCGGTTCGGGCTGCAGTTCTGCAGGCAGCGGCAGGAATTCCTCGCCGTAGCCCTGCAGCGTGTCCCGGTTGAACAGCTGGCCGGCGTTGTCCAGCAGGGCCTCATAGGTCCAGCCGCCGTCGCGGTATTCCGTGGTGGCCGCTTCCGGGTGGGTCCAGACCTGCAGACGGTCACCGCCGGCGCCGATGGCCTGGCCGGTGATGTTGGCTGCCTCGTCGGAGGCGAGGAAGGCAACCAGTCCGGAGACGTCGTCGGCCGTTCCAAAGCCGAGGTCATGGCGGAAGAAGGACGGCATGGCCTCGCCACGCTCGTCCGCCTCCACTGCCTTCTGGAAGTACGGCACGGTCTTGGTCATGGCGGTGGCGGCCACCGGAATGACGCTGTTGACCGTCACGCCCGCCTTCTTCATTTCCAGCGCCCAGGTGCGGACCATGCCCACGATCCCGGCCTTCGCCGCAGCATAGTTGGTCTGGCCGAAGTTGCCGCGCTGGCCCGTGGGGGAACCGATGGTGATGATGCGTCCCTGCACGTTGTGTTCCTTGAAGTAGCCAAACGCCTCCCGGACGCAGGTGAAGGTGCCCTTGAGGTGCACGTTGATGACCAGGTCGAAGTCCTCGTCAGTCATCTTCAGCAGGGACTTGTCCCGCAGGATCCCGGCGTTGGTGACCAGGATGTCCAGCCGCCCGAACGCGTCGACGGCGCCGGCCACCAGGGCCTTGGCCGCGTCCGTGGTTCCCACCGGAACCACCACAGCGGTGGCCCGGCCGCCGTCGGCCTCGATCCGGGCCACGGCCTGCGCGGCGGTTTCAGCGTTGACGTCATTGATAACGACGGCGGCACCCTGGCGGGCCAGTTCTCTTGCGTAGGCGAGGCCGAGGCCCTGCCCGCTTCCGGTGACGATTGCAACTTTGCCGTTCAAGCTCATGGCCTGCTCCTTCGCATGCGCCGGCCGAAGCCGTTGGGGTGGTCCCACTGCGGTGTGAGATCCTTGTTGGATTCAATGAAATTACGGATCATTGAAAAAGTCAACGATTGTTTTTTACCAGTACCGGAGTTGTGATGGCCACCTTGGGCACAGACGTTCAGACCCCGCGCCTTGCGGCAGCCAGGATCGGCAGTGACGTGGGACTGCTGCTTGCGAAGCTGCATGCCGCAGGCTCGGTCCTGAACAACAGGGCACTGGCGGACTTCGGCCTGCGGGAGCGCTCCTTCTCAGTCCTGACACTGGCGTGCAGCGGGCTGGAGCCGACGCAGCGGGAGCTTGCCGACTTCCTCAGCCTGGACCCGAGCCAGGTGGTCACGCTGGTGGACGACCTGGAACGCCGCGGACTGGTGGAGCGGGCGCAGGGGAAGCAGGACCGGCGCGCCAAGATCATCGTCTCCACGGCCGAGGGCCGCAGGATGCATACCAAGGCCCGCACTGCCATGGACGCGGCCGAGCTGAACCAGCTGGCCGTACTGTCCGGGGAGGAGTCGCAGGAATTGAAGCGGCTGCTCCGCAAGGCACTGTGGGGCGCGGAGGCCTAAGTAGTACTGCCCGTCCCGGCCGGGTTCCGCAATGCCCGGCCGGGACAGTGCCTAGCGGACGATGAAGACCGCGATCCGCACCGAATCCGGGTAGCGCTCACCAGTGCCCACGGCGATCACGTGATTGAGCCATGCCCACTCTTCGGAGGCCGTGGAGAACCGCAGGGAGCAACGGAAGTAGATGGCACCCGGGTCCACCTCCTCGCCGCGGTTCAGGCGTGCAATGTCCGCCGCTGAGCCGTGGCGGAGCGCGTTGTTGTGCACGTGGATCAATGCCCCGTCGTCGGCTTGGATAATGTAGCGGGCATCGAGTTCGGTCAGTTCCGGGCTGTGGAGGACCTGGAAATCGGCACCGCCTGGCAGCACCGTGCCGTTAAGTGCGGGGCCAACCATCGTTCCGCCCGTGATTGGCACGATCCTCCGGTGGCCCGTGGGGGCAGGGCCACCATCTACAGGTGGATCCACCGTCACGTTGAGCTCGGTAAGGAATTCAAGGGGCGGCGGTGGCGGGGCCGTCACAGCACCCCCACCGTCAGGCGGCTGGGGTGGGAGGCGCCCACATGGATGCGCTGGTTGGCGGTTACGGCAATTCCCGATTCGTAGGCCAGTTTGCCGGTGTTGAGGTTGCGGTCCCAGCGCGGGTGGCAGCTCGACGTGACCTGGACGCGCAGGCGCTCCCCGGGGGCGAGAGTCAGAGCCGTCTCCCAAAGGCTGATGGTGTACTCGTAGACCTGGCCTGGCTCGATGGGAGACGGCGGATGTCCTTCCTCGAACAGCCCGGTTTCCGCATAGGCATCGCGCCAGGACGCCCGGACGATCCCGTCGGCAATCCCCAGGGAAACCCCGTCCGCTGACACCCTGCAAAGCCGGACCACCCAGTCCGTGTCCACGGCACTGGAAGATGCAAACAAGGTGGCGGTGACGGCACCGAAGATGGTGGTGGTTTCGGTGAAGGGCTCCGTGGTGAAGACGGCGACGTCGGTGCGCGCCTCGACGGCGTCCTGCCGCGCCGGACCCGCGGGAAAGGCGCCGACGAGCATGGTGGCCCCGCCCGTAGTGGGCACGGGATCCAGGGGGTCGTAGGCGTACTCAACGTTTCCGTCCACACCCGCCTGGTCCAGCAGGTCCCCCTCGGCGGAAAGGAACCACGACCTCTGCCCGGCGGGAACCGGCAGTTCATCAAAGCCGCGCCAGCGGTTCTCGCCCAGGAAATACAGCAGCACCTTGGGGACCGCGGCGATGGCCGCTCCGTCCTCCTTGAGGACGGCGTCGAACCAGGCCGTGTGGAGGGACGACAGATCTCCGCAGCCATCGACGATGCCGGAGGACGCGGCTGCGCCGAAGTGGATGTCCGGGTACCCGCCCGTGAGGTTGGTGTGTGTCCAGGGGCCAAGGATGAGGCGGGGTTCAATGCCGGGGAAGGTCTTGCTGAGGACCGCCTGGCGGCGGTACTGGTCCAGCGTGTTCGGGGCGAAGATATCGAACCAGCCGCCGATGTGCAGCGTTGGCAGCGGCACCGCCGCATCGGAAGCGGCATCCCACAACCGGCAGAAATCACTCCCCGGCCCCTCCCCCGCGGACGGGGTGACCTCGTTGCGAAGGAAGGTGCCCAGCCTGGGTTCCAGGTCCCGCAGCGGGAGGACCCCGTAGCAGGAACCATCGGCAAATCCAGTGTCCAGGGCAAGCCATTCCTGGAGCTCCTTCGCGCGCCGCTCGGGATCGTCAGCATGTTCCCGCATCAGTTCATTCAGCGAAATCGAGGCGTGCCCCCAGGCCAGGCGGCTGCCCAGCTCATGGGCACCGCCCCGATACAGCGCACCGTTGTTGGCGTTGCCGCCCGCCGAGACCCCCGGCGCCAGGGCCTTGAGTGCTGCCGGGGACTGCCGGGCGGCACGCCACTGGGTTTCCGCGAAGTAGGACCGGCCCCACATGCCCACCCTGCCGTTGGACCACGGAAGGCGCGCGGCCCACTCCACTGTTGTGGCGCCGTCGGACGCTTCATTGACCGAAGGCTCAAACCTGCCGTCCGAGCCGAACCTGCCGCGGCAGTCCTGCATCACCACCACGTACCCGGTCGCCGCAACGGTCAGCGGATTGAAGTACGCCGAGTTGACCGCCAGGTCCCGCCCGTAGGGCGTGCGCGTGAGCAGCACCGGGAAGGTTTCATCCGGCGCGTCCGGCCGGTAGACGGTGGACCGGAGGATGGTTCCGTCGGTCATGGTTGCTTCAACATCGCCGTCGACGACGACAGGGTAGCGCACGTGGGTGCCTTTCGTTTGGGTGGGGGTGCTAGGCCGCGGAGGCGGGTTGCTTGCCGAGGTCTTCGGTCCGGGTCCGGTAGGTCTCCTTGACCCACACGGCGGTCACGACGGCGGAGACGAGGCAGCAGGCGGCCGTGAAGAAGGCAACGGGCAGCCACCCGTCAGGGCCGGGCTGGACGATGGCGGCGGCAATGGCGGGAGCAAAGCCGGTGACGACGAGCCCCAGCTGGGAGGCAGTGGCAGCTCCGGTGTAGCGGATCCTGGTTTCGAACATTTCCGCGGTCATGGATGGGCCAAGCGGGTTGACCATGCCGTAGCCGACGGTCATGAAGAGGATGGCCGTGGCAAAGATCAGCGGGATGGAGCCGGCGCTGATCGACCAGAAGAACGCGAACACCGACGCCGCGCAGACGATGTTGCCGGTGATGAACACCGGTTTACGTCCGATCCGGTCGGCCAGGATGCCTGCGTACGGCTGGACGACGATGCCCAGGGCCGCGGTGACGATAGTGACGGTGAGCATGACGGCCGCGGGGACTCCGAGCTTGCCGGCGTAGGCAAGACCGAAGGCCGCGAACACCGAGGAAACGACGCTCCAGAGACCGAACAGGATCACCTTGAGGATGGTGGCCCAATGGTCGCGCAGGACCACCTTGATGGGCAGTTCCTGGGCGCCCGCAGATTCCTTGGCGGCCTCGAACACTTCCGATTCCGGGAGGCGGAGCCTGATGTACAGGCCCACCACGACAACCAGGATGCTGGCAAGGAACGGCAGGCGCCATCCCCATGCGAGCAAATCGTCCTGCGGCAGCAGCGATACCGCAAGGAACGCGAGCGACGCCAGCATGATGCCGGCCACCGCTCCCGTGTTGACCCAGCTGGCGTAGAAGGCCCTCCTGTGGGTAGGGGCGTGTTCCATGGTCATGGTCACGGCACCCACGGACTCGCCTGCGGCCGAAGCCCCCTGCAGTGCGCGCAGGAGTACCAGCAGGATCGGGGCGGCGGCGCCGATCACCGACACGGGCGGAAGGCAGCCGATCAGGAACGTGGCGACTCCCATGAGGACCAGGGTCAGGACCAGCATCTGGCGGCGGCCTATGCGGTCACCAAAGTGGCCAATCACGCCGGCGGCCAGGGGCCGCACCACGTAGCCGATGCCGATCGTGGCCATGGAAAGGACCATGCCCAGGGATGGGTCGATGCCGGGAAAGAAGATTTTGTTGAATATCAACGCCGAAGCAGAGCCGTAGATGAAGAAGTCGTAGTACTCGAGGGTGCTGCCAATGAAGCTTGCGGCAGCGGCACGGCGGGCGTTGGCGTTGCCCTTGGAAGCTGTGGCGGGGACGGAAACGGTGTCCGGTGACAACGGCGTCAGCGGACCGGGACCTGCGGTCATTGCGGATCTCCTGGAAAGTTTTGAAGCAGGGCCTGACTCGCTCCTGCGGCGGGAAAAGCTACCAGCGCGGGGTGTGGGCCGGATCACTTGGATAAATGTTATGCGCTTATTGCAACGGCCGTCAAGAAAACTGCAAAGTTCAATTTGCCGTTCCCTCTACGCCTGAGAAGATGGACCGTGACCAGCAACCTCCACGTCCACTCCGGCGACCCCGCCGCACACCGCGTTGCCGCCGAGCAGGTCAATTTTCCGCGGCCGTTGAAGGGATCCGCTTCCCAGCACCTGGTGGTGACGATGATGGCGGACTATTGGCGGGAGTACACCGGATGGCTGCCCTCACGACTGATCGTGGCCCTGGCGGGAGCACTGGGCATCAGCGTGTCGGCCGCCTCTACGGCGCTGAGCCGCCTGGCCGGACGCGGGGTGCTGGAACAGTCGAACGCGGGACGAACGTCCCGTTACCGCTTCACGCCGGAAGCCCAGGCCCGCCTCGACGTGGGTGTGGGCCAGGTCAGTGGTTTCGGTTCTGAGGACCGCCGGTGGGACAGAATGTGGACTGTCATGGCCTTCACCGTTCCCGAAAGCTCCAGGGAGGTGCGTGACGTGCTCCGCAGCCGGCTCAAGTGGCTTGGTTTCGCTCCGCTGTACGGCGCGGTCTGGGTTTCCGCGTGGGACACGGTGCAGGATCTGGAGGACTCCTGCCGCCATCTGGGCGTGGACAACTATGCGATCTTCCGCACGCCTGAGGAGGAACTACGCGGCCGGCCGTTGATCGAGGCCTGGGACCTGGACGAACTCCGCGGGCAGTACGCACCCTTTATCGATGCCTACCGTGGGAAGGCCCAGACCCTTGACGCCCAGCGCCTGAGCGGGGAGGAGGCCTTCCGGCTGAGGACCGAGGTGATGGATGCGTGGCGCGCTTTCCCCTGGGAGGACCCGGGCTTGCCTCCGGACCTGTTGCCCCACGATTTTCCACTGTTCGAGGCGCGCCGGATTTTCGTCACCCTCTACAACTCACTGATGGAGGGGGCTGCCTCCTACGCGGAGGAGACGGTAGCCCGGCTCGCCCCCGAACTCGCCGGGGAGAGCCGGGCCTTCCGGCTCAAGGGTTAGGGCGCCCCCGCAAGCAGCGGCTTGCAGGTCGTGGCCAGCCTCACGCGTCGTGGCGGTCTCACCAGTCGTGGCGGTCTCACCAGTCGTGGCGGTCTTACCAGTCGTGGACGGTGCCGTCGACGAGCCGGTTGTAGGGCAGGTAGGCCTGCTGGTAGGGGTAGGCCGCGGCGGCTTCTTCGTTGAATTCGACGCCGATGCCCGGCTTGTCGCCCGGGTGCAGGTACCCGTCCACGAACGTCATGGACTGCTCGAAGACCTCGTTGGTCTTGGCCGAGTGCTGCATGTACTCCTGGATCCCATAGTTATGGATCGCCAACCCCACGTGCAGCTGCGCCGCGAACCCCACCGGGGATATATCCGTCGGACCGTGGAAACCGGACTTGATCTGGTACTGCGCCGCGAAATCCATCACCTTCTTCAACGGACTGATCCCACCGAAATGCGTGGACGCCGCCCGCACATAATCAATCAACTGCTCCTTGATCAGCGTCTGGAAGTCAAACACCGTATTGAAGATCTCCCCGATCGCCAACGGCGTGGTGGTGTGCTGCCGCACCAGGCGCAGCCCCTCCTGGTTCTCCGCCGGCGTGCAGTCCTCCAACCAGAACAAGTCATACGGCTCCAACGCCTTGCCCAGCTTCGCGGCCTGGATCGGCGTCATCCGGTGATGCCCGTCATGCAGCAACGGGATCTCCGGGCCGAACTCGTTCCGCACCGCCTCAAAGACCGTGGGCAGGTGCCGCAGGTACGCCCGGGTATCCCAGTCCTCCTCCTGCGGGAACGCACCCCGCCCGGCCGGCTCATAGTCATACCGCTCCCCCGACGCCTGCGCCTGCGCCGCCACCCCATACACGGCCTTGATCCCCGGGATCGCCGTCTGGATCCGGATCGACTTGTACCCCAACTCCAGATGCTCCCGCACCGAATCAAACAACGACTCAATATCCGCACCCGAAGCATGCCCATACGCCCGCAACCCGTTCCGCGACGCACCACCCAGCAACTGGTACACCGGCAACCCGGCCACCTTGCCCTTGATATCCCACAACGCCATATCCACCGCAGCGATCGCCGCCATCGTCACCGGACCCCGCCGCCAATACGCACTCCGGTACAGGAACTGCCACGTATCCTCAATCCGGTGCGGATCCTTGCCAATGAGCAACTGCGCCACATGCTCCTTCAAATACGCGGCCACAGCCAGCTCGCGGCCGTTCAGGGTGGCATCACCAATCCCGGTCACACCATCCTCAGTCGTGATCCGGAGGGTCACGAAGTTCCGGGTGGGGCTGGTCACAAACACATCGGCGGCAATAATCTTCACAGCTGGCTTTCGGGTAGGGGCTTTGGGTAGATGGGAATTTCCCGTTGGGGTGGGACAAAGGTGTCAGCGCTGGGTGCTGCCCCGGGCTGCGTCGAGCAGCGCAAGTTCTTCGCGGCGCGGCAGGCCTTCCCAATCGCCGCGCGTGCTGACGGCGAAGGCGCCGGCGAGGATGCCGCGCTTGAGGCGGCCGGCGACGTCTTCGCCGTCGAGCAGGGCGGAAAGGTAACCGGCGGTGAACGCGTCCCCGGCCCCAACGGTGTCCACGCACGTCACCGGGATGGCCGGAGCTTCAAGAAGGCCGTCGGCTGTATGGACCGCGGCCCCTGCGGCGCCGCGCTTCACCACCACTTCGCTGACCCCCAAGTCCAACAGGTGCGCGGCCGCACGGGCCTCATCGGCCGGGGACGTTGCCTCCCCGCTCCCATCCGGCGGGACGGCAACCAAGTCGAGTTCGTCGTCGGACGCTATGACGATGGTGGCGTGCCGGGCCAGGGGGCCGAGCACGGCTCCCGCCTGGTCCCGGGACCAAAGCTTGCTCCGGTAGTTCACATCCAGGGAGACCACCACGCCTTCAGCCGCTGCCCGTTCCGCGGCGTACTCCACCGCGTCCCGCGCTTCCGGGCTGAGTGCCGGGGTGATGCCGGTCAGGTGCAGGATCCGTGTTCCGCCATCCAGGGCCGCAGCAACCTGGCCGCGGGAGATGGTGGCTCCCGCCGATCCGGCGCGGTAGTAGAAGGCCCGGCTGAGGTCGGCGGTGCGCTGCTCCAGGAACATCACCCCGGTGCTCCGGTCCGCATGCACGGTGTGGTGCAGCTGGACGCCTTCGCCGCGCAGTTGCTTCAGGATGAACTCGCCGTGCGGGTCCGCGCCCACCGCCCCGGCCCAGGCAGCGCTGTGGCCAAGCCGTGCGACGCCGATGGCAACGTTCGATTCTGCCCCCGCCACCTGCATGTTCAGGGTGCCGCCGTTCGCCAGGGGGCCGCCGGCGCGGAGTGAGACCATGGACTCGCCGAAGGTCAGCAGGCAAACGCTCATGAAGGGGTCCCGGTTCCGGCACGGGCAGCAAATTCGGCCGCAAGGGCCAGGAAGCTGCGGGCACGTTCCCGCATTTCCGTGAGGTCGCCGCCGGAGGCTGCGCTGCCGAACAGCGGACCGCCCAGGCCGACGGCGATCGCCCCGGCTTCCCAGTACCCGGCCGCCTCGCCGAGGCCCACGCCGCCCACGGCGATGAAGGGGATGTCCGGGAAGGGATCGCGGACTGCCTTCAGGTAGCCGGGGCCGCCGATCGATGCCGGGAAAAGCTTGATGGCGGTGGCACCGCGTTCCATCGCCTCATAGGCCTCGCTGGGGGTCAGCGCGCCGGCCAGGACCGGGATGCCGGCACTGGCCGCCTCGCTGATGGAGGGGGCAAGGGAGGGGGTGACGATGAACTGGCCGCCGGCAGCGGTGGCGTGTTCGACGTCGGCCTCGCTCAGGACGGTGCCGGCGCCCACCAGGCAGCCGGCCGGCGCAGCCGCGCGGACCTCGCGGATTGCCTCCAGCGCGTTGGGCGTGGTGAGGGCGATCTCCACGTACCGGAAGCCTTCCTCCATGGCGGCCAGCGCCGCCTTGGCGGCAGCACCGCCGTCGTTCCCGCGGACAATGCCGACAAGCCGCGACTGCCGGATGCCGGCCAGCAGGCCGGCGGAGGTGACGGCTGGATTTTGGGATGTCATGGGATTCACCATTCTGCGAAGGATCCGTCGGGGTGGCGCCACACAGGTCCGCGCCAGGCATGGCCGCGCTTGTCCGCTGCCCGCACCACGGCCTCGTCGATTTCGACGCCCAGTCCGGGCCCGGTGAGACGCTCGATGTGGCCGTTTACGAACTTGAACGGCGTCTTGTCCACCACGTAGTCCAGGACTTCGGCGCCCTGGTTGTAGTGGATGCCGATGCTTTGTTCCTGGATGAGGAAGTTGGGCGTGGCGAAGCCCACCTGGAGGCAGGCGGCCAGCGCCAGCGGTCCCAGCGGGCAGTGCGGTGCCAGCTGGACTTCGTAGACCTCGGCCAGGGCCGCGATCTTCCGGACCTCGGTGATGCCGCCGGCATGGGAGAGGTCCGGCTGGGCCACCGCGATGCCCGCCTGCAGCGCCGGCAGGAACTCCTGCCGGCTGTACAGCCGCTCCCCCGTGGACACCGGGGTGGTGGTGGACGCGGTGAATTCCCGGAGCAGGTGGGTGTTTTCCGGCACCACGGGCTCTTCGAGGAAGAAGGGCCGGAAGGGTTCCAGCAAGGGGGCCACCCGCCTGGCGTTGGCCAGGCTGAACCGGCCGTGGAAGTCGACGGCGACGTCCCGGTGGTCGCCCAGGACCTGCCGGGCCGCGGCAACACGGCGGATGACGCCGTCGATCTCTGCCACCGACGCCACCGGGCTCATCCGTCCGCTGGCGTTCATTTTGACGGCAGTGAGGCCCACGTCCAGCTGGGCGCTGATCTGGTCCGCCACCTCGTTCGGCTCGTCGCCGCCCACCCAGCCGTACATCCGGATGCGGTCGCGGACGTGGCCGCCCAGCAGTTGGTGCACCGGAGTGTTGAAGTGCTTGCCCGCGATGTCCCACAGCGCCTGGTCCAGGCCGGAGACGGCACTGGCAAGGATGGGTCCGCCCCGGTAGAAGGACCCCTTGGTCATCACCTGCCAGTGGTCTTCGATCCGGAGGGCGTCCCGTCCGATGAGCAGCTCCGAGAGTTGCCCGACGGCGGCGCGCACCGTCTCGCTGCGTCCCTCGCAGGTGGCCTCGCCCCACCCCACGATGCCGCTTTCGGTCTCGACCCGGACAAAGAGCCAGCGGGGTGGAACAAGGAATGTTTCGATCCGGCTGATGACGGTCACGCCGCGGTCCTAACCCTTGGTGGCGCCGGCGGTCAGGCCGGAGACGATGTACTTCTGCGTGAAGAGCGCAATGATCATGATGGGGATGGTGACAACAGTCGCCGCGGCCATCAGCCCGCCCCAGTCGATGCTGGCGTAGGAGACGAAGTCGAAGATCGCCACCGGCAGGGTCTTGGTCTTGGAGCCGGAGAGCACCAGCGCGAACATGAAGTTGTTCCAGGAGAAGATAAAGGACAGGATGCCGGCTGTGGCGATGCCGGACACCGCCAGCGGAAGCGTGATCAGCCGGAACGCACCGATCGGCGTAAGCCCGTCCACTTCGGCTGATTCCTCCAGCTCCAGGGGCAGCGAGTCGAAGTAGCTCATCATGATGTACACGATCAGCGGGAGGGCCACGAACATGTGGCTGAGGATCAGCACCTCGAACTTCCCCACCATGCGCAGGTTGGAGAAGACGTAGTACCAAGGCACCAGGAGTGAGACGCCGGGAATGACCCGGGCCATCAGGACCACCAGCGCCGAGCGGTGCATGGTGAACCGGCTCATGGCGTAGGCAGCCGGGACGCCGAGGACGATTGACAACGCGGTGGAGACGAAGGCAACCCAGAAGCTGTTGAAGATGAACACGAAGTAGTTGTTGCGCTGCAGCACATTGGCGTAGTTCTCGATGGTGGGCGAGAACAGGAACGCCTTGCCGGTGTCGTAGATATCCACGTTGGTCTTCAGCGATGCCAGCAGCATCCAGAAGAGCGGCGCAAGCAGGAACAGCACCACAAGGATGAGGGCGACGACCCGGAACACCTTGTAGGCGCGCGTGGCCAGGGGCTTGCGGCGGCGCGGGGGCCGGCGGTCCGCGGCGGTGGCGGCGGAATCTGTCATGACGGTCATTTGCTTACCGCTTTCTTGCGCATGGTGAGCAGCCACATGGAGCCGATGATGATCATGAAGAACAGGATCAGCACCGCCGAGGAGAGCCCGTACTGGTTGTAGTCGAAGCTGAGTCCGTAGGCGTAGACGTTCAGCGTCTCCACTTCGTGGAACGAGCCGCCGCCCTTGCCCTTGGTGGCGTAAAGGATGTCGAAGGTCTTCAGTGCATCGATGCCGCGCAGCAGGATGGCCACGATCACGGTGGGCATCATGAGGGGCAGCGTGATGTAGAAGAACCGCTGGAAGGCGTTGGCGCCGTCCACGCGGGCGGCCTCGTCCGGTTCGTCGGACAGCGAGGTCAGCCCGGCCAGCAGGATCAGGACCACCATGGGGGTCCACTGCCACACGTCCATGAAGATGGTGGTGCCCAGGGCTGTGTCCTGGCCGGACAGCCACGGCTGGGGCGGAATGCCCACCATGCCCAGGAGCTGGTTGACGAAGCCGATGTTGGGATCGAAGATCAGCCGCCACATCATGCCCACCGCCACGGGCGTGGCCACGAGCGGCAGCAGGATGGCCACCCGGACCCACTTTTCACCCCGGAAGGGCCGCCACAGAAGCAGCGCCACGCCCATGCCCAGCACCACTTCGAAGGCCAGTGCGACGCCAGTGAAGGAAAGGGTGCGGCCCACGGCGGGCCAGAAACGCTCGGTATCGCTGAGGACCGTGATGTAGTTCTGCAGCCCGATGAACTCCGTTGCGGCCCGCACGGATCCCTGGGAGTCGGTGAGGCTGAGGTACACGGTCCAGGCCAGCGGAAAGATGATCAGCACGCCGACGAAGATCATTGCCGGTGCCGCGAAGAGCCACTTTCGGTGCCGGTTGGCCCAGGCGGAAAAGTTCCCCCCGGCACCGGCGGGGCCACCGGGCCGGCGGGTGCGGGCGCTGCGGGGAGGGTTCAATACAGACATGGTTCACCTAAGGAGTTTGGGGGTGAAGTGGGCCGCGCCGGGACGGCCATGGGCCGTCCCGGCGGGATGTTGGTGCGCGATAGGCGCCCTGTGTCCTACTTCTTTTCGCTGTCCAGGAAGGTCTGGAAAGCAGTCTGGGCGTCGTTTGCCGCTGCGGCGGCGTCCCCGCCGGTGATGGTGGCGACAATCGGGGCACCCACGATTTCGCGTGCCTTGCCTACGGTGACAACCTCGGGCCGGTCATGGCCCACGCCGTTCTTGGCGCTGGCGGAGATCGCGTCGGCAAGGTCCTTCGGGTAGGTGGAGGTTCCGTCAGGGTTGGACCAGACGGAGGTGCGCGGGCCCGGGACGCCGGCCTTCTGGGCTGCCAGGGTGCGTTCCTTGCTGGTTGCCCACTGGATGAACTTCCAGGCGTTGTCCTGGTTGCTGGAGTTCTGGTTCACGCCCAGCGCCCAGGAGGGGATGTTGTACGGCTTGGAACCGGCGGGACCTGCAGGCAGCGCAGCGAATCCAACCTTGTCCGCAACCTTGGACTTGGCGGGGTCTGTGGCGTTCTTGTAGAGCGAATCTGCCTCCGTGTAGAAGGCGGCACCGCCCTGGGTGAAGATGGCCATCGCCTCGGGCCAGCTCATGTCCGTGCTGACGTTGGCGGGACCGTAGTTGCGGATCAGGCCGCCGTAGTAGGCGTAGGCCTTCTTGGCGGCGTCGGTGTTGACAGAGGCCTTGCCGCTGGAGTCCATGAAGTCGCCGCCAAAGCTGTACAGGAAGCTGGAGAACTGGGTCACCGCGGCGGACTTGCCGGTGCGGGCCACGAAGCCTGCGGTGTCAGGGGAGGACGCCTTGATGGCCTTGGCCGCCGCTTCCAGTTCCTCCATGGTCTTGGGGACCTGGAGGCCTGCGGCCTGCAGCAGGTCCTTGCGGTAGTACAGGACTTCGCGCTCGGTGATGATCGGAACACCAACCACCTTGCCGTCAACGGTGGTGGCCTTGACCGGGCCCTCCTGGTAATCCTTCCAGTCCCAGCCCGAGTCCGATGAGACGTTCTTGGTCAGGTCCGCAAGGTAAGCGTTCTTGGCAAAAGCCTTGCCTTCCTGCAGCGGGCGGTACATCATCACGTCGATCTCGTCGCTGCCTGCGTTGAGCTTGACGTTGTACTGGTCAGAGAGCTGGTCCTCGCCGAGCTGGGTCAGCTCCACCTTGAGCCCGCTGGACTTCTCGAATTCCGGAATCGCGGCCTTGATGCCCTCGGTCCACACGTGGTTGGCCAGGGTGACACGGACGGTGCCGGACTGCTTGGCCTGGTCGCTGCCGCCTCCGCCGCCGCTGCAGGCGGTCAGCCCCAGCGACATCGCTGCGGCAATTGCCGCGTACTTCACAATTGAATGCCGCTTCATTACGACTTCCTTTGCCTTCAGGCCCGCAGCTTCGCGGGCGGGTGACAGACGCCTCGTTACGTCTGTTGTGTTCAGCGAGCATAAACAAATAAGGCAGACATATACAAGACCTTGCCATGCCCCCATATGATTTATTCATGACCATCCCAAAGGCGGCGTTGTCCCCGGACCTGCATTCATCGCTGGTCGAGAACCTGGGGCTCGCCATTGCCGAGGGAACGCTGGCCCCGAATTCGATCCTGCGCTTGGATGAGCTGGAGGCGCAGCACAAGGTGTCCCGCTCCGTGATCCGGGAGGCCACCCGTGTCCTGTCGTCGATGGGCATGTTGGAATCGCGCCGCCGACTGGGAACGGTGGTTCAGCCGGAAGCCAGCTGGAACCTCTATGACCCCCAGGTGATCCGGTGGCGGCTGGCCTCGGCCAAGCGGCTGGAGCAGTTGCGGTCCCTGAATGAACTGCGCGGCGCCATTGAGCCGCAGGCCGCCCGGCTCGCGGCCGAGCGCGCTTCACTCGACCAGGCCAGCGACCTTGTTTCCATGGCAGCCCGGCTTTGGGCCGCCGGGCAGCGGGGAGACCAGGAAGATTTCCTGCGCCTGGACATCGAATTCCATGCCGCTGTCCTCAACGCCTCCGGCAACCTGATGTTTTCGCAGCTGCATAAACTCGTGGCGGAAGTGCTGGCGGGGCGGACCCAGCACGGCCTGATGCCCCATCTTCCGGACCATGAGGCACTGCAGATGCACGTGGATGTGGCCAGCGCCATCCAGCGGGGCCAGGCAGCCGCCGCGCATGCCGCCATGAGCCGGATTGTGGAGCAGTCCACCGAGGAGATGGGTGACATCTGGTCCAGCAGCCATGCTTCCGTCAACGACGGCGCGGCCAACCCCGGGTAAGCCAGGTGCCGGCAGCACCAGCGGACGCCGGAAGCGTTACGCCCGCCGGACTGCCAGCAGCTCACCCGCCAGGAAATCCAGGGCCGCCTGCCCTTCCGGCAGGCCGGCGGTGTGGTTGAGGTGGCCGTGGACCGCGCCCTGGGCGAGGAAGCAGGACACCGGAACCCCTGCGCGTTCCAGCTCAGCAGCAAACAGCTCTGTGGAGCCGCGGGCGTCGTCGTACTCGCAGGCGAGCAGGGCCGTGGGCGGCAGTCCGGCAGGGTCCGCGTAGCCGGGCATCGCATAGGACGATGCCATGCTGACGGGGCCGCCCACGTAGTTCTCGGCCGTCCGGATGCAGTCCTCCACGGTGAACCGCAGGTGCCGGGGCAGCCCGGCCATGACCCGCTGATCCAGTCCCCCGGCCGGCGGCGGGAGTTCCGCGTGCAGGAAGGGGTAGGCCAGCAGGAGCTTGGCGGGCAGCGGCTTTCCGGCGTCAATCAGGTAGAGCGCGGCGCCCACCGCCAGGTTGCCACCGGCACCGGCACCGCCCAGGCAGAGCAGGTCCGGATCCAGCCCCAGGCTTTCGGCGTTCTTCCGGGCCCAAAACCAGCCGGCCAGGGCGTCGTCGTGCGGGATGGGGAAGGACACGCCGTCGCGGGCCAGCCGGTAGTCCACGGACAGCACCGGCGTGCCCTGGTTCGCGAGCACCCGCGCCAGGTAATCCGACTCCGGGCTATCCACGCTGCCGCTGACGAATCCGCCGCCGTGCAGCCACACGAGGGCGGGGCTGTCCGCGCCGGCCGGTTCCCCGTAGATCCGGATGGCCACCGGCCCGTGCCGGCCGTCGGCCGTCACGGCGCGGATGGGGACGTCCGGCCCGGGTGAGCGCAGGGCGTCCGGGTTAAGGAACTGCGGTCCTTCCGGGCTGGCCAGGTACTCAGCGAAACCGGCGGCGGCCTCCCCCTGTGGGCCGGCCGGGGTGGCGTCGGGGGAAGCCACGTCTGGTTTTGTGCGGGGTGTCATGGTGTTCCCAACTTCCGTGAGAAGTAGTCAACGGCTGTGGCCAGGATGGTATCCAACTGGTCCTCGGCGCCGAAGAAGCAGTGGTCGCCGCCCGTGATGGTCATGACGTCATGTTCCACGCCGGCGCCGGCGAGCGCGGCGGCCAGAAGCTCGGTCTGCGAGTGCGGGACCAGTCCATCCGAATCGCCGTGGACCAGGAGGAACGGGGCGGCATCCGCCGATACGTAGCTGACGGGGCTGGCCGCGGCCAGCAGTTTCGGGTCGTCCGACCCGCCCACCAGCATCTGCTCGGGCTGCAGCGACATTCCCGGCGGGACAGCGGCAGTCAAGGAAGGGGGAAAGAGCCCGTCCGGGGTGACTATTGGCGGGATGTCCACCAGCGAAGACACGCCGTAGAAGTCGACGACGGCGCTGACGCTGCTTGGGTGCCCCTGCGCACCGAGACCGCCCTCCAGGTCTTCGCGCTTGCCGGTGAGTCCCAGGAGCGCTACCAGGTGGCCGCCTGCTGATTCGCCCCAGGCGCCAAACCTGTCCGGGTCGATGCTGAGGTCCCCGGCGAACTCCCGGAGGTAGCGGACCGCGGCTTTGAGGTCGTGGAGCTGTGCCGGGAACGGCGCCTCCAGCGAGTGCCGGTAGTCCGCCGTGGCGCAGGCGATGCCTGCCTCGTTGAGCAGCCGGAACACGGAATCGGGGGCGAAGGTGGGCGGCAGTTCGCGGCGGTCGCCCAGCTGGAACGCTCCGCCGTGCACCCAGAGGACCATCGGCGTGGTCCCAAAGGCCTTGCGGGGCAGCCAGATGTCCATCTTCAGCGGCCGGAATCCGATGGCCCGGGCGTAGGTGACTTCACGGTGCACGGAGGATACGTCCGAGACCTGCTCCGCCGTGCCCGGGGCATCGAAGACAGGGAACGGCGGAACCTTCCTGCCTCCGGGACGGGAGGTGTCGGGACGGGATATGTCAGAACGCGACATGTCGGAAGGGGACAGGTCGAGTACCCCGGTAGCGTCATCCACTGTCATAGTGTGCTCCTCATCAGCGCAGGTTGTGCAGTGCCCCGGCCGGTGGCGGCAGGGAAAGTGTGGTGTCCCGGCCCGACGACGGCGGCCGGCGCGCCGGGCAGCCGCACCTCCGCGGTGGTGCCGGAGGGAACCGTGGCTGTGAGCGTCAGCACGCCGCCGTCCATTGCTCCTTCCGCCGCAGTCCAGGCCACCTGGATCAGGCCCCGTGGCCCCATGTGTGAGGTGGAGGCGGATGCCAGGCCGGCGCCGGGGCGGGGCTCAATGATGATGCGCTCCCAGCCTGCGCTTCCGGGCGCCTGCCGCAGGCCGGCGGTGTAGCGGTGCAGGAAGGAGACCACGGCACCCTTGCTGTAGTGGTTGAGCGACTGGTGCGGCGTGCCGTTGGCATCGATGCCGTTCCACAACTCCCACACGGTGGTGGCGCCGCGGTCCACCATGGTCAGCCAGGACGGTTCCGAGTCCTGCATCAGGAGTTCATAGGCCAGGTCCAGTTGTCCGTTGTCCGCCAGGACCGGGAGCAGGTAGGGCGTGGCCAGGAAGCCGGTGCCCAGGTGGGTGCCGGCGTTCCGGATCAGGGCGGCCAGCTGCGAGGTGACCGTGGGGCGGTGTTCGGGGCTGACAAGGTCGAAGGCCAGGGCGCGGACGCAGTTGGCCTGCGTGGCTTGGATTACGCTGCCGGAAAAATCAAGGTATTCCGTCTCCCACGCGTCCCGGATCAGGTGTGAAAGTTCCGCGAGCTCGGCGGCCTCTGTATCCAGGCCCAGGACAGCAGCGATTCGTGCCATCACGTCCGTGGTGTGCCGGTAGTAGGCCGTGGCCACGATCCCGTGGTCGGCGCTGCGGGCGGCGAACAGGTCAGGTTCGGGGCCGTCCGGTTCCATCCATTCACCAAAGTGGAAGCCGGTGTCCCACAGGTACCGCTCGTGCGGCGCGGGCGCTGCGCTTGCGGCGGCGCGCGCGGCGTGCCGCTCCGTTTCGGCGGTAGCCTGCACAAAGTGAAGCCACCGCTGCATGGCCTCCCAGTTTTCGGCGAGGATCCCGGCGTCCCCGGACGCCAGGTAGACCTCCCAGGGCACCATCACCACCGCATCGCCCCAGCCGGCGGACCCGTTGGTGAAGCCCATGAACTCCGCCGAGGTGGCCGCGGGCCCGGGGGACGGCGAGATGTTGGTGATGACGCCGTTGTCCCATTGGTCTGCACGGACGTCGCGCAGCCACTTGCGGGAGAAGCCTGTGACGTCGAAAAGGTAGGCGGCAGTGGGGACAAACAGCTGCCAGTCCCCGGTCCAGCCGGCTTTCTCGCGCTGAGGGCAGTCGGTGGG
Source organism: Arthrobacter sp. AG367 (assembly GCF_007828995.1). Classification (NCBI taxonomy): domain Bacteria; kingdom Bacillati; phylum Actinomycetota; class Actinomycetes; order Micrococcales; family Micrococcaceae; genus Arthrobacter; species Arthrobacter sp. AG367. The sequence goes on from NZ_VIVE01000005.1 coordinate 62,043, forward strand.
GACCTCGCAGGAGTTGCCCAGGAAGCTCCATTCCACGATGTCATGCAGTGCGTTCAGGCGCGCATCGCTGCAGCTGAAGGTGCCAATACGTTCCAGGTCCGTCCGCACCAGGCAGCCGGTGATGTCTCCCGGCTGGAGGCCCGCGGCGAGGCCCTGGACCGAGACGTACCGGAAGCCGTGGGTGGTGTGCCGGGGTTCGAAGACTTCCCCGGGGGCACCCGAGGCGATGACGGTGTCCACCTGGCCTGCGTCCCGGAAGGCTCCCGGCGCCCGGAAGTCGAGGGGGCGCAGATGGTCCCGGTTGACGTCGCCGTCCGCTCCGAGCGCTTCGCCGTATTCCAGGGTGACGGTTTCGCCCGGTGCGCCGAGCCTGGTGAGCCGGACCCAGCCGTGGATGTTCTGGCCAAAGTCCACCACCTGGCTGCCGTTGGCCAGCCGCGTGATGGACGCCGGAACAAGTTCCTGCGCCACCCGGGTGGGCGGCGCAAGGGGTCCGGCCAGTGCGGTGAAACTGCCGGGACGGACGACGGCGGAACACGGCCGGGGTGCGCGGGCAACCGGGGCGCCGTTGCCCGCCTTAGGTGCGCTGCCGCCGTCGGCCTTCCTGAAATCCACGCCCTGGCCCGCCATAAGGTCGGCACGGAGGATCTCCGTGGCGGACACCAGCCACGAGCTGTCGGTGCCGATGACCTGCCTGCCGGCCCGTGACTCCAGTTCGAGCTGCGCCAGGAAGGCCGTGTGCGTTCCGTACATGTCGGCGTCGCGCGTGTATCCGAACGTGCCGCGGTACCAGCCGTCGGTGAGGACGGCGCGCACGGTGTTGCTGCCTTCACGGATCAGGGCGGTGACGTCGTGGGCCTGGACCTGGAGCGTGGTGTTGTAGCTGGTGGAGCCTGGGGTGAGTTGCTGGTCGCCCACGCGGTTGCCGTTGATGAATAGCTCATAGATGCCGTGCGCGGTGGCGTAGGCGCGGGCCTTGTTCGGGGCCGCCGGCAGGAGGAAGGTTTTGGTGAGGGCATAGCCGGGCCGGTCTCCTGGCGCCGGAACTTGGGGCTCGTCTGGCCCGATCCACTGCGCCGTCCAGTCCTCGGCATGCATCAGCCCCAGCTCCACCGGCATGGGGCTGGACCAGCCGCTCGGTGTTTCGGTGCCTTTTTCGTCCCTGTCCCAGGTGCGGACGCGCCACTCGAACCGGTCCCGCGAGCGCAGCGCCGGGCCGCCGTACGGGATGCCGCTGCAGGCGGCCGACTCGACCTTCCCCGTGTCCCAGCCGTTGCTTGCGGTGATGCGGTATGCCGCCTGGCTTGTGGTTCCGGCGGGAGGCGTCCAGCTGAGGCTGGGCTCCCGGATGGTCAGGCCCATCGCTTCCAACAGGTGCTCGGCCCGAAGCCGGGTGGGGGCGGTCATGCGGCAGGGCTCCTGGGGTGCGGGTGCTGGGAGTTCCAGCTTGGTTGGCGTGCTCCTGTCCCCCACACAGCATTTTCATTGGTCGAAATAGTATTGTGGGGCAGCTCACCAATGCATCAGCGCTAGGAACCACCGCCATGACTGTCATTCCGGACCCGGACACCCCGCCTGCCCGCGGAAAGCGGCCCAAACAGGGCGAACCCGTCATCGACCGCGCGCTGAGCCTGCTCGCCGTCTTCTCCGACCGGCGGCGGGCACTGACGCTTTCGGAACTCGCCCGGTATGCGGACATGCCCGCGCCCACCGCACTGCGGCTGATCGCCCGGTTGGTGGCATGGGGTGCGCTTGAAAGGCTCGACGACGGCCGGTATGTCGTGGGGGTCAGGCTGTGGGAAGTGGCGTCGCTGTCGCCCCGCGGGCACGGGGTGCGGGAAATTGCCCTTCCCTACCTGGAAGACCTGTTCGAAGTCACCCGGCACCACGTGCTGCTGGCGGTGCGGGACAACGAGCAGGCGGTGCTGATCGAGCGGCTGTCCGCGAAGGATGCCACGGAGGTGGCGTACCGCGTGGGTGGCCGGGCGCCCCTGCGGTCCACGGCGATCGGGCTGGTGCTGCTGGCGGGCGCGGACCAGCAGTTCCAGGAGACCATCCTGAAGCGGCCGCCGGAAAACGAGCCCGGAGTGCCGGAGTTGCCGGAGGGCCAGCTGCGCAGGACCCTTTCGGATGTGCGGCGCACCGGGATTGCGATGATCCGCCGTACCGTCCCGTCCCGGACCGTCTCCGTGGCGTCCCCCATCTTCGACGCCCAGGGCTCCGTGGTGGCGTCACTGTCCATCGTGGTCCCGGACGGGTCCACTCCCCCGAACGTACTGGCCCCCGCTGTCCGCGCGGCCGCCCGCGCCGTCTCCAGGAACCTGGGGCACCAGGCTGCCGTCAGCGCCGGCACCCGGACGCACTCGCAGGGGTAGCGGCCCTACGCGGCCGAGGCCGGGGTCGCGGGGCAACGTCACACAGGTGGCTCACAGAATCCGCCTACCGGACGCATAGTGCGGTGGCTTCTGATGGGTTCATGACCACTTCGCACAACCGCAATGAGCTCCCCGAAAACGCGCACCAGCCGCACCCGGATCACGACCGCGGCCTTGAATTCGACCTGTCGACGCTGATGAGCCGCCGCTCCCTCGGCATGTTCCTCGGTGCCGGCGGCGCCGCCGTCGCACTCGCTGCCTGCAGCCCCAACGGATCAACCACGGCTGCGCCGTCAGCCACGGACGCAACCGCCACGGCGGCTTCCACCGAATCCGCATCGGCTTCGGCTACGGCATCGTCCTCCGCCACGTCGACACCCACCATTACCCGGGCCATTGCCGAGTGCGGCGTGGAGATTCCCCAGGAAACCGCCGGACCGTACCCGGGCGACGGCTCCAACGGACCCAACGTCCTGGAAGCCTCCGGCGTGGTGCGGCAGGACATCACCTCCAGCTTCGGCACCGCGTCCGCTAAAGCGGTGGGCGTCCCGTTGACCTTCACCCTCACCCTGCTGGACAACGCCAACGGCTGCACACCGCTGGCGGGCGCGGCGGTCTACGCCTGGCATTGCGACCGCGACGGCAAGTACTCGATGTACGACTCGAGCCTGAAAAACGAAAACTACCTGCGCGGCGTCCAGGAGGCAGACGCCAACGGCCAGGTCACCTTCACGTCCATCTTCCCGGGTGCCTACGCCGGACGGTGGCCGCACATCCACTTCGAAGTGTTCGAATCCATGAACAACGCCACCGCCGCCGGCCAGGTGCTCACCGTCTCGCAGATTGCCCTGACCAAAGCGGCCTGTGACGACGTCTACGCAACTCCTGGCTACGAAAAGAGCATCACCAACATGACCCGGACCACGCTGCAGTCAGACAACGTGTTCGGCGACGACGGCGGCATCTACCAGCTGGCCACCATGACCGGATCCGCGGCGACGGGCTATGCGGCGTTTAACGTGACCATCTAGGCGTACTCGCCCTTGATCACGAAGTACGAGCCGCGGATGGTGCCCGCCAGCTTCGACTTCTGGCGGGCGAACTTGAAGCTGGACGCCAGCTCTTCCGGAACGTCCATGCCGTCCGAGAGCTTGAATCCGACCGCCCGCTTGCCCCCTTCCTCAATGCCGTACATGACGTTGATGGACAGCCCTGACTCGTAGAACACGTAGGCCATTCGCAGCCCGTCCACTTCGAAGGAGGACACCTCAAGGGGTTTGGAGGCAATCACCAGGTTGCGCTCGGCGGACAGGATGTTGTTCACATAGTCCAGCACTTCCGGCGCTTCCCCGGCAGGGACCACCGTGAAGTCGTGGTCGTATTTATTCTTGTAGTAGCGGGCCTCGTTGGCGCGGAGCCCGGCCAACGCCTCCGCTACCGGTGACGATTCCAGACCGGCGGTGGACACGTTCTTGAAATCCACGGTGTACGGCATGAGTCCTCCCTGGGAATGATCTTTTGCCACATCGTTGCAGATCAGCGCCTCCGCTGCACCTCATCGAAGGACGCGGATGCTGTTCCCGTCGATTTCCACGCCAGTGATCCTGACCCTATCGTTGGGTGTGTCGTTCGGCCCGTGAAAGACCAGATAGTCACGCCCGCCGGATGTGCGGAGGACCATTCCATGCCCGCCATTTCTGGACCACACAGGGTCCGCCTGCTGGATCCAGGGCCCCTTGATGGTTCCGCTTTTCGACTCGGCGATGCCCATTGCATACCCGGCCTCGCCGTGGCTTGACCACAGCATCAGCAAAGACCCTTCCGGCGAACGGACAACAAACGGTCCATCGGTGAACAGGGGATCTGCGGCAAGGTTCAGGTCCTTTGGGGGTTCCACCCCCTCCGGGAACCGCAGCGGCCGGGTCCAGGCCGCCGCGGATGCCTTGAACAGGAGAGCAGGCTCACCGGCTGCCGTGCGCAGGTCCGGCGCCAGGCGGACGGCACGCATCTCGCCGTCAGTGATCCCTGGTGCATCAGCGGTTCCCTCCGTCCCCCGGCTGTAGACGAGCCAGCGGGTGGAATCCTCGTCGATATACAGCGTCCCGTCGAGGCACGGTTCGGCCGCCGGCGTCACGGCTCCGTCACTCCAGGGCTGGTACGGGCCCGTGGCCAGATCCGAGGCAAGAACCGCGACACCCCGGGGGCGGTTGCCCGTTGACGTCGCAAAGGTGCCGAACATGAAGAACCGTCCGTCAAGGGCGTACACCTCCGGAGCCCAGAACTGCGCGTCCGCCCAAAAATCCGCTGGCGGCCGGAAGGCCGCAAAGGGGCCTTCCCAGTGTTCAAGGTCATTGCTGGTATAGCAGTCAAAGCCGGTGGCGGGGCCACTCCACACGTTCCTGTCGCTGGTTCCGAACAGGACAAACTCCCCCGGAACAGGTTCCAGGATGAAAGGGTCCCGCATCCGGATTTGATCGAGGCGCAGGAGCCGAACCGTCTCCTGTCTGCCCATCAGCGGCTTGCCTCGTAATCGGGCATGGGGGCAACGCGCCCTTCGAAAGAGTGGGTGCCGCCCTCAACGGTGCGCTGCGCACCGTCGGGAAGGACGACGTCGGCCGCCACCCCGTCAGGGACGGCCGCCTCGAGGCGGAACGCACCGCCGTCGAGCGTCCATTCAACCCGGACCTCACCGTGCGGAGTCTTCAGGGAGGTCCTGGCCCAGTCGATTCCTTGGCCCGGCTGCGGGGCGATGAGGACGCGCGCGTAGCCCGGTTCCAGCGGTCGGATGCCGCCGATGGCTTTGTGCATCCAGTCGGCAACGGCGCCCAGGGCGTAGTGGTTGAAGCTGGTCATTTCGCCGGGGTTGATGGTGCCGTCGGGGAGCATGGAGTCCCAGCGTTCCCAGACCGTGGTGGCTCCCATCGTCACGGGGTACAGCCAGGACGGGCAGCCCTTCTCCAGCAGCAGCCGGTAGGCCTCGTCCATGTGGCCGGTGTCCGTCAGCGCGTGCGTGATGAACGGGGTGCCCGCGAATCCGGTGGACACGCGGTAGCCGTTGTCCCGGACCAGCTCGGCCAGGCGGGTCCCGGCGAACTCCCGCAGCTCCGGGGTGGCCAGGATGTCGAAGGCGATAGCCAGCGCGTAGACCGTGGTGCAGTCGCTGCGGATGGTGCCGTCGGCAGCGACGTAGTTCTCGGCGAAGGCGGTACGCACCCGGGCGGCAAGCGCCTCGAAGTACGCTTCGTCGTCGCGCCTGCCCAACAGCCCGGCAGCCTGGGCGGTTAGGCGCGCGGTGCGGTACATGCAGGCGGTGGCCACCACGCCGGTGTCCGCCTTGGCCGCCCATGGCTGGTCCGGCGCGGCGTCGGGGTCCAGCCAGTCGCCGAACTGGAAGCCGGAGTCCCACAGGCCCGTGGGCGAGAGCAGCCCCTCCACCCGGCGGGTGTGCGAGGCCATCGACTCGTACTGGTTCCGCAGCACGCTGAGGTCCCCGTAGGCCTCCCAGAGTGCCCATGGCACCCACACGGAGGCTTCACTCCACAGGGCGGACGATTCCGGAGCCGGGAATTCGGGCGGCTGCGGGCAGTATTTCAGGGCATCGGGCACGGTGATGGGCACCAGACCGTTCGCCGCCTTCTGCTCGGCAGCCAGGTCCAGCAGCCAGTCCTGCAGGAACCCTTTGACGTCGTACAGGTAGGCAGCAGTGGGGGCGAAGACCGCGATGTCGCCGGTCCAGCCCAGCCGCTCGTCGCGCTGCGGGCAGTCGGTGGGCAGGTCCAGGAAGTTGCCGCGCAGCCCCCAGACGATGTTGCGGTGCAGTTGGTTGACGAGTTCGTTGGAGCACTCAAAGGTGCCGGTTCGCTCCAGGTCGGAGTGGACCACTACGGCCTCAAGGTCTCCCTCGGTGAGGGTGCCCGGCCAGCCGGTGATTTCGGCGTAGCGGAAGCCGTGGAAGGTCTTGGTTGGTTCAAAGACGTCTTCCCCGCCGGAGAGGATGAACGTGTCCGTGGCTTTGGCTGACCGCAGGGGCCGGACGCCCAGCTCGCCGTCTTCCAGGACCTCGGCGTGCCGCACGGTGATGGCCTGCCCGGCCTCGCCCCGCACCGTGAAGCGGAGCCAGCCCACCAGGTTCTGGCCGAAGTCCACCAGCGTCCGGCCGGTGGGTGAGGTGCGGATTTCCACGGGATGCACGACGCCGGCACGCACCACGGGCGGGCCCACCGGCTCAGCCAGCCGGCCGCCGTCGAACGCCAGCCCACGCACACCCGTCCAGTCAGCGCCGGGGACAAAGCCGGGCTCCGCCCAGCCCGTCTGAGAGCGGCGGGCGTCGATGGTCTGCCCGTCGTAGAGGTCGTTGAAGGTGGTGGCGGAGGGGCCTGCCTGCCAGGAGGTGTCAGAGGCGACCGACTGGACATGTCCGTCCTCGAACTCGATGTCCAGCTGGCCGAGGAACCCCAGCTCACTGCCGTACAGGTTGGACATCCCGTGCCAGGCCAGCCGTCCGCGGTACCAGCCGTTGCCCAGTTCCACCCCCAGCACACTGGTTGGCGCCAGCAGGGAGGTGACGTCGTAGCTGCGGTAGCGCAGCCGCCACTCGTAGGAGCTCCAGCCCGGGCTCAGGACGTCGGCACCCACCGGTGAGCCGTTGATGAACGCCTCATAGACGCCGAAGGCGGTGGCCCGCAGCGTCGCCCTCGCCACGCCGCCGTGGCCCGCCTCGAGCGTAAATTCCTTGCGGAGCAGCGGGGCGCCGTCGAAGTCCTGCTCGGGCGAAATCATGGCAGCGAGCCAGGGCGTGGAAGTCATGGAAGGAGGGTTCCGTTCTGGTGGAAGCTGGTCAAAAGCAGGTGGAAGAAGTGCCGGTCAGGCGTAGTGGCAGGCCACATCCGCCGCACCCACACGCCGCAGGGCCGGCCGTTCGGTGGCGCACAGGTCAGTGGCCAGGGGGCAGCGGAGCCGGAAGGGGCATCCGCCGGGCCCGGGGACCGCGGCCGCCCCGGTGCGGACGCCCAGCGATTCGCGGGCTTCGCGGCGTTCGGCCTGTTCCGCCGGCCGGGGCACCGGGGACGCTGCCACGAGGGCCTGGGTGAAGGGGTGCTTGGGGTTCCCGGTGACGGCCGCGGCAGGTCCGCTTTCCATGACCTGCCCGCGGTAGAGCACCACCACGCGCTGGGCCAGGAACTGGACCACGGCGATGTCATGGGCGATGAACAGGTAGCTCAGGCCGCGCTCGTCGCGGAGGTCGGCCAGGAGGTTGAGCACCTGCGCCTGGGTGGAGAGGTCAAGGGCGCTGACGGCTTCGTCGCAGACCACCAGTTGGGGATCGCAGATGAGGGCACGCGCCACTGAAATGCGCTGGCGCTGGCCGCCGGAGAACTGGCTGGGGTACCGGTCCACGGCGTCCCGCGGCAGGCCCACGCGTTCGAGCATGTCCCCGGCCTTGGCGCGTGCCTCTGCCGCTGAAACCCCTCGCAGGCGCAGCGGTTCGGCCAGGGACGTGCCGATGGTGTTCCGCGGGTTCAGCGATGAGTTGGGGTCCTGGAAGACGGCACGCAGTTCCCCGCCCAGGGCCCGGCGCTCCGCGGCGCTGGCGGAGGTGATGTCCTTGCCCTGATAGGTGATGGTGCCGCCGGAGACCTTTTGCAAGCCCAGGATTGCCTTGCCAATGGTGGACTTTCCGGATCCGGACTCCCCCACCAGTCCCACAGTCTCCCCGGGTGCGATGCTGAAGCTGACATGGTCGACGGCGGCCGGTGCGGCGGCTGCCTTCCGGCCCCGTCCATAGCGGACCACCAGGTCCTTGATCTCAAGCATGGGGGTGGCGGCGGAGGAAGCCGCGGAATCTTGGCGCTCGGTCACTGCGGTGCTCATGCCGGGTCCTTTTCAACGATCGGGTTTTGCTTGCGGGTGACCTCCAAAACGCGGGAGGCGGGCACGTCCGTGGCCAGCCAGTCCATGCCTTCGACGGCCAGCTGGTCCGCTTTGACACACCGCACCAGCCCTTCGCCGGCGCCGGAGCGCAGCAGCTGAACGGGTTCCATGCAGGCTGAGCCGGCGAACTGGCAGCGGGCCGCGAACCGGCAGCCGGTGGGCCAGTCCTTGGGCTGCGGCACCTGTCCGCTGATGGTGGCAAGGCGCTCCGGCATGTCGTCTGCGTGGTTGGCGTGTGGGTCGGCGGCCAGGAGCGCCAGGGTGTAAGGGTGGCGGGGGTGGTCCAGGACGGCCTGGGTTGTGCCGTTCTCCACCACCTGGCCGGCGTACATGACGGCCACCTGGTCGCAGATGTCCGCCACCACACCAAGGTCGTGGGTCACCATCACCACGGACATGCCTGTGTCCTTCACCAGGGTCCGGAGCAGGGACAGGATTTCGGCCTGCACCGTGACGTCCAGGGCCGTGGTGGGCTCGTCCGCCACCAGCAGCTTCGGCTGCCCGGCCAGTGCCAAGGCAATCGCCACGCGCTGGGCCATGCCGCCGCTGATCTGGTGCGGATAGGTCTTCAGGATCCGCGCCGCGTCCACGATGCCCACCTTTTCCAGCAGGGTCTGCGCCTCCTGGCGGGCCTCGGTCCTGCCCATGCCGCGGAGCCGGCGGATGGTCGCGGTGAGCTGGTATCCCACGGTGAACATCGGGTCCAGGGCGCGCATGGGTTCCTGGCTGATCAGCGCGATCTCCCGGCCTCGCACTGCTTCCATGTCCCTCTCCGCCACCGCTGCCAGGTTTCTTCCGTTCCAGAGGATCTGGCCGCCGGTGACACTTACGCCCGAGGGAAGCAGGCCCAACAAGGACAGCGCGGTCATGGTCTTGCCACAGCCGGACTCCCCCACCAAACCCAGGACGGTGCCGGGCTGGACGTCGAACGAGACATCGGTGACCAGGCGGACGCCGATGCCTGTACCTGCACTGTCGACGCCGACGGACAGGTTACGGACGCTGAGCGTCCCCTTATCGGCAGAGGCGCCGTCCGATGCGGCCAAGTCCTCCGATCCGGGCGCCTCCGCCGCGATGGCGGCGACGGCCTTGGCGCGCTGCCGGCGTGCCGCGGCGGAGGGCAGGTGCGGTGCGGCCGCGTTGGGGGCCTTGCCCAGGGCATTGCCGATGGCATTGGCGGAGAGGACGGTGAGCGCCAGCACGGCACCGGTGGGCACCATCATCCAGGGGGCGTCATAGACGTGCTGTGAGGCGCCCTGGATCATGCCGCCCCAGCTGGGCTGCGGGATGGGCGGGCCGAAGCCGATGAACGCGAGGCCGGCCTGGATGAGCATGCCGACGGCGAAGATGAGCGCGGACTGGACCACGATGGTGTTCGCCAGGCCGGGCAGGACGTGCCGGAGGCTGATCCGCAGTGGGCTGACGCCGTCCACTTTGGCCGCGTCCACGTAGAGCTGGGACTGCAGGGACTTGGCCTGGCCCAGGATCACGCGGTAGATGCCGGCGGACATCAGGATGCCCAGGATGGCCATGACCACTGGGATGTTAGTTCCCACCGCGCCGATGACGGCCAGGATGATCACGGTTCCCGGCAGGGACATCATGATCTCGGTAACCCTGCTGATCACGGCCTCCACGCGTTCGCCGGTGCCGGCAGCAAGCATGGCCAGGATGGTGCCGAGCCCGACGCCGACAATCACCGTGAGCATGGACGTCCCCAGGGTGCCGGCTGCGGCGGCGAAGATCCGGCTGAGGATGTCGCGGCCCAGTTCGTCCGTTCCCAGCCAGTGGGCGGCGGTGGGGCCGGAGAGGACTGAGGTGAAATCCTGGTCCTCTGTCTTGAAGGGCAACCACAGCGGCGCTGTCAGCGACGCGGTGACAAGCGCCGCAAGCCAGGCCAGGCCGGCCACGGCTCCCGGCGAAGTGAACAGCCGGTGCCGGGATACCTTGGTGATGGCCGCCCTGCCGGCGTTGCGCGCGGGGGCTGCTGCCAGCGTCGTACTTCCTGCCTGGTCCGCGTCCGCGGGGGCCGGGGTAACTGTTGGGATCATGAGGCACGCAACTTCGGGTCGAGGAACTTGGTGGCCAGCTCCAGCACCAGGTTGACGGCAACCACCACCACGGTGGCGATCACCACCACGCCCTGGACGGCGGGGGCATCATGGGTGCTGACGGAGGTCTGGACGGCCTGGCCCAGGCCGGGCATGGCGAACAGCTGCTCGGCGATGACGGAGCCGCCGAACAGGCCGATGAACTGCAGGGCGATCCCGGCCACGATGGGCAGGCTCGCGTAGCGCAGGGCGTGGACGTAGAGGATCTTCCAGGTGGGGGTGGCCGTGGCGCGCAGCGTGCGGATGTGTTCCTGCTGCAGCGCCTCCAGCATGGAGGCCATGGTCTGGCGGGCTATGAAGGCCGCGCCGCCCACGGCGAGGGTGATCACCGGCAGCGCCAGGGACAGGGCCCAGTCCTGCGGTGAGGCCTCGAACGGCACGTAGCCGGTGGCCGGGAAGATGGAGGACTGGACGGCGAACAGGTACACGAAGAGGACGCCCACCCAGAACGCCGGCAGGGCGACCAGGAGTCCAACGAAGCCGCCGATCACCTGGTCCAGGAGGCCGCCGCGGACCGCTGCGGTGACGCCCAGGGCGATGCCCAGGACCGCGCTGAGGACGGTGGCGCCGGCGGCAAGCGAGGCGGTGACGGGGAGGCGGCCGGCGAGGTCGGCGCTGACGGAGCGGCCATCGATGAGCGAGACGCCCAGGTCGCCCTGGACGGCGGAACCAAGCCACGTGAAGAACTGTGTGAACAGCGGATCGTTCCAGCCCATCCTCTGGTTGACCTCGTCGATGGCTTCCTGGGAGGCGCCTGCGCCGAGGGAGACGGCTCCCGGGCTGCCGGGCATTGCGTGCACCAGCAGGAATGCCAGCACCGCAACCACCAGCACGGTGGCCAGCGCCATCAGCAGGCGCTTAGTGATGAATAGTGCCATGGTGACCTCCATCGGTCAGGCCCTGCCCGGCCGGGCCCTCCTGTTTGGGGAGGGCCCGGCGGGAAGGTGCGGGTATTAGCTGGCCGGCGTGTAGGACGAGAGGAGCGGGTAGGCGTTGGTGCCGGCGAACTTCACCTGGGCCACCTTCTTGGTGTTGTAGCCCTGGTTGGTCAGCGCCTCATACAGCGGGATCATCCAGCCTGACTCCACCAGGCGGGTGTTCAGCTTGGTGGCGGCTGCCTTGACGGCGGCGTCGTCTTTGGCCGCGGCCAGCTCGCCGGTAGCGGCGCTGAGCTTGTCATCGGTGGCCTTTTGCACGTTGGTGAAGCCGTTCAGGATGGCTCCGTACATCACGCCGACGGGGTTGTCCCAGTTCAGGGGAGCGTAGCCAAGGGGTGTGGTGGCGACGGCGGCGAACGCTTCGTCGGTGGAGGCTGCCATCTTGACTTTCATGGTGATGCCGACGGCGGCGAGGTCCTTCTGGACGGCCTGCAGGTCCGTCTGGGTCTGCGCGCTTGCGATGATGGTGAACTCGAAGCCGTTGGGGTAGCCGGCCTCGGCCAGCAGGCTCTTGGCCTTGTCCGGGTTGTACGCGAATGTGGTTTCCAGGTCCTTGGTGAAGCCGGCCGAATCCTTGGGCAGGGCGTTCCATGCAGGGATGTCGCCCTTGTGCAGGGCATCCACCAGGGCCTGGCGGTTGATGGCGTACTGAATGGCCTGGCGGACCTTCTCCTGGGCGAACGCCGGTGCGGTCTTGCCGATCTTGTCGAAGGAGATCATGGTGTTCACAGTGCCGCCGATCTGGGAAACGCCAACGCCCTTGGACTTGGCGAAGTCCACCGTGGAGGACGTCAGCATGGCAACGTCGGCCTGGCCGGAGACCAGGGCGTTGGCGCGGGCCTGCGGGTCCTGGACCACGCTGAAGACCACCTTCTTGTAGGCGTACTTGGAGGCGTCCGCGCTCTTGTCGTTCTTCACCAGGACGTACTTGTTGCCCTTCACGGTGGAGGGGTCAAGGGTGTACGGTCCGGAGCCGTCAGGGGTTGCAGCGAGGCTGGACGTGTCCGTGACGCCGTTCCTGCCCACGATCATGCCGGTGGTGGAGGCCAGGTTCTTCTCGAATCCGGGCTGCGGCTTGGCGAAGGTCAGGGCCACCTGGGTGGGGCTGACCACGTCCACGGAGGTGATTTCCTGGGCGCCGCCCTTCGCGACGGCGGAGTAGGCGCTCAGCGCGGGATCGGAGCGGCGGTCCAGGTTGGCCTTGACCAGGGCGGCATCCAGTTTGGAGCCGTCGGTGAACGTGACGTCGTCCTTGAGGTTCAGCGTCAGGACGGTGTTGTCCGCGTTGTAGCTGAAGTCCTTGGCCAGGCCCGGACCTGCGGAACCATCCGGCTGAAGGGTCATCAGGCTGTCGTAGAGGCCTTCGAAGAACTGGCGCTGGGCTGCGGAGACGCGCAGCGGGTCGAACCCGAAGGAGGCTGAGTCGCTGTCGATGGCCAGGGTGAGGCTGCTGGTATCAGCCTTTGCGGCGGCTTGGCTGGACCCGCCGCCGCAGGCGGCCAGGGAACCCATCAGCAGGGCACCGGCCAGAACGGCGGAGCTCGCACGGGCGGTGGAGTTCGGAAGTTTCATGTAGTGCGCCTTTGCATTCTGATGTGATGACGGAGGAACGGTTGTGGGGGCTGGCTGCTCGCCGGCTCCCTTCAAGAATCAGCCGGGGCCACAGGCGCCAAACATGACAATGTCATTGATTGAAAAGGTATTGTGGCGGCGGTCACGCCGGGCGGAAGGATGGATGGAAGGCAACGAAGCCTCGGACGCCTGCACGCGTCCATCACGAAAGGAACCCCATGACCAACCCGTTCCCCCGCGACTTCCTTTGGGGCGTGGCCACCGCCGGCCACCAGGTGGAAGGCAACAACGTCAACAGCGATACCTGGTTCCTGGAGCACCTTCCCGGAACGATCTTCGCGGAGCCGTCCGGGGACGCCGTGGACCACTACCACCGCTACCGCGAGGACATCGCACTGATCGCCGGCCTCGGTTTTAACAGCTACCGGTTCTCCGTTGAATGGGCCCGGATCGAACCGGAGGAAGGCCAGTTCTCGGTGGCTGCGCTGGACCACTACAAGCGGGTGCTGGAAGCCTGCCACGAACATGGACTCACCCCGGTGGTCACGTTCCACCACTTCACGTCACCGCTGTGGCTCCTCCGGATCGGCGGCTGGGAGGGCAGCCGGACGCCCGAACTCTTCGCACGCTACTGCGACCGGGTCATGGCCCACCTGGGTGACCTGATCGGCGTCGCCTGCACCCTGAACGAGCCGAACCTCCCTTGGCTGCTGGAGTCATTCGGCATCGGCGGGGAAGCCCCGGAGAACCGCGGTTCGGTGCCCATCTGGGCGGCCGCCGCCCAGCGCCTGGGCGTGGATGCCAGCACTGTTGCCCCGTTCCAGTTCTGCTCCACGGAGGCGGGGTTCCAGGTCAAGGTGGCGGCGCACCGGGCCGCCACCAAGGCCATCAAAGCCCATCGCACGGACCTCCAGGTGGGGTGGACCCTCGCAAACTCCGATATCCAGGCGCTGCCCGGTGGCGAAGGGATTGCAGACCGGGTGCGCCGGGACGTCAACGAACGCTTCCTCAAAGCCTCCCGGGGTGACGACTTCGTGGGCATCCAGACTTACGGGCGCACCGTGTACGGCCCCGATGGCCATGCGCCCGCACCGGAGGGCGTGCCCACCAACCAGATGGGCGAGGAAATCTATCCCCAGGCACTGGAGGCCACCATCCGCGAGGCCCAGCGGATCGCCGGGATCCCCGTGATCGTCACGGAGAACGGCCTGGCCACCGAGGATGACACGCAGCGGGTGGCGTACCTGCGGACGGCCGTCGACGGGGTTGCTTCCTGCCTTGCGGACGGCATCGATGTCCGCGGGTACATCGCCTGGACCGCGTTCGACAACTTCGAGTGGATCTTCGGCTACGGGCCCAAGTTTGGCCTGATCGCCGTCGACCGCTCCACCCAGAAACGGACTCCCAAGGAGAGCGCGCGCTGGCTGGGGAACCTGGCCAGGGAGCACGCCGGGGCCGGGGCACCGCAACCCGCTTAAGCGTGGTTCATAATGGCCCGGACTTCCCTGTGAAGTCCGGGCCATTCCTCTGCCGCAGGCCTTTTGCCCTTGTCTACGGCCGCCGGGCGTGCAGGTGCAGCTTTGCAAAGAAGTCCGCAACAACCAACCGGCTGTCCACACCCGTATAAATCCGGCGGGACGGCCTCGCGGACGTTTCGGTGAACACCGAGGTGACGTCATCCAGCCCGGTGACCACCAGGGGTGCACTGTCTCCAAGGCACCACACCGGCCCGAATTTCACGAAGTCCGGCACCTCAAGACTGTTGAAGTGCTCCCACAGCCACTCGCCGGCCGGGCCGGCAACCCTGAAGGCATGATCGAGTTCCGAGACGGACGCCACCATCTGCCGGTACGTTTCGGCGGGGAACTGCCAGACTGCGAGCTCCTGGTTCGCCAGCACGAAGTCCGCAGCGGCGGGGTCCGTGGAGTAGTTGTACTCGTCGTCGTTCCGGGCGGCTCCGCCTACCCAGGCAAGCGTCAGCAACCGGGCGATGCCCGGCTCCAGCAGGAGCGCGTCCGCAACATTGGTGAGCGGACCGGCGCACACCAGAATCAAGGGCAGGTCATCCGCGGTCATTGCGGTTTCAATGATCGCGCTCGCCGCAGCGGAGCTCCGTGGTTGGCCGGTAAAAGGGCTGTCCGGTCCGGGATGCACCGCCGCCGGTTCGGGGCGCCCGAGCACCCGGAGCAGTTCCCCGGCCAGGCAGGCGCCCCGCTGGGATCTGCCCTCCGGCAGCCCGAACATCGGATTCGTCAGGGAACTTGTGACGGCTGCGATCCTGTTTGCCGGGGACAGGGCATGGTGGGCCAGTCCAAGCAGGCCGTCGGGGTCGCCGGCCCAGTCGTTGTCGACAATCACGCGGCACCGGGGTTCAATCCGAATCATGTCCATCCTGCAAGCCTTGCAGCGCAGGCAGCATCACACGACGACACTTTCCATTCACCGAAAGGTGGAAGGTCCGTCCTAATCTGCGGCAGGCTCGCGGATGACCAGTACCGGGCAGTGCGCATGGTGGATGGTCTGGTGGGATACAGAGCCGAGCAGCATGCCGGTAAATCCGCCATGGCCCCGGGAGCCGACGACAACCAGGTCGGCATCGCGGGAGGCGTCAATGAGTGCCGCTGCCGGGTTGCCTTCCACGACCCGTCCTGTGATCGTCACGCCCTGGTCCTTGATGCGTTCAAGCTCCGCCTCCAGGATCGCTTGGGCGTCCTTCTGGAAGATCTCGTAGTCCCAGGCGGTGCCCAGGGCATCGCTGACATAAGGGAAGCTCCAGGCGGTCAACGCCTGGACCTCACCTTTGCGCAGCCTGGACTCCTCGATGGCCCAGTCCATTGCCGACCGGGACTGGTCGGAACCGTCCACGCCCACCACGATCCTGAAGCTTCCGTTACCGGCCACGGCTTCCCTTTTCCTGTTGCGGTGGTGCCGGCGGGACTAGGCCTGGCCTGCTGATGCACCGTGTGCCGGAACGGCCACCGTGGAGTGCTCAGGTTTGGCGGCCTGGTGGGGATTCCCTGCTTCCTTGGCACAGTGCAGGCAGCAGTAGATGCCTGCTTGGCTTTCCACGGGGTGGCCCAGGATCCGGCAACCGCAGTGCTCACATGCGGGAGCCATCATGTGGATGGCGCATTCGAAGCTGTCGAACGTGCCTGTCTGGTTCCCCATATTGACGGTGAACATGCGGCCCTCGCTGCTGCCGCAGACATCACATGCGCCCATGGTCTCTGCCTCCTGTTGTGCTCGCCGGGTGTACTCGCCGGCTCCGGACACTCCAGTTGACTGCTTCCGGGAGTTGCCTGCCTAGGGGCAAAGGTCCCACGGCCCGCCTGGGTCAATTCCCCTTGTGGATTTTCCTGGATCATTTCCCATCCACGGTGCCGCCGGTTCCGAATCCCAAGCGTAGGAGTGCAACCAAAGGCAAGGACGTGACGATGGATGCCGTGGACCAGCAGGCCCTGACCGGCGCTCTGATCAAGGAGTACCGGCTGGATCTGGCACAGCTGTGGCTGGAGTTCGTTGGGCTGGGCGGGGACGCCTCTGAACAGCTCATCCGGGACTACTGCGCAGGCGAAGCCGCCCTTTCAACGAAGGAACGCGACGCACTGGCGCAGGCTGTCAACGAACATTGCGCTTCCGAAGGCCTGCCGCTCCGTGCTCCGCTCAGCGGTTCCGCCCTTTCCACCCTGCAGCCGGAACACCGTGACCCGGAACGGAAGGATCCCTACTCGTCGAAGTAGGTGAAGGTGTCCGCGGCGCCGGCGACTGACGCGACGACGGCGGCCGCAACATCCCGGAGTTTCATGTTCCGCGTGCTGGACGCGTCCCGCAGCAGCTTGAAGGCCGCAGCCTGGCTGCACCGGTTCTGCGCCATGATGGCCCCGGTTGCCAGGTCGATCACGGTACGCGTCTGCATGGCGGCGCTCATGCCGTCCCTGGTCTCTTCCAGCTTCAGCATCCGCAGGGCAAGTGTCAGCCCCTTGGAGGCCTGCCGGACAAACGCTTCCGCGGCACCGATGCCATGGCTGCCAAAGACGAGGGGCTGTGAACAGTGGAACGTAATCACGCCCTGGGAATCGCCTTCCAGCAGCGCGGGGATACTCAATACCGAGCGGAAGCCCTGCTCCTGGACAGCGTGGACGTACTCCGGCCAGCCGTCTTCGCGCCGGAGGTCGGAAACCAGCACTGTCTTTCCTGCCCGCATGGCCGTGGCGCCGGGACCATCGCCAAGCGTGGCCTCCAGCTGGCAGAGGAGTTGTGCACTGCGGTGGCTGCTGGCACATGCCGCGGGTTTTTTGGGCCGCAGCACCACGATTTCGCAGGAGCACACGTGCCCCTCCCCGCCAAGCCGGGCCGCCGCGTAGGCTGCAAGATCCTGGAGAAATGCCTCAACTTCAGGGTTCTGCAGGAAGGACTCCTGGAGATGCAGGGCAACGTCTGCAAAATCCTCGTCTTCAGGCACGCCGGCATGGAGCACGCGTCTTACCTCCCGGACATTGGTTAAAAGCCACACCTCTGTGGCCGCCCACTGCCGAACGGTGATGCCAGCCTACCTTCGCCCGTGTCGTAACCTGTCAACCATGACGCCCCTCTCCACTCCGGACGGATCCGTCCTGGGCAATTCACTTGAGACTGACGGGACCACCGTCCACCGGTTCCTTGGCATCCCCTACGCGGAGCCGCCGTCGGGAAGCAACCGATTCCGCCCGCCGGTACCGGTATCGCCATGGAGCGGGGTGCTTGATTGCACCGCACCTGGCCCCGCCGCGCCCCAGAATCCCGAGTCCCATGCCCCTCCCGGCACTACGCCGCGCACCTGGAGCGAAGAGGCTTGCCTCAACCTGAACATCTGGACGCCGGCAACGGAAGGCCCGGCCAGGCCCGTAATGGTATGGATCCATGGCGGCGCCTACCTCATGGGCGCCAACAGTGACGCAATGTACGACGGCGCCCGGCTGGCGGCTGCGGCGGGCGTGGTGCTGGTATCCATCAACTACCGCCTGGGCGCGCTGGGTTTCCTGCACCTGGCGGACCTGCTGGGGCCCGGTTACGGCGATTCGTCCAACCTCGCCCTGCTGGACCAGCTTGAGGCCCTGCGCTGGATCCGCCGCAACATCGGCGCCTTCGGCGGCGACCCGCACAACGTGACCATCTTCGGGGAGTCCGCAGGCGCCGCAGCCATCGGCACCCTGCTGGGCATGCCGGCGTCGGAAGGGCTCTTCCGCCGGGCCATCATGCAAAGCGGCACGGCCGAGCGCTGCCGCCGGCCGGAGGACTCGGCGCGGATCAGCGCCACATTCCTTGAGTTGTGTGGTTTGGATGCCTCCTCCGCCAACCAACTGCTGACCCTCCCTGTGGAGCGGCTGCTGGAAGCGCAGGCCGCCCTGGAACAGCGTGCTGCGGCGGAGTCCTTCGCGGTTCCATTGCCATTCCAGCCCACGGTGGGCACGCCGTCGCTTCCGTTGCCACCGCTGGAAAGTATCGGCAATGGGGTCAACTTCGGGGTGGACCTGCTGATCGGCACCAACCTGAACGAGGGCTCATTCGCCGTCGAGATGCGCCCGGACACGGGGTCGGACCCGGGCTACCCGGACCGTGCGGCCGCCGTGCTGTGCGGAGCGGGGGTGCCGCCGGCGCTTGCCCCCGGCTATACGGAGGCGCTCACCAGGGTGCTGGGCAGGGAACCGTCAGGCAAGGAACTCCTGGAAGCCGCCATCGCGGATTCCCTTTACCGCCAGCCCAGCAACCGGCTGCTGGACGCGAGGCAGGCGGCTGCCGCAGGCCGGTTGGCCCACGGAGCGACCGGTGAAGGAGCCGCCGGGAAGGACTTCGCCTACCTGTTCACATGGCGCAGCCCGGCCATGGGCGGGAAACTGGGGGCCTGCCACGCCCTGGACATCCCATTCGTCTTCCGGCACCTGGACGCGCCGGAGGCCGCCTTCCTCACACGGGGCAAGGCACCGGCGTCCCTCAGCGACGCCATGAGCCGGGCCTGGGCGGCCTTCGCCGGAACCGGGACACCTGGCACGGAACGCCTTCCGTGGCCGGGAGTTGGAGGGCAGCGGCGCACCATGGTGCTCGACGGCGAGTCCCGGCTTGAAGCCGACCCCCGCCATGAGATCAGGGAGTTTTTCGAAGCCGTCAGGCTGCTGCCAGCGCGTTGAGGGTGTCCCGGATGCCGTTCAGCGCCGGATCCCGCAGCGACATGAAGGCGGGCTTCAGGAGGGGCTGGATGATCTTGGCCGGTCCCTTGATGCTGAACTCGGCCGTGTACTTCACCACCGAACCGGTCCCGTTGGGGGTGACGTCGATGGAATCGAAGGAAGTCACGGTTTTGTTCTCGCCGCGCAGCTTGATGTGGTTGTCGGTCAGCTCGATGACCTCGTAGACCAGGGTCTGGCGCTTCCCCCGGAACTCGGACTCGGCATGGTACTTGTGCCCCACGGCCAACGGCCCCGGGGTGGTTTTGTCCATGACGGGCGTGTTGGGGTCCCACTTGGGGGTGTTCTCGAACTCACTCATGAAGGCAAAGGCCTTCTCCGCGGACAGGTTGGTTTCCACACTTCCGGTGACTGTGATCATCACCCCAGTCTAGGAAGGGGGATCACGTAAGCCCAGCCCCCGCGCGGCGGGGGCTGGGGCAAAACCGCTGGGGCAAAATCCGCCGCCGCTAGCCGGCGACGCCCACGGAACAGTGCTGCAGCAGGCCGTTCACCACAGTGGCCAGCACGTGACCCTGCGCCAGCTCATCAGGGGCCGTTGACAGTGGATCAACGTCGAAAACGGTGAAATCAGCGCGCTTGCCCACCGTTACCGAGCCCGATACCGTCCGCTCCCCTGCAGCTTCGGCCGCGTGCGAGGTGTAGCCTTCCAGCGCCTGGCGTGCTGTGAGCGCCTGGCCCGGCACAATCGGCTGTTCATCCGGGTGGCCCGACCGCCGCCGAAGTTGCGCGTCTGCGAGGATCGGAAGGGGCGGAAAGGGGGCGACAGGCCAATCGGAGCCAAGCGCAAGCGTTACGCCTGCGGACCGGAGGTCAGCGGACCGCCATCCACGGTCCGCCCGTTCTTTTCCCAACCGCCTTGACCAGTTGTCCGTCTGGTCCGCGCGCGAATAGTGGGTGCAGTGGCTGGGCTGCATGCTGGCGATCAGGCCGGAACCGGCGAACCTTTGGATGAGTCCGTCCGGGACCGTTTCAAGGTGCTCGATCCGGTGCGGAGCCCGGGGCAGGTCCGCCGGAAGATCCTCGAACGCTGCCAGCACTGCCGCCACGCCGGCGTCACCGATGGCATGGGTTGCGGTGGGAATGCCCTGGCTTGCGAAGAACCTGATGGCCCGGTTGTACTCCTCCGGGCTTGGCCAAAAGGGTGCGACGGACTGGCCGTGGCTGTCGGGCTCAAAAAGCCAGGCCGTGCCGTTGTCCACCGTGCCGTCCACGAACAGCTTGATTCCGGCCACTTCCCACCGGGAGCCCCGAGCAGTCCTGACCTGCTCCACCAGCCGCCGCCAGTCGGCCTCCCCGCTTCCCGGCATGCACCATGGCGAAACCCGCACGCGCACCGGCAGGCCCCTGCCGCATCCGGCCAAATCGTTCTCAAGGGCGGCAAGGAGCTCCAGGGTTCCCTCCCCGCAGTCCATGACATGGATGCCTGTCAGGCCTGCCCGGGAGAACGAATCAAAGAGCTCACCCAGCCGGCGCTTCCGTTCCTGGAAAGTCTCCTGGGGCATATGTTTCAGGACCAGGTCCAAAGCCGCGGCTTCGAGCAGGAGACCGGTGGGGTTCCCCCTGCCGTCGCAGACCACTTCCGCTGCCTGGTCGAAGTGCCGTGGCCCGGTGATGCCGGCGGTCTCCAGCGCCGCCGTGCTCGCCAGGGCGGAATGGGCATCGAACAGCCGGATCACGGCCGGGCGGCCGGCCACGACGTCGTCGATCAGCTCCCGGTGCGGCGGCGCTGACCCGAAGGCATTTGGGTCGAGTCCCCAGCCGCGGACCCATTCGCCCGCCGGCGTTGCCGCCGCCTCTGCCCGCAGCAAGGCGCGCACGGCGGCAAGGTCCGTGATGCCGGAGAGGTCGCAGCCGCGTGTCATGTCCAGGCCCATGACGGGGTGGACGTGGCAGTCGACCAACCCCGGGGTAAGGACGGCGTCACCGAAATCGATGACCTCGGCCGGACCCCAGGACTGCGCGTCGCGCCGCGTTCCAACCGCCTGGATGTGCCCGTCCCGGACCGCTACAGCCTGGGGCGCAGGTCCGTTGGGTGTCCCGTCCATGGTGTGGACTGTGCCGGCAAGGATAATCAGGTCAGGATTCATGTCATTCATGTGCTTCGAAGCTTCCAATGCGGTCAAAGGTGGCAGGACGACGGCGGCGCAGCCACCGGGCGGCCAGCAGGCCCCCGGCGAACACCACAGGCGTAACCAGGATCAGGATGGTGTTGGTCAGGGCGTCGGCCGCGGTAAGGAGTTCGATGTTCAGTGCGATGAGGATGACGACGCCGAAGAGCAGGACCGCTGATACGAGGCTGAGCGGGGCGAGGAGTTTGTTGCGGGCAGCAGCAGGGTTCCGGCGGAGGTACAGGAATGCTGCCACGGACACCAGCCCCTGGAGGCCCACGATGCCGAAGATGCCCGGGGTGTTCACCCAGATCAGGAGCTGCTGGTACGGGTCCGCGTTCAGGATGGCGCAGACAGTGATGACCACCGCTGCTAACAGGGTCTGCAGCTGCCCGGCACGGTGCGGTGACCTGAACCGGTGGTGCGTGCGGCCGAGGAACGCCGGCAGGACCCCGTCCCTGGCCAGCATGTAGACATAGCGGTTGATGGCGTTGTGGAACGCCAGTTGTGATGCGTAGACGCTGGTGACGATCAGGACGTACATGGCAGTTTCAGCCCAGGGTCCCACATACTGCCCTATGGTCTGGAAGAACATCCCGCCGGACAGTTCGCCAGCGGCTTCCACCACCTGGTCGTCGCCAAAGGCCTGGATGACGGCCCAGACGATGAAGGCATAGAACACGGACATGAAGCCCACCGCGATGTACATGGCGCGGGGAACTGACTGATCCGGGTTGCGGGCTTCGGAGCGGTACAACACCGTGGATTCAAAGCCCATGAAGGCGGCGAAGCAGATGCCCAGGATTGCCAGGACGCCAGGTCCAAAGGCCTGCCCGGGGCTGAAGGAGCCCAGGCTGATACCGTGTGCGCCACCGCTGCTGAGGATGCCCACCCCCATCACGCCGAGAATGCCTGTTTCCGCGACCAGGAGGACGCCGAGGACTTTGGCGCCCACGTCGATCCCCCGGTATCCCAGGAACCAGACGGCCGCGACGGCGATGAGGGCAATGGCGGGCCACGGAACCTCAAGCCCAAAGAGGACCTGCAGCATGTCATGCGTCTGGACGGCGAAGAGCCCGTAGACGCCGATCTGGAGGCAGTTGTAGGAGATGATCGCAAGGATGGCGGACGCCAGCCCCACGGTCTTTCCCAAAGAAATCGAGATGTAAGTGTAGAAGCCGCCGGAGGCTTTGACGTGGCGCGTCATCGCCATGAAACCGATGGCGAAGAGGGTCAGGACGATGCCCGCCAGGAGGTAACCGGCAGGGGCGCCGATGCCCGCTACTCCGATCGCCACCGGGGCCACGCCCGCCATCACTGTCAGGGGTGCCGCAGCCGAGATCACCAGGAAGGCTATGCCTCCGGTGCCCAGGGCATTGCGCTTGAGTGCGCCATCCACGGACGGCGCAATTGGTTTTGTTTTGGTCTCGGGCACAGCTCTGTCCTTTCCTTGAAGCCCACTTAAACGAAAGGCTTTCGTTTAGTATGGGACCAAGTGGTCCAGAGCACAATAGTTTTGCCGGCACGGGCGGATATGTGTCAGCCCGCTAGGCTGGAGCCGATGTCCAAGAGCTGCAGTGAGGAGAACCGATGGGCCGCCCGCCCCTCCCATTGATTTCCGTGGAGGCCCTCACGACGGCCGCACTTGAACTGGTGGACCAGAGCGGGGATTTCAGCTTTCCCAAACTCGCCAGGAAGATCGGCGTGAGTCAGTCCTCGATCTACAACCACGTCTCGGGACGGGACCAGATCCTGGAACTGCTCAGGCACCGCATCATCACCGAGGAGCCGTATCCGCCGGTGGACCATGAGGACTGGGAAGGTGCCCTGCGGATCCTGATCCGCGCCTACCGGGACGCCTTTGCCCGCCATCCGCGGCTGGCACCCCTGATGGTGCTCCAGTCCATTACCGACCCCGAGGTCATCGGGCTTTACGAGGACCTCGCGCTTGCCTTGGAGGCTGCCGGTTTCCGTGGCCGGGACGTGGTGTCGGCGATTTCCACGATTGACAGCTTTGCGTTGGGCGCGGCCCTGGATCTGGCCGCGCCGGACGTCGTCTGGGATCCGCCGGCGGAGGGCTATCCCACGCTCAAGCGCGCCGTCAGCCATGCCGGCCCTCCGGCGGAGCGCGGCAACCATGCGTTCGACTTCGGGCTCGACGTCATCATCGGAGGGCTCCGCGCGAAGCTGGACGGGTAAGCCCGCCCAGCTTCAGCGCCAGCGCTAGCAGCCCTCAAAGTCGGTGAGGACCTTGACCTTCCCGGCGGAGGCCGACGTCGGATCGAACGTGTAGCCGATCCATTCCTTCGCAAGCCGCCGTGCGAGCTCGATGCCCACCACGCGCTGGCCCATGGTGAGCACCTGGCAGTCGTTGGACAGGATGGAGCGTTCCACGGAGAAGGAGTCGTGGGCAGCGGTGGCGCGGATGCCGTCCACTTTGTTCGCAGCGATCGCCACGCCGATTCCGGTGCCGCAGAAGAGGATGGCCCGGTCAGCGGCACCGTCCCGGATCATCTCGCCGGCTGTGATGCCCACGTAGGGGTAGGGCCTGGTGAAGTCGTCCGGGGCGTCGCTTCGGTTGACGCCGATGTCGAGGACCTCGCTGACCCGGGGGTCGGTGCGCAGGTCCGCCAGGATCTTGTCCTTGTAATCGACGCCGGCCTCGTCCGCGCCGACAATGAGCCGCAGCCCCATGGTGTTTCCTTTCGTTGCCATTACTTCGCTGACGCCTGCACAGTGGCAGCGGTTGCGCGGGTGAAGTGCGGCCCCACCACGGCGAAGACCATCGCCAGGGAGGTTGCACCGGGGTCCGGCGTGCCCAGGCTCTTCTCGGCCAGCGGGCGGGCACGGCCCTTGAGCGGAAGGAGGTCCGCGGTGGCTTCCGCCGCAGCAGCGGACTCCTGCGCGGCCTCCTGCCATGCACGGCCCGTTTCCACGCCCTCGGCCACTGCGCGGCTAAAGGCGGAAGCGAAGGGCAGCAGGGCATCCACCATGGTCTTGTCGCCTGTTTCGGCCTTGCCCAACTGGATGATCCGGTCAGCGAATGCGGTCACGGCTGCCGCAAGGGCACCGGGTTCGGGCGCCGAGGAGTTGCCCAGCGTCTCGCCAAATGCACGCAGCGCCGCTCCCCACAGGACGCCGGAGGTGCCTCCGGCCTTGTCCGCCCAGGCATCACCGGCAGCGGCAAGCACATCCCCGGCGCCGGCCCCGCCGGCCAGGGCATCCGACGCTGCGGCGGCTGCCGCATCCACGCCGCGCACCATTCCACGTCCGTGGTCGCCGTCGCCGGCAATAGCATCCATGCGGCCCAGCCGCTCTTCGGCGTCGTGCAGCGACGAACGGGCGGCGTCAATGGCCGCTACGCAGGCGGCGGCGTACTCGCGGGAGGCGTCCGTGGCGACGAACGAAGCGGCGGCCGCGCCGCCGTCGGACGTTTCCTCGACGCCACGGGTCCCGGACTCCAGGGCCGCGTTGCCACGGCGGTAGGCGGGCGTCTCCGCAGGGGCAACCCACAGCCGCTCAAGTTCCTCATCCAGCCAGGTGACCGTGAGCGAGACGCCGGCCATGTCCAGGCTGGTCACCAACTCGCCCACCTCGGGCATCACCAGCGTGTAGCCGGCCGCGCGGAGCAGCGGCGCCACGGCTCCCCAGAGGACAAAGAGCTCCTCATGCTTCGTGGAGCCGAGGCCGTTGAGGATGACGGCGATGCGCTTGCCGGCGTGAGGTGGCGTTTCAGAGAGCACCCGGGACACCAGTTCCTGCCCGAGGTCCTTCGCCGAAGGCAGGTCCGTGTCGTGCAGGCCGGGCTCGCCGTGGATGCCCAGGCCCAGGCCCGTCTGCCCTTCGGGCAGCGTGAACAGCGGTGAGTCGGCGCCCGGGAAGGTGCAGCCGGCAAACGCGCTGCCGATGGTCCGCGTCAGGTCGTTGGCCTTGCGGCCCAGCCGCACCACCTCCGCGAGGTCCGCGCCGTTGTCCGCCGCCGCCCCCATTACCTTGAACACGGTGAAGTCACCGGCGATGCCACGGCGCTTAGCGGATTCCGACGGCGGGGCGCTGGCGATGTCGTCCGTCACCAGGACGTTCTCCACCGCGATGCCCTCGGCGGCCAGGCGTTCGCTGGCCATGCCGAAGTTCATCACGTCGCCGGCGTAGTTGCCGTAGGTGAAGACGACGCCGGCGCCGGACTCGGCGGCCTTGGCCACCGAGTAGGCCTGCTGCGCGGAGGGCGAGGTGAAGATGTTTCCCACCACCGCGCCGTCAGCGAAGCCGGCGCCTACCAGCCCGGCGAAGGCGGGGTAGTGCCCCGAGCCGCCACCGGCCAGGACGGCGACCTTGGGCTGCGCCGGCCGGTACCGGCGGACAGCGCCACCGGGAACCTGCCGGACCAGGTCGGAGTGGACGTCGCAGAAGCCTGCCAGGGCCTCCTCGGCGAACTCTGAGGGGTCATTGAAGATTTTGGTCATGGGGGTTCTCCGGCATCCGGGGTGGTCTGGGAGCTGTTGCTGCTAGTGGATGTGGCTGCCGCCGTTGATGTCGATGGTGGTGCCGGTGAGGTAGGCGGAGTCCTCGGAGGACAGGAAGGTGATGACGGAGGCCACTTCTTCCGTGGTGGCGTTCCGGCCCAGCGGGATGCCCGCGTTGATGGCGGCTTCCTGCTCCTCGGTGCTGCCCACGCGGATGTTGGTGTCCACGGCACCCGGGGTAATGGCATTGACGGTGACGCCGGTGGCGCCCAGTTCGCGGGCCAGGGCCTTGGTGAATCCCAGGATGGCTGCCTTGGCGGCGGAGTAGGGAACCTTGCCAAAGACGCCGCCGCCGCGCTGGGCGGAGACGGAGGACATGTTCACGATCCGGCCCCAGCCGTTCTCGATCATTTCCGGCAGGAACGCCTTGGTTACCAGGTAGGTGCCGGTGGCGTTGACGTCCATGACCTTGTGCCACAGCTCAAGGGTGGTCTCCAGGAACGGAACCGGGGAGGTGATGCCGGCAATGTTGGCCAAGGCACCGACGGGCGGGAGGTTGCCGGCGGCCACCTCTGCGGCGACGGCGGCCTGGGCTGCGCTGACGGAGGCTTCGTCGGCGACGTCGATCTCGTGGCCGAAGGCGGGAACGTTGAATTCATTGCCGATTTCGGCTGCGACCTTGGCGGACTTCTCGCCGTCAAGGTCCAGGATGACGATGCCCCAGCCCTCACGGGCGTAGCGGCGGGCGGTGGTGATGCCGATGCCCCGGTCCGAAGTTGCTCCGGTGAGGACGGCGGTGCGCTGGATGGCGGTCATGGTGGTGCTCCTTGGGTTGTTCAGTTCAGATGAGGTCGGTGATGAAGCTTGCAGCCTTGGCGGCGGCGGCCGGGCGTTCGTCATGGGTGACGTCCCGGGTCTCCAGTTCCAGGGAGAAGTGGCCCGTGTAGCCGTCCGCGGCCAGCCGCTTCAGGCCGCCGGCGAAGTCGGCCTCGCCGTTGCCGATGCTGAGGTTGATGTTCCCCGGCACGGCGTCGCGCAGGTGGACATGGCTGATGCGGCCAGGGTGCCGGTCAAGATACGCCTGGACGTCCTCGCCGGCAGCAGTGATGTGGCTGAAGTCCATGACGATTCCGACGCCGGATCCGGCCAGCCGGTCGGCCAGCAGTCCCGCACGTTCCAGATTCCAGCAGAACCGCAGGAAGTGCAGGGATTCGGTCCAGAGTTCGACGCCGAACTCTGCAGCGCGCCGGCCAGCAGCAGCGAGCCGCGCCGCAATGAGGTCCAGGTCTCCCTCGACGCTCCGGACCGGGTTGTGGTCCAGGGCGCCGCAGGGCAGCACCAGGGCTTTGGCCCCGATGTTGGCCGTGAGGGTGAGCAGGGCGTCCAGGTGGCGCCGCCTGGCGTCCTGCCCGTCGGCGTCGAGGACTGCGTTCAGGTCCCCGATGTCGCCGTTCACTGAACGGACCCGCACACCGGAGGCGACGACTTCCTGCGACACCGCCGCCACGGCGGCCCCGTCAAGTTCGTACGGCACGTGGTCGCAGACCCCGGGCAGGGCGCCCAGATCGATCTCCTCGAAACCAAGACCCTTCATGGTGCCCAGGGCAGTGTCCAGGTCCTGGTGCCGGAAGCTGATGGATGAGCACCCAAGTCTGGAATGGAACATCATTGATCCTTTGAATCGTGCCGAGCGGTAGTGATAAACACCACAGTAGTGGCGTTAACTGTCAACAGTCAACTCTGAAAGTCGACTGTTGACAGTGCAGATGATGTGCGTCACACTGGGTCGTACCAATTTGTTAACAGTCGACAGCGGCGGACTTCTTCAGCCGCTTTTCGAAAGGGAACCACCATGAGCAAAGATGCTCTGACCATGCGCGGCCCGGTGCACGGCACCAAGGACGCCCGCCGAGTTGCCATCGGATCCGGCGTTGGGGCCGTCATCGAGACGTATGACTTCATCGGCTTCGGCACCGCTGCCGCACTGTACTTCGGCACCGCGTTCTTCCCCGGCAGCGATCCCGTCACCGGCACGCTTGCCTCCTTCGCCACCTTGGGCGTCGGCTTTGCGGCCCGTCCGCTGGGCGGCATCATCGGCGGCCACCTTGGTGACAAGGTGGGCCGCAAGCCCGTCCTGGTTGCCTCGCTGATCCTGATGGGCCTGGCCACGTTCGCCATCGGCCTGCTCCCCACCTACGCAGCGGTGGGGCTGCTTGCCCCCGCACTGCTCGTCTTCGTCCGCATCGTCCAGGGCCTGGCCTTCGGTGCGGAGTGGGGCGGCGCCATCCTGATGAGCTACGAGCACGCCCCCTGGAAATCAAAGGGCAAGTACACCGGGATCGTCCAGGCCGGCTTCCCCGTGGGCCTGCTGCTGGCCAACCTGACCTTCCTCTTCAGCGTCCAGCTCGGCAACGAACTCGCCTGGCGCATCCCGTTCCTCGCCAGCATCCTGCTGGTGATCGTGGGCCTCATCATCCGTTCCAAGGTTCCCGAGTCCCCGGTCTTCGATGAAGTCAAGGAAAGCGGCACCATCGTCAAGGCCCCGATCGTCGAGGTCATCAAGACTGACTGGCGCAACATCGTCAAGGGCATCGGCCTGCGCATCGCCGAGACCGCCGGCTACGCCGTCTCCATCACCTACATGATTTCCTACATCAACAGCCAGCACCTGGCGGACAAGAGCCAGACCCTGATCGCCCTCTGCATCGCGTCGGCCATCGGCATCTTCGCCACCCAGGCCTGGGCAGCACTGACGGACCGCATCGGGCGCCGCCCCCTGTACGTCTGGTCCACCGCCTTTGCCGCACTGTTCGCCATCCCGATGTTCCTGCTGGTCAACACCGGCCTGTTCATTGCCATCATCATCACCATCGTGATCTCGTACGCTGTATGCCAGAACTCGCTCGCCGGTGCCCAGGGCTCGTGGTTCCCCGAGCTCTTCCAGGCCCGCACCCGCGCCTCCGGCGCCAGCCTGGCCTACCAGATCTCCGCCATGGTCTCCGGCTTCACACCGTTCATCACCACCCTGCTGTTCGTCAGCTTCGGCTGGATGGGCCCGGCACTGCTCTTCGGCGCCTACGCCCTGATCGGCCTCTGGGCCGCCATCGCCACCCGGGAAACCTGGGGCAAGCGCGAACGGGAGCTCGCCGACGAAGCCACCAAAAGCACCCCCAACACCGTCAACGCCTGAATGACCCGCACGCACCAAACGATCACGGAGCCAGTAATGCCTACAGATACAGTCCAGGACAACGCACTGCAGACCGCAGTGACCCCGGAACGTGTGGACAGGATCAGCGCCGCCGCCTACCGGATCCGGCACCACGCCCTGAACATGGGCGAGGTGCAGGGCCAGGGGTACGTGGGCCAGGCACTGGGCGCCGCGGACATGCTCGCCGCCGCCTACGGGGACCAGCTGAAATTCCGCGCGGATGACCCGCACTGGGAGGGCCGGGACCGGTTCCTGCTCTCCACCGGGCACTACGCCATCGGCCACTACGCCGCCCTGGCGGAGGCCGGCATCGTCCCGGTCGAGGAGCTGGAAACCTACGGCTCGGACGACTCGCGGCTGCCCATGTCCGGGATGTCCACCTACACCCCCGGCATGGAAATTTCCGGCGGCTCCCTGGGGCACGGCCTGACCATCGCCGTCGGCATGGCTTTGGGCCTGCGCTACCAGGGCTCAAGCGCCCGGGTGTTCAACTTCCTCTCCGATGGCGAGCTGGACGAGGGCTCCACCTGGGAAGCGGCCATGGGCGCGCACCACCATCAGCTGGGCAACCTCACCGCCATGGTGGACATCAACGCCCTGCAGGCCGACGGCAAGACCGACACCGTGCTCCGGACTGAGCCGGTCACCGAAAAGTGGGAATCGTTCGGCTGGTACACGCAGCGGGTGGACGGGAACGACGTCGGCGCGCTGCTGGCAGCGTTCGACAACGCAGCCGCCCAGGCCGCCGCCGTCGGACGTCCCTCCGTGATCCTGTGCGACACCAAGGTGGGCCGCGGCGTCCCCCTGCTCGAGGACCGCGAAAAGGCGCACTTCATGCGCATCGAAGAAAACGAATGGCAGACCTGCCGCGAGCAGCTCACCGCCGGATATGAAGGAAAGGCTTCAGCATGAGCACCACCACCGAGGCTCCCGATACCGCAGCCGCGGCCAAGCCGAAGCTGAAGACCTCGGCGATGATCGCATCCTTCGCGGACCCAGGACAGAAGACGTCCTCCGCGCCGTTCGGTCACGCCCTGGTCAAGGCCGCGCAGGAGAACGACAGGATCGTGGGCCTGACCGCGGACCTGGGCAAGTACACGGACATGCACATCTTCGCCAAGGCCTTCCCGGAGCGGTTCTTCCAGATGGGCATGGCCGAGCAGCTGCTCTTCGGCGCCGCCGCCGGCCTGGCCGAAACCGGCCTCGTCCCGTTCGCGTCCACCTACTCGGTGTTCGCCGCCCGCCGCGCCTACGACTTCCTCTGCCTGGACGCGGCCGAACCGAACCTGAACGTCAACATCGTGGGCGGCCTGCCCGGCCTGACCACCGGTTACGGCCCAAGCCACCAGGCCACGGAGGACATGGCGATCTTCCGCGGCATGCCCAACCTGACCATCGTGGACCCCTGCGACTCGATCGACATCGAACAGGCAGTGCCGCAGCTCGCCGCCTCCGAAGGACCCACCTACCTGCGCCTGCTGCGCGGCAACGTGCCCACCGTCCTGGACGAGTACGACTACACGTTCGAACTCGGCAAGGCCAAGGTGCTGCGCGGCGGCAACGACGTCGTCTTCATCTCCTCCGGCCTGATGACCATGCGTGCGTTGCAGGCAGCCAAGGCGCTGGCGGCACACAACGTGGACGTCGCCGTCGTGCACACCCCCACCATCAAGCCGTTCGACGCCGAAACCGTCCTCAAGGAGATCAACACCGACCGGCTCGCCGTCACCCTGGAAAACCACTCCGTGGTGGGCGGACTGTTCGAAACCGTCGCCTCCGCCGTCGTCACCGCGGGCCTGGGCAAGCGGGTGGTGCCCGTGGCGCTCCCCGACCAGTTCCTGGACGCCGGCGCCCTGCCCACCCTGCACGAGCGCTACGGGCTGGCCACAGACCGCATCGTCGCCAAGGTCCTGGCCGAACTCGGCTAAAGGCCAGGCACCAGATGGAAAATGCACGGCACCGGTCCTAAGCCGGTGCCGTGCATTCTGCCGTACTATCGAAACTACTACCGACTGTAAACAGTCGACTTATGACATTGAGGACAGAAGCCATGGCCGGACTGACCGCCCCCTTGCTGGGACTGGAAAAGAAGAGCCTGCGCGAGCAGGCGCTCTCGGCGCTGAGGACCGCCATCACCAGCGGAGAACTGGAACCCGGCCGCCACCTGGTGGAAACCGAGCTGTCCGAGATGCTGCAGATCAGCCGCGGCACCCTTCGCGAAGCCCTCCGCCAACTGGAGCAGGAGGGCCTGCTGTCCGCCGGCCCCCGCGGCAGGCTGTCCGTCCGGCACCTGGACGAAAAGGAAATCCGGGACATTTACTCCGTCCGCGCCGCCCTGGAGTCCCTGGCTGCCCGGACCCTGTGCGAACTGCCGGACCGGCAGCAGGTCACCGAATCACTGCACAAGGCCATTGACGCCATGGAGGCCGCGGCCAGCGGCAGCCTTGAGGCGCGGATCGAATCCGATCTCGAATTCCACCGCACGCTGTGCCGGCTCACCGGCAACGAAACACTGCTCCACTCCTGGGAATCCCTGGAGGGCTCCATCCGGATGTCCATCATGTTCGCCGGCCTGGAAAAAGGCGTCAGCAACATGAGCGTGGACCGGCACAAGGACATCGTCGCCGCCATCGACACCGGGGATGCCACCCTGGCCCGCAAGACCATCCTGGAACACATGGACACCGCGGCAGCCAACCTGGTGGCGTAGCTTTCGGCCGTCTTTCACATTCCCGTTCGGGAATCCCACGGCACTCCCAGCCGTTAACCTACTGCGCGGTAAATAACCGCGGCGTTAACGAGGGATGGTATGACCGCAAAGTTTGTGTCAGTTGAGGACGACGCCGGCAAGGTCACCCGGTATGCCCGCCACGACAACGGCGGCGGCCTCATTGCACCTGGAGCCATCGTGGCCGACAGCGCCAGGATCGGCTCCATGAGCTATGTGGAACACGGGGCCAGGGTGGGTGCAGGCTGCCGGATTGGACACGGCAGCTGGATCGACCGGGACGCGACGATCGGTGACCGGACGGTGATCGGCGATGGCGTGCGCATTGGCCGGGGCACGGTGATCGGCAACCGGGTCCACATTGGCAGCCACTCAAGGATTGGTTCCAGCGTCCTGATCGAACACGGCGCCCACCTGGACAGCGACAGCACGGTGCCTGACGGCAGCGAGGTCCTCGCCGGGGCCCACTCACGCCTGGCACCGGCCCGGCACCGGCAGCACCGGAAAGTCAAAGGCGGGATAGCCGCCTAACCCGGGGCTGTAGGCTCGCGGGTTACTGGGTGACTGGGTTAATGGGTCACGGGCCGGTGCTCCCGCGCACCACCAGTTCCGCCGGATAGATGACCGGTTCCGATGCCTCTCCGGGATTTCCGATGGCGCTGACCAGAAGCTTTCCTGCCGCAGCAGCCATCTCCACCATGGGATGGGCCACCGTTGTCAGTCCCAGGCCGTTCGCCGCCTGGATGGAATGGTTATCGAAGCCGACAACCGCCACGTCGCCGGGCACACCGCGGCCCGCACTTCGAAGAGTGTCCACGACGCCAAGCGCCATGAGGTCGGACGCAGCGAATATCCCGTCCACCTCAGGCGCCGTGGACAGCAGGTGCTCCGTAGCCTCCGCACCTCCCGCCGTCGTGAAGTCCCCGTGGATGACGGGCCCGGGCTGGAGGCCGGCTTCCCGCAATCCCTGCAGCCAACCTTCCAGGCGGTCGACGGCGGCTGTCATGTCCGTAGGGCCGGCAACAGTTCCGAGCCTGGTGCGGCCGATGCCGGCCAGGTGCCGGGCTGCCAACCGGCCGCCCTCGAAGTTGTCCAGGTCCACGTAGGGAATCCCGGATGCCAAGTCCCACGGCCTGCCGATGAAGACGGTTGGCAGCCCGGTGGCTCCCAGGGTCTCCACCCAGTCGTCCGCCCGGTGATGGGACACCACGATCGCGCCGTCAACGTGACCGCCGCGCAGGTAGCGGATGGTCCGTGCAGAATCGTCCCCTGCCCGGGACATCAGCAGGACCAGCTGCAGGTCCGTATCGCGCAGTGCCTCGTTGACTCCCGTGATCACCGCAGCAAAATAAGGGTCCATCATGACCCTGGCATCAGGTTCAGGGATCACCAGGGCCACCGAACCCGCACGCCGGGTAACCAGGCTCCGCGCAGCACGGTTGGGCGTGTAGCCCAAAGCGACGATCGCGGCGTCGACGGCCGCTTTGGCTTCGGGACTCACCTTCAATCCGCCGTTGATGGCACGGGAGGCAGTAGAGCGGGACACGCCGGCGGCCGACGCCAGGTCCTCCAGCGTTGGACTTGGCCGCCCCGCCCCTGCCGGGGCCGGGCGGCTGGAGTTTGCGTTCATTACACCGACAATACGACACCTTGACCTGATGCCGGCACGAGGTTGCTGGCCGCCGTCATGGCGTTGCCGGATGCCACCGCCGCGTACCACAAACCGCTCGCTTTCGGGACACGATTCTGGGTTGGATAGTCCACCCGGACCAGGCCGAAGCGCTGATGGTATCCAAAGGACCATTCAAAGTTGTCCAGCAGGGACCATGCGAGATAGCCGCGGACATCCACGCCGTCTTCGATGGCCCCGTGGACGGCCTGGAGATGGGCTGCGAAGAACCCCAGCCGGTCCTGGTCGTCCACGAACCCCGCTTCATTGGGAACATCATTGTAGGCGGCCCCGTTTTCGGTGATGTAGATGGGGATCCCGGCGGGGCCGGTGTAGTCTCCATGCAGCCGGTTGAGCAGGCGCCGCAGCCCCTCCGGCTGGACCTCCCAGCCCATGCCCGTTCTTGGCAGGCCCCTTGGAACCGACCGCGCCCCGTCGGCCACCACGAAAGGGGAGGACACCGGGCGCGCTGCCTGCCCGGGAACCGACGTCGTCTCCTGACCCGCCTGTTCCCCGGGGTCCGCCGGGTCCTTCGTGAGGGATTCACCGTGGTAGTAGTTGACGCCCAGCAGGTCCAGCGGCGTGGAAATAAGATCCAGATCACCGTCATGCACCAGGTCAGCCATTCCCAGGTGTGCGACGTCTGCCAGGAGATCGTCCGGATACTCGCCGCGGAACAACGGGTCAAGGAAAATCCTGTTGAACTGCCCGTCGATCCGCCTGGCAGCGTCCCGGTCGCCGGCGCTGCCGGGGTCCCTGGGATCGGCGACCGTCAGGTTCAGGGTAATGCCCAGGGACGTTGAAGCGTCTCGGCGCCGGAGTTCCCGGACCGCCAGGCCGTGACCCAGCAAAAGGTGGTGTGCCGCAGCAAGGGCTGAACGGGGCTCCTGACGCCCCGGGGCATGGATGCCGGCAGCGTAGCCAAGGAAAGCCGAACACCACGGCTCGTTAAGGGTCGTCCAGATGCGGACCCGGTCCCCCAGCACGCTGTGCATCAGGGCCGCGTACTCGGCGAAACGGTATGCGGTGTCCCGGTTGGCCCAGCCGCCTTTCTCTTCAAGTGCCTGTGGCAGGTCCCAGTGGTAGAGGGTCAGCCATGGCGTGATCCCGGCGGCCAGCAGTTCATCCACCAGGCGGGAGTAGAAGGCGATCCCTTCCGGGTTGGGTGTGACGCCGTCGGGCACGCAGCGCGCCCAGGACGTGGAGAACCGGTACGCCTTCATGTGCAGCTTGCCCATGAGCGCCACGTCCTGCTTGTAGAGCCGGTAGTGGTCGCAGGCCACGTCACCGTTGTGGCCGTCCGCGACGGCACCGGGCAGCCGGGCGAACACATCCCAGATGGAGTCCTCTCGGCCGCCGGTGTGTGCTGCGCCTTCGATCTGATAGGCAGCTGTTGCCGCGCCCCAGAGGAAACCCTCCGGAAATTCAAGTCGGGTGGGACTCATCCTTTGACTGCTCCTTGCATAATTCCAGATACGAGTTGCCGGCCTGCAGCGATAAAGAGGAGCAGTAGCGGGATGGTGGCCAGGACTGCGCCGGCCAGGACCACGGAGTAGTCCACGAAGTGGGCCGCCTGGAGCAGCTGCAGGGCCACCGGAAGGGTGGGGTTCGAAGGGTCAAGGACAATGAACGGCCAGAAGAAGTTCGTCCAGGTGGCCACGAAAGTGAACAACGCGAGCATGGCGGCAGCAGGCCTTGCCGCCGGGAATCCGACGTGCCAGAAGGCCTGGATCATGGAAGCACCGTCCATTCTCACAGCTTCAATCAGTTCATCCGGGAGGGCGTCGCGCAGGTACTGGGTCATCCAGAAGACGCCGAATGCGGTAACAACGCCGGGGATGATGACGGCCCAGAGGGATCCGGTCCATCCCAGTTTGGACATCAGGATAAACAGCGGGACTACGCCGAGCTGGGTGGGAACGGCCATGGTTGCGATGACAAACACCAGCAGCGCCTTGCTGCCGCGGAAGCGGAGCTTGGCGAAGGCGAATCCGGCAAGGGTGGAGAACACGACGACGGATGCCGCCGTCACGCAGGAGACCATAAGGCTGTTGCCCATTGCCTTCCAGAACGGAATGCTGGCAAAGACTTTGGCGGCGTTGGCCAGGAAGTTCCCGCCAGGCAGCAGCGGGATGCCGCGGCTCAGTGCGGTGTTGTCGTGGCTGCCCACCAGGAAGGACCAATAGAGCGGAAAGAGGGACGCCAGGAGGACAGCGCCCAGGAAGCCGTAAGTGAGGAAGCCGGGCCGGCGGTCACTTCCGTGGCCCGACCTTTGTTTCCGGGTACCTGGCCCGCGCCGCGCTGCTGCCTTGGCCGCCCCTTTCCCGGCGGACTGTTCGATCATGGGAATGGAGCTCACTTGCGGCCTCCGTTGCTTGCGATGCGTTTGGTGATGAGGAAGTTGAGCAGGGCGATCAGCACGATGATCAGGAAGAGCAGCCAGGCCACGGCAGATGCCCTGCCGAAGTTGCGCTGGCCCCAGCCGAGTTCCCAGATGTACATGGTCAGCGTCTGCCACTGCCTGTCCGCTCCGCCCAGGCCGGACTGGTCGAAAACCCGCGGTTCGTCGAAAATCTGAAGGCCACCGATGGTGGATGTGATCACCACGAAGATCACCGTTGGCCGCAGCATGGGAACGGTCACGGAAAAGAACTGCCGCAGCCTGCCCGCGCCGTCGATTGTTGCCGCCTCGAACACATCCCGGGGAATGGCCTGCATTGCTGCGAGGAAGATCAGCGCGTTGTAGCCGGTCCAGCGGAAGTTCACCATGGTGGCAATAGCCAGGTGGCTCGCAACGGACTCTGAATGCCACCGGACCGGGTCCAGCCCTGCCGCCGTCAACATCCCGTTAACCAGCCCAAACTGGTCCGCAAAGAGATTGTTGAAGATCAGGCCTACTGCCACCGGCGCCACGACGAAGGGGACCAGGACCCCCATCCGCCAGAACGTCCTCGCCCTCAGGTTCGCGTCCAGCACCGCCGCTATCACCAGGGCGATAACAACCTGGGGAACGGAGGACAGGATGAAGATGCTGAAGGTGTTGCCCACGGCGTTCCAGAAGTAGGGCTGGGCCACGATGAAGGCGTAGTTATCCAGGCCCGTGAACTTCCCCTGGCCGCCGATGAGGTTCCAGTTGTGCAGGGAAACCCATGCCGTGTACACCAGCGGGAATAGACCGGTGACGGCGAACAGGATAAAGAACGGCGAGATGTAGAGGTAGGGGGACAGCTTTACGTCCCACCTGGAGACCTGCTGCGAGAAGGCCAGGCGCCGGACACTCTTCGCGCCCGCCGGACGCGGGGACTGTCCCCCGGCGCTTTGGGGCTTGACCCGGTCGGTGACAGTCATGCCTAGAGGGCTTTCACCGCGGCGGCGAACTTCTCCCAGGAGGAGGCGGCGTCGTCGGATTTGTCCACATCCACCCGGGTGAGGGCCTGCTGCATGGCGTCGTTGATGGCAAAGAACTTGGTTCCCTTGAAAGGCGTCACGTCAACGGCCTTGGCGCGTTCGGCGAAGATCCGGCCGGTGGGTGCACCGTTGAAGAACCCGTTCGTCTGGTCCAACAGTTCACTGCTTTCCAGGGCCTTCTTCTGGCTGGGGAAGGTGCCCTTGGCAGTGAATGCCTTGATCTGCTGTTCGGGTGCGGTCAGCCAGCCTGCCAGCTTCTTCGCCTCGGCCTGGTGCGCGCCCTGGGTGGGGACCGTCAGGTAGGACCCGCCCCAGTTTCCGCCGCCGCCGGGGAAGACGTTGGCCACGTCCCAGCCGGCGACCCCCGCCGCGTTGCCCTCGATGACACCGAGCATCCAGCCCGGGCAAAGGGTGGTGGCGAAGGCGCCGGTCTGGAAACCGGAAGCCCAGTCATCGCTCCACTGCTTGAGATGAGCTGACAGCCCGTCCTCGGTGGAGGCTTTGAGGACCTGGTTGTAGGCGTCCCTGACCTTCTGGTTCTCCGTGGCGATGACGGTGCCGTCTTCCTCCTCGTAGACCTTGTCAAGCTGGTTGCTCATGCCCTGGTAGATAGCTCCGGCGGAGTCGAACCAGGCGGACTCCGGCCTGGCGGCCTTGAATGCCTTCCCGGCTTGGAAGTAGCTGTCCCACGTGGTGCCCAGCAGTTTGGCAACTTCCTCACGCTGGGTGGGCAGGCCGGCCTTTTTGAACTGCTCAGCGTTGTAGCAGACGGCCTCAGGGCCGGAGTCGGTCCCGTAGCCAAGAAGCTTGCCGTCGGCGGTTGTGGCGGCCTCGGCCTTCCAGTCCAGCCAGCGACCTTCAACAGCGGGGTCGCTCAGGTCCGCGAAGCGGTCCGGATACTGCAGGAGTTCCGGGAGCCAATCCACCTCTACGGCCTCGATATCGGACAAGCCTGAGCCGGCGGCCAGGCGCGTCGTGAGGTTGTCCCGTGCTTCATTCGTGGTTGCCGCCTTCTTGTGCACAATGGTCACGTTCGGATTCAGGGCTTTGTATTCCTCAAAGAGCGCCTCGTAGCCGAATTCGTTGAACGTGCCGACCGTGAGCGTTACGGGCTCGGATCCCGTTGCACCGTTGACTCCTGCCTTCTCGGGCGATGAGGAACCGCACGCGGTCAACGACAGGGCAAGGCACGCGGCGGCAGCCGAAAGCACGGAGAACTTGCTGGGGTTTTTCACAGGGGAAGACTCCTTCGTCAGAAATGCCCCATTGGTCCGATGGACGGTGGGGCTGGGGAGCGGTGGGGACGGGTCGGAGGCCGATCCGTGGTGGGAGCGCTCTCACCAAATGGTGTCCCATCTCACAGATGGTTGTCAAGGCGAGGTAGGAGCGCTCCCATATACCCTTGTCGACACCCCGTTGCGGTGTTAGGCTTCCCCGACGAGAGCGCTCCCACGGCCGCGTCTTTTCGCCGCCCACATCCGTCTCGACGAATCCCACCGACGAACAGGACCAGCAATGCCGCTAGCCCACCTACCCCAACCGCCGCGCGCCGAAAGGCCCAACGGCCCGCAACCGCGGCGCATGAAAAGCCCCCTCAGACACGTCACCGGCACGGCGGTCCTCCTGGCCGGCCTGATAGGCAGCGGAGGAGGAATGGCCGTCGCGTCGCCCGCCGCACCACAGGCATGGGCCCCGACCCAGGCAGCCGCGCCCCAGGCCCCCCTGCCGGCCGCGATCCCGGCTCCTCCACAGGCGACGCAACACCCCTTCGGACCCAATGTGTACGTCTTCGACCCCAGCATGCCGGTGGCCCGGATCCAGGCAACGGTGGACTCCATCGCGGCGCAGCAGGTGGACGACGAAATGGGGACCAAACGCTATTCCCTGTTGTTCAAACCCGGCACCTATGGAACCCCGGAGCAGCCGCTGATTGTCCAGGTGGGCTACTCCACGGAGGTTGCGGGGCTGGGTGCTGCACCCACCGACGTCACCATCAACGGGCACGTGGACGTCTACAACCGCTGCCTGTCCGCGGACAACTGCATCGCGCTGAACAACTTCTGGCGTTCGCTGTCCAACCTCACCATCAACGTCACCGGACTTGAAGGCTGCCGCAGCTCGGCGAACTTCTGGGCGGCTTCGCAGGCCTCACCCATGCGGCGGATCAACATCACCGGCGGCAACCTTTCCCTCATGGACTACTGCACGGCAGGGCCGCAGTACGCCAGTGGCGGCTTCATCGCGGATTCAAAGACGGGCGCCGTCATCAACGGCTCACAGCAGCAGTACCTGGTCCGCAACAGCAGCATCGGCAGCTGGTCCAACGGAGTGTGGAACCAGGTGTTCTCGGGCGTAAACGGGGCGCCTCCGCAGTCCTTCCCGAACCCGCCGTACACCACCCTGGCCGCCACGCCGATCAGCCGCGAGAAGCCGTACTTGACGTTGGATCAGGCCGGCCAGTACAACGTGTTCCTGCCCGCCGTCCGCCAGGACTCTGCCGGGACCACGTGGGAAAACGGTCCCACAGAGGGCCGCAGCATCCCCTTGGCCGACTTCTATGTCGCGAAGCCCGGCGATTCAGTGCAGGCCATCAACTCCCAGCTGGCCAGGGGAAAGCACCTCCTCCTGACCCCGGGGGTGTACGACGTTGACCAAAGCATCGAGGTCAAGCGGGCAGGAACCGTCGTTCTCGGGCTGGGCATGGCGACACTCACCGCCGTCAACGGAGCGGTCCCCTTGACGGTGGCGGATGTCCCTGGTGTCGACGTCGCCGCCGTCACCATAGATGCCGGAGAGGTGGAGTCACCTGCCCTGATGCGCGTCGGTAAGGCCCGCCAAGGCGCAGGGAGCGGGCCGGCCAACTCCGCCGCCCACAGTGATCCGGCCAACCCCACCACGCTCCATGACGTGTTCTTCCGCATCGGCGGCCCGCATGTTGGCAAGGCTTCGGTCAGCCTGGAAGTCAACAGCGACAACGTCCTCCTGGACCACATCTGGGCCTGGCGCGCCGACCATGGGAACGGCGTCGGCTGGACCACCAACACCGGCGCGAACGGCGTGATCGTCAACGGCAACAACGTCACCGCCACGGGCCTGTTCGTGGAGCACTACCAGCAGTACAACGTCATCTGGAACGGCGAAGGCGGCAAGACCGTCTTCTTCCAGAATGAGCTCCCCTACGACGCGCCCAACCAGGCAGCGTGGCAGCACGACGGCGTCCTGGGCTGGGCAGGATACAAGGTGGCAGATTCCGTCAAAACCCACGAGCTGTGGGGCGGCGGCAGCTACGTGTACAACAACGTGGATCCAAGCATCCACGCCACCCGTGGCTTTGAGGTTCCGGTAACGCCGGGTGTGAGGCTGCACAGCCTTTTGACGGTGAACCTCGGTGCGGGAACGCTGGACCACGTGGTCAATGACACCGGCGCACCGGTGTCAACCGACGCCGTCGGAGTTCCCAGCTACGTAGCCGACTTCGGCTAAAGAACCCCCTCAGGACCACCGCAGGGCGCGGTGCGGCAGTCAAGGCCGCACCGCGCCCTGCTACGTGTTTCGAAGTGCCTTCCCTCGCAGCCCGGCCCCGCCCCACACGGCCAGGAGCAGCGCCACCAGCAGCAGGCCGGCGTCGCCCAGGTCGACGGACGCCAGCCACGCGGTCAGCGGATCCTCAAGGGCAAAGGCCGCGTGGAAGAACCCGGCCAAGGTAATCACCGAGATGAACAGCGCCGAGACCGCGGAAATGCCCGTGACCAGCGCGTTGAAGCCGAGCTTCCGCCGGGGATCATCCAACGCGGAGCGGTACATCCGCATCATGGCCATGCCGTTCAGCGAGTCGCACAGGGTCATCGCGGCAGCGAAGGCAAGCGGCAGCGCAAGCAAGGCGAAGGGCGGCACCCCGGCCAGCGAGGCCGCCGTCGCCATCATCAGCAGCCCGATGGTGGTGGCAGTATCAAAGCCCAGGCCGAACAGGAAGCCGATCACATAGATGCTCCTCGGCCGGCGCACCCGGGACAGCGGACGGGCGAGCAGCCGCGCCACCAGCCCCTGCGGCGCCAGGTCCCGGTGGCCAATGGTGGCGCCATCACGGGCGCGCCGGTAGGCAGAAAGTGAGCGGGTGAACGCGGAGCCGTTGAACAGTCCGATGGCCAGCAGGAACAGGCCGGACACACCACTGCCAATCAGGCCCAGGACCAGGTTTCCGGCCGTACCGTCCTGCATCAGTCCGCCCACCACGGACGCGCCGGCGATCACCAGCACGCCTGCCAGGCTCACCACTGAGCTGTGGCCCAGGCTGAAGGCGAAGCCCACGCTCACCGGATCCTGCCGCTGCGCCACGAACCTGCGTGTGGAGTTGTCGATGGCGGCAAGGTGGTCCCAGTCGTAGCTGTGCTTCACGCCTGCGAGGTAAGCGGTGAGCACCAGCCCCGAGGACAGCGGCCGGCTTCCTGCGCCGAAGGTCCCGGCTAGCAAAAGGACGACGGCGGCGGCATGGAGCGCGGCTACCGCACCGAAAGTGAACAGCACCCGGGTCCGGAGCGGCAGCAGGTCCCGGTCACGGTAGAGGATGCCGATGCTGGTCATCAGTGCTTCCTCAGGTTTAGCGGGGCCTGGCCGTACCAGAGTCCGCGGAGCAGGTCCGTGCAGGAACGGAGCAGCAGGTTCAGTTCGTCGGTGCTGTGGGAGAGGCTCCGCAGCACCAGTCCGGTTGTGCCTGCCACGGTGCGGGTCAGGGAGATGCCGGTCAGCGATTCCCGGCCGGCGGTGAGGCCGTGGAGTTGGTCGGCGAGCGCCTGGTCCACCCGTGCGTCCACCACCACCAGCGACGCCAGGTGGCTGTATCCCTCCATGAAGCCGAGTCCGGTGACGTCGTGGAGTGGCGGCCGGATCAGCAGGTTGTCCAGTGCCAGCAGCTGCGGGTCACCATCAGCGGCCTCAATATGGATGTCGTTGCGCAGCCGGACTTCCTGGTACCGGAAGGCGGCTCCGTCGGGCGACCAGCCGGGGGTTACTACCTCGGCCATGACCAGGCTCGACGACGGCCGCAGGGTCACGGAGGTCCGCTGCCGGTAACTGGCCTGGCGGTAGGCGATGAGCTGGTCGGGCATGAGTTCCAGCCGCGCCCCCTCCCCCAGCCGCACAGTCATCCGCTGCTCTGCAAAGGACCCGGGAGTCCGGTAAACCTTCGTGGCGGACTGGGTGGTCAGGAGAAGGTCGGCCCCAGCCTGGACCTCAACATCAACAAGGAAGAGGTCAGCGCCAAGATACGCCGCGCCAGGATTCACGACGACATAACAAACCTGCCCGGAGTCATCGAGATAGTGAGGGCGGAGTACCCGAAGGGCCCCCTCATGGAACTGATGTGAGGCAAGGGACCGGCGGCCCCGCAAAGTGACGCCCAGCTCAAGCCGCCCCATAGGTGACTGTCCGTGGCTGGATCCGGCGGCTTCGCCGGATTTGGGGCCGTGCCCGCTTCGCGGTGCCCGCCACGCCGCGGCCCCAAAATCCGGCCTCGCCGCCTCAGCGTGTACGTCACCTTTGGGCAAGTCCACGACTGCCATGTCTAGTGCGCCAGGTCGAGCATCAGGACGTCGTGCCGGATCCAGTCGATGACCTTGTCCAGGCCCTCGTCAGTTTTCAGGTTGGTGAAGCAGAACGGTTTCGCGCCGCGGAACTCGAGGGAATCCCGCTCCATGACGGCCAGGTCAGCCCCGACGTGCGGCGCGAGGTCGGTTTTGTTGATGATGAAGAGGTCGGACTTGATCATGCCCTGGCCGGCTTTGCGCGGGATTTTTTCGCCCTGGGCCACGTCGATGATGTAGATGGAGAAGTCCACGAGTTCGGGGCTGAAGGTAGCGGAGAGGTTGTCGCCGCCGGATTCGACGAAGATGACCTGAAGGTCGGGGTGGCGGGCTTTGAGTTCCTCGATGGCGGCGGTGTTCATGGAGGTGTCTTCGCGGATGGCGGTGTGGGGGCAGCCGCCGGTTTCGACGCCGATGATCCGGTCCACGGGGAGGATGCCGTTGGCGGCGAGGATCTTGGCGTCCTCGATGGTGTAGATGTCGTTGGTGATGGCGGCCATGGAGATCCCGCCGCTCATGTGCCGGGTGAGCCGCTCCACGAGCTGGGTCTTGCCGGCTCCCACGGGGCCGCCGATGCCGATCTTGATGGGTTCAGACATATGTCCTCCTTTGACTCAAAAGCACAGTATTTACAAGCACGGTCAGCTCATGAACATCCGGGCACGTTGGCGTTCGTGCCGCATTTGCGAGATTTCCAGCCCCGGACTGACGGCGCCGAAGTCGTCCAGCGTCAGGCGGGCGATGCTGTCGATGGCGGCAGCAACGTCGTCGTGCGCTTTCCGCAGCACCCGCTGCCCGGCGTTCTGCCCCAGGGGGATGGCGCGGACGGCATTCTGCGTCAGGGAGGTGGCGGCGGCAAAGAGGTAGGCGGCGAGCGCCTCCTGGAGCGGCACGCCCAGGGAGCGGGCGACGACGGCGAACGCCAGCGGCTGGTGCCCGGCGGCCCGGCCCGTGGTCACCAGGTCCCGGTACAGTTCCAGCGCAGGCGACGGAAGCACCTCCGCCCCGATCTCCAGCAACCGAAGCCCCATTTTGATGCCCGCCTCCCGCACCTGCCGGGGCAACAGGGACGCAGAGAGCAAAGTATCCAGCTCCCCCACATCAACACCCCCGTAGAGAAAGCGGATGGCGAGCCCGTCAGAGTATGTCAGCTGCTGCCCGATGAACGCGCCGAGCCAGATACCGAAGGACTCTTCATCAGATACGAGCTCCCGCTCGATGTATGTCTCGAACCCAAGGGAGTGCGCAAACGCCCCGGTAGGCAAAGCGGAATCGACAAGCTGCTGAAGCGCCAGCTGATAGTTAGTGGCTGTGCTCAGCATGGCGGAAAGGTACAGGCATGACGCGTTCCTGGCGGGTGTAGGGGACGGCATTGTGGCGGAGGTAGTCCTCGACGGTGTGGTCGTAGGCGCACACCATGACGTCCGCCCCGTATTCGGAAGCGGCGTCGAAGAACTGGGCCTGGAGGTGGCGGTTGCCGAGGGAGTGCGCGGTGACGCCCATTTCGGAGATGGTGCGGGGTGCGATGACCAGGACGTCGGTGGGCAGCACGGACACCACGATCATGTTGGCCTCTTCCACGTGGAGGATGTCGCCGTCGCGGAGGTCCCCGGAGCCGGAGGGGAGGCGGATGCCGATTTCCTTTCCGTGGTCGGTGGTGGCGCGCTGGATGCGTTTGACCAGCTGGGAGCTGGGAAGCACCACCTTTTCCCGGTGCAGCCCGGCGTAGGTTTCGGGGTCCGGAAGGTCGTGCAGGTTGCCGAGGACTTTGTCGATGATCACGTGGGGGCTCCGGTGGGGTC
This sequence comes from Arthrobacter sp. AG367, assembly GCF_007828995.1. NCBI lineage: Bacteria > Bacillati > Actinomycetota > Actinomycetes > Micrococcales > Micrococcaceae > Arthrobacter > Arthrobacter sp. AG367. The sequence goes on from NZ_VIVE01000005.1 coordinate 106,162, forward strand.
TAGAACAGGAAATAACGCTGGGCCATGGGCAGGACGTCCGCGGGTTCGCAGGTGACGTCCTCGCCGTCGACGGTTACCTGGTACGTTTCCGGGTCCACCTGGATGTCGGGGGTGGCGTCGTTGTACTTGAGGTCGGCCTTGGTGAGGGTCCGGATGCCGGAGACGGCCCGGATGACCTTTTCCAGCCCCAGTTCCTGGGGTACCCCGGCGTCGATCGCGGCCTGGGACAGGAAGGTGATGGAGGACTGCTGCATGGCTTTGCCGAACGTGGCGAACATAGGCCGCATGGTGCGGGGCTGGGGAGTGGGGATGGAGGCGTTCGCGTCCCCCATCAGTGCGTAGGCGATCTGCCCGCCTTTGAGCACCAGCTCGGGTTTGACGCCGAAGAACGCGGGATCCCAGAGGACCAGGTCCGCAAACTTGCCAACCTCCAGCGACCCCACGGAGTCGGCGATGCCCTGGGCGATGGCGGGGTTGATGGTGTATTTCGCCACGTAGCGCTTGAGCCGGAAGTTGTCGCTGCCCGCGCTGCCATGGATTCCGGCGGCGGGATCTTCCAACACCCCGCGCTGCTTCTTCATCTTGTCCGCCACCTGCCACGTGCGGGTGATCACCTCGCCCACCCGGCCCATTGCCTGGGAGTCGGAGGAGGTGATGGAGAAGATGCCCAGGTCCTGCAGGACGTCCTCGGCGGCGATTGTTTCAGCCCGGATCCGGGAATCGGCAAAGGCCACGTCCTCGGGGATGTCCGGGTTGAGGTGGTGGCACACCATGAGCATGTCCAGGTGCTCTTCGATGGTGTTCCGCGTATAGGGCAGCGTGGGGTTGGTGGAGGCCGGCAGGACATTGGGCATGCCGGCAATCTTGATGATGTCCGGGGCGTGGCCGCCGCCGGCACCCTCCGTGTGGAAGGTGTGGATAACGCGGCCGTCGATGGCGCGGATGGTGTCCTCCACGAATCCGCACTCATTCAACGTGTCGGTGTGGATGGCCACCTGGACGTCGTACTCGTCCGCCACCTTCAGGGAGGTATCGATGGAGGAGGTGGTGGACCCCCAGTCCTCGTGGACTTTCAGCCCGATGGCACCGGCGCGGATCTGCTCGGCCAAAGGTTCGACGGCGGACGCGTGGCCTTTCCCGAACAGCCCGATGTTGATGGGCAGCCCCTCAGCCGCCTGCAGCATCCGCTGGATGTGCCACTTTCCGGGTGTGACGGTGGTGGCCTTGGTGCCTTCGGCAGGGCCGGTGCCGCCGCCGATCATGGTGGTCACCCCGCTGGCCAGGGCCGTGGGCACCTGGTCCGGGGAGATGAAGTGGATGTGGGTGTCGATTCCGCCGGCAGTGAGGATCTTCCGTTCGCCGGCGATGATTTCGGTGCTGGCCCCGATGACGATGTCCACGCCGTCGGTGATCTGCGGGTTCCCGGCTTTGCCGATGCGGAAGATATGCCCGTCCTTGAGTGCCACGTCCGCTTTGTAGATGCCGGTGTAGTCCAGGACCACCGCGTTGGTGATGACGGTGTCGGGAATGTCCTCGTCGCGGGTGGCCTGGCCGTTCTGGCCCATGCCGTCGCGGATTACCTTGCCGCCACCGAACACTACTTCCTCACCGTAGACGGTGAGGTCCTGTTCGATCTCGAGGAACAGGTCGGTGTCCGCCAGGCGGATCCTGTCACCGGCGGTGGGCCCGTACAGGTCCGCATACTGCCGGCGCGGGATCTCGAAGCTCACTGGACGTCCCCTTCCTGGCGGGTGCCGCCGTCGAGCTTTCCGTTGACCGCGTTGCTGAGCCCGAACACCTCGCGGCGCCCGGCCAGTTCGATCAGCCGCACGCTCCGGGAGTCCCCCGGCTCAAACCGTGCAGCCGTTCCCGCGGGAATGTCCAGCCGCCGGCCGTAGGCGGCGTCCCGGTCGAAGGACAAGGCAGCGTTGGCCTCGGCGAAGTGGAAGTGGGAACCCACCTGGACGGGCCGGTCGCCGGTGTTGGTCACGGCCACCTCGATCGCGTCCCTGCCCGCGTTCGCGGTCACGGGCTCCGGCCGGAGAACGTACTCGCCTGGGATCATTGCGGCTCTCCTTAGCGGATGGGGTTGTGGACGGTGACGAGCTTGGTGCCGTCGGGGAAGGTGGCCTCGATCTGCACGTCGTGGATCATTTCCGGCACGCCCTCCATGACGTCCTCGCGGCTGAGGAGGGTGGTGCCGTAGCTCATGAGATCGGCAACGGTCCTGCCGTCCCTGGCGCCCTCGATCAGTTCATAGCTGATGATGGCCACGGCCTCCGGGTAATTAAGTTTCAGGCCGCGGGACTGCCGGCGCCGGGCCAGGTCCGCGGCCACCACGATCATGAGCTTTTCCTGCTCACGCGGCATCAGATGCATGGATTTCCCTTCGACGGCCAACGGCGTGGGCTCCAGCGTAGACCCGGCACGTTTCCGCCAGGTTTCAGCAGCATCAGGCCGGTCTATCCGGAGCCTGCTTGCTGACCGGTGGGGCCTACTTGCTGAGCCCGGAAAGGATCTCCCCGCTGGACTGGACGGGCTGGCGGTAGGTAGCGGAAAGGATGCGAAGCATGTCGGCGGCGTCCTGGTCGGCTTCGGAGGCCATGGCGTCCCTGGCATACGTCACGCGGATGTTGTGCGCGAATGCATCGGCGGCGGTCTGGGCAATGCAGTTGTGGGTTGAGACGCCCGCGAGCACCACCTGGTCGGCTCCCCAGTTCCGCAGCCGGGCCAGCAGGTTGGTGCCCACGAAGGCGCTGTCGCGGGTCTTGTTCAGCTGGGGCAGGTCTTCGGTGATGAGCCCCGGCACGGACTGGGCCTGTTCACTGCCGCGGAAGATGAACCCCTGGTCGTCGTCGAGCATGCTGAGGGTCCAGGTGGATTTGTCCCGCTCGTGTTCGGTGCCCACCAGCAGCGCCTTGTGGCCGGCGGCCTTGAACCCTTCCAGCAGCCGGTTGCACTCGCTGACCACCCGTTCCCGCTGGGCTGCCAGTTCGGGGGTTTCAAAGAAAGCGTTCTGCATGTCGATGACCAGGAGGGCAATCATGGCGGCACCTTTCCGTCTCTTGAACCGGTGGCATAGGCGTACCCGCTTGCGGAGCAGGCGAAACCTGCCCGCCCGGAACTACGGCGCGGACTCGCGGATCTTTAGCTCGAACCCGGCCTCCACGTGCACGCCCGCCCCGGATGTCTCGCGCCCGGCGATCCGGTCCAGCAGCAGGCCGATGGACCGTTCCGCGATCTCGTCCATGCCCGGCGAGACGGTGGTCAGGGACGGGGACGCGAACCGGGCTTCGTCGATGTCGTCAAAGCCTGCCACGGCCACGTCCTGGGGCACCTTAACCCCGCGGATCAGGAGTTCGTGCAATGCGCCGAGTGCCAGCACGTCGTTCAGCCCGAAGACGGCGTCGAACTCCACGCCGGATGCCAGGAGGCCGGCCACGGCGGCGGCGCCGGTGTCGCGGCGCCACTCCGCAGGCACCACCAGGGCAGGGTCGAACGCGATGCCGGCTGCCTCCAGCGCCTTCCGGTATCCGTTCAGGCGCAGGCCCCCGCTGCCGGAGGTCTCCCCGGCGTTCGCCCCGATCACGGCAATGCGGCGGCGGCCGCCGGCCAGCAGGTGCGCCGTGAGCGCCGCCGCGGCTTCCCCGTTCTTCATCGTGACCAGGTCGAAGCGGGGATCCATGATGTGCTCGCCGAGCATCACCAGCGGCTTGCTGCCGGCACGCGCGGAAATGGCCTCCGCGTCAACCATCAGCGGCGTGAACAGCAGGCCGTCGGTGAGCTGCCGGAACGTCCCCTGCAGGGCGCCCAGTTCAGCGGCCGCTTCCGCGTCGGACTGCTCCACCAGCACCCGGTAACCCCGGCGGGAAGCGGCCTTCATCAGCCTGGACGCCAGCTCGGCGTAGTACGGGGCGGAGAGGTCGGACAGGACCAGCCCCAGCATGGAAGTCTTGCCGGACCGGAGGCTGCGCGCCGTGAGGTTGGCTTCGTAGCCCAGCTCCGCAATGGCATCCTGCACCCGCTGCTTGGTGGCCGGACGGATGAATTCGTAGTCGTTCAGGACGTTGGAAACGGTCTTGAGGGAAACGCCCGCCGCCCGTGCGACGTCGTTCATGGTGACTGCCATTAACGTTCTTTTCCTGCTTTCGCCGCTGCTTTGGCGGCCTGCTTGCTGGCGCGCACTTTTGCCAGGGATTCCGGGTCCACGATGTCTGCCACTGACAGGTAGCTGCCGTCCTCACCATAGTGTCCCGCGGCTTCACGCCATCCCGGCGCATTCAGGCCGCGCTGCTTGCCCAGGAGGGCCAGGAAGATTTTCGCCTTCTGCTCGCCGAATCCGGGCAGGGCCTTGAGGCGGCGCAGCACCTCGGCCCCGTCCGGTGACCCTTTGGTCCAGATGGCCGCGGCGTCCCCGTCCCACTCGCTCTGGACGGCCTCGGCCAACGCCTGCACCCGGGCGGCCATGGAACCGGGGAAGCGGTGTACGGCGGGCCGTTCCTTGAACATCTCCACAAACGCCTGGGGGTCCTGCGCGGCGATGGCCTCCGGCTTAAGCGACCCGATCCGGCTGCGGATCTTCTCGGGCCCGGCAAAGGCCGATTCCATCGTGACCTGCTGGTCCAGCAGCATGCCGGTCAGCAGGGCGAAGTCGTCCTCGCTCAACAACTTGTCCGCGGCGGGATCGCCCGTGATGTGCAGTTCCATGCCGTCCATCCTCCCACCTGCGGCCCGCCGTCGTCATAAGGGCGCCCCTGCCCTCCCGCCCCCGGGGGGTCAGCTGTCCACGGACAGCCGGATCATGGACCAGGACACGGCGGGGAGTTCGGCGGTGAGCCTCCCGCCGTCCACCTTCACGGTGCCGTTTTCCGATGGCAGGACGGAGGTGGAATCGTCGGCGCTGGCCTGCCAGTACGGGTCCTTGTTGGCGTAGGTCACCGCCTCCAGCAACCGGACATCGCCCAGCCCGGCCACGGCTGCGTCAAGCGTCAGTGCCTGGCCGGCGGACCGGTTGACGGCGAACACCACGGCTTCGCCCTTGTCCGCGTCATACGTGGCGACGGCGGACAGGGCGGCGACGTCAGTTGTCGTGCCGCCGCTGACCAGTGGGGATTCGACGGCGAGTTGCAGGACGGTGCCGGAGGCGTGCCGTGAGGTCAGGGCAAAGGGGTGGAAGGTGGTCTGCTTCCAGGCGCGGCCGCCCGGCTCGGTCATGATGGGGGCGATGACGTTCACCAGCTGCGCCAGGCTGGCGGAGTGGACGCGGTCCGTGTTGCGGAGCAGCGTGACCAGCAGGTCCCCCACGACGACGGCGTCCGCCACCGTGTAGGTGTCCTCCAGCAGGACGGGGGCCACGGGCCAGTCCTTGCCGGTGGGCACCTTGGACTCGTCGCGGCTCATGTGCCAGACGTTCCACTCGTCGAAGGAGATGTTCACCTGCTTGGAGGATTTCTTGACCGACTTCACATGGTCGATGTGGCTGACGAGGTCGCGGATGAAGGCCTCCATCTTGTGTCCCGCGGCGAGGTGTTCCTGCAGGTCGCCGAAGTCCTCGAAGTACTGGTGCGCCGAGATCAGGTCCACCAGCTCGTAGGTCTCCGTCAAAACCACGCGTTCCCACTCACCGAAAGTCGGCATGGTGGGCCCTGAACTGCCGCAGGCCACCAACTCCACGTCCGGCTGCATCATGCGCATGGCACGGGCAGTGTCGGCGGCCAGGCGGCCGTATTCCAGCGCGTTCTTGTGGCCGATCTGCCAGGGGCCATCCATTTCGTTGCCCAGGCACCACATCCTGATGCCATAGCCGTCCCGGGCACCGTTCGCCTGGCGCTGGCCGGCCAGCGCCGTGCCGGCGTCGATGTTGCAATACTCCAGGAGGTCCAGCGCCTCCTGGAGCCCGCGGGTGCCCAGGTTCACCGCCATCATGGGTTCAACGCCGGCCTTGGCGGACCACGTGGCGAACTCGTCCACGCCCACCGTGTTGGGATCGGTGGAGTGCCAGGCCAGGTCCAGGCGCACTGGCCGCTGGTCAACCGGGCCCACCCCGTCCTCCCAGCGGTAGCCGGACACAAAGTTGCCGCCGGGGTAGCGGACGGTGGATACCCCCAGTTCGCGGGTGAGCGCGAGGACGTCCCTCCGGAACCCGTCGTCGTCGGCATCCGGGTGGTCCGGTTCAAAGATGCCGGTGTAGACGCACCGGCCAAGGTGCTCAACAAAGGCACCGAACGTACGACGGCGGACCGGCCCCACGGTGAACGACGGGTCGACGGTGATTTTTGCTGCGGCGGGTTCTGGCTGGGTCACGAAGGCATCCTCGGCTTGGTTTCTACAACGTTATAGAAACTATTGTTGGGGGGCCCGCCTCGGGAGTCAAGTGCTCCGTTGACCGGGCGGCAGCGCGGCCTCACCCCTGGGTCGCCAAGCGACCCGCTTCCCACCTGCGGCAACACGCCTGAGGGGTTTCCGCAGGGCGCGCCCAAGTACTCCCTAATCGGAAAAACAGGTACTGGTTACGCATCCACTGGGGGCTGGACGGCCATTAGGTTTTTCACAGAGACAAGACCTGTTCTGCTTTCCGGTACTTGGCTCACTAGGGGGTGTGAGACTGGCAATGCATGCACGACAGGTAAACCCAGGCTTCCCGGTTCATAGGACCCGGGTACTAAGCGGGGCCGGCGACGAGGAGTCCTTTGAGACCAAGGGCTCTCCCCCAGCCGTCGCCGGCCCTCTTTCCGCAGCGAACGCCCGCAGGACGCGCGTGCCCCATCCGGAGCCGCGCGGCCGTGAACGCGGTGCACCCCGAAACCCCGCCCTCGTGCTGGACCTGGTCAATGACGCCCAGACCCTCTCCGATTCCCTTAGGCTGCTGGTGGCCGCCTCGGCTGACCATGTGGCCGCCACCGCCGGGATTGACGTGGGCTGCGGCCTGGTGCTGCACCAGCCCAAGCGGACTCCTGCCATAACGGGCACCACCGGTGAAGTAGTGCGGATGCTGGACTGGGAACGGGAAATGGACGAGGGGCCGGTAACTGACGTCATGTCAGGCGGGCACCCCGTCGCGGTGCTCCAGCGGAACGGGGATTTCCGGTGGCAGCACTATTCGTCGCAGTTGCAGTTATCAGGGTTCGGCAGTGCCCTTGCCGTACGGCTCCGCCTGGAAGCGGACCCCGCGGAAGATGACCAAACGATCGGCACCAGTGGCCCCTGCCGGACCGCCGCCGCACTTGCCTTCTTCGCGCACGACTCGAAGGCCTTCCCGCTCCAGGCCATCGCCGAGGCACGCACCTTTGCCGCCCTGGCAGCCAAGAGCCTGCAGATGGCCATCAACCTGCACTCCGCCCGCTCGCTGGCCACCGACCTCCGTTCGGCCCTGGACAGCCGCACCTCCATCAACGTTGCCTGCGGCGTGATCATGGCCCAGAACAGGTGCTCGTACCAGGAGGCCTTCTCCATCCTTGCCAAGGCTTCCAGCCACCGGAACATCAAGCTGCGCAAGGTGGCGGAGGAACTGCTGGAGCGGTTGCCGGAAGGTGCCCCGCACTCACACTTCGGCGGCTGACCGCGTCAGGATGACAGGGTGCCCCTGGCGATGCTCACGCTGGAGTGCGCAGGATTGCCGTCCATCGGTTCGTCGGAAACATCCACCACCGGGTACTGGGAGAGGTCCAGGCCGGTGGGCACCTGGAACGTTCCGGATGTGGAGTTCATGACGCCCAGGCTGACCAGCCGGGAAAGGTCCGGCGCAATCAGCCACACCTCCTGGTAACCCTTGGCTTCATCCTTGTCCAGGCTGATTTCCAGGTTGCGGGAACCGTCGGGCGCCGTCACCACCTTGGCCGATCCTGCGGCGGAGTGCTGCGCCAGCGGCGCCAGCTGGGCAGAGGCCAGCTGCTGGGGCTGGGGCGGACGGGTCAAGGTCAACACCGCACCAACCACCACCAGGACGGCTGCGGCTGCAGCTGCCACCCACGTACCGGGGCGCTGCCACCAGGCACCTTTGGTCCGCCGGCGGACAGGGATGACGTTCGACGGCGGCGCGTCCGCAGGTGCGGCCGCCGGACCCGCGCTGTTTCCCTTGGCGGCGTCCGCCGCCAGCGGATCCTCCCGCACGGACCCCGAAAGGCCCAGTTCCCGGTGGATTCCAGCCCATACCTGTGGCCCGGGCACGGCCAGGCGGCTGGTGTCCGGTGCGGTCTTCACCGCGTCCACCGTGCGGCGCAGGGCGGCAAAATCGGCGGCGCACTCGGGGCAGGCAGCCAGGTGCTCCCGGGCACCCGGGTCCTCCCAGCCGTCGTAAAGTGCCAGGAGGCTCAACTGTTCCGGATCAAGATGCGGCATGGTCTACCTCCAATCTGCTTCGCAGGTGCGACAGGCTCCGGCGGATGTGGCTCTTGACCGTACCAAGGGGAAGGCCCAGTTTGCGTGAAATCTGCTCGTGGGTCAGGTCCTCGTAAAAGGCGAGCTTCATGATGGACCCCTGGGGCTCGCCCAGCCTCTCCAGTTCGCCGTCCAGGAGCAGCCTGTCCGCCAGCATTTCCGCCGCCTCTGTTCCCGTTCCGGCGTCTTCTCCCATACCGGCTCCGGCCGCGGCGAAGGCCTTGCGTGCTTCCCGGGCTGCCGCCGAATGGGCATCGGTGATGGCGTTCCGGGTGATTCCCACGATCCACGCCGGCAGCCTGGCCACTTGCGGGTTGAAGGTACTCCGCGAACGCCAGGCCCGGATGAAGACCTCCTGGGTCACGTCGTCCGCCGCTGCCCTGTCCGGCAGTGAACGCAAGGCAAGGGTGTGCACCAGGGGCGCGAACTCACGGTAGGCCGCTGCCAGGGCGTGCTCATCCCCGGCCAGGAAGGAGTCGGTCAGTGCGTCATCCCATCCGCGGAAAGCGTGCCCGGGAAGCGTCACAGGCAACTCCTTCCCGGCGTCGGCGCACGAGTTACATGGCTGGCCACCGGTGATGCAGAAACCAGGTTCATGCAGGAACTGCGGTGACAATGACATTGTCGCTGTAGTCCATCCGCTCGTCCAGCCATCGGCCGCCGCAGGTGACCAGCTTGAGTTCGTGCGGGCCGGACCGGCGGAACAGGGCGCCGCCGTCGAACTTGTCCTTTGCCATCAGTTCCACTCCCACCACCCGGTAGGCGAGCGGCCCGGCCCCATCCCTGCCCACGCGGATGAGGATTCCCGGCGAGAGGGACTTCAATGCCGAGAACGGTGCCCGGTCGGACGTGGTGTCGATATGGCCGGCGATGACGGCGGTTCCCTCGGCTGCTCCCGGGGCCGGACCGAATTTGTACCAGGCCGCCCGGTCGAAGGCGTCAGGGATTTCCATCGCTCCCCCGCCGGAAACTCCCCCGGGCACCACCGGCATGTCGATGGCAGTGCCCGCCACGGTCAGTGACGTTGGTGCCGGCACAACCGCCGCGGCGATTGGGGCCGCGGGCCGGACCGGGATGGCCCCGGTGGGAGGTACAGCAGAGCCGGCAGGGGCCGGCGCCCCCGGCGAGGGCGCCGGCTCGTGAGAGCCGGTTGCCGCGGCAACCGTGGAGGGGGCCGCCTGCCCGGCAGAACCGGTGGGACCCGCAGAACCAGTGTGACCGGGGGAACCAGTGGGACCGGCAGGACCGCAGCCGGACAAAACCAACGCGGCAGCCACCATCGCTGCGGCCGCGCCGCCTGCCGGATGGCGACGGCGGTACCCGGGTGCCGGCGTCGTGCCTGCCATCATGCCTGCCGCCTCCCTTCCATGTATGCCGGCCATTGGCGGGGCCGGTGCAGGGGCCCGTCCGTAGCCGGCCGGGCCCCTGCGGTGTGGTCCTTCAGCGGGCGTCTGGCCCGGTTACAGTTCCGCCCGCCGTGCGCGGACCGCGCGGGCTGCGCCCACCGCCCCCGCGAGGAGGGCCAGCGCTGCCAAGCCAAACCCGGCGGTGGCAACGGCAGGGCCCGCTCCACCGGCATCCGCGGACCCGTCAAGGGCACCTGGCACAGAGGCCGGTGCGGAATGCAGGCCCTCGATGGTCTGGACTGCAAGCTTCAGGTTCTGGTCGGCCAGGCTGCCCCAGGCGTAGACGATGGTGTGGGTACCTTCAGCCACCGCCACGTCGGCCGGGCCGATCACCGGGGTGGTGGTGCCTGCGGCAGCCACCGCGGCCGGGACGGTGCCGGGATCCAGGGTCAGGGTCTTTTCGTTCGGGTTGGCCAGGTTGGTGACAACGGCGGTGCCGCCTGCCAGGACATCGACGGCGGGGGCTGCGGCTGCGTGCCGGACCGTCAGTTTGCCCTTCCCGGCGGGAATTTGGGACACGTCGTTGGTGAACAGGCTGGCGGTGGGCTTGCCGTCGGCGCCGAGGTGGGCTGCGGCCGTGTAGTTTCCGTTGGCGGCAAGGGTGACGCTCACCGGACCAATGGCCGGCGCGGAGGCGTTGGCGGCATCGGCTGCCGTGATGGCGATTTCGTAGGTGCCGGCCGGAAGGGCCAGTGGCCCTGCAAGGCTTCCGGGGGCAAAGTCATCCAGGGTGCGGTCACCGTTGACCCAAACGTCCACGGTCAGTCCGGGAACGCCATGCAGCACGGACAGCTGGGCATCCCCGTCTGCTGCGTGGGCGGGACCGGCCAGAGCGATTGCGGCTGCAATGGCTGCTGCACCGGCACCTGCGGTGAAGATTTTGTTGCGCATGTCCATCTCCTTGAACGGCCCGGCTGACGGGCGTTTTCTGCTGACACTCCTACTACCGGCGCAGCCCCGGATTTGGATGCAGAATCATGGAGATTTTTTTGGCGCTTGGTGCCGTCCGCCTAGGCGCGCGCTGGAGCGGCGGTGCTGGCACGCAGGACCAGCTCCGGCGGGACCACAGTGGAGCTCACCGCGGCACCCGACTCGATTTCCTTCAGCATGATGTCCATGCAGCGGCGTCCCAGCTCCTCGAAGTCCTGGCGGACGGTGGTCAGCGGCGGCGTGAAGTACCCCGCCTCCGGCTGGTCGTCGAAGCCCACCACGGAGACGTCGTCGGGCACCCTGACCCCCGCCTCGGTGAACGCGCGCAGCAGGCCCAGGGCCATCTGGTCGTTTCCAACGAAGATGGCCGTGGCCCTGAGTCCGGAGGCCAGCTTGCGGCCGATCGCGTAACCGCTGCCCGCGCTCCAGTCCCCCTCAACCAGCAGGGAATCATCCAGGCCGGCATCCCGGAGGGCAGCACGCCACCCCTCCGCGCGCTCAGCGCCGTCCGTCCAGTCAGGCGGGCCGGCGATGTGCCCGATCTGCCGGTGCCCCTCACTGATGAGATGTTCGACGGCGAGCCTGGCGCCTGCACGCTGGTCCACCATCGCACCGCTGACGGAAGCGCTGCCGGCCGAGCCCACTGCCACCACGGGCACGGGAAGATTCATCTGCTCCAGCACTGCGAGGGTGTCCGAGTGCGGCACCAGCACGGCGATCCCGTCCACGGCCTGGTCCATGAAGTGGCCCACGGCGTTGGAGATGGCATCCCGGCTGATTTCCCGCAGGGCCGCGATACTGACAAAGTAACCGGCGTTGCGGGCGGCATGTTCAACCCCCAGCAGGGTGTTGGCCGGGCCGTACTGCGAAAGCTCGCTTGCCAGCACGCCAATGGTCTGCGAGCGCCGGGTGACCAGGCTCCGGGCCGCGGTGTTGCGCCGGTACCCCAGTTCGGCAATGGCGGCCTCCACCTTTTCCCGGGTCGCCTTGCTGACGTTGGGATGGTTGTTCACTACCCGGGAGACGGTCTGGTGGGAGACCCCCGCCACCTTGGCCACGTCTTCCAGGCGCGGCATCCGGCCCTTGCTGGTATTTGCCATGAGCCTATTGTGCCTGTTGCAGCCCCCCGCGGCGGCGTCCCCGGGCGCCGGCACAGCGCGCCTGAATCCTTGCGCGGCAGCGGAGCGATGGGAAGGATGAAGCTGATCGACTTGCCAACGAAGGAGCCGTGAGAATGACCAAATACCTGATCTCGTTTCCCAGCGGCGCCATGGACATCCCGGATGGTGGCCTGCAGGCCGTAGCGGACGCCGCGCATGCCGTGGTCCAGGAGGCGAAGGACGCCGGCGTCTGGGTGTTCGGCGGCGGCATCGACGAGAGCGTTCCGCCCGTGATGGTCGACGGCGACGGTACGGTGAGCGAAGGCACCTACCCCCAGACGGCGCAGATCGAAGGCGGCTACACAGTGCTGGAACTGCCCGGCTACGAAGCCGCACTGCACTGGGCCGCGAAGATCGCCGCGGCCTGCCGCTGCGCACAGGAAGTGCGCGCCTTCCAGTACGATCCCGCCAGCTGACCCATCAAGGCCCGCCAAACCATGCCTGCGGCGACCCCTGCGGACCTGGAGTATCCGTTCACCGGTCCCTGGCTGGTGCAGAATTCTCCAGCCAACCGGATCCCCAGCCACGGGCACGGCTTTTCGCCACGAGCCACGCCATCGACTTCACCCCGCTGGACCGGAACGGGCGGTCTGCGCCGGTCACCCTGGCGTCGCTGTTCCGGCCCGAGCCGCCGGAGCAGTTCGTGGGGTTTGGCAGGGCTGTGACAGCCCCAGCCTCCGGTATTGTCCTCGCCGCCCATGACGGGGAGCCGGACCATGCCGCCTTCCGCGGCTTTCCATCCATTCGTTACGCCGCTTCGCAGGCCAGGCGGGTGCGGGAGGGATGGCCGGGCCTTGCAGGCAACCACGTGATCATCGGGAGCGGCGCGGTGTTCATCGCCCTGTGCCACCTGCAGCGCGGGAGCGTCCGCGTCCGGCCCGGCCAGCCGGTTGAGTGCGGGGAGATGGTAGGCCGCTGCGGCAACTCCGGCAACAGCACGGAACCGCATCTGCATGTGCAGGCCATGGATTCCGCCGATCCAGCCCGGGCTTCCGGCGTTCCCCTCTCGTTCCGCGGCGGACTGCCGCGCAACGGGAACATCGTGCATGCCTGAGGCGGGGGTTACCAAGGGCCGGAGCAATGGATGGGACCGGTCAGGGCCCGGCGGTGTGGGATCCCTTGCCCGCACACCTGCTTTCCGAGCAGGATTGACGCATCGAACGGTTGGGAAAAGGCGGGGGTCATGCGCTTGGTTCAGGTCGCTCAACACGCCAGTGATCTGCAGCGGGCAGCGGAGTTTTACAGCGCCTTGCTTTCGGCAAGATACACGGCCGTGTTCGATCCGCCCGGGCTGCTGTTCTTCGACCTTGACGGCGTACGGCTGTTGCTGGAGCAGGGCGCGCCGAGTTCGCTTCTCTATCTTGGCGTTCCCGATGTGAAGCGCACTGTGGAGCAACTCAAGGGCCGGGGAGTGGAAATAGTGGCCGAACCGCGGGTGATCTTCAGCCACGACGACGGCCTGCTGGGGCCCGCCGGCACGGAGGAGTGGATGGCATTCATCCGGGACAGCGAGGGAAACACCCTGGGGCTGGTCAGCCAGATTCCCCCGGCATCGCCATCCCGGCCGTGAGGCACCCAAACGCTTGCAGGCCGGCCCGCGGACGCCCGCGCAATAGTTGGCCACGGCCCTGAAACCACCGGCAGGCCAGAGGCTGGATGCCTCTGGCCTGCGTAAACGGTGGGCCCTGTGGGGCTCGAACCCACGACCCACGGATTAAAAGTCCGATGCTCTACCAACTGAGCTAAAGGCCCCTGCCGGCCAGCCAAACACGCTGTGTCTGCCCATCCGGCCCAATCCATTTCTGGACGTTAATACTCTAACCCATGGTTCCGGCGGCTTCGCACATGGCCCAGGCGCCGTCGTCGGACGCTTTCATCCCCCTTTTGACGCCTCTTCCCGCAGGTGAAGCCGGGCGCCGCAGACGCTCGATTTCCGCCGCGGCACAGGAGTAGCGTGGGGGCATGAGCGAGCAAGCAGGAACCAGTCCTTACGGCGGCAGCAACCGGCACCACAAGCCCAAGCCTTTCGCCCTGATGGATTTCGAGCCCTTCGCCGGCGGGGCCGATCCCGCCCGCGTCTCGGAGGCCGCCCACCTCGCCGCGCAGGCCCTGGTCCGCCACGGCCGGGACAGCGATGATCCGGTGGTCACCGAACGCCTCGTGAAGCTTGCCGACGAACAGGGCCTGGAGGCCATCGCCGAGATGTGGGCCGAGAGCCCGGCCCGCTCCCTTCCCGGCGCCCTATGGCGGCTTTACGCGCTGCGCGCTGCCACGGTCCAGGATCCGGAACGCATCTCGGTGTATTTCCGCGCGGGCCGGGACACCGCGCAGGTCTCCAACGTGGTGGCCGGCGCGGCTGAACCACCCGGCGCGGAGGAAATGCGCACCATGGCCGACGCAATCCTTTCCGGCGCGTTCGACGGCGATTTCGACGTCGCGCTGGAACGGTCCGCCGCCTTCTGCCGGGTAGTGGCGCTGGGCCAGGCCACCCTTGCCGACGGCGCCGAACACGCCAACGAGGCACACGCCAGCAAGCTGACCCGCAACTCCCACCAGTTGGTCAAGACCGCCGAGGACCTGGAGCACGCCGCCAACGCGTGGCGCCTGGGCGAACTGGACTGAGTGGCCGCCGGGACCGGGTAACCGGCCGTACAGGGCTGGTTGCTCGAGCCTGCCCGGCACCCCCCGGCGCTTATTTCCGGGACGAACAAGGGCGCCGCTGTCAAGATTGACTTGGGCCGGGTGAAGTAGAAGACTGAAACCGGTGCCGAGCCGCGAAACCCCCGGGCTTCAACAATTAGCCGCCTAGAGCGGCCTACCGCCGAGAGGCGTATCCGGTTCGGCACCATTTTTCTGCCCTCTTCAGGGTGGACAATTCAGAGGTGCTCTTTCGGGCCGGTAGAGTAGGCGACAGTTGCGCGCCGGAGTCAAGTCACACGGCAGCGACCCCCGCCTTGATAAGTCCCCGGAGACCGGTAAACACGTGAAGCTGCGCCTTTTCCCCCAGGAGCCCGCAGGGCTGAACCTGCTCTCGCAGATGGCACAACAGATCGTGCTGGCCACCGCCACCCTGGCCGAAATCCTTGGCGTACCCGCGGACGAGCACGGCAACCTCGTGGAGGACATGCACAACCTCGAGGCCAAGTCCGCCGAACTGCATTTCGCCCTGCTGACCCACATGCGCACCAGCTTCGTGAACCCGCTCCCCCGCGAGGACATGTACGCCCTCTCCCGGTACCTCAACGAGGCCATGGAGAAAATGGATGCCGCCGCGGAACTGGTGGCGCTGTACAAGCTGGACCGCCTGCCCAAGCGCGCCGCGGACCAGCTGGAGATCATCAGCCGGCAGGCCGAGCTGACGGTCGACGCCATGTGCAGGCTCAACAACCTGGATGACCTTGAGGACTACTGGATCGAGATCCTGCGCCTGGCCAAGCGTGCCGAGCGGACCCACCGGGTTTGGGTGGCGGACATGATCGCGGACATGAAATGGGCGCAGTACTCGCGCAACCGGGACATCGCCAACCAGCTGGTGGAGGTCACCAAGGACATGCGGCGGGTGGCCACCCAGGTAGGCAGCATCATCGTCAAGGAATCCTGAGGTGGCGGCAGTCATCTTCGCGGCGGTGGTCCTGCTGGCGGCGGCGTTTGCCTTTCTCAACGGCTTCCGCGATGCGTCCACCTCAGTGGCCCTTGCCGTCCGGAACCGGGCCCTCACCCCCAGCGTGGGCGTGCTCCTTGCCGCGTTCTTCAACTTTGTCGGCGCCCTGGTGAGCGCCCTGCTTGCCGTCGCCGCCAGCCAGACCTGGATCCATCTTCCCGCCGGGGCCGACGGGCTCACCATCCTGGTGGCCGGCCTGGCCAGCGCCTGCGCCTGGGGGCTGCTGATGTGGCGGCGGGGCATCCCCGCGTCCTCCACCCACGCCCTTGTTGGTGGTCTTGCCGGCGCAGGCCTTGCCAGCCTTGCCATCGGCGGCCCGGGGGTTGCCGGGGTGGACCAGTCGCTGCTGTTCCAAGTGGTGCTGCCCCTGGTGCTGTCCCCGCTTGTGGCCTACAGCGGTTCCTTCCTGCTGGTGTATCCGGCCACGTGGGTGGCCCGGTACACGCAGCCCAATGTGGTGAACCAACGCTTTCGCAGGGGCCAGGCCGTTGCGGCCGGCGCGGTGGCCTTTGGCCACGGCCTGCAGGACGGCCAGCGCGTCAGCGCGGTACTGCTGCTGGCCCTCCTGGCGGCAGGCTATTCCGACGGCGGGATCCCCGTGTGGGTGGCAGGACTCTCCGCGGTAATGATGACCGCCGGGACGCTCTTCGGAGGTTGGCGGATCTCGCACACCATCGGCTACAAACTCACCAGGATCGACCCCCTGCGCGGATCGGTGGCCCAGACCTTCAGCGCACTGATGCTCTTTGTGGGCGCAATCGGGCTCCACTGGCCGCTCTCCACCACCCATACCGTCACCGCCGCGGCCCTGGGCGCCGGGGAGAACCAGAATTTTTCGGTAACGAACCGGAAGCTGGTGATCAGGATCCTGTGGCTCTGGGCCCTGACGCCCCTGGCCACCTGCGCCCTGGCCTTCGTGCTGGCCCTGGCCCTGTCCCCCGTTTCTGCCTAGTCCACCCCTGTCGAATCCACCCCCGGTGGGCCCTGGCAGCGGAGGGTGGAGCTCCCCTGTACAGGGGCACCCCCGTGACGTAGATTCGAAAAAAGCGCCCCGGGCCAAAGGTGCGGGGACCGGCGTCCGGGCCGCGTGCAGGGCCGCGGACGGGCAACCGCTGCAGCAACACGGCGGCTTGGATGCACAAAGCGGAAAAGAGCAGGCGTCATGTCTTCCCCGTATTTCCGGCGCCCCCTGCCACAGCCACGGCAACTTCAGTGCGAGGCCTGCGGAACCGGGCACCAGCTGACCATTCATGCCATCACGTCCATCGGCGCCGCCGGCGGGGACCTTGTCACGGTTTCCTACACCTGCAACGACTGCAACCTGTTCCAGGAACACAGTGCCTTCGCTGCCGACGTGGCGGCCGCCCTGAACCAGGTCCGCTGGATGGCGAAAGTGATCCTCTTCGGGGACGAGTACATCCACTGCGGCTGCCCCATGGAGGAAGCGGAACACGAGGTTGAGCGGCTCTGCTATCGCAGCAGCAACACGGGCAGTGGCCTCAACGCGGTGTCCCTGCCCACCCGGGTCCTGCGCTGCCATTGCGGATTCCAGCTGGAAGTTCCGGAATAAGCCCGCCCGGGCCCGGGCGGGCGCCGGTCAGAGCTGGATGGCGGCCGGGCCATCGGTTTCGGCCATCAGGACGGCCGCGAGCTCCTCGGCGGTCAGGTTCGCCGCGGTGCAGAGTTCGTGGTGTGCCACTCCGGCCGCGGAGGCGTTGCGGACCGCCTGGTGCAGGGACTGCAGGGCGTTGTCCAGTTCCCACTGCATGCTTTCGAGGTGGGAGCTGGTGCGCCACACCTCCGACAGGACATCGCCCTCTTCCTCAAGGCCGGCCGCAGCCAGCCCGAGGTGTGGTTGGAGCTCAGGGGCCAGGGGGCCGGCGGCAAGGGGTCCTGCCAGGCCGGCGGCTGCGGCAAAGCCCTCCACGGGCAGCACGGCATCCCGGGCCGGTGCGCCCGGCCCGGGGACGGACACCGTAAGCTGTGGGCCCAGGGCGTTGCTGGCCGTCTGCGTCATGGCGAAACTCCTTTAGCTGACTTACTACTAGATTCAAAAGTATCTAGATGAGCGTACTAAACCGGCCAGTAGATCGCCAACGCTGGAGTGCCCTATCCGAAGCGGCCGGACACGTAGTCCTCAGTAGCCTTCTGGACGGGGTTGCTGAAGATCGTGTGGGTGTCGCCGTATTCGATCAGCTTGCCCGGCTTGCCGGTGCCCGCGATGTTGAAGAACGCCGTCCGGTCGGAAACCCGCGCGGCCTGCTGCATGTTGTGGGTAACGATCACCACCGTGTACTGGTCCTTGAGCTCATTGATGAGGTCCTCAATGGCCAGCGTGGAAATGGGGTCCAGGGCGGAGCACGGCTCGTCCATGAGGATCACCTGCGGCTCCACGGCGATGGCGCGGGCAATGCAGAGCCGCTGCTGCTGGCCGCCCGAAAGGCCGGAACCGGGCTTCTCCAGCCGGTCCTTGACCTCGTTCCAGAGGTTGGCGCCCTTGAGCGAGCGCTCCACCAGGACGTCGGCCTCACCCTTGGAGATCTTCTTGTTGTTCAGCTTGACGCCGGCCAGCACATTGTCGCGGATGGACATGGTGGGGAACGGGTTGGGGCGCTGGAAGACCATGCCGATCTGGGAACGCACGGTGACGGGGTCCACGCCGGGGCCGTAGAGGTTGTCGCCGTCCAGCAGGACCTCACCCTCGACGCGCGCGCCGGGGATGACCTCGTGCATGCGGTTCAGGGTGCGGAGGAAGGTGGACTTTCCGCAGCCGGAGGGGCCAATGAACGCGGTGACGGACTTGGCCTCGATGTTGATGCTGACGTCCTCCACGGCAAGGAAATCGCCGTAGTACACGTTCAGGTCCTTGACGTCGATGCGCTTAGACATGGAGTTCCTTCACTTACTGGGTATGGATTGAAGTCTAGGATCCGCCGCGGTATGGCGGAAGGGAGGGCCTGGTTACCGGCCGGCTTTGGGGGCGAAGATCCTGGCGATCAGGCGGGCCACCAGGTTCAGGACCATCACCAGGATGATCAGCACCAGCGCCGCGCCCCAGGCCCGCTGCGAGGACGGGTCCGGGTTGGAGGGCGAGGTGGGGTTGAGGATCTGGGTGTAGATGAACGTGGGCAGCGAAGCCATCCAGCCGCCAAAGACGTTCGAGTTGATGCTGGTGGCAAAACCGGCGGTGACAAGGATGGGCGCCGTCTCGCCGATGACCCGGGCAATCGCCAGGGTGACGCCGGACGCGATGCCTGAAATCGCCGTCGGAATAACCACCTTGAGGATGGTGCGCCACTTGCGCACGCCCAGGGCGTAGGCGGCCTCGCGGAGTTCGTTGGGGACGATCTTGAGCATTTCCTCGCTGGAGCGGACCACCACGGGGATCATCAGCACCGACAGCGCGACGGCGGCCACCGCACCGGTCTTGGTGCCCGGGCCCACCACCACGAAGAAGAACGCGGCAGCGAACAGGCCCGCCACGATGGAGGGGATGCCGGTCATGACGTCCACGAAGAACGTGATGGCCCTGGCCAGGCGGCCGTCGTGGCCGTACTCCACCAGGTAGATGGCGGTGAGCAGCCCTACCGGAACGGAAATTACGGTGGCAAGCAAGGTGATCTGCACCGTGCCCAGGAGGGCGTGGTAGATGCCGCCCATCACCGGGCCGCCGCTTTCCACGGCCTTGTTGTCATAGGCGCCCGTGACGCCGTTCATGGAGGTGGTGAGGAACCCGGGGTCCATAAGACCCGGGATGCCGTTCACCAGCACCGTCCAGATCACCGAAACCAGGGGCAGGAGGGCCACCAGGAACGAGCCCACCACCAGGCAGGTGGCCAGCTTGTCCTTGGCCTTGCGGGACCCTTCCACCACTGCGCTCCAGGACACCAGGCCGATGGCGAACAGGATCGCGGAGACCAGTCCCCAGCCGAACGCATTGAAGCCGACCAGGGCCAGGATGGCGGCGCCAACAATCAGGGCCGCAGCCAGGACGGCGTAGGGGGCATACTTGGGCAGCTGGCCCTTGGTGAGCGCCGACCGCTTGCTGCGGACGGGCGTAAGCGTGGAGGTCATTTAGTTGGCTCCCGAGAATTCTTTGTGCCGGGTGATGACCCAGCGGGCGATCATGTTCACGGCCAGGGTGATGACGAACAGGACCAGGCCGGCGGCGATCAGCGTGCTGACCCTGATGCCGCTGGCTTCCGGGAAGTTCAGGGCGATCTCGGCAGCGATGGTTTGGTTGCCGGACTGGATCAGGCTGGCCGTCAAAGCGCCGGAGGACAGGACCAGGGCAACGGCCATGGTTTCGCCCAGCGCGCGGCCCAGGCCCAGCATGACGGCGCTGATGATGCCCGGCCTGCCGAAGGGCAGCACTGCCATCTTGATCATTTCCCAGCGGGTAGCGCCCAGGGCCAACGCAGCTTCTTCATGCAGCTTGGGGGTCTGCAGGAAAATCTCGCGCGACAGCGAGGTGATGATCGGCAGGACCATGACCGCCAGGACGATGCCTGCGGTGAGGATCGTCTTTCCGGTCGTGGAGGCCGGACCCTGGAAGATGGGAAGCCAGCCCATGTTGGCCGCCAGCCAGACGTACGCCGGAGAAATTTCCTTTGCCAGGAACGCTGCACCCCATGCACCGTAGACCACGGACGGAATGGCGGCGAGCAGGTCAACCACATAGCCCAGTCCGGAGGCAAGGCGGCGCGGTGCGAAGTGTGAGATGAACAGCGCCACGCCAATGGCGATGGGGGTGGCGATGACCAGTGCGATGACGGCCGCGATGAGAGTGCCGATCACGATGGGCCAGATGTAGGCGAAAAAGCCCTGGCCGCCCTGGATCTTGTCGGCGGGCGCGGTCAGGGCGGGAACTGCCTGGACAACCAGGAACAGTGCGACGCCGAAGAGGACGGCAAGGATCAGGCACCCGGCTGCCAGCGTGGCGCCGGAAAAGACTTTATCCCCGGCGCGTCCGGCGCCTTGGGTACTTGTCAGGGGGGTGGCGGTCATTCGACGGCCCTTCGAGTCGTTGCTGGATTGGGAATGCAGGGTGCAAAGCCAAGTTCCCCGCACTGCCTTCCGGCAGGCGGGGAACCCGGTTCGCAGCGATGGCTAGGACTTGGCCTTGATCGAGTCGATCGCCTTGACAGCCTTGGCTGCGAGGTCCGAGGACAGCGGAGCGGACTTGGCCGAGTCTGCTGCGGCCTTCTGGCCTTCAGCGGAAACTACGTAGTGCTCGAAGGCCTTGACCAGGTCCACGGTCTCCTGCTTGTCGTACGTGGTGCACAGGACGTGGAAGGACACCAGGACGATCGGGTAGGCGCCTTCGATGGTGGTCTTGCGGTCCAGCTTGATGGACAGGTCGTTGGCGGCGCGGCCTTCAACCGGCTTGCCGGCATCCACTGCCTTGGCGGCAGCATCGGCGGAGATCTTGGTGAAGGACTCGCCCACCTTGATCTGGGCCACGCCCAGCTTGCCGCTCACGGCGGAGTCGTCGGCGTAGGTCACGGCACCGGGGGTGTCCGTCACGGTCTTGACCACGCCGGAGGTTCCCTTGGCGTTCTCACCCTGCAGGCTGGCAGGCCAGACGCCGGCGGCCTTGTCGGTCCAGACGTCGGACGCAGCGGCGGCCAGGTAGTCGGTGAAGTTCTGGGTGGTGCCCGAGTCGTCGGAGCGGTTCACCGGGGTGACCTTGAGGTCGGGCAGGGAGACACCGGCGTTCAGGGCGGCGATGGCGGGGTCGTTCCACTTGGTGATCTGGCCGCGGAAGATCTTGGCCACGGTGGTGGCGTCAAGCTTCAGGTCCGTGACGCCGGGAACGTTGAAGGCCACAGCGATCGGGGAGATGTAGACCGGGACGTTGATGGCGCCGTCGGGGCCGCAGACGGACTTGGAGGAGGCGTATTCGTCATCCTTCAGGTACGCGTCGGAGCCGGCGAACTGGGCCGAGCCGTCCAGGATGGCTTTGCGGCCTGCTCCGGAGCCGTCCGGGGAGTACTGCACGGTGGCGCCGGAGTTGGCGGAGGCAAAGTTGGTCTTCCAGGCGTCCATGGCGGCGCCCTGGGCGGAGGAGCCGATGCCGGTCAGCGTGCCGGTGACCTTGGTGCCGCCGGCGGACTGGCTGCCGGCAGGAGCGGTGCCCGTGGCATTGTCTGAACCGCAGGCGCTGAGCGCGAGTGCGCCGGCTGCGATGACAGCGATAGCCGCGTGGCGGCCGAAGCGGAGTGCCTTCACTTAGATGTACCCCTTCCAGGGTTATTCAGGTGCGGGACAGGGCCGGAGAACCCTGCTGCGCGATGCGTACGGTGTGTACCTTTCAGTAAGTTATGGGCTGCAGGTAACGGGATGGGCTGTCCAAAGTGAACGGAGGATTAACGACGGCGGGATATTGGCTGACAAATGCCGGGTCACCATTGCGCGGATCACAGGTCCGGCCGTAGTGGCCTGCCCGGGTGCTCCACCGCCACTGAATAGACTTGAACCCATGGCAATCGAAGCAGGACTCTCGGCAACCCAACGGTTCCTGCGCAGCCGCGTCCGGACCGGCCTGATCCGGAGCCGCAACTCGTTCGTCCCTGCCATCCAGATGACCGTCTGCGCGGTGGGCGCCTACGCCTTCGCGGAATACGTCCTGGGCCACTCCGGCCCGCTGTTTGCCGCCACCTCCTCGCTGATCGCGCTCGGGTTTTCGCGGGAACCGCGGCTGCGGCGCGTGATGGAAGTGGGCCTGGGCTGCACCATCGGGATCGCCGTTGGCGACCTGCTCCTGCACTGGCTGGGCGGGGAAATCTGGGTGGCCGCCGTCGTTCTTCTCTTCTCCATCCTGCTGGCGCGGTTCCTGGACAGCGGGAACATCTTCACCACCCAACTGGCCCTGCAGTCGCTGCTGGTGGTGCTGCTTCCGGCGCCGTCGGGCGGACCGTTCACCCGGAGCATCGATGCGGTGGTGGGCGGCCTGTGCGCCCTGCTGGTGACCATCCTCATGCCCAAGGACCCACGGCGGGAACCACGCCGCGACGTCCAGAAACTGCTGCACGAACTGGCGGAAGTGCTGCGGGAATGCGCCTCCGCGCTGGCCAACAGCGACTCTACCCAAGCGTGGCATGCGCTGATCCGCGGCAGGAACTGCCAGCCCCTGGTCGATGCCATGCGGCAGTCGCTGCGGGCCTCCGGGGAAGTTGCCACGCTGGCGCCCGCCTACCGCCGGCACCGGGATGAACTGGACCGGCTCAAGCAGTCGCTGGACTTCATCGACCTGGCCCTGCGCAACAGCCGAGTCTTTGCGCGGCGGCTCACCAGCGCCATCAACCACGCCGCCCTCTCGGACGAGGCCACGGACAGCATCGCGGAGGTGCTGCAGGAGACCGCTGCCGCGATTGATGAGCTTTCGCTGGGCCTTGCGGAATCGCACGACGGCGTCCGCCGCGCCCATCTGCGTACGGCCCGGCGCGACCTGAGCGAAATCGCCCTTCGCCTGCACCCCAAACTCCTGGAGGTGCAGCGGCTGGAGGGCGAAACGGTGGTGATGCTGTTCCGGCCACTGATGGTGGATCTGCTGGAGGCCACGGGCATGGACGCGGACGAGGCCAGGGACGTGCTGCCCGCACTGTAGGCGGGATGGGCCGGGCCCAGCGCGGGGTGGGCCCGATGTCGGTGCCCGCCACTAGGGTTGGACGCATGGCAACAAAGACTTCCCGGGCCTCCAAGGCGCCCGCATACAAATGCGCCGAATGCGGCTGGACCACCGTGAAGTGGGTGGGCCGCTGCGGCGAGTGCCAGGCGTGGGGCACGGTTGAGGAAACAGGCACGGCGGTGGCGCGGACCACCGCGGCCACAACAGTCGTGGAGCCGGCGCGGCGGATCGCGGACGTGGACGCCACCACCGCGGCGTTCCTGCCAACAGGGGTGGATGAACTGGACAGGGTGCTGGGCGGCGGACTGGTTCCCGGCGCCGTCATCCTGCTGGCGGGTGAGCCCGGGGTCGGCAAGTCCACCCTGCTGCTGGACGTTGCCGCCAAGTTCGCGCGGACAGCCCAGGACGTCCTGTATGTCACCGGCGAAGAGTCGGCCGCCCAGGTGAAGCTGCGGGCGGAGCGGATCGACGCCGTCGCCGAATCCCTCTACCTGTCAGCGGAGACGGACCTTGGGCAGGCGCTGGGGCAGGTGGAGAAGATCGAACCTCGGCTGCTGATCGTGGACTCGGTGCAGACGCTCAGCAGCGCGGACGTGGACGGCAGTGCCGGTGGCGTGTCCCAGGTCCGGGAAGTGGCGGCTTCCATCATTGCCGCAGCCAAGCGGCGGAACATGACAACCCTGCTGGTGGGCCACGTCACGAAGGACGGTTCCATTGCCGGACCGCGGCTGCTGGAACACCTGGTGGATGTGGTGTGCCAGTTCGAAGGTGAGCGGCACTCCCGGCTGCGGCTGCTCCGTGCCGTGAAGAACCGGTACGGGCCCACGGATGACGTGGGCTGCTTCGACCTGAATGAAAACGGCATCGACGGCCTGGCCGATCCCAGCGGGCTGTTCGTCAGCCGCACCAAGGATCCGGTTTCCGGGACCTGCATCACCGTCACCATGGAGGGGCGCCGCCCCCTGCTGGCGGAGGTGCAGTCGCTGCTGGCGGAAAGCCCCAACTCTCAGCCGCGGCGGGCCACCAGCGGGCTGGACAGTTCCCGGGTTTCCATGCTCCTGGCCGTGCTGCAGCAGCGCGCAGGGACCCAGCTGCACAAGGACGATTCGTACGTTGCCACCGTGGGCGGGGTGAAGCTCAGCGAACCGGCAACGGACCTTGCGGTGGCCCTCGCCGTGGCGTCGGCCAAGGCCCGCAAGCCCCTGCCTGTCCGGCTGATCGCCTTCGGCGAGGTGGGGCTGGCAGGTGAAGTCCGGCCAGTACCGGGCATCAACCAGCGCATCCAGGAGGCACACCGGCTGGGATTCACCCACGCCGTGGTTCCGGCCAGCCACACCGGCCCGGGCCCTGTGCCTGCAGGGTTTTCGGTCCGGGAAGTGGAACACCTCACGGAAGCGCTCAGCCTCCTGATCGGGTAGCGGCAGGAGATTGCCGGCGCCCACGGAACGCCCTGCCCTGGTTTCTGCAGGGCTTTCGGCGGGTACTGTTGGTGCAAAACCTTCTTGCAGACGGAGGCTTTTGGTTTCTGCGCTGGGGGAAGCATGGCAATCAAGGAACAGCAGGGCACCGCCGACCGTGCGGGCCGCGTACGCATGGCGCCTGTGCAGCCGGTTGTGTCGGACCGGATTGACGGACTGCTCGAAGGCCTGAGCATCCGGAAGCGCGTGGCCGCAAGCCAGCTGCCGGTCACGGCCACGGTTGCACTCGTGGTGATCGCCACGGCAATCTTCAGCCCGAAGACGTTCGACGACAACCTGTTCGTGGCGGCGCTGCTCTTCCATCTGGCAATTGCCGCGGCGTGCTTTGCAACACCCTGGGGCCGGCTCCCTGCAGGTGCGTTCGCCGTCATCCCGCTGCTCGACTGCCTGGCCATCGGGTTCACCCGTGAGGCGGGAGGCCCGCCCTTCAACGTCCTCAGCATCATGCTGGTGTTCCCCGTCATCTGGCTCTCCGTCCACGACCGGCCGTACATGCCTGTCCTGGCCATGGCCGGGGCAGTCCTCAGTACCGTGGTTCCGTCTGTTGTCCAGGGCTCCCCGGTGCTGGGGGGATCGATGATCAGGACCCTGATCCTTCCCCTGGTCCTGTCAGTCATAGCGGTGACCGCGCATGTGATGGCCACAACCATCCGGCGCCAGCGGATCAAGCTCATGGAAAACGAACTGCACCTGGGCCGAACACTCGGTGAAAGCGTCCGCCGGCAGGCCCTGCTCGACGCAGTGCTCAGGGCGGTTGGCTTGGGCGTTTGGGTGGTGGACGCCAAAGGGAACACGGTGCTGGCAAACAGGGCAATGCACGCGGACCCTGCCCTTGCCGGCGTCATCAGCCCGGCAGGGGGCCAGGCACCCCTGATGTCCGCCGACCGCTCCACTCCAGTGCCGGCAAACCTGCTTCCCGCTGCCCGCGCCGCAGCGGGAGAAGCCTTCATTGACGAGCTGTACTGGGCCGGCCCGGCGGACCGGCAGCGCGCCTATTCCGTGAGCTCGCACGGGTTTCCTCCGGCGGGCGGGCAGGAAGGCGGCGCCGTCATCACGTTTGTGGACGTCACCAGCCTGATCGGTGCGCTGGCGGCCAAGGACAACTTCGTTGCCACGGTTTCGCACGAGCTGCGGACCCCCCTGACATCCATCCTCGGCTACCTGGAACTGGTCCTGGACGAACCCGGGCATGAGGACATCCGCGACGAGCTCCTGGTGGTGCGCCGGAATGCCGAACACCTGCTGGGACTCGTCAACGACCTCATTGCGGTCGCCTCGGAACGCGTGGACCTCGCGCTGGAGCAGGCGGACCTTGCCCGGCTGGTGGCCCGGGAGGTGGACGCAGCTTCGCCCACGGCTGCCGGCAACGGACTGCAGCTGGTGCTCGATGTGGAGCAGCCGCTTCATGCCAGGATGGATCCGGCACGGATCGGCCAGGTGATCCGGAACCTGCTTTCGAACGCCATCAAGTACTCCCCCAACGGCGGCCTGATAACCGCCCGGGCCTTCCGGACCCGGGAGGGCCTGGCCTGCTCCATCACGGACACCGGCTTGGGGATGACCGGGGAGGAGCAGGAGCAGGCCTTCAGCAAGTTCTTCCGTTCGGCCCGGTCGCGTGAAACCGCCATTCCCGGCGCCGGCCTGGGCCTGCCGGTGAGCAAGACCATTGTTGAGGGCCACGGCGGATCAATCAGCCTGGAGAGTGAACCCGGCCGGGGTACCAGGGCAACATTCATCCTGCCGGAATCCTGACCCGCCATCGCAGGGAGCTCCCGTTCTGCCCCTCAGGAGGAACCGCGCCGTCGGCAGGCGACGTGGGTCAGGAACCCGTGCCGGCCAGCCAGCTGGAAACGTCGCTGTGCAGCACGAGGAGGGGGCCGCCGGTGGCGCTCACGTTGCCGTTCACCACGTAATAGCCGCGGCCCGATCCGGCTCCCCCGGCGGCACGGTCCAGGGCATCCACCAGATGCCGCGGCAGGTGGCCCTGCGGCCCAAGGCTGCGGAGTTCATCGACTTCTTCGGGCGTAAGCCGCCCCAAAACCTCGGCAATGTTGGCCATGAGTGGTCCCGTCCCTTTCGACCAGAGTGCCTGGCAGAGTGCCTGAAGGAATAACCTAAAGCAGGGCCGTGAACTCCACGTTAACGGCGGACGGCAACTTCCTTTCCTGTTCCCAGCGGCTTTCTTGGAGGATCAATGCCCATTCGAAGCGCCGGCATCCTGCTGTACCGGCAGGACCCGGCCATGCCCGCCGGCGCCCGGGAGGGCCTGCAGGTGTGGATCGCCCACATGGGCGGCCCGTTCTGGGCCCGCAAGGACGCGCATGCCTGGTCGATTCCGAAAGGCGAATACAGCGAGGGCGAAGACCCACGCGCTGCCGCGCTGCGCGAGTTCGCCGAGGAAATGGGCACCGCGGCCCCGGACGCCGAGTACCGGCTTCTGGGCGATTTCCGGCAACCGTCCGGAAAGCTCATCACGGTCTTCGCAGCCCAGGCCGACTTCGCCCCGGCCGTGATCAGCAGCAACACGTTTCCGCTGGAATGGCCCAAGGGGTCCGGCAGGATCCAGCATTACCCCGAAATCGACGACGCCCGCTGGTTCCCCGAGCAGGAGGCGCGGCTCAAGCTCGTGAAGGGCCAGCTGCCCATCCTTAGTGCCCTGGTCAGCGACGCCGCGCTGGCGTGAAGCCCCGACCCATTAAGAACGCACCCCTGCCTTCACGGCCAGCACCGGCCGGTCCGCCTGCATCAGGATCTGCTGGGCGTGGCTGCCGAGGATGAACTTGCCCACCTGGGTGCGGTGGCGGAGGCCGATCACGATCAGCGAAGCATCAACTTCCCTGGCCACGTCCAGGAACTCGTCCGCCAGGTCGTGCTCGTACGGCGGCTGGATGACGGTGGCATTGACTCCGGCGTCGGCCGCCTTTTTCGCGGCCTGGGCCAGGACGTCCTCCGGGGCCACGGACTTGTCCACCAGCGCCCCCTGGCGGGCGGAGTTCACGATGTACAGGTCCTTTTGCCGGAGCCGCGCTTCGGCGATCCCAGCGGCGAGGGCTGCCTCGCCGGCAGGCGTGGGGACGAACCCAACGATGATGCTCATACCTTCTCCTTGATGTTGTTGGTGCTGTCCGTGGCGGAGGCGACTGCCGCCGTCGTGCCCTTGCGCTTGGCCAGCATGCTGCGGAGGCCCGGCAGCACGGCCACCAGCACGAAGACCACCAGCAGTGTTGCCGAGATGGGGCGGGTGAAGAAGCCGGTGGCGTCGCCGCCGAAGACCAGCAGGGAGCGGCGCAGTGAGCTTTCCAGCAGCTCGCCGAGGACGAAGGCCAGAACCAGCGGACCGGGCTCGAAGCCGAACTTCTTCATCAGGTAGCCCACCACGCCGAAGAACACCACCAGGGTCACGTCGAACATGCTGTTGTTGATGGTGTAGGCCCCCAGCAGGGTGATCAGGGCGGTGACCGGCGCCAGGATGGCTGCCCGGACGCGGAGGATGCGGACGAAGATCCCCACCAGGGGCAGGCTCATGATCAGCAGCAGGATGTTGCCGATGTACATGGAGTTGACCACGCCCCAGAAGAGCTCCGGGTTCTGTTCCACCAGCTGCGGGCCAGGCGTCACACCCTGGATCAGCAGCGCGCCGAACATCAGCGCCATGGTGGCGTTGGCGGGAATGCCAAGGGTCAGCAGCGGGATGAACGACGACGTTGCCGCCGCGTTGTTCGCGGTTTCCGGGCCGGCCACGCCTTCCGGTGCGCCCTTGCCGAACCGCTCCGGCTGCTTGGCCCGTTTCTTCTCCATGGCATACGAGGCCATGGAAGCGATGGTGGCGCCGCCGCCGGGCAGAATGCCCAGGAAGAAGCCCAGGACCGAGCCGCGGGTAATGGCTCCCGATGCCTGCTTGAGGTCGGACCTGGAGGGCCAGACATTCGAGACCTTCGACGGCGCCTTGGCAGCCCGGTGCCGCTCCTCGAGGTTGTAGAGGATCTCGCCCAGTCCGAAGAGGCCCATGGCGATGGGCACGAAGTCGATCCCGTCCGCGAGCTGCAGGCTGCCGAAGGTGAAGCGGCTTTCGCCGGTAAAGATATCGCGGCCGACGGTAGCGAGCAGGAGTCCGACGGCGGCCGCGATGAGTGCCTTGGCCTTGGCGCCTCCGCTGATGGTTGCCACCAGCAGGATGCCCAGCAGCGCCAGCGCGGAGTACTCCGCGGGTCCGAAGTCGAGCGCGAAGCCCGCCACCACGGGAGCCAGGAAGGTCAGGCCGATAATCGAGGCGGTTCCGCCGATGAAGGACCCAATGGCCGCCAGGCCCAGGGCCGTGCCGGCCTTGCCCTGCCTGGCCATCTGGTACCCGTCGAAGACGGTGACCACGGAGGATGCCTCACCGGGAAGCCGGAGCAGGACGGACGTGATGGTGCCACCGTACTGGGCGCCGTAGAAGATGCCGGCGAGCATGATGATGGCGGTGACCGGCTCCACGCTGTAGGTCAGCGGAAGCAGGATGGCGATGGTGGCGGCCGGGCCCAGCCCGGGCAGCACGCCGATCAGCATGCCGATCACCACGCCAATCAGGCAGTAGAGAAGGTTCATTGGTTCCAGGACGACGGAAAAACCGTTGATCACAGGATTGAGGAAATCCACGGCGGTCTCCTAGAAGAGGTGGGGGATGGAAGTGCCCAGCGCCAGCACGAAGATCCCGTAGAAGGACGCGACGACGATGGCACTGATCACGAGGGTGGAACGCCAGGTCTCGCTGCCCAGGAACTTCATCCAGATGATGCACAGGATGAGGGCGGGAATCTCGAACCCGATCAACGGCATCAGCGCCACCATGGCGGCCAGCGTGGCCAGGCCAGTGAGGGGCGCGAAGGACATCCGGGTGAACTTCTCCGCGTCCCGGTTGTGCCGGCCCCACACCAGCTGGAAGATGGCCAGGGCCACCATCACGCAGCTGGTCAGGAAGGGCCACAGCCCCGGTTCGGGCTTCTCCGGAGTGCCAAGGCCCATGGAAACTGACAGCGCCAGGGCGGCGGTTCCGACGGCGAGCACCACCAGGGATGAGGCCGCGTTGGCGAGCGGGCCTGCAGCGGGAGGCTTTTCCTCCTCCCACTGCGCAGCCAGTTCTTCGGGGGTCAGGGCCTCGGGCAGGTCTTCCGGGCCGTCACAGCCCGGCGGAAGGGCGGAGCTGCCGCCCCGCCCGGCAGCCACTGCTGGAGTAGTCCCCATGGCCGTTACTTGTTCCCGTTGAGGCTGATGCCGTGCTTCTCCACCAGGGACTTGTACTTCGCGGCGTAGTCCTTCCACTGCGTTACCACTTCCTCGCCGGAGATCTCCTTGGGCGTCAGGAGGTTCTTCTTGTTGAACTCCTGGTAGGCGTCGGTCTTGAACGTGTCCTTGAATGCAGCGGCGAGCTTGTCCTTGACCTCCTGGGGAGTGCCCTTGGGAGCCGCGACCGCACGGTACTGTGCCACGGGAACGTCGTAGCCGGCTTCCTTGGCGGACGGAACGTCAGGCAGGAAGCTGTTGCGCCCTTCGGAGAAGACCAGCAGAGGGGTGACTTTTCCGGCCTGGATCTGTGCCATGGCTTCGCCCAGCTGGACAGTGGCCAGCTCCACCTGGTTGCCCAGGACGGCGGTCAGTGCCGGCTTACCACTGTCGAACGGCACATCGGTGCCCTGCACGTTGGCCTGCTTGAACAGGACGGTCTGGGCCAGCTGGCTGCCCGTGCCCACGCCGGTGGTCCCGAACGTGACGTTCCGGCCGGCGGCGGTGACGTCCTTGAAGCTCCTGAACCCGGAGCCCTGGCTGGCCACCAGCACGTAGTCGTCCTGCGAAAGTCCAGTGATGATGTCCAGGTCGTCGAGGTTCACTGCCTCGTCCTTGCTCACGGCAAGGGGGGTGATGGTGACCAGGGAGGCTGTGAGGAGTACCAGCTCCTGGCCGTCGGCCGTCTTGCCGGCAACTTCCTTGGTGGCGAGGGCGCCGTTGGCGCCCGGCTTGTTCACCACGGGCATCGGGGCTCCGAGGGTCTTGGCGGCGCCGTCTGCAAGCGCCCTGGCGATCAGGTCCGTGCTGCCGCCGGCGGCCTGTCCCACGGTCATTGTTACGGGCCCGGCCGGGTACTTGGACGGGTTGCCGGCTGCGGCTCCGCCGGCAACGTTGCCGCCGCAGGCTGTCAGTGCCAGCAGGGTGAAGGCCGACGCCGTTCCGAGAACGGCGCGGCGGGACGGGAAGTGCATCATTGGGACTCCTAGGTGCAAGCGCAGGTGCGGGCTGGGACGCCCGGTACATCTGTGAAGCGGGTCACCCCCGCCTCGCTGTGTCGAGTGTAGGGAGCAGTTATGATGCCTGTCTAAGCCCATATCTGCATCATTTGATACCCGGAAGGCATCATGTTCACTTTCGACCAACTGGCCGGATTCATCGCCGTAGCGGAGGAACTCCACTTCGGCAGGGCGGCAGAACGCCTGAATATGACGCAGCCGCCACTGAGCCGGCAAATCCAGAAACTCGAAAAGGCCGTGGGCGCCGAACTGCTGGAGCGGGACAACAGGAAAGTGGAGCTGACATCTGCCGGCCGGACGTTCCTGGACGAGGCCCGCCGGCTCATGGCACTCGCGGAGCGGGCACCTGTCACCGCACGCCGCATCGCTTCCGGCAAATCCGGCGTCCTGCGGATAGGCTTCACCGCGGCCAGCGGCTTCAGCATCCTGGGTCCGCTGCTGGAGGAACTCGCGGGCATCATCCCCGATGTGGACATCGAGCTGCAGGAACTGGTGACCGGAGACCAGTTGGCCGGGCTGCTGACGGGCGAACTGGACCTGGGGCTGGCACGGCCGCCGTTCGACCGGGAGACCTTTGACTCGCATCTCCTCTACCGCGAGTCCATGATGCTGGCCGTCCCCGAGGGGCACCCGCTGACGAAGCTGGAACGGAGCATTGCCGCGGACGATTTCAGCGATGAGCCCCTGATCATGCACTCGGCCACCCAGGCCCGCTACTTCTATGACCTGGTGGTGCGCATGCTCCCCATCCGCCACACCAACGTGGTGCACACGGTGAGCCAGATCCTCACCATGGTGTCGCTGGTGGCGGCCAAGCGCGGGCTGGCCTTCGTGCCCCACTCGGCCACCATGCTAGGTATCCGCGGCGTTGAATTCCTCCCGCTGGAGGGTGGCGACCACGAACAGGTGGAGCTGCATGCGCTGTGGAACCGGAGGGTCACCAATCCTGCGCTGTCGCGCCTCCTTCGGGACCTTGAGTTCGCCATGGAGTAACCGGCGCCCCTCCGGTCAGTAATGCAGCAAAGGTATCAACGCATATAAAAATGCACTTAGACAGGCATCGAGGGCGCTCCTACTGTGGGAACGGAATCATCAGCCTGCCGCCCGCGGCGCACACACCCGGAGGACCCACACCGTGGCAAAGTACACACCCCAGGAACTGGCGGACACGCTCAAGGAAGGCCTGCTGTCCTTTCCCGTGACCCCGTTCGATGCCCAGCTCCAGGTCGATGAGGAGAACTACCGCAAGCACCTGGCGTGGCAGGCGAGCTTTCCGGTGGCGGGCCTGTTCGCGGCCGGCGGCACCGGCGAAGGGTTCTCCCTGACTCCTGCCGAGTCGGAGCACGTGGTGCGGACAGCCGTCGAGGAGGTGGGCAGCCGCATCCCCGTCCTTGCCTCCGCCGGTGGCTCCACGGCGCAGGCCATCGAAAATGCGAAGGCTGCCGAGGCTGCCGGCGCAGAAGGCATCCTCCTCCTGCCCCCGTACCTCACGGAGGCAGACCAGGACGGGCTCGTGGAACACGTCAGCGCGGTCTGCCGGGCCACCTCCCTGGGCGTCATCATCTACAACCGGGCCAACGCCATCTACCGGGACACCACGGTGGCAACCCTCGCCGAGCGGCACCAGAACCTGATCGGCTTCAAGGACGGTGTGGGCGACCTGGAACACGATGCCCGCGTTTACGCCAAGCTCGGCGACCGCCTCTTCTACCTGGGCGGCCTCCCGACCGCCGAGACCTTCGCCCTTCCCCTCCTGCAGCTCGGCATGAGCACGTACTCCAGCGCCATGTACAACTTCGTCCCCCAGTTCGCACTGGACTTCTACCAGGACGTCCGCAACCAGGACCGGGCCGCGGTGAACAGGAAGCTCAACGACTTCGTCATCCCCTACCTGGACATCCGCGACCGCGTGAAGGGCTACTCTGTTTCCATCGTCAAGGCCGGCCTTGATGCCGTGGGCCGTCCCGCCGGCCCGGTGCGGCCGCCGCTGCAGAACCTCAACGATCAGGACTTCGCGGACCTCAAAGCCCTGATCGCCACCGTTTCCTAGCCGTCGCTGCAGACACAGGAGCCCCACCATGACCCTCAACGGACATTCACTCATCGCCGGCCGGCCCGTTACCGGCGAAGGCAAAACCACCAGCGGGTTCAACCCGGCCACCAACCAGGCCCTGGAGCCCGCCTACTCGCTGATCACGGAAGAACAGTTGAAAGCCGCCACGGCAGCGGCCGCCGAGGCCTTCCCGTCCTTCAGCACCCTTGACCCGGAAACCCACGCGTCCTTCCTCGAAGCGATCGCGGACAACATCGACGCCCTGGGCGAGGAACTGATCATCCGCGCCGGCCAGGAAACAGGGCTCCCGGCGGCGCGGCTCACCGGTGAGCGGGCCCGCACCACCGGCCAGCTGCGCCTCTTCGCGGACGTGGTGCGGCAAGGCGACTTCCGCGGCGTCCGCATCGACCCCGCCCTCCCGGACCGGACCCCGCTCCCCCGGGCTGACATCCGGCAGCGGCAGCTCCCCCTGGGTCCCGTCGCCGTGTTCGGCGCCAGCAACTTCCCGCTGGCGTTCTCGACGGCGGGCGGAGACACCGCCTCGGCCCTCGCCGCAGGCTGCCCGGTGGTCTTCAAGGCCCACAACGCCCATCCCGGCACCAGCGAACTGGTGGGCCAGGCGGTGACCCAGGCCGTCAAGGACGCAGGGCTGCACCCCGGCGTGTTCTCCCTGATCTACGGTCCCGGTTCCAGCATCGGCCAGGCCCTCGTGGCGGACCCCGCCATCAAGGCGGTCGGCTTCACCGGCTCCCAGGCTGCAGGCATCGCCCTGATGAAAACCGCGGCCGCCCGCCCCGAGCCGATTCCCGTGTACGCGGAGATGTCGTCACTGAACCCGGTCTTTGTCTTCGAGGGCGCCCTCGAGGGCGACGTCGACGCCCTTGCACAGCAGTACGTCACCGCCGTCACCGGAAGTTCCGGCCAGCTCTGCACCTCCCCCGGACTCCTGTTCGCCCCCGAAGGCGAGGCAGGGGACAAACTCGCTGCCGCCGTCGGACGTGCCGTGTCCGCCTGCGCCGGTCAGACCATGCTCACCGAAGGCATTGCCAAGTCCTGGAACGCCGGGACGGAAAACCTTGGCGCGGCAGCCGGCGTCGAACTCATCGGCCAGGGCACTCCCGGCCCCACCGAGAACGCCCCGGCGCCCACCATCTTCGGCACGGGCGTCACCGAATTCACCAGCAACCACGTCCTGCATGAGGAAATCTTCGGCGCCGCGTCCCTGGTGATCCGCTACAGCTCCATCCAGGACCTCCTCCAGGCAGCCGGCCGGATGGAAGGCCAGCTCACCGCGTCCCTGCAGCTCACCGAACAGGACTATCCAACAGCGGCGCCGCTTATCCCCGTCCTGGAGCAAAAAGTGGGACGCATCATTGTCAACGGCTGGCCCACCGGCGTCGAAGTCGGCCACGCCATGGTCCACGGCGGCCCCTTCCCCGCCACCTCGGACTCGCGCACCACCTCCGTTGGAACCCTGGCGATCAACCGCTTCCTGCGTCCCGTGGCCTACCAGAACCTCCCCCAGGAACTGCTCCCGGCAGCCCTGCAGGACGCCAACCCCTGGCACCTCAACCGGCGCATCGACGGCGAAGTGGTTTCCGCCGCAGAGAAAGCAGAGAGCAACGTATGAGCAACCAGCCCACCATTGCCGCCATCGAAGTTGTACCGGTAGCCGGCTACGACAGCATGCTGATGAACCTCAGCGGCGCCCACGGCCCGTTCTTCACCCGCAATGTGGTGATCATTACCGACTCGGACGGCCGCACCGGCCTCGGTGAGGTTCCCGGCGGCGAAAAAATCCGCAGCACCATCCAGGAAGCCGGCGTCCTGATCAAGGGCAAGCCCGTGGCCCGGTACCGCTCCCTGCTGCGGGAAATCGCCGCGGGATTCGCGGACCGGGACGCCGGCGGGCGCGGGCTGCAGACGTTCGACCTGCGCACCACCGTCCACGCCGTCACCGCCGTCGAGTCCGCCCTGCTGGACCTGCACGGCCAGTTCCTCGGCGTTCCCGTCGCGGAACTGCTCGGCGACGGGCAGCAGCGGACGTCCGTGCCGATGCTCGGGTACCTGTTCTTCATCGGCGACCACACGCGAACCGACCTGCCGTACCTGGTGGAGGAGTCGCCGTCGGACCGCTGGGAAAAACTCCGGCGCCAGGAGGCCATGACTCCGGAAGCCGTCGTCGCGCTGGCCGAAGCCGCCCAGGAACGCTATGGCTTCTCCGACTTCAAGCTCAAGGGCGGCGTGCTGTCCGGCGACGACGAAGTGGACGTGGTCACGGCACTCGCCAAGCGGTTCCCGGAGGCCAGGGTCACGCTCGACCCGAACGGCGGCTGGCTGCTGGAGGAGGCAATCCGGCTGGGCAAGCGGATGCAGGGCGTGGTGGCGTATGCAGAGGACCCCTGCGGCGCCGAAGGTCGGTTCTCCGGCCGCGAAGTGATGGCCGAGTTCCGCCGGGCCACCGGACTGAAGACCGCCACCAACATGATCGCGACGGACTGGCGCGAAATGTCGCATGCCATCCGCAGCAACGCCGTGGACATCCCGCTGGCCGATCCGCACTTCTGGACCATGCACGGCTCGGTCCGGGTGGCCCAGCTGTGCAACGAGTTCGGCCTCACCTGGGGCTCGCACTCCAACAACCACTTCGACATCTCGCTGGCCATGTTCACCCACACCGGAGCCGCCGCCCCCGGTGGGATCACGGCACTGGACACGCACTGGATCTGGCAGGACGGACAGGGCCTCACCAAGGAGCCGCTGCAGATCAAGGGCGGCGCCATCGAAGTCCCGGCGGCTCCCGGCCTGGGGATCGAGCTGGACCGGGACGCGCTGGACAAGGCGCACCAGCTGTACCTTGAGCACGGCCTGGATGCCCGTGACGACAGCATCGGCATGCAGTACTACATCGACGGCTGGTCCTTCGACCCCAAGCGGCCGTGCCTGGTCAGGTAATGGGCCAGGCCACGACAGCCAAGTCGCGACAGCAAGTAATGAAAGCCGGCAACCGCAAGTCCGGTAAGTTTCTCCAAGGCCCCCGCCTTGCCAACACCCCTCCCAAAGGAAACATTCAATGAAGTCTGTGGACAACGCCGTCCTGGACCTGGCATCTGCCACCAGGAAATTCTTCAAGCGCGTGCTCCCGGTCATGCTGGTCATGCTGGTCTGCAACCAGCTGAACCGCTCAAACATCGGCTACGCCCAGGACCACCTCCAGGCTGACGTGGGAATCGGCGCCGCCGCTTATGGTTTCGGTGCCGGCCTGTTCTTTATCGCCTATGCCATCTTTGAGCTCCCCAGCAACGTGATGATGGAAAAGTACGGCGCCAAGGTCTGGCTGACCAGGATCATGGTCAGCTGGGGCATCGTCTCCTTCCTGATGGCGTTCGTGCAGAACGAGACCATGTTCTACGTCCTGCGGTTCCTCCTGGGCGCCGCAGAGGCCGGCTTCTTCCCGGCCGTCATCTTCTACTTCGCCCGCTGGGTTCCTGCCGGCCAGCGCGGAAAGGCGACGGCGGTCTTCATCGCCGGTTCCTCGGTTGCCGCGGCGATTTCCGGCCCCATCGCCGGCATGCTGCTGAGCCTCAACGGCGCCCTGGGAATGCGCGGCTGGCAGTGGCTCTTCGGGTTCGAAGGCATTCTGTCCGTCCTGGTGGGCGTCACTGTGTTCTTCCTGCTGGACGCGAAAATCGCCGACGCCAGGTGGCTCTCCCCCGCCGAAAAGGACGCGCTGTCCCAGGCCATCGATGCGGAGGACGCCGGGCACGCCAAGGCGGAGAGCGGAAAGGTCAACCGCTGGAAGATGCTGCTGAACCCGCAGATCCTGCTCCTGTGCGGCATCTACTTCGCCATCCAGCTGTCCATCTACGCCAACACCTTCTGGCTGCCAAGCATCATCAAGCGGATTCCCGGGACCACCGACCTCTCCGCAGGTTTCCTCTCCTCCATCCCCTGGATCTGCGCCGTGTTCGCGATGTACTTCGCGGCGAAGTGGCAGGACAAGGCCAGGT
Source organism: Arthrobacter sp. AG367 (assembly GCF_007828995.1). NCBI lineage: Bacteria > Bacillati > Actinomycetota > Actinomycetes > Micrococcales > Micrococcaceae > Arthrobacter > Arthrobacter sp. AG367. The sequence goes on from NZ_VIVE01000005.1 coordinate 143,147, forward strand.
CCAGGAAGCCCCTGCTGGTGGTCGCGCTCCTGGTGGCAGCCATCGGTACCTACGCGGCGGCCGTGGCCTCGCCCGGGCTGGCGCTGGTGTTCCTGGCCGTAGCGGCCATGGGGTTCAAGAGCGCCTCACCGCTGTTCTGGACCATCCCGCAGTCCGGACTGCACCCGCTGGTGCTGGCTCCGGCCATCGCCATCATCAACTCGCTGGGCAACCTGGGCGGGTTCGTGGCACCTTTCGGTTTCGGCATCATCAAGGAGCAGACCGGCAGCGTCATTCCGGGACTATTCGCCCTGGCTGCGGCTTCGGCGGCGGCAGCCGGCCTGGTCTACTTCCTGAAGGAACGCCGCAGCGGGGCTGAGGCGTCGACCGAGACGCCGGAACTGCCCAACACGGCGCCGCTCCCCAGCAGGGCCTAACCCGCGGTAAGCACCAGCGCCACGCTGTGGCCGCCAAAACCGAAGGCATTCACCAGCCCGGCCGGGGCATAACCCGGCGGAAGCTGGTGGGTGCCTTCGGTGAGGACGTTAAGGTCCACTTCCGGGTCCAGCGCTTCCACGTTCAGCGTCCCGGGGACCTTCCCGGTCCGCAGCGCTTCGAGGACCACGACGGCGGCCAGGGAACCGGCGCCGCCCAGCAGGTGGCCGGTATGCCCCTTGGTGGAAGTGACCGGCACGTCAGCGCCGAAGACCGCGTTGATTGCCTGGCCCTCCAGCCGGTCCCCCACAGGGGTGGAGGTGGCGTGCGCGTGGACGAATCCGATATCAGCCGGCCGCATGCCCGCCGAGTCCAGCGCCTTCTGCATGACCCGCCGCTGCATGGCGGGGTCCGCGGCCACGATGTCGTTCGCGTCGGAGGTCACGGCTCCGCCTGCCACGGCACCAAGGACGGCGGCGCCGCGGGCACGGGCGTGCTCCTCGCTCTCCAGCACCACCACGCCGGCGCCCTCTGCCAGCACAAACCCGTCGCGGCCGCCGTCGAACGGGCGCGAGGCCAGCTTGGGGTCATCCGACCGCGTGGACAGGGCACGGATCTGGGAGAAGCCGGTGATCACAAGGTCGTTGACGGAGGCGTCCACGCCGCCGGCAATCACGACGTCGGCAGCACCGGAGCGGATCATCTCGGCTGCCTGGACAATCGCCTCAGCCCCGGAGGCGCAAGCGCTGACAGGCGTCCGGGCGCCGCCACGGGCGCCAAGGTCGATGGACACCCACGCGGCCGGACCGTTGACCATGAGGCGGGTGAGGGTATGCGGCGAAACCTTCCGGGGGCCCGATTCGGCCAGCACCCGGTCCTGCTCGATGGTGGAACCGAGCCCGCCGTAAGCGGAGCCGATCACCACGGCGAACCGCTCCGGATCCACCTCGGGGGCGCCGGCCTGCGCCCATGCCTCGCGCGCCGCGATCAGCGCCAACTGGCCGCACCGGTCCATCCGCTTCATCTCGCGGGTACTGAGGTGCTCCGAAAGGTCTGCGGTGACCTGCCCTGCGATTTTGACGGGCAACTGCCCTGCCCAGTCCTGCTCCAGCGGCCCGATCCCGGACCGGCCCTCAAGCAGGGCCTCCCAGGTTTCCTTGACGCTGGAACCCAGCGGGTTGATGGTGCCGGCGCCGGTGACCAGCGCGCGTGGTTGTACTGCCGTCATGGTTGGCTACTTTGCGGGGTTATGGGTGCCGATGGGCACGAGCGTCAGGTCGGGGTGGTTCTTCTCGATCCGCCGGAGCGCCCAGACGTCGTTGAACAGGGCGAGGTATTCGCCGTCGGACCGCAGCAGCACCTCCGCGCCCGGGACGTTTGCCAGCGCGGGCATGGCATCCGCAGTCGAAATCCTGGCCAGGGAGTAGGGCAGGCGTTCCAGGCGCATGGGTGCGCTGAAGTCGTGCGCCATGCGGTCCTCCACCACTTCGAACTGCATGGGCCCGACGGCGGCAAGCACCGGCGCCTGGTCACCGCGGACGTCGGAGCGGAGCACCTGGATGACGCCCTCGTGTTCCAGCTGCTCAATGCCGCGGCGGAACTGCTTGAACTTGCTGGGGTCCTTGGACCGGGCCACCTGGAAGTGCTCAGGGGCAAACAGCGGGATGGCCGGGTATTCCACCGGGTTCTCAAGGAACAGGCTGTCGCCCACGCGCAGCGAGGACGCGTTGACCAGGCCCACCACGTCACCGGGGTAGGCCTCGTCAATGACTTCGCGTTCGCGGCCGAACACCTGCTGTGCGTACTTGGTGGCGAAGGACTTGCCGGTGCGGGTCTGGGTGACCACCATGCCGCGCTCGAAGACGCCCGAGCAGACGCGGATGAAGGCCACGTGGTCGCGGTGCGCCTTGTTCATGCCGGCCTGGACCTTGAAGACGAACCCGGAGAACGGGGATTCCACGGGACGGGGGTTTCCGTCCACGTCGGGGCGGGGCGCTGCCGGCGGCGCGAAGTCCACCAGCGCGTCCAGCAGTTCCTTGACGCCGAAGTTCAGCGCAGCGGAACTGAACAGGATGGGAGTTGCCCTGCCGGCGTGGAAGGCGTCGACGTCGAACTCCAGGTTGGACTCAATCACCAGTCCGGCCTCGTCCACCGCGTCTGACCAGTTGCTGCCCTGGTCTTCCGCCGCTTCCTCGGGAGTGAAGTACTCGGTGATGGCGATCTGCGCTCCGGCGTTGTTGCGCTGGAACCGGGCGAAGCGGTCGTTGCGGAGGTCCCAGACGCCGCGGAAGTCACCGGAGATGCCCACGGCCCAGGTCAGCGGCATGGGCTGCAGCCCGGTGCGCTCGGTGATCTCGTCCATCAATGCCAGGGCGTCCAGGCCCGGGCGGTCCCACTTGTTGATGACCGTGATGATGGGCAGGTTGCGCTGCTTGCAGACCTCGAAGAGTTTCATGGTCTGGGTTTCCAGGCCCTTGGCGGCGTCCACCAGCATCACGGCGCAGTCGACGGCGGCGAGCACGCGGTAGGTGTCCTCGGAGAAGTCGGCGTGGCCGGGGGTGTCCAGAAGGTTGATGACGGTGTCCCGGTAGGAGAACTGCAGGGCCGCGGAGCTGATGGAGATGCCGCGGTCCTTTTCCATCTGCATCCAGTCCGAGACTGTTTCCTTGCGGTTGGCCTTGCCACTGGAAGCGCCCGCGGTGCCGATCACCTTTGCGTGCAGCGCCAGCGCTTCGGTGAGCGTTGACTTGCCCGCGTCAGGGTGGGAGATGACAGCGAAGGTCCTGCGGCGGCCAGCCTCTTTGTGGATACCGGAGATCCGGGCGGGGGTCAGGACATCTTGGGACACGGTGCTACTTTCGCTGCGGTTGTGGCTGCCCAGGTGTCTTTCGGGTACTGCGCTGCGACTCGAGGGCGGGGAAGGTGATTGGCAAACGGCCAAAGTACAGTTTATCGCAGGGCTGCAAACCGGACGGGTTCCGCTTAACGCGGGCGAAACCGGACGTTCAAGGCGGCGAAATGCGGGGCAGTTAGCTTTGGGCGCATGATGCATGGCGCCACTTTCACCGGCAACCTTTTTTTCGACCCCCTGGCCACCAACCTGGGCGCCAACGCGGGTGCGGTCCTTGGCACCGCCGCGGCCCAGCCGCCGGGTTCGGCCCTTCCTACCGGCCCGTCCCGGAAACGGGGAGTGCAAACAGCGGCTGAACACAAAGCACTCCGTGCCGCTTCACTGTCGAAAGTCAGCCGGGATTTGGAGCGGATGCTCAGGGACCGGAAGCGCTGACGTCCCCGCGGCGGCAAAACCTGGCAGGCATGGGGGTGCCCGGCAACGGATACCCGGCAACGGCATGATGGGTTCATGCGCAGCATCGAGTTGGTCTTTGACGGCCCCACCGAATCCCTGGTCAGGGCTGACTGGGCGCGACTCGCGGCCGCCGGCCTCCCCAGCCTGGCAGGGCATACCTCCCCCAGCAACAGCCCGCACATCACCCTTGCGGCAGGCACGGACCTGGTTGCCGCCCGGGAAGGTCCCTGGGAGGTGCTGCCCGTGGATGTCACCTTCTCCGGAGCGGTCGTCTTTCCCGCCGGCGCAGGAAAATATGTCCTTGCCCGCGCCGTGCTGCCGACTGCTCCCCTGCTGGACCTGCACGGAATCCTGCACCAGGGCCTGTCAGGGGCGCTGCCGCTGACGTGTCCGGGGGCCTGGACACCGCACGTCACCGTTTCCCGGCGTATTCCCGGCCATCAACTCGGAGCGGCGGTGGACCTGCTGGACCTGCGCCTCGAGGGCCGCTGCACGGGAGCGCGGCTCTGGGACAGCAGCACCAGAACAGTCACACCCCTGGGAGCCTCCGCCTGAGCAACCCGCTGAAAGGCAGAGCTAAGGCCGGGCAGGGTCAAAGCCGGGGCAGGGTTGAAAATGGCGGGGGTCCAAAGCGGCGAAAGTGGCTGCCCCGCAATGCCCCCAACCAGCGTTTTTGCCGCCGTTCCGGGCACCCCCTGATGGGGCACTTTGGGGCTTGCCCGTGCGGAAGTTGGGTTTCTTACCCCTATCATTGAGCTTGCGGGAATCAGTGCACTTTTTGATCCTGCCGGCAAACTGCGGACGCCGGCATTCCTGCGGGTGGCGGTCCGCACCTTTGAAGGGAAAAACCTATGGCGCGGAGCCCCGAAGAATCGCTGAGGGCCACTCTGGGCAGGGTTGCACCCGGAACGCCCCTCCGCGACGGCCTGGAACGGATCCTCCGCGGACGCACCGGCGCACTGATCGTCCTCGGCTCCGACCGCACCATCGATTCCATCTGCTCCGGCGGATTCGATATCGGCATCGAATTCTCGCCCACCCGGCTGCGCGAACTGGCCAAGATGGACGGCGCCATCATCTGCGACAAGGATGCCGGCAACATCCTGCGTGCCGCGGTCCAGCTGGTCCCGGACTCAAGCATCGAAACGCAGGAATCGGGCACCCGCCACCGCACGGCGGAACGGGTGGCCAAGCAGACCGGGGTCCCGGTCATATCCGTGAGCCAGTCCATGCAGATCATCGCCCTGTACGTCAACGGGTTGCGGCACGTCCTGGAGGGCTCGGAAAACGTCCTTGCCCGCGCCAACCAGGCCCTGGCCACCCTGGAGCGCTATGTTGCCCGCCTGGACCAGGTCACCAGTTCGCTCTCGGCCCTGGAAATCGAGGCAATGGTGACGGTGCGCGATGTGGCCGTGACCCTGCAGCGGCAGGAGATGGTGCGCCGCATCTCGGAGGAAATCTCGCAGTACGTCCTGGAACTTGGCGAAGACGGCCGGCTCCTCTCGCTCCAGCTCGACGAGCTCACCGTGGGCCGTGGACCGGGCAGCGACGTGATCATCCGCGACTACGCCAGCCCCAACGCCTCCGCGGAGGACATCGAAAAGGCCGTCAACGAACTGGTCAGCCTGGGCCCGACCGAGCTGATCGATCTCGGCAAGATCTCCGCGATCGTGGGGTTCGCGGGCGGCGAGGCAAACCTCGATGCCGTCGTCCAGCCCCGCGGATACCGGCTCCTGTCCGGCCTGAAGGCGGTTCCCAAGGCGGTAGCGGACCGGCTGGTGGACCATTTCGGTGGCCTGCAGTTCCTCATGGCGGCCACCATTGACGACCTCATGACCGTTGACGGCATCGGCGACCAGCGCGCCCGCACCGTGCGTGAGGGGCTCAGCCGGATGGCCGAAGCAAGCCTCCTGGACCGCTTCCTGTAACCCCAAGCCCCAACCCCACGGCCCGCTCCCACCATGCCGGCGGGATGCGTCAGTTCAGCTGGAAGACGGCCTTTGGACTGGCCCGCGAGCCAAGCTTGGCGGTGAAGATGTAGTAAGCGCCACCGCCGCCGGGTGCCGCCGCCACGGCCTTGCAGCCATCGGCACTGCGGGTCCGGTTCCATGGAAAGTTCGCGGTTTCGCTGGCGCCGGGCGCGATCACCTTCACCAGGTCCTCGCTGGATGCCTGGCAGTCCTTGGACGAGAAGATCCGGTCGGAACCGCTGGTCACCAGGAATTCCATTTGCGAGGTACCGATGTTGACCTCACAGGGGACGGTGCCGCCGTTGGTCACCTTCAGGGTGAGCATCGGGTTTTCCCCCGGCCCATAGGCGGGCTTGTCAGTGGACGCCGAAACAGTCACCAGGTTCTGGTTGCACGAGGGGGCAGCGGAGGCAGTGGGCGACGGCGTGGCGGACGGGGTTGCCGACGCGGACGCAGAGGGACTGGCGGCAGCAGACGGGGAAGCCTGGGAGGTGGCCGGATCGGCGGAAGACGGCTGCGTGGAGGACGCCTGCTGCGAGCCGCCCTTGAAGGCACCGGCCAGGGCGAAACCACTGATCACGAGCGCAATCACCAGCAGGAGCGCGCCGCCAACAACCAGGCGGCGGCGGCGGTACACGGCGGCGCTGGGCTTCCGGACGCTGCTGGAACCGGATGCCGTGCCGCGTGCTGGTGAATCGCCTTGCCTGCCCATCCTCCTAGGCTAGGGAACGCCGCCGGATCTGCACTGCCACCACGCCGCCGCAGGCCCATCGCACTGGTCACACCCCGGTTTTCAGCCCGCCCGAACCTATCCACTACAGTGTTGGCATCGACACTGAAACCTCCACCGCCGCCCGCGCCGCGGTCGTTCCCACCGGCCCTGCAGACCTGGAGTTGCTCCATCACCGGATCAACTCCTGGTTCGCCGGAATCGCCCGGGACCTGCCCTGGCGCGAACCTGGCTGCTCGCCGTGGGGTGTGCTGGTCAGCGAGATCATGCTGCAGCAGACCCCCGTGGTCCGGGTCCTCCCGGTCTGGCACGAGTGGCTCAAGCGGTGGCCCACGCCGGCCGGCCTGGCCGGCGAACCGGCAGGTGAAGCGGTCCGTTCATGGGGCCGGCTGGGCTACCCCCGGCGTGCCCTTCGCCTGCACGCCGCAGCCACAGCAATCGTCGAGGACCACGGCGGCCATGTCCCCGGCACCTACACGGAACTGCTGGCCTTGCCCGGAGTGGGCAGCTACACGGCCGCCGCGGTGGCCGCCTTCGCATATGGCCGCCGCGAGACTGTGGTGGACACCAACATCCGGCGGGTGCACGCCCGCCTGGTGTCCGGCGTCGCGCTCCCCGCGCCTGCACTGACCGCTGCGGAGATGCGGTTGGCCGCCGCCCTGTTGCCGGACGACGACGAAACCTCCGTGCGCTGGAACGCTGCGGTCATGGAACTGGGGGCGCTGGTGTGCACGGCCCGGGCACCCAAGTGCGCTGCCTGCCCGGTGAAAGACTCCTGTGCGTGGCTCGCCGCGGGTGAGCCCCCGCCGTCGTACGTTCCCAAAGGCCAGGCGTGGCACGGCACTGACCGCCAGGTCCGCGGTGCGGTGCTGGCCGTGCTGCGGCTGGCGGAAACTCCCGTGCCGGCCGACATGTTCCAGCGCGAGCCCGCCGACCTTGGGTTCACCGCCGAGGGCATCGGCGTGCCCCTCGCCGCGCTGCACCGGCTCAACTCCGCCCCCGAGCAGCTGGAGCGGGCGCTGGCGGGACTGCTGGCGGACGGCCTCGCCGAGATCCACGACGGCGGCTACCGGCTCCCCGCCTGACCTGCTGGACCCTCAAGGGCCAGGCCGGGATGGCATACTTCTTGGTGACCGGAACCGGGGGAGCCATGAAAACCATTCTGTACATCGTGTGGGCATTGTTCGTTGCCGCCGCGATATTTTCGCTGGTCCGTGCGGCCCGCAGGACCAGGCGCCAGGAACAGCAGATGGCGGCCTGGCCCAAGGTACAGGCGACCGTCACCGGCAGCACCACCGGCTGGACCAGCGGCGTGGGCGGCGCCAACCGGAACCTCCGCCACTACCCCACCTACCAGTTCACCGATCCGCAGGGCACCCTCTTCATGGGCAAGTCGGAGATCTCCGGGGTGGAGCAGCCTGTGCCGGGAGCCCTCATCGAGGTGGCCTACAACCCGCAGAACCCCAACGAATCCCTGCAGGTTTCCGCGGAGCCGCGCACCGCCATGGGCTGCCTGATCGTGTTTTTCTCGGTCTTTGCCATCGCGCTGTTCTGGTTCATCGGCATCTTCCCGCTGGGTTAGGCCGTGGAGGCATAACAATGCTGCCTCCAATTGACGCCGATCCGGCCCTGCGCGGGCCCGCCCGACGTAGCCTGAAAGCATGCACAAGCCCGGACTGCTCCTGGCATTGACGACCGCGCTCATCTCCGCCCTTATCTCCGCCTGCGGGCCTGCCGGCAGCGCCTGCCCCGCGATCGCGCAGGCCACCGCCGTTTCCATCACCGTCAGCGCCGGCTACTCGCCGAAGGTGGCGGCGCTGCACGTCCGCGCCTGCCAGGACGGCACCTGCAAGGAGGCCGACGTCGAACTCCGCCCGGGCAGCACTTCCGTGGACGCGGGGTGCAGCCGCGAGGGCGCCTGTTCGGCCACTGCCTCGCCCGATGGCACCAAGACCGCTGTGCTGATGCTGGATACCCTGACGGAATCGCCCATGACGGTGACCGTGTCCGGTGCAGCGCCGGAGGGAACCGCACTGCCGGTACGCACCCTGGAATTCAGGCCGCAGGTGGCCTACCCCTTCGGTGAACAATGCGGCAAGGTCCTGTCTGCGTCCGTCGTCCTGGACGACGCCGGACTGCACCAGCAGCCTGCATCCCGGTAACTGGACCGGGCGGCACCGGACTAGAACAGCACGGGCTGGGTGAAGGTTTCGCCTTCGGCGGTTCCGGCCGCCGGACCGCCACCCACGGGCTGGGCGCTCCAATCGAAGCCGAGTTCGGCGAGCAGTTCCTCCACGGAGATTTGGCCGTCCAGCACTTCGATTTCCTGGGGGTTCTCTGCAAGCGGCCGTTCCATGCCATCGAGCTTATTCGCAGGAACCCGCCATCGGGCTTAGGGCTCGCCGAAGCCAGCCTGCACCAGGCCGCCGACGTACTCCACTGCCCGTTCCGCATCCGTCCCCCACGCTTCCACGTGCAGCACGGTGCCCTTGCCGGCGCCGAGGGTCATCAACCCCGTCATGGACGCGCCATCCACCCCGTTGATGGTGACCTCGGCATCCAGCGAGGCCAGGCCCCCTGCCACTTTCGCGGCCGGCCGGGCGTGCATCCCGGCCTGGTTCACAAGTTCAAAGTCGCCGGTGGAATCCGGTGCGGCGCTGCTGACAGGTCCCTGCCCCGCTCCCCCGGCCCGTGCGGGTTCGGGCCGGCGGGCCGGACCGCCTGCCGCTTCAGCCGCCGCCCGGACCGCCTGCACATCTGCTCCGCCCTGGGCGGCAACCGCAGCGGCCACCAGCCCTTCCACCAGCGGCGCGTCGGCGAGCAGGACGCCGGCGGCATCCTCCAGGAACTCCAGCGCCGCTTCGGCCGTCATCACCGCTGATCCAAGGTCCGTCAGGATCACCGTGCCGTTCCCGCCGGGCTGCACTCCGGGCTGTTCCGCGCCGGCCTCTTGTGCATTGCGCTGTTTATCGCCGGCCTGTTCAAGGGCTGCGAGCACTTTCTCCAGGCTGGTGCCGATCCTGCCGTCGTCGGTGCCGCCGGCGGGCAGGATCACCACGTCGGGAGCCATCTGGGCGGCAAGCTCCACGGCGCCGTCGGCGATCTTTTCGCTGTGGGACACCACCACGATGCTTACGGTCACGCAGCCGCCCCAACGGCCGCACGCAGGATCAGCGCACTGGACACAGCGCCGGGGTCCCGGTGGCCGGCGCTGCGTTCGCCAAGGTAGCTGGCCCGGCCTTTCCTTGCGATGAGGGGATCGGTGGCCACTGCCCCGGCCTCGGCGGCTTCCGCGGCTGCCACCAGGACGCCAAGGACGTCCGTGCCGTCGCCGTCAGCCGCGGCCCGGGCCGCATCAACTGCCGGCGTCCACGCATCCACCATGGTCTTGTCGCCGCTCTCCGCCTTCCCGCGCGCCACGATCCCGTCCCGGGCAGCCTCCAGGGCAGAGGCCAGCCCTGCCGGATCAATCTCGGGCGCGTCGCCGAAGGCGGTGGCGGCGCGAAGGAACGCGGTGCCGTAGAGGGGACCGGCGGCTCCGCCCACCTTGGACATCAGGGTCATGGCCGTCATCTTCAACGCCGCCCCGGGCGTCTCCGGCGTGGATTCGCCCAGCTTGGCCAGGACGGCCTGGAAGCCGCGGTCCATGTTCTCGCCGTGGTCCGAGTCCCCGATTGCACGGTCCAGTTCGATCAGTTCAACGCGGTGTTCAGCCATGGCCTGCGCGCACAGGGTCAGCCATTTCACGGCCCAATTGGCGTCCAGGACCACGGTCACACGCCCCAGCGGAGGGCGGCGGTGTGCACGGGTGCATCCCACAGTTCCGTGAGCTCGTCGTCCAGCCGGAGGACCGAAACGGAGCAGCCCTGCATCTCCAGGGCCGTGATGTAGTTGCCCACCAGCGACCGTTCCACCGTGGCACCTGCTTCGGCGAGCACCTGCACGGCCCGCCGGTACACGATGTACAGCTCGCTCAGCGGTGTGCCGCCCATGCCGTTGACGAACAGCAGCACCCTGTCCCCCGAACTGATCTTCAAATCAGCCAGGACCGGCTCCAGCAGGCGGTTGGTGATGCTGTCCGCGTTTTCCATGGGGATGCGGTGCCTGCCCGGCTCGCCGTGGATGCCAATGCCGATCTCGATCTCATCCTCTGCGAGGTCGAAACTGGGCGTGCCCGCGTGGGGCACGGTGCAGGCGGACAGGGCCACGCCCATGGTCCTGACATTGGCGTTGACCCGTTCGCCGATGGCAGCGACGGCGTCCAGGTCGTCCCCGCGCTCGGCGGCGGCTCCTGCGATCTTCTCCACCAGCACTGTGCCGCCCACCCCGCGGCGGCCGGCCGTGTACAGGGAGTCCTCCACGGCGACGTCGTCATTGACCAGGACGGTGCGGACGCTCACGCCCTCCGCCTCGGCCAGTTCGGCCGCCGTCTCAAAATTCAGGACGTCGCCGGTGTAGTTCTTGACGATGTGCACGACGCCGGCACCTGAGTCGACTGCCAGGGTGGCGGGAAGGATCTGGTCCGGCGTGGGTGAGGTGAACACCGCCCCCGGCACCGCGGCGTCGAGCATTCCCTTCCCCACGTAGCCGGCATGCAGCGGCTCGTGGCCGCTTCCGCCGCCGGAAACCAGCCCCACCTTGCCGGCCACCGGCGCGTCCTTGCGCGTGATGTAGATGGGGTCTTCGCTGACCGTCACCATCCCGGCGTAAGCCATGCCGAAGCCCTGGACAGCTTCCTGGACAACGGATTTTGGATCGTTGATGAGTTTCTTCACGGCGTTGCTCCTGGCTGTGCTCCTGAAGGGTGTGTTTTCCGACCCTACTACCGTCATCGCAGGTGGCGGTAGGTTCTTCCTGCCCGGGTTTGCCGCCCGCTTCCCGGAACCGCCGGCCCGGGACGCAGCAAAGGGACAGCCCCCAATGACTGTCCCTTTCCTGAGGCCCCCCACATACCGGCCTGCAGTAGTTTATCCATCAATTCGAGTAAAGCCAATACGGCAGTCCCCCGTGCTCCCGCGGTTGGCTTTGAAGGGTGCGGAACAGCGTTAGAGGGTGCGGATCATCCGGGTGTTGCCCAGGGTGTTGGGCTTGACCCGGGCCAGGTCCAGGAACTCCGCCACGCCTTCGTCATGGGAGCGCAGCAGCTCGGAGTACACTTCCGGGTCCACCGCCGACTGGTCCGCCATCACTTCGAAGCCGTGGCGCTTGAAGAAGTCCACTTCGAAGGTGAGGCAGAAGACCCGGGAGACACCAAGGGCACGGGCCTCCTCCAGCAGGCTTTCCACCAGGACGTGCCCCACCCCTTTGCCGCGCCATTCGCCCGAAGCCGCGAGGGTGCGGATTTCCGCAAGGTCCTCCCACATCACGTGCAGGGCGCCACAGCCGATCATTTCGCCGTCGCTGGACTCGGCAATGCGGAACTCCTGGAGGCTCTCGTAGTACGCCACCGTCTCCTTTGCCATCAGGATGCGCTCCTCTGCCAGGGGCGCCACCAGCTTCTTGATGGCAGGGACGTCGCTGGTGCGTGCTGGGCGGATGTGGAAGGAGTCGGTCACAGAGCTATCCTACGAGGCGAAGGAGGCTGGGACATTTGCGTAGCTTGCGTCAAAGCTGGGCCCACGCTGGTGAGGGTCCCCGGCCGAGCTTGCGAGGCAGGGGGCCAGCGGGGAGGAACGAGCAGCAAGCGGCAAATGCCCCAGCCTCCGAGCCGGAGTATCCAACAGCTTAGAGGCCGAGTTCTGCCGGCAGTTCGATGTCCTTGCCCAGGACGTTCCGTGCCAGGAACCACTCCACCACCTGGTACCAGACCTTGGCGTGCTGCGGCTGGAGGACCCAGTGGTTTTCGTCCGGGAAGTACAGGAACCGGTGCGGGGTCTGCCCGTCCTGGTCCGCCGCGAGCCGGGACTTGGACAGCAGCTCGTACCAAAGCCGCAGGCCCTCGCCGATGGGCACCCTGTAGTCCTTGTCCCCATGGATCACCAGCATGGGCGTGCCGATGTTCTCCGCATGCAGGTGCGGCGAGTTCTCGAGTGCCATCTCCTCGGTCATTTCCTTCAGCCAGTACTGGGAGGCGTCCGTGGTGGGCCCGAACTGGTCCAGGGCCCACAGACTGGCATGGGTGACAACTGCCTTGAACCGGTCCGTGTTGCCTGCAACCCAGTTGGCCATGTACCCGCCAAAGGAGCCGCCCATCGCCGCGGTCCGGGACTCATCGACGTCGGGCCTTTCCACCGCCGCATCGGTCACGGCCATCAGGTCGGTGAAGGGCGCCTTCCCCCATGAGCCCCAGCCCCGCTGGATGTACGACTGCCCGTATCCCGTGGACAACGCGGGATCCGGCAGCAGCACCGCATATCCCCGGGCAGCCAGAAGCCACGGGTTCCAGCGCCACGTCCAGGCGTTCCAGGATCCCAGCGGACCGCCGTGGATCCACAGGAGCAGCGGCGCCGGCTCACTTGCGGAGGCGCCCTCCGGCAGGGCCAGGTAGGCAGGCACCCGGGACCCATCGGCCGCGGTGGCCGCGATGCGTTCCAGCCGCCCCGGGAGGCTGGGACGTTCCGCAGGAGCCGGGAGGCGGGTTGTTTCCCCTGTGGCCAGGTCGATCCGGACGGCTTCGGCCGGAAATTCGTAGGAGCTGCGCAGGGCATACGCGCTCCGCCCCTCTGGAGAAATGACGACGTCGGAATATGCCGCGGCGTCCTGCGTCACCCGGGTGACGCCAACCTCAGCGGCAGCCGACGGAATGCTGACCCGGAAAACCGGCGACGCGCCGTCGTCGTCCGCTGTGACCAGGAGGGCAGAGCCATCGGGGAGCCACGCTGCAGGCTTGGGCCAACGGTCCCAGTCGTGGGCCAGAGGCTGCAGGCCCGCGGCGTTCCCGGCGGCCCCGCCGGAGACGTCCAGGAGGTGCATCTTGATGTCGGGGGCCTGCTGCGGGGTGGAGTCGCTTTCGCTGACCACCACCAGGGTCCGGCCGTCGGGGCTGACCGGACCCGGGAAGTAGCTCATTCCCTCCTGGTCCAGCAGCACCTTGAGCCCGCCGGATGCCACATCCACCGCCACCAGGACGGACCTGCTGTCCGCCTTGGCCAGTGGTTTGGTGTAACTGCTGTAGATGGTCTTGCCGTCAGGGCTGACCACGGTCTCCGCTTCCCGCAGCCGGGGCCCGGCGTCCGGCGTCAGGTTACGCAGGACCAGCGGGGCGGTGGCGTCAACCGTTGCCGGTTTGCCGGGCGCCTTGTCCTCCCCCGCTTCCACCGCAAAGATCCGCGGCTGGCCCGGCCCCAGGTCCGCGTCCCAGTAGCGGACCGGATATTCGCTGTGCAGGATGCCAGAGACTTTCCGGTCCTTGCGCGACTTGCGCCGGTCGGCGTCGTCTTCCTCGTCCGTTGACCCTGCCAGGACCTCGGCGGTGACGAACGCCGCGTCCGCGCCCCTGGCCGTCAGCACTTTGCTGATGCCGCCGGGCCGGCTGAGGGCCACCCTGGCTTCCCCGCCGTCCGCCGGAAGCACCCACAGGGCGTTCACCGGCTCCTCGTCGGGGCTGTCCGGGTCGGGACGCGCGGACGTGAAGTAGACGTCGCCGTTGGCCGAGAAAGCGGCACCGGCTTCGCCCTTGGCACTGCGCGTAATTCGCCGCGCATGCTTCTGCCCGGCCGGGTCCAGCTCCCACAGTGCAGTGGCGAACTCGGTGCCTTTGCCGTTCAGGGTGCTGACGGTGGTGACCAGCCGCGAGCCGTCCGGGCTCAGGGCCAGGCCGCTTACCCGCGGGATGGACAGGTAGTGGTCGAGGTCGTGGAAAGGGGTCAGTGGTTGCTCATCCGGGATCGCCGGTTCCAAGTTAGCCATGCCCCCGATTCAACACGTTTTGTGTCCGCCATCACAGTCGACACACGGCACCCGGCTACGCGTGGGTGCTTCTCCGCGGCTGGGTCCGGCACCGGCCATCAGAGATTTCCCGGCGCCTGCTCCTTCGTCGCTTTGACGGCGCCTACATAAATCCCCGATGCCCGGCACCTCGTGCGCAGCATCGCAAACCCCCTGGAGGCACCGAGCGAGGGCACCGGGGTCATTTGTGTAGCTTGCGTCAAAGCGACGAAGGAGCAGCAAGCGGCAAATGGCGCCGGTGCCGGAGCGGAGGCAACCAGTGACGGGGTGGAGAGGGCAAAGCAAAAGCCCCGCCGCTCCTTGCGGAGTGGCGGGGCTTTGGCTGTGGAGACTAGACGCTCGGGGCGATCTCCGGGATGCGCGGCTTAGCGTTGCCGGCGAAGGTGAACTTCGCGTCGTCGCCTTCGCCTTCGACATCCACCACGACGATGTCGCCGGGGTGGATCTCGCCGAAGAGGATCTTCTCGGAGAGCTGGTCCTCGATCTCGCGCTGGATGGTGCGGCGCAGCGGCCGGGCACCCATGGCGGGATCGTAGCCGCGGGTTGCGAGGAGCACCTTTGCGGCCTTGGTGAGCTCGATGCCCATGTCCTTGTCCTTGAGGCGCTTCTCCAGGCGGGTGACGAACAGGTCCACGATCTCGATGATCTCGTCCTGGGTCAGCTGCGGGAACACCACGACGTCGTCAACACGGTTCAGGAACTCGGGACGGAAGTGCTGCTTGAGCTCCTCCGTCACACGGGCACGCATGCGGTTGTAGCCGGTCTGCGTGTCGGTGCCGGACTGGAAGCCGGTGGCAACGCTCTTGGAGATGTCCCGGGTACCCAGGTTGGTGGTCATGATGATCACGGTGTTCTTGAAGTCCACCACGCGGCCCTGGGAGTCGGTGAGGCGGCCGTCTTCCAGGATCTGCAGCAGCGAGTTGAAGAGGTCCGCGTGGGCCTTTTCCACTTCGTCGAACAGCACCACGGAGAACGGACGGCGGCGGACCTTCTCGGTCAGCTGGCCACCCTCTTCGTAGCCGACGTAGCCCGGAGGGGCACCGAAGAGCCGCGAGACGGTGTGCTTCTCGGAGTACTCGGACATGTCCAGGGTGATGAGGGCGTCCTCTTCACCGAACAGGAACTCCGCGAGTGCCTTTGCGAGCTCGGTCTTGCCGACGCCGGTGGGGCCGGCGAAGATGAACGAGCCACCGGGGCGCTTGGGGTCCTTGAGCCCTGCACGGGTACGGCGGATGGCCTGGGACAGTGCCTTGATGGCCTCGTCCTGGCCCACCACGCGCTTGTGCAGTTCGTCTTCCATCTTGAGCAGCCGCGAGGACTCTTCCTCGGTTAGCTTGAAGACGGGGATGCCGGTGGAGTTGGCCAGCACCTCGGCGATGAGATCCTCATCCACCTCGGAGATGTCGTCCATGCCGCCGGACTTCCAGTGGCGTTCCTTCTCCGCGCGCTCGGAAATCATCTTCTGTTCCTTGTCGCGGAGCGAAGCGGCGCCTTCGAAGTCCTGCGCGTCGATGGCGGATTCCTTCTCCATCTTCAGCTTGGCGATGCGCTCGTCCATGGCCTTGAGCTCCGGCGGAGCGGTCATGCGGCGGATGCGCAGCCGGGCGCCGGCTTCGTCGATCAGGTCGATCGCCTTGTCCGGCAGGAAGCGGTCCGAGATGTAGCGCTCGGCAAGGCTTGCAGCGGAGGCCAGGGCGCCGTCGGTGATGGTGACCCGGTGGTGCGCCTCGTAGCGGTCGCGCAGGCCCTTGAGGATCTCAATGGCGTGCGCCACGGAGGGTTCCTTGACCTGGATCGGCTGGAAGCGGCGCTCCAGGGCGGCATCCTTCTCGATGTGCTTGCGGTACTCATCCAGAGTGGTGGCGCCGATGGTCTGCAGCTCGCCGCGGGCCAGCATGGGCTTCAGGATCGAGGCTGCGTCGATGGCGCCTTCGGCGGCACCGGCACCCACCAGCGTGTGGATCTCATCGATGAACAGGATGATGTCGCCGCGCGTGCGGATCTCCTTGAGGACCTTCTTGAGGCGCTCTTCAAAGTCACCGCGGTAACGGGAACCTGCCACCAGGGAACCGAGGTCCAGGGTGTACAGCTGCTTGTCCCGGATGGTCTCCGGAACGTCGCCGCGGACAATCGCCTGGGCCAGGCCTTCGACGACGGCCGTCTTGCCGACGCCGGGCTCACCGATGAGGACCGGGTTGTTCTTGGTGCGGCGGGAAAGGACCTGCATGACGCGTTCCATTTCCTGCTCGCGGCCGATGACGGGGTCCAGCTTGTTCTCGCGCGCAGCCTGGGTCAGGTTGCGGCCGAACTGGTCCAGGACCACGGAACCGGCGGGTGCGCCTTCGGGCTGTCCGCCGCCGACGCCTGCGCCGGTGGTTTCCTTGCCCTGGTAGCCGGAGAGGAGCTGGATGACCTGCTGGCGGACCCGGTTGAGGTCGGCGCCGAGCTTGACCAGCACCTGGGCGGCGACGCCTTCACCCTCGCGGATCAGGCCAAGCAGGATGTGCTCCGTGCCGATGTAGTTGTGGCCCAGCTGCAGGGCTTCGCGCAGCGAGAGCTCCAGCACCTTCTTGGCGCGGGGGGTGAAGGGGATGTGGCCGGAGGGGGCCTGCTGGCCCTGCCCGATGATCTCCTGCACCTGCTCGCGCACGCCGTCGAGCGAAATGCTCAAGGACTCAAGAGCTTTGGCGGCAACGCCCTCACCCTCATGGATCAGACCCAAGAGGATGTGTTCGGTACCGATGTAATTGTGGTTCAGCATGCGTGCCTCTTCTTGGGCAAGCACAACTACGCGACGGGCACGGTCCGTAAATCGCTCAAACATTTCGCCACACTCCTAGCTACGACGTACTTTGATGCTACGTGGCCGGTCCGAAGTTGTGGAGCGTGTTCGCCACAGGGGAAACATGGGTCTTCCGGGAATATTGCCGCGCCCCCTTCCACGGACTTCGGCCGCCGGGCAGCAGCGGGCAAAGGAGCCCTCCAAGAAGCCCTTGTCCCGCACCGGGTGATGGGCCATTCTTGGCCCTAACGGCGGCCCTGGCCGCTCCAGCGGGAGCAACATGGGCAGCGTGAATCAGCGGGGAGGGCGGGAACATGTCGCAGGTGGACCTGGAACGCGTCAGGCGCCCGGCGGGGGTTGTCCTCGCGGCCGGCGCGGTTTGGCTGGCCGGCATCAGCCCGGTGCCGGGGGTCTACCTGGAGCCCGACGCTGCGCGGCGGCTGGACATGCTCCGGAAGGGGCAGCGCTGGTGGGTTGCGGGACAGCATGTGGCGGCGGCGGGGACGGCTGCCATGCCCGCGGCGTTTGCCCGGCTGGCCCTGGCCCTCCCGCCCGGAAGGAGCAGGGCACTCGCCGGCACAGCCGCCGTCGCACTTGCCGCCGGGGCGCCGTTATTTGTGTCCGAACTTGCAATGCGTGCGTCGGACCTGGAGCGTTTCGCGGCGCGCCGCTTCCCGGCGTGGCCGTTCCACGCCTATGCGTGGCTGCATGTGCTCGCGCTCGGGTCCCTGTCCGGCACCCTGGCAACCTTGCCGCACCGGAAAAAGGAGGCGGCAGCGCTGGCCCTCGCCAGTGCCGGGTGTGGAGTGGCACTGGCGAAAACAGGCGATATTCCGCCTTTCGTGTTCTATGTCGCCGAGCAGTTTGCTGCCGGCAGCCTGCTGCGCCGTGAATCGCACAGCGGTGAATCCCCGGCTGCGGCGCGGGAGTAATTACGCCCGCGCCGCTAAATACCTGCACCCAGCCAAAAAGCCCTGCCCCCCGAAGGTGGGAAGCAGGGCTTTTTAGTCAGGCCACGCGCGTACCTAGGAATTTGCCTTTTGGTAGGCTTCCTGGATTTCAGCCTGAATTCGGCCGCGGCTGTTAACGGTGTAGCCGTTATCCCGGGCCCATTGCCGGATTTGCGCCGAATCGTGGCTGCGGCCACCGGCCGGAGCCTTCGCCCGCTGGGCGGTGCGGCCTCCGGAAGCCTTGCGTGCAGCGTTGATGAACCTCTCCAGTGAAGACCGAAGTTCAGCGGCATTGGCTGCCGACAGGTCAATCTCATAGTTGACCCCATCGAGGCCGAACTTAACATTCTCGTCTGCGGATCCCCCATCCAGATCATCAACGAGGATGATGTTTACTTTCTGTGCCATTAAAGGTCTTCCTCTTGGGTTTTCAGAAAAGCAGGATGTTTCCCAAAAAAATTATGACTCTTATCTTGGCAACGCGTCAAAGCGCCTATTGGTTCCTTGGGGATAAAACCGGAAAGAAGGGGGTTTATCTATTTGGATTCGGGGCCCGGGCGGTCCGTAGGCTGCACCGGCAGGGAATCCGCCTCGGCCTGCGCACGGGCCTCCGCCTGGCGCTCGGCCTTGTCCGCGTTGAAGATTGCCTTCATGGCGAACCAGAACAGCAGGCCCACCACCAGGGAGGGCAGGATAACCGCTACGTATTCCATGATCAGTGCCCTTCGGGCTTGAGCAGGGGGAACAGGATGGTTTCGCGGATGCCGGCGCCCGTGAAGAGCATGACCAGCCGGTCGATGCCCAGGCCGATGCCGCCCATGGGAGGGGCGCCGTATTCCAGGGCGCGCAGGAAGTCCTCGTCCAGCTGCATTGCCTCCACGTCACCGGCGGCTGCGTGCAGGGACTGCTCGGTGAGCCGTTCGCGCTGGATGACGGGGTCGATCAGCTCGGAGAAGGCGGTGCCGCGCTCCATGCCGCCGATGATCAGGTCCCAGGCCTCGATCAGGCGGCCGTCCTCGCGGTGCGGGCGGGCCAGCGGCTGGGCGGAGGGCGGGTAGTCGTAGACGAAGGTGGGGTTCAGCAGGGTGGGCTCCACGATTTCGCCGAAGAGTTCCACCGCCAGCTTTTCGGCGTCCCACTTGGGGTCCGCCTTGACGTCGTGCTTTTCCGCGATCTCCCGAAGCACCTCAACGGGCGTCTCCGGCGTGATCTCCTGCCCCACGGCGTCGGAAAGTCCGGGGTAGACGGCCAGCCAGGCCCACTCGCCGTCGAGGTTGATCTCCCCCGCCTCGGTCTGAAGGACGCGTCCGGCACCCACGGCGTCGGCGGCGTCGAGGATGATCTCCTTGATCCGCTCTGCCATCACGAACTGGTCCGCCCAGGCCTCGTAGCACTCAAGGGTGGTGAATTCGGGGCTGTGGGTGGAGTCCACGCCCTCGTTGCGGAACACGCGGCCCATGTCATACACGCGGTCGATGCCGCCAACAACGGCGCGCTTGAGGTACAGCTCGGTGGCGATGCGCAGCGTCATCTTCTGGTCGAAGGCGTTCATGTGGGTTTCGAACGGCCGGGCGAGGGCGCCGCCGTGGACCAGGTTCAGGATGGGGGTTTCCACTTCCACGTAGCGGTGCCGGAACAGCGTTTCGCGGATGGAGCGGGTGATGGCGGCACGGGTGTAGACCATTTCGCGGGCTTCGTCGCGGACCATCAGGTCGACGTAGCGCTGGCGGACGCGGGTTTCCTCGTTCAGGTCCGCGTGCAGGACCGGAAGCGGGCGCAGGGCCTTGGAGGCCATGGACCAGGAGTCCGCCATGATCGACAGCTCGCCGCGGCGGGAGGAGATGACCTCGCCCTTGATGAACACGTGGTCGCCGAGGTCAACCAGGGCCTTCCAGTCGGCGAGCGCCTCCTCACCCACGTTGGCCAGGCTCAGCATGGCCTGCAGGCGGGTGGCTTTGCCGTCGGTGCCGCCTTCCTGCAGGGTGGCGAAGCAGAGCTTGCCGGTGTTGCGGATAAAGACAACGCGGCCGGTGACGCCCACGGTGTCGCCGGTGGTGTCGTCGGCCTCGAGGTGGGCGTACTTTTCCCGGATCTCGGCGAGCGAATGCGTCCGCTCCACCCCCACGGGGTACGCCTCCGTGCCGCGCTCAAGAAGTTTGGCGCGCTTTTCCATGCGGATCCGCATCTGCTCGCTGGCATCAACGGGCTCCGGGGCGTTCTTGGGCGAGGGGGTGTTTTGGGAAGTCACAATCATCAAGTTTACCGGGCATTGGGTGCCAGGACTTGCAGCTGGCCCGCAGGCTCACACCCTGGGATGGACGGGTGAAAGAACGGGTACTTCCAGCGCACGACGGCGGCAGGCTGGCTTTGTACAGCTACGGCACCGAAGACGCGCCCGGGCAAAAGCGGGTGCTGCTGATCGGCGGCGCGTTCCTCACGGCCCTGATCTACCGCCAGTTCTCCATCGCCCTGGCGAAAGGCCTGGGAGAGGGCTGGGCGGAGCGGTGGCGCTGAACGCCGTGCAGGAGTTCAGCGGAACCGTAAAGGTCCCGGACAGGCTTGCGGTGTACGACGCAGCGGTGAACATCGACGGCAGCATCGACACCGCGTGGCTGGACGGGTTCGAGGACGCCGTCAACGGCGGCAAGGTGGGCCACGCCCTGGCGCACATGAAGAAGGCCACCAGCCCGGGCTACAAGGAAACGGCGGAGCGGCTGCACCAGGCAGTTCCAGGCAGCACTTACCAGCTCTCCCCCAAGTGCTTCCACGGGTCCATTCCGGCGGCCGTCAAGGAGCTTGTGACCGACATCGCAGCGTATTTCACGGGCGGGCATCCGGACGGCGGAACCCGCCCGGATGCTGCCGGCACTATCCCCGCTCGCCGCGGCTGAACCCGGCCAGGGCCGCCTCCCCCAGGTCCCGCCACACGGTCCGCGGCTTCGGTTCCACGCTCCGGTCCGCCAGCCAGTCACCCCAGGCCGTGATGTCCTTCCCGCCCGCAGCGGCAACCGCATCACAGGCGAACCCGACGGCGCTGGAGCCGTCCGAAAGCTCCACGGATCCCAGGAGCATGGGTTCCGGGAGGGCGGCCAGGAACGTCCCCAGGGCCGCAGGGGACAGCAGCCACCGCTCCCCCACCAGTTCCGCGCCGTCGTCGGACCGGTAGACGCCCGGCTTTGCCGGCACCGTGTCCAGCGCCACCATGCGGTAGCGTGCGGCGGTCCGGACCGGACCATCCCACGAGGCCCCGAGTTCCTCCAGCTGCGGTGCCAGCGGCTGGCCCTTGCGGTGCGCACCCACCACCACCAGCGGCACGGCCCTTGCGCCCGCCGCCAAAGGCCAGGGCGTGGACGACGACGGGTGGGCGCCGGTGCGGCCAACTTCCGCTGCTGCGCCCGGAGCGAAGAGGGCGGGAGCGTCCGGGGTTAGCTCCAGGCGGCGGGCGATATCGGCCGCCACGGCATCGTCGAAGGTCCGGCCGACCACCGTGAGGCCGAACTGCGCGCCGTCCACTTCCCCGGCAGGGACAGCCACGGCACAGAGGTCGAACAGGTTACAGAAATTGGTGTAGGTGCCCATCAGCGAATTCACGCCTACCGGGTCCGCGGCCACCTCAGCCAGCGTGGGGTGGAAGGGCGCCGTGGGAACCAGGAGGGCATCGAAGCCGGCGATCCGGGCCAGCGCCCTGGTCCGCAGTTCCTCCAGCCGGGCGGTATCGGCAACGTACCGGGAGGCGGAAACGGTACCGGCCGCCCGGATGATGCCCGCCACGGTGGGATCGATGCCCGCCTGGCCGTCAGTGCCGGCGTCGTGCTTTGCCAGGAAGGCCCCCACCGCAGCGTGGCGTTCGGCCACCAGCGCGCCCTCGTACAGCAGCCGTGCTGCCTGCAGGAAGTCGTCGAATTCGATTGCTTCGGCATCCACCCCGCTGGACCGCAGGCGGTCAACCTGCCGCTGGAATTCCGCGGCCCACTCAGGGGGCAATGCGGGCAGGCTGGCGGGAAATGCCACGCGGGGACGTGCCGGCGCGGCCAGTTTGATGTCCGCAGGCCAGGACCGGGAGTTGCCGGCCATGAAGCCCATGGCCAGCTCGGCGGTGGACAGGTGCCGGGCAAAGATGGTGACGGCGTCCCAGGACCGGCAGGCGGGCACCACCCCCTCCGTGGAGACGGCGTTCAGTGTTGCCTTGATGCCCACGATGCCCTGCAGCCCGGCGGGCACCCGGCCGGAGCCCGCCGTGTCCGTGCCGATCGCGATGTCCACCAGTCCCAGTGCCACCGCCACCGCGGAGCCGGAGCTGGAACCGCCGGAAATGTACTCCGGCCGGCGCGAATCCCGGACGGCGCCGTAGGGGCTGCGCGTCCCCACCAGCCCGGTGGCGAACTGGTCCAGGTTGGTGGCGCCCAGGACCAGGGCACCGGCGGCGCGGAGGCGGGCCACCGCTTCCGCATCCTTTTCCGGCGTGTAGGCAAAGCCAGGGCAGGCTGCCGTGGTGGGGATGCCCGCCACGTCAACATTGTTCTTGACGGCCAAAAGCAGCCCGGCCAACGGCAGATCCGCGCCACCTGCCACGGCGGCGTCGATCGCGGCAGCCTCCGCCAGGAGGTCCTCGCCGCTGCGGACCGTGATCCAGATTTCAGGCCGGTTCACTGATTCCAGCGCCGCGAGTGCCGCCTTGGCGCGACTGGTGGCACTGCTGTTGGTTGCCGGGCTCATACTGCTGCCTCTTCCAGTTCCTGGGCGTCGTCTGCCGGTTCAAGGCCCAAGTCGGCGCCGAGGACCACTACCGCCTCGCCGGCCACCACCTGGGAGCCGGCGGCCGGCAGGACGCGGAGCACCACGCCCTCGCACGGCGCTTCGAGGACCGTTTCCATCTTCATTGCTTCCAGCGAGACCAGCGGCTGGCCCTTGGCGACACGGTCGCCGGCCTTGACGTCCACCTTCCAGACGCTGGCGGCGAACGGTGCGGAGATGAGCGATCCGCCGTCGGGAACCACCACGTCGTCAACAGCGGGGGCCACGACGGCGGCGAGCGCGTCCGCCCGGTCGAACTCGCCGGCGTCGGCCCAGGCCTGCCGTTCCACCGCGAACGCTGCGCCCTGCTTCTCCCGGAACGCGTCGATGGACTGGCTGTTGTCGGCAAGGAACTGTTCGTGCTCGGCGAGGGAGAACGTGCCCTCCTCGATCTCCACGCCGCGGCCGCGTCCTGCTGCCATGTCCGCGCGCAGGTCGAGGAGTTCCTCGGGGCTGACGGGGTACCAGGAGATGCGGTCGAAGAACCGGAGCAGCCAGGGCGAACCGGGTTCGAACGGGGCCGAACCGGCGTACCGCGACCACACCTGGGTGGTGCGGCCGACGAACTGGTAGCCGCCGGGGCCCTCCATGCCGTAGATGCACATGTAGGCGCCGCCGATGCCCACCGCGTTCTCGGGCGTCCAGGTCCGGGCGGGGTTGTACTTGGTGGTGACCAGGCGGTGGCGGGGGTCCAGCGGGGTGGCCACGGGGGCGCCGAGGTAGACGTCGCCCAGTCCCAGGACCAGGTACTCGGCGTTGAAGACGGTGTCGAAGACGTCGCTGACGGAATCCAGGCCGTTGATCCGCCGAATGAATTCGATGTTCCACGGGCACCAAGGGGCGTCGTCGCGGACGCCTGCCATGTAGCGTTCGATCGCTTCGCGGGTGGCCGGATCGTCCCAGGACAGCGGCAGCCGGACGGTGCGGCTGGGGACCACCAATTCTGAGCTGGCGGGCAGGGCGGCCTCGATTTCCTGGACCAGGTCCAGCAGCCGCCCGGTGGTGAGGACGGACGGGTCCACCTTGATCTGCAGCGACCGGATACCCGGGGTGAGGTCCACGATGCCGGGTACCCGGAGCGCTTCGATGTGCTGGTGCAGGGCGTGGACCCGGGCGCGCAGGCCCAGGTCCAGCACCATCTCGCCGTATTCCACCAGCAGGTTGTCGTCTCCGGAGCGGCGGTACGTGACCGCGGGCCGGCCGGAACCTTCCGGCACCCGGCCCAGCACGCCGTCGTCGCCGTCGCCGCGTACCGTGCGTGCGGGACGGCCGGCTGCCGGGCTCACCGCCGGGAGGTGCGCTGAAAGATTGCCGGACCAGCCGGCGTCGCCCGGGAGCACCAGCTGGCGGCCGGGTCCCAGGTCCCTGGCCGACGGCGCCTGGCTGGCTTTGATGGGCACGAAGCGGACTTTGTCCCCCGGGCGCAGCTGGCCGAGCTTCCAGCGTTCGGCCGTCACCACGGTGACGGGGCAGACGAAACCGCCCAGGCTGGGGCCGTCCGGGCCGAGCAGGATGGGGGTGTCGCCGGTGAAGTCCAGGGCACCCACCGAGTAGGCGGTGTCGTGGATGTTGGAGGGGTGCAGGCCTGCTTCGCCGCCGTCGGTGCGTGCCCAGCGGGGCTTGGGGCCGGTGAGGCGCACGCCGGTGCGGGCGGAGTTGAAGTGGACCTCGTACTCCGCGCCGTACAGTTCCTCGATGTCCTCACGCTGGAAGAATTCCGGGGCGCCGTGCGGGCCCTCGGCCACGGCCAGTTCCCAGGTGGAGGTGAGGGCGGGACGGCTGTCGAGGGGCACCGCTGCCGCGGCGGCTTCCTCGGGTGCGCCGGCGGCAGGCTTGACCGTCCGCAGCACATCGCCCGCGCGCAGGACCCGTCCGGCGTGGCCACCGAACTGGCCAAGGGTGAAGGTGGAGGCGCTGCCCAGGTACTCGGGAATGTCCAGGCCGCCCTGGAACAGGATGTAGCCGCGCAGGCCCTTGCCGGCTGCGGTGCCGGCGTCGAGCGTTCCGCCTGCCGGGACCGTCACGGGCGTCCAGGGGGGCACCTCCGTTCCGTCAACTGTCACAGCCACTTCGGCGCCGGTAACGCAGACGGTGGTGGCGTGGGTGAAGGTCAGGCTGGGGCCGGTCATGGTGAACTCGAGGCCCGGGGCGCCTTCGGGGTTGCCCAGCGCGGTGTTGCCAAGCCGGAATGAGAGATCGTCCATGGGGCCGCTGGGCGGAACGCCGATCTGCCAGAGGCCGGTGCGGCCGGGCCAGTCCTGCACGCTGGTCTGCAGGCCGGGCCGGCCCACGGTGATGCGCGGCTCCGGGTCCCCCAGGTTGTCCAGGGTGCTGGTGGAGTGCTGAACGCTGCGAACCACCTCCAGGCCGGTGGCGGCGCGGAGCAGCCCTAAGTTGGTCTCGATGCCGTCAATCCGGGTGTTGCCCAGCGCTGCGGCGAGGAGGTCGAGAGCTTCGGTGCGGTCAGTGCCGGAGGTGATGATCTTGCCCAGGAGGGGGTCGTAGTTGGTGGAAACGTCGGTGCCGGTTTCCACCCAGGCGTCCACGCGTGCTTCTGCCGCCGTGGGGTAGGCGGCGTTGGTGACGGTTCCGGCGCTGGGCTGGAAGCCCCGGGCCGGATCCTCGGCGTAAACGCGGGCCTCCACGGCGTGGCCGGTCACGGGCAGGCTGTCCGGCACGTCCGCAAGGACTGCCTGGGCCTGGCTGCCGCCCTGGGCCAGGCGGAGCATCCATGCCACCAGGTCCACCCCGGTGACGGCTTCGGTGACGGGGTGCTCCACCTGGAGCCGGGCGTTGACTTCCAGGAAGGAGGCTTCCTTGCGGGCGGAGTCGTAGACGAACTCGACGGTGCCGGCGGAGCGGTAGTTAAGGGAGGCGCAGAGGGCCCGGGAGCTGCGGTGCAGTTCTTCGCGCAGTTCGTCCGGAAGGTCGGGTGCGGGTGCCTCTTCGAGGACTTTCTGGTGGCGGCGCTGCAGGGAGCAGTCGCGGTCGCCCAGGCTGACCACGCGGCCTTCGCCATCGCCAAAGATCTGTACCTCGACGTGCCGGGCGTTCTCCACGTACCGCTCGGCGAAAACCCCTGCGGTGCCGAAGCTGGCGCCTGCCAGGCGGGCCACGCGGGGGAAGCTGTCCACAAGCTCGGCCTCGTTGCGGCAGACCGTCATGCCGATCCCGCCGCCACCGCCGGTGGCCTTGAGCATCAGCGGGAAGCCAACCGCGGTGCTGGCCGCAACGGCGTCGTCCACGTCCCCAAGCAGCCCTGAACCGGCGATCATCGGCACCCCGGCTGCCCGGGCGGCGTCGCGCGCTGTGTGCTTGGTGCCGAAGATGCGCAGTTGCTCCGCGGTGGGGCCCACGAAGACCAGTCCCGCCGCTTCCACGGCCTCGGCGAAGGCCGCATCCTCGGAGAGGAAGCCGTAGCCGGGGTGGATGGCGCCGGCGCCGGTTTCCTTTGCCGCCGCCAGGATTGCGTCCACCCGGAGGTAGGACTCCTTGGCCGGCGCGGGCCCCAGCAGTACAGCCTCGTCGGCGAGCCGGACGTGCTTGGCGCCGCGGTCCGCCTCGGAGAAGACGGCAACGGTGCGCAGGCCCAACCTGCGGGCGGACTCAATGATGCGGCACGCGATCTCGCCGCGGTTGGCGATCAACAGTTTGTCGAAGGTGTTCGGCGTGTCAAAGGGGTTCACAGCGCAGCCTCCGGCCGGGTGACGATCATGCGGACGGGGGTGGGGTTGAAGCCGTTGCACGGGTTGTTGATCTGCGGGCAGTTGGAGACGAGCACCAGCGTGTCCACCTCCGCCTTCAGTGCCACGCGCTTTCCGGGGGCGGACAGGCCGTCAACGATGCCCAAGGCGCCGTCCGGGTCCACCGGGACGTTCATGAACCAGTTGATGTTGGACACCAGGTCCCGTTTGCCCAGGCCCCAGCGCGAGCCCTCGATCAGGAAGTTCTCCACGCAGGCGTGCTGTTCGCGGGTGTGCTGGCCGTAGCGGAGGGTATTGGATTCCTGTGAGCAGGCGCCCCCGATGGTGTCGTGCACGCCCACTTCGTCTGCAACGACAGTCATCAGGGCAGCGCCGGTGTCGGCGCGCAGGACCGAACCGGTGGTGAGGACGATGGACTGCTGTGCGGCGATGGTGGCTGCCGCCGAGTAGCGCACCGTGGTGTCCGCCGCGGCGTACAGCAGGCAGTCAACCGCCTGGTTGCCTTCCAGGTCCACGATGGTCAGCACGTCGCCTGCTGCCACCACGGCAGACCAGGGGCCGCGGGCTTCGACGAACTCATCAAGTACAACGGCGCCAGGGGCCAGCGCGGTGGCGGCGGCGTCCAGGATGGGCGTGGTGTCAACGGCAGTGTTCATCGGGCGTTCCTTGCGGCGAGGTCGTGTTCGGTGTTGCGGAGGGCCTGCAGGTGTTCCGGGGCCAATGGTCCGGCCAGGTGGCCGGCCTCCAGTGCTGCCAGGTCCTGCGGCGCGTGCCAGGCGACGATGTCGACGGCGGTCCCCGCAAAGTCAGCGCGCGGGTCCAGGGGGTGGGCGGTGTTGGCCAGTACCAGCACGGTGTCCAGCTGGAGCAGGAGTTCGACGGCGGCACCGGGCCCGGCGCTTCCGGTAAAGGTGATGCTGCCGGCAGGGTCGACGGTGATGCCTTTGAAGAAGGAGATGGACGGCGCCACGTCGCGGGTGCCCAGGCCGTTCTTGAGGGCGCCCAGGGTGAGCAGTTCGCGTGCTGCCGGGGAGGGGCTGTGGGCGGTTCCGGCGCCGTACTTGGCGGTGTTGCCGGCGAGGGTGGTGGCGCCGGTGAGTGCGTCATGCCGGGACGACGTGTCCGCCACGATCGTTGCCATCAGGCGGCCGGCGTCGGACAGCAGCGGGTGCCCGGCGGCGGGGTAGGCCTGCCACGGGACCTTGACGGTGTCGGCGACGTTCAGTCGTTCGTGGGTGGCCCCGGCGCGGTACAGGAGTGCGTGCACGCAGGCGTCGCCTGCCTTGTCGGTGAGCCGGACCCGGGTGCCGCGCGCCAGGGACATGGTGGTGTAGCGGCCAAAGGCGACGGATTCCGCCCATGTGGGGGACGCGGCGTCGGCCCCGTCCACTCCGGGCAGTCCGGCCAGAAGGTGCGCGGGCGCGGACGCTGCCGGTACGTGG
The DNA here is from genome assembly GCF_007828995.1 of Arthrobacter sp. AG367. NCBI lineage: Bacteria > Bacillati > Actinomycetota > Actinomycetes > Micrococcales > Micrococcaceae > Arthrobacter > Arthrobacter sp. AG367. The sequence continues at coordinate 171,127 of NZ_VIVE01000005.1, forward strand.
CGCATGGTCTCAGCGGTCCTGCCGTGCTGTTCCCGGGCATGGGCGCGGGCACCGGCCGTGGTGGCCGTCCCGGCGGCTGGCGTTTCGATGGTCTGTGTCATGTCAGTCCTGTAGGTCTGGAAGCGTGGCTTGCGGAAGCGTGGTTTTTGGGTGCGGGGCGGGCGGTCAGGCCTTGGCGGCCAGGTTCCTGCTCCGGACCCAGATGCCCAGGAGCAGCACCGCGGTGACCATCAGCGGCGCGGACCAGAGAAGGAGGCCGTTCTCGCCTGTGGGGTCGTACACCTCGGGCCGGGGCCATGCCAGGTTGACCACCATGACGCCGCCGTAGAGGACGGCGAGGATGTTGACCGGAAGGCCCCAGCGGCCCAGGGAGAAGAGGCCTGCCGGCATGGTCTGCCCCACCCGGTTCCAGTCGCCGCGGAGGCGGTTGACCAGCTGCGGGACGGTGACCAGGAGGTAGGCGAGGTAGACCATCACGATGCAGACGCTGCACAGGGTGGTGAACAGGGCGGCGTTGCCGACGTTGATGGCCAGCACGGCGACTGCAAGGGCGCCGATCACGATGGAGGGCCACATGGGGGTGCCGCGGGTGGGGTGCACGGAGGAGAGCAGGGCCGACGCCGGGAGCTTGCCGTCGCGGGCCATGGAGAAGACCAGGCGGGAACCGGCGGTCTGGATCGCCAGGGTGCAGACGAAGATGGCGATGGCGACATCCACCAGCAGGACCTTGCCCCAGAAGGTGCCCAGGACCGCGGTGAGGACGTAGGGCAGGCCTTCGGTGGCGAGGCGGCCGTCGTCGAGGCTGGGCGCTGCCATGAGGGCGGTGATGATCATCAGCGCCCCGCCGATGCCGGAGATGAGGAGGGCGGAAAGGATGGTCCGGGGTGCGGTGCGGCGCGGGTCCTTGGTTTCCTCGGACAGTTCACCGGCGGAGTTGAAGCCCACCATGACGTAGGCGGCCATCAGCCCCGAGACCAGGAAGGCTCCCACGGCGCCCAGGTCCGATCCCTGCAGCACGGTGGTGTCCGCAACCACGTCGGGTCCGCGCTGGGCGGCACTGACGAGGGCCAGGATGACGGCAGCGACGCCCACGATCTCGCAGGTGACACCCACGGAGTTGACGTGGGCCATCAGCTTCACGCCCAGGGAGTTGATGATGGTGGTGGCGACCAGGAGGACGGCGCCGAGGACCACGGCGTTGGAAGCGCCGGTCACCGTGTTGAGCGCGGAGTCGCCGCCCACCACCTGGAAACCGTCCCAGAGCTGGGGCAGGACCACCTGCAGGGCGATTGCGGCAGCAGCTGCGGTGACCACCTGTGCGATCGCCATGAACCAGCCGGCGAACCAGCCTACGCCTTCCCCGCCCACGCGCCGCGCCCACTGGTAGACGGCACCGGACAAGGGGTAGCGGGCCGCAAGTTCGGCGAAGTTCAGGGCCACGAGCAGCTGGCCCACCAGCACTACGGGCCAGGTCCAGAAGAAGGCCGGCCCGGCGAAGGAGTAGCCGAACGCGAAGAGCTGGAAGATGGTGGTGAGGATGGAAACGAACGAGAAGCCTGCGGCAAACGAAGCGTAGCGGCCGAGCTTCCGGTGGAGGGTGGGCTGGTAGCCAAGGGACGTCAGGTCTGCGTCGTCCTGGTGGACGGTAGGGAGAACGGTTGATGTCATCGGGAATCTCCGGGGCTGGAAAGGGATCTTGGGGGCGAAGCCTCCCGGCACTGCAGCGCTCGGCCGAAGGCTGCGGATTACCGGTCACTTGATAGTTTTCCAGCGGGATGTCCCCAAACAGTTTCGCCTCTGTAAAAGGCGGATAGACATCCTGTTTCCGGCAGATTTCCGTCCCCTCACAACGTCCGGGCGTCATTTCCGCCGCGCCCGGCAATGCAAGAATGGGGCCGTGACTTCAGCCGGACCGGGACGCCCCCGCCACCAGCAGCCCTCGCGGCCAGGTGCCACCGCCCGCGATGAAATCCTGGACGCCGCGGCAGAGCTTTTCACCACCCACGGCTTTGCCAGCACCTCCACCCGGTCCATCGCGGACGCGGTGGGCATCCGGCAGTCGTCCCTGTACCACCACTTCAAGACCAAGGACGACATCCTCGAGGACCTCCTCGAGGGGACGGTGTCCGGTGGGCTGACGTTCGCACGCTCGGTGGCCGCGCTTCCTGCCGACGCACCTGGAACCGAAAGTCCGGCTGGAAGCCGGCTGCACGCCGTCGCGCTTTATGACGGCACCCAACTGTGCAGCGCCCGGTGGAACCTTGGCGTGCTGTACCACCTGCCCGAGGTCCGGAGCACCCGCTTTGCCCGGTTCCTCAACAACCGCCAGGAACTCAGGCGGCTCTACGGGGAACTGGGCGCCGGGTTGTCAGCCTCCCCGCACGGACCCGACGGCGGCGACTTCACCTTCCGCCTGGTCGAATCCCTGATCTACCTCCGCGCGGACGGCGCGGCCAACGCCGAATCGGCACTGCAGGCCGCCGACGCCGGGCTGATCCTGTGCGGGCTCGGGGACCGGCTGCCGGCCATCCGCGCCGCGAGCCAGGCCATCATCGACCGCCTTGCCTGACCTCCGGGCCGCCGGTGGCCGGGATGCCCCGCCCGGCTTGCTCGGCTAGGCTCGGAACATGACGCGAGAGAACATCAGGACCCCCGACGGCGGCACTGTGGAGCTCTTCTCCACCGGCGCTGAGCTTGCTTCTGCCGGTTCGGGCGTGGTGGTTGTGCCGCCTTCCATGGTGACCGCCGCGGATTACACCAAGTTCGCCCAGAAACTGAGCGCCTCCCTGGGCCGGCCCGTACACACCTTCAACCGGCGCGGCCGCGGATCCTCGTCACCGCAGCCCGAGGACTACACGCTGGACGTGGACATCCGGGACCTGGACACGGTGATGAAGCACACCTCCAGCACGGACGTCTTTGGGCACAGTTTCGGCGGCGCCGTCGCACTGCACGCGGCCCGGACCCTTCCGGTGGAACGGCTGGCCGTCTACGACCCCGCGGTCTCGGTGAACGGCAGCGTCACGGCCGACTGGATCGTGGAGTACGAGCGTGCCATCGCCGCAGGAGACCATGACCGCGCCCTCGCCGTGATCCAGCGCGGGCTGGAAGCCGGCGGCTCCTTCTCATCGCGCATGCCGCTGTCCATGCTGACCCTGGCCAACAAACTGACCGCCGGCACCAGCGAAGGCAAGCAGCAGCGCGAGCTGATGCGCACCGGAGTCCGCGAGATCAAAGCCATCATTGCCGCCGACATGCCGGCCGAACCGTTCCAGGCGCTCCCGCTGGAGACGCTGATCGTGGTGGGCGAAAAGAGCCCCGCCTACTTCGGCATCGCCTGCGGCCAGATCCACGACGTGCTTTCCGGCTCCAGCTACACCATCCTGCCCGGGCTGGGCCACGACGGCGCCATCAAGGCCCCGGACAGGCTGATCAAGGAACTGAGCGACTTCTTCGCCGGCTAGCGCGGCCTGGCTAATGTCCTGCGCCGTGGCCCGCGCCGGCGCCTTCGGTCTTGCGCATCATCGCTGAAAGCACGACGGCGGCAAGGGCTATGACGGTTGCCGTCAGGAAGGCGGCGCTCATCCCGGCGACGAGTCCCGACGTCGCGCTCACAACCGCGAAGATCGACACCAGCAGCGCCGTTCCAGCGGCACCGGCCACCTGCTGGGTGGTGCTCATGATCGCGGAGCCGTGCGAGTAAAGGTGCGGCGGGAGCGGGTTGAGCCCGGTGGTGAAGGCGGGGGTAAACAGCAGCGCGAGGCCGAAACTCAGCCCAACGTGCAAGGTGACGATCCACCACACCGCTGTTCCGGCGTCGAGCATTGAAAACTGCCAGAGGGTCACCACCATCAGGACGGACCCGGTAATGGTGAGCGGCAGCGGACCCACCTTGTCGAACGCCCGGCCGATGACCGGGCCCAGCAGGCCCATGGCCAGGCCGCCGGGGAGCAATGCCAGGCCGGTTTCCAGCGAACCCAGGCCCCGGACCTGCTGGAGGTAGAGCGGCAGCAGGATGACGCCGCCGAACAGGGCCATCATGGCCACCACCATCAGCAGGACGGAGACGGTGAACATCCGGAACTTGAAGGCGCGCAGGTCCAGCAGCGGCGCGGCTGCTTTCTGGAGGCGCACCTGGCGGAGGACGAAAACCGTCAGGGCGGCCACGCCGATGACCAGGGCTGCGATGGCGCCGGCACTGGGGCCGGCCTGGCCGCCATGGCCGCCGCCGATCTGGCTGAGCCCGTAGACCAGGCCGCCAAAGGCCGGGACGGTAAGGATGACGGACAGCACATCCAGCCTGGCCTTTTCAGGCTTCCCCACGTTGGTGAGGTATTTGGCGCCGATGGCCAGCGCCGCCAGGGCAACCGGCAGCACGAAGACGAACATGAAGCGCCAGGTGAAATGCTCCAGGATCAGGCCGGACACTGTGGGACCCATTGCGGGTGCCACAGAGATGGCAATGCTCACGTTGCCCATGACGGCGCCGCGCTTGGCCAGCGGGACCAGGGTGAGGATGGTGGTCATCAGCAGCGGCAGCATGATGGCGGTGCCGCCGGCCTGGACAATGCGCGCCAGGAGCAGGACCTCGAACCCGGGAGCCACCGCCGCAAGCGCCGTTCCACCCGCGAACAGGCCCATGGCCAGCATGAAGACGGCGCGCGTGGACAGGCTCTGGAGGATGAAGCCGGTAGTGGGGATCACCACCGCCATGGTTAGCATGAACCCCGTGGATAGCCACTGGACCGTGGGAGCGTCCACGCGAAGGTCCACCATGAGCCGCTGCAGGGCGACGTTCATGATGGTCTCGTTGAGGATCACCACGAATGTCGCCACCAGCAGCGTGCTGATGATGGTTACCGATTCACGGGACATCTTCTCCGGCGCTGCGGACTGGGTTCCTTTGCGGGTTTCAGCGCGTATTCCTTCGCCCTGAACGGGCTTGCCGCTGGCGTTCGGAGAGACTTCGGTAGACATGGGTGTTCCCTCAGGGGTTTTTGGAAGTGATGCACGGCCGGCGCCGCTGCAGATGCAAACACTCTACCCGCTGGAGTAATTCCTCCATACGGGTTTTTCAACCCTGAGGGAACATTGGGGGTCAGGCGGTCTGGCCCGCGTGCTGGCCTTCGGAGATCTCTTCCACCAGCTTGTTGTTGAAGGCCGGGAGGTCGTCCGGGTTCCGGCTGGTCACCAGGCCCTGGTCCACCACCACTTCCTGGTCCGTCCAGTTGGCGCCGGCGTTCTTCAGGTCGGTTTCAAGCGTGAAGTAGGACGTGACGTTCCGGCCCCTGATGACTCCCGCCTCGATCAGCAGCCAGGGTCCGTGGCAGATGGATGCCACGGGCTTGTGCTGTTCAAAGAAGCTGCGCGTGAAGCTCTGGGCATCCTTGTCCACCCGCAGGTGGTCCGCGTTGACGACGCCCCCGGGAAGCACCAGGGCGTCAAAGTCCGTGGCATTCGCCTCTGCCACGGTGAGGTCGACGTCGAAGGTGTCGCCCTTCTCGGTGCCGTTGTAGCCCTGCAGCTTGCCGCTCTTGGGTGCCACCAGGGTGGGCTCGCCGCCGGCATCCTTCACTGCCTGCCAGGGGCTGGTGAGCTCCACCTGCTCCACGCCGTCAGTGAGCAGGAATGCCACCTTCTTGCCTGCGATGCTGTGCTCTGACATTGATCCTCCTCATGCTTGCGGTTGCACGCTTTTGGCGCACAGGTCCCGCTTCGAGAGTTGTTTGCCTGACGCTTTCCAGCCTAGGAAAGTTGAAAGTCATAAGCAAGCTGACTATTTACTGTCCGGGGTACGTGCTTCGTTCGGTACGGCGGCTGCGCCGGCAAGGACGACGGCGGCACGGGGCTGCACGCTGGCGGGTTGTCTGCGGGCCTTCGGGTTCCTTCTGCGCACGGCATAGGGAGCCGTGAGTCCTGCGGATTGTGCCTTGGCGCCCTTTTCGCTGCGGATATCTTTTGGCGCTGCGCATCTTCCTTTTCGCGCGGCATATTTGGGGTGCGAAAAGGAATGTGCGTGTCGACAAGGCGTACGACGGCGGCACGGGGCTGGCACGCTCGCGGCACCTTGGCTGCGGCTGACGTTGGGGTACGGGCAGGAGCCTGGGGGCAGGGCTGGTCGGCAGGCCTGATTGTCAGTGCCTCGCTGGATGATGTTTCCATGGGAATCGGCACGGGTGTTGGGGTGGTTTTGGAGGGTGTTTCTGCCTCTGTTGCTGCCCTCGATGCGCTGGACCGTGAGGATCATTTCCTTGCCGCCGGGACTGGTGTTGGCGCTGATGTCGATGTGCTGCAGCGGCGGTATGAGCTCCGGCTGGAACGGCTGGAGGCAGTCTCCCGGGTCGAGGCTCAGCTCGCGGCGGTGAAGGCCCGTGACGCGGCAGAAGCGGTCGAGATCCAGCAGGCACTGCTTGCCCCCGACGCCCCGGTGGATGAGCGCATGTTTTCGGAGATGTCAACGGTGGAGGAGATCGCCGGTGTCCTGACCGTCAGTTCCGCGGCCGCGGGTGCTTTGGTGGAACAGTCCCGCCGGGTGTGTTCCCTGCCGCCGATGATGGCTGCCCTGTCAGCCGGTGACCTGTCGTGGCAGCATGCCAGGATCGTCGCCGATGAAACCGAAGGGCTCACCCCTGACGGGGCTGCTGCCTTGGTGGCGCACTTCTTCGACCCCGACGCGCCCAACCCCGCCCGCGGCGCCGCGCCCGGTGAACTTGTCCCTGCCCGGTTCCGCGCCAAGGTCCGCGCCTGGCGGGAACGCCACCACCCCGAAACCCTCGAAAAACGCCACGCCAAAGGTGTGGCGGACCGGCGGATGGAATACACCCCCGACCGCGACGGCATGGCCTGGCTCTCGCTCTACCTCCCCGGCGACACCGCCTGCGCCATCTGGAACCGCACCACCGCCACCGCCCGCGGCCTGCAGGGCCCTAACGAGCCCCGCACCCTCACCCAACTCCGCCCCGACATCGCAGCATCACTCCTCCTCGGCGCCGGAACCACCACGGCCACGGGTGAGGCTGCTCCGGGTGGGGCTGCACGGGCTACAGGTGATACGGCGGGCGCAGGCAGCGATTCCGGCACAGGGGGCACTGGTGATGTTGGCAAGGTCCCCACCCCGCGGGCCGATGTCCTGGTCACCGTCCCGGTCTTCGCCCTGCTCGGACTCACCGATGAGCCGGCGGCGCTGGACGGCATGGGCCCGATCCCGGCGTCGATGGCGCGGAGGCTTGTCGCGGACGGGGCGGAGTCGTTCTACCGGGTCCTGGTCGACCCCCGCGACGGGGCACCCCTGGAGATCGGACGCACCCGCTACCGGCTCCCCGAAACCATCAAACAATGGATCCGCATGCGGGACCGGAAATGCACCTTCCCCGGCTGCACCAACCACACCCCCGACAACCACACCGACCACCTCACCGCCTGGGAACACGGCGGCAGAACAGCCGTCCGGAACCTGGCGCAGCTTTGCCCCAAACATCACCGTTTGAAGCACGCCCGCACCTGGAACCCGGATCCCGCGACGGAACACGGACCACCCGGCTGGACCTCACCCACAGGCCGCCACTACAACCCCGAACACCAAGACCCCGAACCAACCCACTGGCCACAATGGCCCATGCCCGCTGCTGCAACCCCGGGTGGAGATCCCGGCCCGGAGCACCCACAGTGGGAACCAGACGACGACACCTTCATAGACCTCAACGACCTGTCACCCGAAGACCCCCTCTGGGCAGACTTCTACACCACGCCATTCGCGCCCTTTCCGGACCGCGTTGGCGCCGGGCAGTAGTAACTGTGGCGCCGGAGCAATGCATCGCGTCGTACCTTATGCCTCGCCCCGGACGCCTATCTGGCGTCGGGCGCTATGCCCGGTGGTGCTCGATGAGCCAGCGCGCCATCTGTTGGGCGCGCTGGGCGGCCTGGAGGTCACCCTCGGTGGCTGAAGTTATGGAGCCCTTCATCAGGATGTGCCAGGAACGCGAAAATTCCTCCGGTCGGGCCAGACCGGCTTCCTCCGCCAGCCCCCGGACGTGCCCGCGGACCTTCGCCAGGTAGTCGATGCTCGCCTGGCCCAGAGGGTGGGAGGGCCCCATCTCCAGCAGGACATTGATAAAGGCACTGCCTTCGAAATCGTCCTGCTGGAACCAGTCGCCCAGGACGTCGAAGATCGCCAATAGTTGCTCAACGGGAGTGCTTCCCTTGCTGCGGGCCTTGGAAATGATGCTGTCCTCCGTCCACTGCTTATCCCGCCGTTCCAGGAAGGCCAGGACCAGCGAATCCTTGGATGGGAAATGCCGGTAGAAAGTCGCCTTCGCTACACCCGAACGCTCGATGAGCTCGTTGACGCCCACAGCCCGGATCCCCCGGCGCGAGAAGAGCTCGTACGCCACGGACAAGATCCGTTCCTCCGGGCTCGACTGGCCGCTCGGCGAAGCCGGCGCCGCTGGGGGTGGCACTGGCGATTCCGGCCCTGACGATGCTGGGGACGATGAATTTTCGGGCTCCGGATTCGTCACGTCCATGGGGTAATTCTGTCATGAGACAGACTTGTCTTCCCCGTTGTAGTGTTTGTCCTACGTGCAGTGCATTCGAACGTCGCGGTGGTTCCCCGGCCACTGCAGCTTGATGCAAGGAGGCCACTATGACCGTAGAGCGGTCGGTCCAAGGCGTGCCGTCGGCTCCCGAGCCGTGGATCCCCAGTGATACTCCTGTGGAGATCCGCCAGTTCGCCATCGAATCCCTGCGCTGGCAGGCACAGGAGATTATCGACGAACAGCTTTCCAGCACGGATCCGGCCGAAGAACTCTCCAGGGCACGGCTTCGACAGTTCGTTGCACGCAACCCCGGCCGTCCGGAAAAGGCACTCCTGGAACAGCTGATGGCCAGCGAGGACGGGCTTGCCCCTTAGCCCGCCATCCTCGTTCCCGGCGCTTCAGCCCGGCTGGAGGCCAGTGAAACAAGAAGTCAGGAACTGAGCGGCATATTGTCGATCAGCCGCACCGGGCCAACCTTGGCGGCGATGAGCGCCAGGGCCTCCCCCCGGAAGGGAGTCTCGCGGCAGTTCTCGGCCAACGGTTCAAGGGTTCCCGGATCCACTACCTCGAAGTAGTCCAGTTCCACCAGTGGCTGGGACCTCACAAGCGCCAGCGCTGAGTCCAGGTCCAGCGGGTCATGCGCGTTTGCCCGCTCCTCCAGCAGCCGCAGGGCCCTGGACAGGACAAGCGCGGCCTCCCGCTCGGCGTCGGACAGGAAGCGGTTGCGGCTGGACAACGCCAAGCCGTCCTCCGCCCTGACCGTGGGCACGCCGACGATCTCGACCGGAAAGTTCAGGTCGGCAGCCATCCGCCGGACCAGGGCCAGCTGTTGTGCGTCCTTCTGCCCAAAGTAGGCCCGGTACGCCGGCAGGCCGCCTGCTTGTGAAGCCCCGTCAGTGGAACCGGAAGGAAGGCCCGCTGCCGGCATTCCGTAGTGCAGCAGTTTTGCCACAACGGTCAGGGCGCCGTCGAAGTGTCCGGGCCGGGAAGCGCCCTCCCACTTCTCCCCCAGGCGGCCGGAGGTAATCCGGACCAACGGCTCCCCACCGGGGTAAACCTCCTCCACGGACGGCGCGAACACCAGGTCAACACCCTGTTCCTCCAGCAGCGCAAGGTCGGCGTCCAGCGTCCTGGGATAGCGGTCAAGGTCCACAGCGTCGCCGAACTGCAGGGGGTTGACGAAGATGCTGGCCACCACAACGTCATTGTGCTCGACGGCGGTGCGCGCCAGAGCGGCATGGCCTTCGTGGAGTGCGCCCATGGTGGGCACCAGGCCCTGCGAGGTCCCGCGCCTGGCGCCAAGGAGCCTGGCGCTTTCCGCGTGCAGTTCGTGAACGGTTTTGACGAGTTGAATGGACATTCAGTCCTCCTTTGGATCGAGGGCCTCGTGCAGCCCCTTCAGCTGGTCAGGTTTCAGCAGTCCACGTCCTTCTGCCCTGAGGGCAGTGGCCCGCGCCATCGCAAGGTAGGCCTCAAGCACATCACCGTGCCCGCCGTCATCGAACTCCCGCAAAGCCTCCGCATGGGCACGGACCGTCCCCACGTCCCCGCGGGCCACCGGGCCGGTCAGCGCAGACTCCCCTGAGGCCAGCGCGTTTTCCAGCGTGGCCCTCAGCAGCGGACCAAGCATGCGTTCGGGCGCCTCCACGCCAACCTCCCGCAGGAGCTGCGACGCCTGCGCCACCAGGGTCACCAAATGGTTGGAGCCGTGCGCCAGGGCAGCGTGGTAAAGCGTCCGGTCCGCCTCGGCGATTGCAACCGGTTCCGCCCCCATCTCCACTACCAGCGCCTGGGCGATGGGCAGCATGGCGGCATCGGCCGTCACCCCGAAGGTGCAGTCCAGCAGCCGGGTGAGGTCCAGGCTCATTCCGGTGAAAGTCATGGCCGGGTGCAGCGCCAATGGAATGGCACCGGCGGCGCGGACGGGATGCAGCACGCCGACGCCGAACCGACCGGAAGTGTGTGCCACAAGCTGGCCGGGCTGCCATGCCCCAAGCTTCGCCAGGCCCTCCACCAGGCCCGGGAGGGCGTCATCCGGCACTGCCAGCAACACCAGTTCCGCGCGCTCAACGATGTCCTGCACTTCCAGGATGGGCACGCCGGGCAGCAGCGCTTCAGCCCGTTCCCGGCTTGCGTCGGACACCGCCGACACCCCGACGACGGCGTGCTCGGCTGCGCGCAAAGCCGCGCCAAGCACGGCTCCCACCTTGCCGGCACCGATGATTCCGACGCCGAGGCGTCCGGGCTTAGCCATGCTGCTGGCCTTCCTGTTGGTGGTGGGTGCGGGTTTCGCCGGCCGCCGCCTGGGACATCGGCGCGGCAGGGGTCGGCCCGGCAGGCAATTGCACGCCCAATTGCATGCCACCCGGCAGCGTGGGCGCAACTGCCGGAACAACCTGCAGCAACCATTGTTCGGTGGTTTGCCGCTTCCGGGCCAGCCGTGCGCGTGCTGACTGGTCGTCGAAGAGTTGCCTGGCTTCGTCCAGCCCGGCCTGCCTCAGGCGCGGCACAACCGGCCCGGCGGTTGTATGCAGGACCAGGTCCGCCACCCGGAACCGGCGTGCCAGGGGCCCCTGGTGCAGGGCCAGCGACTGGGTCCGCTGATGGGGAACCAGCACCAGCTCACGCCACCACCGCCCGGAACGGATCAGGAGGGCCGTGTCCGTTGACGTGAACCCGTTCCGGCGCCACGCGAGGGGCGCCAGCAGCCGGGCCCGGCGCGGCGTGGTGACGAATCCGCCGTCGGAATCCCTGCCTGCAAGCCCGGTGGTGAACACCAGCTCCGGCCGGTCCGTCCCGGGGTCCGGCAGGACCAGCGACAGCATTGCCATGACGTCGGCAAGCTTGCCGACGGGCAGGAGGATGGTCCTGGTGTTGCCCTCGACGGCGTTGCCGGAAACCCCGTAGCCGGCCGCATTCACCTGCATCCGATACCAGCCGAACGGCCGCCACAGCGGAGGCTGGGCGATTTTCACCGCCTGGATCCGGCCGGGCGGAAGCGTCTGCGCCTGGGTGTCCAGCAGCCCGTACCGCAGCCGGATGCCGTCGGGCGAAACCGCTGCGGTGAAGTTGAATCCCTTGTTGAAATAGTTCCAGTAGCCGGCGGCAAGGCCCAGGGCCGCGGGCACCAGGTAGAAGTAGAACGCGCGGTTGTCCGTCAGTGCCGACAGAACCACCGACGCAATGCCGCCCACCACAATGAAGACGCTTTGCTCGCTGAGGATCAGCGATCCGAGAAGGCGCGACGGCGGCACGGCGAGGACAGTGATTTCCGGCGCCTCGGGTGCGGGTTGGGGAAAGCGTCCCGGCCCCTTACTATCCCCGGAAAAACCATCCGGGGCGGAACCAGCGCCGGCACCGGTATGGGAACCGGCGCCGGAGACTGCTCCGGAAGCCTGCGCCAGGATGGTGGCACGAAGCTGGCGGGCGTCATCGATCTTCAGGTAGGCCAGGCGCACCGCTGATTCGCCGGCGTCGGCCACCTCGAATTTGAGTTCGGCCAGTCCGAAGATCCGGGCCAGCAGGGGCTGCACGATGTCAATGGCCTGCACCCGGTCCAGCCGTGCCTGCCGGTGCTGGCGGAAGATGAGCCCGCTGTTGACCCGGACGTAGCCACCGGATACCTGGTACTTGGTGAAGTACCAGGTAAGCACGAATCCCAGCACCGCCACGGCCAGCACCACGGCCCCGCCGCCCAGCAGCCATGGGGCGCGCCTGGCGAACCCCTCCTCGAACACGGGCTGGCCCTGCAGTGTCCGCTCGAAGAGGTCCCGGCCGAAGAAGAACGTGATGGCTGCCAGGGCAACCCAGCCGCGGACGAACGGCGAGGCGGGATGTACGCGCAGCCATTCGCCGTCGGGCGTTCCGTTGGTTTGCGGCCCGGCCGCAGCAGGCGGAACCGCTGCCTGCCCGGGCAGCTGGCCGTCAGTGGTCACAGCCCTGCCAGCCTGGCTTCGCCGCGGGCGGCCAGCTGTTCCCGGAGCCGTGCGCCCTCCGCTGCCGGCAGGCCGGGGATGCGTGCGTTCGTTCCGGGTGACGCGGTGTGCAGCTTCACGGTGCACAGGCCCAGCGCGCGTTCCACGGGTCCGACGCCGATGTCCACGTACTGCATGCGGCCGTAGGGGACGGCCATGGTGCGCTGGAAGAAGATCCCGCCCCGGATCAGCAGGTCCTCGTCGCGCTCGGCGTAGCCGATGGCCCTGACCTGCCGCGGAATGAGCACCAGCCGCCACAGGGCAGCCAGGAGCGTGGCAGACGGAACAGTGATGGCGAGCCACAGCGGCGGCCACCGCCACCAGCCCAGGAGGACAAACAGCAGCGGAGCGGCCAGGACCACTACGGTGACAAGGTTGGCCACAGCCCATTCCACCAGGCGGACTGTGATGTATTTCGGTGAAACCCGCTGCCAGGCGATACCCGGCGGGTCAATCGCCTCGGTATGCATATTCGCCTTCCCCGGCGGCTTCCCCGCGGGCAGGGCGGCCCTTCTTCCCGTCGAGGCTGTTGGCGTCGCCGTCCTCCGGGGGGATCTTGCAGAAACGCTCCACGAGGAGCCCCACCACGATCATCACCAGGCCGCCGCCGGCCATGGCCAGGGCCAGCCAGGTGATGCCCTGGTCGCTGCGCAGGCTCCAGATCCGCAGCTGGTCCAGGAAGATGCCCACGTGCCAGCCCAGGAGCACCGTTCCAGCGTAGGCGCACGCCTGTGCCAGAATCAGCGTCCGCGCGGCGAGAAGGGGGTCCAGCTGAGTCTTCCTGGCCGTGCTGTTGGGCTGGAGGCTGTTGCGCCACCGCAGCACCCGGATACCCAGAATCAGCGTGATGGCAACGATGACGCCCATGGTGGCCAGCGCTGTGGCGGGCAGGACAGGCGTGGCCATGCTGTACCGGCTGGTGACTACCGTGGCTGACCAGCCCGCCACAGCGAGGATCACGCAGATCAGCAGGAGGCGCAGCGGGTTGATCGGCTTCATCGCTCCTCCACCGCTCCCGCCGTGGGCATGCCGTCAAAGTCGCCGAACCCGTCGAACGGCGACAGGTCCTTGAAATCCTCTGCCCGGGCTGCCAGGGCGCTGATCCGTTCGCCGTCCAGCGTGGCGGCTGGTTCGATAAGCGACCAGGGGTAGAGGACGAAAGCCCGCGACGCGGCGCGCGGGTGCGGCAGGGTCAGCGCGGGATCATCGCTGCGGTGGTCGCCGTAGGTGATGATGTCGACGTCGAGCGTCCGCGGCCCCCAGTGGACCTCGCGGACGCGGTGGTGCTTGTTCTCCACCGCCTGGCAGTGTTCCAGCAGTTCCTGCGGGCTCAGGCTGGTTTCCACCGTGATGACCATGTTCAGGAAGTCCGGCTGCCCGGCCGGGCCGCCCACGGCTTTGGTCTGGACTATGGGTGAAACGGCAAGGAGCCGGACCTCCGGCGGATCCACCAGGTCCCCCACAGCCTCGGTCAAGGTCTCGTTCCGTTCACCAAGGTTGCTGCCCAGGGCCAGCACGGCCTTGGTATAGGTCCCGTTCACGTCTGCACCCCGGCCAAGGCATGGCCAGCGGGGACCAGTGCCCGGTGGACGGTGACAGCCACGTCCCCGAAAGGAACCGCGATGGGAGCCTGCGGCTTGTGCACGGTGATGTCCACGGCCTGGAGCTTGAATTCGGACAGGAGGCTGTCGGCGATCCGCACTGCGAGTGCCTCGATGAGGTTGAGTGGTTCGCCGGTGATCCAGTCGGTGATACGCTGCGCCACCTCGCCGTAGTGCGCGGTGTCCCGCACATCGTCGGACTTTGCCGCTTCGGTGAAGTCCAGGTGGAGCACTGCGTCCACCACGAAAGGCTGGCCCTCCCGGCGTTCGAAATCAAAGACGCCGTGATGGCCGACGGCGGTCACTCCGGTCAGCGTAATCCTGTCCATGGGTCCCCCGGCCCTATTGGTTTTTGGGTACGGCTTGTGCCGTGGATGCTGCGGCCATGCGTGCAGCCACCTTGACGGCGTCAAGGCTGGACCCCACCTCGTGCACACGGACGGCCCAAGCCCCGCGGTAGGCGCTGATGGCTGTGATCGCCGCTGTGGCCCCGTCCCGTTCCTCCGGGGCGGCGGACTTGCCGGCCACCGTCAGCAGGGTGCCGAGGAAGCGCTTGCGGGAAGCGCCCACCAGGACCTTGTGGCCCAGGCTGTCCAGCTGGTCCAGGTTCTGCAGCAGTTCCCAGTTCTGGGCGTCATTCTTGGCGAACCCCAGGCCGGGGTCGATGATGATCTGTTCCTGGCTGACACCTGCGGCGTAGAGCTTGTCGCGGACTCCTGCCAGCTCGGCCACCACTTCACCGGCAACGTCCGTGTACTCGGCGAGGGAGTTCATGGTGCGGGCGTCCCCACGGCGGTGGGTGAGGACGTACGGCACCTTGGAGGCCGCCACGAACTCGGCCATTTCGGGCTCGATGCTCAGGCCGGAGATGTCGTTGATGATGGCTGCGCCGGCTTTTACCGCCGCTGCCGCCGTCGAGGCATGCGTTGTGTCGATGCTGACCAGTGCGCCGGCCTTCACCAGGGCCTCGATCACCGGCAGGACGCGGCGCTGTTCTTCTTCCGGGCTGACATCGTCAGCGCCGGGCCGGGTGGATTCGCCGCCGACGTCGATGATGTCCGCACCCGCGTAAAACATCCGCAGGCCGGCGGCGATGGCGGTGTCAGCCGTGGCGTGCTTCCCGCCGTCGCTGAAGGAATCGGGGGTGACGTTGAGGATTCCCATGACCAGGGTGCGGTCGGTGGGCAGGCCTTCGAAGCGCGCGGCCGGGCGGGGCTTGCGCAGGATGGGCAGCGGGGAGGTTGCGGGCCCCGTTCCAGGGGCTGCAGCGAGTGAATCCATGGTCTGTAGTTACCTTCCGAGGATGAGGCTCATGGCTTCGGCACGGGTGGCCGGGTCATGAAGCTGCCCGCGGACCGCACTGGTGACGGTCTTCGCTCCGGGCTTGCGGATACCGCGCATCGACATGCACATGTGTTCGCATTCAACGACCACGATGGCGCCACGGGGCTTGAGGTAGCGGACCATCGCTTCGACGATTTCAGTGGTGAGGCGCTCCTGCACCTGCGGGCGGCGGGCGTAGATGTCCACCAGGCGGGCCAGCTTGCTCAGCCCGGTGACCTTGCCGTCGTGGGACGGAATGTACCCCACGTGGGCCACCCCGTGGAACGGCACCAGGTGGTGCTCGCAGGTGGAGTAGAACGGGATGTCCTTGACCAGGACCAGTTCCTCATGGTCCAGGTCGAAGGTGGTGGACAGCACGTCAGCAGGATCGTGGTGCAGTCCCGCGAAGACCTCGGCGTACGCCTTCGCAACCCGCTTCGGGGTGTCGCGCAGGCCGCCGCGGTCCGGGTCCTCGCCAATGGCAAGGAGGATCTCGCGGACGGCCGCCTCGATCCTCGGCCGGTCCACCTTTTCGCGTTTCGAATGGTGGGATCCGTCCTCCGCCAGGTGTACGGCGGAGGCGGGAACGTCGTCGTCGTCGAAAGAAGTCACAGGGAAAGCTTAGCCGCGAAGGGTGTCAGGCCCCGAGTCGGAGGTGCCTCCGTGAAACGGAGCGTCCTCCGGAACGCCCTGCGAGTGCGGCGGCTGGGCGTCCAAAGGCTCGTCCAGCCGGGCCTTCTTTGCCTCTTCCTGCGCCTCGCGTTCCGCCCTTTCCTGGCGGGACTCCACGGGGCCTGACATCTGGACAGGACGGGTTTCCTTGGACAGCCACACTTCGCGGAAGTCGCGCTTGCGCACGTCGCGGAAGATGTCGGCAATCTCGGACTGGTTTAGGGTTTCGCGCTCCAGCAGCTCAAGGGCCAGGATGTCCAAGATGTCGCGGTTCTCGGTAAGGATCTCGTAAGCCTCGTCGTGGGCCTGCTCGATCAGCCGGCGCACTTCCTCGTCCACCACGTAGGCGATCTGGTCCGAGTAGTTGCGCTCGTGGCCGGCGTCGCGGCCCAGGAAGGGTTCGCCGCCGCCCTGGCCCAGGCGGACAGCGCCGACGCGTTCGCTCATGCCGTACTCGGTGACCATCTTGCGGGCAGTGCCGGTGGCCTTCTCGATGTCGTTGGAGGCGCCGGTGGAAGGGTCGTGGAACACGATCTCCTCGGCAACGCGCCCGCCCATGGCGTAGGCCATCTGGTCGAGGAGTTCGTTGCGGGTGATGGAGTATTTGTCGTTTTCGGGGACCACCATGGTGTAGCCCAGGGCCCGGCCGCGCGGAAGGATGGTGATCTTGGTGACCGGAGCCGAGTTCCGCAGGGCTGCCGCCACCAGGGCGTGGCCGCCTTCGTGGTAGGCGGTGATCTTGCGCTCGTGTTCCTTCATGACGCGGCTGCGCTTCTGCGGGCCGGCCATGACTCGGTCAATGGCCTCGTCCAGGGCGCGGTCGTCAATCAGGTTGGCGTTGGAGCGCGCGGTGAGCAGTGCGGCCTCGTTGAGGACGTTGGCGAGGTCTGCGCCGGTGTAGCCGGGCGTCTTCTTCGCCACACCCTTCAGGTCGACGCCGGGCGCCATCGGTTTGCCCTTGGCGTGCACCTGCAGGATCTGGTCGCGGCCAATGAGGTCCGGCGCCTCCACCGAAACCTGGCGGTCGAAACGGCCGGGGCGCAGCAGTGCCGGGTCCAGGACGTCGGGCCGGTTGGTGGCGGCGATGAGGATCACGTTGGTTTTGACGTCGAAGCCGTCCATCTCCACCAGCAACTGGTTGAGGGTCTGCTCGCGTTCGTCGTTGCCGCCGCCGATGCCTGCACCGCGGTGGCGGCCAACGGCGTCGATCTCGTCCACGAAGATGATGGCGGGCGAGTTGGCCTTGGCCTGTTCAAAGAGGTCGCGGACGCGGGATGCGCCGACGCCGACGAACATTTCCACGAAGTCCGAGCCCGAGATGGAGAAGAAGGGGACGCCGGCCTCACCGGCCACTGCGCGGGCCAGCAGCGTCTTGCCGGTGCCGGGCGGGCCGTACAGCAGCACGCCCTTGGGGATCTTGGCGCCAACGGCCTGGAACTTGGCAGGCTCCTGCAGGAATTCCTTGATCTCCTGCAGTTCCTCGACGGCCTCGTCCGCGCCTGCGACGTCGGCGAAGGTCACCTGCGGCATGTCCTTGCTGACCATCTTGGCCTTGGACTTGCCGAACTGCATGATCTTGGAGCCGCCGCCCTGCATCCGGGTCATCAGGAACCAGAAGAGGGCACCCAGCAGGATGACGGGGATCAGGAGGGAGAGCAGGCCGGAGAACCAGTTGCTTTCAATCGGCTGGTCGGTGAAGCCCTGGGCCGGCTTGGCGTCGGTGACAGCCTTCACCACGTCCTGTGCGCGTGCGTCAACGAAGAAGAACTGGACGCTCTTGCCTTTGTCCTGCCCGTCCACCTGCAGGTTGTCCTTCAGCGTGAGGTCAACGCGGTTCTCGCCGTCGAAGATCTTGGCCTGCTCCACCTTGTTGCCGGAGAGCAGTTCCAGGCCCTTGTCCGTATCGATGCGGGCGGCACCGCCGGGGGCGAGCGTTGCAAAGGCCACCAGGAGCAGACCGACCACAACGACGATCCAGATGCCCGGGCCTTTGAAGAAGTTCTTAGCTTTCATCTGTTCGGGGGCTGGCCCCGTCCCTTCCGGTAGTGCTTCACGGCGAGTAGTCTGCGCGCGTGATGGTGCTGCGTCAGCTTCTAGCTATACACCGTCCGGAGTACATCACGCATAGCGAAAAGCAAAAGTTCCCTGTGGGCGTAGCAGTGCCGGGACAGCCCAGGAGTTGCCCACATGGCGCGGTTTTACCGGAGTACGGCGGCGGAGTGTGCGGCGCCGCTTACTCGTAGACGTGCGGGGCCAGGGTGCCCACGAAGTCAAGGTTGCGGTACTTTTCGGCGTAGTCCAGGCCGTAACCCACCACGAACTCGTTGGGGATGTCATAGCCGACGTACTTGACGTCGATTTCCACCTTGGCGGCTGTGGGTTTGCGGAACGCCGTGCAGATCTCCACGGACGCGGTGCCGCGGGACTCCAGATTGGTCTTGAGCCAGGACAGGGTGAGGCCGGAGTCGATGATGTCCTCGACGATCAGCACGTCCTTGCCCATCAGGTCAGTGTCCAGATCCTTCAGGATGCGTACCACGCCCGAGGACTGGGTGCCCGAACCGTAGGAGGACACTGCCATCCAGTCCATGGAGATGTGGCTGTGGAGTGCGCGGGCAAGGTCAGCCATGACCATGACGGCGCCCTTGAGCACGCCCACCAGGAGGATCTCGCGCCCTTCGTAGTCCTTGTCGATCTGCGCAGCGAGCTCCGTGATCCGCTGCTGGATCTGCTCCTTGGTGTAGAGAACGTGCTTGAGATCTGCCTGGACGTCGTTTGAATCCACCAATGGCTCCTGTTTAGATGCGGGGTGCGACTATTTTGCGGGCGGTTTTTGGGACCGGAATACTAGCTTCCCACAGCGCGCCCGTTCGCGGGGAACAGAACCGGGGCCGCCCTGGGCACCCGGCACGCCGGCGTCCTTTGATCCCTCCAGCTGTGCCAGCGACAGCCGGTACACGCTGACGCCGCCGGGAAGCTCCACCGGACCCGCCGAACCCTGGCGCCGCAGCAGCGCTTCCGCCGCCAAAAGGCGCTGGTAGCTGGGCTGCTGGCCGCCGACGTCGGCCGCTGCCTTGGCGATCACACGGAACCTGATGGCCGGGGCCAGGGCACGCAACGCCTCCTCGGGCAGCGCCAGTGTGCCGCCGTCCCGCTCCACCAGGGAGGCGAAGGTGCTTTCCGCCACAGCCTCCAGGTAGTCGGCGTCAAGCTGCAGGATGGCGGCGGTCCGGGCCAGGGATTCGGCAACCCCGGGGCCCAGGTTCTCCTCGAGGTGCGGTAGGACCTCCACGCGGGTCCGGGAGCGTGCAAACGCGGGATCGGCGTTGGTGGGATCGTGCCAGGGATCCAGGTCCTCCACCGTGCAGATCTCCTCGGTGTCCGCCCTGCGCAGGCCGAGGAACGGGCGCAGCAGGACACTGTTTCCGACGCCTGCCCGGGACGGCCGCATGCCCGCGAGCGAGCGGGAGCCGGAGCCCCGGGCCAGGCCCAGCAGTACCTGCTCCGCCTGGTCGTCGAGCGTGTGGCCCAGCAGGATGGCGCCGGCGCCCTGTCCCGCCGCGGCGGCTTCGAGCGCGGCGTGCCGGGCTTCGCGTGCGGCGGCCTCTGGGCCCATACCGGCACCAGCCACCGTGACCGTGCGGATCTCAACCGGTGAAAGGCCCAGCTCCTCCAGGGTCTTGGCGGTGCGCGCGGCAATGTCGCCGGACCCCTCCTGCAGCTGGTGGTCCACCACCACGGCTCCCACGGTCACCGGGCGTCCGTCCACATGCCCGCGCCGGGCAAAGTACGCAGCGACGGCGGCCAGCGCCAGGGAATCGGGGCCTCCGCTGCACGCCACGACGACGTGGCCGGGATATCCGGCATCGGCGAGCGCGTTTTGCAGCATCCTGCGCGCAGTCCCGACGACGGGCGCGAGCCTTCCAGGCCGGCGCCGTCCGCTGCGTGGCCCGGCGGTGCCGGCAGGCCACTCAGTCCCGGGTACAGGTGTGTCCGTCAATCAGTGACCCATCCGCTCAAGCCACAGCTTGGCGTCGTGGATTTCGGGCTCGGTAGGCAGGTGGTCCACGGACTCCCAGACTTTGTTGAAGCCGTCCATTCCGGCCACGTCCACCACGGCCCGGACGAAGCGGGCGCCGTCGGAGTACTGGCGCATCTTGGCGTCCAGGCCCAGGAGGCTGCGGATGAACTTCTCGATCACGCCCCGGTCCTTGCCGCGGTCGTTGAACCGCTGCCGGATGGTCTTCACGGACGGGACGATGCTGGCGTCGACGGCGTCCATCACCACGTTGGCGTGCCCTTCGAGGAGGCTCATGACGGCGGTGAGGTGCGAGATGGCGGCCTTTTCCTCCGGATCCTGCAGCAGGTCCAGGATTGCGCCGCGGCCGGGAGTGTTTCCGGTGGCGGAGCGGTCCTTCAGGGAGCGGGCAGCAGCGGTGGCGCGCTCCATCAGGGTGTCGACGTTGCCCAGCAGGTGGCCGCTGAGTTCGTCGATTTGTTCCAGCATGTGGTGCCGCAGCCAGGGGGCGGCCGCGAACTGGACACGGTGGGTTTGCTCGTGCAGGCAGACCCAGAGCCGGAAGTCCTCGGGCGTGACGTTGAGTTCCCGTTCCACCGACACGATGTTGGGGGCCACCAGCAGGAGCCGGCCGGCCGCGGGAGCCGTGGAGTTTTCTGCCAGCGCCGCGAAGGGATCGTACTGGCCCAGGACCTTGCTGGACAGGAAGGCAAGCACGGCGCCCAACTGGCTGCCGGTGATGGCGCCGCTGACCTGGGCGGCAGCGGGGCTGAGGCTTCCGCGGCGGCTGTCCAGCATCTTCTGCATTGCGGGTTTGAGCATCACCGCGAAACTCTGCGTGTTGGCTTTGGCCCAGGACGCTCGGTCCACCACCAGCACCGAGGAATCGCGAAGGTCGCGCGCCGCCTCCAGGCCGGTGATGTCGTGCACGTGCGGAACGGAAGCGTCCGCCAGCCGTCGAAGGCTGTCCACCGCTTCCCCGATGGCCTTTTCATCGAGCTCCGGCCCGGCGGGAGCCAGCCGCGCTGCGGCAGACGCAGCGAGGTCCCAGTTGATCAGGGACTGGGCTGTTGGGGACAACGTCGATGCGGATTCGCGCGCAGTGGACTCCATGGTTCCCATCAGAACACAGCAGGCTGGGGATCGTCCTTAAGTTCGCTGACCGGCGAACTTGCACAGCCCCGGCACAGGAGGCCAGAAGCGCCGTCCCAGTCCAGGCCGGCACGTTGGAAGTGCAGGAGGAATCCCCCTCATGGAGTACCAATGGCAGCCGTGCTAGCGGCAGCCGCAGCCCGCCAGCGCCGTGGCGGCCCGGTCCAGGGCTTCCTTGTTGCCGGCCGCGCCCGGGGTCAGGCCGTTGCCGATGAAGGAGAAGACCAGGAGCCGCCCGTCGGAGTCCACCACATATCCGCTCAGCGCCAGAACGGTGTTCAGTGTCCCGGTCTTGGCGCGAACCAGGCCGGCACCGCCGGACGTGGTGGCATCCCCGTAGCGGGTGTCCAGGGTTCCTGACAGGCCACCAACCGGAAAGCCGTCCAGGGCGGCCCGCAGCCTGGTGTCGGCGCCGGTGGTGATGGCCCGCACCACGTCAGTGAACTGGCGGGCCGCAACCTGGTTGCCCATGGCCAGCCCGCACACATCCACCAGCTTCACGGCGTCAGAGGGGATGCCCGCTGCCGCGAGTTCGGCCGCGACCACGGCCGTGGCACCGTCATTGCTTCCGGGCCGGCCGGTGGCCAACGCGGCCATCCGGCCCATGGTTTCGGCAAGGTAATTGTCAGATACCTGCAGCATCAGGTTCACCTGCTCAGCCACGGTGGCCGATTGGACGGCCGCCAGGGCTGGGGCGGCGGCTTGGGACGCGCCGGGTGAGCGTTCGACGCCGGCCGCCACGGTGAGGCCGGCCCCGGCACCTGCCGCACGGAGCCGGGCCGCGAACTCCTCCGCGGCGGTTATGGCTGAATCCTGGGGCCGGGGGCCGGTGGTGACGGCGGGGTCGAAGCGTGCAGAGTTGAGGGCCAGGGGGTACAGCGGCGCTATTTCGCCCGCCTCCACGTCGCCGCTCTGCCAGGCCGGATTCAACGCCGCGCCGGTGAAGAGGGAGTCATCCACCACTACCTTGATGTCTCCCGTGGTTCCGGCGGCCTGCAGGGCCTGCACCGTAAGGGCGGCAAGGGTGGCAAGGCCGGCGTGGCCCATAACCTGGTCCGGCTTCGACTCCCCGGCGGCCAGGAGGACGTCGCCGCCGCCCACCAGCACCACCTCCCCGGCGGCGGAGCCCGGCACCACCTTGGTGGCGAAGCGGTGGTCCGGCCCCAGGGTGCGCAGTGCGGCCACCGCCGTCAGCAGTTTAAGGTTCGACGCCGGCACCCGGCTTTCCGCGCCGCCCCGGTCAAAGAGGACCTGGCCCGTGAGCGCGTCCTGCACCATGCCGGTGAAGGTACCGCCGCCGTCGGCCTTCAATGCCGGGTCCACCTGGGCTGCCACCGCTGACGGAAGGGGCACTGGGGCGGACTGCTGAAGCGGGGCGAGCGCCTGCGGGGCGGACAGGGTGGCGGGGGCCTGCTGCCAGGCGGGGGGCGCCGGGGCGGATTCGGGGGCTTCCGCACCAAAGAACCCTGGGCCCAGGAATCCGGGGGCCACCAGCAGGGCTCCCGGGAGGGCGAGGACAAGCAGGATCAAGGCCGCCAGGGCCAGCGGCCAGGGCTTGCGCGGCCCTACCGCGGGGGTCCGGCCAGAGCTGCCGGGGCGCCCGGACCGATGCGCGCGCAACGGTTCCTGGCCGGTTGTTTTGGTCATGCTGGTGCTGGTCCTCAAGTCCTGAAATTTCCCCACAAGTTCCTGATTCCAGGGCCTCTCGCTATATCCTCAATAGTAGTCGGCGGCACCGACACTCTTTTTTGTGGGCCCGTCAAGTGTGCCGCGCACCCCCTGCAATTGCCGAGGAGCATTCCATGAAGCACGACGTGACCATCGAGATCCCCAAGGGATCGCGCGTCAAGTACGAAGTTGACCACGAGACCGGCCGTGTCCGCCTGGACCGCGTCCTCTTCACCTCAATGCAGTACCCCACGCACTACGGGTACTTCGAAAACACCCTCGGCGAGGACGGCGACCCGCTGGACGCGCTGGTGCTCCTGCAGGACTTCGACCTGCACCCCGGCGTCATCGTCGAGTCCCGCCCCATCGGTGTCTTCAACATGACGGACGACGGCGGCGGGGACGCCAAGATCCTCTGCGTCCCCGTGGATGCCCGCTTTGACCACATCCAGGAAGTCAGCGACGTCAACGAATTCCTGATCAAGGAGATCGAGCACTTCTTCACCCGCTACAAGGACCTGGAGCCCGGCAAGTGGGTCAAGGCCGAGGGCTGGGGCGACCGCGCCGCGGCCGAAGCCGAGCTGGAAGCCTCCATCAAGCGTTACGTGCCCGCGTCGCACTAGTTCCACGTCGCACTGGTTCCACCGGCGCACTGGTTCCACCGGGCCACCGCCTTAGTGCGGCCAGGCCCTGAATCCCCGTCGGCCGGACAAGTCCCCGCTTCATGCAAGAGGGATAGGTCCGGGAGGCGGGGATTTGTCGTTGTCCCCACTAAGGTAAATCTGTGGAATCGTGGGGCTGTGAGTTCTGAGCCAGCACTGACTTCCCAGCTCTTGTTCCATCCGCCCTGCGGCCCTGTCGCCGGCTGGCGGGACGGCGAGGTTATCCGCGCCTCAGGGATCCCGTACGCCGAGGCCGCCCGGTTCCAGCCGCCCGTGCAGGTCCCGGACTGGACCTCCGAGCTGTCCGCCACGTCCCTCTCCCCTGCCTGCCCCCAGGCGCCCGTGCCGTTCCTCGACGACGTCCTGGGCACCAGATACGGGGAGCTTCCGGGGAGCGAGGACTGCCAGAACCTTTCCATCACCATGCCCGGCGACGTCAGGCCGGACGAAAAGCTGCCCGTCATGGTCTGGATCCACGGCGGCTCCTACACCACCGGCTCCGGGGACCTGGCCATCTTCGACCCCGCCCGGCTGGTGGCCGAGAACCGCGTCATCGTGGTTTCCGTGACGTACCGGCTGGGGCTGTTCGGGTTCCTGGCCACACCCGCGGGGCGTCCCGGCAACCTGGGGCTCCTGGACCAATTGGAGGCATTCCGGTGGGTGCGGCGGAATATCCAGGCCTTTGGCGGCGACCCCCGCCGGGTCACCGCATTCGGCCAGTCCGCCGGTGGTGACGCGATCGCCCACCTGATGGCCACACCCGAGGCGCCCACACTCTTCCAGCGCGCCATCATCCAAAGTGCACCGCTGGGCATCACCCGCGGGCGGGCCAAAATGAACCACGCCATGGGCATCGCCGCCGAATCGGTCACCGAACAGACACCGGCCATGGACGTGGTGGCGGTCGAGGAACAGGTCACCCAGGTGGCCAAAAAGTTCGGCATGCTGGCCGCCATGCCCTTTGGCACACAGTACGGGCACGATCCACTCCCGGAGGAAGCCGGGATCGAAGCGGCGTGGGACCGGACGGCGCCCGGCATCGAGGTGCTGATCGGCCATACCTCGGAGGAGGCGCGCCTGTTCCTTCCCCGCAGCCCTCGACTGATGCGGCTGGCCGGGATCCCCTTGGTGGGTCAGCACGCCGTGCGTGCCATCGACTGGGTGGTCACCGAAACCGTGTACGGCCGGGCAACGCGCCGGTTCGCCCGGCGCCACGCCAAAGCGGGCGGAAACGCCCACCGGTACCTCCTGACCTGGCATGCCCCCGGCAATATCTTTGGCGCGGCCCACACCGTGGACCTGCCCCTGCTGCTCGGCACCAGGGAAACATGGGACGGGGTGGGACTGATCGCCGGCGCCCGCTGGGAGGACGTGGAGGCGGCTGGCCGGAAGATGCGGGCCCTGTGGGCCGGTTTCGCCCGCGGCGCCGACCTTGGGAAGTCCGGCGGCATCACCGGAGTCCTGCAGTATCAGGCAGCCTGAGAGCGTGAAAACGCTGGGCGTGGACCTGGCGGCGGCCACCAGGAAGACCGCCGTCGCGGTGATCGAGTGGGAGCCAGATACGGCCCGGCTCACCCACCTGGCCCTGGACGTGGACGACCAGGACATCGTGGAGCTGTTCGGCTCCTGCGAGATGACCGGCGTCGACTGTCCGGTGGGCTGGCCCGACGCGCTGATCCCGTTCCTTACCGGCCACCTGAACTTCGACGCCGATCCCGTCCTCGAGTACGACGGAATTGCCGGCCGGAGGCTGCTCGCCTACCGGGACACCGACCGCTTCGTCACGCGCGAAACCGGGCTGATCCCGCTCAGCGTCTCCGCCGACCGGCTGGCCCATCCTGCCATGCGCTGCGCCGTGATCCAGGCAAAGATCGGCGCCCTGCACGGCCCACAGGCGCGTGACGGCTCAGGACGCCTGGCCGAGGTCTACCCGGCAGCATCCCTGAAGATCTGGGGCCTGAACGGGCGCGGTTACAAGGGCCGGGGCGTCCTGGAAGCCGAACGCCTCGGCCTCCTGCTGGCGGCCCTCGAAGAGCAGGCGCCATGGCTGGACCTGGGCGGGCACCGGGGCACGCTGGCCGGCTCGGACGATCTCTTCGACGCCGTCATCGCTTCCCTGACTGCCCGGGCCGCCGCCCGTCGTCGTACGCTCTTGCCGGACGGTTCCCATGCGCAGGCAGCGCGCAGCGAGGGCTGGATCCACCTGCCCTCCTGCACGCTGGACGAACTCCGCAACTAGGTGGGGGTCAGCCGCCCAGCTTCCAGTTCCGGATCTCCTCCGGGTCCTCGCCGTGGGTGCGGGTGTGCTCGCGCGCCCGGTTGCGGCGGTCCTGCAGGTCCTGGCGCAGGAGCGAGTGCTTCTCAGCCAGGCCGGGTACCCGGTCGATCGTGTCGATAGCCAGGGTGAACCGGTCGATTCCGTTGAGCATGGCCATGTCGAACGGCGTGGTGGTGGTCCCCTCTTCTTTATAGCCGTGCACGTGGAGGCCCTGCTGGTTGGTCCGCCGGTAGGCCAGCCGGTGGATCAGCGCCGGGTAGCCGTGGTACGCGAAGATGACCGGCTTGTCGGCGGTGAAAATCCCGTCGAAGTCATGGCCGGGGAGGCCGTGTGGGTGCTCGCTGTCGTCCTGCAGCCGCATCAGGTCCACCACGTTCACCACCCGCACCTTGAGTCCGGGCGCGCCCTTCCGGAGCAGTTCGGCGGCCGCCACGGTCTCCACGGTGGGGACGTCACCGGCGCAGGCCAGGACGACGTCGGGCTCCTCGCCGGGCACCTCGGAACCGGCAAACGTCCAGATCCCCAGGCCGCGGCGGCAATGGTTGGCGGCATCGGCCGGACCGAGCCAGGTGGGTGAGGGCTGCTTCCCACTCACCACGATGTTCACGTAGTCCGTGGAGGCCAGGCAGTGCTCCATGACGGAGAGCAGGGTGTTGGTGTCCGGCGGCAGGTAGACCCGGATGACCTCGGCCTTCTTGTTCACGGCGTGGTCGATGAAGCCGGGGTCCTGGTGCGAGAAGCCGTTGTGGTCCTGCTGCCACACGTGCGACGACAGCAGGTAGTTCAGGGATGGCACCGGCTGGCGCCAGTGCAGCTTCCGGGAGACCTTCAGCCATTTGGCGTGCTGGTTGAACATGGAGTCGACAATGTGGACGAAGGCCTCGTAGCAGTTGAAGACGCCGTGCCGGCCGGTGAGGAGGTACCCCTCCAGCCAGCCCTGGCACAGGTGCTCGCTCAGCACCTCCAGGACCCGGCCGGAGCGCGCAAGGTGCTCGTCGACGTCGTCGATCCTGTACTGCCACACCTTGTCGGTGACCTCATAGACGTTCTGCAGCCGGTTGGAGGCCGTCTCGTCCGGGCCGAACAGCCGGAAGTTATCCATGTTCTGCGCAATCACGTCCCGCATCCAGGATCCGAGCGTAACCATGGGGCTGACCCGCTCGGTGCCCGGGCTGGGAACCTCCACGGCGTGGTCGCGGTAGGCGGGCAGCTTCAGCGCGCGCCTCAACAATCCGCCGTTGGCATGCGGTGTGGCACTCATGCGGAAGTCGCCCGTGGGCGCACCTTCGGCGACGTCGGGCCGGAGCCGGCCGTCGCCGTCGAACAGTTCCGCCGGCCGGTAGGACTGCAGCCACTCCTCCAGCTGCTTCAGGTGCTCGCCGTTGGTGCGGACCTCGGACAGCGGCACCTGGTGGGCCCGCCAGGTGCCTTCCACCTGCAGCCCGTCAACCATGCGGGGTCCGGTCCAGCCCTTGGGCGAGCGCAACACGATCAGGGGCCAGCGGTGTCCGCCCTCCCCCGCCTCTTCACCGGAAGCGTCCTGCCGGTGGGCATCCTGGATGGCCTTGATATCCGCCAGGCACCGGTCCAGGACGCCGGCGAAATCGCGGTGCGCCTTTTCGGTGTCGTCCGGGTCCGCCACCGTGACGAAGTACGGTTGGTGCCCGTATCCGCGCAGCAGCTGCTCCAGCTGGTCCTGGGGCATCCGGGCCAGGATGGTGGGGTTGGCAATCTTGTAGCCGTTCAGGTGCAGGATGGGCAGGACGGCACCATCCACGGCGGGATCAAGGAAGTTGTGGGAGTGCCAGCTGGCGGCCAGTGGACCGGTTTCCGCCTCGCCGTCGCCAATCACCACGGCGGTCACCAGCTGCGGGTTGTCGAACACCGATCCGTACGCGTGGGCCAGGGAGTACCCCAGCTCCCCGCCTTCGCTGATGGAGCCGGGGGTTTCCGGGGCCGCGTGGCTGGGGATTCCGCCGGGGTAGGAGAACTGCCGGAAGAGTTCGGCCAGGCCTGCCTCGTCATTGCCCACGTGGGCATAGATTTCGGAGTAGGTCCCCTCCATCCAGGCATTGGCGACGACGGCGGGACCGCCATGGCCGGGACCGGCGACGAAGAGCATCTCCAGGGAGTCGCGGCGGATCACGCGGTTCAGGTGGGCGTAGACGAAGTTGAGTCCGGGGGTGGTGCCCCAGTGCCCCAGCAGGCGGGACTTGGTGTCCTCTGCCTGCAGCGGTTCCCGCAGCAGGGGGTTGGACCGGAGGTAGATCTGCCCCACCGAAAGATAGTTGGCGGCCCGCCACCATTTGTCGACGAGGCCCAGGTCTTCCTGCCCCGGCCCCTCCTGCCGTGCGCCGCCCTGCTGCACGTCGTCCTGCTGCATCTCATCCTGCCCAGTGCTGCCGGCCATAACCATCCTCACGTCGGGTGTGCCGCTGCAGGCGGCCGTTCCCCCATGGCAACAGATGGAGGGGCAGGCAGGCAAGCCCCGCCGTCGGGCTTTCCGCTCTTGCCACCCCGCGCCAGCCGGCATGGGCTCGCCCGGGCCGGGAAAATCTCCTGCCCAACCGGCAACCGGGCCCTGCAATCGGCCGTTCCGTAGTTCCTACTTCCGGGTAGTGTGGATCCAGAAATGTTCACGTTGACCATCAATCAGACGGACAGCCGGCGCGACGGCGACCAGGTGCCGCAGCTGCTCAAGGCGCTGCGGCACATCCCTGCGCGCCTGGACTTCGACCGGTCGGTGGAGGACGAAGTCCAGGGAATCGTCGACTGCCCGCACCAGGCCGTGGATGCCGCACTGATCGCACTTCGCAGCGGGCACTGGTACGTGGGGATCGGCGCGGGGCCGGTAAATGAGCCGCTGCCCAACCAGATCAAGGACGCCTCCGGCCACGGTCTGGTGTACGCGCGCCGGGCCGTGGACAGGCTCCGCAGCAGCAAGGAGCGGATCCCGGTGGCGGTGGAAGGGCCGCTGGCCGATGTCGCCCACGACGCCGAGGCCATCCTCAGGCTGCTGGGCCATATCGTGCGTGACCGTTCCGATGCTGAATGGCGGGTGCTGGACCTGCTGACCCCCGGTGTCCGGGGGCAGCAAAAAGCCGTGGCGCAGGAACTCGGCATTACCACCCAGGCCGTCAGTAAAGCGGTGGCCCGGGCGCAGTGGAACGAGGAGCACGGCGCCCGGCCCGCAGCTGCCAGGTTGCTGGCACTGATCCTCGAAGCCCGGTAGCCAGCTGACTGTCCAGGCAGCGCTCGTTAGCTACCTTCCGGGCCGGCCGGCCTAGTTGCCGGCGGCTGCCATCACGGGCTCGCCGTTGAAGTACTCCAGTTTCCAGCCGTCCACCGCGTGGTGGTGCGCCAGGTTCAGCACCGCGTTGTCCACGCTCGCCAGGGTCTGGCCAATGGCCCGGCTGAGGCTCACGCGCAGCAGGGTGCCGTGGGTGACCACCAGCAGCCGCTGGCCGCGGAACTCCTCCGCCAGCGCCTCAAGTGCGGCAAGGCCGCGGTCGGCGGCCTCGTCTTCACTTTCCGCGCCCTTGAAGCCGCCCGGAATGCGCAGCGCGTCCAGTTCGGGTCCGGCCTGCATCCCTTCGGCCGGGCCGAAACTGCGCTCGGTGAGTTCCGGAACGCGCCGGGAAACCGCCAGCCCGAGCCCTTCGGCAATCAGGTCTGCGGTTTCCGCGGCACGGCTGAGGGGCGACGAAACGATTGCGTCCCATTCGTACGGGGCAAGGACGGCGACGGCGTCCCTCGCCTGGCCGCGTCCGACGTCGTTCAAGGGGATGTCGGTGGCTCCCTGCAACCGGCGCTCGGCATTCCAGTCGGTCTGGCCATGGCGGACGAGGGCGAACGTCGTAAGGGTCATGCTTCTATTCTGCCTTGACCCAGGACGCGGTCCGGAATCGGGACGGACGGAAGTACCCCGGCCTAGAGGAGGCTGCGCAGCACGTGGGCGGCGCCGTCGTCGTGCACTGAATGGGTGACCTCATCAGCGGCGGCCACCACCTCCGCCGGAGCCTGGCCCATGGCTACACCCCGGCCGGCCCAGGTGAGCATCTCGATGTCGTTCCGGCCGTCACCGACGGCGACGGTGAGGTGCTCTTCAAAACCAAGGCGGACCCGAAGGTTTTCCAGGGCGCTGGCCTTGGTCACCCCTGCGGCAGCGATATCCAGCCACGCAGTCCATCCCACCGAATAGGTCACTCCCGCCAGGCCCACGTGGTTGATGGCCTCGTTGAACTCCTCCGGCGTGTTTTCGGTGCTGAAGACCACCACGCGGACGGCGGTGGCTTCCAGCATGGTGTGGAAGTCCACGCCCACGGCCTCCACCCCGAAGCTGGCGTCCTGGAACCGCTCGGTGGAGAGGAAATTGCCGTCGGCATCCTCGAGTGCGTACTTGGCGGACGGGAGGCGCTCCCGGAGCGCACGCAGGGCCGGAGCGGGATCGAACGTGGCCTTGTGGATCACTTCGTAGCCGTTTTCGAGTTCCGGGTGGAGCCGGAGCGTTACGCCGCCGTTGCAGCAGACGGCGTATCCGCGCTCGATTCCGATCTTCTCGATGATGGGAAGGGTGGCGTTCAGGGAGCGTCCGGTGGCGATCATCACCTCGTGCCCCGCTGCAACCACGGCCTGGGCGGCTTCCCGCACATCAGGGGACATGTGGCCGTCGTGGTTCACCAGGGTGCCGTCCACGTCCAGGGCGACCATGAACTTCTGGTCCACACCGGCGAAGCCGAGGGTGTTGGTGTTGGTGTTGTTGTTCGGATTGTTGTCTCGCCGGTCATCGTTGCCGGCGACTGAGGTTTCAGTCAGCGTTGTCATCCACATAGTGAACCAGACGTAACTGACACGCGCTAGGACGCAGGACACAGGTTTATTGAACTGTTGGTAAACACGGCGGATTCCCACATCCCGGCGGTCCCTCGCGCAGCAGATCCCCCTGGGCGGACGAGTCCCCGTCTTCCCTGGACCAACAGTCCTCACCTCGTTCGCACATCCGTGCCTTCACGGTTCTGATTAGCGAACCAGCTTCTGATTCGCGGGCGAGGACGTGCCGCAGCCCGGGCGGAGTCCGGCTGCCAGGAGCTTGCACCGCAGCCGGCTGGGGTCCGTGAGGTCAGCCCATCGCCAGCGAACAAAGCCGTGGCCCAGCGCCCGGATCCGGTCCTCGCGGAGCTTCTCCCGATATACGGCCTCGTCAGCTGTGATCCCGTCACGCAGGGCGGCCTGGACGTACTTCCCCTTGCCGTCGAACTCACCCACCACCCCCTGGGAAGGCCACCAGAAATCGCTCCTGCCGATGAAGCCGTTGCCGTCCTTAAAGACGTGTTGAAGTTCGGGCTGTTCGAAATCAAGGAACTCAAAGATGGCCCGGCTGTACGACTCCCCAACGGACTCCGGCTGGGGGCTCGCCAGGGCAGCGACCCGCTCCGCGCGGCGCCGGGCAGCCGCAGACGGAAGAGCCGCTATGCCGGCGGCAATGCCCGGCACGGACAGAAGGTTGGCACCATGATCCACAACGCCGTCGGCCAGGAGTCTGCGGGCGGCCCCGTCTGCGAGTACCAGTGCCTGGCTCAGGTTCGTGGAGGAAATGACATCAACGGTGGTCTCCATGAGTCCTGTGCAGAGGAACTCCCCATGGCGGACAGGTTCCAGCACGCTCTTGAGCCGGTACCTAAGCGGATAGGAACGCGTGCGGCGTACGTCTTGGGCCGTTCTGTCCCCGCCCAGGACCAACAGCGGCGATTTCCTGATGCCGCTTCGGCCGGGCAAGGCAGTCGCCAACTCCACGCACGGTGGCGTTCCCAGCGTCGGCAGACCGCTCGCCACCGCTGCCGTTTGCCCGCACAAAACGGCACCTTTGACCGATCTGGCGAGTGACGTCGTCGTCCATGCGACGCGCTGGGACGGCAGCGCGTTGAGCCAGTCCTCGGTGGAGACGTAGAAGCCGCGCCGAATCCGCACCAATTGCCCTGCTTTGAAGGCGCGGTGCACGCCGTCGGTGCCGGCGCCCGTGCGGAGAATGGCGGCAGTATCAATCAGTCCGGGCGGCATATCCATTCAAACAGGATGTTGGACCATGGAAGCGCGGTCACCGGTCCGCTGCCTGTATGTGGACAAGCGTCCGTCAGGCCTAAGCATGTTCGCGGATCAGAACCATGAAGGTCCTGATCCGCGAACAAGCTTATGAAAGCTCCCTTAGAGAACCGGCAGGACCTCGAGGCCGCCCAGGTACTTCTGCAGCGCCTTGGGCACGTTGACGGAGCCGTCCGGGTTCTGGTGGTGCTCCAGCAGCGCCACGATCCAGCGCGTGGTGGCCAGGGTGCCGTTCAGGGTGGCCACTGCCCGGGTGCCCTTGGCGACGCCCTCGGAGTTCACCACGCGCTCACGGATATTCAGGCGGCGCGCCTGGAAGGTGGTGCAGTTGGAGGTGGAGGTCAGCTCGCGGTAGGCGCCCTGCGTGGGAACCCAGGCTTCGCAGTCGTACTTGCGTGCGGCGGAGGTGCCGAGGTCACCGGCAGCGGTGTCAATCACGCGGTACGGCAGTTCGCACTTGGCCAGCATTTCCTCTTCCCATGCCAGGAGGCGCTGGTGCTCGGCGGCGGCCTCTTCAACAGTGGTGTAGATGAACATCTCCACCTTGTTGAACTGGTGGACGCGGATAATGCCGCGGGTGTCCTTGCCGTGCGAGCCGGCCTCGCGGCGGTAGCAGGAGCTCTGGCCGGCGTAGCGGATGGGGCCCTTGGAGAAGTCCAGGATCTCGTCTGCGTGGTACCCGGCCAGGGCAACCTCGGAGGTGCCCACCAGGTAAAGGTCGTCTTCGGCGAGTCGGTAGATCTCGGCGTCGTGCTTCACATCGAAGCCGGTCCCCTGCATGGTCTCGGGACGCACCAGCGTGGGGGTGATCATAGGCACGAAACCTGCCTCGATGGCCTGGTCCATGGCCATCTGCAGCAGGGCCATCTCCAGCCGCGCAC
This sequence comes from Arthrobacter sp. AG367, assembly GCF_007828995.1. Lineage (NCBI taxonomy): Bacteria > Bacillati > Actinomycetota > Actinomycetes > Micrococcales > Micrococcaceae > Arthrobacter > Arthrobacter sp. AG367. Next base: position 203,989 of record NZ_VIVE01000005.1, read on the forward strand.
CCACACCGCGCAGGAAGTAGAACCGGGCACCGGAGACCTTGGCACCGCGTTCCATATCTATGGCACCGATCAGCTCGCCAATCTCCAAGTGGTCGCGCGGCTCGAAGTCCGGGAATTCACGGGGGGTGCCGACGGTCTTGACCACCACGTAGTCGTCCTCGCCGCCCTCGGGCACGCCGTCCTCAATAAGGTTGGGGATGGTGCGCAGGAGTTCTTCCTGCTTGGTCTGCGCGGCATCGGCCTCGGCAGACGCAGCCTTAACCGAGTTGGCGAGCTCCTTGACCTCTGCCAGCAACGCCTGCTTCTCTTCACCCTTGGCCTGCGCCACCTTCTTGCCGAACACGTTCTGCTCGGCGCGGAGGTTTTCAAAGCGGATCAGGGCAGCGCGGCGGGCGGAATCCGCGGAGATGATCGCGTCCACCACTGATTCGTCCGCGCCACGGGCACGCTGGCTGGCACGGTATTTCTCCGGGTTTTCGCTGAGGTCTTTTACGTCGATCACCACACAAGGGTATCCAATACCGCGCACGACGGCGGGCGGCAGGGTGCGTGCCCCCACGCGCCGCCGCCCGCACGGCTACTGTTGAAGCACCATGAGCGACTGGATTCTCTACCTGCTGATTGCGGTGGCGCTTGCCTTCGCCACGTCCAGCTGGTGGGGGGTGCGCCGCCTCAAAGCACTGCATATGCGCAGCACCGTGGCGGGGGAAGTTTACGACTCCGGGCTGGCGCAGCAGCGGGTGGCCGTGGTCCTGAATCCAATCAAGGCGCGGGCCGGGGAAGCGAGGGAAATCATCCAGCGCGCCTGCCTGGCAGCCGGGTGGGAGGAGCCTGTCTTCTTCGAGACGACGGCGGAGGACCCCGGCTTTTCCCAGATGCAGGCCGTCCTGGCCGGCAAGCCGGACGTCGTCCTTGCGGGCGGCGGCGACGGTACCGTCCGGGTGGTGGCCGAGGCCCTGGCGCACACGGACATTGCCATGGGTTTGATTCCACTGGGTACCGGCAACCTGCTGGCGCGGAACGTGGACCTGGATGTGAACGACCTTCACGGCAACGTCCAGACAGCACTCTTCGGCCGCCAGCGCTACATCGACACCGCACGGATGGCCATCGAGAACTCCCGGACCGGCCACTACTCCGAGCACATCTTCCTGGTGATCGCCGGGATAGGCATGGATGCCGAGATCCTGGCCGACACCAATGACGGGTTGAAGAAGGCGGTGGGCTGGCTCGCGTACACGGAGGCGGGCGTACGCCACCTGCCGGGCCGGCGAAAGAAGGTTTCCATTGCGCTGGACGGAAACCCGGAGCAGGTAAGGAATATCCGCAGTGTGCTTTTCGCCAATTGCGGCCTTGTCCCCGGCGGCATCGACCTGATCCCGCAGGCCATGATCGACGACGGCATGCTCGACGTTGTGGTGATGAGCCCCCGCAGCGCGCTGGGGTGGCTGCTGATGTACGTGAAAATCATGTTCAAGCACAGCGGCAAGCTGCCCATCATGACCGTTTACCGGTCAGGCAGGGTGGTGATCAAGTGCCCCGAACCCATGCCCACACAGCTCGACGGCGACACCTCGGGTGAAGCCACGCAGCTCACCGTCCAGGTTCTGCCGCGGTCACTCCTGGTCCGGGTCAAGCGGGACGTCCATGGCAGCAGTGCCACGGCGGTGCGTTAGCAAAGGTGCGTTGACAAAAGAGCGCTGACAGCGCTGTTACGTGACAAAAGCAAGAGTGCTGCGCGGCTCAGGCGCTGGCCTGCTTCTTTGCATCGGCGGCCGCCTTGGCGGCAGCGTGGGCTTCAGACTGCTCGCGGATCATGGCCTGCTCTTCCTCGAAGCGCAGGCGGTCGGCGCGGTCAGCGTCATCCCCGTCCCAGTCCTGGTTGTCAGCGGCCGGCTTGGGGTTGACGATCATCCCCTGGCCGTCGTTCTCAGTGCTGCTGGTCATGACCCTCTCCCTTCGTCAGGGGCCATACCCCGTGTGGATCAAGCAAGCATACGCATTGTCCGCAGCCCGCGGAAGTAGTTCCCAAGCCATTTGCCTACGCTCTGGGCGAAGCTGCGGAACCGGTTTCACCTGCGAAGGATTCTGCATCGAGTATGGATTCCACCCATGATTGGGCCGCAGAGAACGCCGCGTCGGAGACATAGGCCGGGACCGGCGTCTGCTGCTTGTCTGCCCGGGCGTACGAGCCAAGGAAACGCGTCCCCGGGCTGATGCGGTGCAGCCCCGCCAGCGCGTCGGCCACCCTCGCCTCGCCTGCGTGGCCGTCGGCATCAATGCTGAAGAAGTAGTGTCCCAGGTACTGGCCCGTGGGCCGGGACTCGATCCGGCTGAGGTTGACGCCGCGGCTGGCGAACTGGTCCAGGATCTCCATCAGGGCTCCGGGACGGTCCTCCGGAAGCGGCACCACCACCGTGGTTTTGTCCGCACCGGTCCGGGCCGGCAGGGCCCCTGGCAGGCTCACCAGGATGAAGCGGGTGACCGCACCCGGGTTGTCACCGATATCCTCCGCCAGCACGGACAGTCCAGCATGTTCGCTGGCCACCAGCGGCGCGCAGATGGCCGCGTCGTAGTGGCAGTCGGCCGCCAGCAACCCCACGGCCGCGGCGGCGGTTGAGGAACCGGGAACGTATTCCGCATCGGGTATGTTCTTGTCCATCCACAGCCTGCACTGGGCCCAGGCGTGGCCGTGCGTGGAAACGCGCCGGACATCTTCCAACCGAGCCCCGGGACGGGTTACCAGGACAAAGCTGATGGGAATCAGGACCTCGCGGATGATCCGCAGTTCCTGGCCGGTGGCGATGGCGTCCAGCGTGGCCGTGACACCGCCCTCCACGGAGTTCTCGATGGGGACCATGGCGGCGTCGGCCGCACCTTCACGGACCTTCCCAAGGGCGGAGTTGACGTTCGACGCCGGGATCCTCACCGCCTCAAGGGCATCGGGTACCTGGAGGAGGGCAGCCTCGGTGAAGGTGCCTTCCGGACCCAGGAACGTGTAGGTGCGGGAAGTACCGGCCACTAAAGCACCAACGGCTTGAGTCCGTTGTCCGAAACCAAAGGTTTGCCGGCCTCCAGCCACTGGTCCATCCCGCCCGAGACGTTGATGGCGGAATATCCCTGGCCGGTGAGCCATTGGGCAACGCGGAAGGAGCGGCCGCCCGTACGGCAGATGACATAGAGGTCCTCGTCCGGATCGAGCTCACCCAGCCGGGCCGGGATCTGGTCCATGGGGATGTGGAGTGCGCCGTCAGCGTGGCCGGCGACCCATTCGTAGTCCTCCCGGACGTCCAGGATCACCGCGTCAGCGGGAATGTCATGCACGGGGACGGTATCGAAGTCACTCATCGGAGTCCTGTCTTGGCGGATCAGAGTCAGGTTTAAGCCTAGCTCTTCCGCCCCCTTCCACCGTGAACAGGTATGCAAAAAGCCCCGGGTTAGGCTGGTGAAGCCCAAGGAGGTTTTCATGTCCCAACAGCCCGCCGCCCTCCCCGCACCCCCGGCTCCGGCCGCCCGCACGGAACGGCCTGCCGGTGCGCAAACGGAGTCCCGGTTCCGTGACTGAAGTCCATGAGCTTTCGGCACTGGCCCTGCGGGACCTCCTGCGGAGTGGAGCAGTGTCCGCCGCGGAGGCCGCCGCCCATTTCCTGGCCCGGACCGGCCAGCGGAACGCCCTTCTCGGCGCCTTCATCACCGTGACCGCGGAACAGGCCATGGACCAGGCCAAGGCGGCCGATGCCCTGCATGCCCGCGCCGACGCCGATGACCTGCCTGTGCTGCACGGCATGCCGCTTGCCTTCAAGGACCTGACGGACGTGGCCGGGGTGGTGACCACTCACGGCAGTGCCGCCCTTGACCACAAACCCGCCCCCGCCGACGCTCCGCTGGTGTCCCTCTTCAAGGACGCCGGCGTGGTTTCGCTGGGCAAGACACAGGTACCTGAATTCGGACTGACGGCCTACAGCGAAAACCGCATCGCACCGCCGTCGCGCAATCCCCATGCACCCAGCAGGAGTTCGGGAGGTTCGTCCGGCGGCAGTGCAGCGGCCGTGGCAGCGGGGCTGCTGCCTTTCGCTCCGGGGACCGACGGCGGCGGGTCAGTCCGCATCCCGGCGGCAGCATGCGGCCTGGTGGGCCTGAAGCCGGGCCGGGGGCTGGTGGCAGCCGGGGAAAGTGCCGGCGATCCCGCGCGGCTGGTGGTGCCCGGTCCCCTTGCCCACAGCACGGAGGACGCGGCGCTGATGATGGACGTCATGGTCCCGGGAAACCACTACCTCCGGGCAGTGCAACAAGAGGAGCCGCCGCGGCTGCGGATCGGCGTCACCCTGGACAGCCCGTGGTCCGGCACGTTTCCCTTCACGCCCGAACAGGACGCCCTGGACGCGCTCCGTGCCGGTGAGGCCCTCCTGGAACACGCCGGCCACAGCCTGGGTGATGCATCCGTCCGCTACGACAACCGTTACCCGGATGCCTTCACGACGGCGTGGACCGCCGGGGTGGGCGCAGCCAGGATCAGTCCGACGCGTGAAGCTCTGCTGGCCCCCTTGACGCGGACCTTCCGCCGTCGGGCACAGCAGCGCAGCCCCGCCAAGCTCGCGGAGGCACTGGCATTCCTGCGGCAGTTCCAGCATGACACGGTGGCGCAGTACGGGCAGTGGGACCTGATGCTGATGCCGGCCCTGGCGCAGACGCCGCGGCCGGTGGGATGGTTTACCGGCACGGCGCATGGCGGGGAGCGCTGGCCGTCGGCGCAGTGGCCCGGGGACGCCGACGGCGACTACCGGAAGCAGTGCGAATACGCCCCGTGGTCCTCCATGGTGAATGTGTGCGGCCTGCCGGCCATCACCGTTCCCGTGCACTGGACCGCGGGTAGCGCCGGCAGTGGACTTCCCATGGGAATCCAACTTGTTGGCCCCATGGGCTCCGAAGCCCTCCTCCTGCAGGTGGCCCACCAGCTGGGCTACTAGGGAAACTTCGGGAAGCTCCGCCGGAGGGCAGATGTTGACCTGCTCCTAACACCGGCTTAATCCGCTGGTAACCCTGGCGGCGCACACTTGAAGGAGCACCTTTCAGCACCCTCCATTCGCCCTCCGCCCGATGAGGAGTTGCCCCACCATGAACGTTGAACACCCTGCCCCAGGCACCGAAGCCACCATAACGGCAGACGACGGACGTCCAGACATGAGCAACTCGAACGTCAGGGAAGACCTGGCGATGACCGGCCGGTGCGCGCTGGTCCACCTGCCCACGGGACGGACCTGCCTCCTTCCCCTCCGGCATCAGGGGCCCTGCGAGTTCCACCGCCCGCAGGAGGCACAGGACGTGGTTGACGGCGCCTGATAATCGCGGACATTACTCCTGCGGCCGCTGAGGCCTCTGGTGCGTTCGTTGCCCCTGGACTGGGTTGGCGTATCGACTCCCCCGCCAATCAGGAGGACGATTAAAGGGCAGTCACCATGAGGAGGTCTGTGATGTGCTACGCATCGAACAAGGACTTCGGGTGGGGCGCCAGGAAAGAAACCAAGCGCCGGCCTGAAGCCGAAACGGAAGCCCCTGCGGAAACTCCGGAGGAGCCGGTCAAGGCACCGGACTTCACGTTCTGGGCCTTCCCCAACTGGCGCAGGATGCCTGCGCCCCGCACCCCCTCCGCCGAACGGAGCAAGGAGAGGGTCTGACCCGGGCGGTGAGACCCGGGCCGGGCTGACCGGACCGAAAATGGTCCGGCCAGACTGCCGGAAGGAGGGGTTCTCACGTGAGGGCCCCTCCTGGCCGACGGCTCCCCCGCACCCTTTTCCTGCGCAGGTCATTGCGCCGGTCATTGCGCCGGTCATGACGCAATTCCTAACGCAGGACGCGGTACCGGTCGTTGTGCCGCGTCAACCGGGGCGTCTATGGTTAGACAATAAGCATGCTTAGCATTTTGGGAAAGGGGACGGACATGAGCGCAGGACAGTACACGCCAGGGCCGGAAGGCCGGCAGGAACCGGATGCCACCACGCCGTCGAACGCAGCGCAGCCATCGGGAGACCGGGCCGCAACCTACGGCGGCGCGCCGTCCTACGCACCGGACGCAGGGGGAACAGTCGGAACAACGGGGACACCGGCCACCGGGACAGCGGCGACGGGCCGTGGATTCCCTGAACGCAAGGTCACCCGCGCCGGAGTCATCTGGGCAGGTGTAGTGGCATCCTTAGTGCTCCTGATCCTGCTGATCGTCTTCATCCTGCAGAACCAGGACCAGGCCCTGGTCCGGTTCCTTGGTTTTGAGGGGTCCGTCCCGCTGGGGATGGCACTGTTCATCGCTGCCGTATCAGGCGGCGTCTTGGTGGCCGTGGCAGGCGGAGCGCGCATCCTGCAGCTGCGCAGGAACGCCCACCGGACCAGAGTCCAGTCCAGGAGGTAGTCCCTTGGCAGCGGGTGCCGCCCGCCACCGCGGGCGCTTCCCGCCACGGAAAGGCTGACCGCAGTGGGCAAGGTCGTGGTGATGAACCATGTGACGCTCGATGGCGTCAGGCAGGGACCGGGGCGCCCGGATGAAGATCCGCGGGGAGGATTCACCGGCGGCGGCTGGGCCGTTCCGCATGCCGATCAGGCGACGGTCCAGAAGATGGGCGGGCGCATGGGCGCCGGCCACGCTTTCCTCTTTGGACGGCGCACCTACGTGCAGCTCCTGTCGTCATGGAACGCCCAGGGCGGTCCATTCAAGGACGCCCTGAACAACACGCCCAAGTACGTCGCCTCCGGTGACCCCGCCTTGAAGCTTGAGTGGCCAAACTCAACGCTCCTTCGGGGGGACGTTCCGGCGGCTGTGAAGGAGCTCCGGGAAACCTTCCCCGGGAACCTCGTGATCATGGGCAGCGGAGTGCTGATCCGCAGCCTTATGGCGGCAGATCAAATCGACGAGTACCTGCTCATGATCCATCCCCTGGTGCTGGGCAACGGTCACCAGCTTTTCACCGGGGCAACAAGAACGCCGCTGCGGCTCCTCGAAGCCGAACACACCGCCACGGGCGTCATTATGGCCCTCTACGTGCCGGACCAGCCGTAGGAAGCGCCGGAACCGATACTCCGGCGCCTCCCGGGCCTGCCCCCCACGACCAAGTGGCAACCGTCAGCTGCCGCCGAGGGATGCGAACTTCCGCGCCCGGGCAGCCACGAGTTCCGGCACGGGAACGCCGGCCACCGAGCCCAGCTCAAACTCAATCGCCCGGGCCATCCGGGTGCAGAATTCGCGCGGCTCCAGAGAAGCATCGTCCCGCTCATCCACAATGTGGTCCACCAGGCCGTTCGCGTACAGCGCGGCCACGTTCACTCCCTGCGCCTGGGCCATGGCCGGGGCGAACGCGGTGGTCCGGTGCACGATGGCGCTGGCACCTTCCGGAGGAAGCGGTGAAAGCCAGCTGTGCTGGGCCGCGATGGTCCTGTCCGCGGGCAGCAGTGCCAGCGCACCTCCCCCGGCGCCCTGGCCAAGCAGCACGGAGACCGACGGCGATTCCAGACCGATCAGTTCGTGCAGCGAGCGCGCAATTTCGCCGGCAAGTCCGCCCTCCTCCGCCTCCTGCGACAAAGCAGCGCCGGCGGTGTCGATCACGGTGAGCAGCGGCAGCCGCAGTTCCTCCGCCAGCTTCATGCCGCGGCGCGCCTCCCGCAAGGAACCCGGTCCCATCCCGGCGGCGTCCTTCCGAAGCGGGCGGGCGTGGCCCAGGACGATGCAGGACTGGGTGCCAAAACGCGCCAGTGCCAGCAGCAACCCGGGGTCCTTCTCCCCCTGTCCGGTTCCGTTCAGGGGGAGAGCGTCGGTGGCGCCGACCTTCAGCAGCTGGCGCAGGTCCGGCCGCCGGGGACGCCGGGAGATCCCGATGGACGTCCAGGCGTCAACTGTTGAAGGCCGGACGTTGAGGGTCTCGGGAGGGGCAGGGCGCGCAGCCACCGGACCCCCGGGAGAGAGGATGTCCAGTGCCCGGCCCACCAGGTCTGCAAGATCGCCGGGTTCCACCACGCCGTCGATCAGTCCCTTGTGGAAGAGGTTCTCCGCCACCTGCACGTTCTCCGGGAACGCCTCGCCGTACAGCGCCTCGTACACCCGGGGACCCAGGAAGCCCAGCAGGGACCCAGGTTCCGCCACGTTGATGTGGCCCAAGGAACCCCACGATGCCATGACGCCGCCGGTGGTGGGGTGCCGCAGGTAGACCAGGTACGGCAGGCCGGCCTGCCGGTGCGCCCGGACGGCGCCGGTGATTTTCACCATGGACAGGAACGCGAGCGTCCCTTCCTGCATCCGGGTTCCCCCGGACGCAGGACCGGCCAGCAGCGGCAGCCCCTCCGCGGTGGCGCGTTCGACGGCGGCAACGATCCGTTGCGCCGCCGCGTGGCCGATGGAGCCGGCCAGGAAGGAGAATTCGCTGACGATCAGCGCAACGCGGCGGCCGCGGATGAGGCCGGCGCCGGTGACCACCGACTCATCGGCGCCGCTGCGTTCGCGCGCTTTTACCAGGTCGCGGGCGTACTCGTCAGAGACGTCCGGCTGTTCCGGCTCGGTGTCCCAGGAGACGAACGAGCCCTGGTCCACCACGGCGTCCAGCAGTTCGGTTGCGTTCAGGTGCCGCACCTTTTCCTTCGTCGGCATGCTATTTGGCCCCCGCCGTTGCAGAAGCCAGGCCCAGCCACTCGCGGATTGCCGGCCCGTCCTCGTCCAGCAGCGGCGGTGCATCGTGCTGGGTGGGGGTGGTTTCGGCCGCATCCCCGGGAGCGAAGAACCGCAGCGGCGGGCCGGGCAGGCTCACTTTTCCGAGCAGCGGGTGGTCCACATCCACCACCAGCCCCTGGGATGCCACCTGCTCCCAGGCGTACACCTCGTCCAGCGAGCGGACCTTCCCTGCCGGGATCCCGGCGTCGTTCAGTTTCGCCAGCAGTTCCGCCGCACCGTAGCCGGCGAAGGCGCGTTCGACGGCGGCAATCACCCCCGCACGGTTCCGCACCCTTTCGGCATTGCTGGCAAAGCCGGGGGCACCCGGCTCCAGGCCAAAGGCCGCAGCAAAGGACGCCCACAGCTTCTCGCTGCCGACGCTGATCTGTACGCTGCCGTCCTTGCAGTTGAACAGGCCGTAGGGGGCGATGGACGGGTGGTGGTTGCCCTGGGCCTGGGGAACTTCGCCTGCAACGGTGGTCCTGGTGCCCTGGAAGGCATGGACGCCGATCAGCGATGCCAGCAGCGACGTGCGTACCACCTTGCCCTGGCCGGTCCGGGTCCGCTCCACCAGCGCCGCGAGCACGCCGAAGGCGCCGTTCATCCCGGAAAGCAGGTCGGCAATTGGAACGCCGACGCGCTGGGGGTCGTCCGGCCCTGACCCGGTGAGGGACATGAGTCCGGCCTCGCCCTGCAGGATCTGGTCGTAGCCGCTGCGCTGGGACTCGGGCCCGTCGTGGCCAAAGCCGGTTATGGACAGGATCACCAGCCGCGGGTTGATCTCATGCATCGCCGCGGTGGAGAAGCCCAGCCGGTCCATGACCCCGGGCCGGAAGTTTTCGATCACCACGTCCGCCCGCTCCAGCAGGCCGCGGAGCACCGCCTGCCCGTCGCCGCTCTTCAGGTCCAGGCTGATGGACTCCTTGTTGCGGTTGCAGGACATGAAGTAGGTGGACTGGAGGTCGTCTTCGGGGCCGACGAAGGGCGGCCCCCAGCCGCGGGTGTCGTCACCGGTTCCGGGGTTCTCCACCTTGATGACGCGGGCGCCGAGGTCCGCCAGCATCATGCCTGCGTGGGGTCCGGCCAGTGCGCGGCTGAGGTCGACGACGGTGTGCCCGGCCAGGGGGCCTTGGCGGTTCTCGGTGCTCATGGTTTGGGTTTCCTTTCTGGAACGGGTGGCGGACGGCCGCCGGTGTGGGGCAGCGGCGGCTAGAGCCAGCCGGGCACCACCAGCGCCAGCCATGCCAGGACGGGGCCGGCCACGATGACGATGCCGCTGTAGCCGAGGATCCGCTTGTAGAACTGGTCCTTGTCCACGCCTTCCGGGGCATTGGCCAGCACCAGCGCGCCGTTGGTGGAGAACGGTGAGACGTCCACGATGGTGGCGGACACTGCGAGGGCGCAGATGACGCCGACGGCGCCGATCTCGCCGGTGGAGAGGAACGGAACCGCGAGCGGGATGAGCGCTGCAAGGATGGCGGTGGAGGAGGCAAAGGCGGATACCACGGCACCGATGAAGCAGATGATGAGGGCGGCCAGGAGCGGCATTCCCATTCCGGCAACGCCGCTGGAAACGAACTTGATGGTTCCGGCTTCCTCCAGCACTCCGACGAACGTCAGCATGCCGCAGATCAGCAGCACGGTGGACCAGCTGATCTTGTTGATGGCCCCCTTCTGGGCTGCGGGTGACACCAGGGCCAGCACAATGGCGATGGTGATGGAGACGAAGCCGACGTCCATCTTGAAGCCAAGGGCCACGACGGCCAGCACGATCAGGCCTGCAATGGTGACCAGCTGCGGAATCCGCTCTTTGCGCTCCTTGGTGGCCGCGACGCCGTCGCCTGCGGGGTCCCGGGGACCGTACATGCCGGAGCCGAAGCCCTTGAAGGGGACGTCGGCGCCGGCTTTGGCGCCGACGCTGACGGCCATCCGTGCCTCAGCTGCCTGCTCCACGAACTGTCCCACCTTGGAGGACATGAGGTTCCTGCCGCCGAGGACCACGAAGAGCACCAGTGCGATGACCAGGTTGAAGATGAAGCTGGACAGGAACAGCGCGGTGGGGCTGAAGGCAAGGTCCGTCTTGGCCAGGATGCCGTTGACGGTGACACCGTAGACGGCGATGGGCGAGAAGCCGCCCGCCTGCGCGCCGTGGATCACCATCATGCCCATGAGCAGCGGGCTGATCTTGTACTTGCCGGCGAAGCTCAGGGCGATGGGGGCAATGATGGCGACGGCGGCGGGAGACAGGGCGCCCACGGCGGTGATGACGGCGGTGATGGCGAACATGACCCACGGGATGAGGGCAACGCGGCTGCCCACCAGGCGGACTGCGCCGCGGACCAACAGGTCGATGGTTCCGTTGTTCTGCGCTATGGCGAACAGGTAGGTGACGCCGACGATGGTGAGGAAGAGGCCGCCGGGAAAGTTGGCCAGGATCTCGTTGGTGGACATGCCCAGCACCAGGGCGCCGAGCAGGAACGCGCCGACGAAGGCGAGCGCGCCCATGTTGAGGGGCAGGACGGTGGCGAGCAGGAACATCGCCGCGAGGATGATGATCGATAAGACAGGAGCGGACATCGTTGGTCCTCCGTTGGGGGAAAGAAAGAATGTGACGTGAGTTACTGGCTCACTGGACTAGCCTCTTAGACAGTGAGTCTATCTGTCAATAGACGAAGGAGGTATTCTGGTCCCTACGACCCCGAGGGAGGGCTTTGTGGAGAAGACAGCACGGCTGGGCCTGGAACGCGTCACCCGGCCCCGGCTGTACGAGCAGCTGGTGGAGCAGATCCTCGCCTACATCGAGTCCGCCCAGCTCCGGCCGGGCGATCTCCTGCCGGCGGAGCGCGACCTTGCCGAACGGCTTGGGGTTTCCCGCGCCACGCTGGCGCAGGCGCTGGTGGCCCTGGAAGTGCTTGGCGTCATCGACGTGCAGCACGGCACCGGCGCAGTCCTGGCCCGGCGGCCCAGCGTAGCCTCGGTCATCAAGGGCCTGCGCGAGCACCAAAGCCGGCTGCCCGAAATCGTGGAGGCGCGCAGCACCCTGGAAGTGAAGCTTGCCGCCCTCGCCGCCGAACGCCGGACCGACCAGGACCTTGCCGCCATCGACGATGCCCTGGACGTCATGGCCAGGGAAATCAACGACGGCGACCGCGGCACCCACGGCGACGAACTGTTCCACCAGGCCATCACCGCGGCAGCACACTCGTCCGTCCTGGCACAGCTGATGGCCTTCATCGCCGAGATGATCCTGGAAACGCGGATGGAGTCGCTGGGGCAGCCCGGCCGGCCCGAACAGTCCCTGGCGTCGCATCGGAAAATCGCGGATGCCGTCCGGGCCCAGGATGCGGAGGCGGCCGCGGACGCCATGCTGGCGCACATCGAGCTTGTCTCGGACGTGGAGCTGCTCCGCTAGCCAGGCCGCGCGACACGCGGAGGCGTCTGGTTTCCCGGACAGCAGGACCCGGTTGCGGGTGTTGGCCGGCCGCCAAACCCGGTGTGATGGACCCTACGTTTCCATCACTGAGGAGTTAGGCCATGGCCGGAGGCAGTACCGCCGTTGAGGCACGATCGATCGACATGATCCCACCGGGCGAGCGGCACGGCCACCCGCGCGGCCAGTTCACCCTGTGGTTTGGTGCCAATGCCCAGATCACCGCCATCGTGGACGGCGCCCTGGCCGTGGTGTTCGGCGCGGACGCCTTCTGGGCAATAGTGGGCCTGCTGGTGGGAAATGTGCTGGGCGGCGCGGTCATGGCCCTCCACTCAGCCCAGGGTCCCAAGCTGGGCTTGCCGCAGATGATCTCCAGCCGAGCCCAGTTCGGCGTCTACGGGGCCGTGATTCCGCTGGTGCTGGTCATCCTCATGTACGTCGGGTTCGCCTCAACAGGCACCGTCCTCTCGGGGCAGGCGATCAACCTCATGCTGGGAGTGGACGCGCCCGCCGTCGGAATCCTGGTCTTCGGTGCCGCAACGGCCCTGCTGGCCATCCTGGGGTACAAGTACATCCACGCGCTGGGCCGCATCGCCACCGTACTGGGTCTGGCAGGCTTCCTGTACCTGACCCTGGCGGTTGCCACCAAGTTCGACATCACCCAGGTGATGATGGTCAAGGGCTTTGAATGGCCCACGTTCCTCACCGCCGTTGCCCTGGGTGCCGGCTGGCAGCTCACCTTCGGCCCATACGTAGCCGACTACTCCCGCTACCTTCCCGCGGACACCTCGGAACGGAAGACCTTTTGGTACACCTTCGCCGGCTCGGTGGGCGGGGCGCAGTGGGCCATGACCCTCGGCGCCCTGGCCGGCGGACTCTCCGCCGCCAAGCTGGGCGGGGACTTCCTGAAGAACCAGGTGGGCTACATGGGCGATCTCGCCGGCGGCGGGCAGATCGCCGTCTTCATTTACCTGATGATCGTCACCGGCAAGCTGACGGTTAACTGCCTGAATGCCTACGGCGCCTTCATGTGCGGCGTGACCATCAGCACCGCCGTCAACCGGAGGGATACCGTCTCCAAAGCCGTGCGGATTGCCTTCATCGTGGCGGTAATCGGCGCCAGCGTGCTCATCGCACTGTTCGCCAGCAAGGATTTCCTGAACCTGTTCAAGAACTTCGTCCTCCTGCTGCTCATGGTCTTCACGCCCTGGTCCGTGATCAACCTGGTGGACTACTACAAGGTCTCCCGGGACCGGCTGGACATCCCCGCCCTCTACAACCCGGACGGCCGCTACGGCCGCTGGAACGTGGCCGCCCTGGTTTCCTATGGAATCGGCGTCGTCATCCAGGTCCCGTTCCTGGCGCAGGCGCTGTACACGGGCCCCGTCACCAAGCTGCTGGGCGGCGCGGACATTTCCTGGCTGGTGGGAATCGTTGCCACCCTGGCCGTCTACTACCCCTGGGCCAAGGCCACCAACCGCGCGCCGGCGGAGACCATTTACCCCGGGTATCCGGTAGAGGTGCCCGCCACCGCAGCAGTCAAGGGGTAAGGCACGACGGCGGCAGAAGGGACGACGGCGGCACGGGCGCAGGTGCCCGGCCGCCGTCGCCGCTGCTTTCCCAGCCGGCCAGGGCTAGAAGGTGCCTGTATTGGAGCCGGCGGTGCCGGCGATGGCCAGGCCGATGATGAGCAGCAGCCAAAGGGCGCCGTAGCCCAGGAGGCACAGGTAGCCCAGCACCAGGCCGGTGATGGACATCCCCCTGCCGGAGGGTTCGCGCCGGAGGGCCAGGTGGCCGGTGATGATTGCGGCAAACTGCGGAAGCAACAGCCAACCCGTGATGACCGAGGCGATGCCGCAGACCATGCTTGCGATGCTCAGGGTCTTCGCTTCCACCGGCCGGCCATAGTAGGACGGCTGGCCGAAATACTGCGGCTGGCCGTACTGGCCCTGGTTGTAGGAGCCCGGGTTGTACTGGGGCTGGCCGTACTGTCCCTGCCCGTACTGTCCCTGCCCGTACTCGGCCGGCGGCCGGTAGCTGGGCCACGGCGAACCGTCACGCTGGTAGTCAGGCCCCTGGGATGGCTGGTTACTCATGGTTTCTCCCCTGCGGATCTCGGCTCCAGCCTACTTCAGTGCAGGACCAGGCGGATGGCCAGGGCCAGCATCAGCACACCGATGGCAGCATCAATCCAGCGCCACGTTCGCGGGCTGCCGAGCACTCCAGCCAGCGCGCGTGCCCCATACCCCAGGGCGGAGAACCACAGCACGCTTCCGGTGACTGCGCCTGCGGCAAAGACCCAGCGCAGATCGGCTCCCTGCTGGTTGGCGAGGCTGCCCAGCAGCACCACGGTGTCCAGGTAGACGTGCGGGTTCAGGAAGGTCAGGGCGGCCGTGGCGGCGATCACCGAGTTCTTCGACTTGGGCGCCTGCTCCGCCAGGGTGGAGGGTTTAACCGCCGCCATGAAGGACCGCGCGGCGAACCACAGCAGGTACGCGGCGCCGGCCCAGCGCAGGACTTCCAGCGCCTCGGGGAACCGGGTGACCAACGCCCCGATGCCGGCCGTGCCAGCGACGATGAGCAAGGCGTCGCCGGCCATGCAGACGGCCACTACCGCCCCGATGTGCTCGCGCCGGATGCCCTGGCGCAGCACGAAGGCGTTCTGGGCGCCGATCGCCACGATCAGCGCCATCCCGGTGAGCATTCCCGTTATTCCGGCAGTCCACATACCTACTGACAGTAGGATCCGCATGGTATACAGGCAAATGAATGATTCTTGGTATTCATTAGGATGTCTTCATGAATCTTGAGCACCTGAAGGCCCTGGTGGCTGTCATCGACGAAGGAACGTTCGAGGCAGCGGCCGATCTGCTCCGGATCACGCCATCCGCCGTGAGCCAGCGGATCAAGGCACTGGAAGCGTCGGTGGGCCGGGTCCTGGTCCGCCGAAGGCTGCCCTGCACGGCCACCGACGCCGGCGCGCTGCTGCTGCGGATGGCCCGCCAGGTGCAGGTGCTGGAAGCGGAGACGGCGGCGGCACTGGGCGCAGGGTCGCCGGCCCGGGCCCAGCTGCCGGTGGCCGTCAACGCGGACTCACTGGCCACGTGGTTCGTCCCCGTCCTGCATCAGGCCGCCGCGTGGGAGGACTCAGCCCTCGATCTCCACGTTGAGGACCAGGGCTACAGCAGCCAGCTGCTCCGCGAAGGCGAGGTCATGGGAGCGGTGACGTCGGACCCTGCCCCGGTGAGCGGGTGCAGGGTGGAACTGCTGGGCTCCATGCGGTACGTTCCGGTGGCCACCCCCGGGCTGCGCCGGCGGTTTTCCGTGTCCGGCGGCGTGGATTGGGCGGCAATGCCGGTCCTGAAATTCAACACGAAAGACAACCTGCAGGAGCAGCTGCTCACGGCCAGGAGCCTGCGGCAGCTTCCTCCAACGCACACCGTCCCTTCGTCCCAGGGATTCCTCGCGGCAGTCAAAGCCGGTTTGGGCTGGGGGATGATTCCGGAGCTCCAGCTCACGGACGAGCTGGAGTCCGGCGCCCTGGTGCGGCTCGAGGACGGCCCCCACCAGGACGTGGCCCTGTACTGGCAGGCCTGGACCCTGGACTCGGAACGGCTCAACCGGATGACCGGAGCAGTCCGCGCGGCCGCCAAAGACCGGCTGCTGCCAGGAGATGCGCCGGAGGCTAGCGGCCCAAGTAGGGCAGGATATAGACGGCAAAAATGACGAAGGCCGCCAGCAGGGCAAGCTTCCCTCCACTGGTGCCGCCATGCTGCTGCGCTTTGCCGTTCCTGCCGCGGCGCGCCGATCCCGCCGACGCCCCGGTCCGCGTTCCGGCCGGCGCTCCCGCCCTGTGCCCTGTGGGTTGTCCTGCCTTCGTTCCGCCCGGGGGGAGGGCCCGCCCTGCGGGGTGCCGGGATGCACTTTGGCTGCGGCCCGTTTCGTCCGGGGAGCCGGGCTTCCCGCGGGGAGTTGCTGCGGGGCCGGCCGGGGGCAATGCTCCCGCCGGGCGCACCACGGTTCCCGGCCGTACGCTGCGAAAAGCGGTGATGCCTGGTTCCTGTTCATGGGTGAGCTGCTGGCCCAGGTGCGCGTACAGGCCCACCACTGTTTGCTGGTCGAGCACGGCCGGCAGCGCTTCGATGGCTCCCACCACCCGCTGGGAACCGGCCACGGCAACGTCGGATTCAGTCACCCCGAAAAGGTCGGGCTGCGCGGACATGCAGATGAGTGGACGCACCAGGCGGCGGTGCGGCGGAGTCAGCACCGAGGCCACGGCAGCACACTGGGCCAGGGCCCCTTCCACTGCCTGGGTTCGCGCAAAGCGGCCCTGCCACAGCACCCCGGAAGCCACCCGCACCTCACCGGTCCAGTTCTTCGAGTCGATCACCACCACGCCGCCGGGGCCCACCAGGACGTGGTCAAGGTTCGCTTTGGGCCGGCCGGGCCAGTGGACATCGTGGAGGACGTACCAGCCGCGCGGGACCAGTTCGCTGAGCTTGTCGGCCACCACCCGCTCCCCTGCGGCGCCGGCGTCCCACGCCTTCGTGGAACGTTCGGCCTGGTCCAGTTGGCGCTTCAGCCTCGCAACGCGCTCGGCAGCCAGCCTGGACTGCTCCGCTGCCCCGTCTCCTGCCCCCATTGGACGTCCCCGTTTCCTAGCCGGACAGGACTCCGGCGGCGGCCCGCCGTCGTCCGTTCCTTTCCCTTGTTTCCTGGAATTTTTTGAAAGGTAGCAGGGCGTCAAAGGGCCGGTATATAGGTACTTTCCGGGCCGGGTACTCAGGTGGACTACTTGGTTTGACGAGCACATTGCGCGTCACAGGGTCCGGATTATGGGCGGGTCGTTTGGACTCCTGCCAGGTTCTGGCATGCTGGAGCCATGGCTAGCCGCGCGGGTACAGTTGCCCAACCCCAGGACCTTGTTGACATCACTGCGCTTCTTGACGCGTATTACGACATTGCGCCGGACCTGGGTGATCCCGGCCAGCGCGTCGTCTTTGGCACCTCCGGGCACCGGGGCTCCAGCCTCAAGGCCTCGTTCAATGAACAGCACATCGTTGCCATCACGCAGGCAATCGTGGAATACCGGGCTGCGCAGGGCGTCACCGGCCCGCTGTTCCTGGCCAAGGACACCCACGCACTGAGCGAGCCCGCGCAGAACTCCGCGCTGGAGGTGCTCGCCGCGAACGGCGTCCAGGTCCTCGTCGACGCCAGGCACGGCTACACCCCCACCCCGGCGCTGAGCCACGCCATCCTGACCTACAACCGGAAAGCCGCACCGGGCGCCCCGCAGGCCGACGGCATCGTGGTGACCCCCAGCCACAACCCGCCCGGCGACGGCGGCTTCAAGTACAACCCCCCGCACGGCGGCCCGGCGGACTCGGATGCCACCGGCTGGATCGCCAACCGCGCCAACGAGCTGCTGGAGAACGGGCTGCGCGGCGTGAAGCGGATCCCGCTGGCGGACGCCCAGGCCGCAGACACCACCGGCAAGTTCGACTTCCTGAGCAGCTACGTGGACGACCTTCCGTCCGTCCTGAACCTGGACGCCATCCGCAATGCCGGGGTCCGGATCGGTGCCGATCCCATGGGCGGCGCGTCCGTGGACTACTGGGGCGAGATCGGCGAGCGCCACCACCTGGACCTGACCGTGGTGAACCCCACGGTGGACCCGCAGTGGGCCTTCATGACCCTGGACTGGGACGAGAAGATCCGCATGGACTGCTCTTCGCCGTCGGCCATGGCGTCGCTGATCCAGCGGATGTCCGACGCCGCCGCCTCCGGCCAGCCTGCATTCGACGTGGCCACGGGCAACGACGCCGACGCCGACCGCCATGGCATCGTCACCCCGGACGGCGGGCTGATGAACCCCAACCACTACCTGGCCGTCGCCATCGACTACCTCTACCGCAACCGCAGCGGCTGGAACCCCGCCTCGGTGATCGGCAAGACGCTGGTGTCCTCCTCCATCATCGACCGCGTGGCCGAGAGCCTGGGCCGCAAGCTCGTTGAGGTGCCCGTTGGCTTCAAGTGGTTCGTGCCCGGCCTGCTCTCGGGTGAAGGGGCGTTCGGTGGCGAGGAATCCGCCGGTGCCTCCTTCAACAAGCTGGACGGCAGCGTCTGGACCACGGACAAGGACGGCATCCTGCTGGCACTGCTGGCCTCGGAGATCACCGCGGTCACCGGCAGCTCCCCGTCCCAGCTGTACAAGGGGCTGACGGACCAGTTCGGCGCCCCCGTCTACGCCCGGATCGACGCCGCCGCCACCCGCGAGCAGAAAGCTGCACTCGGCAAGCTGTCGCCGTCGGACGTTACCGCCACGGAACTGGCGGGCGAGACGATCACCGCCAAGCTCACGGAGGCGCCAGGGAACGGCGCACCCATCGGCGGCCTGAAGGTGGTCACCGAAAACGCCTGGTTCGCGGCCCGCCCGTCCGGCACGGAGGACGTGTACAAGATCTACGCCGAGTCCTTCAAGGGCGAGGAACACCTGAAGCAGGTGCAGGCGGAGGCCAAGGCGCTGGTGGACAGCGTCATCGCCTAGTACTGCGAAGGTTCCTGGCTCCACAACCGGAGGATGCGCCTGATGGCGTGGTCGCCGCCGGGCGCCATGTCCACCAAAGCCACGCGGTCAAGCACGACGGCGTCGCCCCGGTGGAGGCGCTTGGCGTCCGGGCCTGGGGTGGCCTGGTGGGAGACGTGCGGCCGGTAGCCGGACAACGTGTGGCGCGGCGTGAGGATCCTGCCGCCCGCGTCCACCACCACCTGCACCAGCCGCTCATGCAGCTCCTGCAGGGCGGGGTGCGGCTCCACCAGGTTGACGGGGACGGACCCGTTGCGGCCAAAGGCGGCGTCCTCCCCCACGGTCAGCTCCGCGCCAAGCGCTGCGTTGGCCGGCCCATCTGCAAGCGCGGCGATGCTTTGGGCGACGTCGGCACCGTCCGCGGCGGCGGCGGCGGCGTCGAACCTCACCAGGGTGACGTGCAGCGGCCACTCCGTCCGCAGAAAAACCTGGCCGTCCGCCACCGGTTCCACGAAGGCCACAAAAATGAGGTTCCGCATCGGCATACGCCCAGTCTCCCACCGGCCCACCTCCACGCCTCTAAACGCCCCATCACATCCCGCCCAAAAAACCCAAACGCCCCATCACCAGGTGATGGGGCGTTTGGAGAAAAGACGCAGGAAGTGATGGGGCGTCAGACGGTGCGGACAGCCTCGTCGTAGGAGAATTTGGGCTTTGCCTCGCCCCAGGCGTCCTCGCCCGGCTGGCCGATGTTGACCACCAGGAAGCTCTTCTGGTCGCCGGCCGGGAAGAAGGCGGCGTCGATGGCGTTGAAGTCAGCGCCGGTCATGGGGCCGGCGGCGAAACCGAGCGAACGGACGGCCAGGATGAAGTAGCCGGCCTGCAGGTGGGCATTGTTGTTGCCCGTGGCTGCGGCGAGCTGCGGGTCGGCGTCGTACATGGCCTTGGGGGCGTTGTAGCCGGGGAGGAAGTCGTCCCACTTGCCGGCCCAGTCGGTGTCGTAGCTGAGGATGGCCACCAGCGGGGCGGAAGCCGTCTTGGCCTGGTTGCCGCGGGACAGGGCATCCACCAGGGTGGCGCGGGCCTCAGCCGAGCGAACATAGGTGACGCGCAACGGCTGGGAGTTGAACGCGGTGGGGCCGAACTTGGTGAGCTCGTAGATGGCCTGGGCCTGCTCCTCGGTCACCTCGCCGGTGAAGGAGTTGGCGGTGCGGGCCTGGGCAAAGATGGCGTCCACGGCTGCCGAATCGATAACCGCTTCTTCGTGGGCAATGGTCATTGGCTTACCTTTCGCTGCGCCGCCCGCCTGCGGGGGTGGCCTCTGATGCTTTCCATAGTTGCAACTTCAACTGCTTTCCTCCTCTTCCCGTGACGCCGGGTGACCTTGGCCACAGCGGGCCCGCACAAACACTTGGCGGTATTCTGGAGCGAGTTGATCTTCGCCCCCTCGCGGCACCCCCTGAAAGGCATTCCTTCCCATGAGCATGCTCGGAATCAAATGGAAGCTGCACGGCACCGGCAAAACCATCAAGCCCGGCCAGGTGGTGGCCCCGGATGAGCGGCTGGCGTGGCCCCTGACCATCGGCGTGGGCATGCAGCACGTGGTGGCCATGTTCGGCGCCACCTTCCTGGTTCCCATCATCACCGGGATGCCGCCCGCCGCCACGCTGTTCTTTTCGGGGATCGGCACGCTGCTGTTCCTGGTGGTCACCAAGGGCCGGGTGCCCAGCTACCTGGGTTCAAGCTTTGCCTTCATTGCACCCATCACCGCCTCGCAGGCGCAGTTCGGCATCCCCGGCGCCCTGGGCGGCGTGGTGCTTGCCGGCGCCACCCTGGCCCTGGTGGGGGCCGTGGTGCAGAAGTTCGGCGCCGGCTGGATCAACCGGTTGATGCCGCCCATCGTCACGGGTGCCATCGTGGCACTGATCGGCCTGAACCTTGCCCCCGCCGCCAAGCAGAACTTCGACGCCGCCCCGATTACGGCCCTCATCACACTGGTCACCATCATCCTGGTCAGCGTCCTGTTCCGCGGAATCCTGGGCCGGCTCAGCATCCTGGTTGGCGTTGTGGTGGGCTACCTGGTGGCCATGCTCCGCGGCGAGGTGAAGTACGACAAGATGGACGCCGCAGCCTGGGTTGGGCTGCCGCATTTCCAGACCCCCGAGTTCCACATCGGCGTTTTGGGCCTGTTCGTCCCGGTGGTCCTGGTGCTGGTGGCAGAGAACATCGGCCACGTGAAGTCCGTTGCCGCCATGACAGGACAGAACCTCGACGGCGTCTCAGGACGCGCGCTGATGGCAGACGGTGCTGCCACCGTGCTGGCCGGCCTGGGCGGCGGATCGGGCACCACCACGTACGCGGAGAACATCGGCGTCATGGCGGCCACCAAGGTGTATTCGACGGCGGCCTACTGGGTGGCGGGCATGTTCGCCATCCTGCTCAGCTTCTCGCCGAAGTTCGGCGAACTGATCGCCACCGTCCCGGCAGGCGTGCTGGGCGGCGCCGCCACGATGCTGTACGGCATGATCGGCATCCTGGGCGTGAAGATCTGGGTCCAGAACAAGGTGAACTTCTCCAACCCGGTCAACCTGACCACTGCCGCAGTGGCCCTGATCATCGGCATCGCGGACTACACCTGGACCATTGGCGACCTGAAGTTCACCGGCATCGCCCTGGGTTCTGCTGCCGCCCTGGTGATCTACCACGGCATGAAGGCCGTCGCGAAGGCGCGCGGAACGGTGGCCGAACCCGAAACCGAGCAGGGCGTACTGCCTCCGGCAGCGAAGGCCGCGATGAAGGCCGCGGCCAAGCGCTCCCCCAGGAAGCGCTAAGCCACCCTGCCGGTTTCCACCCCGGGGTCCACTCCAGGCTGTCCGTCATAACCCGGTCCGGAGGTCCTGGCCGCGGGATGTCCGGGCGGGAAGGGACCGGGACGGCCAAGGCCGAACACCGGGACCGGCTGCGGCCGCTTGGCCGCCAACCCGCTGACCTGGTGGGGCCGCATCCGCTTCAGCACCCACGGCACAAAGTACTGCTTGGCCCAGACCAGGTCTTCGGCCCGGGCCTGCGTCCAGCCGTGCGCGGGAAGCGGCCGCGGCTGCAGCGGCCTGAGCGTATGCGGTACGCCCAGGGCGTTGAGGGTGGCCACCGCTACCGAATGGTGGCCCAGCGGGGACAGGTGCAGCCGGTCCGGGTCCCACATCAGCGCATGCTGCAGCTCCGGCAGGCACCAAAGGTCAACCATGATGGCGTGGTGCCGGGCCCCGATCCTGTGGAGATGTTCGTTGTAGACCGCCACGCGGCCGCGGATCTTGCCGAAGACCGGCGTGTTCCCCCAATCGGGACCTGCATACAGCAGGATGGTGGCGCCCGTGTCAGCCAGGATACCCACGGCCTCGTCGATCTTTTCCGCCAGCTTGTCCGGGTCGCCGTGGCGGAACACGATGTCGTTGCCACCGCCGGACATGGCAATCAGGTCGGGCTTCAACGCCAGGGCCGGTGCCAGCTGCCCGTCGAGGATTTGCCGCAGCAGCATGCCGCGGATGGCCAGGTTGGCATAGGCGAAGTCCGGCTGGCTGTCCGCCAGTTCCTCCGCCACGCGGTCAGCCCAGCCCCGGAGGCCGCCCAGGCTGTGCGGCTCGGGATCGCCGATCCCTTCGGTGTAAGAGTCCCCCAGGGCGACGAACCGGTGCCAGGGGTGCCTGCCCGGTCCTTCCGTGATGGAGCGCAGTTCCTGTTTCCCGATAGTCATGCTGTCCTCCCTTCCGCAGCAGGCGGGGGTTCCGTCCCCGCCGCAGCGTCCTTGCGGGCCGACCTTCCGGTTGGAAAGTCCCGCCCCGCCGGCGACGGCCGCGGGAGCTCCGCCACGCCGTCGTACGTTTCCTGCCGCAGCCCCGACGGCTGCCCAACCCCGAGGTCCATCCCTGCGGGGGCCACAACGTTCAATGCCACGTCCCGGAGATCCAGCTCGTGGTGCAGCGCCTGCGTCTGCAGGAACCGCAGCGCACCCTCCCGGGTGAGTCCGTATTCGTTCATCAGGCTGCGCACGGCGAGGTCCACCAGGACCAGGGAGCTTTGGACGACGGCGAGACCCGCCGTCGTTTCCGCGCGTTCGGCCACCCGGACCACAACATGCATGGCCCGCGCCACCTCACGGGCATAGCTTTGGCTGCGCACCAGGTCATCGCTGGTGAAGGCGTGCGGGAACGGCGCGTAAAGATTGATGGCGGCGCTGGTCCCGCCTTCGGTGAGGATGGGGACGGAGAGCAGGGACTGCACCCCATGGGCCGCGGCAGCGCTGGAATACCCCGGCCAGCGGCGGTCCCGGCTCAGGTCCGACACCAGGACGAATTCTGCGGTGCGCATGGCTTCCATGACCGGCCCGTCAGCGAACGAGCATTGCTCCCGGTCCGCTTCGCGTGCCTGCTCCGTACTGGCTGCGATGGTCCGCGCCGTGCCCAGGCGGAAGAGGGTGGCCGCCCAGCTGATGCTGCGGCGCTCACCTTTGATACCCGCCATGAAGTCGCGGGTGACGTCCCGGAGGTAGTCTTCAACGTCCTTGCTGTCGAAAACCGGCTGCGGGGTAACTGGAAGCGGTCCCCAGCCAACCTGCCCCGTGGGTTCAGCGGCCATGCTCCAGCCCTGCTATCAGCGCACCGGGCCCACTGCAAAACCTTGCTCTAAGAATACGACCGCTGGCCGCCATAGTGGGCAAAGTTGGCGAAACAAGGGGGTTTCGTCTGGTTGGGGACGGACGGCACGCCGGCGTCCCCTCCACCGGCTCCGCTGAGCAGTAGCATCGGGAGAGGGAACGCCGAATACTCCCTGTTGCCCTGGGTACGTTTCCTTGGGCAAGGGGTCTTGGAGCATCCATGCCAGCACGGAAACGAGCAATGGAAAGAGGAGCTTATGCCTGAGCCGGGCACCAGCGGGAACACTTCGGAAGCGGATGCAGCCGCCCCCATCGGGGAAGTGGAAGCGGGCGCTGCGGAGCCGTCAACGGAACTGGACGTCAATTTCGACGAGCAGTTCTTCGCGGCCAGGCCAAAGGCGCTGCGGCCCATCGCGCGCCGGCGCCAGTTCGTCGGCAGCAGGCCGTCCTTTGAGTTCGACGGGCGGAACGCGGCGTACGTGGACTGGCTCCGCAACCAGGCGATGCTCGGGGACGCGAACACGCTGGCCCGGCAGCTGTCCGGCCAGGCCAGCATGTGGCAGAACTCGTACGCCCATCCCAACCCGCGGGCCGCCGTCGAACGCGCCTCCGTGTGGTTCACCGCCTACCCGCTGTCCTTCATCACCCCGTCCGGCCAGTCATTCCTTTCGGCGCTGGGCGATCCGGCCATGTGGAAGGCGTTCCGCGAAATCGGTATCCGCGGAATCCACACCGGGCCCGTGAAGCTCGCCGGCGGCATCAGCGGCTGGTCCCACACGCCCAGCGTGGACGGGCACTTCGACCGCATCAGCATGGCGATCGACCCTGTTTTCGGCACCGAGGATGAGTTCCGGCGGATGTGCGAGGTGGCCGCCGAGCACGACGGCACCGTCATCGACGACATCGTCCCGGGCCACACCGGCAAGGGCGCGGACTTCCGCCTGGCCGAAATGAACTTCCGGGACTACCCCGGCATCTACCACATGATCGATATTCCGGAGGAGGACTGGAACCTGCTCCCGGACGTCCCGGAGGGGGCGGACTCGGTCAACCTCAGCCCCGACTCCGAGCAGGCGCTGCAGAAGGCCGGCTACATCATCGGCAGGCTGCAGCGGGTCATCTTCTACGAACCCGGGGTGAAGGAAACCAACTGGAGCGCCACGCGGCCCATCGTGGATACCACCGGCAAGACCCGCCGCTGGGTCTACCTGCACTACTTCAAGGCCGGCCAGCCCTCCATCAACTGGCTGGACCCCACCTTCGCCGGAATGCGCCTGGTGGTGGGCGATGCCCTGCATTCGCTGGTGGACCTGGGCACGGGGGCGCTGCGCCTGGACGCCAACGGCTTCCTGGGCGTGGAGAAGAGCGCCGAAGAACAACCCGGCTGGTCCGAGGGGCACCCACTGTCCGAGGCAGCCAACCAGCTCATCGGCTCCATGATCCGGAAGGTGGGCGGGTTCTCCTTCCAGGAACTGAACCTGACCATCGACGACATCAAGGCAACCTCCGATGCCGGCCCCGACCTGTCCTACGACTTCATCACCCGGCCTGCGTACCACTACTCCCTGGTCACGGCCGACACCGAGTTCCTGCGGCTGACCCTCCGGCTGTCGCTGGAAATCGGCGTGGACCAGGCGTCGCTGGTGCATGCCCTGCAGAACCATGACGAACTCACTTACGAGCTCCTGCACTTCGCCGCCGGGCACCGGGACGAGATGTTCGAGCTCAACGGCGAGGAACTCACCGGGGCGCAGCTGGCCGAACAGGTCCAGCAGACCCTGCGGGAACGGCTCACCGGCGAAAACGGGCCCTACAACGCCGTCTTCACCACCAACGGCATTGCCTGCACCTCGGTGAGCTTCATCATGGCCGCGCTGGGCATCAAGGACCCGTCCACCACCACCCCGGAGCAGGAAGCCCAGATCCGGGACGTCCACCTGCTCCTGGCCATGTACAACGCCCTGCAGCCGGGCGTCTTTGCCCTTTCCGGCTGGGACCTCACGGGCATCCTGGCCCTGGACCGGAGCAGCGTCCGCGAGCTCACCTCGCAGGGCGATACCCGCTGGATCAACCGCGGCGCCCACGACCTCATGGGAACCAGTCCGGACGCCACCACCTCGTCCGCCGGGATGCCCCGGGCCCGCAGCCTGTACGGGCCGCTGCCCGAACAGCTCAAGGACCCCGACTCGTTCGCGCGCCGGCTGCAGCGGATCCTCGCCGTGCGGGAAGAGAACGGGATCGCCACCGGCACCCTGCTCGACGTCCCGGACGTTTCCAACCGCAGCGCACTGGTGCTGGTCAACCGGCTGAAGGACGGCAGCCTGCAGGTCACGGCGCTCAACTTCTCCGGGCAGGACATCGCCGGCAGCATCCAGTCCAACGAGCTGCCGTCCGGCGCCAACGTCAAGGATCTGTTCAGCGGCGAGACGGTGGGGCAGGTGGATGACCTGCACAGCTTCTTCCTGGAGCTGCCCGCGTACGGCGGCACGGCACTGATCCTGGCCGAAGCGCCCGAGCCGGAGGCGGAGGCGTAGAGCCCACGCCGGGTAGGCCGGGGATTCCCGGCTTTACCCGGCGATGGCGCCTGCCAGCGTGGCTTCGATGACGGCCGGCGAGAGGACGTACTGGGTGACCAGTTTGCTTGCGCCAAGGACCGCCGCCTGGCTCCCGGCGCGGGAGCCGTTGATGCGCAGGTGCGAGGTGGCCAGCGGCGGGGAGCGCCGGTACACCACCTCGCGGATGCCGGCCACCAGGTGCTCGCCCGTCTCGCCAACGCTGCCGCCCACCACAATCACGGACGGATTGAGCAGGTTCACCACGGTGGCCAGGACCTCGCCGATGTCCCGGCCGGCCTGGCGCAGCGCCTGGATGGCCTGCAGGTTGCCGTCGGCGGCGAGCCGGAGCACGTCCGAGCCCTTTGCCACGTCCAGTCCCTGGTCCCGGAGGGAGCGCACGACGGCGGGACCGGACGCCAGCGCCTCCAGGCACCCATAGTTTCCACAGGCACACAGGACATCCGCGCCGCGGGCCACCTGGACGTGGCCCAGGTCGCCTGCCGTGCCGTTGGCGCCACGCTGCAGTTCCCCGTTGCTGATGATGCCGGAGCCGATGCCGGTTGCCACCTTCACGAAGAAGAAGTTGTTGTGTTCGGGCCAGTGCGCGGACTGCTCCCCCAGCGCCATGATGTTCACGTCGTTGTCCACCAGCACGTGGACGGGCAGGGACCGCTGGACGTAGCTGACCACGTCGAACCCGTCCCAGCCCGGCATGATGGGCGGCTTGACGGGCTTGCCGGTGTCATGTTCCACGGGCCCGGGCAGCCCGATGCCGATCCCGGCCAGTTCCGCAACGGTCCGTCCGGTGGACGCCAGCAGTTCCTTGCCCTGCGCCACCACCTGGTCCAGCACGGCTTCCGGCCCGTCGGCCACCTGCTGCGCCAGCCGGTGTTCGGCCAGGATGTTTCCGCCGAGATCCGTCACCGCAACGATGACGTGCGTGGCGCCCACGTCCACGGCCAGCACCAGGCGGGCTGACGGGTTGAAGGCAAAGCGCGACGGCGGCCTGCCGCCGCTGGAGAGCGCCTCACCCGCGGGACCCACCAGGCCGGACAGCATCAGCGCATCGATCCGCGAGGCGACGGTTGAGCGGGCCAAACCCGTGCTCAGCGCAAGCTCGGCGCGGGTGCGGGCCCGGCCGTCACGCAGCAGCTGGAAGAGGTCCCCGGCGCGCGACAGGCTGCCGACATCGGACTCTTTTCCGGCCTGCCTACCTGTCACTGAAGTCATGTCTAAGTCATAACACTCTTACTTTCCGCTGTCACCAATCAGAAGAATGACGCGCAACAAACAACTTTTGCTTGACGTGCGTCAAAAGTAGTTCTACGTTGTGACTCAAGGCACATTCGCGGATCCGATGGTGAACATCAGCCGCACTGATTCCGGCACCGTAATCCGCTTACACCCCCAGAGTCCGCTTACAAAGAGGTAACTGACCTTGTCCCAGCAAGCAGCGTCCCAGCACGCCGCGCCGGCAGACCGGCCGCTCCTCGGCGTCGGCATCCTCGGCGCGGGGCCCGTCACGCAGGCCATCCACCTCCCGGCACTGGCCCGCCTCCAGGACATCCTGGAAGTACGGCACATCATGGATGTGGATGCCGCCGTGGCCTCGTCGGTGGCGGCCCGCGTTGGCGCCACGGCCGGCACCAGCATGGCTGCCCTGCTGGACGATCCCGCCGTGGACGTCGTGGCAATCTGCAGCCCCCACCAGTTCCACGCCGACCAGGTCATCGCCGCCTGCAGGGCCGGCAAGAAGGCCGTCCTCTGCGAAAAGCCTTTCGCCATGAACGCCGAGGAAGCCGCCCGCATCTCGGCCGTCAGCGCCGAAACCGGGGTGCCAATCGTCGTCGGGGCCATGCACACCTTCGACCCCGGCTGGCTCGCGGCCGAACAGAACTGGGGCGACCTTCCCGGGCAGGTCCACACCATCCGTTCCTCCATCGTCCTGCCGCCCAATGCCCGCTTCGAGGACTTCGCCACCGAGATCGTCACGCGGCCGGCCGCAGGCCGGCCCGACTACTCGGACCCGGACGTCATCAAGAGCGCACTCCGGGGCGGGATCATGGGCCTGGCCATCCACGACCTGCCGCTGGTCCGCCGGTTCACCCCGGACTTCACGGACCTCGAAGTCCTCCAGGTGTTCCACGTCCGCCCGTTCGGCTATGCCGTTTCGCTGCGCACCCCAACCCGCGTCATCGAACTGCGTGCCGTTATGAACGGCACCTGGAAGCCCCAGTGGACCTTCGAGGCCATCGGGGACGATGCGGCCCTTCACATCGACTTCACACCGTCGTATGTCCAGGCCGGCTCCGCAGTGGCCACCCTCACCCGCGGCAACGGCAGCGATACCCGCACGTTCGGCCCGTACGGCCACAACGGTTATGAGGGCGAATGGCGTGAACTTGCCGGGCTTGCCCGGGGAACCCGCCAGGCACCCGCCGCACAAACCCTGATCGACGACCTCACCTTTGCCCTCGCCATCGCCGACGCCACGGCAGCAAGCGCCGGGGCGGGGCATGCCGGTGCCGCGGGAAAAGCAGGAGTTACGCCATGAGCGGCCAGTACACGGTCTCGGCATCACCCGCCGCGCGGGAAGAGGGCGCGGTTACCCAAACGGTGGCCTCACTGCCTGCAACCTTCGGCCCGGCTCCGGAGAGCCGGCAGGGCACCGCCGACGTCCTGGTGGTCGCAGGCGGACCCGGCTGGACCACCGAAGCCCTTCACGCCGTTGCCGCCGGCGCCCGCGGCGTTGTGGTGGCCAACCCGGCACCCGAGGACACCACGGAACTGGCCGCCGCGGTTGACGCCGCAGGAACCGCCGTCGTCCTGGACCTCCGCTGGGCCTCCAACCCCGCCCTGGTGGCGGAAGGCAGCACCCCGGACGCCCGCGACGCAGTGCGCAGTGCCCTGGGCAGCGCGTCCCTGCTGGACAGCGTTGCGACGGCGGCCCCCGGCACCGACCCGCAGCGGCTCCTGGGCGAACACCTCGCCGCGCTGCTGGCCGTCAGCGGACCGCTCGACGGCGTAAGCCTCCTCCGCAGCGACGCCACGGGATACACGGTGGCCGGCAGGCTGGCCAACGGCGCGCCCTTCACCGCCCAGGGCGTGCTGACCGCTGCCCGCCCGGCCGCCGTCGACATCCGCCTCTACACCGCCGACGGCGGGGTGTCCGTCCAGGTCCCGGATCCGGACGCCGCCTGGCCGGCCGAAGTCCGGGTCACCGGAGCCCATGGCGAACTTTTGCTTCCCACGCTTTACGAATCCGCCCACCGGTCAGCGTGGCGGCGCCTGAAGGACCATCTTGGCGCCGGCACCCGGCCGGACGATCTGGCCGGGTTCGCCCGGCTGACCGACCTCTACGCAACCCTCGCTGCCACGTAACCAGACCCACCGATACGCAACCTGAACAGCAGTCCAGTCCCACCTCCACTCTCGACGATGAGCAGGACCGCACCAACGGCGCACTGCGCCGGCCGGTCCCGAAAGGACACATCATGAACGCAACTTCCGAACAGCGCCGCCCCTTCTCCCGGCGCGGTTTCCTGGGCCTGACGGCTGCCGCCGCCGCAGCACCCCTCCTCGCCGCCTGCGGCGGCGGCTCGGCATCGCAGGGCGGCGGAGGCGGCGCGGGCGGAACGGTCAAGTTCTGGGACATGCCGTGGGCAACGCCCGCCTACAACGACGCCGCCAAGGGCATCGCGGAAGGTTTCTCCGGAGCCAACGGCGCCAAGGCCTCGTACCAGATCATCCAGTGGAACAACTTCTACCAGACCTTCTCCTCCGCGATCGCCTCGAAGACGGGCCCGGCTGTCTCCACCGGCGGCGGCTTCCAAGCCTTCCAGTTCGAGCAGCAGGGCCAGATCGCGTACGCGGACAAGGTGATCGAGAAGCTGAAGGCCAATGGCCAGTTCAACGACTTCCTGCCCGGCGTGCTGGACCCCTTCAAGTCGGACAAGGGCTACGTGGCGGTCCCGTGGCAGCTGGACATGCGCGTCTTCTGGTACCGCAAGTCGCTGTTCGAGAAGGCAAACGTTGCCCTCCCCACGGACTGGCCGTCCCTGCTGGAAGCAGGCAAGGCCCTGAAGAAGGTGGGCGCATTCGGCTTCACCACCGGCGCAGGCGCGGGCAACAACTACGCCAACCACTCCATGATCATGATGATGGTCAACAACGGCGGCGGTGTCTGGAACAAGGACGGCGAGCTGGACCTGATGAACGACCGCAACGTGGAGGCCATGGAGTTCGTCCTGGAACTCGTGTCCAACGGCATCGTCGACCCCGCCGCTGTCAGCTACACCACGGACAACATGTCCGCGCAGTGGAAGGACGGCAAGGCAGGCTACGGCCTGTTCCAGGTCAACGTTCCGCAGCGTGTGGGCGATACCTCGGGCGACCTGCTGGTGGCTGACCCCATCAAGGGTCCGCACGGCGACAAGGCAACGATCGTCTTCCCGAACAACATCATGATGTACACCAACACCCCGTCCCAGGAGGCGTCGGAGGAGTTCCTGGTGTACTACCTGGGCCAGCTCAAGCAGCTGTGGCAGAAGAAGCTGATGTCCGCCCTTCCGGTCTTCAAGTCGATCACGGAGATTCCCGAGTTCGCCAACGATCCCAACAACGTCAAGATCGTCAAGGACTGGCAGCCCATCGCCAAGACCTTCGCCGCCCAGGGCAGCAGGCTCAACGCCAACCTCGCCGCACTCGACGGCGGCCAGGCACTGAACCAGTTCAGCCAGACCATCATCACCGGAAAGGCCGACGCCAAGACTGCCCTGCAGACCTTCCAGTCCGGCCTCGAATCAGTCCTGAAGAAGTAGGACGGACCGCCCATGTCCAGCACCACCACCCAGTCCGGCCTGGCCCGGGCCCGCCGCGGGATTGCCCCCGGCGGGTCCGGGACCGCCCCCGGCAAGCGCAAGAGCAAGCTCTCCGCCCAGGCGACCAGGACCTTCTTTTGGCTCCTGCTTCCCTCTGTGGTCCTCCTTGTCCTGATCCACGGCTACCCGCTGATCTATGCGGCCATCCAGGCCACGCATGACGGGGACCTGCTCCAGACCGGCAACTTCGTGGGCGCGCAGAACTTCGCCACCGTCCTGACGTCGCCGGCCTTCTGGAAGGCAGCACAGTTCACGCTGTGGTTCACCATTGTGGGCGTCTTCGGGTCATGGCTCGTGGGCCTGGGCCTTGCCCTGCTCCTGCGGACCAGGATTCCGGCCGGCGGCACCTTCAAGGTCCTGCTGCTCCTGCCGTGGGTGGTGCCCATCGTGGTCTCCTCCACCGCATGGAACTGGCTGGTGGCCACCCCGGACAGCCTGATCCCGTCGCTGTTCCGGAACCTGGGCATGGGCACCCCGCTCTTCCTGGCCGACCCCTCCCTTGCTTCCATCACGGTGATGGTGTTCAAGGTCTGGGTCAGCTTCCCGTTCATGATGATGATGATCTCGGCCGCGCTGGCCTCCGTGGACACCACCGTTTACGAGGCAGCCAGCATGGACGGCGCCAGCCGCTGGCAGCAGTTCACGCAGATCACCCTGCCGCTGATTGCCCGCTCCACGTACATCAGCTGGATCCTGATGACCATCTTCTGCGTCAACGACTTCCCCACCATCTACCTGCTCACCGGCGGCGGCCCGGTCAACGCCACCACCTCCCTGGTGGTCCTGGCGTACCGGACCGTGTTCCAGGACTTCGCCACCGGCCCAGGCGTGGCCATCGCCTTCCTCATGACCATGACCCTGGTGGTCATCTCGGTTATCCTGTACCGCCAGATCCGAAAGTCGAGCGTCGAATAATGAGCGCAGTACTCCACGCCCATCCCGAATCCGGCCCCACGCTCGGCGTCGATGCCGGCAAACGCCGCAGGGTCCTCTCCGAGGCGGGACAGCGCGGCCGCTGGTGGCGGTTCGCCGCGATCCTCATCATCACGGGGATCGTGCTGGTGCCCATCATGGTCACCATCCTCCTGGCCTTCACGCCCGGGCCGAACAGCACGGCCACCGGCCTGACCTTTGAAAACCTCGGCAACGTCTTCTCCAAGACCCTGGCCGCCACCTGGCTGAAGAACAGCCTGATCACCACCCTTTCCACGGTGGTGGTGTCCGTGGCCGTGGCCGCACCTGCCGGCTACGTCCTCTCCCGGGGCCGCAGCAAGGCGGTTTCCGGATATTCGCTGCTCCTGTTCGTGATGCAGTCGCTGCCCATCATCACCTCCGTGGTGCCGCTGTTCATCCTGTTCGCCGGCATGGGCCTGGTGGACAACCTCCTGGGCCTGACCATCATCTACGTCGGCTCCACCATGACGGTTGCCACCTGGATGATGGCCGCCTACTTCGATTCCATCCCGATCAGCCTGGAGGAGGCGTCCTGGATCGACGGGTGCTCCGTTTTCGGCTCCTTCACCAAGGTGGTCCTGCGGAACTCCCTGCCCGGCGTCCTTTCCACCGCGATCTTCGCCTTCCTCCTGGCCTGGAACGACTACCTGGTGGCCATCGTGTTCCTGCGCTCGAATGAAATCTTCACCCTTCCCATGGGCGTGCAGTCCTTCTTCCAGCAGAATGCAACGGACTGGACCTCGGTCATGGCCCTGGCCGTGGTCATGATGCTCCCGCCCGTCATCGTCTTCGCCACCTTGAACAAGTACTTCAGCGTGGGCGGCATCGGCGGCTCGCTCGCCGGCCGCTGACCCCAACCCCAACGACCTCTACAGAACCGCTAAGGAAACCCATGTCTTACTCACTGCAGCTTTACACGCTCCGCAACGCCATTTCCGAGGATCTTCCGGGGACCATCAGGAAGGTGGCGGAGATCGGCTTCACCCAGGTTGAGCCGTACAACTTCGTGGCCACCGCCAGGGAACTCGGCGCCGCCCTGAAGGAGAACGGCCTCACCGCGCCGTCCGGCCACGCGCCCCTGATGAGCCAGGACCAGGACGAAATCTTCGCGGCGGCCAAGGAACTGGGCATCACCACCGTCATTGATCCTTTCCTTCCCGCCGAGCACTGGCAAAAGGCCGAAGACATCCAGGCCACCGCCGAAAAGCTCAACGCGGCCGCCAAAAAGGGTGCTGAATACGGCATCCGCGTGGGCTACCACAACCACGCCTGGGAACTGGAGTCCACCATCGAGGGCCGCACGGCCCTGGAGTACTTCGCATCCCTGCTGGACCCGGAACTGGTCCTGGAGGTGGACACCTACTGGGCAGCCGTGGGCGGCCAGGACCCCGTGGAACTCCTGGCCAGGCTGGGCGACCGGGTGAAGTTCATCCACATCAAGGACGGCCCCCTGAACAAGGACAATAAGGCCCAACAGCCCGCAGGCCAGGGCAAAGTGCCCGTCATGGAGGTCATCGCCGCAGCAAAGTCGCTGGAGGTGGGCGTGGTGGAGTTCGATGACTATGCCGGCGACATTTTCGATGGCATCGCCCAGAGCCTTGCCTTCCTGAACAGCGACACCGACAGCAACACCGCAGCCGAAGGAGCCAACGCGTGAGCACCCCCGCAAGCAAGCCGGCCCGCACCGGGCCGGTGGGCGTTGGCGTCATCGGCGCCGGCGTGATCAGCAAGCAGTACCTGGACAACCTGACCGCGTTCCCGGACCTCAAGGTCCACGTGATCGCCGACCTCTTCGAGGAAGCCGCCGAGGCCCGGGCCAAGGAGTACGGCGTCCCGGAGTGGGGCGGCGTGGACAAGGCCCTGAACCACCCCGACGTCGAGATCATCGTCAACCTCACCATTCCCGCCGCCCACGTGGAGGTGGCCACCGCCGCCGTCAACGCCGGCAAGCACGTCTGGACGGAAAAGCCGTTCTCCCTGGACCGCGAATCCGGGCTCGGCCTGCTCAAGACCGCCGACGCCGCCGGGATCCGCCTTGGCTGCGCCCCGGACACCTTCCTCGGGGCCGGCATCCAGACGGCCCTGCGCCTGATCCAGCGCGGCGACATCGGCACGCCGCTGACGGCGATGACCACGTTCCAGACCCCCGGCCCGGAATCCTGGCACCCCAACCCCGCGTTCCTCTTCCAGCACGGCGCCGGCCCGCTGTTCGACATGGGCCCGTACTACCTCACCACCCTGGTCCAGGCCTTCGGCTCCATCCGCAAGGTGGCCGCCGTCGGGTCCAAGGCCAAGGATGTGCGCGTGATCGGTTCCGGGCCCAAAGCCGGCGAGGAGTTCACCGTCGAGGTGCCCACCCACGTCTCCGCGATGGCGCAGTTCGAATCCGGCGCCTCCTCACACAGCGTCTTCTCCTTCGAGTCGCCCCGGACCCGGATGGGATTCGTGGAAATCACCGGGACCGAAGCCACCATCTCACTGCCGGATCCCAACTACTTCACGGGCGACATCAAGCTCTGGCGCGCCGGCGACGAGGACTGGACCACCGTTCCGGCCACCGGGCCCGCCAACGGCCGCGGCATGGGCGTGCTGGACATGGCACGCTCGCTGCGGGCAGGAACAGCCCACAGGGCCACCGGCGAACTGGCGTACCACGTCCTGGACACCATGGTCTCGATCTCCGAGTCCATCGATGCGGGCACATTCGTGAACGTCGAAAGCTCGGCCCCGGTATCCCCCGCCCTCCCCGAGGACTGGGCACCGGAAACCGCCACCCTCTAAATCCAGCACGTAGTCCAGCCAGCAGGAAGCACGCAGGAACGCATCATGACCACACCCGCACACCCGTCCGAACCTTCGGCCTCCCAACCGGCTCCCCGCCCGCTGGGTGTAGCCGCGATCGGTTACGCCTTCATGGGCAAGGCCCACTCCAACGCGTGGCGGAACGTGGCCAGCTTCTTCGACGTCCCGGCCTTCGAGCAGAAGGTCCTCGTGGGCCGGGACGCCGGCGCCGTCGTCGAGGCGGCGGCCAAGTACGGCTGGGCAGAATCAGCCACCGACTGGCGCACGGTGATCACCCGGGACGACATCGACATCGTCGACATCTGCGCCCCGGGGTGGATGCACGCCGAGATCGCCATCGCCGCCCTGGAAGCAGGCAAGCATGTCCTGGTGGAAAAACCCCTGGCAAACACCCTCGCGGAGGCCGAGCTCATGACCGCCGCCGCGGCCAAGGCCCGGGCCAAGGGCGTGCAGTCGATGATCGGCTTCAACTACCGGCGCGTCCCGGCACTGGCACTGGCGAAGGAGCTCATCGCCGAAGGCCGCCTGGGCACGGTCCGGCACGTCCGCGGCGCGTACCTGCAGGACTGGCTCGCCGACGCGCAGGCCCCCATGACCTGGCGGCTGCGGAAGGAAACCGCCGGGTCCGGCGCGCTGGGGGACATCGCCAGCCACGCCATCGACCAGGTCCTGTTCCTCCTGGGCGACCAGGTCACCGAGGTCAGCGGCCGGCTGAACACCTTCGTGGGCCGCCGCCCCGGCACGGACGGCATCGAGGACGTCACGGTCGACGACGCCGCCTGGGCCACGCTGTCCCTCACCTCCGGGGCGGTCGCCTCAGTCGAGGTCTCCCGGGTGGCCACCGGCAGGAAGAACTCCCTGCAGATCGAGGTGTACGGGGACAAGGGCAGCCTCCTGTTCGACCTGGAAAACCTCAACGAACTCGGCTTCCTGGATGCCACCGTCCCGGTCCGCGAACAGGGCTTCCGCCGGATCCTGGTCAACGAGCCGGAGCACCCGTACCTGGACGCGTGGTGGCCGCAGGGCCATATCATCGGCTGGGAACACACCTTCACGCACCAGGTCCGCGACTTCCTGCTGGCCATCCGGGACGGAAACCAGCCCTCGCCGTCGTTCGAAGAAGGACTGAACGTCCAGTACGTCCTGGACGCCGTGGAGGAATCCGCCGCCAACAAGAGCACCCTCACCGTCGTCCGCCACTAGCACCCCCGTCTTCCAAGGAGCCCTGCATGCCCCGCCCGTTCACCCTGTTCACCGGCCAGTGGGCCGACCTGCCCTTCGAAGAAGTCGCCCGCCTGGCCTCCGGCTGGGGCTACGACGGCCTGGAAATCGCCGTCTCCGGCGACCATCTGGACGCCTGGCGCTGGGACGAACCCGGCTACGTCGAGTCCAAACTCGAAATCCTGGACAAGTACAACCTCAAGGTCTGGGCCATCTCCAACCACCTCAAAGGCCAGGCCGTCTGCGATGACCCCATCGACTTCCGCCACCAGGCCATCGTCGGCTCCAAAGTCTGGGGCGACGGCGACCCCGAAGGCGTCCGCACCCGCGCCGCCGAGGAAATGAAACACACCGCCCGGCTCGCCAAAGCCCTCGGCGTGGACACGGTCGTCGGGTTCACCGGCTCCTCCATCTGGCAATACGTGGCCATGTTCCCGCCCGTCCCGGAAAAAGTCATCGACGCCGGCTACCAGGACTTCGCCGACCGCTGGAACCCCATCCTGGACGTCTTCGACGAATGCGGCGTCCGCTTCGCCCACGAAGTCCACCCCTCCGAGATCGCCTACGACTACTGGACCACCGTCCGCACCCTCGAGGCCATCGGCCACCGCGAAGCGTTCGGCCTGAACTGGGACCCCTCGCACATGATGTGGCAGGGCATCGACCCCGTCTCCTTCATCTGGGACTTCAAGGACCGGATCTACCACGTGGACTGCAAGGACACCAAGATCCGCCAGACCGGCCGCAACACCGTCCTGGGCTCCCACCTGCCCTGGGGCGACCCCCGCCGCGGCTGGGACTTCGTCTCCGCCGGACGCGGCGACGTCCCCTGGGAAGCCTCCTTCCGCGCCCTCGCCGCCATCGGCTACAACGGGCCCATCAGCATCGAATGGGAAGACGCCGGCATGGACCGCCTCCACGGCGCCCCCGAAGCACTCGCGGCCCTGAAAAAATACGACTTCCCCGCCTCCCAAACCAGCTTCGACGCCGCCTTCAGCAGCAAGGACTAGGACGAACTGACGTGGTCCGCACCCTTCAACCAGGCCAGCGCTGCGAGGTGTGGACCGCGTCGGTCACCGGCGAATCCTCGCTTGTCTTCCGCACCGGGGACATGCTGCTCGAGGCGCCCAACTGGACCCTCGACGGCCGGGCACTGATTCTTAACGGAAACGGGGAACTCTGGCGGCTCAACCTGGCGGCCGGTTCGCTGGAGCCCCTCCCGCTGACCGGCGCCCCGGACCTCAAAAATGACCACGTCCTGGACCCTGACGGCAGCAGCATCTTCCTCTCGGGCGGGGACGGCCACATCTACCGCGCACCACTGGCAGGCGGGCGGGCCACCAGGATCACGGACGACGACGGATCCTTCCACTTCCTCCACGGCGTCAGTCCGGATGGGCGCAGGCTGGCGTACGTGGACATTGCGGCGGGAGACTTCACGCGGCCCGGCCGGCTGCGCACCATCCCCGCTGGCGGAGGCCCGCCCTGGGACGTGGAGGTGGGCGGGGGACACTGCGACGGGCCCGAGTATTCACCCGATGGCGACTGGCTGTACCTCAACACGGAGTCGTTCACCACGGCACCCGGCCATGCCCAGCTTGCCCGGGTCCGCCCGGACGGCAGCCAGTTCGAGCGGCTCGTCAGCAGTGCCACCGTCGACTGGTTCCCGCACCTGTCCCCCGACGGGCGCCTGGCCAGCTATGTGCGCTTTCCCGCTGGAACCCGGGGCCACCCCGCAGACCTGCCGGTCGACGTCGTCCTTGTCTCCACCGACGACTGGACCGCGCCGCTGCACACCTGGCCGGTGTTCGGCGGCCAGGGCACGCTCAACGTCAACAGCTGGGCGCCGGATTCGAAGCGGTTCGCGTATGTGGCCTACCCGCTGGACACCGCGCAGGGCCACTAGGGCCTGGTCACACAGCGTCCTCGTTCAGGACCACGTCGTACGCCTCTACCCGCCGGTCCGTCACGGTCGTGGGCGATTCAAGGTGGACCGCGCCGGACGGCAGGATCCCGGCCCCGCCGTACCGTTCCATCACCTGCCACTGCGCCACCACGTCCTCCCCGGCGTGGTCTGCAGGGAGCGTGCTCCAGAAACGGAACCCGCCGGCGTCGTCCAGCGCCTCCCTGCGGTAGAGCACACAGCCGCCCAGCCAGGCCACGTGGTAGGGCACCCACTCGCCGGGCTGCAGCGACAGTTCCGCGCAGACGTGGCTGAGGTTGGCGGCGCTGTGCAGCGGCCAGCGTTCAAAACCCGGGGCACCCGGACGGATGCGCTCCGGAGCCACCGGTCCGTCCCAGGCCTGGAAGGAGGCCGTCTGTTCCGGCCTGCGGTCGTCCAGGAAGGACAGGCCCTGCGGTGCCATCCCCACGAAACCGCACTGGAGCTGGTCCAGTGCCCTGCTCAGCCGTTCCACGGCACCGGGCTCCAGCCAGACGTCGTCGTCCAGGAAGAGGCACTGATCCGCGGTGGACTGGTCCAGCAGGAACTGGCGGTGTTCGGCCAGTCCGCGCCGCGGAAGGTGCCGCAGCAGCGTGACGGGCCGGCCCTGCGCCTGCAGCACCCGCACCATGGCGGCGGCAGCGGGATGGTCCCAGGCCGGCTGTCCGGCTGACTGGTCGCTGATGACGACGGCGAACGCGGGCTCGGACTGTGCGGCCAGTCCCGCGAGGGTGACGGCGAGTTCGGCAGGCCGGTTGCAGGTGGGCACCAGGACGTCCACCGCCACCTTGTCCGGCCGGTCCTGCGGCCGCGCCCACTGTTCGGAAGATCTCCTGCCCACACTCCACCTTCCTGGCGTTGACGTTGGTGCCGGCGGCAGCGCAGGCTGCTTGCTGCTGCCTGCCGACGGGATGGGGTTCCGCGTGTTCCGTACCCCGAGGGACGGGATGTATTCGCCTTGGCGGAACCGCAAAGGCCCCCGCTTCCACTGCCCGGGGGCAGCGGAAACGGGGGCCTTTGGTCAGGAGGCTTTATCCGGCGTCGAAGCTCTCGTCGTCGTCATTGGGCGACTCTTCCTTCGGAAGGTCGTTTCCGCTGCCGTCCGGAAGGCCCGTCGCTTCCTGGCCCGACTCCGAGGACACCGGCGCCGACCCCTGGGAATCGTCATTGGACTCGTCGATCTCGGCCGCGCTGGACGGAAGATCCATGTCGTGCGGGACGGGAGCCTGGCCCGCGCCCGACTGCGGTTCGTTCGTGTCCGCGCCGGCCGTGGACGCGCCGCCGCCGGACTGCTGGCCACCCTGCGTGCCTGCCGCCTCCTGCTCGGCCGTGGGGGTGCCGTAGCCGCCCGGAGCCGTCTCGGGTTCAGCCTGCTGGTTTTCCTGCGTCATGCTTCCTCCTGTTGTTCGTTGCCGATATTGCTGGTCTGGTGATGCCGGCCCGGATGCCCCAGCGGGTGGGACCCCCATTAAAGCCCCTTGCCGCCCGTGACCGGGAGGACTGCACCGGAAATGTAGGACCCGTCCTCGGATGCGAGCAGCACGTACGCCGCGGCAAGCTCGGCCGGCTGCCCCGCGCGCCCCAGCGGCGTGTCCTGCCCGAAGGAGGGGAGCTTGTCCGGCCATTCGGTGGCCGGGATCAGCGGTGTCCAGATGGGGCCCGGAGCTACGGCATTGACGCGGATCCCCTTGGGACCCAATTCCTGGGCCAGGGCCTTGGTGAACGCCACCTGCGCCGCTTTGGTCATGGCGTAGTCGATGAGCCCGGGTGACGGGTTGAAGGCCTGGATGGAGGCCGTGGTGATGATCGAGGCACCCGCCTTCAGGTGCGGCACGGCCGCCCGCGCGGACCACAGCAGCGAGTAGAGGTTGGTGCGGAAGACCCTGTCGAACTCCTCGGTGGGGAGCGTCTCGAGGCTCTCGCGGTTCTTCTGGTACGCGGCGTTCAGGACCAGGATGTCGAGGCGGCCGAATCCGGAGACCGTCTCCTCCACGATGCGGGTGCTGAACTCCTCCTCACGTCCGTCACCGGGAAGCAGGAGCGCGCGGCGGCCGGTTTTCCGGATCCATTCCGCCGTGTCCTGCGCGTCGTCTTCCTCCTCAGGCAGGTACGAGATCGCGACGTCGGCCCCTTCCCGGGCGAAGGCGATGGCGGCAGCCTTGCCGATGCCTGAGTCCCCGCCCGTGATGAGGGCTGCCTTGCCGTCGAGCTTGCCGTGCCCCTCGTAGCTGCGCTCCCCGTGGTCTGGTTTGGGGTCCATGGGGCCGGTCAGCCCGGGCTGCTTCTGTTCCTGCTCGGGAAACGGGCC
The DNA here is from genome assembly GCF_007828995.1 of Arthrobacter sp. AG367. Lineage (NCBI taxonomy): Bacteria > Bacillati > Actinomycetota > Actinomycetes > Micrococcales > Micrococcaceae > Arthrobacter > Arthrobacter sp. AG367. The sequence goes on from NZ_VIVE01000005.1 coordinate 243,944, forward strand.
CGAGTGGTAGCCGCCGCGCGGATCCTTCGGCTGGTCTGTCTGCTTGTCGGTCTCGCTCATAGTCCGCCTGCCTGTGTCGGTTGACCTGTGTCGGTGCGAAGGGCCCGCCGTGCTCCGGCCCTTCGAAGCTATCCCGGGCGGAGGACCAAGTCCACCGCCCAAGACTAATAATCAGTAAACTTATCAAATGTAGGAGCACGCGCAACGGCCTGCCTTGTTTCTGGGTACGGGAGGAGTAGAAAGAAAGCCTGGGCCGCGGCCGGAGAGGAAGGAGGGCCGATGTCTGAGGTTGAGGACTACACGGGCCGGACGGGACGCAATGAAACCCGCGAGGAGCAGCTTGACCGCAACTGGGCGGAACTCCTGCAGGAGCTCCGCGTACTTCAGACCGGGGTGCAGATCCTGGCCGGCTTCCTGCTGACGCTGCCGTTCCAGCAGCGGTTCGAAAAGCTGGACGGCTGGGAGGTTGGCCTGTATCTCGTCAACGTCGTCATCGCCGCGCTCACCACGGCCTTCATCCTCCTCCCGGTCAGTGTGCACCGCCGGCTTTTCCGCAAGCGGCTCAAGGAAACACTGGTCTCCAGCGCCGACAGCATCACCAAGATCGCACTGGGCGGCATCGCCCTGCTGAGCGCCGGAACAGCCGCCCTGGTGTTCGATGTTGCCGCCGGGCGGTCTGCCGGCGTCACGGCCGGGGGTGCACTCCTGGGCGTCATGGTGGTCATGCTGGTTTTCGTTCCGCTCCGCCTGAACAAGCGGGCTACAGGCAGGATCCTCCCGCCACCATCGGACAAGGAGTAAGACATGCGCAAATGGGCAAGGGAACATGGCCTGCTGCTGGCCAACCTGGGCTGCTTCCTGGCGTTCTTCGTGGGCATGATCCTCTCCGGAGCCGCTTCCTACAGTGAAGACCAGCAGGCCCACGGGGAGCCCGCCGTCTCGGTCCTGGAGTTCCTGGGCACGGGCGCCTTCGTCGAGGCCACCTTCGAGAACTGGGAATCGGAGTTCCTGCAGATGGCCATGTACGTGGTCCTCACCGTGTTCCTGTTCCAGAAAGGCTCATCCGAATCCAAGCCAATGGGCAAGGAGGCGCCGCAGGATGAAGATCCCCGCCAGGCGGCCCTGCGGAAGGCCACGCCCTGGCCGGTGCGGCGGGGCGGAGTGGTACTCAAGGTGTACGAGCATTCACTGTCGATCCTGCTGTTCTCCCTGTTCCTTGGCTCGTTCTTCCTGCACGCCGCCGGCGGTGTGGACGAGTACAACCAGGACCAGCAAAGCCATGGCCAGCCCGCCATCACGTACCTGCAGTACCTGGGCACCAGCCGCTTCTGGTTTGAGTCCTTCCAAAACTGGCAAAGCGAGTTCCTGGCCGTCGCGGTCCTGGTGGGCGCGTCGGTCTACCTCCGGGAGAAGGGGTCCCCGGAATCGAAGCCCGTTGCCGAACCCCACTACGAGACCGGGACCTGAAGGCCCGGCCCACCTGGCCGATCCAACACCCGGCCCAATCCAGCCGGCAATCCAACCAGCCCCACCCAAGTGGCCGTGGGCTAGGCCCCTTCGAGTACCTGGCTTGTTGCCCAGGCCAGGTACTTGCCGGCGTTCGCCACAGCGTCCTGTGGGCTGGATGCGACGTCCAGCAGCTGCGCCGCGGAAACCACGCCGTGCCCGGCAAGGTCCTCAAGGGTCACCAGGATCCTGCCGGCCACCACGATGACGGGAATTCCGCGTTCCCGGGCTGCGTCCGCGAGCGCGATCGGCGCCTTGCCGGTGAGTGACTGGGAATCCATGGATCCCTCACCGGTGATCACCAGGTCTGCCTGGTCCAGCTGCGCGGCCAGGCCGGTCAGTCCGGCCACCAGTGCGAAGCCGCCTTCCAGCGTGGCGTCGGTGAAGGCAAGGAACGACGCCGGGAAGCCGCCGGCGGCGCCGGCGCCTGGGACGTTCACGTCCCGGCCCGTTGCTTCCCGCAGCACTGACGCCCAGTTGCGCAGCCCGGCGTCGAGCATTTCCACGCTGTCCTGGTCCCCGCCTTTTTGGGGGCCGAAAACGTGCGCGGCGCCGGACGGCCCGTACAGCGGGTTGCGGACGTCGACGGCGATGCGGAACGTGGCGGCAGACAGCCGCGGGTCCAGCCCGGTGGTGTCCAGGGCGACGATGTCCGCCAGGGAACCGCCGCCCAGGGGCACCACGTTCCCCGCGCCGTCCAGGGGCTTCAGGCCGAGGGCGCGCAGGGCGCCGCTGCCGCCGTCGGTCATGGCCGAGCCGCCCAGGCCCAGGACGATCTCGGTGGCGCCCGCATCCAGTGCGGCAGCAATGAGCTGGCCGCAGCCATAGCTGTGGGCACGCAGGGCGTTGGCGGGCGTTGGTTCCATGTCCGCCAAACCGGAGGCCTGGGCCGTTTCGATCACTGCCGTAACCTTGCCGTCCCCGGCCTTGTGGATGGCCCAGGCAGCGCCCAGCGGGGCAAGGATGGGCCCCACCACGGCGTTCAGCCGCTCTTCGTAGCCTGCGGCCACGGCCGCCTCAAGGGTGCCCTCGCCACCGTCGGCAATGGGGAACTGCGTGACGACGGCGTCCGGGTACACCCGCAAGGCGCCTTCCGCGATGGCAGCGGCAGCCTCGGCCGCCGTCAGGGACCCCTTGAACTTGTCCGGAGCGATAAGAATGCGCATGCGCTCCATCATGCCAGCAAGCCGCCGGAAAGCGCTTGCCAGATCCGCGATATGGACTCTGTGACTGCCCCACGCTCAGGAGAACAGCCAGCGACAGCCAGCGACAGGCACAAGGGGCCTACGCTTCGCGCCAGTCGTTGCTGGTGATGTGCGATCCCGCCTGCGGACCCATCTGGAGCATCCCGCCGTCGACCACCCACGCCGCACCGGTCACGTAGCTGGAGGCAGGCGAGGCGAGGAAGGCGATGACGTCGGCGATCTCCCGGGCATGCCCGGGCCGGCCCAGCGGCACCCCGGGGCGCTTCGTCGTCGTCGGATCCTGGTCCTCCTGCCCCGTCATTGGCGTGGCAATCTCCCCCGGCGCCACCGTGTTGGCCGTGATGCCGTACTGGCCCAGCTCCAGGGCGAGCGTCTTCATCAGGCCGCCCAGGCCGTGCTTGGACGCATCATAGGCGGACGATCCGACGCGCGGCTGGAACTCGTGCACGCTGGACACCGCCACCAGCCGGCCGCCCTTCCCGGCCTTGACCATGCGCCTTGCTGCCGCCTGCAGGCAGACGAACGCGCCGTTGAGGTTCGTGTCCAGGATCCTCATCCAGTCATCGATCCCCATGTCCAGGAACTTTGTGCTCGCACCCGTCCCGGCATTGTTCACGAAGACATCCAGGCCGCCCAGCTCCCCGGCGAGTTCATCGATCACGCCGGCAGCGGCGTGGAGCTCGGTGGTGTCCAGCTGCCGGACCACGGCCTTGCGCCCCAGGCCGCGGATTTCTTCGGCGGTGCCCTCGGCGCCTGCCTTATCCGAATGCCAGGTGACACCCACGTCCATGCCGGCGCGGGCGAGCGCCACGGCGGTGGCCTTGCCGATTCCTGAGTCTGAAGCGGTGACGATGGCGGTGGTGGGCGTGAAGTTGCTGGTATCCGGCATGGCGGGGCCTTTCGTCAGGTCTGGCGGGTCTTGTCAGGGCGGGTCTTGTCAGGGCGGGTCTTGTTAGGGCGGCTCTGGTTCGGGCAGGCCGGCTCTGTTCAGGCGGGGCGGCTCTGGTTCGGGCAGGCCGGCTCTGTTCAGGCCGGGCGGCGGAGATCGGGCTGGTAGGACTCGTCGGCGGCGGTGGCCGGGCTGCCGCCAGCTTTCCGGGGCTCCGGCTGCGGTTCGGGCACGGCCATCAACGGAACCGCGAAGGTCACCACCGGCCGGGCACCGCCGTCATCCGCCGACCTGATGGTCAGGCTCCTGGTGCCGGGCGGCACCGACGGGGTAAACACCTGCAGGTTGCGGGAACCGACTGTGGCCGATTCCTGCAGGGTGTATTCCGTGCCGAAGTGGTCCTCCACGATGAGGTGCGGCTCAGCCGCGTCATCCGAGGGAAGGTGGATGTTGACCACCAGGCCGGATGCCCAAACCTCCACTGACAGGATGGTGAACTCCGTGGCGGAGGTGACGTGCCGCCCATAGGTGGGCGGAAGGAGCATCCGGCGCAGGGCGCCGGATGGAATGAAGTTGCTCATGATGGTTCCTGTAGGTCTTGCGCCGGCGGTCGGGGTGGCGGCGCCGGAGGGTGATGCGGTGGCGGCCGAACGGGGTGGCGCGGGTGCGGCTTAGGCGTCTTCGCGATCCGCAGCATCCGCATCGCGGATCCGGTTGCCTTTATCTCCTGCCATGGCAGTCTTCCCTCCATCCCCAGCTAACTAGTAAGTCTACTTACCATGGAGCCTCCGGATCCGGCCCCTGTCAAGGGGATGGAAGGCAGCCTGCGGCCGGACTGCGGGGATATGCGTGAAGTCTGCGGAACAGTTCGAACACCCCGTTGCCAGGGCTACCGGCGGGGGCGGACCACCGCGTAATACCCGGGCACCCTGTCCTGGCCCGGCACGCCGGTCACCGGGTTGGTTTCGATGGCCACATGGCCATCCTCAAGGAGTTCCCAGTCCGACGCCGGGAACGCACGTTCGCGCTCTTCCGGCCCGAAGTGCCCCGGCATGGGAAGCCCGCGGATGGCCAGCTCCAACGGCGCCGGAATGCCATGCGTGCTTGCCCCAAGATGGGTGACGTACTCCAGCGGGTTTCCCTGGAAGTTGGTTTCCGCCATGAAGACCGTCCCGCGGCCGCCCACCAGGATCCGCAGGTTGTCGACCATCGCCGTTTGGTGGGCCGGATCGAGGACATGCAGCACGCCGCGGATAAAGACGTTGGCGCCGTCAGGGCCCAACTGGAAGGACTCCGCCAGTTGCCCGGCAGCACCCTCCGCCGTCATGTCCCTGGCTTCAAAGGCGGCGTTTCCGATTCCTGCGGACTCCGCCCGCGCCCGGGCAACAGCATGGGGTGAGACGTCCACGCCGATGACCCGTGGAAAGATCCCGGCGAGCGCGCGGGTGAAGCTGCCGTGCCCACAGCCGGTGTCCACAACGGGAAGCGCAGGGTCCAGGTTACGAAGGAGGCTGTCCTGGTAGCCCTGGAACTCATGGTTGCTCCCCGAGTCCCAGAGGACCTCGCCGCCCGGACCGGTGGAAGTAATGCCGGCCCAGTACCGGTCCCACGCCTTATGCCGGTCCTTGGGGGCGCTGCGTGAGAGCCTGATGAGCTTGGGGATCATCAGGTACTTCTGCCAGGTGGACCGTGGCGACTTTGTTGGGGACACGGCTCAAATATATGGTCCTGCCCGTCCCGGTGGCGGACCTTCGGCAACATTACGGCGTGCCACAACTCCCTGGCAGCGCGGAAAGCGGGGGTAAGGGTGCGCACGCCGTGGACCCGCTTTGCCCGCATCCCCCTAGAATGTAGTCAACTGGGAGGGAAGGGAGCACTGTGACGGCTGTCCCGAGTGACGCGCGCCTGCCCCGCACGGCCGTCGTGGCCGATCCCGACGCAGGCCGGAGGGCCCGTAACGCCCAGGCGCTGCGCGACGCCGGATACACCGTCCTCGAAGCCACCGACGCCGGCAGCCTCGCCGCGGTGCTGGACGGCGGTGAACCGTCAGTCGTCGTCGCCGATGCCTTCCTGTCCGGCGTCCTGTCAACCACCACGTCCGCCGCCCCGGTCCTGGTGATGGTGGACCTGGACAGCCCCGCGGAGATCGCAGCTGCCAACCCGCCAGGTGTCCACGACTGCATCACCAAGCCGCCTGCACCCCAGGAGCTGGTGCACCGCGCGTCCGTCCTCATCGACCAGGTATCCCGCCGCCGCGCCTCCAGGCAGGAAGCCGAAGCGCTCCGGGAGCAGTTGCGTGAAGTCTCTGCCGCGGTGCGCGCCACCAACGACCCCCAGGAAATCGCCAACCACGTCGTCGCGGGATTCGGCCGCACCTTCAAGGCCGACCACGTTGTCCTGGCAACCTTCGAGGATCACCGCGTCCCCGTCATCACGGCCGGGTGGCACAGGCGGGGCCTCGCGGAGCTGCCCGCTGACGCCCTTCCACGCGAGGAAGACGCCCGTGCCACGGCGGACATGCTCTGGGCCGGGACCGAGACGCTCTCCGCCGACGGAAACGAACCGGCCGCCCGCAGCGAGGCGAGGCCCGGCCCCGGTCCCGCCATCGCTGGAGCCGCCTCAACCCTGGCGGTGCCCATCGGCGAAGGAAATTCCTCCCTGGGCATCATCTGGATCGCCATGATGGACCGGCCCCGGACCTGGTCCAGCGCTGAACTGGGGCTGATCCAGCACGTGGCCGGCAACGCCGCCTACGGCCTCATCCAAAGCCACCTGATCAGCAGCCAGCAGCAGGTGGTCAAGCAGCTGAGGGAACTCGACAAGGCCAAGACTGACTTCCTGGCAACGGTGAACCACGAGCTGCGGACGCCGCTGACCTCGATCATGGCGTACCTGGACATGATCCAGGAAAGCACCGAGCATCCGGTGTCCCGGGAGGTCCACCAGATGCTGGACATCGTGGTCCGCAATACCGAACGCCTCCGCACGCTCATCGAGGACATGCTCAGCGTCTCCCGCGGCGGGCTGGACAACGCCGCGATGCAGCTGGGACCCGTGCGGCTGGGTCAGACCCTGGATCTGGTGGCCGCGGCGCTCCGCCCGCTGGCCACGCTGCAGAACGTCACCATCGACGTGGACCCTGTTCCGGAGGATCCGGAGATACTCGCGGACGAGGTGCAGCTGCAACAGGTCTTCACCAACCTGGTGTCCAATGCCATCAAGTTCACGCCCAGTGGTGGACGGATCGAGGTGGGCAGCGAATCCCATGCCGCCGCGGACGGCTCCAAATGGGCCACCGTGCGCATCGCCGACACCGGCATCGGCATCTCGAGCGATGAAATCAACCACGTATTCACCAGGTTCTACCGCGCCTCCAACGCGATGAACGGCGCCATCCCGGGAACAGGCCTGGGCCTTGCCATCTCCAAGGACATCGTGGACCGCCACGGCGGCCGGATCGACGTCGCCTCCACCCTGGGCTCCGGGACCACTGTCACCGTCAGCCTTCCCCTCGGCACCGACCACGTCCAGGCCAACTAGGCGCCGAAGGAGGACCTGCCATGTTTGCCGACGACGATCCCCGGCTTTCGCAGCTGCTGGAAGGTATTGTCCGGCTGGCTTCCGGCGACCTCAGCTCCCGGATCGAGGTCTCACCCGCCCGGGATGAACTGGACGCGATCATCATGGGCACCAATCTCCTGGCCGAGGACCTGCAGATCATCTACGAGGAGCTTGAGCAGCGGGTGCAGGTCCGGACCCAGCTGCTGCACGAGGCGCACCTTGAGATGCAGAAGATGGCGATGCAGGACCCGCTGACCGGCCTGGCCAACCGGTCCGCACTGATCGAAGCGCTGCGCACCGCCCTGGAAGCCCGCACCGCGGCCGGCGGCGAGCCGGCGGATGAAGGCCCCGCCATCTTGCTGATGGACCTGGACGCGTTCAAATCCATCAATGACAGCCTGGGACACACGGCCGGCGACCAGGTCCTGGTGACTGTGGGCGAAAGGCTCCGGACCGCGGTCCGCGCGGCGGACGTCGTCGCCAGGCTGGGTGGTGACGAGTTCGCGATCGTCATGCCGTCGGCGTCGGCAGACCAGGCCGCCATCGTGGCGCACCGCATCCTGGCCGCGCTCACCGAACCCATCGAACTGCCCGGCCGCAGCGTGCGTTGCGGTGCCAGCATCGGGCTCAGCGTGGGCAGTGAAGGCCACAGCCCGGAGGACATGCTGATGGAGGCCGACGTCGCCATGTATGCCTCCAAGGCCGAAGGGCAGAACAGGCTGCACCGGTTCGAGCCGGCCCTGCTGCTGATGCGGCGGCTCCGCAGCCAGCTGGTGGACGACCTGCGGGCCGCCATCAAGGATGACGCGCTGACGCTTTACTACCAGCCCGTGGTGGAGCTCGCCACGGGACGGATCGAGGGCGTGGAGGCACTGGTCCGCTGGAACCACCCCACCCGCGGCTTCATCATGCCGGACGAGTTCATTCCCCTTGCCGAGGAGGCGGGACTGATCTCGGAACTGGGCCTGTGGGTGCTCAGGACGGCTGTGAGGCAGCTCCGGGCCTGGATCGACGCATGCCTGCTGGACAGTACGTTTTCCGTGCGCGTCAATATCTCCGCCACGGACCTGCAGAGCCTGCAGTTCATCGAGGACGTGCGGAACGTGCTCCAGGAGACCGGGGTCAGGCCCGACCAGGTGGTCCTCGAATTGACCGAAGTGGCCATCGTCAAGGGCAATGAACTGGACCGGTACTCGCTGGGCGGGCTGCGCGGCCTGGGCGTGGGCATCGAAATTGACGATTTTGGCACCGGCTACTCCTCCATCAGCTACCTCCGCCGGCTGCCCGTGGACCGGGTCAAAGTGGACAGAACGCTGATTACCGGGCTGGAGACCGATCCCAGCCAGCCCGCCCTGGTGGCCGCCGTGCTGCAGCTGGTACGGGCGTGCGGGCTGGAAGCCGTATGGGAAGGCGTGGAAACCGCTGAGCAGGCGGAAATCCTGCGCGGGCTTGGCTGCCGCAGCGCGCAGGGCTACTACTTCAGCCGTCCGGTTCCGCCGGACCAGATACCCCAACTGCTGGCTGACCAGCAGGAAAGCGCTAACCAGTAACGCAAAACTACTGCGCTTTTGTGGCCGCCGTTATACGATCAGCGTGCGGTGTCTGGTTTTTCGCCGCCGCGAAATTCAGGTCTGGCAACACCGTACTTTTATAAGGCGTTTGGAAATTTGAACATTATTGGGCCATCGGGTCATTACTTCGTCAACTGGGGGCGTTGCTAATGTCGGTTCGGGTACAGGCATGGGGAATTATCGCTGCCGTGCTGGCGGATACGGATCCTGCGGGAGCCGCTGTCCGGCAACGGCTGAGCAAGAGCCTCGACGAGAATCCAGGCGTGCCGGAACGCGCTTTGCTGGAGTATCTCCTGGAGACCCGGCGCAGCGATGCCAACACCGTGGAAACACTGGAAGCGGCCAGGGACATGCGCCTCACAGCGCCCACCCTGCCGCCGCAGTTCGCTGAGCAGCTGGACGCCATCCGCAGCATCTCACGGATCAGCGCCCTGCTCGAGAACCAAATGCTGATGACCGCATTCCAGCCCATTTACGGCCTGGAAGGAAAAACCGTGGTCGGCGCGGAAGCCCTCTCGCGCTTCGTCAGCGATGACGGTGCCGCTGCAGAACTGTGGTTCGCCGAGGCCGCGGCCGTGGGCCTGGGCGCAAACCTGGAGTTCTCGGCTTTGGGATCCGCCGCGGCGGCAGCCCGCGACCTGCCGGACAACCTTTATGTGTCCCTCAATATTTCGCCCACCTCCTGCATGGACCCGCGGCTGCCGGAACTGTTCGACCATATTGAACTCCCCATCGACCGCATAGTGCTCGAATTGACCGAGGACATTCCGGAAGAGGAATATCTGCAGTTCATTTCCGCGATCAATCCACTGCGGGAAAAGGGCCTGCGGATTGCCGTCGATGACACCCACACCGGGGCCGGCGCCCTCAGCCGCATGATCCACCTGCGTCCAGACTTCCTCAAGGTGGGACGCAACGTGATTGGCGACGTCGACAAGGACGGCCTCCAGCGGGCACTGTCGGCCTGCCTGGTGGACTTCACCGACCAGATCGGCACCATCCTGGTGGCTGAGGGGATCGAAACGGTGGGCGAACTCAAGGTCCTCACCGAACTTGGCATCAGCGCCGGCCAGGGTTACCTGCTGGGGCGGCCGTCAGTGCGGCCCCAGGACTGGGCCAACTGGAACACGCGGCTGGACGTGGACGGCCTGGAGCGCCATTTGGCGGGACCAGGGGAGTCGCGGGGCCGCCATGGCAAAGAGACTTCCTGACACACACCACGCTCACACCTAAGGCGAGCAGCGCGGCGCATGGCATGACGCCAGGCGCCGCGCCTGCCATTTAACCGCTATTCGGAGTGGCCCTGGTCCCGGCTCATCTGGTCCTCTGCCGGCGGCGTCTCTCCCGGGGGCACTCCCCCGCCCGGTTCCAGCCCGGTGACATTGCCCTCTGCCGGGTCGGGGTTTGGCGAACCGGCCGCCTCCCTGCTGCGCTGCTCCGCCAGGTGCGGCTGGGCGGCGCCAACGTCTTCCTTCCCCGGGCGGTCGGGGTTCGCGGGGTCATTCTCCGGATGGTAAGTGCTCATGCTGGTCTTCCTTCCTCTCCGGCTGCGGTCCGATTCCCCAGCACTGGACTAATTGTAAGCATGCTGATAATTCTGGAGGAGTAGGGCCGGTATGCCGCTGGGCGCCGGCACGCAATGTCGGAAGGAGCAGTCAGATGGGAATCGGCGACAGCATCGGCAAGGCAGCAGAAAACGCCATGGAGGACCTGGCCGGAACATCCAAGCCGACGGAGAAGATGGATGTGCCCGACCCCACGAACCCCAATGACGGCGTGGAAGTCCACTCGTCCCTGAGTGAAGGTTCAAATGCCATGGAGGCGGAGAAGCAGAAGGCGCCCGGCCTCAAGACAGGCGCTCCCCCGGCACCGGTCTCCAACCGCCCCCTGGGCGGTGACACCGACGAAACTGACCCTGGCCAGGCGGACCGCGACGGCCTTACCGGCGACGCCACCGCGCCGTCCGGAGGCTAGGAACCCGGCGCATGCGGGTGGCCCTGCGGCCACTCCCCGCGCTCCATGAGCACTTCGCGAAGCAGGTCCGCGCGGTCCGTGACGATGCCGTCCGCGCCAAGGTCGAGGAGGCGGTGCATTTCCGCGGCATCGTTGATGGTCCAGACGTGCACCGCCAGGCCAAGGGCGTGGGCGCGGCAGATGAACCCGGCGGTGACCACAGGGATCCGTCCATAGCGGACGGGGACCTGCAGCGCATGGACGTCCCTGAGCACCCGGCGCATGAGCCGGTGGAACACCGGGCGTGGAAGCACGGGGCCCAGCAGGGTGAATAGGGCATTGGAGGACACGCCGGCGGAGGAGGCAACCGGCCGGCTGAGCAGTTTCAGCACCGCCCGCCGTCGACGGTCCGAAAAACTGGTGACCAGCACGCGCTGGTGCACTTGGTGCCGCTCGATGGCGGCGGCCGTGCTGTGGACGGAGCCCCAGTCCTTGACGTCCAGGTTCAGCCGGGCGTGTGGCAGCTGGGTCACCAATTCATCGAACGTGGGGATGGGCTCGCGGCCGTTGATCCTGGCCTTGGCGACGTCCGCGGCCGGCAGGTCCGCCACGCGGCCGCTGCCGTCGGTCAGGCGGTCCAGGGCTTCATCGTGGAAGAGCAGCAGCACGCCGTCGGCCGTGGTGTGCACGTCCGTTTCCAGGTACCGGAAGCCCAGTTCGACGCCGGAGCGGAACGCGGCCATCGAGTTTTCCAGCCCCTCAGCCGAGAACCCGCGGTGGGCCATGGCGATGGGTAGCTGCCGCCCGGCGTCGTCCTTGTGCTCGAAAAAGGGCAGGGTCACAATGTGAGCGTACCCGAGCCGCGCGGGGTTGGGGCCGGCGGGTCAGTCAGCGCAGTCGGTTTCCCTGCATGGCACAATGTCCACCCCGTCGCCGCAGTGCAGGAGCGTCCGGCCGCGGCCGCCGTCCAGGTGGACCCAGACTGCCGTGTGGTCGGCGGTGATGGTGTCCACCACGCCGCCTGCCTCAAAACCGGGCGACAGCAGGACGCGGACCCGGTCGCCCTGGTGCAGCTGCTTCCAGTGCGGAGCCGGGGTTGCTGGCCGGTGCGGCCCATCGGCCATGTGCTGTTTGACGTTCCTTGCCATGGTTGCCCCCTATGAGCCGGCGTAAGTGGTGCCTGCTTTCCATGGTTCACGCTAGGGGGCGAAGGTAAACGCCAGGTGAGCGGCAGCTGTGAATACGGGGGGCTGCTGCGGTCAGGAAAACTGGACGCCCAGGGAGGCGAGCCGCGCCTCCAAAACCTGGGCCACGCCGTCGTCGTCAAAATGCGGTGCCTGCTGCCCCGCCGCGCGGATGGCCTCCGGATGGCCGCTGGCCATGGCATAGCCGTGACCCGCCCACCGGAGCATCTCGATGTCATTGGGCATGTCGCCGAAGGCCACCACATCCGCGGCGTCAATGCCCAGCCCCGAAGCGTACTCGGCCAGGGTAACGGCCTTGTTGACCCCCGGCAGGGAGAGTTCCAGCATGGCAACGCCGGGCGAGGAGTGGGTCGTCGCGGCCAGGTGCTCGACGGCGGGTGCCACCTCGGCGAGGAAATCATCGGGTGTGCCGTCGCGGACGATGGCAAGGAATTTGACCACCGAATCGTCACTGGTGAGCGTGTCCTTCAGCGGGGCCGGGGTGAATTCGGCCAGCAGCTCGCTGGATTCATTTTCGATGAAGCCCGGTTCCAGATGGAATCCGGTGAGCGTTTCCGCTGCGAACAGGGCCGCGGGGCGGAGCGCCTTGATGATGCCGCGGACCTCCAGGACGGTGTGGATCGCCAGGGTGCGGGCGGAGACCAGGCGGTCCGCCTCCAGGTCCCAGACCACGGCACCGTTGGAGCAGATCACCCGTCCCGTGTGGCCCAGCTGCTCCTCGAGGGGGTGCAGCCAGCGCGGCGGACGGCCCGTGACAAACACGAGCTCGACGCCGGCATCGCGGCAGGCGTGGAAGGCGCGGATGGTGCGGGGGCTGATTTTTCCGTCGTGCCCAAGGATCGTTCCGTCAATATCGCTTGCTACCAGCCGCATGATGCCAGTCTACGTGGGGGTTTGCGCACCGTCGCCGCCAGGGCGGCCGCTTCGGGTCCGCGGGCTGTCCAGGGACGGCCGGGGTGGTGCCGTTGTCAGCCTCCGGGTCTACACTGAAACTATCGAACATATATTCGAATAAGGGTGTGTTGTGGGCGTTATTATCGGTCCCCGCGTGATAGATGCGGGCGCCTCGTTATTCTCGGTGCTGATCTCCCCCGTGGCGGTGGCGGCAGGGTTTCCGTCTCCTGCGCAGGACTACTTTGACGGGCGGATCGACTTGAACGCGCACCTCATCAAGGACATCACCAGCACCTTCGTGGTCCGGGTCACCGGGGACTCCATGGAGGGCGCCGGCATCAGCGACGGTGACGAACTGATCGTGAACCGGGCACTGGAGCCGAAGGACGGGTGCGTGGTGATTGCGGTGCTGGACGGGGAGCTGACGGTTAAGCGCCTCCGCATCACCGGCACCGGCGTGGTGCTGCAGGCGGAGAACCCCAAATATCCGGATATCCACGTCCCCGCCCTGTCCGAGCTGACCATCTGGGGTGTCGCCACCAGGTGCCTGCACCATGTCTGAGGTATTCCATGTTTGAGGAGCAGCATGCCTAAGCCGGTGCTCATGCGGCGGATGCCGCAGATCGCCCACGTGGATGTCAACTGCTTCTACGCCTCCGCGGAGCGCGCCTTCGACCCCTCCCTGGAGGGTCGCCCGCTGGTGGTGCTGTCCAACAATGATGGCTGCGCGGTGACCCGCTCCCCCGAGGCGAAGGCCCTGGGCATCGCCACCGGCGAGCCCTGGTTCAAGCTCGCGCCGCGGGCCAAGGAGTGGGGCCTGGTGGCGAAGTCCAGCAACTATGAGCTCTACGGGGACATCAGCTCCCGGGTGATGGAGCTGCTGGGCAGGTACTCGGCGTGGCTGGAGGTGTACAGCATCGACGAAGCGTTCCTGGGCGTGAAGGGAAAACCCGACGAGCTGCTGGCCCTGGGCCGCAGGATGAAAGAGGCCGTGCGGCGGCACGTGGGGGTGCCGGTCTGCGTGGGCATCGCCCCCACCAAGACCCTGGCAAAGCTCTGCAACAAGTGGGCCAAGAACAACGCCGCTTTTGGCGGGGTCTGCCTCTGGGAGTCGGTCCCGGCCGACGTTCGCGAGGCCCTCATGGGCCGGTTGCCGGTGGACGAGGTGTGGGGCATTGCCGGGCGGCTGATGAAGCGGCTCAACGTGTTGGGCATCTTCACCGTGCTGGACCTGGTCCGGGCGGATCCGGTGGCGATCAGGGACAAGTTTTCGGTGGTGCTGATGCGCACCGTCCTGGAACTGCGCGGCACCCCGTGCATTCCCATGGAGGAGGAGCGCGTCGGCCGCGACCAGCTGATATTTTCCCGTTCCTTCGCCACTCCCGTGACCACCGCCGCCGGCCTGCGCGAGGTTCTGAGCATCTACGGGCAGCAGGCGAGCGCCAGGCTGTCCAAGCACGGACTGCAGGCGAAAGTGCTGACGGCCTTCGCTGCCACGTCCCCCTTCAGGGATTACGAACAGGCCTACCCTTCGGTCTGCGTCTCGTTGCCCATGCCCACCGCGGATCCACTCCTGCTCACCAAAGCCGCCCACGCGCTGCTGCCCAATATCCGGGATGGACTGAAATATGCCAAAGCGGGCCTGATGCTCACCGACCTGCGGCCCACGGGAAACCAGCCCCCGCTCGAACTGTTCGAGAACCGGCACGAGGAACGCGGCATCGGGCCATTGCTTGAGGATGTGAGCCGCCGGTTTGGACGGGGGTCCATCGGGCTGGGGCATGCGGGCATCAAGTCGGGCCTGGACTGGACCATGAAGCGGGACATGCGTTCGCCCCGTTACACCACGCACTGGGACGAGCTCCCCCTGGTGAAGGCCGCGTAGGGGCACCAGGAGGGCCGAATCAAGACGCTCCGCGACGATTTTTAACGCCCTGCTACGCCGCATTGAGGCTTCGCGTCTCCCCGTGAACCACTGCGACACGAATGATTGTGGGGCCGCCGGGCGCTCCGTAATCTCGTCTCAGCATCAGCCCCAGCAAAGGATTTCCCCATGGCAAACCCGCAGGACAAGAGTCCGCAAAACCAGCAAGCATCCACCCGCATCGTCGCCGGCGGGTCAGCCAAGCCCCAGCGCCCGCTCGGCCTCAAAATCGGCATCGCGGCAGCCGCGCTGGCCCTGATCGGCGGGGGTGCCGCCGTCGCCTCCGCCGTCAACAACGGCACCGCTGCACCGGCAGCCGACGTGGCGCCCGCCGGCAACCCGGCGGCCGAGCTGAAGCTTGGCTACTTCGGCAACGTCACCCACGCCCCCGCCCTGGTAGGGGTCAGCAAGGGCTTCATCGCCGATGAACTGGGCAGCACCAAGCTCAGCACCCAGGTGTTCAACGCCGGCCCCGCAGCCATCGAAGCGCTGAACGCCGGCGCCATCGACGCCACCTACATCGGCCCGAACCCGGCCATCAACTCCTTCGTGAAGAGCCAGGGCGAATCCGTCAACATCATCGCCGGTGCCGCGGCCGGCGGCGCACAGCTGGTGGTCAAGCCGGAAATCGGCTCCGCTGCAGACCTGAAGGGCAGGACGCTCGCGTCGCCGCAGCTCGGCGGCACGCAGGACGTCGCCCTCCGGGCGTGGCTTGCCACCCAGGGCTACAAGACCAACGTGGACGGCAGCGGGGACGTCGCCATCAACCCCACCGAGAACGCCCAGACCCTAAAGCTGTTCCAGGACGGCAAGCTCGACGGCGCGTGGTTGCCTGAACCGTGGGCGTCACGCCTGGTACTGACGGCCGGCGCGAAGGTCCTGGTCGATGAAAAGGACCTGTGGGATGGCACACTGTCCGGCAAGCCGGGCGAGTTCCCCACCACCATCCTGATCGTGAACCGGAAGTTCGCCGCCGACCATCCGGACACCGTCAAGGCACTCCTGAAGGGGCATGTGAAGTCGGTCGAGTGGCTGAACGCGGCACCGGCCAACGAAAAGGCAACTGCCATCAACGCCGCGCTCAAGGAAGCCGCCGGGGCCGAACTGAAGGCCGACGTCATCGACCGTTCACTGAAGAACATCGTCTTCACCGTGGACCCGCTCGCCGGAACCTACCAGAAGCTCCTGGCCGACGGCGTGACTGCCGGCACCACCAAGCAGGCGGACATCAACGGCATCTTCGATCTGCGGGCCCTCAACAGCGTCTCGGACGGGAAGACCGCGGCAGCGGGGCTTGGCAAGGAGTAGGCCCTCCCTCCATCGGTTGCTCCGCAGGTGTCCTTTGAGTCCTCAGAACGGCACCTGCGGAGCAGCCCATTCGACTCTTAGCCCTCTTCGGCCGTTCCCAGCCGGTCCATCTCAGCCCGCGTCGGCGGGTTGGCGCCCGGCCGCGACACCGTGACAGCCGCTGCACGGGCAGCATGCGCAAGGAGTTCGGCCAGCCCTTCGGCGGGCAGGTCGCGCAGCTCCCCGCGGTTCTGCGCGCCGTCCAGGTCCCGGTCCACCAGGCCGGACAGCAGCGCCGCCATGAAGGAATCCCCAGCCCCCACGGTGTCCGCCACGTCAACTTTCGGTGCGGGAACGGACGCTTCGCCGGCGCGGCACACTCCCCACGGCCCATCCGCGCCCCGGGTCACCACCACAAGCGCCGGCCCCTCCGAGCCTCCCAGGGCCAGCCACTTCCGCGCCGAGTCCAGGACGTCCTGCCCCGGATAAAGCCATTCCAGGTCCTCGTCCGAGGCCTTGACCACGTCCGCCAGGCTGACGAACTTCTCCGCCTGCCGCCGCGCGAAGTCCACGTCGGTGATGATGCTGGGCCGGCAGTTGGGATCGAAACTGATGGTGGCCGAGGGGTGGGCGTACTCGACGGCGGCCAGGACTTCGGTGGCACCAGGCATCAGCATCGTGGCTATCGAACCCGTGTGCAGCAGCGTGGTGCCCTGCAGCATGAAGCCGAGCCGGTCCGCGAGGCCCGGGAGCTCCCAGGTGAGGTCGAACGTGTAGGTGGCGGCGCCGTCGTCGTCAATCAACGCGGTGGCCACGCTGGTGGGCAACTCATCCGGCGGTACCGGCAGCATGACGGAACTGGCGCGCAGGTGGGCAGCCACCGAATCGCCGTACGCGTCCCGGCCGTAGCGGCCGATGAACTGCACCGGATGGTCCAGCCGGGCCAGGCCCACGGCAACGTTCAGCGGGCTGCCGCCCACATGGGCCTCAATGCCGGAGGCGCGCTGGACAACGTCAACAAGGCCTTCGCCGATCACTGTGAGCATGGTCATACTCTGCCAGAAAGCGGACCGGTCAGCAGGTCGTGTCAGCGGAGCAGCCGGCCCACCAGTTCCCGGCACGTGAGATACGCCTCCGCCGTGACGTCGATCAGGGCGAAGTGGTCGCCCGGCACCCTGACCAGCTGTGCCGGCACGGGTCCGGCCTGGCTGGCCTCAACATAGGTGGTGGACATGCTGAGGGGGACGTCGTCGTCCCCCAGCGCGTGGACGGCATAGACGGGAACGTCCAGCGGCAGCGCGGCCAGGGGGTCGGCCATGCGGTGGCGTCCGGGAAATTCCGACGACGGCCCGGCCAGCAGGTTTGCCACCGCACCATCGCTGAGGCTGAGCCGCTCGGCCCCGCCCAGGTTGAGGACCCCCGACTGGCTCACCACCCCGGTGAGGCGGACGCCGTCCGTGCTGTTTTCCACCTGGCTGCCCTCTGCGGGTCCGAGCCCGTCCAGCCTGTTCCTGCCTGCCGCCCACACCGCCAGGTGCCCGCCGGCGGAATGGCCCAGCGCCACTACTCTGCCCAGGTCCAGCGCGTGCGGTGCTGCCAGGTCGGCCAGCTTGTCGATGCCGGCCAGGATGTCCTGGAAGGTGCCCGGCCAGCCGCCGCCGTTGCCGGCACGCCGGTACTCGAGGTTCCAGGCCGCCATGCCGTGTTCCGCCAGGTCCTTGGCCAGCGGCTCCCCCAGTTCGGCCCCGTAAGTGGAGCGCCAGTACCCGCCGTGGATGACCACCACCACGCCCCGGTGCCTCCCGCCAACCGGAAGATCGGGAAGGAAGAGTTCGCCCCACTGGCTGGGGTCGTCGCCGTAGTCATGGCGGTAGCGTCGCGTCACACTGGCCCACTTTAGCGGCCCGGATCGCCGGAAGAGCCCCGTGTTTCCGCGGCCAGGCCCATCAAAACTGGGCCAGAAGCGCGCGGTGCCGCCGTGCCCTGCCGTTTAGCCCCTCACTTTTCTGGGCACGGTCCCTGGCATGGAGGAACCTGTAGTGACCACCCAAGGGTCAACGGTGGAAGAGTGGACGCGCGCGCTGGCGGAATCCACAGGCTCACCCGGCGGAGGGGCGGGGACAGGGCTGATGCTCGCCGTCGCCGCCTCGCTGACGTCCATGGTGGCCGGCTACAGCGGGGACGACGGCGAGGAGCCGGCCCGGATACGCGCCCGGGCGCACGCACTGCGCCAGGAAGCCCTGCGGCTGGCAGATGACGACGCGTCCGCTTCCAAGGCGTTCGGCGCCGCCTTCCGGCTGGAGCCGGGCCAGGAGCGGGAGGAGGCGATCCGTTCCGCGTCGCTGGAAGCCGCGGCGTCCTCCGCCCTCCTGGGCGAACGGGCCATCGGGGCCATCGACGACCTGGGCTGGCTGGCAACAAACGGCAACCGGTCGCTCGTGGCCGATGTCGTCGTCGCGTTCGGCGCCCTTCGGGCTGCCGTTGCCGGGGCACGCACCAACGTCAGCTTTGACCTCGGGTCACTGCGGTCCGCCGGTGCAACCCTGGACCAGGTCCGGGAACAGCATCCGGACCTGTGGGCCGCCGTCGAGAAACTCAACGGAGCCATGGAGCGCATCGACGAACTGACAGCTGCGATTGACCACCGCGCCGCCCCCACCGACGCCGTCTGACGCCGGGATACTGGTACAAACCCAGGAACAAGGGAGGGCCGCGCATGGCACGCGTTTTCATCACCGGATCCACCGACGGGCTTGGCCTGGCCGCGGCGGAGACGCTGCTGCAGGACGGCCACGACGTGATCGTGCATGCGCGGTCCTCCCGGCGCGTCCCCGCGGTGCAGCACCTGCTGGACCGCGGGGCGAACTGCGTCACCGGTGACCTCGCGGTTGCACAGGAAGTCCGGCAGATCGCGGACCAGGCCAACGCGATCGGCGGCATCGACGCGGTCATCCACAACGCGGGCGTACTCAACGGTGCGGCCCTGCTCCCGGTGAACGTGGTGGCCCCGTACCTGCTCACCGCCCTCATTCCCGGCCCGCGCCGGCTCATCTACCTCAGCAGCGGCATGCACCGCGGCGGCAGCACCGGCCTGGACGGCCTGGACTGGGCAGGACGGACGACGACGGCCTCCTACTCCACAACGAAGCTGCACGTCACTGCGTTGTCGGCAGCGCTGGCCCGCCTTGTCCCGCATGTCGCCAGCAACGCCGTCGACCCCGGCTGGGTGCCCACGCGGATGGGCGGCCGGTCAGCTCCGGATGACCTGGAACTGGGGCACCGGACCCAGGAGTGGCTGGCCACCAGTGATGATCCCGGGGCCCTGGCCAGCGGGGGCTACTGGTACCACCAGCACCGGCAAACGCCGCATCCGGCGGCCACCGACCCCCGGTTCCAGGACGCCCTCCTGGCCCGCCTTGCGGACCACACCGGGGTCACCCTCGACGCGCTGGCCTAGCTGTACTGCCCAGGGACGTTGGTTCGGTGAATGTGATGACTCGCTGGAGTCGTTGAGCCAACGGTGAGGACCTCCGGTTGCACAGTGGAGTTGCTTAGACAACCGCTGCAGCGACCAGGAGGTCCTCATGTCCCACGCTAATGCCGCTTTGACTCCGCGCCAACGTTTACGCGTCGCGCGTCTGGTCGTTGACCACGGCTGGCCGGTATCCCGGGCTGCCGAGCAGTTCAACTGCTCCTGGCCGACCGCGAAACGGTGGGCGGCCCGTTACGCCGCGATGGGTGAGGCCGGTATGGCTGATAGGTCCTCCCGCCCGTACCGGGTGGCCAACCGGACGCCGCAGCAGCTGGTGCGCAAAGTTGTGCACCTGCGCTGGAAGCAACGGCTGGGACCGGTCGCGATCGGGGCGAAGCTGGCCATGCCGGCCTCGACCGTGCACGCGGTCCTGGTCCGGTGCCGGCTGAACCGCCTGCATCACGTGGACAAGCGCACCAGAGAAGTCATCCGCCGCTATGAGCACGTGACTCCCGGAGCGATGATCCATGTGGATGTGAAGAAGCTCGGCAACATCCCCGACGGCGGCGGCTGG